>NZ_CP036525.1:6101779-7322135 GCF_007741535.1 Rubripirellula lacrimiformis
CCACGCCAAAACGGCCAGGTGTGGTACAGCACAGGAGTCGATGCGAACCGGGTCACCGAGGTGGGGATCCAAACATGGATCATCATCATCAATCCGCCGGCGCACACACCCCAGATCAGCAGGCGATCGACGTTGATACCGGTGCTGGTCGAAAACACGGCGCCGGTACCGCTGATCAAGAACAGAACCGTACCGATCATCCGCAGGTAGGCACTGGCATCGATGACGGCATCCTGGTGATCCAGGACCGCCCCAAAGCGTTCGCGATTTCTCTTCAGCCGGCAATAGATTTCCAGCGACCGACCGGCAAAGCGATCCAGCAGTTCACCGCCGAGTCCACCGACGCTGCTGAGCCCGAAACCCAGCAGAGAAACCGTCCACCAACCCCATGTGCCGGAAAACAATACCGAATCGCTCACGACTGAGCCTCGACACTGAAGCGATGGATTTCCGCGATCCCCAACTGAGTCATCACGATCTTTTCAGCTGCACGCATCTCGGATCGATCCGCTTCGTCGTGATCGTCCATGCCGGCAATGTGCAACGTGCCATGGACGACATACAGCAGCAGTTCGTGTTCGGCGGACCAACCGATCTCGTCGGCTCGCGATTGGGCCGTGTCGATGCTGACCACCATTTCGCCCTCGATCACCGGGCGGGTGTCCGAGTAACCGAAACTAATCACATCGGTGGCGTAGTGATGGTTCAGGTGTTTGGCGTTGATCTGATGGATCGTCGGGTCATCCGTCACTCGCACGCCCAATTCGCCTTGGCTGTAGCCACGGTGGGCCGCTGCGGCCTGGACCGCTCGCGTGATCGCTGCCACATCGACGTCCGATGTCAGCTGCGAATCGATGGCGACTTCGACTTGGATCGTCGATACATCCGCTGCCGATGGTGGCTGGGATGACGGAGGCTCCGCATCAGCGTCGATGGCTGATGGGCGATCGACACTTCTCTGACTGTCATTTTCGTGACGGTCGTTAGGCCGATTGTTGTCCAGGGTATTTGACACGTGCGTGATAGATCGCGGTAAGGGATTTAACGAGAGATCGTCGGATGCGGTCCAGTTGCTTGAAAGTCAGTCCGCACTCGTCGAACTGTCCGTCGCTCATCTTTTTGTTCGAAATGGCATCGACCAGGTTCTGGATTCGCGATGGAGTTGGATCGACCAGTGTTCGGCTGGCGCTTTCGACCGTGTCGGCCAACATCATCACAGCAGCCTCTAGCGTTTGCGGCTTGGGGCCGGGATATCGAAAATCTTTATCGTTCACCGTTTCGCCGTTGGGATCTTCTTCGCTGCGTCTAGCCGCCTCGCGATAAAAATACTCTACCAACGTCGTCCCGTGGTGTTGCAAAATGAAGTCGATGATCGGTTCTGGTAGATGGTGGCTGCGAGCCAAGTCGGCACCGTCTTTGACGTGTGCGATGATCACCAGTGTACTCATCGCCGGCTGCAACGAATCATGTTGATTGACGCCCGCCGATTGATTCTCGATGAAGTATTCCGGTTTGAACATTTTGCCGATGTCATGGAAATAGGCTCCCACGCGTACCAGCAAACCGTTGGCACCAATCGAATCGGCAGCGGCCTCGGCGATCGATGCGACATTGATCGAGTGGTTGTAGGTACCGGGGGCTCGCTGGGCTAAACGCCGCAGCAGCGGGTGGCTGGCGTCGCCCAGTTCCAACAGGCTGAGGTCGGTTTGGACACCGAAGCCCTTTTCCACCAGCGGCAACAGGGGCGTCATCGCACTGGCCGAAACCAGGATGCAGAACCCGGACCAGAAAGCTTCTTTCAGCAATCCCCACACAACCATGTCAAACTGTGGGCCACGATAAAACGATTCGATTCCTACGCCCGGTGATCCAGCCGACAACGTTTGCCCGGTCACAATGCCAACGCCCACGACCGTCATGACTGTGATCACAGCCGACACCGCACCAACGTACAACAGGTGAGTCCGTGTGCGGATGCGTCCTAGCAGCAAGATGCAACTGGTACAGGCCGCTGCGACGGTCACCAATTCGGCCAGGTCAGCCCCCAAGAACAGCGTCACGCTGACGCATGCCGCTGCCATCAACAGCAACGCCAATTCGCGGCCGTAGACCACTGCGGTCAAAATCGATGCCATCACCAACGGCACCAATTCGCCACGCCAACGGTCTCCCGATACCCAGTAGCCCAACGCGATCGTGATCACCATCACGGCCAACATGCGAGTCAGACGGAAACGGTCCAACAACAATTGTCGGTCGTCAACGAAAAAGATGTACGACGAACACAGCAGGTACAGCGCGGCGATCATGCCGCCGTATGCGGCCATTCGGGCAGCCTTGTCAGTCCACCGCATTTTGCCGATCAGTTCAACCCATTCGCGCCCCAACAAGCGGATCTCGCTGACTCCCAACGCCTTGCCCGCTTCGGCCAACTTGGACTCGCCATGCCGGAACGTCGTCATCACCGGTTCAACACTGGCGGCGGCTTTCTGACGAGCTTGTTCGCTAAGCGCATCGTCGTACTGCAGCGTTTCGTACTTGGGCAGCCGCGCCACGATCCAGTCGCTGATCATCGCAGCCACTTTTTGGCCATCGTCGGCAGGGAACTTGGTGCGAAATTGTTCGCGCAATCGCTTGGCTAACGTCGGTCCCGCCTGGGCGATCCGAGCGTCGGCAATCTCCACAAATTCGACTTCGTCCGGTCGACCAACCGGATACACCTTGATGCGTTCTTGGCTGCCCAGTTCGGGGCCGTGCTGCAACGCCATGATCAAACCGTACTGATAGTTGTCTCGCATCGCGATTAGGATCGCGTCGTCCAACGTCTTCAATTCGGGGTCGTCCACCAGCACCGATTTCAACATCGAAAAACGGTTGGCCGGCGTATCGTCGGGTTCGGTTTCGTCACCCTCGTAAAACTGGGTGAACGCGCTGCGTTCCTCTTCGGTCAGCTGGCCATAGGAAGACGCACTGAGGATCAGAAACAATTGGTCCTTCAGCGCCGCGCGAAGTTGATCCAGCGGTTGAGGCCGGTTGCGATAGTACGCCAATTGTTCGCGGCGCTTGCGGTCCTGTAGCGTCTTGGTTTCCGATTCGTTGGGAACCTCGAACGTCACCCGGCTGATCAGGTCCCGCGCCGGGATCGCATTGAGCCGATAGGCGAACGGCGGACGCCAGGTTTCGCACAGCACCAACAAGAACATGCCGGCGATGACGGCAATGCCGACTCGCGAAAGCACGTCGGCCTTGTTGCTGTCCTGCCACCATTGGATCCACCGGGGTTTCTGTTTCCCCAGTGATTCAACACGTTCTTGTCGAGTTCGATTTTTACTTGCACCGCTCATGGCAGTCGATTCGATCCGAATTAGGACCGATCGTGGGAATCTCCGTCGCGCGAGTCGCCGTCATCGTAGGCTTCGACGATGCGTTGGACCAATTTGTGTCGGACAATATCGCTAGCCTGAAGCTTGACGATCCCGATCGCGTCGATGCGGGAAAGCCGGGTAATCGCGTCTCGTAGGCCGCTGGTGACGCCGCGTGGCAGGTCCAGTTGGGTCGCGTCGCCGCTGACCACCATTTTGCTGCGCTCGCCCATCCGCGTTAGGAACATCTTCATCTGGGCGACCGTGGTGTTCTGTGCTTCGTCCAAAATGATGAATGCATCGCTAAGCGTTCGCCCACGCATGTAAGCCAGGGGGATCACTTCGATGACGTCTTGTTCCATCAAGTTACGGGCTTGGTCGTAGTCGACCATTTCGCCCAACGCATCCATCAGCGGTCGCAGATAGGGATTCAGTTTGGCTCGCAAATCGCCCGGCAAAAAACCCAGGCTCTCGCCGGCTTCGACCGCCGGACGGACCAGCACAATCTTGCGAATCGCACCGGATCGCAGGGATTCGACCGCGGTGGCGACTGCCAAATAGGTTTTGCCGCAACCGGCCGGGCCGGTCGCAAAGGTCAGATCGTGGGCGCGGATCGCGTCGACGTACTCGGCCTGGCCGCGAGTCCGTGGTTTGATTTTACGCCCGGCATGCTGGATTTGGATTTCTTCGCCGGCCGGCCCTGTGGGGGCGGTGCCCTCGATGATCGCGCCCTCTTCCATGGCCGCCTTGTTGACGTCACCGGCGCTCAATTCCCCCTGTTTGCGGGAAAGGTGCCGAAGTTTCTCCAGCGTTCGCATGGCTCGCTGGACACCTGTGTCTTCACCCGAGATTTTGACCTCGCCGTTCCGCTGCGTGATGGCAACGTCAAACAGCCGTCGCAGTTTGCGAAGGTGTTGGTCGCGAGGCCCGAATAGAGCCAAGATTTCTTTAGGGTCAGTGATCGAAAGCGTCGTTTCGGTCATTCAGGTCGCCTGGGGGCTGCTTTGTTCAGACGTAAGTTTGGATTGTATACGGTTTCGTCGCAAAAGAGCGACTGTGGGTGCGTTTGCCGCTGGACGCAGTCGCAGGTGGACTCCGTCGCCGATTCATCGATTGCACCAAGCCTAGCTAACTGCCCACTCCGGCGGCGAAGCACAAAAAGGCCGGCATCACCGCTGCGATCAGCGAATCCGTCACGTCCCAAACCCCGCCCAGACCGGGCAGCAGGCTGCCGCTGTCCTTGGCTCCCGCGGCCCGTTTGATCAGCGATTCTGCTAAATCGCCGATCATTCCTGCGATCGCCAACAGCGGCCCCAGCAATAATGCACCTCCGATCGACGTGTCCAATCCCGGGATCGAGGGCGCGGAAACCGGCCCGGAGGCTCCATCAGCGATCAGCGGAAAAAGCCACTGCAGACAGGCAAAGGCAACGATCGTAGCGGTCACAATGCCGCCAACGGCCCCCTGCCGCGTCTTGCCGGGGCTAAGCCGAGGCACCAACTTGTGTTTCCCAAACGCTTTGCCACTGAAATAAGCGCCCGCATCCGCACTTTTGGTCGTCGCGATCATCGTCAATAGCGCCGCCAAACCCCAGTTCCCGCTGCCCATCATGCGAAGGGACACCAGCAGAGCCATCGGCAATCCGACATACAGAGACATAAAAATGGCCGCGCTGGTGCGCTCAATCGTGCCTTTTTTTCCTGCCGCATACCGGTTCATCTCGGCAATCAAAATCAGGAACGTCGCTCCCACACCGGCGATCACGATCCAGCCCAAACGACCGACGGGGCAGTCGGCTGGATAGGTGGCCCCGAAAATCGGCCAGGCCAATGGAATGGCGGCGGCTCCGGTCACCAATCCCGTGGCGATCATGGTGTCACGGCGGGCGACATCATGACCACTGGCGGCCAGCAAACCGCATAGATCCGCAGTGGTGCCGAGCGCAAAGAAGAACAGCAGCGGCAACAACCACAATCCTTCGCACCCCGGCATCGACCAGTGCGCGTCGGCATGCAGCAAAGCCGCGACGACCAAAATCAGAACCGCCGATGTGCGCAGCCGATCAATTAACAACTTTCATTCTCCCTATATTCAGCTTTCGCAAGCGTTCAACAACTTCGGCGACTCGGCCGCAGGTGGCCGGTGGATCGGATCGGGTCCCGCACTGCGATGGTGAACCGCCGTCCGCAAAGCCGGATAACACAGCGCCCCCGACCACCGACACAGCGCGGCAAACCGAATCCACCTGTCGCCCGCGTCTACTCGTTGACATTCAGTCCGCCGAAACGGCGCTGACGCGTTTTGAACTGTCGGATCGAGTCCAAAAAGTCGGCTCGCGAAAACTCTGGCCAACACGTCTCGGTGACCCACAGTTCGGCATAGCTGATCTGCCACAGCAAAAAATTGCTGACTCGCATATCGCCGCCGGTGCGGATCATCAGGTCAATCTCGGGCAGCCCCTTGGTGTACAAGCGACTGGCGAAGGTGTCTTCGTTGATTTCAGCCGAGGTCAACTTTCCCGCGGCCACTTCGTCGGCCAGTTCTCGGGCCACCATCGTGATTTCGTCGCGGCCCCCATAGTCGATCGCAAGTACCAATTGGGTGCCGGGATTGGACGCTGACATTTCCAGCGTGCGATCCATTTCGGCGATCACGGTCGCGGGCAATCGATCGCGGCGTCCGATCACCTTCAATCGCAGCCCCTGGTCCATGATCGTGCGGCGTTCTTCGATCAAGTATTGCTCTAACAAGTGCATCAGGAAATCCAGTTCGGCTTGCGGCCGTTTCCAGTTTTCACTCGATAAGCAATACAACGTCACCGCCTGGATCCCCAGTTCGGTGCACGTTTCGCTGATCATTCGCACCGTTGCAACGCCGCGCCGATGCCCTTCGATCCGCGGCAACCCCTGCGCAGTGGCCCAGCGACCGTTGCCGTCCATGATGATCGCGATGTGTGCCGGTCGCTGATCAAGCGGGATATCGTCCAGCTTGTCGTCGTCAGCGGTTGGCTTGGCAGAATCGGAAATCGGCATCGTTACGCGATCGGGCTAAGCTTCAGCACGTCGGCTGATTCCGTGAAAATCGTCTGAGCCCGGTCTGGGCCAACACTCAGCACGCCCACGGGAATCCCGACAAGTTCTTCGATGCGGGCAACGTAATCCAGAGCCCCCTGTGGGAAGTCTTCCATCTTACGAACGTCGTCGACGGGCTGGTTCCAGCCGGGAATCGTTTCCAGGATCGGCTTGCAGCGACGCAGTTGGTCAGCGTGTGCCGGCAATCGTTCGATTCGTTTGCCGTCCAGTTCGTAGGCAACACAGACTTGCAGTTCTTCGAAGTGTGCCAACACATCCATCATCATCAGGGCCAATCGCGTCACGCCGCTAAGACGTGCGGTGTAACGAACCGCTACCGCATCGAACCAACCACAGCGGCGCGGACGGCCGGTGGTGGTGCCGAATTCGTTGCCCAGTTTGCGGATCTTTTCGCCGGTCGCATCTTCCAGTTCGGTGGGGAACGGCCCGCCACCGACGCGTGTGCTGTAGGCCTTGCAAACGCCCAGGGTTTGGTGGATCCACTTGGACGGTACGCCAGCACCGGCACAAACGCCGACACCGCTGCTGTTGCTGCTGGTGACAAAGGGGAAAGTGCCGTGATCGATATCCAGCAGAGCGCCTTGGGCACCCTCGAACAGGATTCGTTTGCCCGCTTCGGCTTCATCGAGCAAGAAATCGGTGGTGTCGCCGATCATGTCGCTAAGTCGATCGGCCCAGGAAGCGGCCAATGCCACGACCTTGTCGGCTGCGATCGATTCCAGATCCTCGGCCGGTGCGCCTAACTTTTCCAAAATCGACAGTTTCTGTTCGGCAACCGTGCGGATCCGTTCGTCCCGGTTGGGTTGGATCAGATCGGACATGCGGATCGCATGAGTACGGCCGACCTTGTCGCGATAGCAGGGGCCGATGCCGCGGTTGGTGGTTCCGATCGATTCGCCACGAACAGCGGTGGCGTTGATGAACTTGTCCTCGGCCATGTGCCAAGGCATGACCAGGTGAGCCCGTTCGCTGATCCGCAGGTTATCGCGGCAGTTCACGCCGCGTTTGGCCAGCCCATCAATCTCGTCCAACATGGTCGTTGGGTTGATGACCACGCCGGGCGTGATCAGGTTTTGGACCTTGGCGTGCAGAATGCCGCTAGGGATGTGGTGCAGTTTGTAGGTTTCGCTGCCAGCGACGACAGTATGCCCCGCGTTGGCCCCGCCTTGGTAGCGGACGACCAAATCGAATTGGGGAGCCAGCAAATCGACGAGTTTTCCTTTGGCCTCATCGCCCCACTGAAGTCCGATTACACAAGTTCCCGACACCGTTTAGCTCCCGCTGACTATGGTCGCACTGGTTCGCCGCAGATCCGCGGCGGAAACGGAAAAGGGTAAGCCGGTGGTCGATCGGTGGCAATAACGGGGCAAGCCATCGGCAGTGAACCTTGGTCGCCAATCACGGCCCCCCCGAACGGTCCGAATCGACTGCTTCGTCGCTGATGTGACCTTTTCGCCGCCCCAACATCGCCAATTCACGATCCAATGCCCGGCCAATTATTTTTGACCGCAATCAGAATCCAGGGCATCCGCAGCGAAAGTCGCCAACAGTTTATCGATTGAGCGAAGGCCGAAAGTCTTGGCGACCTGCGCTACGGGATTTCGGGGTTAGCGGGATGCGGCTGCCCAGATTTCACGGTCGGCGGCTTCGATCAGCGGGTCAAATTGAGGGATTTCGACAGCGTTGTTGCCCTGTTCGTGTTTCCGGAACAACGTCAGATAGGTCTCGTTCTGAGGACGATAGCGATGAAAGAAAAGCTGGTTCTTGGCCGCAATCAGCTCCTGTAGCTTCGAATCGCCCGAATCGCCCGTACCGTCCGAATCGCATGGGGATCCGCCCACCAATGGATCGGCGGCCGCGACCGCTAGCGAAGCGTACCCAGCGGCGCTGGGAAGCAGCCCGTTTTCGGTGACCTGGTCGTCGGCCGCACGCCACTGGATTTCCAATTCGGGCACGTGCAATTGCTGCGAAACCGCGGTGACGATCGACCGGCAACGATCGATTGCCGACGTATATCCCGGCGTGCGAACCCCTGGCATCGCCATCGGGGGCATCAGGATGACGCGGTACTTGGCGGTTTGCAGGTCGCCCACCAGCCGCCGCAGCCCCGCTTCGAAACGGTCCACCGCTTCGTCGCCGTCGCTGGCTTCGGACATGCCGTAAGCCACGATGACAACATTGGGATTGGCAACCGCGACATCCGCCAATATCCGCTTGTAACCGTCCTCGGGACCGTCAAAACGTTTTCGAGCGATGCCGTGCACGTCGTCGCCGGACCACCCCAGATTGCGGACCGACAATTTCCAGTCCGGCCGTCGGCACTGCAGCTCGGCCTCCAAAGAACCGCCCGACTGCATCCGTTCGACGAATGTGCCACCCAAGACGGCGATGCGGTCCCCGGATTTCAACAACGGCGATTTCAACAACGGCGTGGCCGAATCGGGCTGGCCATCGGCTGCCAAGGCATCCGGATTCCCAGCCATCATCACCATCAACATCAACATCGTTATCGGAACCAAGGTCGCCGTCACGAAAGACGCCGTCACGAAGGACGCCGTCATGGAGGACGCTGGAACCAATCGAGCTAAGCCACGCATCGCGTTTCCTAATACATCAAACAATCGAACAAAAAAACGGCGGCTTCGCAAAAGGGAAGCCGCCGCGTCAGTCTAATTCATCGAAGGTCCGGCGGTGAGCAGAGCCGAATGTCGAAGTGATTCAACTTCCCAAACCGCAATGGTGAGCCGCTGGCCGTGAGGCCACGGGTAATGGGGGGACGGATAATGCCCGGCCGCTTACGCGATCACGGCTCACGAAATCAACAGCCCAGGCTGGTGCCGCGTCCGCTACCGTTTGCAATGCCGAAGTTGTTTCTCGTCAGGACGCTGTTTTCCTTCAGAGCAATCGGGACCTAGGATTTGGCCAGTTGTTCCTTGATCGCTTGATTCAGTTCGGCGTCCTCGGGAGTCGTCCTGGGGGCGAACCGGTGGACCAGGTTTCCTTCGCGGTCGATCAGGAACTTTTCAAAGTTCCAGCTGATCGGTCCTTCTCCGGCAGGCTTGGCGTCCTTGCTGGTCAGGTACTTGTAGATCGGCGCGGCGCCATCGCCGTTGACGTCGATCTTGCTGAACATGGGAAAACTAACGTTGAACTTGGTGCTGCAGAACTCTTTGATGCCTGCATCCGTTCCCGGTTCTTGACCACCAAACTGATTGCAGGGGAATCCCAGGATGACGAAACCCTTGTCTTGGTGGCTTTCGTACAGTTTTTGCAGTCCGGCGTACTGTTTCGTCAGGCCGCACTTGCTGGCGACGTTGACGATCATCACCACCTTGCCTTCGTAATCTTCCAAATCGACCGTTTCACCGTCGATCGTCTTCATTTTGTAGTCCAACGCACATTCGTGCTCGCCGTCGTGTGCCATCGCGGTCATTGCTCCCGTGGCCAGCATCAGGGTGGCCAAGGTTAGGGTCATCAGGGATCGCATGGGAACCGTTCTCCGTTCTTAGATCAAAGCAGGGGTGGGACGCTCGACCGCGGAATGGGCCAATCGAAGGGTCGATCGGCTGGCGGTCGAGGTAAATTTTAGGATCTCGTCAAAGTATAGCGACCGTGGCAGTGGCACAGAGCGATCTGGCGAATTACGTTCATCTTCTTCACGGAATGTTCGCGGAAGACTTGACGCCGCTATCGCCTGCTGGCAGCATTTCGGGCTCCCTACCCGTGTTTGACTGCAAAACGCGAAACTAACGTAAAACCTCATTCCCCGATCCGCATCATGGAAAACCGCAAAACGCTCCTAGCCGCTGGCTTCCTCGCATTGATCGCTGCCGGTATCGGCTTTGCCGTCCGCGGTGGTTTGCTGGACATTTGGTCCAACAAGTACGGCTTCACGATGACCGAATTGGGTCAGATCACCGGCGGCGGGCTACTGGGCTTCGGTCTGGTCATCCTGCTAGCCGGTTTGCTGGTGGACTGGATCGGCTACAAGCCGCTGATGTTGGCCGCGATGGGTTGCCACGTGGTTTCGGCCGTCCTGCTGTTCTCGGCCACGCCCGTGTTCAACGAGGCAGGGAAGGACGCGGTGTACATGATCCTGTTCTGGTCCGCATTTATCTTTGCGGTCGGAAACGGGATTTGCGAAGCGGTGATCAACCCGCTGACCGCCGCGTTGTTCCCCGAACAGAAGACTCACTACCTGAACATCCTGCACGCCGGTTGGCCTGCCGGTTTGGTGCTGGGCGGACTGATCGTATTCCTGAAGGACAGTGTCGGTTGGGAAATTCTGCTGGCCACGTACCTGATCCCTACAGCGATCTACGGGTTCATTGCGATCAAGGAAAACTTCCCCAAGACGGACGCACAGTCGGGCAGTGTTTCCTATGGCGGCATGTTTGCACGATTGATGGTTCCCTTCTTCTTCATCCTGCTGATCGCCCATGCTTGTGTCGGCTATGTCGAACTGGGCACCGACAGCTGGATCAACAAGATCACCGGCGGCATTCTGAAGAGTGCCGCATTGGGGACTGCCTTGTTCATCTACACATCGCTACTGATGACCGGCTTGCGATTCTTTGCCGGACCGATCGTTCACAAGATCTCGTCGCTCGGTTTGTTGCTGGTCAGTGCCGTCATCGGTGCCAGCGGCCTGTATCTGATCAGCATTGGAAACAGCGTCCCGTTCATGTTCTTTGCCGCGACCGTTTACGGCATCGGCAAAACCTTCCTATGGCCAACCATGTTGGGTGTCGTGGGCGAACGGTTTCCCCAAAGTGCGACCATTGCGATGGCTTTGATGGGCTTTGTCGGAATGACCTCGGCCGGCCTGCTAGGCGGACCTGGCATCGGCTACAAACAGGATTACTTCGCTTCGCAGTACATCCAGGAAAACAATCCTGAAACCTTCGCTCGCGTGAAAGCACCGAACGAAAACAAGTTCTTGTTCTTCCCCGCCATCACCGGGATCGACGGTGCCAAAGCCGGCATGATCTCCGACAACGGTGCCACCATCTTGTCGGATGTGGAAATCGCTGGCGACGCGATTGGCGACGAGAACTTCAAGGGATTGCGTGAACAAGCCGATTGGTGGAACAGCAACAAAGAGTACGCCGAAACCGACAAGGCGCCCGTCGCAGAGGCCACTTTGCACGGCAGCCGAATGGCGATTCGCGTCACCGCCCTGGTCCCGGTGGCGATGGCCGTCTTGTACCTGATCCTGCTGTTCTGTTTCAAAGCACCCAAGAATGGCAAGCACATCGACGCGCTTGGCGAACCGGCACCCGCTGCTGAAATGTAGGCGGTGCCTGAAAGTCGATGGCCTGGTTTGCCAGGCCACCGGCTTGATGGGTTCTAGGATCGAACGATCGCGATGATCTGGTCGACGGCCAGACGCAGCGATCGAGCGGCCATCACAAAATTGGTGTGCCCGCTAACCTCGGGTTGAATCTCTTCGTACAACTCGGTCGCCCGTTTCAGGCGGCCGAGTTTTTTCTTGGCCATCTTCATGTACACCGCCGGATCGTCAACATCGTCGACCGGCCCAACGGCCAAAATGAAGTCGTACAGATCGCGGACGACGTCGCGCAAATCTTCGTCCTCTTCCGCTTCGTCGGCATGCTTCAAAAACGTCCGGACCATCCATATATGAGCGATCTGTTGATCAATCGCTCGGATCTTCTGCATCCGGTCTGCCGTCGCTTCACCGCCTATCTTCGGTTCACTGCTGGGCGGTCCGGTTGGATCGTCCATCAAACCGTATCGTCGGCAACAGCGGGCGTGGCAGTGACAGCCTCGGTCACTGTATCGCTAACGGCGGCATCGGCTTTCGGCTTCGTCGGTGCGTGACCGTGTGGCGTGTTCATCGCGGTCAAGACAACCCCGACCAAAGTCAGCCCCATCCCAACCCATAGCATCGGACTGGTCGACGCGACGCCGTGCAGTCGCAGAACCGAAACGATCGCCGTGACGGTCACCGCACCGCCAAACACGATCGGCATCACCAACAGAGCATTGCCCTTGCTGGTCATCATCGCAGTGGTCAAGCAAACGGCGCCGAAGGCGCCCAAAGTGCCGGCCAAAAACCCCCACTTCATCGTCGGGTAGTACACGCCGGTGTAGCTGAACGAATCACCTTTGGCGGCCATCATCAGCAATCCACCAACGATCGCGATGACCAAGTAGGCGATTCCGATGAACACATACGGCTTGAACGGTGACCACAGCGGTGCCCCGTCGACTCGAGGCGCCGCGGCGTTGCCGATGGTGGGTCCATAACAGCCCCAGAAAATGGCAGTGCCGAGTGCAAAGAGGATAGGAATCAACATTTTGTTCATGTAGCTCTCTAGTGGAGGGTTCGGGGGGAAGCAGGGACGCCGTGGAGCAAACGCGAATGGGGCCGGGCCAGGAGTGCTGTGCTAAAGCCAGGAAGCAAGCCGCATTCGATTGATACTGTGGTGCCAAAGGGGTTCGGCATCAGGGGACTGCCCCGGTACCGTCGCCGGATCCATTCGCCGCTGTGGATCAAACGTTGAACAAGAAGTGACAGATATCGCCGTCTTTCATGACATACGTTTTGCCTTCGACTCGTAGTTTACCGGCCTGGCGAATTTCCTTTTCGGATTTGTACGTTTCCAGGTCCTCCAGCGTGTAAACCTCACAGCGAATGAAGCCGCGTTCGAAATCGCTGTGGATCACACCGGCCGCTTGTGGGGCAGTGGCACCCTTAGGAATGGTCCAGGCGCGAACTTCCTTTTCGCCAGCCGTGAAATAGCTTTCCAGCCCCAGGGTTTGGTAGGCGCCGCGGGCGATCGTGTGCAGAGCGGGCTGTTCCAGCCCGACTTCGGCCAACATTTCGCTGCGATCCGGTTCGTCCAGTTCGGCAAGTTCAGATTCCAGTTTGGCACACACGCAGACCACGTCAGCGCCGACTTTGGACGCCTGTTGGCGAACCTTGTCGACCAACGGATCTTTGCCTTCCAAGTCGTTTTCGCTGACGTTGGCGACGTACAGAACCGGTTTTGCCGACATCAATCCGTAACTGGAAATAGCGACTCGTTGGGCTTCGATCAGTTCCAACGTCCGCAGCGGCTGGTCCGTTGCAAGGTGTTCGTTGCAGGCCTTGATCGCCTCGACACGCAATTTGGCATCCTTGTCACCGCCGCGAGCCATCTTTTCGGCCTTTGGCAACGCATTTTCCAGCGTCTGGATATCCGCCAACATCAGTTCGGTTTCGATGGTCTCCATATCGGCCAACGGATCGACCGTGCCCGAGACGTGAATCACATCGGGATCATCAAAGCAGCGGACCACTTGGACGATGGCGTCGACTTGGCGGATGTGGCTCAGAAATTTGTTCCCAAGACCTTCCCCCTCGCTGGCACCTTTGACGATCCCTGCGATATCGACCAATTTCAGGACGGCGGGAATCGTCTTCTGAGGGACGATGTATTGGGTGATTCGGCTAAGCCGATCATCCGGAACACTGACGATCCCCTCATTGGGTTCGATCGTACAGAACGGATAATTCTCGCTCTGGGCCGCCTTCGATTGGGTCAAGGCGTTAAACAGTGTGCTCTTACCAACGTTGGGCAAGCCGACGATACCAGCTTCCATGGAGCTTTCTTGAAACAGGGGAGGTGGGGAATACCTGAGTGGCTCAAAATCGTAACAGCCCGCCCGGTCGGCACGAAGGGCAGGCACCAGCCGCCCCAATCCCAAACCAAGTTCCCACGTCCACACAGGCCACCCTCCAGCCCACGCACGCTCCCCTCTGGCCCACGATCGCTCCCCTCCGCGGCCCACGCACGCTCCCCTCCTGTCCACGCACGCTCCCCTCCTGTCCACATGCTCTCCCTTCACCAAGCGGGCTCCCCTCTGGCCTACGCGGGCTCCCCTCTCCCCCACGCGGGCTCCCCTCTCCCCCACGCGGGCTCCCCTCTCCCCCAGAATTCCAAGCAAGTAATGCTTGCTAGGAATTCTGGGGGAGAGGGGCCGGGGGTGAGGGGGCCCAAAAACAACCCCAAAAGCCCCCATCATCGATCAACCCAAATCACCCCCAACGGTCAATCGACTGCGAAACCGCCGGCTGTTCCCATTGCCCACTGTCGGCGGATCGGTACATCGCTTCCTGGACCGCTAGCGAACGCAGATAGCTTGCACCGTCGGTTTCAAAAGGTTTGTCGGATGCCAGGCTGTTCACAAAATGCTGCTGGGTGGCCAGCACACAGTCCCCGGCAAACCCTGCCGTGCTCGGCGAATACGGATGGTCTCGTTCGGCTTTGCCCAGCATTTGGATCGTCAGGCGGCCATCGTCGTACAGCCGGATGGTGCCCTTATCCGCTTCGACCATCACTTCGCCAAAGGTGTACCGCGGATTTTCGGCCAGCGATTCGTTGTACCGATTGGCGTCGTAGTGCCCCAATCCGCCCTCTTCGAATTCCATGATCGCGATCGCCGTGTCTTCGCCAGCGATCACGTGATTCAGTTTCCTTGTCACGCACCAGACCCGACGAATTTCGCCACCCAGGTACCGAAACGTGTCGATGGTGTGGATCCCAGCTTCGTGGATCAGGAACCGCTTCATCGTCTGGAAGTACGGCTGGCGAGCCAGGTAGGCGTCATCGCCGTGACCGTCACCCGCTCGATTGCGGTGGCTGATGGTGTGCAATCGGTGTCCGATCGTACCGGCATCCAGCATCCGCTTGATCTCTCGGTACCAAGGTTGAAATCGAAAGTTCTCGTGAACCATCAAGCGCACGCGGGATCGCAGCGCTGTTTCGACAATCGCCTTGGCTTCATCGAAGCTTGGGGCCAGTGGTTTCTGGCAAATCATCGGCAACCCTTTTTTCGCCACATCGGTGACGATGCCGAGGTGGGTGTCGGGACGCGTGATGATGTCCACGAAATCGACCTCGCATTGTTCCAGCATTTCGCGGTGATCGGTGAACGCCTGCGGGATCTTGTACTGTGCCGAAACGCTGTTGCCTCGCCCTGCGTCAATGTCGCAACAGGCGACCATTTCCACGCCGTCGATTCGCGACCAGGCGTCGTAGTGAAAGTGGCTGAAGTAACCAGCGCCGATCACGGCGCCTCGAAGCTTCGTCATCAGAGATGTTTCCCAAGGAAAGGTCGAACGGTTGGCGCTCGCAGAGGTTCCGTTTCCGTCCCCCGCTTATCGACGGCGACGGTCGCCATCGCCAGCGCCGATCAATTCACTGTGCGGACTTCGTCTGCCATTTCGACGTCGGGTCGAATTCGAAACCACATAAAGATCGCCACGACGTTCAGTCCCGATGCAATGTAGAAGAACGGTTCGTGAGTCCCCGTCCAACGGTACAGGTAGGGGAACGCAAGCGAAGTGCAGAACGCACCCAAGTTGCCAACCATGTTCATCGCGCCCGAAACGGCGCCTGCACTCTTCCCACCGATGTCCATGCACGTCGACCAGGACGGACTCAAAATCATATCAGCACCGAAAATCGCCACGCTCATGGCCGCCACCGCGGTGACCGGAGTATTCATGTTGATGCATGCTGACATGCCGATCGCCGAAAGCACGAACCCAATTGCCGCGGGAATCCTGCGTGATGCTTGCCAGCGTCCCCGGCTGTACAACCGGTCCACCGTGAACCCGGCGATCCAGTTGCCCACGACACCGCACAACAACGGCACCGCGGCGTACAGCGCAGTCTGGTCCTTGGTCAGCGAAAAGGTTTCTTTCAGGTAAGGAAAAAACCAGGTCACGGTAAAGAAAAACGTGAAGTTGTGGGCCACATACTGGAACATCAACATCAGCATGTTGGGCGAACGCAACATTTCCGCAAATCGGATCGGCGCCTGTTCCGCGGTGGCCGTTTCGCCTTGCTTTTTGGCGGGATCGCGTGAATTGACAATGTAATCCCGTTCCCGCTCGGTCACCGCAAAGTGCGTTTCGGGGCTGTCACGAAACAGGAAAAACCACGTGGCGGCAAAGGCGATGCCGACCGCACCAAAGAAATAAAACGTCTGCTCCCAGCCGCCCAAGGCACTCATCAACCACACTACGCCGGGCATCGCCAAGGCCGCGCCAAGTCGCCCGCCCGAAAAACTGATCGAATTGGTGATGCCACGTTCGTTCATCGGCAACCACTGCGTGAACGCGCGGGCCAGTGTTGGGTACCCGCCGGCTTCCCCCATCCCAAACAGAAACCGCAAACCGATCATCGCCGTCCAACCGCGCACGACACCGGTCAGCGCCGTGAACAACGACCACATCAAGCACACCACCGTCATCACGACTCGCGGTCCGTATCGATCCGCCAGCTTTCCGCTGGGGACTTGAAACAGCGCGTAGCCGAGCGAAAACGCCGCCATCACCCAGCCCATTTGCCGGTCGTCGAACCCAAGGTCCGTCGCAATGTCGCTTTTGGCGGCCGAGATGCAGGCACGGTCGACCCACATCAGGACCGAGACGAAGAACGCCCCAAGGATCAGAAAGAATCGAATCGGCATGTTTTCCCTGACGTGTGAGCTCAAATCGCTTTCAGAATTTCGTCCGTGATCTCGGTCGTCGATAGCTTGCCGCCCATGTCGGGAGTCCGCTTGGCGGGATCCGCCAACACCTTCGCCACCGCGTCATCGATCATTTTCGCCCCACGTTTGCATTCGGGATGGTCCAACCAATCCAACATCATCGCCGCCGATAGATGCATCGCGATGGGATTGGCCACACCTAGGCCGGCGATGTCAGGTGCCGATCCATGCGACGGCTGGAAGACCGCCGCGGTGGCGCCGATGTCACCTGATGGCGCCATCCCCATGCCGCCAACCAAGCCGGCCGCCAGATCGCTCAGGATGTCGCCGAACATGTTTTCGGTCACCATCACGTCGAATCGCTGTGGGTCGCGAACCAGGAACAAGGCGCTGGCATCGACATAGCAGTGGTCCGCGGTGATGTCGGGAAATTCCGCAGCCACTTCGTCGAACACTTTGCGAAAGAAAACCATCGACGACAACACGTTGGCTTTGTCGATCAACGTGACTTTCTTTTTGCCGCCGCGTTTGCGAGCGATCTCGAATGCCAAGCGGCAAACTCGCAACGTGCAGTCTCGCGAAATTCGCATCGTATCGAAGGCCTCGTCGGCATCCGGATCCAAGACCGCATCGCGACCGTAGAACAGTCCTTCGGTGCTTTCCCGGACCAACACAAAATCAATCTCGCCGGCCGCGTAGCCCTTCAGCGGCGTGTCGGCTTCGTTGAACAACCGGATCGGGCGCACGCCACCGTACAGCCCTAGCCGCTCGCGAAGGTCCAACTGCGGCGCGATTTCTTTTCCGTTCGGGTAGCGGACATTGGGCAGCCCCATCGCACCCAACAGCACCGCGTCGGACGACTGGCAGGCGGCGAACGTGGTATCCGGCAGGGCATTGCCGCTGACCCGGTACTCGCCGACGCCAACATGGTGATTTTCAAAATCGAACGTTACATTGTTCAGTCGAGATTCGATTTCGCGCAGCACTCGGACCGATTGGTCACAGACCTCGGGACCGATCCCGTCGCCGCCCAGGACCGCAATTCGAAAAGTACGTGTGCTCATCAGTTCTCGTCTGCCTGGCGTGCTGCATGGGAAACATTGGCGACGATCCAGGTCAGGAAAGCTTTTGGTGAAGCCCCCGGATCGTCCGCAATCAGAAAGTCAGCCGCGTATGTTAGCGGATCAGGCGTCCGTCGTTGGTGGGCTGACCTGGGCGGAGCCATGATTTTCGCGAGGTTGCCGTTGAGGCCACAGTGCGATCACGTTGGCTGCCAGGATTAGGACACCCCCGAATATCAACGGCCAGCTGAACGTTTCGTTCTGATAGCCGATCGCGCAATAGGTCGCCATCAACCCCGGCAGGATCATCGCCCACGTCGATGCAAAGAACGGTTCGCAGGTGTAGATCACCGCGGCCTGCCCAGCCGAAAGGTACGGTTGGAACTTGTTCATCCAGGCGAAAGCCAACAACGATGGGAAGATCCCCAACAACCCGATCAGCCCGATGAACTCGGGCGATATCGCCAAACTGGTCCATGCTGCTTCGCCGGTCGCTTCCGGAACATGCGGTGACAGAATGGCAAAGGTGACGCCTGCCATCAGCACCACTGATCCAAACATCGTTGGCGTAAGCGCGATCGATTCATATCGTTTGCCTAGGTAGTCAACCATCATGATTTGGCCACTGAAGAACAACGCCCCCAAGATTGTCAGCGTGTCACCGCGGGTCCAGCGCTGCAGCGCGTCCGACGCGATCGAAACACCACTGCGATCGACGACCACGATTTCCGTTAGCACGGCGACGCCCGCCATCGCGATCGCCACACCGACCATCACCGTCGTCCGTGGCAGTCGCCCTCGGATCAGTGTCGCCATCACGGGAGTGAAGACGACCGCCATGCTGGTCAGGAAACCACTGCGGGACGCGGGGATCGTCCCCAACGCGACCACCTGCAGCAACAACCCGGAAAAGAAGAAAAAACCGATCGCCAGTCCGCCCCAAACATGCACCATTCGGATGCGCGCCATAACGCGGTGGAAGACGATCGAAAACATGATCAGGGCCAATCCGAATCGGATCCCGATCATCCAGGCAGCCGACGACGCTCGCAGCCAGATCGTCGCGGTGTGTTCGGTGACGCCAAAGTGTTGGTCAATCTGTAGGTTCAATCCTTTCATCACCGGAAAGGTCATTCCCCAAAGCGCATTGACGACGATCAGAACCAGGATCGCACGGCGGGTTTGAGCGTTCATTCCATTGCCGCTGGTGGGCAACGGATGGGCGGCAGCTCCACTCGCGTTGATTCCGGAGGATTCCAAGGGAAAGGACTTTCGTAAATGAAAGAGGAAGGGAAACGTGGAAAGGGGGTCGCGGACATCGGCATTGCCCGGCATCCCATCGCGTGATTCCCGGGCAAACAGAGTCGCCGCGCCGGCGACGCTTCGTCGTGAGATTCGCCAGAATTCGTGACCGCAACGGTGGCTGGGGAATCCAGGCGAATCCCCCGGACCATCTTCATTTCACTGCGATCGTTCATTTGACGACGCTTGCGAAGAATCGGTGGTCATCGGGCCGGCCGATAATACCTTTTGCAGACGCCGGCCCGCCAGATAGGCATTCGTCAGCGCCAATGACGTGATCGTTACCGCGTAAGCGATCGCTGCACCGATGATCCCATGGGTCCGAAACAATCCCACGGTCAACACCAACAGCACGATTGCGTGAACGATCATCGCAGCCTGCAACCGCCGCCGGGCACCGGAGAAGAGCAGGTAGTGAGGGGCCAACGAGAAGTAAGTCCAGACGCTTGAACCAATCGCGACGATGCACATCGCCGGATAGGCCTCTTCGAAACCATCGCCGTATAGCCCTAGCAGTTTTCTGCCCGCCAAAAAGACGAAACCCAGGAACACGGCGATCCCCAAGATCATGAAACGCCGTCGGCCCCGCCGCATGCTGAGAGCCTGACGCCAATCTTGGGTGCGAATCATCACCGCAATCATCGGCTGGAAATATTTGTCAGTCGACTTCGACAACAACAGAATCAACCCGCCGGTCTCCATCGCGGGCCCCAGCAGGGCGACCTGCGAATCGATGTGCGGCATGTGGTGCGTGATCACCAACGTGGCTTTAAAAAACCAGGACGTCAGGAAACCGATCCCCATGAACGTCAATCCTGAACTGACCCACGTCGGCAACGCCATCGCTGGCGATAGCTGACGCGAATATTGGCGTCCGATGATGATCGACCATGTGGTCGCGATCAGCATCCCAATGCAACTGCCGGCGACAAAGCTCAGGACAGCCAATCGAGACGTCAGGACCAACGAATGGTTCAGCCAGGTGATCGCCAACAGAGTGATCGCCGGCACCAAGACTCGCGCAATCGTCGTTGCGGATGACGCAAACCGAAACGCCAACATCAAGTCGATCGACACACCCATCAATGCCATCGCTGGCAAAAAAGCCAGCCCCAAATCCATCACTTCGCTAGCGGCTTGAGCATGAACCGATCGTTCGAAAACAATCACCACGATCGCCAGAGCCGACGAAACCAACAACGTCCCGGCAATCGCAAAACGAAGGTATCCACCGATCAAGTCGCCTCGCCCGCGAACCATAAAGTCGGGCAAAGCCTTCAGCCCGTACTTGCCAAACCCGGCTTCGCCAACCGAAGCCAACAGTCCCAATGTGGCGATCGCACCGATGTAATGTTCAAAGTCACCACGCGTCAACGTGCGAGCGAGCTGGATGGTGATCGCGTACCCCAACAACACCCCCATGACGTTGCAGGCAACCAGCCAAACCGGCGCAAACCCGATCGCAGCTTCCGACGGGTCCGCATCTGGCGAACTCCAGTCGGTGTCTCTAACCAAATCCGGTCGTGGCGCGTGGTGGAAAAAGATCGGAACCAACTTCCTTGGGGGGACGGACTCTCATTTCACCGCACGGGAAAAAGAGTCAACAATTCAGAAAACGGTCGGGCGGCGAGAAAGTCGGTTCGGGCGGAGGTGAGGGGGAAGCACAAGCAGGAGTCTGAGTTCAAGTTCAAGTTCAAGTTCAAGTTCGAGTTCGAGTTCGAGTTCGAGTTCGAGTTCGAGTTCGAGTTCGAGTTCGAGAGCTGCCACAGCTCTGACTCCCCTCTCCCCCGCATCGGACGCGAGTTCTGCTCGTGTCCGATGTGGGGGAGAGGGGCCGGGGGTGAGGGGGGGAAAGTTCGAGTTCAGGTTCAAGTTCAAGTTCGAGAACTGCCACACCTCCGCCTCCCCTCTCCCCCCATCAATTTCAACATTCGCGATCCACATCAAACGCTAGCCATTCGCTCGCGGCGAACCTTCGGTTGCATCCATCCCAGCTGATAGGAAGGCGGCCGAATCTCGCCCCAGTCGTTCGAACACACCTAGCGTCTCGTTAAAGTCTAATTCGACGCTGCGAACTCGCTCGGCAGGCACCAAGACGACCGAGCCGATCCACGTATCCGGTGCACCGGGGAAATACACGACGACCATCCCGTTTGCCAAACGATCCGACTCCATCGCGATTCGCAATCCCTCCGGACATTCGACCAGCACCGGCGTCAGCGATGGACCATCACTATCGTGTTTCAGGTTGCCCGCCAGCAGGTCTTTGTAGATGGCGTACTTCGGAAAAATGGTGATCAACTGCCGCTCGATCGTCGACGAAAACTTTCGACCGATCGCACGGCGAGCGATCACTCCGGCGGTAAAGCACATCCCCACCAGCACAGCTACCGATGCCGAAAACAGGAACGCGATGCCGGTGGCGGTATTGATCGGCACCCAGTCGGGCATGGCGTCGCCCAGCGGAACAGCGACCGCCGACACGATCGAATAAACCTGTCCCAGCAAGCCCGCGATGACGGCAAGCGGCAGCAGGAAAAACAGGCCCCCAATTGCGGTCGATCGCAGGAAGCCGACGGACTCGTGAATCTTTTGACGCATCAGAATCGATCGAAGGGAAAGGGGGAAAGCGGGGGATCCTGGCCTGGCCAGCGGCGAACGCCCCACGGGAACCGTCGCCTGCTGACGCCGCCGCGGCAGCGAACCGTTCGCGACTTGCTGCGTTGGAATCGGTGGGAATTTCGCATCGCTTGGCGGCCAGCTTAACACCGGCTTTGGCTCACGAAATTGGGTGGCACAAAAAAGCTGGACCGATTGGCGGGCCCGATTATTAGCCAAAACGTCGGAAATCAGGGGGAATCCAGCCAATGCCACAGCGTTGGCACGGTCGCGAAAAACAGATCCGCACGTCTATAATTCACGCACGCACGAAACCGACCGATTCGAAGGAACCCGACCGTTGACGACTGACAACCTAGTCACGCTGAACGCGAACCCGAAAATGGTGCACGAACTGGCACCGTACAAAACGCTAAGCGATGATGAACTGAATTCGCGTATCGCGGCCGTTCGTCAGCAATTGGGCGATTCCCTGCTGATCCTGGGGCACCATTACCAACAGGACGAAGTCATCGCACAGACCGACCTGCGCGGCGACAGCTACAAGCTTTCGGAAATGGCAGCCGCCAGCAAGTCTTGCCGAACGATCGTCTTCTGCGGCGTCCACTTCATGGCCGAGACCGCCGACATCCTGGCCAACCGGCCGGAAAAGCTGGCCGAACGTGACGGCGCCCGTGTCAAAGTCATCCTGCCGGATATGGCGGCCGGTTGTTCGATGGCCGACATGGCCGGGATCGCTCAGGTCGAAGCAGCCTGGGACGACATGGCGGATGTTATCGATACCGAAAAAATCATCCCCGTCACCTACATCAACAGTGCCGCCAGCCTGAAAGCATTTTGTGGTCGGCATGGTGGCATCGTCTGTACCAGCAGTAACGCCGGCGCGGTGCTGGACTGGGCGTTTCAGCGTGGCGAGCGAGTGTTCTTTTTCCCGGACCAACACCTCGGGCGAAACACCGCGTTGAAAATGGACATCACCGAAGACCAGATGCCCGTCTGGGATCCTTATGCCACCGACATGGGCGGCAACACCGACGACGCGATCCGCAACAGCAAAGTGATCCTGTGGAAGGGCCACTGCAGTGTTCACCAGATGTTCCGCGCCGAACACGTTCACGCATTTCGCAAACAACACGAAGGCATCCAAATCCTGGTCCACCCGGAATGCCCGCGCGAAGTCAATGACTTGGCCGACGTATCGGGAAGCACCGGCAAGATCATCGAAACCGTTCAAAGTGCACCGGCCGGGACCAAGTGGGCCATCGGCACCGAACTGCACTTAGTGAATCGATTGAAGGCAGAGCACCCCGAGCAAGAGATTCATTTCCTTAGCCCGGTCGTCTGCATGTGCGCCACGATGTACCGCATCGACCTGCCGCACCTATGCTGGACGCTGGAAAATCTGCGCGACGGCGCCGTCGTCAACCAGATCTTGGTCGACGAAGAAACGACCAAGTGGAGTCTGATTGCACTCGAGCGAATGTTGGCGGTCAAGTAAGCTCACAAACCAAGTCGCGCTCGGCAAACGAGTGCGTCACCAGCTTAATATTTCCAACCCCGTAGGCCGGACCAAGCGAAGCGCCGCTCCGGCAGTGCATCCCCGTGCCTCCAACACCCGACTGCCGGATCCGCGTCGCTCCGCTCCTTGATCCGGCCGACCTCACTGTTGTCCCTCGAAGGTTCTAGGTCCGCTCCGTCCGGCGGCGCGACCGGAACACGCCGAACAAGCATGTCAGCGCGAGACATAGGGTGACACAGCTAGCCGGTTCGGGCACCGCGGCGAAGGGCGAGTTGCTGTAACGAAGCGACTCGATCTCGCCACTGAGGTTTCCACCCGTAGGTGATCCGTCACCGAAGTACAAGTAAGAGGGCGACGAGTTTACGGTTCCAAGCGTTCCTGCGGCGACCTGGCTGCCATCGATGTCGAGCGTAAAAGCGTTGCTTCCACCGGCTTTGGTGAGTTTGAAATCGTGGAAGCCCGAAGCGAAGCTACCACGGTAGCTTGTTCCCACCACTCCCCAACCTGTCGGCCGAAGTTCGATGGCTCCCTGGGCAAAAGCATCGGAAAACCCGATGAACATGCCAAATCCGCCGCTGACGCTGAGGGTGCGTGCTCGGAATTCGAGCATCACGTCGATGGAGGAGTCAAAGCTGTCGTTAAGTTGATAGCCCGCAAATACGTCCCGGCCAATCCCAGTCGTATTCACCTTGAGAACTTGGTTTTCAAGTTTAAAAACGTTCGTTTCGACAACACCAGTCGAGGAAATGTATGGCAAGCCCGAAGCGCTGGGCAAGTTTGTGGCCGTAGTGAAGTCGGTTTCAACCATGACCCCAGCGTTGAGTGGCGCCGCTAGAAGACCGACCCAGAGCGTCAGCCCACACAAACGAACCCAAGCTAAATTCAATCTGCACCAGTTGGAACGCATCATCGTATTTGTTTCCCGATTCACTGCAAGCAGCTTCGATATGAAAGGACGGAGTTCAGACGCAATTTTTAGTTGTGAATTTGTCGACCCAAAGTGATAGGTCAGTAACCATAGCGCGAACGAGGACAGCAAGAGGCAACGACCGACCTAACAAATCGCGCGGTGATCATTTGGACTGGTAGAAATAGATGCCCCGAAGATTTCTGGTGGCTTCGGCACAATGCAAAATGGCTATAAAACTCCTGCTTGGAACAGTAGGTGACGACTCGCTGTTCAACAGGTGATGCCCCATTTCTCTGCTTACCTGGCGAATGCTTCGCATCGTTCGACAAAGTCCGAGGCGGACTCACTTCTTTCTCGCTAACCTAACGCCGCTCCGGGGGGCAACGCAACCTCCCGCTGGCGAACACTGCCCAATCCTCCCAACCGCCCCGCACCAGCCAACCGCGAAACGCCTATATCGCGATGCCAGAAAAAACACGGAGGTGCGATTGACGGGGTTTCAGGCCGGTGGTTCGCGCAACAGCAGCGAGGCAAGGCAATCAGCTTGCCGGATCCGCGTCGCTTCGCTCCTTGATCCGGCCTACTTCACTCGAGCGAATGACGCAAAGCCCAAACCGGTGAGCGTTCCGTTGGTCCATACGATTCACCCTAGTGGCCTAAAACACCTTCGTTTTAGGCTCGGCACAGTTAGCCGTTTTGGCGATAGCGGCCCGTTGATTCAATCGAACTTTCAACGGCAATTGTGAGCCGCTTGCCGTGAGGCGACGTGCATTTTTGGAAGTGGATTCCCGGCCGCTCACGCGATCACGGCTCACTTAATCTGCAGGCCGCGAACCGCGGTTTTCACCGACGGAACGGTGGCTAGCGTCAAAACCGCTAACCCAAGATTTAGCTGCCATAGTCCACTAGAAGTAAAAAAAAACGGTAGCATCCAGACCAAATCAAGATGCTACCGCCTATCGTTTTAACAAAAGGCAAACGCGTTAAGCTCGCAGAGTACGTCGACGCTTGCGTCGCAGTCCCATGGTGCAGACGCATAGACCAAGACCGCCAAAGGCCAGCAGCGAAGCTGGTTCGGGAACTGCATTGGTATTGATCTGGATCTGAGTTTGCGCAATTACCGCACCATTGTCGAAAGCGGTCAAGATAATATCAAAAACTCCAGGAACGTTCGCATCGAAGGGGTGCGACGCGTCGTTGAAGAATTCCAGATTCCATGAATTCTGGGCAAGGTTGTTGCTGGCGATCAAGTCACCGTAAGCAGTAGCATCAGCTGCTTTGACCCCTGCTCCTGGCCCCGTGCCGTTATCACCGATCGCGTGATCCGCGTAAGAAGTATTGATCGGATCAAACGCCAGATAATTATCACCGGGCATAGGATTAAAGTCGGTCGCGGGATCTAAGTCAATTTCGAGCAGATAGGTCAGTGCACTGAGACTTCGCGGAGAAGTTACGCCGTCTCCCTCAAAATCCGAATTGATGGACCACTCAAAGTTCCATTTGGCTGTACTGGATGAATTCGGTTCAAAACTGAATCCGCCCCCTGCCGGTTGCCCAGGTTCAAACGTGTAAGTTCCGTCTCCGTTACTGTTGAACGTGTTCTCGGGCTGGTTGCTAGCATTGAACCGCACTTTCGCTCGCAACCCCAATTCGATTCTATCTGCACTGCTTCGATTGACAGTGAACGCGCCGTTGGTGACACCCGAACCCATAATCACATTGCTGGTGACGTTTTGGTCAAATGGATACACGCCTGCATCGCTTGAAGGTGCAGCCAACGCGACCACCGCAACGACCATTGCCAGACGATCAACGCGCAGCAAACAAGACAGATATTTCTTCGTAAAACAAAGCATCTAAAACTCTTCACAAAAACTAAGAAAGTAAAAACCACAAACAATCTTTAAAGCACATGCAGAGTGGTCTTCACGAAGGTTTTTGGAGGCCGTCAAGCAATGGAGGTCCGGGGAGAACGCTATTGACGATTGTCAGACGCCAACAGAGTTGTGCGCGGCAGTCAACGCCGGTGAAGTCGACCGGCAGGGCCAAGACTCGCGGGTTCAGGTGGCTCACGCTGGGGTTTCCGCTCATCCCCGACGAGCTACCGAACCGGAAGGAAGGCTCTGGCTCGTCAGGGTCGGGCTGCCTGTGCGTTGGCAGGTCGAAACTGGCGGACGCAACCGTATCGATGGAAGGTACCGAACTTTGCGACGAAATGACTCCCGCCTCAACAACGTTGTCGTTGAGCTGAAGCGTGAGGGCGAGAATCAGCAGGCAGGAGTGACGGAACATGGTGGTGGATTTTATCGGTACCGCCCGGGATTGCAACGCAATCGCAGGCAATTTGGGGGGCATTGAGGGGGAAAATCTTATCCAACTGCGCCCCCCGAAGCCGTTGCGCATTTGTTTAGGTGCCATGCAAAGCCAAGCCTTTCTGCGCCTGAATTCACGGTGCCAATTCAAGCAGGCTGGATGCGGCAGACCCAGGACACCAACGTTCATCGTGCTGACGCATCGACTCCATTCCGTGCCCACCTGCACAATCATGGCATCGCCAGCTGATTTGTAGCCGTACACCAGAACCAGTATTTACTGAGCTTGAATATTTGCTGAGG
Organism: Rubripirellula lacrimiformis; assembly: GCF_007741535.1. Classification (NCBI taxonomy): domain Bacteria; kingdom Pseudomonadati; phylum Planctomycetota; class Planctomycetia; order Pirellulales; family Pirellulaceae; genus Rubripirellula; species Rubripirellula lacrimiformis. Next base: position 6,128,769 of record NZ_CP036525.1, read on the forward strand.
CGTTCGCCTTGGCGGCATGTCTGAATCGCCTCAGGGGGCTCGGCCTTCCAGGTATACGGTGCCAGAATCGACCATTTCGTTTCGCCGGCAAGCTTTCGCTCCAGGACGTCTTGCAAGAACGCGGCAACGTCCAGGTCAGTGCGGACCGCATTGCCGATGATTGTCATCGAGTTCGCTGCTCGCTCGCTCGCTCGCGGCCACCGAGCCTTTGAATAGCCCGTTCTTCCGCCCTACTGCTGCTCGTTTCGTCAACGGTTCGCAGTCGTAGTCGTCGATCGAGATCGACGCGCAAACTTCTCTGATTCGTCGAGAGTCTTGATCTGGTCCTTCAGGTCATAGCGCATCCTCGATCAACGACTCCAGTTTGGCGACCTGAATCGGGAATGGTCCTCGGCATTCGTTAATCTTCCGACGCGCGTGCGCTCAGCAGGCCGCGAAGCGTAGTAGCCCCACATGGACGAAGTGTCATCTTGTTGCCCGACCAGGGGATTAGGGATTCCGGAGTAAATACCTGGACGCTACGGCCGTCGTACCGTCTGCAAAGAGTTCTGTGGGATGGCACAGTTCCCCTGAACACACAACGCAAAGCCCGAACCAGCGGATCCTTCCGCTGGTTGCAGCAATGAAGTTGACATTAGGGATCGCAGTGTTTGCATTTTCCCTCGAAAGCAGTTGCCGCTTTAAGCTGATTGCTTCTGGTTTCGTCGATGAATTCCTCCTACAACCAGCCCCAACGCACCGATGCCGAAGATGGCAAGGGACGAAGGTTCGGGAACTGGCTGGAAGTTATATGTGGTCGATTCGGTATCGGTACCGAACACCACATTGTCGAAATAACCGATTTGATTCTGGTTATAGGTTCCTACACCAACATTGATGCCTACAATCCGGGCCGAAGCAAAATCAGCGTCTAAAGCGAAGAGGCTGGCCCACTCGGAAGCCGACTTGATGGGAGGACCACCTGCACCACTGCTTTGTTCAAAACCGCCAGTCCACCACCAGCCACCGCCCGAGTCGCTGCCAGCCCCGGTGCCGCTGCCAATGGAAACAGTCTGCCAGTCACCGGTAGGTGGCAAGGACGACCCTGCTGCGGGCTGGTTCCAGCTCGGCTCATAGACCAGTTGCCCGTAGTTGTCCCCCGTTCCTACGGCAGAATAGATACCCAGCTTCAGCGACGGCGCTGCAAAAGCGTTAGGGCCATTGTCGACTTTGTAATACGAATAGCCCGCGACCAGATTGTTCAGGATGTCGGAGGCAAGCCCAAAATCCGCGCTGATCCCGATTTCACCGCGGTCAGAATTGCTAGCACCTGTCGTCACTTTCGCGGCACCGATCGGCGACGGTTGGTTGGATTCCAGGGTTCCACCTGCGCCCGTCAGGTCAAAGATTCCGGCCGAGCCGCCTCCTTGCACAAATTGCCCCCAACCACCACCAGGGACAATGGTAGGTGCGAGTTGGTCCACAACGATCGTTCCACCTTTGGCTGTCGAAGACACGCCGAGCAATGCCGCAATCGCCAACAACCTGATGCCAAGATCCGTACCGAATCGAACGGCGGTGCTAAAATCAAAAAACGTCTTCATTTTCAAATTTCCAAAAAGTCTTCAAAGGTAAAGAGTGGGATGAATTTTCGTTTCCGATCGCGGAAACTATCCCAAGCAAAATCGAGCAATCAATTCGGCTTTACGAAGGCTTTTGGAGGCCGTCAAGCAATGGCGGTCCGGGGAGAACGCTATTGACGATTGTCAGACGCCAACAGAGTTGTGCGCGGCAGTCAACGCCGGTGAAGTCGACCGGCAGGGCCACGACACGTGGGTTCAGGTGGCTCACGCTGGGGTTTCCGCTCATCCCCGACGAGCTACCGAACCGGAAGGAAGACTCTGGTTTTTTAGGATCGGGCAGTCTTTGCGATGGCAGGTCGCAACTCGCCGACGCAACGGTATCGATGGAGGGTACCGAACTTTGCGACGAGATAACCCCAGCCTCAACGACGTTGTCGTTGAGCTGAAGCGCGAGGGCGAGAATCAGGAGGCAGGCGAGGCGGGACATGTTGGAAGATTTTATCGAGACCTCCCCGGATTGCAACGCAATGCAGGCAACTCGGGGGGGGTATTTAGGGAAATCTCATTCGACTGTACCCCGAAGTCATTACACATTCGTTCAGGTGCCATGCAAAGCCAAGCCTTTCTAGTTCGCACCAGGAACAGAATTCATCGCGGTAGCAACCTTGTGAAGCGGCGTTTTCCGTTCGTAGTACCGGCTTCAGCCGGATGCTTTCGCTCCCCGTGATCGATCGGCAGGCCAGATTCCGCCTGAAGGCGGTACTACAAACGGATGCCCGGTTCCATCGGATCAGAAAAGTAGCGAACGTTCCCAACGGCCGACGAGTGGCTGTCGTGGTCGTCGCCACCAGTCGCCGCAACTGTGCTGGCAGCCCGGATTCAATGGAACAACCTGTCGAATCCGCACGATCGCAACAGAGTCCCAGCGAAACGGATGATTCTGATCGCTTCAGCCCTCAATCATCCTGCCTATGGTGCAGCAAGAACTAGCTTTCGACAGGCGAGGGATATGTAGCCGCCCAGGCAAACCATTGGAGATTGCGAGTTTGCTTTTCGATGTTCTGCCTTGCGCACACTTTGGCTTTCATTATGAATCAAATCGCGAATCGCATTCAAATCGACCAAGATCCAATTCGACATCAGCCACGCCGAAGCGGGATCATCGAACCATCGCCAGAATTCGGCGACGCGAAATTCAACTACGAGGTGGTTCATCAGATCCAAGACCTCGAAGCGTGTTTCCATCTCGTTTATCAAGCCTATCGCCAAGCCGGGCTGACGGCGCCCCATGCCCACAGGTTAAGGCTTACTCCTTTCCACCTACTCGACACGACCGAGGTGTTTGCGACCCGCTGTGGCCCGCAAATCCTATCAACCGTCTCGCTGATCGGTGATGGAAAGCTCGGGCTACCAGTCGAAAGTATGTACCCTGTGGAGGTCGAAGACTTTCGCCAACAGGGCTACCGAATGGCCGAGATCGGCTGCCTAGCAGATCAGCGACAATCACCCAGACGCTTTTTAACAACATTCCTTGAAATGATGCACTTGCTGACGCAGGTCGCTAAGTTTCGCGGTTACGACACTCTCGTTGCGACCTGCCATCCCAGCCATGCGAAACTCTACCAGCGTTTGCTTCCCTTTCGCCAATTCGGGAAGCTAACGTCATGCAGTTATGCCAACGGGAATCCCGCTCTGCTACTGGCCGTTTCTTTTGAATGGGAATACGGAACCGAATTTTACGAGCGATTTTTCGGAAAGATGCGAACCGCGCAAGAACTTGCCCCACGTCCATGGAACAAACAGACGACCGCCTTTTTTGAACGAAGCCTCGGCGCCATCCAAACTCCCGAACCGACATGGGTTGCTAAAGGGGCGGCTTGGGACGTTTTGCTAGGATCCAACTCCCCACAGACGAATGCTCATTAAAACGCCGCCGTACTGCTCCATCGGCCTTCGGTTGGACGTTTCAGTGCATCTGTCTTCTACGTCGATGCGGCGAGTCAATGAAGCCCCCAACTGCCCACCTTGTTTTCACCTGTGCAGGGGCGAGCTAGACGCGGATCCCGAGGCGGTTCTTTGTTCCGGTGCCTGCCTAGTCCGATCGTTCTGATGAAGAACGTAGACGTCCACCGAAAGACCGATCGGCAGTTCGGGCGCATCCTCAAGCTCAATCCAGACCCGCTGCACATGCGCGTCCAGGCGTTCGCCAGCGCGTTCGGCGAACGTCGACTTGTTTCGCATGGTCGGCTCTTGCAACGAAACGATTCCCCACGCGATCGGGGTGCGTTGGGCATCGCAGTGGATTCGACATCTCATGCCCGGACGCACACGAATGGCATCGTATTCGTCGATTTCGGCAAGCACACGAAGTTGCCGCGTATCAGAGAGACGCAGCAACGCAGTTGGTGATTCGGGGTGCACCAGTTCGCCGACTTGCAGGCTGATGTCCAGTACCTGACCATCCGCAGGAGCGGTCAGCGTACAACGTTGCAACTGGATGCGAGCTAAGTTCAATTCAGCTTCGGCAGCGTCCACTTCGCTTTGCGCGATACGAACATCTTCATCACGCGGCGGATCGGTAAGGATTTTCAACTCCGCGGCAACCGATTGGACTCTGGATGCAAGGATGTCGCATTGAGTGACCAACAGATCGAGGTCGTGATCACTCGCCGCATATTGTCCATGCAGTTTGGTGATTCGATCTCGCTGTCGCTGACTTCCGCTCAACTCGGATTGTGCAGCGAGCAGCAGTTGTTGCGCAGCAGAAATCTGCTCAGCACGTACGCCGTTGATCAGTCGGTCTCGCTTTGCCACCGCGGCGTTACGTCTTGCGATAGCAAGATCGACTCGACTCTGATGCAGCCTCTGGTCCAACTGGACCAGTGGATCACCGCGCTGGACCCATTGGCCCAATTCGACAGCGATATGATCAATACGCTCGCTCACTTGAGGGGAGAGGTCAATCGTTTGCGTCGTACCTTCGATGGTACCGGCCGCGAACGCCACCACCTCGGCGGCCGGATTGGTGTCAAACGCAGCCGATTCGATATCAAAGTCCACCCCGGACGGCGGCCGAAACTTATTTCCGGGATCGACGACAAACAAATACAGCAAGAATGCCGAGAACACGGCACTGACGATGATTGCACGTTTCATGAGATCTTGCCTCCCACAATCTCGCATACGCGATCGGCAAACCCATAGATCCGTGGATCGTGGGTGACGACGACCGTCGTGCTGCCCACTTCGGTCACCAATTCTCGCATCAACGTCATAGCGTCATGACCAGATCGCTCGTCCAGTGCTGCGGTAGGCTCGTCGGCCAGGATCACTTTCGGACGGGTGATCAGAGCACGAGCCATGGAAACTCGCTGACATTGTCCCGGACTCATTGACCGAGGCAGCGCATCGCCGTGTGTCAGCAATCCAACACGTCGCAGCAGTTCCTCCGCTTGCTGACGCGCCTCGCCAATACCGGTCCCCAAAAGTGTCAACGGCAAGGCGATATTGTCTCGGGCAGTCAGTGCATTGATCAACTGGAATCTTTGGAATACGAACCCAATGCATTGCCGGCGGACGCGTGTTGCAGCGGCAGTATTCAATTCGTCAATTTGATGATCGGCCAAGCGGATCTGGCCAGCGTCGCATCGAAGCAGACAACCCAGTATCGAGAGCAGCGTCGTTTTACCGCTGCCCGATGGGCCGACTAGAAAAACAATTTCACCGGCGTCAGCATGGAAGTCGACATCATTCAGAATGATTTGCCGCTGCCCACCGATCTCATAAACCTTACGAACGCCTTGGGCGTTAATCACGCAAGAATCTAACGGCGGATGGCTCGAATCCGTCGCCTTGCCAGCGATGACCGGAACCACGGACGCGCCACTGGTCGGCACGGGGGTAAAGGATGAGTGTTCGATCGGCATCGCTTTCTACCCCTGAAGAATCGAATGGGGATCGACCCGGCGCACTCGAAGGTACGGAATTCCGGAAGCGACCAAACAAATTAGAAACACCATCGTCGCACTGGCGAAATACAGCTGCAGCGGAATGTTGATCTCCGCACGCGGAGAACTCAGCAACAACTGCAAGAAATAACTGACCATCGTTCCCGAAGCGATTCCCATCACCGCCACTACGCTGGTCTGCATCAGCAAAACATGCAGCACTTCCCACTCAGTCGCACCGATCGCTTTCAGGGTCGCAAACTCGCTGATCCGGTCCAGCACCATCGCATACAACGTCTGGCCTACCATCACCAACCCAATGAATAATCCCAATAGCGTTGCGGCACCAAAACTGATTCCCAATCCCGTTCGAGTCATCCAAAAATCGACGCTGACAGCGGCGAAATCATCAGCGGTCAACGCGGTTGTTTCTGGCAATCGTTGTTCGATTGCCGCACATAGATTCGCTAGATCGGTTCCCGGTCGGGCGCCCACCAAAAAGTAGGACGTCTGGTCCGGCGGCATCCCCGCCAAGCTTGCAGCGCGCTGGTGGGTGGTGAACACATAAGGGGTAACCAGGAAGTTCAAGATTCCCCATGACTTTCCGGTGATCCGTACCCGCTGGTCCCCAATCTCGCGAAGTTCGTTGACGTTGGGCGAGCCAAGTTTTTGATCTTCACATTGGTCGACGACGATTCCATCGGGATAATCCAGCGCTTCGGCACTGCCCTGGACAATCTGAAACGGCGTTTGAAACTCACCTTTCGACGGGACACCAACAACCACCACGCCCTCGTAACTTCCACCGGGCAAGCTCATTTCGGAATAGCCAATCCGCAGCGAGGCCACCCTGTCGACGCCCGGCAAACTACGAATGCGTTGCTCCCAACGATGCGGGATGTTGTGTGGAAAGTCGACGTTGCACATCCCTCGATGGCCAACCCAAATGTCAGCATCGGATCGATCGACCAACACACTCGCCTTCCCGATCAGCCCCAGAAAGAGCCCGCCTTGGACATTCACCAAGACGACGGAGAAAACCACTCCTACCAGGGCCGCAGCGAGTTTCCCGCGGTCATGCAACAACGTCCGAATCGCGAGGTTTCGAAGCATGGTTGTCGATCAGAAGTAGCGGCATACTCGATGAAGTTTGTGGCGTATTCATCAGAATCGGTAAAATACGTCGCCAGCTTGATCGAAATAGCCGATACCTCGGGGTTTGCACAAACATCCGAGCATGAGCGATTCGCGAGCCCTTCAAGAAGGACGATCAATCTCAGTTGGGGTGAAGCAACAGATGATGCGTTCGCTTCCGTCGTCTCCGTTCCAATGGAACTCAGCATCAAGCGGAAAACCAAGGGCTAGCGGGCGATCCAGCGACGGATCGACAGAACAATCCATGACAATCGGACAACGAAATCCCATCCGGTGCGATCCAAGATGACTAAGCAACGAGCGATCAATCAGTGTCGTTTCTTTTCTCCCCCTCTCTCTAACTCTCTCCCCCGCAAACCGCTGCGCGGCGGGGGCGAGATGACGTTAATCGCGACACTGATTGTTCGCTCGTTGCTTCATTGGCAACCCGAATCGATGATCGAAAGTGAACCTTGGACTGCTGTTGGCCGATGGGTTACTCCGCAGCGTCATGCCGCTTCAAGCGTCGGCGGCGACGAGCACCCACACCAGCCATGCAGGCAGCGAAACCGAAGATGGCGAGCGAGGATGGTTCGGGAACAGGATTCGCCGAGCCAAAGGAGTTTTCGGATTCGATATGTGAAAGTACCCCGCATCCGAACAGATTGGAGAAAAGCCAACCACTGGTGATGCTTGGGGAAGAGGTGCACTGCCACGTGACAAAATGCCCAGCCCCAATGGGTCCCCATCCCGAAATGATCGACGGCGAATTCGCGATCCATGATGCACCACTGTGGCCACCGGGAGCAAGACAAAAGCTGAGATGGGAATTCGGGAAACGTCCCGAGAGCGGTGTGAAATTTGGGATGGGTCTCGGAGCGGGAAAGGCGTCCCCCCAAATCATCCAACCAAAATTCTGACCGGACGAATGGGAACGATCCAGACTTCGGAGCACTAGCTTGAAGTCGCTCCGATCGTGACGCCCCCCCAGATCCGCGGTGATGCCATTCGATGCCATGACGCCCGCTTCGACCTGCCCTATGCCGGCGACGATTACCGCCACGCACGCCGCCGCTAATTGAATGGTTCGCATCATGATTCTTCCACACTGTGCAACCGATCCGCCGCTCGACAATCGCACGGCCGACTCACTCGCGATCCGAGCCAGTGTCGTCGGGTATCAGGGGCTGTCAATGTTTCTATGAAAAAACCTGCAAAACACTACCGCCCCCCCCATACAGCCATGCGTTCCATCGGGTGTTGGATGCAATTTCCATCCGGTACCACTGCGAGGTTCAGTGCACTCGGATCGCATCTTCAAGAGTCTTCACCCGGGCCTCGAGTCGCTGAATGCGATCTGCCATTTCGGCTAGAACCTGTCGAAGGTCCGCGTCGGCCAACATGCTGTTGGCTGGGGTCGATGAACGTGCTTGGCGCGCCGGATCGATTTCAGACCCTGCGGCCGATTCGAGACGTTTTTCGATTGCGGCGATCTGTTCGCGAACCGCGGGCAGCGACGGGTGAGCATTCCCGAGCGTCGCTTCGGTTTGCCGCAGCGTTCGCAACTGCGCCTTCCATTCACGCTGCTGAGCCGATTCAGTTGTCCGAACGTCCTGACCGAATTTCGCACGCGAAGACGCTGATCGCGGGCTATCAACCGGGACTTGAGAAAGGCCCCAAGTCGCTGGCAAGATCGCCGCGACGATGACCAGAGATCTTACGGAAGGCTTGATAGTTTTCATGAGCAGGGTACCAACGTTTACGAAACGAAAAAGTAGATCACTAATTTTGAGTACTCCACCCAAATCGGCAGCCATAGTTCGGCGCTTTCGATCGGAGGCGAAGCCGCGTAGACTTCAACACGTGTCGCGGAAGGCATCGAACGCTGGAACGCCAGGTAACTGCGGCGCGTATGAGGCGCCGATGTCACGACCACCAACGATGAGAGATCCGGGAACCGTTTGGCAACCTGGCGAGCTTCGCTGAGCGAACCGAATCGAGTGTCGTCGGCTCGATCGATCGCGATGACAGATGCGGCGGGAACCCCCCACAGGCCCAGATAGTCGACCGCTCGCTCGCTACGCGTGCACGAGCGTTGCTTGGTGAAGTGAAAGCCAGCCGAGTCCGTCTCATTCAGAATCAAAATCTTTTGCACACGGCCGAGATGAATCAGATCCGACGCGGCGTGAAGGCGTTCGAAGTACGCCGAGCCGTCGGCCATCACGTACGCCACGTCGCCAGATGCACCGGGATGATGGACATACAGAGGATAAATGAACGCTGATCGAATCAACGCAAAGGAAGGTGCCAAGAAAATCGCAAGCACCCCCAAGGTGATGAATGCGAAACGGTGGCGTGGAAATAACGTCCTCGCTCCTTCGCCGCGCAGCGATTTGCGGGGGAGAGAGTTAGAGAGAGGGGGAAGAAAAAATGCCACGGACGGATCGCCGGTTGTTAGGGGATGCCTCGGACGATCGATGGACCAATGATTTTCGTCAGCCAAACCGGGAGCCGTTTCCAGGCGGATACCAAACGTTGCTTCCCGTCCGCGTCGGGCCGCAATGAGGCGGGATCCCCGTGGCGAACGTAATACTGCCAGGTCGCCGGATCAGGTTTCGCCCCCCATTGCTGTTTGAACTTGAACGTACCGCCGCCCTCGCTGCTGCGTCCAAAATCGAACGTCCCGCTGCTACGCTGAATCGCTCGTTCCAGCAGATGCCAGTACATCCGCATATTCGCGTTCTTGCGATTGAACTGCTGTCGACAACTCGCACTGGGGACTTCCGTGGTTCCGTTGCCATGGACAAGCAGGGCGCCCGCCGCCGCAATGCCATCGTGATGTAAAACGCATAGCTCCGCATCACCCTGAAATGAATTCAAGATGGCGGAAAACAAGCGTTTTGAAAAAACAGGCGTGCCGAGATCACGCATATTTTGCGCGAACACGTCATAAAACGGATCCAGCAGCTCGGCCCCACCGAAGGTCACGTCAAACGTCTCGGTCAACGATTTTTTTATTTGGCTGCGAACCTTTGACTTGAATGACTTCATCAATGCTTCGCAGTCACTTGGCAAAGCGAGTCGCATGTGCACCTTGTCGGTTCGTTCGAAATTAAATCGATCGTGCGCAAAGGGAATCTCGTGCCGCAGTTCCAGATGCTTGACGTCCAGTTCGTCGGCGAGTCGGCAGGCTGCGTCCACCAAAAGGTTGCCAGCAGTCTTGTCTCGGCACCACAGTCCTCCGGTGTTGAGGTATGGCAAACTGACTAAGAATTTCCCGAACAGTGGGCCGCGTACCAACATCAGAGGCAAACCACCGACCGGGCCATCATCGGTAACGGCTTCGAGCCAAAATGGAACGTGCCCCAAACCGCTCGACAGAGCCTCCATCCAAGGCCAACGATGGGCGGCCAAGCGTGGCGATGGGGCGTCCTGCCAGGAGGCGTCGGTTGACATCGCACAAAACTGTTGACGCACCCGATCGATCGCCGCGCGATCGCGATAGGTTTGGACGCAGCAATTTTCGACCGGTGCAGATTCGACCGGTGCAGATTCGATCGGTGCAGATTCGATCGGTGCAGATTCGTGCGGTGCAGATTCGTGCGGTGCAGGGACGTGCGGCGATGGAGGGGAAGACATGGATGTGCGAACTCAACCGCCTGTCGACAAACGAAACTGATGAACTTGGTGCGATTGCCACGTCATTGCGAGAAACCGACTCCGCAAAGCCGGCCCGGCCACTACGCAGCGAAGTCCGAAACGGACTTCGGCGGCGTTCCGGACGGGACGCCAGGGCCTCGAGATAGAAAGGAGGAGAACGAGACGCTGATATCGGCTGGCGATTTTAACACTCGGCCCCGCCTTAGACCACTCGTTTTGGCTTTCTAGCACAGGAAAACCGGGAATCGATTTTCGCGAAACAATCGGTCGCCGCGGAGTATCCCGATTCGATCAACCGATCAGGCAAACTAAAGTCAAACCAAGGTGTTGATCCGAACTGCGGACGGATGACAAGATCGGCCGACGCTAGCTGAAAATCCCTCATTTGCTGTTCGGCGAGTTCTTGAAAACGTAGAACCGACTCAATCGCGGTTCGACAATTTGGAAAAGATGACGTTGACCTGCCAACATCCACGACGATCAGTCGTGACGTTTTCGAACCGTCGCCGGCACCGTTCTGGCTAATGATTTGACGGGCCAAATCGCAAGGGACGGCGTCATAGACGCCTAAATCGGCTAGTTGAGCCGTTCCACGATTCACCGCAGGGAAGACCCCGGGAATTGACATCGAACATCGCACGGCTTCACGAAGGGATCCTCGAGAGAGACAAACGCGTTGCCCCGTTTGGACGTCCACGGCGAGCAGGTGCAGGGGCGTCGACAAATCTTCGATCCCGACGTCCGGTAATAGATTATCGATGATGCAACGCAGAACCGAATCGGGCAGAATCGAAGGCTGTCGAGCGGCGCGAAAGAGCAGCGTCTGCACCCACATAAAATTACGCAGTTTCCCTCGCCGATTGCCCCTGGGCCGGGACGTCTCGGATTCGGGGTCGCAGGCCACTCCCAAAACTTGTCGCTGCAGTCGGTCGCAAGCCGGGGAATTCAAAAACCGCCGAGATTCCGCTTCGGCCATATCCACATTGCGATGCACGGCGAATAAGGAAGCCATCAACGCCCCCATGCTGACGCCGATGATGCGTTCGACATGAATGCCCGACTCGCCAATCGCTCGCATCGCTCCGAGGTGTGCCAGTCCTCTCGCTCCTCCGCCGCCAAGTAGCACCGTCGCCGGCAAACTGCGTTCTGCGGATTTAGCGTCTATCGAAGCGAAGGAAGTGGCCAGCATGGAATCAATCACCAGAGGTGTCGAAGCGAGAATAAGCATGGTGCGGCGCAACAACATTCCGCACGTGGTCAAAGTTAGGTCGGTATTCACAAGAAGTGGTGATTTTGCCGGTCCCGGGTGCCCCATATGGCGGGCAGCGGTCGGCACATTCATCAAAACCAAGATGACCGGGCCAACCGTTCATCTTGAAAAGGAGCCACGGGGTGATCAATCGCAACGATTCAGCTGCAGGCCGAATCAAGGACGCACATCACGCCGGATTGGCACAAACAGCGTCATTGTCAAACGACCTTTGGACTGCAATGAAATTTTCGATTGCGTCCGCCGATCCGGCATCTACGCCGTTTGCTTGATCCGGCCTACGCAAAAACGCAGCGTCAAAACTGATGCTTCAGGTTCTAAAATTCAGTTCAAATCGATCCCTCGGCCAAATGGACCAATAGTGACGATCGAGTGATTGCTCCGGTGTAGTCGCATGCTCGACTGGCGGATCAGTTTCGGAACAGTTGTTGCAGCCCGTAGGTAAAGAAGGTGAACATGCCCAAGTTGGTAGATTCCTCGCAACGACTGTGACGAAGCAGCAGTTTGTCGCCGGGGCGGATCAAAAGCCTTTCACTGTGGCAGTGGATCGCTGTTCCCAGATCGACCTCGATCGTGGTTTCGCGGCCCCCGCCTAGATCGCGAAAGATAAACAATTGAGTGGGAGGAACGGTCACGCTGCCGATCAGCCCACCGCCAGAGCCACTTGCGCCGTAAGAATAGCCCGCGATCGACATCGCTTCGAACACGTCGATGTCATAGTCGCGCGGCAGCAGGTGTTCGCCCGGCGGCAGCAGTCCGGCGGTGTAGAAAACTTCCGTATCCCGGTTGGAAACGTAGACGATATCCCCCTCTTCGAGGATCACGTCTTCAGCGGTCAACTGGATCATTTCGCCGCGTCGTTTTCGCAGCGGAATGATCTTGTCGGGCCCATCGATCCATTCATCACTGCTGGGCTGAAAACTCGTGTGCCCGCTGGAACCATCGGCATACAGCATGCCGGTGATTTCGAGGTCGTCCATTGTGACCAGATGGCTTTGCTCTACCGTACGGCGCCGATAGATTCGAACTTCGTTCTTGGCCCGAAGCCCTGGCAAACCGCCGGTCGCCATCAAAGCATTCAGAACATCGTTCTTGTACGCTTCCAATAGGACCGGGCCACCGGACGCTTCGCGATCGTTGCCGCGAAGTGCTCCACCACCGTCACCGCCGGTGTCCTCGCGAACCACCAACACCTGGATCTGCCGTGGTGAAATCAGTGTTACCGACGGAACCTCGCTGTCAGCATCCAGCATTTGCCTCGATATATAAGCGGCATGGATACGGGCGGCTGCCTCATCGAAGGTCAGGCCCTTCACACTGACCAACCCGGCACCTGGAACCGTGATGATGCCACCCGAAGCGACAGCCAACGGGGTTCCGATGGCGGGACGAAGAATCGAGGCATCCGGAAAAACCACCGGTGGAGCGATCGGCGGCTCGCTGGCCTTTCGAAATGGCAGGACCGTTTCCACAAACAACCCGATGACGTCGCCCTCGTCGAGCCGATAAGCCGTCGGACTAGGCTGCGAAAGTCGCGAGATGTCAATCCGAACCAGATCGCTCTTACGTTCTGGACGAAGGCTGGGGGAAATCGAGGAAGCGGGCGTTCCCTTGATCGGGAATGTGAGACTGGAACAGCCGCAGAGCAGCAGACACCCGCCGCACAATGCGACGCCGAAACTCCAAGATGGTCCCTTGAGTTCTCCCACGTTCAACCCTCCTTGCTAGCCGACATAAATCCGGGCATCCGTTGCCCAACTCGATACCGCTTGCGAGCGATGACGAGAGTCATCTTGTTTTCGACGGTTACCGGTCCCCAGCTCGCAACGAATTCCGCCGGGGACAATGGAACGGGGGCATCGGGCGATTCCAAGCGAAAAAAACGGTAGAAACCTATCTGCAAGCATCTCTGGTGAATTCGGCATATCCGGCAAGCAAGGTGAGTTCCCAGGCCACCAAAACTGCTTTCACCGGGCCAGCCAGCAACACGCGGGAAATGATCGGGAAGATTTGCATCGTTCGGGTCAAGAGCCCCCCCGGCCACACCGATTCACAGACGGTACCCTCCCCCCTCGCGAGTTCAGTTGCGACAACGACGATGACAAACAACACCAACCGGTCGCCCGTCCATCCGGGCACTGATCCACAGGACTCGATCGCCCCCGTCGAAACCGAACGGGTTGATGTGGCACGGCGTCCAGAGGAATCCTCGGCAGCCCCTTGCGCCAACATGGGTGAGTCGACCCGAAATGCCCTGGAGGCCTGGGGCTACGCCATCGGCAGCGACCGAGTCATTACCGATCGCGAAATCTTGGAACGTCATGGTCGCAGCGCGATCGATTCGCGACATCGAGCTGGCGCACTGCTGCGGCCTCGCTTCGCCGATGAAGTCGCTGAAATCGTGCGCATTGCTGCTCGCTTCCAGGTGCCGGTGCATCCCATCAGCACCGGTCGAAATTGGGGATACGGCGCCGCCAGCCCGAGCGTGGAGGGTGGGGTCGTCCTGGACCTTTCGTCCCTGCAGGCAGTGCGGTTTGTCGATCGCGACCTCGGTTTGGTGGAAGTAGAACCAGGGGTGACGCAGGGGATGCTGTATCAGTTCTTGTTGACCCAAGACGATCGCTGGATGACGCCCGTGCATGGTGGCGGGCCCGACTGTTCGATCTTGGGCAATGCACTGGAACGTGGCTATGGACTCACGCCCACCGCCGACCATTTCGCGGCACTGACGTCCATCGAGGCCGTGTTGGCAGACGGTTCGAATTACCGTTCCGCATTCCATGCCCTCGATGCGCCTTTGATCGGATCTGCCCATCGCTGGGGCATCGGACCGTACGTCGAAGGATTGTTCAGCCAAGGAAATTTTGGTGTCGTCACCAAGGCCACGTTTGCCCTGCAGCGCCGCCCCCAGCACACCGAGGCGTTCTTCATCCGGCTGAAAGACGACACGGCGTTGGAAGCAATGGTGGAATCATTGCGGACGGTCCTCTCGTCGCTGTCGGCATCGGTCACCGGCGTCAACCTGATGAATGACCGCCGAGTGTTATCGATGTCGCGCCCCTATCCCATCGACGACGTTCCCGAGGGCGCTGTCATCAGTGACCAGCAGTGTGCTGCCATGACGCGAGAAGCTGGCATCAGTCGCTGGACATTGGCCGGCATCCTCCACTGTCCATCCCGCATGCGTCGACCGGTCCGCAGGGAACTGCGACGATTGCTGCCGCCCCAATCCGGCACCCCGATCCATTTCAATCGCAGGCGTCTTTCGGCCGCGAACTCTTTGCTGCGATTTTTGCCATTTCGCGTCGGCGGCATCGCCGGGCAGTTGCGATCGATCGACGCCTTGATCGACCTCGCCGACGGATCCCCTAGACGGGTCGCCCTACCGCTGGCCTATTGGCTGCGTGGGAAATCCCCCACCGCCATCCAGCCAATCAATCCGGCCCACGACGGCTGCGGATTGATCTGGTACAGCCCCCTGGTCCCGATGAAGGGTGAGATCGCCAGAAGCTACGTCGACATGGTCGACCGAGTTTGCAAGGCACATGGGATTGAACCGCTGATCACGCTGACCAGCCTTTCCGACCGTCTGATGGATTCAACCGTGCCGATCCTGTTCCGCCCCGAAAAACCAGGCGAATCGCAGCGAGCGCAAGCCTGTTACGAAGCGCTGCTAGCCGGCGGTCGAGAACTAGGCTGCCTGCCGTACCGACTAAGCCATCAGTCGACCGGACCGCTGTTGGCCGATGCATCCCCCGGACATTTCGACGTCATCACAAAGCTCCGCCAAAGCCTCGATCCCAACAACATCATTTCGCCCGGGCACTTACGAATCTCGGCTTACTAAATCGACCAACCGTTACGCGTCAGAATGTGCTGGTTCAGCGGGAATTGGAAATCGACCGATGGCTTGAAACGTAATTTGATGGCGTCCTCCCGCCTCGTGATCCACGCCTCCAGTGTGGAAGGTTTTTCGCTTTGTGGCGTATCCCGAAAGGGAAAGGTGGCGGTCATCGACTGGCGACAACCGCCTGCCTTTCGGTCTACGCACTTGATGCGGCGCTCAGGTTGCACCTCTGCAGAGCCCTATCCTCCGACCAAGCGTAGACATTCTCGTCTGATCATCCGGCAACTGCAAGTTCGCTGTCACTACTGCGCGACGTCGAACGCCGACGCATCCGAGCTTCTTCGAGTTTACGGTCTCGTTCGAAGTGAATTTCCGGTGCCAATCCGGCCAGGAAGTCAGCCGGCGTAACGTAGCCGATCGCGCTGTGAAGCCTGACCTCGTTGTAGTGATGGACATACTCCGAGATCAGCTTGATCGCTTCGGCGGCATTTCGTGGACAGTTCGGACGAATGCTTTCAACCTTGAGCGACTTGTGCCACCGCTCGAGCTTGCCGTTGCTCTGTGGATAGTACGGACTGGTTTTTACATGCGTCATCCCGCTGTGACGGACGAACGACTTGAAGTCACCGGCGACGAATTGAGGACCGTTGTCGCTGATGATCCGAGGCTTCACGCCGGGGTGTTTTTCCAAAGCCGCTTGGCAGACGATTTCCACGTCCAGTTCGGTCATCGACTCGCGTAGTTCATGATGCACGATGTACCGGCTGTAGCCATCGAGAATCGTGATCAAGTAGAAGAACGTCCCGCCAGCATTGATGTAGGAAATGTCGACATGCCAGTGCGCATGGGCTTTCAGCGGATGCTTGAATCCGTTTCCTTTTTGCGATGCCTTGTTGCTTTTTCGATCCAGTCGGCCTGCGGCCTTGAGCACGCGGTAGACCGTCGACGGAGCGACCGCCACCACGTCTTCATCGAGCATCATGAACGTCAGCCTTCGGTAACCTTCGAGCGGGTTTTTGTCGTGAAAATCGACGATCGCCTGCTTCTCCCAGTCTTCCAGCCACCATTCCCTGGGAACTTTGCCGTTGTGGGCATTCACCTTGCCGTAACGTCGCTTCCAGTTGTGATACTTGCTGGTGGGCAGCTCGATCCATCGCAAGAGCTGACCGATTCCGATCTCAGTTCGTTCGTGCCAGTACTTGGTGTAGTCGACGATTTGGTCTCGCGTGTCATGGGGAACCCATCGACCTTTCAGAGTTCCCCATTGTCTTTTTTTGAGCGGATGTTCTCCTCCATCAACTCGGAAATCACCTCGTTCTTAGCGATGAGTTTCTCACGCAGTTCGATGACCGTGCGATCGGTTTTCACCTTGCCGGCCTTGGTCGAGCGGGGCGTTTCAAAAGCCCGTTCAGCTTGGCTCATGACGGCATTGACCCAGTTGTGGATCAACGTCGGTTGAACCTGCATCTGGTCGGCGATCTGGGAAACAGGAACTTTGTCGACAAGGTGCTTGCGGACGGCGGCAGCCTTTTCAGCAGCCGAGAAAGAGCGTCGTTTTCGTGTCATTGTGAAATCTCCTCAAGTGAAAATAGCTCACCATTGGCAGATTTCCAATTTCAAGAGAGGCAGCACAAGAATACCAACCCCATACGCCGGTAAGGCTTCCAGCAACGAGAGTGCACCAGACTTTAGCGTAACCCGACGGTATGCGAGGGGATTGCGGCCCCATACCATGCCTACGCATCGGGTTGCCATCTTTTCAAGCAGGCCGACTTCGTTCCGCCAGCATCTGCGGCGATAGCACTCAATGCCAACATCGGCAATCTCCATGTCACCTGATCCGTCGACACCATCGCGGCGTAAGGGTGGCCTGTCATGGATGATTGCGGACGAACCCCGCAGTTCAGTGAACGCGCAGCCTCGTGACTGCCAAAGGGTTCGCTCCCCAAATTTTCCGCGCGCGAAGGAGTGCCTGGCCTTGACTCGGCCGTGCCGGAAAGCTGGCCCAGTTGCAATTCCCCCGTTTCCAATTCCCCCGTTTCCACTGCCACCGTTTCCACTGCCACCGTTTCCACTGCCACCGTTTCCACTGCCACCGTTTACTCCAGCCAACACGTGGGCAATCCAACACGCGATCCTTTGAGATCGTGCGGCCCTCCCCTAACAACCGGCAACATCCCGATAACCAACACCCCTTAACCGCCCTATCAAAAGTTCTGCAGTCGATCGTATCTCACGCCCCCCCAAAACATGACCTAGCGTTTTCTCAACACCGTCGCCAGCGAACTTTGCGTAAGCCTTCGTTTCGTATCGCAAAGCTACAGCGTCGACGGCGTGCCGGCCCAATCTTCCTAACAAGGGAACGGCAAAGTTTCAGGAACCTACCATGTTGAGGCGTTTTCAGATGGCTACAGAAGTGCAGTTGGCAAACCCACTTTTACGCACCGAACTTGCTAACACCAAACGCCGTCCCAGTCCCGCAAAAAGGTTCTGGAATTGGTACGCCAAGTTCTACGGATCCGTCGAGAATCTCGCTCCGCACAAGCGCATGATCAACGCGGTGGCTGCGCTCGTACCAGATTCTGCACAATCGATTCTCGACATGGGGTGCGGAAGCGGAGCTCTTCTTCAAGAGCTAAGAAAAAGTCGCCCTGACGCAAATCTAAGTGGGATCGATTTTAGCGACGAAATGCTGGCGAGGGCACAGAAACGAGTTCCTGACTTCGATGCCTGCCAAGGTAACCTCGATACGCCGCTTTCGTACTCAGATGCACAATTTGATTGCATTGTGTGTACGAACGCTCTCTATGCAGTTGATTCGCCACAAAACCTCGTGTCTGAAATGTTAAGAGTTGTCAAAAAATCGGGCGTAGTTGTTGTCTCAACCCCCAAACGCCGAGCACGGGGAACCAAAATCCTTCGCGGCCACTTGATGGAGGTTTCATTCATCCAGGGAATCATTGACATGGCAAGATTCGCGACTTGCGTCATTCCGAACGTGCTGATTGAACGCTACGCGAAGGACCGACGCTATCACTTCCTAACTCGCAACGAAGTAGAAAACTTAGGCGGCCAAATCTCGATACACGCAGACACCTTCGCGGACCAAAACTGGCTCTTTACAATCGCCCCCCCGAAGTAACCATACCTACGAAATCAGCCATGTCGGCAAGATACCGACATGGCTGTGATTTCATTCCCATTACAGGAAACTCAGCAGGACGTCACACCTTAGCTAAGGTGGCGTCGGCGTCGGTGCAGAACACCAGCCGCAAAAAGGCCGGCAAACGCAAGAAGCGTTCCAGGTTCTGGGACGGCTGCCAAGCTAGCTGTTGACAGTTGACTAATGCTCAAACTGTGCAGAGTGTTTCCGCTAAGGAAAACAGCCCCTGTGGTGATGCCCGTAAATGTCAGGGGCCCCGTGTCTGCGTTCCCACTCAGGGACACACCTACCAAGCTAGGGTCATCCAAAGTAACGGTAGCGCCATTCACTTGGATGGACAACGCAGTGGATGCAGTGGCAAGACGATTCGCTGGAGGCGCGATCGAGTTGACAACCGCGTCGATGGTCGCATCGAATGCAAGTCGGTAATAACCCGATTGGGCGACAGTGAGAAAAATCGAGCTCGAGCCGAGGGACGAACTGACGGAGTCACCGACACTAAAATCAGCTGCTTCAATTTCAGCAACGGAGTAAGTGTTCAGCCCCCCCGGAGCGACTAGCGACCCGGTCGTAAGCGTGTCGCTTCTTGCAAAAGCTGATGTTGCTGGGATCGGAACCGTTTGCGCAAACGTGTTCTCTGCAGGCGCGGTTTCGGCTCCGGATGTGATGAAAGCTTGAACCGTATCCGAGATTGGAACTGGCACGGGGAAGCTACCGAACTGCTGATTGTCCACGCCGTTAAGTGTCGCTGTATTGACTGCAAAAAGCGTCGATGAAACAACTGTCAATCCCGCACCCGTCACGTTCGTGAAGGTGCCAGTCGGACTAGTGGAACGCTGGACACGCATGCCAGTCGTGGTGATCAAAGCACTACCAAAAACACCTGCTTGAACAGGAACGGCAAACAGGGCAAGCATGCCCAAGCACAAAAATTTACGTAACATTCTATAATACCTTTTGATTGAAAAACTCTTAAAAACCAACGCGCACACGCATACGTCGCTAAGAGGGCTTCAAAAGGTGGTCTAGAAGCGGGGTTGGCGGCAGCGTCGCGTTGGCGACGCTCAATCGCTCGGGCATTTCGTTTGCCGTGGGCACGATGACGCGGTCCGCGGCAATCGCGGCCAGGACGACTACCGTCGTCGGCGTCGAAACCGCCATCGAAGCGTCCAGTCCATCACTGTCCTGAATCGCTGGCGCGTCGACCAGTTCATCACCCGCCATTGAAAACGTGGACTGCACAGCAGTCGGAGCATCGCCCTCGAATACGATCACCCCTGCACTCGCCAGCGGGCTGGCAAGCAACAAAAGGGCGACGGCGATGAAGATCCGAGGGTTCATGACGGCAATCCTACCCCCCCCCGACTGAGACAGCAAGCGGTAATTCGGATTCTGAGGAAATTTCCGGGAGTATCAGCAAGTCCTGCTGAAACGTCGCGGAACTCGCCAATGGCTTGTCGGCTTAGTGAGCCGCGACGCGCAAGAGAACGTCCGGCTTACAACAGCTTCGGAGAGGTAAAGATATCGCCCCCTCACCCCAACCCTCTCCCCCACGTTGAACGCGAGCGGAACTCGCGTTCAACGAGGTGGAGAGGGGGCAAAACGAGGTGGGGAGATGCTGCGGTTGGTTGGTTTTCTTTTGCCCCCTCTCCCCCTGGATTATCGAAGTGGAGCTTCGATTATTCAGGGGGATGAGGGCTGGGGTGAGGGGGCGGTGGTAACGCTGAATCCGTGGGCCCCGCCCCCATGGCAGGATGATTTTGCCTCTCCGAGCCTGTCGTAAGCTGGACGCTCTCGTAAGCGGCTGGGTGTCTCCCGTCGCCTCACAGCCAGCGGCTCACCATTGCCGGTGAAGTTTCGACTAAACCGACAAACCGTCAACGCCCTGTTGATTGAGTAACCCGCTGCGTGAGCGAGGGATTCGATGGGATCCCTCGCTCACGCAGCGGGTTAGGATTTGCACGCGAAGTTCAGGAAAACGACTAAGCAACAAGCCGCCATGTGTTTCGTTTTGTCGGTTGGCCGAAACTCTTGGCGAGTTCCACTACGAAGCCGGCCGAACGGGCCGTGAAAAATTTTGGGCGTTGTTCCGTACTAGTGGTTTTCATCCGAAAAGCGGCACGTAGAATATTCGATCGTGCCCCTAGGACAGGGGGCGTCTTCACCGGGCATTTGAACGAAAGCAATTCGATTGACTACCGCCACACAAGCCAGCGCCGCCACCCAGTTTGTCGACAAAATCACTGATCGAACCGCTAAAATCGGGGTAATCGGCCTCGGTTATGTCGGGCTACCACTGCTGGACGCTTTCATTAGCAAACAGTTTTCATGCGTCGGTTTCGACGTCGACCAGACCAAAGTCGACGCATTGGCAGCGAGAACCAGCTACATCAAGCACATCGCTGACTCCAAGATCGCAGCCTGGTACGACCAACAACGTTTCGACGCAACATCGGACATGAGCCGGTTGAGCGAGCCGGATGTGTTGCTGATCTGTGTGCCGACGCCGCTGGACGATGCTCGCGATCCCGACTTGAAGTACGTGATCTCGACGTGCGAAAAGATCGCCAAAACGCTGCGTCCGGGTCAACTGGTGGTGCTGGAGAGCACCACGTACCCGACGACAACCCGCGACGTGATGATCCCGATCCTAGAGCGATCGGGGCTGAAAGCGGGCGATGACTTCTTTGTCGCTTATAGCCCCGAACGGGAAGACCCTGGCAATCCGGACTTCTCCGCCGCGGGAATCCCCAAAGTCGTCGGCGCAATCAATGACGACAGCCTTCTGGTCGCCTGCAAACTCTACGACGCGGCAGTCGCCGGCACGGTGCCTGTCAGCAGCTGCGAGGTCGCCGAGGCCGCCAAGGTACTCGAGAACATTTACCGAGCCGTCAACATTGCGTTGGTGAATGAATTGAAGGTGCTGTTCGATGCGATGGGCATCGACGTCTGGGAAGTCATCAACGCGGCGAAAACCAAACCGTTCGGATTCCAAGCATTCTATCCGGGCCCCGGATTGGGCGGCCACTGTATCCCGATCGATCCGTTCTACCTGTCTTGGTTGGCTCGAAAACAAGGACTCAACGCGCGGTTCATCGAATTGGCCGGTGAAGTCAATCGATCGATGCCCGACTATGTCGTCCAACGAACCAGCCTATTCTTGAACGAATTTTCGAAATCGATTCGCGGCAGCAAAATCTGCTTGCTGGGGATCGCGTACAAAAAAGACGTTGACGACCCCCGGGAAAGTCCATCGTTTGACCTGCTGACTCGGTTGCTGGCAATGGGCGCGGAGGTCACCTACAGCGATCCGCACGTGCCGAAGTTACCGGCGATGCGGCATTATGATTTGCCCGCGATGAAGTCGGAAGAATTGTCTGCCGAGTTCTTGGCTTCTCAGGACGCAGTGTTGATCGCCACCGGCCATACCGACTTTGATTACGATACCATCGTCCAACATTCGCACTTGGTGATCGACACTCGCAACGCGACGGAGGGAATCGCCGTCGGCCGCGAAAAGATCCGCAAGACTTAGCGGCTTGTTGATTGAGTGAGCCGAGAAAATCATTGGGGGGATGCCAAATTCGGTGGCCGAGGCCACCGGCATGATGCTTTCGCCTCTCCGAGGCTGTTGTAAGCCGGACGTTCTCGTAAGCGGCCGGGCATCCCCGATTTCCCGTGGCCTTACGGCCAGCGGCTCACAATGGCTGTCGAAAGTTCGACTCAATCAACAGGCCGCTTGCGGCCGAAACGGCCAATGGGCCGGACGACTCCTAACTACCTGCTTACAAACTCCACGATCTCTCATCCTTCGGAAGTCTCGTTTTGTCGCGTTATCTTGTCACCGGTTGCGCAGGCTTCATTGCCTCGCGAGTTGCTGCGATGTTGTTGCAGCAAGGTCATCAGGTCGTCGGCGTCGACAACCTGAATGACTACTACGATGTTTCGCTGAAACAACATCGTGTCGACTCATTGACCGATCAGCGGTTCACGTTCCGGCGGATGGACATTGAAAACACCGCTGATGTAGACAGCCTGTTTGACGAGCCGTTCGACGCGGTGTTGAACTTGGCGGCGCGGGCGGGGGTGCGGTACAGCATGGAAAACCCCCACGTTTATGTGCGCACGAATATGATCGGAACGCTGAATTTGCTAGAAGCAATGCAGCGGACGGGCACGCCAAAGTTCGTGCTGGCGTCGACGTCTTCGTTGTATGCCGGTGGCCCAATGCCGTTTTCAGAAACGCTGCCCGTTAACACGCCGATTTCGTCCTACGCGGCGTCCAAGAAGGGTGCCGAGATGCTGGCTCATTCACACCACCATCTGTATGGCATCGACGTTTCGGTCTGCCGTTACTTCACGGTCTACGGACCGGCGGGACGCCCCGACATGTGCATCTTTCGATTCATTCACTGGATCGCCAGTGAACAGCCCATCGAGCTGTTCGGCGACGGCACCCAGTCTCGCGATTTCACCTACGTCGACGACATTGCCCGCGGCACCATCGCGGCGATCAAGAACGTGGGATACCAGGTGTTCAATCTTGGCGGCGGCAACAATCCGGTTTCGCTATTGGAGATTATCGCGAAGCTAGAGGATTTGATCGGCAAGAAAGCCAAGCTGGAACATCGCGAGTTCCACAAAGCCGATATCAAGGTGACTCAAGCCGACGTCTCGCGGGCCGCCGAAGTCCTTGGCTGGAAACCCCGCGTCGGACTCGACGATGGGCTAGCGGCTTGTGTGGACTGGTACCGGGAAAACCAACCTTGGTCGTCTCAAATCTCGCTGCCCTGAACCGTTTGTATTACCGTCTTTAGGCGGAATCCCGCCCCATCGCCAAAACAATCCGGCTAAAGACCGATACTACGAACGTTTGCTAGAGTGTTTCCGCGAGATGATCGCGCCGCGTCTTAGTGGGATTCGCGTGGCAGCAGAGGCCCATTCCCAAGTTAGCAACGAGCGACCAATAAGTGTCGCGTTTAAGTCATCTCTCCCCCGCCGTGCAGCGGTTTGCGGAGGAGAGAGTTAGAGAGAGTGGGGAAGCAAGCGACATTGATTGATCGCTCGTTGCTTAAGTCATAACCGGTGCCACGGGCCGTGAACGGTTTCGCTAACTCAAACTAGAAAAGCTGAACTTTGAAAAAACACTTCGCATTGGTTGCCGGTGCTCGCCCCAACTTCATGAAGATCGCACCGATCTTACGCTCACTCGATCGATATACCGAGGTGAAAACCTCGCTGATCCATACCGGTCAGCACTACGACCACAATCTGTCGGACGTGTTTTTCGAGGATCTTGGCATCCGCCGTCCCGATGTTTCGCTGGGAGTCGGATCAGGTTCCCACGCGGCGCAGACGGCTGAGGTCATGGTCGCGATTGAACGGTGGATTGAAACGTCCGCGACCGACGGCCAGCCCGTGGATCAGATGGTGGTGGTCGGCGATGTCAATTCGACGATGGCGGCGGCCATCGCGGCGACAAAATTGCATGTGCCAGTGGCCCACGTGGAAGCGGGATTGAGAAGTTTCGACCGTCGGATGCCAGAGGAAATCAATCGGCTGGTGACCGATTCGATATCGACCCAATTGTTTTGCAGCGAACCGGCGGGGATTGAAAATCTAAGCCGGGAAGGGCATCCACCCGAACGACTGCACCTGGTCGGCAATGTGATGATCGATACGCTGCTGCAACACTTGCCGGCGGCCCAAAAGCGATCGACACTCCAGTCGCTGGGGCTAAGCGTCGGTCAGTACGGCGTGATCACCATGCACCGACCATCCAACGTTGACGACGCAGAGATACTGTCGGCGTTGTTGAAGGTGCTGGTCGAGATGTCGTCACAATTACCGATGATCTTTCCCGTGCATCCGCGGACGAAAAGCCGCATCGAACAATTTGGACTCAGTCCCATCCTGGATCGCTGCGATTCGATCCATTTGGTCGACCCAATGGGTTACCTGGACTTTCTGGCACTGACATCGCAGGCCAAGGTAATCGTGACGGATTCCGGCGGACTGCAGGAAGAGTCCACGGCGCTGGGCGTGCCATGCTTGACGATGCGGGAGAACACCGAGCGGCCGATCACCGTGGACAGCGGCAGCGGTGTCCTGATCGGCAATTCGGCCGATCAGCTGCAGCAGCAACTGCAACAGGTCCTGACCGGTAATTACGACGTCGGCCACTGCCCCGAACTTTGGGATGGGCACGCCGCCGACCGAATCGCTAAACAGCTTGTGGCGAACCATTAGCGTTAAGCAAACGAGGGTATATGCGCATTGCACCTGACGTAGGGGTTCAGGTAAAATGGGGAGGATCTACAGCCGATCCACTGGTTCGACCAGGGTTATCTGCGGGCTGCCTTCTCTTTCGTAACATACCCACTATCGCGGCTCTTTAGGTCGTGTCTCCAGCATGAACATTGCCCTCCGGCGCAGTCAAGCGCGTCGTCTGAACGTTGAATCCCTCGAGTCTCGGCGTTTACTTGCCGGAAACCTATCGCTGGGCGAAGTTTCATTAGATGAATCGGGGCAGGTATCTGCCGCAGTAGCTATCAATGTTCCAGCATTGCCGATATCCGCACTATCAATGTCGATGGGCGAGCAGAT
Organism: Rubripirellula lacrimiformis; assembly: GCF_007741535.1. NCBI lineage: Bacteria > Pseudomonadati > Planctomycetota > Planctomycetia > Pirellulales > Pirellulaceae > Rubripirellula > Rubripirellula lacrimiformis. The sequence goes on from NZ_CP036525.1 coordinate 6,153,958, forward strand.
GTCGCACAGTGGTGTGACGGTAACCCCCACAGAAGTCATCACCCATCACGATCGTATTCCACGATTCGCGGCGAATCCCACATTCATCGCGGTAACGGACGGCGACTGGTCGGATCCACCAACATGGCAAAACAGCGAAATACCAGGTCCGGGCGCCATTGTTTCGGTGCCGCAGGGACGAACGGTCATTTACGATGTTGACAGTGATGTGCGGATCGACGCGATCGAGATCAGTGGTCATCTTAAATTCGCGACCGACACGCCGACGTCGTTATGGCTGAACGAGATCATGGTGATGCCCCACGGCAGCCTGACCATCGGTACGGCCGGTCAACCAATCCAAGGCAATGTCAAAGCGGAGATCGTCTTCACCGACACGCCGCAAGCCGACGGTCATCATTTCAAGACAGGCACGGTAGAAAACCCGGGCATTGATCCCTCTCAGTGGGGAAACGGGCTGATTGTTCTTGGAGGGCTAGACATCTACGGTGCCGAAAAAACAGCACATGTCCGAAGTCAAGCCGATCTTGAAAGTGGAGCTACGAAAATTGACTTTCAAACGCTTCCAGCAAACTGGACGCTCGGCGATACGCTTTTGCTTCCGGAAACCTCTCAAACGCCCATTACCAAGAAAGGTATTCAGATTAACGAATCGGAAACCGTTCTGATCGCCTCGCTTGAGAATGGCCAAGTGCAAACGGAAACGGCATTAAAGTATGACCATTACGGTATTACAGAGAATAGCTTTGACATCAACCGTTTTGCGCATGTTGCCAACTTGAGTCGTAACGTTCGCATTCGCAGTGAGAATCCGGAAGGCGTGCGCGGCCATGTAGCGGCAACTGCCGGAGCGATCGTCCATTTGGAAAACGCGGAATTTGTCGGATTAGGTCGGACAAGTTCAGATGAGTTCGTTGACGATACGGTGACAGAAACGTCCGGGAATCTGGTCCAAATTGGTAGAAACGTCGCTGGTCGCTATTCGGTTCACCTTCATCACTTAAGTCATCCTGCAATGGTTGATGGAATCGTCGTCAGGGACGCTAGGAAATGGGGCATCGTTGTCCATGAAACAAACGACAGCACCATCCGAGACAGCATTGTTTACGATGTCGACGGCGCAGGAATCGTAACGGAGTCAGGCAATGAAACCGGAAACCGTTTTGAAAACAATCTGGTGATACAGGTCAATGGTGGACATCAAACTGACGATCCTCGCGCCGGCGCAGTTGAGGCGAAGGATGCGGTCGGAAAACGGTTTATTGAAATTGGAAATGACGGTTCCGGCTTCTGGCTTCGCGCTTCCGAAGGCGAGTTCATTGGCAACACCGTATACGATGCCGTTGGTTACGGGTTTAACTTCAACGGCTATTATCGAACGCCGGATATATCAAAAGTCCATCGCCAACTGGACGTTTTCAAAGATAACGAGGCGGTCTCAAGCAAGGGAGGTCTTTGGTTCTCTTGGTCTCAAGGCCAGTTTGATATTGATAACTACGCTCCGAATCCCGTTCGCAATTTCCTCGCTTGGCATGTTTCGCATGACGGGCTGAAAACTTACCACGACGCGAATTTAGGCGTTGACGGCTTCGTCGTGATTGGCAATCCCTCGGTTTCTAGCCGTAACGAAGGTAGTCCATTCACTTTTGATACCCGAGCCAATTCGGGGATTTGGATGGGAAACGTAACGTATGAAAATTACAACCACGTTGGGAAGAACGTTAAGATCGAGGGGATGAATTTTGGGATTGTCGCTCCGATCAACGCAGGCGACCAAGGAATGCAGTTGCACGATGTGACACTTCGCAATTATGTCAATATAGCTTTTCCTCGGGAGGCAGACCCCGATGCCATCTTCTTGAGCGATGTCTCATTCTTACCGTCGCACGTAAGTAAGATCGCTGCTTCAATGCCCGAGCAGACAGCGAATGTTTGGGATGAAGATACCGGGATATTGATCGCTGGAACGATGAGTAGCGATCTTCCGCCCGGTGTAGTACCGCGGTTGCCTGTCGAGTGGAATCAAACCAGCGATGGCAGGTTGATCATTCGCTCGGGTGAATCATCCGACTCAATTGCGGTGAGAGTTGTCGACGACCTATTTTTGTTCACGATCAACTCGCAGGAATTCCAGATACCGGTCGAAGGGATTCATCAATTTACCTTTTTCGGCGGCGATGGCGATGATCTGTTTGTCAACGACACAAATGTGCGTTTAGTTGCGTTAGGCGGTGCAGGACGGGACACAATCCTGGGCGGCGGCGGCGATGATTCGATTCTCGGTGGCGACGACGACGATTTCCTTGATGGACGCGGTGGCGATGACGTCCTACAAGGAAACGACGGGAATGACGTCATCTTCGGTGGTGATGGTGCTGATCGAATTCGTGCTGGTGCTGGTGACGACTGGATTGATGGAGGCGGTGGTTCGGACCCCGTCCTGGCAGGGGGAGAAGGAAACGACTTCATTAGCGGGGGATTGGGAGATGATGTCTTGGTCGGTGGGAACGGAAATGACCGTCTTGACGGCGGCGATGGGGACGATCTACTTGCAGGGCAAAGTGGTCATGACATTTTGTTTGGTCGACTAGGTGACGACATACTTTCCGGCGGCGACGATGACGACTGGCTCGATGGCGGCGAAGGCATTGATAAATTGCGAGGCGGCCTGGGCGAAGATATCATCCTGTTCGATCAAATCGATTCAGTTATCGACGGCGAGGATCTTCGTCCACAACTTTTTTAAGCGAATCGATTACTTCCCCGGCAATGGACACCCAATTACGGTCGGTCTCAATCTTACGTCGAGCGTAGTGCTTTATTTTCGCGGTTAGCTCTGGCTGATTGATGAGAGACGCAATCGCCTTTGCAAGAGATCCGGCGTCGTTGGGTGCGAATAGCACTCCGTCGATGCCATCTTCAATCACGTCGCGGATATTGGCAGTGTTTGCAGCGACGGTTGGAATGCCCATCGCCATGGACTCTAAAATTTTCATAGGCGATGCATAGAAAGTTGCCATTGGACTAGCCGTGATATCCATCGCAGCCAAATGAGATTGAATTGCCGCGTGGACAACCCGACCGGTGAAGGTCACCCGGTTTTCCAAGTGCTTATCGGCAACGATCGCCTCTAGGTCATGTTGAATCGGACCGTCCCCAATGATCAGAAGATGGATCGAAGAATCGGTTTTCGCCAACTGGCCGAATGCGTCGATTAGTAGGTCGATACCATGCCAGTTGCGAAGAATACCTAGGAAACCAATGACAGTTTTGTCGACTAAGCCGAGCGATCTTCGCACTTCGGCGCCGCAGCATTTAGGATGAAACTTGTCCGGATCTGCTCCGTTAGGAAGCACGAGAATGCGATCCGCAGGCACGCCCCGTTCGTCAACGAGGAACTGCTTCAGGGGTGTGGAGACAGCGACAACACGATCAGCGGCGCAGCAAATTGACCGCTCATAGCGAATGGCAAGCTGGTCCATCCTTAGCCGACGTTTTTCCGATTGCATGGTTCGTTCCAAAGCAACTGGGGCATTGACCTCCAAGCAAACTGGGACCCCCATGCCGCGCCCCACGTCAACTGCTGCGGATGAAAAGCTGTTGTAACGGTCGTAGATGAAATCTGGTTGGAACTGCGCCACCGCTGTGCGAAGGCGTCGTTTTGCAAACACATTGTAGCCCAGTTCGGCGATTTCGTACGCAACGCCGGGAAGCCAGCGACTGACCCCGGACCATCGCTGCTGCGATCGATCGGTTGGCTGACTGGAGATCTGCTGCGCGGTCTCGCTGGTGGTTTCTCGTTCGGGCTGACGCGACGGAGTTTCGCCCACCAAAGCCACCACCCGCACCTCATGCCCCAGCTCCCGAAAAGCAGCGACCATTTCGCGGATGTGGATGCCCTCGGCACCGTCGCCGAGGGTGCGGTGATGATAAAGAATTCGCATGCGGCTATTTTTCAAGTTAGGTTGAGCGTAATGCGATGCAGTGAATCGATCAATGTCTCGATCTCGCGGGCTGTATTGTAGATCCCCAGGCTGGCCCGCACCGTGGGTCGCCAACCGTGGGATTCATGCGCAGGCTGGGCACAGTGAAATCCACTGCGGACGCACACGTTTTCGCGGTTCGAAAGCATTCGTGCGACCCCATGGGCTTCAAGGCCGTCCACTTGAAACGCCACGATCGCGCCGCGGTCTGCCGCCAGCTCCGGTCCGCGAACCTTTACTTGGGGTATCGATCGGAGCCCATCAAGCAACCGCGCCGTTAGCCTTCGTTCGCCTTGCTCGATCGCGTCAAACCCAATGTCACTGATGAATTCACAAGCAGCGGCTAGCCCAATCACCGCTTCGAAGCAGGCGGTGCCCGCTTCCAGACGCATCGGAGTCTCGGCCAGCACGCACCCCGCGCGATCAACACTGTCGACCATCCCGCCGCCGTACAACGTAGGCTGCAATGCTCGCAGTCGGGCACGTTTGGCGTACAGCACTCCCAGTCCCGTCGGGCCTCCCAGTTTGTGCCCCGAGAAACAGGCATAGTCGCAATCCAGATCGCGGACGTTGATCGGTTCGTGGGCGATCGATTGGTTGACGTCAAGCAGCACATCGCATCCGGCCTGCCGAGCGATTTGTGTCAATTCACCTACAGGCTGACGGTTCCCAAACGAATTTCCAATCGTACTGAACGCAAACAGTTCTGGACGTCCCGCATTGATCAGCCGTGATGCTGCATCAAGTTCGATGCTACCATCGTCGAGCGTGGGCAGTGCGTGAAAGTCGTGGCGATGGCGCCACGGCAGTAGATTGCTGTGGTGCTCACCCTCTGACCCAACAACGACCGTTCCCGCCGGCAAACTAGACGCGACAAGATTGATAGCTTCGGTCGCGTTGCGAACAAAAACGATCTGGTCGGGCTCTGCATGGATAAAGTCGGCGATCGTCTGCCGGCCTTCCGCATACCGGTCCGCCGCGTCATCCGCCATCACGTGCACTGCCCGCCCTACCGTACCAGCTGTTTGCTCGTAGCACGCGCAGACCGCATCGATGACGGCCTGCGGTTTCAAATAGGTTGCCGCCGAGTCGAGGTAGATGACGGGTCGGCCCGCAATCTTTCGATTCAGGGCCGGAAAGTGGTCGCGAATGTCGGCAAGATCGAGCATGACAAGGTTCTTAAGTGTGGAGCGGGAACGTTTTCAGCCTTGCCGATAGATTCACAACCTAGTGGCCACCGAATATTTAGTTGGGGGCGAGCCGTTTCGACAAACGCTGTAGGGCATTTCGTAGCGGAAGTCGCCAAGACTTTCGGTGATCCCACAGCCTAGGTCGAAATTTCAGGTGAGTTCAGCAATGGAAAATCGCCCAAAACGTGGGGATTGATTGCTTTATCTCGCTACAGTTTGACGCCATCGGCTTGTTGTTTTAGCCGAACTTTCAACGGTAATGGTGAGCCGCTTGCCGTGAGGTCACTGGCAATGAGGGACACATCAGAAAGGAAGCAGACTCTTGTCCCGCGCGATCTTAGCAACGCGATGGCCGTCGCTTACTGTGCCGGAACTTGCCCGATGATTCGGGTTGAATCGCATCGGCAGTGCGCACCGAGATGCGTCGCGTGTCTCCCGCCCAGGCCTGGAATCGTGCAGCCAGTTCGTCTTCGTTGACAGTGGCGTTGGCGGCGGGCACGACCCGCAGGGTCCATTTGCCCGCCTGATTTTCAGACAGCTGGAAATCCTGTATCTCGGGCAACGCCGAAAAAAAGTTCGAGATCACTTCCGCGCTCAAAACCGTTCCGGCAGAGGTCTGCAGAGCATCATCGACGCGGCCCTCCAGTTGGATTTGCATGGTATTGCGGCCGCAAGGACAGGGCTCCGAAGCGATTCTGGCCAGGTCGCCGATGTCGTACCGGATGATCGGCATCGCATGGTTATGCAGGTCGGTGACCAACACTCTGCCTAGTTCGCCAGCAGGCACTGCCTGGTCGTCCGTATCGACGACTTCGATCACGTGCTGGCTCATCAGCAGGTGCATCCCGTCTGCGACGCGGCAATCGAACGCCATCGGCCCCATTTCACGGCTTCCGTAGTGCTCTCGCAGCACGCCCCGAAAGGCGGATTCGACATTCTCGCGCCAGGAGCGAGGGAAATTTGCTCCCATCGGTCGGACAATCGGGATCGGCGGCGGAAGGTCACCCGTTCGGTGAATGTAGCCGGCGATCGCACGAAGGTATTCCGGCAGCGCGGTAAACTGCAGGGGTCGAAGACGACGAAGAGCCGCGACGCATTCTCGCAGCTCGTCATCAGCACCTTCGAGCCGGAGGGGCGGTAAGACCGTTTTCGGGCAAATCCATGTATCCATCACCAATCCGCGCAGGTCGCTGATCGATGACCGATTCCATGCGACGCGCCGACTGGCGAGCGAAAATAGCTGTTGGGATACCGAATCGGCCCGGTCACTCTCAATCCCACAGTGCACACTACAGGCATCTGGCGGGATTGAGATCTCGCGAGTCCCAAATCGATAAGGGCTGTCCTCGGTCATCGCGACCATGATCGCAGCCCGTTCGTGATCACGTCGCTGAAAATCATGAATGACCATGACTCGGCGAGTCGTGCCCCGGGTTCCCACGTACTGCCAGTCCTTGCTGCGCCGACTCTCGGTCGCGAATCCGTCGGGGAAATGAGTTTCCAGGTCGCCTTTGCTGGTGACAGGAAAGCGTTGTAGGTCCTGCAGACAGGTAAATTGTGATGGGGAAACGTCTCTCTCCCGCCAGCGTTGACGATAAAACGGCGACTCACGTTCAGCCAACTGCAGCAATTCAGTCAACCGATTCAGTTGATATTCCTGAATTCGAGCGGTAGGCCATCTCTGTTGCCTGCGGATGCGGCGAGCCAAAGATATGGTTTTGCTCCGCGTCGGGGCAAGCATCAGCGGCAAGCCAATGGCTTGGAAAGCTCGACCATAGAGTGAGGACAGACGCATAGTGCTTATCGTTTGACAGGGCTATCGTTTGACAAGGACGCAATCAACGATGGAAGTCAGAAACTCTCGTGTCCATCGATGATGGAGCCAGCGGACCGCATCGATCGGGCGAGCGATCATCCATTCAACTTTGAACGGGCTGTCTTCTACGATTCGCTCAAATCTTGCGATCGTCATTTGGTTCAAACCACCGTCCACCTCCGCGAATCTCATGGCACCATCATCGCGGAAGTCTCGCCGCCATTGACAGAGAGCGGATTCCGAAAATACCAGGTGTGCCCAAGGAAACGGGGCGAAAAGATGTCCACCGCGGGGATGATACCAAGTGGGACCAAAGGAGACGATTACTTGACCACCGGGATCGAGCAAATTGGACATTGATTGCAGGACTCCCGCAGGATCTGCGAAGTGCTCGAACGCATCCATTGAAATGACGACATCGGCGCGCGTCTCTGGCAAACTGGTTGCAAAATGACAGCGATCGGCAAACCCTGCCTCGACCGCTCGTTGGCGGGCATCGTCAAGGACGCATTCACGGATGTCGATTCCCGCAACGTTGGTGAAGCCTTCCGAGGCCAAATGGATCGCCCCGTCACCATGGCCACAACCAAAGTCAACAACCATTTGTGACTTAAGCGATTGCCATCGACGGTCGCCAATGATATTTTTCAGCCGCTCCGGATAACCGGTCAAGTGAGCGCCACGCGAATTGGACACCTGACGCTTGCCGGGGAAACAACGACGCAAAAAATGATAGGAAACGGCGTCACAGAGATCCAGCATCACCTTTCGGTCCCCGTCATTTTGCGACTTACATCTCCTTCAACTCGCCGAGCCTTTTCCCACTGAGGCGGCTGACGATTCAAAACGCCCCGCAGAATCCCCCATGCCATCGCAATTTGGCTCAAACCGAAATAGAAAAATATGCCGTCCAGTGCAGTTGAACGCAGACGCGGGACGACCAGCGCCAGCAGCATTCCGCCGATGAGAATCCCCAGCGATAGTAGCGTTTCCGAATACATCAGACTGTCCCGGGCCAACAAGATGCTACAGCCAAGCAGAATGGTGATCAGGAGCGGCGAGATCCACCGAAGCAGTTTGTGAGAGATGAACTGGAACCAGATCGCGCACTGGTTCCAACGCGGCACGTTGCCACGTCGCAGCAGTTGGACGGCCCCCGCTGCGATCCGGACACGCCGGTGGAATTCTTGTCGAGACGAGGGCGTTCCGGTCTCTGACGCAGTCGCGGTAGGCTCGTAAACAATCCGTCGCGACGCACGTAGTACGTTCATCGAAATTAGGAAGTCGTCCAGGATGGTATCGGTGGGAATCGGCTGGAACAGTTCGCGGCGGAGGGCGTACATGCCGCCGTCAACGCCCATCACGCTACTGAGCTGCGATTCCGCTCGTTGGATCCGGCGTTCTAGCCGGTAGTACAACGATTCGCCCGAGCGAAATTGCTGATCGCTGCCGATCAGCCGGACGGCGCCAGTGACGGCACCCACTTTTTCATCGCGAAAGTGTTTGACCAATTGCTGAACCGCATCGGTTCGCAGTGACACATTCGCGTCGGTCAACAGTAGCGTCGGGTAGGCGGCCTCGGTGACCATCTGGTTGACCGCCGCTGCTTTTCCACCACGGACCTCGCAGCCGATCACGCGGACGCGGGCGTCCGTTATCCGTCGCGCGGTTTCCGCCGTCGCGTCAACGCTGCCGTCGTCGAAAATGATCAGTTCAAGTTTGTCCGCAGGATAATCCAGGGCAAAAAAATTCTCGATCTTCGGCCCGATCACCGTGTCTTCATTGTGCGCAGCCACCAGGATGCTGACCGGGGGGCGGGCATCGCAGGACAATGCTGCGCCGCGCCGTGGCACTAGCATCGCCAACACGGGGTAGATCACGTAGGTGTGCAGCAGCAGTGCCAATGCTACCCAGAACAGCAGTTGAATCATCGCTCTGGCTTCCAAACACCGATGGCGTGGCCTGAGGCCAGTAGCGCCAGTCCCATCGCCGAAGCCACATTCACTAGCAAAAAATAGTACGCAACGTACACCAAACGAACGCGACGAAAGAATGGAATCACGTACGCAAGTGCCAACCCGTATCCGAGCAACTGCAGGAATAGCAGCCCGGTATAGATCCAGCCCAAGTCACCACTGGCCCATTCGTTCCCCGCCAGCACCGCCGCACTGACCAACATCAGCAGCAGAAAAAGCGGGCACAGCCAGCGCAAAACCTTATGTGCCAGCAACTGCGGCGCGAACCAGCCCACGCGGAATGGATTCAGCGTGGATGGCACCTTCCAAACAGCCCGCATGCTGCGATTGACAATCCGTCGTTTGCGGCGGAACTCTCCGCTAAAATCGGGCGCGGCGTCTTCGAAGCAAACCGCCTCGTGGTCAAACACCCCGCGGTACCCCTTGGCGACGACCTTCAAGGGCAACAGGAAATCGTTGATATCCTCCGCGCTAAGCGGCTCGAACAGTTCCCTGCGGAGGGCATAGATCGCACCATCAGCGCCGACGACGCTGCTCAATCGGCTCTCCCACGCCTTCATCAACAACTCCATCGACCAATACAGATTCTCTGAATCGGACGAAGACGACTGGTCGCCGTCGGTGTAGCTTTGTCGGCCCACGGAGTAGCCCACCCGCGGATCATCAAAGTGTCGCAGCAGCTTGCTCAGCGCATCCGGCTGAAACATGGAATTGGCATCGGTAAAGACGAGAATCTCACCGTTGGCTTCGGGGCAATAGCGAGACAACCCAGCGGACTTGCCGAGCCGAGGGTCTTGCCGGCGAAGTTGCACGCGAGGGTCCGTAAACCCCGCCACAATTTCATCCGTCCGGTCTTCCGAACCGTCCGAGATCACGAGGATCTCGAGCAGCTCGCTTGGATAGTCCAGCGCCAGCGAGTTTTCCAGCTTTTGCCGGATGACATCCTCCTCATTGAAGGCACTGATCACCAACGTTGCGGTGGGAGTCGCATGCCCAGCCGCGCATCGGCTGCGCAGTCGAGACATCGCAAACAAGCCAACGGGATACAACACGAGCGGAATTGCAACCGCCAGCGCTGCCAACCAAAATACAATTTGAAGAGCAATCACGAGCAACGACGATCCGCAGGAATGTAAAAATTAGTCATTCGGATTTGTCTGGATCTGCACGCGAGCTTTGTGTTCACGTTTGTACTTTGTGGACAGTTCATTAATTCGCCAAACGAGTATCTGCGTCATACTCGCAGGCGCCAATATCAGCAGCACTTCCGGTTGTTCTAGGCTTACCCCAAAAATCTGTCCGAACGCCCGTGTTTGCGCTGCTCGCGTTAACTTCAGGGCCATCGACAGTCGGGATTAGATGTCGATTTAAACTAGGTGCCGCCTCAATGCGCTGGTCGTCAACGGAGGGGCCGGCCCCCAGTCCATAATAAAGGTTGTTTTTGATCACTAGTGACTTGCTGCCAGGGACAAGATAGATGTAGCCTGAGCCATCCGCCACGTGGAGGATATTGTTTTCGATTTCGACCGAAAGCACGTCTTCACCACCGACTGTGATAGCGTTCTCCACACAATTCACCAAAGTGTTGTGGAATATTGAAGCTTTTCCATTCAGGCAGTAAATTGCAGCCGCGCTAGGCGAGTTTTTCCAGCCCGCACCTAAGACTATATTGTTGAAAACGAAGGCTCGATCAGGCTCTGTTTCACCCTGTTGTTGATCCCACGACATTGAATAGATGCCTATGCCGCGACCAGCAAACAAAGTGCAGTCAATTAGGTTGTGGTGGATGTCATGTTGTTTGCATGACCGGCCGGGCGGGATTCGATTGCCTTGGTGGTTAACTACTAGCATTGGCCCCTCCGCATAATCGTTGTCGTATGCGTAATTCCAGCCCAGTTCGACTCCTTTGACGACCGATGGGTTGCCTGAAATATATATTGCGTGATCAAGTTTATTGTTGGTTCTCCCGCCATGCGAGCTGTTGCCTAGTACCGACATGTTGCTTCCGAAGGTAGCGATCGGAGCAGTCCCACTACCAAACTCTTGGCATCCCACGCAGTCGTTTCCAACGGCACGAATCCCATGTCCTCGCTCGCCATCATTAGAGCCAAGAAACAAGCAGGTCTTCGATGCTCTTAGACGAAACTTTGAGATGGTCCAGTAATTTCTTGCCAATACGAAATTCCCGGCTAAGGGGGATTCGCCTTCACTCACCCTGGTGTCAATGGTCGCGACTTCGCCAGGGAAAGAAACGAGAGCGATTGGAGCGTCAGCAAGTCCGTCCTTCGAGTTTCCTCTCGTAAGATAAAAATTCTGCTTGCCCGTAAAAAACTTCTTGTTATACGGAGATGCGGTTTCGCGGAAATACAGGACATCCCCCGGTTCCAGCGACTTCACAGCCACGTTCGGGCTTGCCCAGGGAGCTTCGAAGGAGCCATCGCCGGGCGACTGCGCATCTGCATCGACAAAGCAAATTCTTCCGCTGATAATGCTGAAAGGAAGCTCCTCAGAAGTTTTGCCTCCAACCGTTACCGTGATTGAACCGACTCCATTCTCGCACTCACCTCTGAGCCAGAAAGTAATTCTCTTCAGGAAGAACACGTCATAGGAATCTGCATTCCATTCCGCGTAATCAGCGTCCATGGTCAACTTAATTCCGTTAACAGTAATGTAACTGTCGCCTCTAGTTTTTTCGAAACCGCTTCCCCAGACCGTAATTGCCGCACCCCGCTTGGGGTCACTTGCAGACCATCCCGTTTTGGCAGCATGGGTGAGGTCGGAGAAATGCAGTTTCGGACTCACGCCTTCGCTCGAATTTGGAATGCTCTTTTCCAGAGCAAAGTGCAAATCAGTCGCCAGAGACTTGCTAGGAGATTGCAATAGTAAACTCGCCATTGCGGACACGACCGCTGTGAGTAGTAGCAATGCCTGGTAAAGTTTCATTTCTTGATTTCGCTCAGTCTTGTAAGTATCATTCGGGCATTATCCGTCCACTTTCGCTGCGCTAGCACAAATTCGCGGGCAGTTTTGCCGATGCGTTTTCGCCGTTCAGCATTTTCGCATGCGTAGACGATTGCACCGGCGAAAGCATCGTCATCGCCTGCCTCAAAGAGCAATCCGGTTTCATTGTCGCAAAGGATTTCTTCAATTGGAGGTAGCCGGGGAGCAATGCATAGTTTGCCTAGTGCCATGTATTCAAGTATTTTCATGGGCGATCCCCAGTCATTGGAGTGGGGCATAAGGCCAATGTCCATTGCATCTATCAATGCATTGACCTTGTCGTGGTCGACACCTCCAGTCAGCACCAGCCTGCTTCCGATGCCCTGTCTCAACTTGACTGCATTTAGTGAAGATTCAAGCTCTCCCGACCCCACTATCAAAAAAACTGAATGAGGGACTTGCGAAAGAATGTAGGGGATCTTTCGTGTCAACATATCAACGCCGTGCCACCGCCGGAGCGATCCAACAAAGCCAATCACAATATCGGAGTCGCCAATTCCTAGAGTCGCTCGGTTCGCGACTGGATCAGACTCAAGACTTCGGATCACACGTTCGTTAATTGCGTTCGGGGTAATCAAGACCGGGACCTTTTCTTCGGTGCGGTCCAGTACGCATTGTCGCAGTGGCGATGACACTACTGCAATTAGTGTGCTGTTACGGAAGGCCCACTTTTCAATTGCTTTGCAAATGAACGGAAATGCTAATCTTCTTCGGTTAAAACGCCCGGCATAGGTGGAATTCACTTCCAGGACGATCGGGACTCCCAATACGCGAGAAACGAGTGGGCCCGCAATGTGGTAGCAGGAGTAACGCTCGTAAAGCAGTTGCGGACGAATTCGCAGCGTCGCAGTCAAGAGACGGGGTGTCGAAATCAGGTTGTATGCAATTTCGAATATTTGACGGACTGCAATCCTGCACCACCCTAACAGGCCCTGGGAGTCTTTAGACGAAATCCCAGTCATTCCCAATTTAAGGCCAGCGGGGCGGTTCGCTACACGTGGACAACATATCTCGACTTCGTGCTCAAGTTCCCGAAATGCACCGATCATCTCGTTGATGTGCACGCCCTCGGCGCCGTCACCCCGTGTGCGGTGGTGGTAAATGATTTTCATGCTTTTTGGAATGCGAGCGGTGAAATTCGCCGATGTGGGAAACACAGAGCCGAAAAACTAGGCCTTAGACAATAACGGAAGTTTTCGCTTGTTTTACAGTCATCGGCATCGCCGCCGAATGCTGTGAATCGCTGGCTGTTGCCCGAGGCTACGACCGAGTTGTTCATGCGGCGTGCAAGTCGAGCTTGCGTTAGGTTTTTAAGTCGAGAGCGATCAGCCATTGCGAGAACTCATGAACTGCAAGACGCTATTAGCGACCCCGGACCAAGTGCGACCATCCATGCGACTGGAAATTTGGCTGGCGTCCCAGTCTTTTTCAAGGGATTTTTCTAACGCGACTGCAAAGGCCTGGTGGTCACCCGGTGAAACAACGTAACCTTCAATTGCGTCTCGGATCTCTTGCGGATTGCTGCCGACGGACGTGGCGACAACCGGAGTTCCCGTCGCCAACGCCTCCAGTACCGCATTGCAACAGCCTTCGCGATGGCTTGCCAGTGCGAACACATTAGCGGCTTGCAGCCAGACTGCAACTTCGTCCGGCGGTCTCGCTCCGATCTTGAAGACCAGATCTTCACACCCTAACGACGCGATGAGCAGGTCGATTTGCTGCACGGCGCTGACATCACTGGCGGATCCGATCAGCACCAGTCGTGCTCCCAAGTCTCGCGGCAACGCGGCGAACGCTTTTAAAAGCACCTCGTGCCCTTTGACCGCCTTGAGATTCGCGACGCAAACGATCAGAGGTCCATCAAGCGGTTGGTCGAGTTCCATTCTCGCTGCCTCACGATCGCCTGGATGAAAGAGGTCCCCGTCAATCCCGTTTGCAATGACGGCAATGTTGCTCTTGGGTACGCCGGCATCGACAGCAGCGTTACGCAGTGATTCGCTCACCGCGATAACGCCAGCGCAATGCGATAGCGCTTCGACTAGCTGAGGCTTGACGCTGGGGATCCGAAAACGGTCGATTTCGAGTCCACGCATGGTGATGAAGCAAGGCAAGCCGCGCTGCTTTGCTGCCAGGTAGCAACCAACGCCCTCGGGGTATCCGAAATGAGCGTCAATGACCGCGTTGGACGAAACCGAATCGTCCATTCCATCTAGCCATTTCTCAACACAGCGTTGCAGCCAACGCCCATCGATCCGTTTGGCAACGCCGGGCAAGTAGAACATGTCTTCAAAATCCACCGGCAGCTGGGAACCAGTGAGTGGTTGATCAGCGAAGCGAGGGCGAATGAAGGGGAACCAAGGTTGCGGGCAGAGCGCCCGCACGTTGGCGAGTTCAGCCATCTTTTCCAGCCGCCGATGGACGAATAGCCCGAGCAGAGGATCTCGGCGACTCGGTAGATTGGTGCAAACGCTGAGAATATTCGACGGCGGATTCATCAGTTCTCCACCGGCATATCTCGTTTGGCCGAGCTGCGACGCCCCACGCCTTTCGACGGTTGATAGTCGGCCCGCGCTTTTCGCTGCAAATTTAATTGCTGCTGAATGTTCGTTGGCGTAATCGCAGTTCCCCACTCACCGCGGTCTCCTTGGCTCGCAGCGTCCTGGTTCAGCATTCTCACGAACATTTGATCACCCAGCGCTTGCCGGTAATGACCCGATTCCCAGTACCATTTCATGACGGTTTTCTTGTCACCGGCCGCAGGTGGCGTTTCGGTTGAATATGGGTTGAACGAGGCAAAATCCCAGAGCTGAACTCCAGGCCTATCGCAGATTTCGCTGAGTTCGACTTTCCACTCTTCAAAATCACCCCAATGCCCACTCGTTTCAAAAATTCGTAAGACATCGGCGTGGTAGGGATGGATGAACACGAGGATCCGGATGTTTCGGCTGGTTGCCAGTGACAGTAAGTCTTCGATCGCGGTTAGTTCGTCGGACTGTTCCAATGGCGGCGCTACGCGATCAGCGCACTTCTTAGCATATTCCTCATTTTTTTGCCGGAACAATGCGGCCTGACCCTCATTGTGAATCAGTGTCCGAAAGGCCGCACCGGAATTGAAACCCTGCGTGGAAATATCGGCGGCATTGGAGTTACCTTGGGCCAGGACCGTCAACAACGAGTCTTGGAGTGCAGAGAGTGAAAGCGCGGCAGCGCATATGTCGTTAGCTCTTTGCGATGTCCGATTCCAATCCCATCCGCTCCCGTCGTCAACCGAGCTGAGTCGGTTGTAAACCGACGAATCGGTTCCGCTGTCTCCCGAGCCATCGCCGTCTTCACTCGATTGAAGTCCTGGTGCTCTCAAAAAATTCAGGAAATCAACACCCAACACAACTGTCGTTGGCGAAGACGTGGACAGCGCATGCTCAAAATATCGCAGCGCGAGTTCCGACCCCGAACCTGGTTGGCCAAGGTTATAGGCGGGCCGAAATTGTGGGGGAATCGCATCACTTCGAGGATCCAGGCCAATATCGACGCGTGAATTGCCGAGGAACAAGGTTTCGTAATCATCACGCTCAACCCCGTAGGCTTTGGCCATCCGGACCTTCCGGATCGCTTGTGGTTTCAACACACTCCAACCCACGATCCGGGACGTCCCAAAGCGTAGGTAGGGATCGATCCACACGTCGATGGCAGCGACGCAGACCAGCATGCCAATAACGCAGGCGAACATGCGACGGGTGTATTGACTGAACTGCGTCGCAGTTTCGAACTCGTCGCCATGTTCGGAGTTTAGATGCATATTACGAATAATACCGTACCGATCCTTAGAACTGAAAGTAAAGAAATTCCGAAACTTCGGCCAGTGACAGAATTCCCGCCCCAGCGATAACGCTGATCACTACGGACCAAAAAGCTGTGGGTCGCCACCGTAGTGGCAGTGATACACCAAAACCGGCCTCCGGTAACGCTTTCGTCTTGGACGCATTGGAATACTCCCAGGCCGGCTCGAGCCGGCTCAGAAACTCTTGGGTCGTCGGAAGCAGCCAAACGATTGCCGCCAAAGCGACGATCCAGAGCACTGCAAACACGAACTGCGTCCCGCTGCTACTGTCCAATCCAATCCCATAGTCGGCGATCGTTGCTCCCGTCAGTCCGATGCGCGCGGCGATGGCATCGGGGACCGAAATGCCGTTTCTTCCTGCCATTGCCGACACGATGCGGTTGGCGGATTCCAGTGACGAAGCTCGGAAATAGGCCCAGGCGAAATGAACTGCGATGTAGGTGACCAGACATGCCGCGAAGCGATAAACGAGCACACGCTTCCACGCTCCAAACGACGATGTTGCTTGGCTCCACCGCTGCTGGATTACCAAGTACATCCCATGCAGCAGCCCCCACAAGACAAAGGTCCAACCCGCACCATGCCAGAGTCCGCCGAGCAACATCGTGATCAATAGATTGCGGTATCGAGCGGCAGCGCCGTAGCGATTGCCACCCAAAGGGATGTACAAGTAATCTCGCAAAAAACGCGACAACGTGATGTGCCAACGTCGCCAGAAATCACTGATCGTTTCGGCGCGGTAAGGCGAGAAGAAATTAAGCGGAAGCTTGATGCCGAACATCCGGGCCGCACCGATTGCCATGTCGGAGTAACCCGAGAAATCAAAGTAGATTTGGAATCCGTACGCCAGCACGCCTGTCCATGCGTGCAAAAACGTCGCCGATTGCCAAGCATCCGGATGATCAAACAGGGCGTTTGCGTACGGAGCTACCCCGTCCGCAAGCACAGCCTTTTTAAACAGTCCCAACGCGAAAATCGTTGCTCCCACGGACATGTCGCCAGCGGTGCCGCGGGTCGTGGAGCGGAGCTGGGGCATGATCTCCGCGTGATGGACAATCGGCCCCGCAATCAGTTGCGGAAAAAAACTGACAAACAAGCCGTATTCACCAAGTCCATAGGCCTGGGATTTTCCGGAGTAACAATCTGCCAAATATGCGATCTGTTGGAACGTAAAGAACGAGATCGCCAGCGGAAGTGCGACATCAATAAAGCTGGACTCAGCGCCAGTGAGGTGCGTTATGTTCTCGACGAAGAAGCCCGCGTACTTGTAGTAACCAATCAAACAAAGATTGGCTGAAACGGCAAGCCATAGCAATGGCTTTGTAGGGCGTAATCGCAGCCTTTCGCCCATCACATAGTTGAAACCAATCGTGGACAACAGCAGCGGCAGATAGATCGGGTTCCACCAAGCATAGAAGAATAGCGAACACGCCAGCAGCCAAATGACTCGGTAGCGGTAATTGCCCACCAACAACCGATCGCCCAGCAGAGCGATTGGAAGCAGCAGGAAAATAAATTCATAAGAGTTGAATAACACGCTCTATGCTCAAAACATCACGTAGACCGACTCTGAAAGTTCAGCATCCTGATCCTCGGCGAGCGGGTATTTCGCTGCGATCTCCAGCATCTGACGAACAACGTCGCGAAACTTCGTTGTATCCGATGCGTATCGCCAGCGGTCAGCGATCGCATCAGCCAGGGCCGCGGGATCCAATGGGTCGGCACGGAACGCGGGATCGAATTCGAACGAGCGCCCACGTTCCACTGAATCGTCAACGGACTCCCACCGACTGTCGGCCAATCTCTCCTTTCGCTGCGGAATGGTGGGCATGCCCGCACGTGTTGACTGCTCTACCGCTGGCCAGAAGGCCTTGTCGAACATGCGATCAATTTGCCGGTGCAACGGGTCATCTTTGTTCTCAACCGCAACTGCCATGACATCTTCGTTCTCTAATCCCTCGCCTTTCCCCTCGGGCCAGGACGGCTGATCGGCTTTCCGCAAAACAAAATTGCCCAGCGCCAGAACGTCCATTTCCGTCCGCATGAAACATCGGTATGCGTCGTAAGGAGTGCAGACGATCGGCTCACCACGAACGTTGAACGAGGTGTTGACCAGGATTCCGTAGCCAGTATCCGCCTCGAACTGCTTGATCAAGTCATAAAACGCAGCGTGGTGTTCCCGTCGCACCGTTTGGATCCGAGCGGAATAGTCAACGTGCGTGACGGCAGGAATGTCCGAACGAGCTTGGCGGACAATGGGGAGCAAATCTTCCGCATCCAACGTCGTTGATGGATCCGGCGGCAACCGATGTTCCTCGCGTACTGGCGCCACCAGCAGCATGTAGGGGCTCTCGCCATCGAGATCGAAGTAATCAGAAGCTCGTTCCTTCAGGACTGCCGGTGCAAAGGGGCGAAACGATTCGCGGTATTTGATCCTCAGGTTCAGCGTGGTCTGCATTTCGCGATTTCGGACGTCACCCAGGATCGATCGTGCGCCCAAGGATCGAGGCCCAAACTCCAGACGTCCCGAGAAATGTCCAACGACCTTTCCGTCGGCCAGTGCCGACGACAACACTTTCTCACGCTCGCCATCAGCCAACTCCTCGTACGGATAGCCGTGTGTGTCCAGGTATGATTTGATCTCGTCCGTGGAAAATCCAGGGCCTAGGTAGGACCCGCCTTGATCGGATAACTCGGAACGCGGTCCACGGGGTTGCCCGAAATACGTGTGCCACGTATCCAGCGCGACGCCCAAAGCGCAACCCGAATCGCCTGCGGCAGGTTGAATCCAAAGGTCGTCAAAGACCCCCTCCCGCAGTAGCTTTCCATTGGCGACGCAGTTCAGAGCAACACCCCCGGCGAGGCAGAGGTTTTTCTCACCGGTCAGCTCGCGAGCATGCGAGGCCATCCGTATCACCGCTATCTCTGTAACTTCTTGGATCGAACGGGCGATGTCCATTTCACGGCGGGTGATCCGGCTCTCGGGGTCACGTCGGGGTCCGCCGAATAGTTCATCGAACTTATCCGCAGTCGTACTCACGTCACGCAGGAACGCGAAGTAGTCCATGTTCAGCGCAACCGAACCGTCGTCCTTGATGTCGACGATATTGTCGAGAATGGTCTGCGTGTAGATGGGCTCGCCGTAGGGCGCAAGGCCCATCATCTTGTACTCACCTGAATTCACTTTGAAACCCGTGAAGTGCGTAAACGCCGAGTACAGCAATCCAAGTGAATCAGTAAAATTCATCTCCCGCAGGATTTCCAGATCTGCGCCGCTGCCCTTGCCAATGGACGCTGTGGCCCATTCGCCCACGCCATCAATGGTTAGGATCGCAGCAGATTCAAATGGAGACGGGTAGTAGCAGCTCGCGGCATGCGAGCGGTGATGATTGCCTTGCAGGATCAGACCTTCATAGTTCAACGATTCTCGAACGATGCGTGGGAACTGCAGTTTGTACCGCGCCCAATCGGGAACGATGTGACTCCACATCTTTCGGGAACTCTGGCGGTCCGTCGATGCCAGGCTATGGAGAATACGCTCGAACGTGAGTGAAGAATCATCGTAAAACGCGACCGCCTTCAAATCCTTGTGAGACACTTGGGCATGTTCAAGGCAGAAATTGATTGCCTGGTTGGGGAACCGACGATCGTTCTTGACGCGGCTGAATCGCTCTTCTTCGGCAGCAGCCACAATCTCGCCATCGCGAATGAGCGCCGCAGCGGAGTTATGGTAGAAGGCACTGATCCCGAGGATCGCCTCTGAGGACGAGCCAACGTGCACCGCGGGTGTCTTCTCAACTTGCTCAGGTGCCTTCGTCAGAGTCGCAGCCAAGCAGTCCAATCGGGGTCGAATGAAGCTAGCCATCTGTTCGGCTACCAATCGGTTTGCATAGGGCGTGAAATGCCCGCCCTGCTCGAAGCTGAGTTTGAGTCGTTCCTCGTAAGGCAACTTGATCAGGGTGCTGGAAACGTCGCCCACATAGATCGATCCCGATGGATTGGCGATCGATTCGAACAGCGGTTGGTAGATGGGCTCCATCCCCACGAGATAGAAATCGCGGGTCGGGATCGGAAAGATGAACACCGGCAGCGGTTGAGCCTGATCAATGAACCGTCGAAGTATCGCCGACATCAGCTTCCAGCCCTTTGTGTCGTCGGACTGAATATCGGGGTAGGGATGGTGTCCCCGCATGCGCTTGAATTCCGTGATCAAACGAGATCCTGCATCGGAAAACAGTGCTGACTTGCGGACCTGTTTCAGGCCCGGAATCATCGAATAGACATCATGAATCTTCGCGAGAAGATCGTCGTCGCGTTTTCCATTCTGCGCCGTTGCGTCGTCTTCGACTTCCGCTCGCTCTATCGGCACGGGAACTTGGTGCAATGCCAATTCACCGTTGGACAGTTCGAAATAGGGTTTGGGGACGCGTACTTTTTTTCCGGTCACGCGGTCCACCGATGGTCGGTGACTGGTTTGAATCCGGTGAAAACTATCAATTTGCACACAGATCACGATGGCATCCGCTTCGATGTCCTTCGCGTACGATTCATGAATCAGAGCGTGTTGATCGGTGCCTGAGCCCGAAACACCGAAGTTAAAAACTTCGCAATCGAGCAGCTTGGCAAGCTGGTCGGAATAGCGGTCGGCGTTGCACACATTATCGCCAGCGGTGTAGGAATCACCGAACATCAGAATTCTGGGTTTATCACCTCTCCGGGTAACAAACTCCTGGTCAGAGCGGAAACCGGCGGAATTGGTTTTGACAAAATATCCACCTGCTTCGTTACTCAAACGAGCAAACTGATTGGGAACGAAACGGTGTCCGACCCGCTCGTCATGCTGGATCAACATGCGGTGAGTGGATTGTTTGAGTAGGAACATGAAAAACTAACTATTTAAGTACTGAGTCGGTTCAGCATCTTGCTTAGCAATTGCTGAAAAGTGTTTCGATTCAATGGGTGTGTAAACGAGAGCCTGGGCCACTCAGCGAGTGTCCGAAATAGAACTGCCCGTAGCGGAACTGGTCAAGATTTTTGTCCCCATCGGCAGACGAGCGGAAGTATTGATGACTTCCGCTACCGTAGGTCAGCAGCACTGTTCCACAATGCTGCGTATTCTGAGAACATGCGACTAATTGGATAGTGCTCGCAGACATGATCGCGGTTATTTCGTCCGATGTCTTGGCGACGCTGGGCGTTGATCGACATCTCTCGAATGGCGGCGGCGTAACCATCGACGTCCTGATGAGAGAAAACGAACTCCGTATTGGACGGGCTCAACATCAAACGGTTGTCAGCGATGTCGGTTGTGATCACGGGCAACCCCGTCGCCATCGCCTCAAGGAGCGAGTTGGACGCCGCTTCTGATTTTGAGGTCGTTACGTAAACGTCAGCGGCTTGGAATGCAAATCGCGGCTGGTCGGCATAACCGTGGAAGTAGACTGAGTCGTGGATTCCCAGTTCGGTCGCGAGCGACTCGAGTGACTGCCGCTCAGGTCCGTCGCCGAACAGTGCCAGCCGATCACCGGGCCGGTGCCCCTGTGCGAACGCCCGGATCAACATCGTTATATTCTTGCTGGGGCGGAGGGAACCAATGTATGCAAACACGACCCCGTCTGCGGGACCTTTGATCCGCATTCGAAGTTCATCGTTTTCGCCGGGAGCGAACTTGGCCGTATCCACGCCGGTTTTAATGAACGCCAACTGGTCTTGCTTGACGCCATATTTGCGCAGGCAAAGATCGCGGAGGGTGAACGATGTCACCACGACGCGGTGACACGATGGCAGTAGCCAACGTCGCATTTTCGTGCGGCGAGCGCCCTTACCATCGATGTCGACAGACAATCCGCACTCATTGTGAATGACAGGGCGGAAGCGAGCCAATTTTGCGGCCAGCACCGCGTCGGTGGCACCCCAATTGTAGGTCAATATCACGGCCGGATTGATTGCACGAATGCACCGCCATAGATCGATCGGATACCGCAGCGGGCCGCGTTTCGGGGGCCCCGCAATTACCGGGACCTTGGCGGATTCGTCGAGGAACGCCGCAGCACCGTTCCGGCCGTTGATGGACAAGACCGCATGCCCACCGCCAGGTCCCATGGCGTTGATCGTGCGTGTCACACGCAGTTCCGCACCGCCGCGACCATAGCCAGGAAACACGTGCAGGAAGCGAATGGGAGTTCGGCCCCGTAAAGCCATCGGGGCATCTTCCGCCGTTGTGATGGATTCGCTCATCGTTGTGAATTCGCCGAATCTGGCTTGGCGGACACCCGATCAAAAACGTCTGCCAGTCTGCTGGTCAGTTGCTCTCCATCAAACTCCGCGGCGACGTCGTCCCATCGCGGTTGCGACCGATCAGGACCGATCATTTGCAGGATGGCTTTTGTGATGCTGTCCACGTTCCCATCATCCGCGATGGTTCCGATTTGGAATTCATTGACGATCCTCGAGACCGCTCCCGGCACGCAGATCGCAAGAATGGGCTTTCGAAAAAGTATCATTTCAAACAGCTTGCCGGGAACCTGCAGCGCGGTGCCCGGTTGCAACAGAACAAACCCGTCGACTTCGGCCATGCGCCGCATCATTTGGTCGTGCGGGACGGGAGGATGAACTTCCACCTGGTCCGCCACACCTCGCTGCTGAGCGTAGTTTTGCAAATTAAACCCGGGATCACAGAAGCCGACCTGCTCGAGTACGACCTGCACATTGCGTTGTTTTAGATTGGCGATGGCATCGACAATCGGCCGCGGGTCACGATTGCGATACAGACTTCCCGGATGCAGCAGGCGGAATGGCCGATTCTCTTGAGGCAGCGATGTCGCTTCCTCCAGGTAGGTCGCAACTCGAGACCGTATTTCGGGGTCGAACCCGTTGGGGATCGTAACGAAACGCTCGCGCGGCAGATTTGAATAGTGCTTTACAAAGTCTTGTTCCAGTTCGTCCGTGTTCAGGATCACGGCCGCAGCATCCCGCACACATTTTTCTTCCAACCTTGCGACCCATCGATTCGCGAGCCAAGACTTGTTGCGTGGTCCCCAGGGAACGCGGGTCCAGGGGTCGCGAAAATCGAGAACGAGCGGAATACCAGCTTGTCGTGCAATTTCACGTCCGACAAGCAACGACGAAAATGGTGGCGCGGTTGCATAAACAAGAGATATTTTATTTTTATGGACGATCTCAAGTCCTTTCGAAACGGCATCGTTCTTCCAGCCTACTCGATTGTCTGGGATCGCGAAGAGCAGTTCCACCATCTGCCGGCGTAGCTTACCCAATGGCAATTTAAGACGATCGAAACGACCTTGCGATTGTGTGGGAATTGACTCGACGGGGCAGCCCGCTGATTGCCTAGCACTTCGCAATGTTGAAGCGGAGTCGTTTCTCGGATCAGCCTTTCGCAGATTGCGAATTCGATCTTTCATCGCATCTTCCGGGCGAATCAGTTCTACTTGAAGCACGTCGGTGCTATGGGGGATTTTGTCAGCGAGAGCAAGGTCCAGGCGAGAGTCTTCATCCGGCAGAGAGGTCAGAACGGATACATGCCAATTGCTATCGGCCAAGAACCGGGTGAACCGAAGCGTGCGATGCACGCCAGCGGTGGCCGATGGCGGGAAATTAAACGCCACGATCAGCCCATTGCTTTCACTGTTTGTCATTGAACTATTGAAGGCTCCACGTCCTGAGGGTCCAAATCGGACATTTCCGTCTGAAGAATCGTCGAGGCATCCACAGACGCGATGTGCAGGCGAGTGTAGGCAAGACAGCATGCTGCCAACCAAAGAAACCATTCGCCGTCCAATACACTCGTGAACATGCAGGTTACGAGTTGCCCAACCATGACAGAAATTAGTACCGAACCCAGGAAAGCATGCGTTTCATTGCCGCTCACTAAGTAACGCTTCGACGTATGCCAAGCCGAGAAACATGCAAACGCCAGAATCGACATCAGTAAAGCTAGGCCTTGAATCCCCCATCCGCCCGCAATATCCAAGGGCCCGTTGTGAACCGAGCGAAAGTTAGGATTGAAATGAGCAATGTACTCAAGACCGCGGGGACTTGTAAAAGTTGCCTCACCGCCGGAACCCAGCGGATAGTCGGCGATCATCTTTATACCGGCTTCCCAATAATCCAATCTTTCGGCTGCTGAATTATCACGTTCTTCCGCATCGGCAAATATGGATCCAAACCGACTCCAGATGTTTTGGTCGTTCGCCAGCAACAACATCGCTACCATCCCGAGAACACAGAGCGTAATCGCACGTTTGCGGGTTTTCCCCCGAGACATAAAAACGATTGTCACCCCCGCAGTGATTAGGCCAAGGTATGCGCCGCGACTATTGCAGCGGAGGATTGATTCCAGGATCAAGGGAGCGAAGACTAGTGACGCGATGCCAAAGCGTCTGTCTCGCATGGCAATTACAAAGTAGCCGGCAAGGACGAGCCCCATCGACAAAACAGCGGCGGTTCCATTCGAGCCCTGAGCTCCGGGAAACTGAATACCCTCCAGGCGTCCACCCTCCATCGCTCCTTGGCCGGCGAGAACAACCTGATAGCCGACGAAACCACATCCGGCAACCATTCCAAATAGCAACAGTTCAAGATCTTGCTGGCTGCGGATAGTCAGATACAGCAATCCTGTCGCAAGGCATCCCTTCCAGAGTATATCGAAGACTTGGGCACTTTCTGGAGGATAGTTTGCGAGAAAACTGTTGACGAAAAACGCGTTGACGGAGATTGCCAATAGAGTCCAGAAAAACTTTCGGTCGGACGTGGCAAATTGTGGGCGATCCGCCCACGTCATGAAATTAGCGACTACGAGTATCAACGCAGCGACGAGGCTCCATCGCATCGTCAGCGAAGTGAGTAGTCCACCGCCAAACCACCAAAATACGGGGCTTGCGTAAAACACCATCAAATGCCCCAGCCCGGCATAGATGGGCCTTCGAAGTGACGCAAGCGACAGTCCCAGAAAGACCATCAACCAAAGTAACGCAGTCGAATTCATGCCAACATGTTCTCTGTACTGCTACTTGTAAGCATGAAAAATGAACTCGCCCATCAACACAAAGTTGACGGGCGATGTTCCAACCAAACCACCGAACTTTCTAAGTCGATGGGGTATGGGATACGAGACCTCGAATCTTGAGAACCCCGCTTCTTTAAATATGCTTTCCCAAACAGCGGGCTGTTGATGGATCTGCCAATCGATCGTTCGTTGGGTAAGACACCAACTTCTAGGGTAACCGAGTCGCCTCAACTGCGTCCACAGGCATAAACGACAGGCATCGGTCGCGATGACGACGCCGCCTTTGTTCAGTAGGCCGTGCAGCTTGCTCGCAATCTTGACGTAGGTGTTGAACACCTCCTGATGCCGCGCTGCGTTGAGCGGGGTCTCGTAGAGATGGTTTAGAACGGCGATCATCACGATGACGTCGAAAGACTCACCGCCAAAATTCATCGTGTTGAAGTTATCACGACGCAGGTCAACGTTTTTGAGCCCAAGTGATTTGATTCGCTGGGCTTGCGCTTCGATCACGCCGGACGTCGACCCCTCCATCTCGGGTTCGACACTTACCACCTTTTCTGCACCGGCAAGACCGCAGTGTAAACTGATCAGGCCACGGCCGCTCCCGATTTCTAGAACGGAGCGACCCTGTAACTCAAGATCGCCAAATAGTCGATTCAAGTAACTTTCATAAGCGGGCGGATTTTGATGTCCGTCTTCAGCCTGGAACTGTTCTTTCAGTCGATGACGCTTTAGCGAATCATCGGTGGTTTGTTTTTGCATGATTGATTGCATGTCTGTTCGAGGCGAGTGAGCGTGGTCTGCAATTGAGATGTTCGCAGTTGCAAATTGCTCAGAACGAAAACTTAACTCTTTGTTGCAATTGTGGTGTACATTTCCTCGTAGCCCTGCACCATCGTCCGCAGGCAGTACACGTCGCGTTGCCGAGTCATGGCATACGCAGCGTAACTGCGTCGCATCGACGCGTTTGCCATTGTGATCATCGCATGCGTAAGGGCGAGTTCATCGTTGGGAGCGACGACGATGCCTGCAGCGTCCGGCCGGCTAATCATTTCAAACGCATCGCCCACGTCGGTGGCGATCACTGGCAGCCCAGCAGCCATCGCCTCAATCATCGATTGACTCATGCCTTCGCTGTGACTGCAGTTAACAAAAACATCCATCGCGGCCAGATAGGGCCATGGGTCCCACTGGTGCCCCGGTAGATGAACAGTGACCGCATCAACATGGGCCATTGCCAGTTGTTCTAGCTCTGCCAGGCACGGGCCGTCACCCACCAAGACTAAGTGAACGGGTTCGCTGATCGTCGGACGGGCTGCGGCTAACGCACGGATTGCCAGCTCCAGGTTCTTGACCGTGGATAGTCTCGCCACGCTGCCAAACACCAGCTCATCCCTGCTGATGCCAAGTGACTGACGAGTCGACGCCCTCATCTCGGGCAGCTGATCATTGGGGTAGCGAGGATCCAAGCCGTTCGGAATGACGTGAATGCGAGACAAGTCAGAGCGTGTAATCGCAGTGACCTTTTTGGCGACACAATACGCGTTCGTGGTAAGTGCGATACGACGACATGCCCAGCGCATCGTTGCCGCTCGAATTTTTCGTTTCAACGGACCGCAGGAATTTGACCCCAATACGGTACCCCGTTCACCATGGACATGAATGGCCTCGCCATAGCGGCGTGCGCCAAAATAGGTTTCGAGCAGCGTCGCCCAGTTGTGGGAATGGACAATATCTGGCTGCAGTCGTTGCAGGACATCGGTTATCGCGGTGACAGCATGCCAGCTATTTCCGGACCGCAGTCCCAATTCGATCAGTTCTACATCATCCGCGGTGATCCAGCGTCGCGCCGCGCCGATACCATCCAAGCAGATAACGCTAACGCGGAACCGGTCTCGTGAGAGCCCATTCGCTAAATTCGCGATGTAACGCTCCATGCCGCCCACATCTAAGCGAAGCACCACTAGAACGACATGAATGCGTTTGATACCCAATCAGGCGTTCCCGGTCAGTATTTCGCGAGCAAAGAACTTAAGTTGTTCCGCAGCATTCGTTTACGCATCTGAGGGCAAGGAAAACATCGCGAACCGCTAGCAATGCTTAAGCCCGTAAAAACAGGGTGTTTCAGCGATGGCCGGGAATCACTGTTACCCAACGGAACTTTTCGACTTAGGGTGATGGGCCTATCTCGAAGCCAGGAACGGTGAGATTCCCAAGGTCAATTGCGGATGTTGTAGCAGGCGAGACAATGAGTTCAGCCCCAACAACACTTCGTCATTAACCGCTCCGTTATTCTCAAGCACATCAATCGCTTGCAATGTGGCGGACATATCGACGTATCGTGAACTATCACCTGACTCCAGATTCCGACGAAGCGTTGCTATATACCCCTCGCGGACAAGATTGCTCGCGCAAACCGATCGCCGAAGCTTGGGATATCTCCTCAAGCCAGCCCTATAAAGCTTAGGTTTCAGAAACGCCTTACTCAGAGCGATTAGCTGGGACGACTCCTCTACTCGTGGTTCCGAGTACGCTTTGCCACCATGATCATGATCTGGGTCCTGTAATCTCCTTGCCGCCTCGCCAAACGTGTGGCGACCGCAACGAAACTGAGGCGGACATCGAGCTACCCATTTCCAAATTGATGGATGCAATACCGGCGTCGAAGATGGGGCTTGCTCCATCCACGCCAATAGTGTCGCAAAATGTATTTGCCTGGAAATTTGACCTAGCACTATCGAGTCTAGCGTCGTTTCCAGCGTCCCCGACACCGTCGTCTGAATCGAGTCGAAAACAGCTTTGGTCGCGTTTTCGAGTAGATCCCTGCCATTCGGTTTCAACAAAGTCCAAAGGAAGTCAAATCCGCCAGAATTCTTCCTCCCAATACATAAGTCAAAAATATCTGCCTTCTCGCCAACGAGCGCCCTAAGTCGGCGGCGAGCAGGTGGAATGGCATCGGAACGCTTTAAAAAATATCCTTTCAAAAGCGTGTCAAAGAGGTACCCATTGACAACAAATTTGCACTTTGGGTTAAAAACGCCTCCAAGGATCTGGAAATGTGTCGCAAATTGGGAATCAAGTAGCCCGCCGGTGAGAAAACAGGCGTATTCCGCAACGTTGCTCCAGTGTTTTTCCGGGAACGTCACCTTGGTCCAGGCCACACCTGCTGCGGTCGCCAAGGACTCTGCCTGCTCGGTCTCGGAACGCCGCAAGTCGAACGTTATCGCCGAGTCTAAATGGCTCAACCGGGCTAGCAGCAGTTCGGAATCTGACCCTCCTGAAAAAAACAGTGAGCATGGCGTTGCGTCAACCTCAGCTAGGCTCTGGGACATCGCACTGGCAAGCGCTGCCACGGCTTCTTCTTGAGACGAAAATTGTCGCTCTTCCTTAGCTGGATCTGGACCGTTAAACGATAAACGATTTGCATCAATTTCAAACATTTCGCCCGGCCGCAAGCTTCTAACGCCGTGGATCGTAGTTGCACGCGTTGGAAGCGAACCAAACGCAACCGCAAACAGCAGGTTTCCCACGTCTGGTTCAGCATCATTGCAATTTACCGCGTGGGACCACAGTTTATCGGATATGTATACTCTTCCGTTATGCTCTCCAACGAACAATTCGCGAGATGCCTGATTGTCAACAAAGGCGATCGCATTGGATGAATCGTGTTCAATCGCAATGCCGCGAAAACTCCCCGAAGTGCTCGCAAGCCACTCGAAGACACTTTCGCCATCCCTTGGCAACCTATCAGGGAAACCATCAACGAGCAGGAATCTTTCTCGCGACTCGACAATTGCTAACTGCGGGATCTCCTTGTTCAATGCAATGACGAGAGCTTTATATCTACCAAACAACCTCTTAATCACAGTATCGTGATCGAAACTTATGGTAGACAGCACATGCTCGGCCGGAAGTTCATTGCTTCGGTCGAAAACGAAAGTAAAACCAGGCATTTTAGAAAAGCATCATATCAAAAAACGAACGTCGCCGAGCTTCGCAGCAGCTAATCTCAAGATACCGTCACGTGTAGAAGAGGCAAACGATCTGACAGTTCTGTATTTAGCACCGCTAGTCACTGCCGGCTTAGCGTTTACTCAACAAGCTGATCTCGACGCACGCCATCGAAGAGGTAATACACAACGCCTTCACGGTGTGTCCCTGCTAAGCCCCAAACGCTGAAATCATCAAACAATCCGCCGTACCGTTCCGTCACCTCTCGGCATGACGCGAAGTGCCGCACATGACTGACGTAAGGGAAGTTTGGTATCGTACACAAACAACGCGTGCCCGCCTTGATCCGCTGAATCATTTCCAGATCCTGCTCGATGTGCTCAAGCACCTCAGTGCACACAACCGTGTCGTACGACGCGTCGGTGAGAATAGGGGACTGAATCGCATCGGCGGTCTCGAAACGGTAGTTAGCGAGACCCTTTTGGGTAGCTTGCCGGATACCTTCTTGGCTGATGTCTACGCCTAAATAGCCTAGGTTTAGATCGCGATACAGAAGTTCGGCAAACTGCCCGGAACCACAGCCGATCTCAAGAACCTGGCTCGCTCCGCCCGTTCGCAAACGCTCTACCAGCACAGTCCACAGGAAATAATAACGCGATTGCCAAAATGGTTTGCGATACTCTTCTGATGAGGCGTACATATCATCATAAAACCCCGGTTGCTGCTGACCTACGGACTCGGGCTTTTTGCCAATTCCCAATGCGGACTTGATGGTTTGCTTGATCATTTTCAACGTTTTTTCCTTTTTGATTTACGTCACCGAGAGAACGCGATACGAGGAAGCGAAACTAGCTTGCCTAGCACCACTGACCGTTGCGCCGTTGAGAGCAAAAGCAGCCCCAACGGCATCGAGATCACAACTACGGCGATTCCCCTGGAAGCAAACGCAGGCCAGGTTGCTGGCGCAGCCGTAACCTGCGTCATTAGCTGCATCGCACCCAGCAACAGCATTCCAAAAATCACTGGCCGAACAGCTAACTCGGCGAGCAACCGGCTGTACCGGATGCCGAGGACTTTACAGTGCAATGGCAGGTGATATCCGAATCCCATAATCGCGGCCGGAATGGCTGTCCCGATGGCCACACCAATGACGCCTAGCCAACGACCGCAAACCAAACTTAACACAAGGTTCAAAGCGGCCTCGGCAAACAAGAAGAACGCCAATCGCTTGAGCTGCCCGTCAGCGAGAATCAACTGGATTCCAGCTCGCTGCAGCCCGACGAAAGCAAAGGCGATCCCCAGCGCAAGAAATAACGCAGGAGCCTGAGCGCGTATCGCTTCGGTTTCCGCACCGCCACCCAACCAAAGCAAAAGGAAGGGAGTGATCCAGGTCGCCCCCACGATCACGATTGCAATCGATGTTGCAAAGATGATCCGCGTGGCACCGATGTACAGGTCTCGCAAATGCTCGCGATTCCCATCTGCCTTCAACTGGACCATCGTCGGAAATAAAATCCGCACAGACATGACAATTATCCGGTCACCATACTCCACCAGCGCACTAGCAATCCCAAACGGAACCACGGCCGCCGCCGAAAACAAAACGCCTATGACCAATGCATCGGAAAAACAGATTAGTCTCCGACTGATGTGAATCAGAAAATTCCACACTCCGACGTTGCTGAGCTCGCTCAGTTCCGACCGATTCAATTTTGGTACGACGCCGCGGATCCCGGGCAGCAGGTATATCGCCAGGCGCGAACGGATCACGCTGTCAATCACATTGCTAATCAGCAATACCACGCTGAGCGCCAACAGGCCGCCGCCATTGACCAAGGCCAGGTAAGTCAATCCCGCGGACAGCAGGCGAGTCACCACGGCGAGCCCGTTGGCAATATCGTAGCGCTGCAGACCGACCAGAACCGCACCGTAGGGGGCAAACGGCATCTGTAGACCCACGGACACCGCCTGTACCAAGATGACAATCCATAACCCTGACTGCACTGCGGGGGCCATCTCGACTGCGCGGGGCAGCACCCACCCCAACGCGCCTCCAATCACCGTCACCAGCAGGCCAAGGCACGCCAACATCGGGACTGCCGCGCCTAAATGACCGCGGACAGCATCGATGTCGCCCGCGGCGATTCGCCGAGTGATCGACTGTGTCAGCCCGGCGCGCAGTCCCATATCCACCAAGCCGTAGTAGCCCACAGTGGCTTGCAGCAGCAACCACACCCCGTAGGCCTCAGTGCCAAGGGCACCAATGACAAAAGGCGTCAGGAAAAATGTGACGACTAGTTGGCTGGCAAAACCGACCCAACTTGATGCCAAATTGCGGACAACCGTCCTGGCGACGCTCAAGAACTGCAACTCCCGAGAACGAAACAAAACATATAAACTGCGCCGCTGAAAATGAATCGAATGGCGACCACGGCAGCAGCCTTTTAAAATGGCGCTCTGCAATCCACCACTGGACCGCAGCAAGCGAAGGGACACATGCCGGTCCGCGCGGACTTCGTCCACTTGGGTGACACGCGAAACGCGTTTCAACCAGGGCGGAGAGTTAGTGTAATTGGGGAGAGGATCCTGTGGCCGCTTTGTTTGCGACAACTCCGTCACGAGGCCAGATAAACATTGGGGCGGGGTTGTGGCGGGCTGTTACAGGACCGCCGAACTCGCCCACTGTCTTGCTGAATCTGGACGAACGCGGGCCGCTCTTGCCTGGCCTACCGGTGACGGCAGCTCTGCTTGGCGGGGTCTCTCATCCTTGCTGCAGAACTTATCCGATGAGACCGTTTCCGCAAGCGAAGCAATCCACCACGGATCCGGTTTTTGCAACACTGCGGTTTACGGCATGTTGATCGAATCCAATTGCAAACTTCGCAACCATCCAGCTTGCTGGAAAACCGAAGTGGGAGCGGGAACATTTGCCGGCCAATGCGAGTCCTCGCTCACGCTTCGGGTTGTGAAATTTAGCTCAATCGAATACTCGCTCAAATGGATGAACAGTTACCTAATTTCATGGTTAGGTGCTCGGGCGTTGGCACCGGTTCTTGGGGGACGTAACCGCGACTAACGCTCTGTTGATTTGTTAACCCGCTGCGTGAGCGAGGGACTCGAGGTGATCCCTCGCTCACGCTTCGGGTTGTGAAATTTAGTTCAATCGAACACTCGCTCAAATGGATGAACAGTTACCTAATTCCATGGTTAGGTGCTCGGGCGTTGGCACCGGTTCTTGGGGGACGAAACCGCGACTAACGCTCTGTTGATTTGTTAACCCGCTGCGTGAGCGAGGGACTCGAGGTGATCCCTCGCTCACGCTTCGGGTTGTGAAGTTTCGTTCAATCGAGCACTCGCTCAAATGGATGAACAGTTACCTAATTTCATGGTTAGGTGCTGGAGCGATCGCACCGGTTCTTGGGTGACGTAACCGAGGCTAGCGTTCTGTCGATTCAGTAACCCGCTGCGTGAGCGAGGGACTCGAGGCGATCCCTCGCTCTCGCTTCGGGTTGTGACTTAAATACGAAGCCCAGGAAACCAGCTCAATCAATAGGCCACTTACGCCAAGGCGGACCATTGCCATGAAAACTTCATCGGCAATGGCTCACCGCGACAGAACCGATTGCCTCATCCCAATGGACTGGCACTGCCACGGCCGTTTCCGCCCATCGTGGCCTCTTGCCACTGGTGCGTGACGTTGGCCATTGAATTGAATTGGTGGCAATGAAGCATGCGACGCAGACGACGTTCCGTTTTTTCGAGCCCAACGTAGTGACGGAATCGACTCTTGATGCCCACTTTGGTGATCCGTGGCTGATCGGGGTCGTATTCCCAAGGATGCGTGTAGAACATTGCTGGCCGACCCTGCGAGCGGACTGAATCGATTGCCGCGCTGGTCATGTGGTATGGGAACAGTCGGAAGTATCCACCGCCGATCGGTACCGATACGCCCTGGACACTGCCGATCGAAGGCGGGAACTCTAGAATCGTTCCGTTATCCGTCCGCAGTTTATGAATATGTTTTTGGGCAGCGGGCATCCCGTAGCGGTCGTGGTGCCGAATCGGGAAAATACTGCTGTCGGACTTGTATCCCAGCTGAGTCAACACGTCCAACGCCCAAGTCGTGTCTTCGACAATGGAAAAGCTTGGGGCGCGGTAGGCTGTCACCTCGACGCCACAGGCACTCGCGATCGCATCGCGACTCTCGATCAAATCTTCCGCAAACTCATCGGGCGTGATGTTGTAATTCAGGCGGTGCCAGTAGCCATGGCTGGCGATCTGGTGGCCGGCGGCAGCAATCCGCTTGACCAACGACGGGTAACGATCGGCGACCCAACCGAGCACGAAGAACGTGCCATGCACCTCGCTTTCTTCCATCAGCTGAAGCAACCGCATCGTATTGGATTCGACTCGACTGGTCAGCCGATCCCAATCTTTCCGCAGGACACGTTTTTCGAAAGCGGTGACCTGGAAGTAGTCTTCCACGTCAACGGTCAACGCGTTGTCGATCGTCTTCATCGCCTCGCGTGACACGGCGGACACTTCCATGGATTCCGCGGCCGAGACCGCTGGTTCGTCTCGATCACCTTCGCGTTTCAGAATCACACGTGCGAAACGATGCATGCGATCAGACCGCTGGCGTAGGGCCCACGGCACCAATCGACCATGGTCCATCCGCGATTCGTCCAGCAGGTTCGCATCCAACAATAACCCCCGACGACACAAGCTTAACGTCCGCATCACGGTTTCCCCCTGAATGCCGAACATTCGCATGCCCGTGGCCAGGATCAAACGGATGTCGAGCCAAGCATTCGCGTTCTCGATGTAGTAGAGATCGAAGATCAATTTGCGGCGCACATCGTCCAGCGTTTGATCCGGTTTGAGATTGACTTGAGCCAAGCCTGTCAGCCCAGGCTTGACGCTGTGCCTGTTGTCATAACCGGCGACTTCCCGCGACAGCCTTAGAACGATTTCGGGGCGTTCGGGCCGCGGCCCCGTCAACGTCATCTCGCCGAGCAGGACATTGACCAACTGAGGCCACTCGTCCATATGAAGCGCACGCAGCCACTTGCCAACCGGGGTGATCCGATCATCGCCTTCGGCACACCAAACCGCCTTGCCATCCGATTCACTATCCACTCGCATGCTGCGAAATTTGTAGACCGTAAAGACGCGTCCATTCAGCCCCACACGCTCTTGCTTATACACCGCCGGCCCGGGCGATGTGAAGCGAATCAGTGCATAGATCAGCAACATCCATGGCGACAGCACCAGCAAAAGTCCGAGCCCAAGCATTCGCTCGACCGCATACTTGAACCGGAAATAACGAGCACGCTGGTGCGTTTCCCACGGGCTAAACCGCATTGCCGGCGGCGAGGAAGTGGCAACAGGACGTCGTCGCCGCCCCCCCCGAGGTGCTCGAAAAAGCGCCGCGGACGGCGACGCGGGGGATGCATGGGGCGATGCATCCGATAACTGTTCGGCGTCAATTTTGTGTGCTTGCGACATGGTGCTTCCTGACAATTCAGGGGCTCTTTTGGGGCATCGGCGGGGCGGTGGGGCACGGGTGGTTCTGCTGCGATCCACGCAGTCCTGGGGAACGATTCGGGCGGGGCCCCCCAGCGGGGCATCCGAGAAGTGTTCTTATCGTAGCAGAGGCTTCACGATCGGCAACCATGAAGCCAGGAAATCGGCGCAGGGATCGAAATCTTCCGTCGCGATCGGACCAGCGATTTGGATTTTGTAGAGGTCGTCGGTCATCCAAACGCGGGGATATTTTGCCGCCACCCAGGGACCACCGTCGGACCAGGCGTACCAGGATTGGAGCGATGGTGTGGGTTCTCTGTTCTGGGAAAATTCAACCGACCAGAGCTTGTTGCGAACACTGTCGGCCGCCACCGTTTCCTCTCTTCGCGGGCGAGTTTGCTCGGTCCCAGCACCGCTGTAGCAGACTTCGGGAGTATGCACCGCGATCGGCCCACGGGGGCCGAAGAAGATGGCGGCATTGACGATCGCCCCGGTCCCGGCATGGCGGTACGAACGTATATCACTTCCGTAGCAGCGGAGCATCTCGGCCGCCTGTTCGTCGAGCGAATCTTGGTGGACCAAACGCCAATCCCCCACCACTTCGGGCAAACTGGAGAATTGATCTCCAATGGCAGTTTTTTCTGCGGCGACCGACCAACGTCCGTTCAGGAGGCCATGGGCAACAGCAGAGAAAAGCGTCAGCGCGATCAGGATCACGAAGGCGGTGCGACGCGCGGGGACACGACCAACATCGCCACCGGCAGCGACGGCGCTGTCCGCAATCGCATCATCGACAGCTGCGTTTTCACGAGGGGAATTTGTCGTTGTCATCGGCCTACTTAATTACCTGTAACGCGGATTCGAAGTCTTCACGCATCTCTTGCCACTGCTGGCGTTCTGTTTCAGTGAGCCCATTGGGATCGAGCCGCTCCTGGTCGATCTGCCCCCACAGGGCACGAGCGTCATCCACCCGCTTTTGCCCCAAAAGGGCCAGCACCGAATGGAACTGAAAACGAGGTTCTTCGGCCGACGTGAGCGCCTCGCGGAACACTGCTTCGGCCTCGCCGAAGCGTCCCGCCTTCATCAAGACAACACCCTTGGTATCGAGAACCTCTGGATTTCGATTGGTCAATTTCAGCGCTTGGTCGATCGGCTCGATCCCCTCGGCCTCGCGTCCGCCGATCTCCGAAAATGCCATCGCCAAGTTGTTCAGTGTTCGCACTCGATCGGGTTGCAGGCGCCGAACCTGTGTGAATAGTTCGACCGCGCGAAGAAACTCCCCCTGTTGCATCATCAGGGTCGCGACACCCTCCAAAAGTGCCGATGAATTCGGGAATTTCGCGGTCGCGTCACTCAGCACGCTCGACTGCGCCTCCGTCAGCTTGCTGCCTGTTTCCCCAAGCAACGACTCGGCCAATAGGATCGCCGATTGCAGGTCACCGTGCTGCTTGTGATGTTTCATCGAAATCTCGCTGGCTTGCTGGAAACGCTTCAACTGGTTCAGCGCAAGCACCAGATCGGGCAGGGCCTCTGCATTCTGCTGGTAAGCCTGTTCCAGCCATCCAATCGCTTCGTCACCGAAACCGACGCCCAGCAGCACGCGACCGGCGAGCAAGCCCGACGCACCGGCCCCCAACTGTCCACGTTCTTCGCCGTCGTACAGCGACACCCAGTCTTCGATCAAGTTGGGCAATTGATCACCTTGCCCCTTGGCGCGAGCGAGTCGAACGGTCAGGTCCAGGGCTGCCATCGCCGAGCCCGCTTGGCGACGGAGGCTTTCCAGCAGCGACGCAACCTTGGCATGATCTCCAGCATCGCCAAATTGCAGCAGCAGCAAACCATAGCGGTGCAAATCGACCGGCAACGGCGTCGCAGTTTGCAGCAGATCTTCGAACAGAGCCTGTGCTTCGGTCCGATAGGCTTTCCACTGCACCGAATTGCGATCCTCTGCCTGAGCCAGCAAGTCCGACAAAACAACGGCCTGCACTCGCGCGGCATCCTCAGCGACATCACCGCCTTCTCGCACCAGTTCACGCAACTGGTCCAGCGAATCACGTCGTTGCTTTTCGGTGCCGCGGACGACCAGCAGCGCGGCGTACAGCAAACGGTTCTCGGCGGACGCTTGGCCAGCCCCCTTCAACAGCGATTCGATCTCAGCCCAATCCACATCCTCGCCTTCGCGGGCGGCCAAAGACCGCGCCAGTTCTCCCCGCAGGTCGGCGCGTTGTGGAAACTCTTTCTGCAGGTTTCGCAGCACCGTAATCTCGTCATCGGATTGCTTGGTGGCACGATACAGCCCGACCAGGAGGCGACGGGCCTTGAAGGTGGGGCGCGCGTCGTTGGCTTCCTTTGCCTTCGCGATTGCTGCGTCGAGCCGCCCGGCGGCGATGTCGGCGCGGGCAGAGAGCAACAAGCGATCGGCATTTTCCAGACCAGACGACTGGTCCACCAACTGCTGCACTTCATTGATCCGCGCCTGATCGCCCGATTCAAGAGCGAGATCCATCTTAATCGTGGCGACCTGGAGCGGATCGGCGGTGGGCGATTCGGTGAGCCGACGGAGCGCATCCTGGGCGATTTCCGCAAATGCATCCGCCTCCGCACCGACGGACATTTTGGCGGCGACAGACGCGGTACGAGCAAGGACGTCCCAGCGGTTGGGATCACCAGCGGCGGATTCGGCCTCCCGCTGCGCCGTCTGGACCGCTTCGGCAATATCGCCGCTGCCAAGAGAGACTTGGATTTGGCGGGTAGCGTAACGATCGATGGACGCCATGGATTGGCGAGCGGACGACCGAATGAACTCGCTGGCGTCTCCATATCGCCCGGCTTGAATCAATCGCTCCAGATACCGCTGCCGGGTGCGAGGTTGCCGATCACCGGCGTCGAGTGCTTGGGAGTAGAGCTCAAGAGACTGGTCGATCCGCCCGTCCAGCGCCGCAATCTCGGCACGCAGTGCGATCGCTCGCCCCCAACGGGGACGACGATCGATAATCTCGTCGACGAGCCGGGTCGCCGGACGAATCGCTTCTCGGATAGCCAGCTTGCTCTCGGCTTCCGCCGACTCACCTCGATCGCGCAAGCCGGCAATCAGTTCCTCCGCCTCTAACAAACGCCACTGAGTTCCCTGTTCCCCTTCGAGCGAACGAAGTTCTGCTGTCCAGAAGTCAATCGCCGCATCGGCTCCGCTAGGCGCATCAGCCCCCGACCGGCCTTTGACGGACGCGAGACCGGAAGCATCCTCGCTGGTTGCCAGCAGACTGGCCAAACGGACCAGGTCAAACAAGTGCGAGGGGGTCCGTTGGGCGGGAGCGATGGTGGCAAGCGCGGCATAGGCACGCGGCCAATCACCAGCAACAACCGCCTCGCGATAGGCCGTTTCGGACCAATGAGTAGCCGCATCATCAGCGACGCTCGCCGCACCGATCAATCGATCCAAATTCTTGCCGATCGGACGATTCTTGATCGCATCGATCTTGACCGCGACCAAATGAAACAGCGGGGCCTGGTCGCCAACGCGTTGCTCCAATTGCTTGACCGCGATTGCCGTGGCATCATCGCTATCGAGTCCCGCCAAACGTTCGGCGACGAAGGCATAGGTAAGCGCCGATTCATCAGGAGCATTGGCAAGGGCAACCAATTGGTCGCGGTAACCGTCCGAGTTCCAATATTGCTCGATCGACTGCCCCGGTGGCGGAAGTTGCGTTTTCAGGACGCGAAGCCGGGACAGAACTTCATCGGAAATATCAACGTCGGTTTCCGAAAGGTTGGAAAGCGCCTGAACCATCGACCGGACTGCCGAGAAATCCTGTCGTTCCGGCGGGCGACTGGCCTGCTCTGCCAGCGACGCTTCAATCACCGCAAGCAAATAGACCGGCTGTTGCGAATCCCCCATCTGCCGCCATTGATCGGCAGCACGCGCCGAACTGCCTGCGCGCCCGGTTGCAACGGCCAATCGAGCCAGCAACGTTGAATCGCCGGGGACGAACTTAAGAGCGTCCTGCAGCATCATCGGAGCTTGATCGTTAAGCCCGACGCTTTCGTAAAGATCAGCCAAACGCGTCGCCACTCTAACACGTTCATCCGACGGCACCTCGGCAACGCTATCCAAAGCGGATTGCAGGAGTTCAATCGCCGCTAGCATGCTGGGGACCGAATCGTCACCCGCAAGTTTCAACTCACTGTCCAAGACGATGAAACGCCACCGAGCGGTCTCGATCTGCCGTCCCAGCATGGACCTTTGAGCCTTGGAAAACTGCGTGGTTGAAGTCTGCAGCAAGCGGCTGGATGCCTTCTCAATCGCCCGGCCGTACTCGGCGACGGCGGCCCCCGCACGCTGCAGCGTCCATGGGCCTGCGTTACCACTGACGTCGCCGGACGTAGCGACGGAATCAGCCGAGCCGGGACGACGCGAATCCGATGCGCCACCAAGGATCGCGGCGCGCGCCGTTGTCATCGCGATGGCCGCGGTCAAGTTCAGGCTTGGCTCTCCCAAACGCGATTGACCGGACTGCCAAACTTCAACCGCCCGCTCGACTTCATCACGACTAAGAGCGAAACGCCCGGCGTTATCGTGCACCGCCTCGATCATTTGCGGGACAATTCCCGGAACATCCAGTGTGGTCAGCAGATCGAACCACGACTGGACCATCGCAACGCGATCCGCGGAATCCAACGCCTCTTCATCACCACCTGCGCTGACTGCGGCGCCGACCAGTTCAGTCGCGCGAGCGAGCAACTGGTAATGCCAAAAAGGGGGCGAAAGCTGAGCGCCAAAGTCGATTTCAATGGCGGATGCCGCATCTGCCGACACAGCAACGCCTTCCTCCTGCACACCTTCTGCGTCCCGCCAGATGTTCAACTCGTTGGCAGAATTTGTAGCTGCACGAACGATCCAATCGAGGGTCTTCGCCGAAGGAATTTCGGGCGCATTCGCTTCGTCTAAGCCCCGGGAGGCCCCGCTGCCGCTTGAGCCTGGAAACTGGTAAGCCAACAAAATCAATTTCGCCCGAGGCGAATCAGCTTGGCCAAGCCGCTGCAGGGATTGCTCGATCCAAGACTTCCACTGCGGATCCAGCCCGGAAACTCCGTTTTCGCGAACTGCGAATTTCCCGGGGTCTCGGCGGACCCAGCGCAAGAACACGTCCAAAAGATCCAGATCCGATGGATCGAGCGTGAGTGCTTTCTGCAGCACATCTGTCGCCGGACGTTGCGCTAAGCCCGACCAGTAATCCTTATCCGCAAGCGGTTCTGCTTCCGAGGACGCACCGCCATCCTCGCTCGCATTCTCGTCAAGCTGACCAATCTTCGCCAATGCCAAGAATTCGTGGGCAGCCGCATCCGTCTGCGGAGCGTCGAGCAAGATGGTCTGCCGCTCAGCTTCCGCCAACCAATTGCCACCCATCTGAATGAGACGGCGGATCAACCGATACCGAAGTTGCTGCGCATCTTCGAGGGAACCATCCCCCAACGTTGCCAGCGCACCGGACAGCGCGCGACGGGCGTTGTTGATGGCGGCCGCCTGCTGTTCCAGCGGTGCATCGGCGACCGCATCGTCGGCTGACACTCCGGTTCGCACGATGGCTTCGGTGTCCCCAGGACGCAACAAGAGATAACGCTGCAACCACTGGCTTTCGGCCAAATGATCGCCGCGACTGCGGGACTCGTCCGCCCGGTCCGCAAACACGGTGGCAGTCTTGCCAGAGTGATAAAAATACGACGCCGCAGCAGCCACCATCAGCACCGCAAAGATGGCCGCTGACTTGATCGCGAACGGAACATTGAAACGCCACTTTTGCCGTCGCGACACTAGCTTTTGGGCGTGAAAATCCGACACGGACTTCGACTGCACCCCGGCATCGCGCCCGGTCGACTGACCTCCGCCCGCTGATGTGCTGCCCGCTGATGTGCTGCCCGCTGATGTGCTGCCCGCTGATGTGCTGCCCGCTGATGCGCTGCCCGCTGATGCGCTGCCCGGAGATGCACTGCCAGGCGCATGAGAATCGCGGGAGGAGTGATTCGTTTTCATAGGTTATGGGGCGGGAGCGGAGGGCGGGGGGAGGCTTGATGAACCGCGGCAGGTACAAGACGAGCACGGCACTTTGAAATGTCGCGATTCAGTGGTGTCGGTCGAACGGGCTGATGCTGCGAACCAGAGCTCGCCGAGTGCTTTATCGCAACGAGGAATTTAGTTTTGCTTGGTTAGCCGTTTGGGCGTTAGCCCCGGTCCTTGGGTGACGAAACCGAGGCTAGCGACTGAACGCCGCCGCTGTGAAGAATTCATCCCGCACGTTTTGGGCGGTTATTCGTAGCGGAACTCGTCAAGAGTTTCGGCCTAGGATGTGAGACCACCGAAAGTCTTGACGACCTCCGCTACGCAATGCTTCACTGCGTTGCGTGAGACAGCTAACTCGAACATTCAAATGCGACAAAGCACTAGGACTCGATCGCGGAGTAATGGTAATCACCGTAACGGTAGGCATAAGCCCGTGAGGTCACTCCGCTAAAAATCGTGCCGGTCACATTAGCACCGGCCGATTCGAGACGTCGTGAGGTCCGTTCAAGCGAATCCATGCGAGTCCGATCTCGCATGACGCACAACAACGTCACATCGGTCGCCGCGGCAAGCGCCAA
This sequence comes from Rubripirellula lacrimiformis, assembly GCF_007741535.1. NCBI lineage: Bacteria > Pseudomonadati > Planctomycetota > Planctomycetia > Pirellulales > Pirellulaceae > Rubripirellula > Rubripirellula lacrimiformis. The sequence continues at coordinate 6,194,896 of NZ_CP036525.1, forward strand.
CGTTTCCCCGGCCGACAGAACCGGTGCGGTGTCAAACACGATGAAGTCATATTGCTGCAGAGCTTGTTCGATCAATGTTTCGATTCCGGATTGAGTGATCAAACGGTGGGGGCTCGCATCCAAACGCCCCGCTGGCAGGACATGCACCAAATTACCAAGCGACCGATTGATCGCATCTTTCAGTTCCACTCGACCGCCGAGCACTCCGGTCAACCCGGGCGATAGATCGATCCCGAATACATCGTGCAAATCGGGACATCGGGTATCACCATCGACCAACAAAACGGTCTTGTTGCTTGCCTTGGCCAGCGACACCGCCAATTGCGCCGCAGCCGTGCTTTTGCCTTCGCCCGACATGCTGCTACAGATCGCGATGGTCCGGGCGCCGCGTGTCTGTTGGGACAGGAACAAATTCGCTCGCAAGGCATCGACACTTTCTTCAAAAATCCGCCGCCCCTTCGAATTCCGAGGATCGATTGGCGCACGAGTCAGTTCGCCCACAACCGGGGCCAAAACCGCGCAGCGGTCTACGGCATTAGCGTCGGTGATTCGCTGCGTCCGCATCTCCCACAGCAAACCGACCAGGAAGGGAATCGCGAAGCAGGCTCCGGACGCCATCAGGATTTTCTTCGTTGGAATGCTTTCGACCGGTGCCCGCGGTGGCGTAGCTTCGGCGAGCGACCGGACCGCACCGTCCTGACGCCTCTCCGTCCGGATTTCGGCGACCCGTTGACGCAACTTATCGAGCACGCCATTGCCCACCGCTAAATCCTCCTCTGCGAACTGCAATTCCGCCGCATCCCCACCAAGCTGCTCCAAACGAACCCGTTCGCGGTCGTAGTGCGTATTGAGGACCGCCAGCCTAGCTTCCAACTCTTTGCGAGCTAGCTGAGCTGTTTCTTGGTCAATCTTCATAGCGGCCTGACGCATTGCCACCGCCTTGCGTTTCGCCAGTTGTTGATCGGCCAAAAATTGGTCGCGTTGCAGTTGAACCTCAGCATCGACCGCTGCCAACTCTTGCTTGTAAATCGTTTCGGCACGGTCCTCCAATTCCGCCTGCACGCGTTCGCGAGCTGCTGTAAGAGCCTCTTCAACCTTGCCCTCCCAAAGAGCCTGGTCCGCCACGATTCCCCGGTAGTGTTCGCGATTGATGCGGACCAAATCAGAAGCTTCCATATTCAGCCGAAGACCTTCGTAGTAGGCGGCCTTTTTGCGAGCCTGCAGGACATCGGCATCGGTCTGGGCCATCCGGTCCACATCGTTGCTAGAAATTGACTGACGTCGCACCTCTCGCCGAACCGGAACAAACGCGACACCGGCAGCATCCAAATCCATGACGGAAACGCTGTCGGCTGCCGCCAAATCACTAACGTTTTCGATTTCCACCTCGTTCGCCATCGCCTCGGAGGCGTCCAGAACCGAAAGCTTGACTTCGATGTCCGTGATTTTCGATCGCAATTCGGCGAACAGCGCAAGACTACTTTCATCCTCTGCCACCGAAAGCCGAGCCGCCGGATTGAAGCCGAGAGTACGCTCGGACAGCGATTGGACGCGAGACTGCCGATTCGACACCTCGGCCTCCCATCGCTGAATTTCGGGCTCGAGCCACCTCTCTAGGTTATTCGTCCGCTTGCTGTCGAACGCATCACGCTGCCTCAAATACGCATTGACCACCGCGTTGCAAACCTTCGCCGCCATGTCTCGGTCAGAGTCTTCGTAACTGACCAACATCTGTGTCTTGGCCCCCGCGCTTTGCACCGACAAGTTCTTGCGAAGCTGGGCCTCCGCTGTCTCCGGATCACTCAGGCTAGGCGCTGAACGCAGATCGGGGTCGCTAAGAACAGGGTCCAAAACGATCGGGTTGAGAAAAAGCGCTCGCTCGGTCCGCACCAGATCGTCAACCATAGGCATCACGCCCTTAAAAACTACATAGTCCTGATTGGCTTCCAAAAGGTGGATCGCCTTGTACCGCGGCACGAAGGTTTTCAGCACCACAAACCCGGCGAGGGATGCGAGCACTAAACCGATTGGCACAGCCCAGAACCAGCACCTTCGGACGGTCACCCATAGCATCCAAGGATCAAAACTGGCGCCAGACGCGGCGTCACCGATTGATGCCGAAGAAGCGGAACGAGATGGATGCATAGTGGTTCTAGTAACAGGCGGAAATGCGATGACATCAAAGGAAGACTGCGGCCCAGAAAAGGACGGGCGTGACCGGCTAGATCGCAGAAACGGAGAGGGAGAGGGGAGGGGTCAGCGGGGGGGAAGGAACCAGTTCTATTCAGCAGAACGCGTGATCTGGAGGAAAGTACGCATCGAACATGAGAAAATTTGAGCATTTTGTTCAAGCGGAACTCATGCAGACAAAGCAGGCCCAAACGCCAGCGACCCTGCGAACTCTGAATCATTCAAGCCGGCTGCAAAAAGTCTCTAGCGACGACCTGCTCCAGCGGCCGATAAACCGTCGACCAATACCAATACACTGCGTACATCAAGGCAAACCCGAGCGGAATCATCAACAGGCCCGAGTAGTCATGGATCGCGTGACGCAAATCGGCCGACTGCGTCCACTGATACAACCAACCCGTCGCCACAATCCGTGTAGAGTTCGCCACCAAAGCCACTGGGATGACCGACAAAATCAACACCAGCCGGTCTCCCCAATTCCGAGCAGAAACGGCCGCAAAGTAATACGCCGTCGCCATCAACCCCACGAAAATCCGCAGCCCGCTGCAGGCCGGTTCGATATTCAACTTCTCCGCTCCAACCCAAATCAGGTGCCCTTCGGCGACCGCTGGTTGGCCAATGACTCTCAAGCCCGCCGTGCTAATCGCGGTGGCGACCCCCTGCAGCTGAAAACTCAACAGACTTTCTGCTTGATACGGGATGGGAATCGCAAAAAACAGAAATGCGATGGCAGGAATCGACCAAACCAATGCCGCCCTACCGAAAACCACCCAAACACAGCCCCCGATCAGAAAAACGAACGACCAAGCATCCATGAAATCGGCGTAGATCAAGCGACCAACAACTCGAACCGCAATCGCGAACCCCACCAACCATAGCCCTGACCAGCAGACCCCGCCGGACGAGATCCCCGGAAACGAATCTCGCCGCGCCAAAGCGATCGACAGTGCCAAGGGCAATACAATCCAACCGTGCGAATAATCTGGTTCCCGGATCCAGTTTTCGGCCACCCACTGAAGCGTTGGCCAATAGGCATACGCCATCGCCGCCAACAAGACAAAGAGAAAAACACCATGGCTGGCAACCCAGGCCATTGGCGAGGGGCGACACAGGGGACTCGCTTCCGTCTTCTTGGATCTGGAACGGGGCTCCGATTCGCCAGCAAACGCCCGCTGATCAATCGCAATTGTTGGCCGAACTTTTTTTCTTCGACGGGCCATGGCAGGTGTTGAACTTGGAAAACTAGGTTTTAAAAAGGAAGCCTGTTTGCACGGGCGGTAGTAGGCAAACGTATCGCTCGTATCGCTGCACCAGGAACAACTGTGACTCCGCACACACAGATGAATCGCACTGCCGACGGCGGGCGGGCGGAGCAGCATACTGATCTTGATCCCCCCATCCTAGCCATGTAGGCTGTCCTGTCAAGAATCACTTTCTCGTCTCGAGAGGGGGAGTGCAAAAGTGCTTTTCACGACGTTATAAAAAGACCGTAAGGCATCGCTGGCGGCGTCCAAGGCGACGCATTCGATGAAAATGATTCGAAGGAATTGACGCGATCTCTTTTCCGCAGCCGCTCGATTCGTTGACGTGGACAAAAACGTGAATCGTTATGGTGAGTTATCAACTTCGCCCCTTCACACCTACGCCGAGCCGGAGCGTGGTAAACATGCAGTGGACACTGCCGCAATTCGGCAGGCCCCATGGGAATGGACGGCGTGTCGGTACGAAAGCGACACAAAGGGAACACAAAGGAGTGCTCCATTTTCCGAATCCTTCGGACTGCTAGGCACTTCGCGACATTGCCAGGTTCAGCTTGCAGACCCCCATGCCGGTCGGGCGGTCTATCTAGTTGTCATTCGGGGTAGCGTGATCGAAGCTTGGCCCATCTGCCCCCTCGCCTTTTCAATATGGGGAGTGATCCTGCCCGGAACGAAATTACTCGTGGGGCGATCGCGAGTACGGCTACTTGTTGAAAGCGAGGGACTCGACAGTGTGCCTTCCAGGCCCGGCTTGTTTGATCCAGATGCGAACTCAGGACCGGAGTCGTCTTCGATTGAAAAGCTGGCCGAGCCCTCGAGCCACAGCGACGAAACCGGGCATGCAAGCGCCGGAGATTTGGCAATTTTCGTAAAGGACAGGATGCTGGTCAAACGCTTCCGCGAAGGGGTCACCATCGTTGGCGACGACCACCCGAGCATCCTGCGAATCGGGGGCTGTGGCCTGAAACGATGCGACCACGCGATCCTCCATCATATGAAGCGACTCTGGATCATCGAATTGGACCTGGAACGGCTGGATCAGGGAGAACCGAAAATCCAAGAACTCTCTCTGGACTGCCCGCCGATTCATCGCGGGGGCCTCGTCTACCTTCGCGGAACACCCGAGAAACTGAAGCGATACCAAGAGTTGCTTCGCCAAAGAAGCCAAACGGAAGATTCATTCACAACAAGCACCACAAATCAAGCCGACCTCACGGGCCTCGTCCGCGAGAATATCGACATCACAGAAATTGTCGCAGAGGGACTGGTAAGCTATAGCCAGAAGCGGAAGCGTGTTTCTCGAATCTTACATCTGGCGCTCAAGCTTATGCTGTTTGCGGCATGCATCGCAACGAGCATGGCCGTCATTGCCGGAGGCATCTGGCCGATCATCCGAACTGTTTGGCAAACGATTTAGAGGGGTGATTGCCACTCGTCCATGAACACTCAACACCGATCCATCCGAAACATTCGCTGCCTACTAGGCCGAAGGCCTTCCCCATGATGCGTGTATGGGTAGCAGTCGCGTGTTTTTTCCTGGGGAGTGCGATCCTGTTCGTACTTCTGGCGATCTTCAGCCCAAAGATACGAGACAGGAAAAAGCCTCGCCGATAAGCGACACGCCCCTGACAAGGAATCGACCAGACACTCTCCAATGCTGCTCGTCGAAGTGGACTATTCCGGAACCACATTACCAGGTGTTCGGCCAGTTGCTCCGATGCCTCGACAAGCGATGCCCCCCCGAAAGTCAAATCAGGGAACACCACTACAACCATCCGCCGCTGGGCAATCCATCCAGTGCGGCGCGGACGGCCGCGACCAGCGTCCGATTGGTCACCGGGTAATCCGATGCGTCGACGGGGCCAGCCTGGTCGTGACGGCTATCGCGAAACGTTCCGTGCACTTGGTCGCAACCGGTGACTCGGATCAACGGCACGACGTTGTCCGGCGTGATCCCAGCACCGGGCAGGACTTCAATCTTGCCAGCCGATGCGATCTGGATTTGCTGGATCGCGGTACGCCCATGCCATGCGGTAGCTTGACGCCCCGACGTTAGCACCCGATGGACACCGATGTCGATCAATTGCTGCAACGCATCGCCCTGATCCGGCACGACGTCGAACGCGCGGTGGCAGACAACTTGCTGTTGGTCCGCCGTGCGGCAAACCTGCCCCAACCAGTCCAGGTCCAACGTTCCTGCCGCCGTTAGGCAGCCAACCGCGACCCCGTCGGCGCCCAGCGACAACAGGGATTCGACATCACGCATCATCACGCGACGTTCGGTGCCCGAGTACCCGAACCCGGCGCCACGTGGACGTATCAAAGCAATGATCGGAACATCGACGGCCTGCCTCGCCTGGACCATCAGCCCGACGCTGGGCGTCAGACCACCTGTCTGAATCGCCTGACACAATTCCAAACGATCGGCGCCGCCCGCAACGGCATCGATCGCCGACTGAACCGAATCAACACAAACCTCGATCAGACGCTGGGGGGACAATGCGATTCCTGCATGTTGGGGTTTGAACGCAAATTCTAAAACCAGATCCATCACTGCTGCTGCGGCGATCCAATCCGTGTCGACCGATTCAAACGACGGTCGCCCTAGGCATATACTGTGGTGGCTGTTGCCTGCTTCGCCCAGGTGCGGCCATGACTTTTGCCGCTCGAACGCCATCCCCCAATACCGAGAATCGTACCCGTGATCATTTTCCGAACGATGTTGGCTGTCGCCTGCTTGGCGAGCGTCGCGCAAGCACAACAGCCGCTGCTACGTGCACATGCTCACAACGATTATGAACATGACCGCCCTCTGCTGGATGCGTTGGACCAAGGGTTTTGCAGCGTGGAGGCGGACGTCTACTTGGTCGACGGCAAGCTATTGGTCGCTCATGATCGCAAAGACCTGCGTCCCGATCGCACTCTTTCGGCACTGTATTTGGATCCGCTTCGCAAACGAGTCCAGGACAACGACGGGCACGTTTATCCGGTGAAAACACCCTTCTATTTGATGATCGATTTCAAGAGCGAAGCCGAATCAACCTACGCCGCGTTGGACCAAGTCTTGTCAGGCTATGACGAAATGATTTCGGTCGTGCGAGATGGAAAGCTACATCCGAAGGCGATCCAAGTGATCGTATCGGGCAATCGCCCATCGGAAACGATGGCAAGCCAGTCGGTCCGCTATGCGGGATACGATGGCCGCATCAGCGATTTGGAATCAAACGCTCCTGATCATTTGATGCCAATGATTAGTGATAACTGGAAGAATCATTTCCAATGGCGGGGCAAGGGAGAATTCGGCGACGACGAGCAACAGAAGCTGACGAGCATCATCGAAAAAGTTCACGCCGCCGGGCGACGAGTGCGTTTCTGGGCCACGCCGGATCATGTTGATATGTGGCGGATGCTGAATCAGGTCGGTGCCGATGCCATCAACACCGATGACTTGGCCGGCCTGGCTACTTTCTTGCGAGAATCCGAAACCGCAACGGACTCTGCCGACGCACCCGCCCAAGCAACCATCATCGGAAAATGGTTGGTGGAGGATATCGAACAGCACGGCGTCATCGACCGGGCTCAAACGACGATTGAATTTGCCAAAGATGGAACGGTAACAGGCAGCACCTGTGTCAACCGCTACAACGCAAAGGCGACCGTCGACGGATCGGACTTGACGTTTCAACCGATGGCGATGACACGCCGCGCCGGTCCACGATCGATGATGGACCAAGAGTCCAGATTCGTTGCCGCCATCGGCAAGGTGAAATCGTTCCGCATCGATCCCAACGGCCTGCTGTACTTGGTCGGCGGCGATGGAAAAGACCTGCTGCGATGTTCGTCGATGCAGCGCTAAGGAAAACACTGGGCAGCGTACATTCCCAATGACCGCGTCCGCGGTCCACCCGCGCCGGTTTGCCGCCGCTGGTTCCTTTCGTTTTGTTTCTCTGTTTTGTCACGATTCACATGACCCGTCTGTTTGCTGGAACTCCGTTCGACATCCCGCCTCAGTGCGACCTTTGCGGCAAGCCGGAAACGGATTGCGTTTGCACGGATCAGCAGAAAGCGGAAGTCGAAGCCAAACGTCAACGGGACGCCGATCGGCAGGAACCTTCGCAGCAGACGGCTCGCGTCAGCGTTCAAAAACGCAAAGGCGGTCGACAGGCGACTGTGGTCGAAGGACTGACATCCAAAGCAAACGATCTGCCTGAACTGCTGACCCGATTGCAAGCCGGTTGCGGTGCAGGCGGAACGGTCAAAGCGAAGGAAGACCTGATCGAACTGCAAGGTGATCATCGCGACAAAGTGATGCAAACCCTGCGAGACATCGGATACAAAACCAAGTGACAGCGTCCCAACGCGACGCCAATTAATTGGCCAGCAAACGTTGGATCGCGGATAGGCGTTCCGCCGACGCTGGGCTTCGCTTTGTCATGTCCGTCAGATAATCGCGTTCTTCGGCCAATCGATCGACGAACGCTGGTTCCCAGCGACGAATCAGGTGAGGACCGAATAGCACGGCGGCTTCAAGATCGAGTCGATCGTAGGCGGGGTCCGGGCGATGGCTGGATTCGACCCGCTGCATCCGCAAGATTACAAATGCCCGTTTGCCGGCCGTCGCCTGTTCGTCGACCAGATGGAATCCATGATCGATGCCCCAGCGGCGGATCAGGTCGGCGCGGCGGTTGGGCTGCAACACAAGCAGCGGTGGGACACGATCGGGATGCCCCCGCAGAATGCGAACGATTTGTTCGCCCCCCATGCCACAGATGCTAAGGCTGTCCGCTTCGCCCGGTTGCAGTCCGGCTAGGCCATCGGCGAAACGCACTTCGGCAGGCAGGCCAGCCAGCGTGGCGATTGAGTTCCGAAACGGTTGCGACTTGTTCTCGATCGCGATGCCACGCTGGATACGCCCCGACGCCAACAGGGCTCGGACCAAATGCCCATGGTCCGATCCCACATCGGCATGGACGTCCGAACGGATTTGGCGTGCAACGGTTTTCAGACGCTCGTCAAGTCGTGGCAACGGATCGGCTTGCTGGTGATGATTCGGGATGGATGCGACTCTCTGCAAAGAATCGGTACTTTCAGTGCCAATGGTCGTACCCGATCGATCGGTGGATCGTCAATTCGACCGAAATTCGCGGTGGTTCAGCCATCGATTCAGCCCGTCATGAAACCGGGCCGCATTTTCTTGTTCGGTCCTTGGGGCATGCCGGGCGGTGCTGCGTCTACAATGGGGCCCACCGCATCCTATTCCGAAAAGAGCCACTGAAATGAATCGTCGCGTTCCTGTATTCCTGCTTGCGCTCATGTGGCTTTCATTTTCGTGGGGCGGGGATATCGCGTCTAGCCAATCATCGGCCGCCGAACCGTTGGCTGGATCGCGTCCCAACGTGATCTTGGTGATGACCGACGACCAGGGTTATGGCCAGATGGGGCGGCATGGACATCCGTGGCTGCGGACGCCCAACATGGACGCGATGTATGACGTCAGCACTCGCTTCACGCGGATGCTAGTGGCCCCGACCTGTGCACCCACGCGTTCGGCGATCATGTCTGGCCGACATCCGATGAAGAACGGCGTGACCCATACGATCCTAGAACGCGAACGCATGGCCCTGGATACGGTGACGTTGCCGCAGGTACTGGGCCAAGCCGGTTACAAGTCGGGGATCTTCGGCAAATGGCACCTAGGGGACGAAGACGAATACCAACCGGATCACCGTGGCTTTGACGAGGCCTTTATTCACGGCGCCGGCGGCATCGGACAATCCTACGATTGCAGTTGCGCCGACGCGCCGGGCAACAAGTACGTCGACCCCGTGATTCGACACAACGGTTCGTTTGTCAAAACCAAAGGCTTTTGCACCGACGTGTTCTTTGATGCTGCATTGGGGTGGATTCGAAAGTGCCAGGCGGATGACCAACCCTTCTTTGCGTACATCGTTACCAACGCACCCCATTCACCGTTCATCGCGCCCAAGGCAAACGCGGACCGATTCAAAGCGATGGGTTTCAAGAACGGCCAAGCCGGTTTCTATGGGATGGTCGAAAACATTGACGAGAACGTCGGTAAGCTGATGGGCAAAATGGGTGACTGGGGGCTGCTGGAAAATACGCTGGTGATCTTCATGAGCGACAACGGAACCGTCGGTTCGGGGATCGGCAAACCCGGCATGGTGATCGGAAAGACCGCCGACGGGACTCCGCTGAAGGCCTACAACGCCGGGATGACAGGGTTGAAGGGCAGCGTCGACGAAGGCGGCTGTCGGGTGCCGTTCCTGGTCCGCTGGGACGGTCACGTCCAACCCGGGCAAGACGTCGATCGGATCGCCGCTCACCTGGACATTTTCCCCACGATCGCCGCGCTCGCCGGTGCCGAACTCCCCAAGGATCAAGTCGAAGGTCGCAGCCTGCTGCCGTTGATCGAAAATCCGTCGGCCGACTGGTCCGATCGGTTCCTGTTTTCTCACAGAGGACGTTGGAAGACCGGCGAAGACCCTGGGCTTTCGCAGTGGAAAGACTTTGCCGTCCGCAACCAACGCTTCCGGATGGTCGGAAACCGTTTGTTCGATATGCAGGAAGATCCCGGTCAATCCAAGGACGTCGCGGATGACCATCCCGAAGTGGTCGCCGCCATGCGTTCGGCCTACGAACAATGGTGGTCCGAGACACGACCGATGATGGTCAACGAAGACGCGCCGATGTGTCCGGTGCGTCCCTTTCACGAAGCCTATCGCCAACAATTGGCGACCTCTGGAATCCCTGACTGGAATCCGCCGCCCCTGAATTAGACACGCGATCCGCACAGGCAGTTCAGCGATTGGGTTGCCGCCCTGCGAACGACTGTACCCCACCATCCGATCAGACAATCACCGTTTAAAGAGTATAGAAACATGGGACTTAGAAATTTGGCCAGCACGCTGGCCTGCTTCACGACGCTGCTGACCGGCATGGCGACGGCGGCCGAACGCCCCAATGTCATCCTGGTGATGTGTGACGACCTGGGGGTAGGTGACTTGGCTCGCTTCCATGACGCGTCGCCGATCCAGACGCCTCATTTGGACGCGATGGCCGACGACGGTTTGGTGTTCAACCGGTTTTACGCTGCCGCACCAGTCTGTAGCCCAACACGCGGCAGTTGTCTGACAGGACGGCATCCGTTTCGGTATGGCATTTACTTTGCCAACACCGGGCATATGAAAGTCGAAGAACATACGCTGCCAGAAATCTTGAAGGATCACGGTTACACCACCGGTCACTTTGGGAAATGGCATCTAGGCACACTGACCAAAACGATCAAGGACGCCAATCGTGGCGGCCCGTCCAAGCAGGGGATTCAGCACTTTTCGCCACCGTCGATCCATGGTTACGACGACAGTTTTGTCACCGAATCGAAGGTGCCCACCTACGATCCTATGATTCGGCCCGTCGGTGCCAAGGTGAACGGTGCCTGGGATGCAGTGCGTGACAAATCGTCGGCCCAACACTATGGCACTCACTACTGGGACCACGATGGAAACGTCGTCACCGAAAATTTGGAAGGCGATGATTCGCGGGTCATCATGGATCGTGCGATCCCATTCATCGAGAAGGCCGCCGAATCGAAGACGCCATTCTTCGCAGCGGTCTGGTTCCATAGCCCACACCTGCCTGTGGTCGCAGGCCCCAAGCATGTTCAGCCCTATGCCGATCGTGATGTCGAATCGCGAAACTACTTTGGTTGCATCAGCGCGATGGACGAACAAGTCGGCAGGTTGCGTGCCAAGTTGGCGGACCTTGGCGTCGCCGACAACACTATGATTTGGTTCACCAGCGACAACGGTCCCGAAGGCCAAGATGGGAAGGCCCCCGGTTCGGCCGGTGACTTCCGCGGCCGCAAGCGATCTCTCTACGAAGGCGGCGTTCGCGTCCCCGGCATCCTGGTTTGGCCCGGCCACGCCAAACCGAACAGCGTCACCGATCATGCCGCGGTCACCAGCGACTATCTGCCAACCGTTTTGGATGCAATCGGCGTCGAACTGCCCGCCGATCGGCCGATCGACGGTGTTTCGCTTCTGGATGCGATCAACGATCCGAAACTGCGTCGGCAAGCGCCGATCGGTTTTCAATCGGCCAACCAAATCGCCTGGCACCATGGTCGACACAAATTGATCAGCAACGACAAGGGAACCACATGGCAGTTGTATGACATCGAATCGGATCCCGGTGAATCCAGCGACTTGGCCGGGGATCAGCCTGACCGAGTCGATGCGCTGCGCACCGAAGTCGAACAGTGGATCGCGTCTTGTCGTGCCAGCGACAAGGGCGGTGACTACTTGGTGGCTACCAATGCGAAGCCTCACGAAGTGGCCTCCAGTCAGAAGGACTGGTACGAAAAATACAAAAAACAAGAAAACGCACCCGAGCCGTCTGAAATGCTGCTCAACACAGACGTCGAACCCGAACTCGACAACGGGTTTATCGATCTACTGAACGGTAAAGATCTTTCGGATTGGACGCCACGCGGCGGGACCTGTTCGTTCAAGTATGTCGATGGGATGGTGGTCGGCGAAACGGTTGCCGATTCGCCCAGCACTTACCTGTGCACTCAGCGAGATGACTACAAAGATTTCATTTTCACATGCGAAATGAAGTGGGAAGTCGATGGCAATTCGGGCGTGATGTTTCGGGCCCGCAGCAAGACCGAAGGCGATCGAGTCACCGTCTTCGGTCCGCAAGCGGAAATGGAGGGGATTACCGGCGACCGCGGTTGGTCGGGCGGCATCTATGGCCAAAGCTGCGGCGGCTATTTCTATCCGCTGTGGTTGACCGAGCATCAGGATGCACGGACGGCCTTGAACAAGACGGGCTGGAATCGGTTGACCGTCGAAGCACGCGGCAATGTTGTCAAAACCTGGATCAACGGCGTGCCCGCGGCGCACTGGGTGGATACGGACGATAGCTACCCCAGCGGTTTTCTTGGGTTGCAGATTCACAAAGGCAAAAACGGCAAAGTGCTGTGGCGTGGCCTTCAGATCAAGGAGCTTTAAATCATGGATCATCCTGTGCTGAAAAATGCTGTTCGGATCGGTTTCGCAGGCGTCTTGTGGCTGGCAATCCCGTTGCTGGTCGCGTCATCGGCGGCCCCGGATTGGCCGGGGCAACCGAGCCAATGGCAGGGTCATGCGAAGCATGATTTCACGGTCGACGGTCGCCCCGCTTATGTCGTGGTGCCCAGCGAGTCGGTCGACGGGAATCCATGGGTCTGGCGAGCTCGCTTTCCCACCTTTCACGCCGAGGCGGATCAGTTGTTGCTGGATCGTGGGTTCCACATCGCGTACATCAACACCGACGGCATGCTGGGCAGTCCCGCGGCACTGGATCACTGGGATGCGTTTTACGATTTCATGGTGTCCCAGCACGGGATGTCCGCGAAGCCGGCACTCGAAGCGGTCAGCCGAGGTGGGCTATTCGCTTATCGCTGGGCATCGAGGCACCCGCAGCGAGTGGCATGTATCTACGCGGATACGCCCGTGTGCGATTTCCGCAGTTGGCCGCTGGGACGAGCGACGGGGATCGGACATCCGGCAACGTGGCAATCACTGCTGACGCAGTACGGCATGACTCAGGACGAAGCGATCCAGTTCGATGGAAACCCGATTGACGTGCTGGCACCGATCGCTGCAGCAAGGATCCCACTGCTGCACATCATCAGCATGAATGACCGAGTGGTTCCACCAACCGAAAACACGCTAGTGCTAGCCGACCGCTATCGCAAGCTAGGCGGTGAAATCGAAGTCATCCAGGTCGACGAAGGCACCGAAGCATCCAACGGCCATCACTTCACGCATCCCGATCCGAAGCGAGTGGCGGACTTTATTGAGAAGCACACGCGGCGCTGATGAAGGTGTCACTGTCGTGTTTGGGGGCCGAATCCGTCGCTGGACAAGGAACGGGGAGATTGCAAATTGCAAAATGAACATTTCAAATTTAAAATTGCAGGGAGCGGAAGATGTCTTGGTCTGCATCCCTATTCGTCAGCTGGAGCGTAAATTCTAGGTTGGTAGAACTGCGGTCGCCCAAGCGCGTCGCCGCTCCCATTAGCTTCTCCCTCCAAAGCTCAATTTGCAATTTGAAATGGTTATTTTGCAATTTGCAATCTTCCTTCATCATTCACCAGATTTCCGCAACAGAGCCAATCAGTTGATTTGCAGGCTGCGCAGGGGCTAGATTGAACAGTGTTCAGACAGTCACTGGAACGAAGCGGAAGCAAAGATGATGAAGCCGAATGATCTATCGGAGCGTCTGCTGGAACTTGCCGTCCGGGTCGGGAAAGTGGTCGATGCCCTACCCGAAACGAGGCTCGGCAAGCACATTGCCGGCCAACTCGTTCGCAGCGGCACGTCCCCAGCACCGAATTATGAAGAAGCGTGCGCTGCCGAAAGCCGACGCGACTTCATTCATAAAGTAAGAATCGCACTGAAGGAGTTGCGAGAGACCCGATGCTGGTTGAATCTGATCGTAAGATCGGAATTGCTTCCAGAATCTCGCATGAACGGAGTCGCAAACGAAGCCGATGAACTGTGCCGAATCTTGGGCCAGACGCTCGTGACAGCGACGAAGAACGAACAACAAGTAAGGAAAAGCATCCGCTAAATCGCGAAGGGACGAGAGAGGGAAGGGGAGATTGCAAATTGAACATTTCAAATTTCAAATTTGAAATTGCGGGGACCGGAAGATGGTTTGGACTGCATCCCCAATCGTCAGCTCTGGCCGGGTACTCAGGGTTCCTAGGAGGTGGTCGGTCAGCGCCACCGCAGTTCCCGCCTGCTTCTCCATCCAAAGCCCAATTTGCAATTTGAAATGTTCAATTTGCAATTTGCAATCTTCCTTTCTCCAACCATCGAATAAACGCCGCTACTCTTCCCCGATATCTTCGTTCCACAATTCCGGATGCGACGCGATGAACTTTTGCATCAGTTCGATGCAGCCTGGATCATTGGCGATCACTAGTTCGGTGCCTCGCGATTGGACGTAGGATTCCGGGCCTTGAAAGGTTTGGTTCTCGCCGATGACGATCTTGGGAATCTGGTACAGCAGGGCAGCTCCGCTGCACATATCGCAGGGCGACAACGTCGAATACAGAACCGAACGTCGGTATTGTTCCGCCGTCAGCCGGCCTGCGTTTTCCAGGCAATCCATTTCGGCGTGCAGCACGGCGCTGCCGTTTTGGACGCGGCGGTTGTGCCCGCGGCCGACAATCTCGCCATCGATCACCAACACAGATCCGATCGGAATGCCTCCCTCGTCACGTCCAAGGCAGGCTTCGTCGTATGCCGATTTCAAAAAGAGATCCATGGTGTTCCTTGGGGAAGTTATCGAATGAAGCTAGCGAAAGGCACCGTTTCGACCTCGGATCGCCAATCCACCCAGGTCGATGCGTTTCCCAGAACCCCTCTAGGATGCAGAGTCTTTCTAGGATACGGGGCCCTTCTAGGATACGACTACCGAGCCGCGACGGGGACAAGTAAACTGACGGGCCATTCCTGCCCTTCCACGCCTTCACGAGACACCAGTCCGATGAAAACGTTCCGTTCTGTTGGTGCATTTGCCGCCATCGCCATTGCTGTTTCCGTCGCACAGGCCGGTGACTGGCCTCAGTATCGCGGTCTGGCCGGCGATGGAAAGTCGGTTGAATCGATCGGGCAGGTCTCGTCCGACGCGATGAAGGTGCTGTGGAACGTGCCGGCCCCGCTGGGGTTCAGTTCCATGTCCGTCGCGGATGGCCTCGCCTATACCCTGATCGCTCGAGACGACAAAGAAACCGTTGTGGCTCTCGATGCGGCAACTGGCCAAGAAGTGTGGAGCGTGCCGCTAGGCAGCAGCAAATACGAACAGGGCGGCGGTGACTCCGGTGCCCCCGGCAACCGCGGCGGCGATGGCCCGCGTTCCACACCCACCGTCGATGGTGATCGACTGTACGTGTACGACTCGTACATGGTGCTGTCCTGCTTGGACACAAAGACTGGCCGCGTCTTGTGGCAGCATGATGTGATCGCCGAAAACGAAGGACGCAACATCAAGTGGTTGAACGCAAGCTCGCCACTGATCGAGGGTAATCGAGTGATCGTCGGTGGCGGCGGTGCCGGACAATCGTTCTTGGCATTTGACAAGTCGACTGGCGACCGAGTTTGGGCCAGCGGAGACGAAACCGTCACTCACGCGACACCGATCCTAGCCGAAGTCGGTGGCAAGAGCGGAGTCGTGTTCTTCACGCAATCGGGATTGGTTGCCGTGGGCGCAGATGACGGTCAAGAAGTATGGCGAGCCAAGTTTCCATTCAGCGTTTCGACCGCTGCGTCGCCGGTCGCTGATGGCGACCTGGTCTACTGTTCCGCTGGCTATGGGGTCGGCGCTGGCTTGTTCAAAATCGACAACCAGTCGACACCTCAAGAAATGTGGTACAAGTCGAACGAGCTGATGAACCACTGGAGCACCCCCGTGGTTCACGACGGCCACCTGTACGGAATCTTTGAATTCAAAAAGTACGGCAAGGCTCCGCTGCAATGTGTGGAGTTGTCGACCGGCGAGATCAAATGGAACGAACGAGGCTTTGGCCCCGGCAACTGCATCCTGGTCGGCGACAAGCTTGTTGTGCTGTCGGACGCTGGCGAGGTCGTGATCGCCAAGGCTACGCCCACCGCCTACGAAGAAGTCGCTCGCAAACAAGTGCTAGAAGGCAAGTGCTGGTCCACACCTGCCTATAGCGATGGCAAAATCTTCGTGCGAAGCACTCAGCAAGCAGCCTGTGTTGCGATCGACTGACCGGGCTGCTGGCCGGTGTTTCTGCTGGCCATTTGTCCGACGCTAGCTCGGTTTAACGTTTAGCCGAGCGTAGTCGCGGGCGTCCTGTTCTAGCGCTTGCAGGCGGGCGCCCAGCACCGATTCGGCCTTTTCCAAATCGGCCGATTGATCCGGTGCCAGCCGAGTGAAAACGTACAGTTTGATCTTCGGCTCGGTACCGCTGGGACGAACGGCAACGTAGTTCCCTTCGTCCGCTAGGTCCAAGATGATCAGGTCGCCCGATGGGCCGGCCAGGTGGCCCACCTTTCCGGTGGCGGTATCGGTGATCGTCGCGGCGGAATAGTCACGCACCTTGGCGACCTGGATCCCCGCCAGCGATGCGGGCGGCGAAGTACGGAACGCCTTCATCAATCGCTGCATGGCGGCCATCCCTTCGCTGCCTTCCATCACCAGGCTGATCAACGTTTCGCGGTGATACCCGTGACGTCGTTGCAGGTCGCCCAGGTATTCGTCCATCGAAATGCCCTTGGCTTTCAGTTCGGCCGCCAGTTCGCACATCAGCATCGATGCCACCGCGCCGTCTTTGTCGCGGCAGTATTGGCCCACCAGGTAGCCGTGCGATTCTTCGGTTCCGTACACGAACAGGTCCGGCCCTTCGGCGTCGATCACCGCCGCGATGTGCTTGAAACCGACCAGCAGATCGCCGACGCAGCGAACGCCATAGCTTTCCGCGATCCGTCGACACAGTTCGGTGGTGACCAGAGTCTTGATGATGTAGTGCTGGGGCGAAAGAGTGCCGGCGGCCTTTCGCTTGCTAAGGATGTATTCGCCCAGGATGGCACCGATCTCGTTCCCATTGAACGTTCGCCATTCGCCCGAGGTGTCGGTTGTTTTGGGGGCCGCGACGCCGATCCGGTCACAGTCGGGATCGGTCGCCAGGATCATGTTCGCACCGATCGTTTTGGCATACTTGATCGGTTCCTCGAAAATCACTGCGTTTTCGGGATTCGAAACGTGGCCGGGGACATTGGGAAAGTCACCGTTGGGTTCGGCATGCGGTCCGTAGACTTCGATGTCCTTGAAGCCATCACGAATGGCCAGGGGAACGACCGCGGCAGTGCCGACGCCGTGCAGGGGCGAGTACAAGACTTTGACGTCGCGGGGGCCGTCGAAGCCGCATTTGCCGGCGGCATCGAAATACGCGGCATCGATTTCGTCAGTGACGACTTCGACCATCCCAGCAGCGACCGCCTCGTCGAACGGCATGCTGCGGATCTGTTGGCAGGTCATCACCTTTTCGATGATCGCTTTGTCGTGCGGCGGCAACACCTGAGCTCCGCTGGACCAGTAAACCTTGACCGCGTTGTCGCTGGGGGGGTTGTGGCTGGCGGTGACCATGATGCCGCAATCGCAATTTTTGTAGCGAACGGCGAACGACAATTGGGGTGTCGCGCGATAATCGTCTAGCAAATAGACCTTGATGCCAGCGGCTGCCATGATGCCGGCGCAAAGTTCGGTGAAATGGCGGGATTGGTGGCGAGTGTCGTATGCGATTGCACAGGACAGGTCCTTCTTTCCGCCATGAAAGGCGACCACATAGTCGGCCAAGCCTTGGGCGCTTTCGCCGATCGTACGGTCATTGATGGCATTGGATCCGATTGGGTACATCCGGCCACGTCGACCACCGGTTCCGAACGGAATGATGGTCCAGAACACATCGTCCAGTTTTTGCCACTTGCCGGCCTCGATGTGTGCAATCACTTCGTCGCGATACTGGCTGTATCGATCTTCGGTCAGCCAAACGCGAAGGTTCTCGACCGCGGTCTGGCTGATCTTGGATTCCTGCGCTGCGGTTTCGATCGCAGAAATAGCGGCTTGGACACTCGGATGGACGTTCATGAAATCTTCAAATTCGAGTTGATAGAGATCTTCGACCGGCAGCATTTCGCTGTGTCGGTAACCTTGTTGTCAGATGGGGTTAGGATTCTATTTGCAGGCAGTCTATCGTCGCAACCAAGGCATTTTCTTCGACCCCCACAATATCGAAACCATGAGCGAATTGATCATCAGCGTCAGCGGCCTACGGGGCATCGTTGGCGAAACATTGACCCCCGAAGTCGCGATGCGGTTCGTGGCAGCCTACGCCAGCAAGCTTCCCGACGGTCCGATCATCGTCGGCCGCGACGGTCGCAGCAGCGGGCCGATGCTCAGCCGTGCCATCATCGCCGCCCTGGCCGCCAGCGGCCGTGACTGCATCGACGTCGATGTCGCGGCAACGCCAACCATCGGCGTTCTGGTCCGCGAACGGGGGGCCGCCGGAGCGGTCCAGATTTCTGCCAGCCACAATCCGCCGCCTTACAACGGGATCAAATTGTTCGGCCCGACCGGCCGCGTTTTGGATGCCGTCACCGGGACAGCGATCCGCGACGCGTATTTCGAAGGAAAAGCCGACTACAAACCATTCAATCTGATCGGCCGGATCAGCGCGGACACCAATCCGCATGAACCGCACCTTCGCAAAGTGCTGGAAACGGTCGACGCGCTGGCCATCCGCGCCGCCAAACATCGTGTGCTGATCGACAGCAACCACGGTGCGGGCAGTTTGTTGGGGATCCGGTTGCTGGAAGCCCTGGGTTGTGAAGTGGTCGCCGTCGGTGCCACACCCGACGGAAAGTTTGCTCATGTGCCCGAGCCGACGGCCGAGAACTTGACCGAAGTGGCCAAACGAGTGCGTGACGAGAAGTGTGTCGTGGGTTTCTGCCAAGACCCGGACGCCGACCGATTGGCACTGGTCGACGCCAATGGACGCTATGTGGGCGAGGAATACACGTTGGCGCTGTGCGTCATGCGAGCGATGGCGGACGAGTCGATTCGCGGGCCGATCGTGATCAACGGTGCCACTAGCGGGATGAGCGAGCGAATCGCCCGTGACGCAGGTGCCGAAGCGTATCGCAGCTTTGTCGGCGAAGCCAACGTGGCCGACATGATGATCGACAAGAAAGCTGCTTACGGCGGCGAAGGCAACGGTGGCCCGATCGACCCTCGCGTTGGATACGTCCGCGACAGCTTTGTGGGAATGGCTCAGATCTTGGACCTGATGACGTCGTCCGGGAAATCGGTCGCCGAGTTGGTCGATGGGATTCCCAAGCTGCACATCCACAAAGACAAGGCCACCGTGTCAGCGGATCGGTTGCCAAAGCTGTTCGAACAATTGATCGCTGCCCACCCCGACGCCACCGTGCAAACCGGTGATGGGCTGCGTTTGTCATGGGACGACAAGTGGCTGTTGGTTCGCGGCAGCAACACCGAGCCGATCGTACGCTTGATCGCCGAAGCGGAAACCGAAGCCGAAGCCAAGTCGCTATGCGCGGGCGCCGCCGCACTGCTGTAACGCTTCACACACCGCCGTAGTGGGATTCGCCAGAATCCCCTCCCCACCTCCACCGTCCACTCGGTTCCATCACCGGCGAATCCCGCTACCAGTGCGTGTCTGGGAATTTCCTTGACACGCTTTTTCTATGCTGCTACTGTACTACGTACCGCAGTACAGCAGTCAGGGGATCGCCATGTTTCGCATTCAGATCACGACCGGGTCAAGCCAGCCGATTTATCGGCAGGTCGCTGACCAGATTCGGCACGGCGTGGCCACCGGGAAACTGGCGGTCGGCGATCCGTTGCCCAGTGTCCGGGCGCTTGCGACCGAGTTGGTTGTCAACCCGAATACGGTCGCCAAGGCGTACGCGGCGCTGGTTCGCGATGGAGTGCTAGAGAGTCAGCAGGGACGCGGTTACTTCGTCGCCAAGCGGCGGGAAATCTACAGTCGCGCCGAGCGGACGCGGCGATTGGGCGAAGTGATGGATCCGTTCTTGGCCGAAGCCTTATCGCTAGGGTTCGACGAGGACCAGATCATCGTCGAAATACAAAAACGCATGCGCAAGATTGCGAGGAACCAGCCATGAATGCCGCCGTGATTGAATTGGATCGTTTGACACGCTACTTCGGCAAACGTGCCGTGGTGCGTGATCTGGATCTGCAAATTCCCGCCGGACAGGTGACGGCACTGCTGGGCCTGAACGGTGCAGGAAAAACCACCACCATTCGCATCATCATGGGGCTGCTGTATCCGACGCGTGGCAAGGCCACCGTGCTGGGCCACGACACAGGCCAGTTGTCTCCGGAAATCCGAATGCGGATCGGGTACATGATCGAGGGGCATTTCCTGTACCCCGGTTTGCGAGTCAGAGAGTGTGCCGATTTGCAGCGATCGGGCTACCCGCATTGGGACGATGGTCTTTTCCAACAGGTTGTGCATCATTTTGGCGTCGGGCTAAACGATCGGGCGGGCGAGCTTAGTCGTGGGCAACGGGCGGGCGTGTCGCTGGCGCTCGTGCTTGCTCCTGATCCCGAACTATTGGTGCTAGACGACCCGTCCTTGGGATTGGATCCGGTTAGCCGGCGTGCCCTGAACGAAACGCTGATCGAGTTTGCGGCCGACGGGAAACGAACGGTGCTGCTGAGTTCACACATGCTGGACGACGTCGAACGGGTCGCCGATCGAGTGGCGGTGATGACCGCGGGCCGACTGCAAGTCGACACAACGATGGACGATTTTTCCAAGCGTGTGTCCGGCTGGGTGGTCGAGATCGCGGAAGTTGATTTGAAGTTGATCGAGTCGATCCCCCGCTTGATCGAGGCCAGGCAGATCGGAGCTCGATTGCAGTTGGTCGTCGCCGATGCGGACGACGAAACGACCGCTGCGATTGACCGTTTGGGAGCGACAGGGGTCGAACCCATTGAAATGACATTTGGCGATTCGGTGCTGGCCTATTTAGCGCGTCGGCGGGGCGAGTCGTCGTTCCTAGGGGCTGACGCCTCGGTATCGACACAAAGTGGGGTGAAACGATGAATGCGTTGGTCAACCGCGAACTTCTGCTGAAGGAACTACGTGAATCCCTTCGCTGGACGCCGCTAGGGATGCTATTGGTGGTCGTCTTGGCGTGGCAGTCGATTCCCTCGTATTTCGACAGTTACCAATACCCGGCGTTGCCGACATCGATGATGGGGTTGACCAGCATCGGCTTCAGCGTGATCGCCATCGCGTTGGCGTGGCTGCAAACCATCCCCGACATGCGGCCCGACGCGCGCGGTTTCTTGCTGCACCGACCGGTCCGGCTCAGTGCAATCTTTGGGACCAAGCTGATCGCCGGATGGATCACCTATGCGGTTGCGGTGCTGCCGCCGTTGGCCTTGATCGCTTGGCGGCTTAGCATCATCGGTCCGACGCGGGCGCCGACCAATGGCGGCGCCGTGATCCCGTCGTTGATCGCCGTGGCGGTGGTGTTTGTGCTGCATCCGGCGGCGATGTGGGCCGCCTTTCGGACGGCACGTTGGGTCGGTACGCGAACGATGCCGCTGATTTTTGCGGGCGGCGGAATCGCTTTGGCGTTGGGACTGTTGGCATCCATCGACTCTGTTGGAATGCTGTTCTTTTTCCTCGCCGTGGTCGTCCTGGTGTTCTTCGTGACGGTGACCGGCGCATGGCAGTGCTTTCGCGACCAGACGTTTTTACCTTCGCTGTCATCCGGCAAGACAACTTCCGCGGCACGTGCCTTTGGTCTTTTGGTCGGCTCGATCGCCCTGGTGGTGACCGCTGGGGTTCTGTTGGTCACGTCGACTTTCGCATCTCAGTACGACGATTGGAAGCGTTACTACCTGACGATGGATGACCATGGGAGTCTTTGGGAAGTGATGGAAACGCCGGCGCAAACGGGTGCCTACGCTGGCGGTACCAAACGCCTGCAGGCTCGATTGCGGAGCGTTGATTTGGATTCAGGCATCGGCGAATTCTCTCATCTTTCCGATGGATGGAAATCAGCACGCCGAACCTCCATTGGAGAACACGGCAAAAGAGGGTGGTTCGCTCCGTTCCATCATTGGGGTTCGGTCAGCACCGTGATCGACGAGGTTCCGTACTACTACCAAATGGTGTCCTACGAGGGCGCGCTGTTGCTGTACGATCATCGTGGACTGGAATCGGTCATTACTCCCGACGGGATTCTAGCCACGTCGGATCAGCCGGAGTCTCGATTCGATGATCTGATGGTGATCAACAGCGTCAGCGTTAGCGTCAACGCAAACATCCAGTTGCAAGGACAAACGCTGTTGTACGACGATCGAGGTGTCTACCAGCTTGATCTAGAGAGTCGGACATTGCGCAAGATCATCGATTCGCAAGGCGGTACCTTTGTGCTTTCGTTGCCTGCCGGGGGGCCACTCACTGGATCGACAGCGGCGGAAGAAAACGAAGCTTCGCTCTGGAACCTTCACGACAACCAGCTAACCCATTATCGGTTGAAAACGCTTGAAGGCGACGATCTTCCAGCCCCGCAATTGGTCGCCAACGTCAGCAGCCAGTACCACCTACCGGCGATCGTGGCGACGCGGGGCCAGGTCTATCCATGTTCGTCGGAAGGCCCGCGTTGGCTATCGATGGGGGTGTTCGAGTGGGCAGACGGTCAAGTGTCGACGATCCAATCGCTAAGCAGTTCGCTTCATCGAGTCACTCGCTACGGCGATGCAGGAAAGCCTGAAAGCGAGCATCTGGTTCCGATCGCGATTAGCTCCAGTTCCTCGCATGTCGGGAAAGAGATTCATTGTCTTCCGCCGGTAGTGCTGGCATCGATTGCAGCAACGATCAAAATCTCGCAGGCCCAACCCCACGTGGCGGGTTTCGACAGTACGACCGCTGGGTTTCCGTATGCGATCATCCTGTCGATATCACTACAGTCAATCATTGCAGTCGCCTTTGTGATCTGGATGTCGGCACGACTGGGTTTGTCCACCAGGCATCGAATCGTGTGGGTGGTGCTGGCCAGCCTGTTCGGATTGGGGACCATGCTGGCGATCGTTGCCATCCATCAAAGGCCGGTTTGGGAGACCTGTTCCGATTGCCAGAGCCCGCGGCGGATCGACGAAGAACGATGTCGTCACTGTGACGCTGCGTGGGAGCGTTTGCCGGTTGAAGGGATCGAATTGATTGGGCCGTCGGTGGCAAGGGACGCAGCGATTGCCGGTGGTGGGGGTTAGCGGTTTCACGGCTGTGAAACTCCGGTGCCATCCCATGTGTCCCGCTAGGCGACGTTACATCATCGGCAATCGTTAGGACCGCCAAAGGCCGGTCCGAAAAGATTTCCAAAGATCGAAACTTCGCTCATGAAACGTTGACCGAACGCATGCTGCGGCGTTCACTTACACCGGACACCGCGCGGTCTCGTTTTTCCGCATCGTGGTTCCAAGTTGGATTCCTCTGTTCCGGAAAATCGTGGATGTCGAAACGACGCCTCTCGATCGCACTACTGGCTATCACTGTCGCTGGCAGCGCTGCGCCGATTAGCGCCAATGCCTGTTGCCTGACAGACTGGTTGTTCGGGCGTGCGCCGTCGCCCTACGTTGCCGGGTACGCTCCCTACTACAGCGGCTATGCGCCCTACACCGCAGGTTACGCACCGGTGGGATCGCCCCAGGTGCTGACAACGCCGATCGGCAGCAATCCGTATTCAGCCAACTACGCGACTCCGTACACCGCTCAGCCGCTACTGACCCCGATGGCATCCAACGGTGCGTTTCAGGTTCAGCGGCCGGCGTATTTGAACAACCCATCGGTCTACACCGGCATGCCGACTGCCGCGACGGCACAGGCTGCGTACAGCGCGCCGATTGCCTATGGATCGTCCGCAACGGCGGGATCGACGATGGGCGCAAACGCGATCATCAGCAACTATCGCGGCGGCGCGGCTGCACAGGCCGGCTACCTAGGCGGATCGAACGCCTATCCGACACAGCCCTATGCATCCGGCATGCCGATCAACAGTTCGTATTCGTCGAACTATTCGTCCTATGCACCCGCGACCGGTTACGTATCACCGGCATCGCCGGGGCTGCCGATCACGGGCGTACTGCCGCAAGGGGCACCGCCATCGGCATTGCCCACCACTGCGGTCCAGCCGCTATTCCCGAACTCCCCTCAACCGGCCGCCGGCGGCGGTCTGTCGCGATTCTTTGGATCGTTGTTCGGAACGGGTTACAGCAGCAGCTACTACCGTGCACCGGTGACTTACTATCGTCCGGTGACGACCGTCGATCCTATGTTGGGGACGACCGTCACGGTCCAGCGACCTTGCACATCGACGGTCCAACAACTGCAACGGACTCCCTACAGCAGCCTAATGAACGCGCAGCCGGCACCCGTGTACGGATCGCCTGCGGATAGTTGCCAAACCAATCCAGCCTACGGCGCTGGCCAACCCTACGCGCCGCAAACCAATTACGCGCCGCAAACCAACTATGCACCGGTTCAGCCGTATGGCAGCGTCGGTCAGGCCGGAGCGGTCGGCGCAATCGGGGCATCGCCGAATCAATTCACCGTGCCCATTCCGTCAACCGCGCCGCCTAGCGGTATCGTTGGCGGCAGCAACGCCTACGGTGGTCCATCGGGCACACCTTCGCCATTGACCGGGTCACCGACTGCGCCGCGAGCTCAGTCGGGCAGCGGCGACATGGCACCGCTGGACCAGCCAAGACTGGAAACGTACCGCCGGACCGAATCGGGCCAACCATCAGCCTACGACCAGTACAGCCAACCAGCCGATTCGCAGCCTGGCGTTTCCGGTCCGCCATCCTATGGCGCACCACCGCAAACACCACCATCGGAATCGGCCCCTACCGAGGAACCGCCCAAGTCGTACTGGCAACTGCAGGATGCTGACAATTCGACAGCGATGATCCGCGACCCAAACCAGAGCCAAAGCCAGCGTCAGGCATCGGTTCCCGCACGCGATCCCATCAGCCTTCGTCCGCCTGCGTTCACCGCAGCCGAACCGATCCGTGCACCGGAGAGCGAGCCGTCGCCGTTCCAGGATCGAGATTTGCGAGAAACGGGTTTTGCCCCGCCGCCAGCAACCTCGTCGTCTTTCGATGCACCTCCACTGCCACCGGCTCGATCGTACACACCATCGGACGCCAACAGCGCCGCGGTGCGTCCAGCAGGTTCGGGATCCCAGGTTCGCGAGGTCGCCTTGGTTCGGCAAAAGAGCCCAGCCGAGCCGCAGACGCAGTATCGTCCGCAACCGCAGTACCGCGCGGCACCTGCCGCCTCGACTCCGCGACCGAAACCGCAGCCCGAGCGAGATTCGCGTTGGTTTACGGTCCAGCCGTAAACGGCCCCCGAGCGATGCTTGGCTGACGCGGGCGGGACTGCCGTTTTTCCCGGGGCGTGGTACACTCGACGCCTTTGAAAATCGGATTCAGGCTAGAGGTTTGCACGTGGACAATGCGGCGATCGCGGACGTTTTTGACGAAATGGCTCAGCTGTTGGAGTTTCGTGGCGAAAACCCGTTTCGGATCCGCGCCTACACCAACGGATCCAAAGCGATCCGAGAATTGGACGAATCGGTTGCCGCGATCCTGGCTGACCCCGAGCGCGACCTGTCCAAAGTTCCTGGTATCGGCAAGACGCTTGCCGAAAAGTCAAAGGTGCTGGTCGAAACCGGTTCTTTGCCGCAGCTAGAAACGCTTCGTAAAGAGATCCCCGAGGTTGTCATCCAGATGGCTCGGATTCCCGGATTGGGAGCCAAGAAGGCAGTCAAGTTGCAACAGGAACTGGCCCTGGAATCCCTGGGCGATCTCCGCAAAGCCTGTCACGAGGACAAAATTTCGTCCTTGAAGGGTTTTGGTGCCAAGACGCAGGCCGCCATCTTGGATGGATTGTCGATCGCCGAAGCGGCAGCCGCTCGGATCTACTGGTGCGATGCCGACGAATTGGCGGCTTCGATCGGGCGGCACATGGAATCATGCAAAGTGATCTCCAAGATGCAGTGGGCCGGAAGCTATCGCCGTGGACGCGAAACGGTGGGCGACTTGGATCTGCTCGTTGTGGCCGACGACCATGCGGCAGTGATGGATCATCTTGAAGCCTATCATTCGCATTCGCAAACCATCGTCCGCGGCGACACCAAGATCTCGATCCGAGTCGGCAAATCGTTTCAGGTCGACATGCGAGTCGTCGAGGCGGATCAGTTCGGGGCGGCGTTACAGTATTTCACTGGCTCTCAGGCTCACAACATTCACACGCGTCGACTGGCCAAAGAACAGGGTCTGAAGATCAACGAGTACGGCGTCTTTCAATTGGATGACGAGTCGCGTGTCGCCGGCAGCACCGAACAGGACGTCTACGCAGCAATCGGGTTGCCATGGATTGCACCGGAGCTAAGGGAAGACCGACGCGAGTTCGAAGCAGCGGCCAGCGGAACGCTGCCGGAACTGATCGAAACCGAGGATGTGATCGGCGACCTGCACATGCATACCAATGCCACCGATGGCACCGCCACGATTCGCGAGATGGCCGACGCAGCGATCGCACGGGGACTGCAGTACATCGCGATCACGGATCACAGCAAACGCGTGTCGATGGCGATGGGACTGGACGAAAAACGTTTGCGCGAACAATGGAAGGCGATCGACGAAATCCGTAGCGAGTACGACGGGCGGCTGACAATCTTGAAGGGCATCGAGTGTGACATCCTGGAACGAGGCGGCATGGATCTGGCCGACGATTGTTTGGCAGAAGCCGACTGGGTGCTAGCCAGTATCCACTATGGCCAGAAACAACCGCGTGACCAGATCACCGAGCGGATTCTCGGCGCGATCGAAAACCCGCACGTCTCCTGCATCGCGCACCCGACGGGACGACTGATCAATCGCCGTCCTCCCTACGACGTGGACATGGACGCCGTGATGACGGCCGCCAAAAAGCATGGCACGTTCATGGAACTGAACGCAAACCCGGCGAGATTGGACCTGAACGATCTGCACCTAGCCGCCGCCAAACGGATGGGCATCCCGATCGTCATCAGCACCGACGCGCATTCGATCGACGGGCTGGGTGTGATGCAGTACGGGATCAAACAGGCTAGGCGGGGCGGGCTGACCAAGGCCGACGTCGCCAACACACGACCTTGGTCTGAATGGACAAAGTAGTTTCAACACTGAAATTTGATTGCAGCACGACGATGACATCCAAGAATAAGAAACAAAAGACGTTGGCTGAAAAGGCCGACAAGTTCGATTGCTACCAGCGTTCCGTTCAGCACCCCGAGCACGAAGTCGAATTTTTCGAACAAGCGTACCGGGATGCGAATAAGTCAAAACCGCTGTCGTTGCGGGAAGATTTTTGTGGAACGTTTGCGATCTGCTGCGAATGGGCCAAATCCAGTTCGCGGCGGACCGCTGTCGGCGTGGATCTATGCCGCGAAACACTGGACTGGGGCACCAAACACAACCTCTGCAAACTGTCCAGCAGCCAACAGAAGCGGGTTCGAATTCTTCGCCAAGATGTGCGGAAGAGCGATCGTCCGAAGGTGGACGTTTTGGCGGCACAGAATTTTTCATTCTGGCTGTTCAAGACACGCAAGGAAGTCATCGACTACTTCAAGGTCGCTCGCGGAAACCTGAAGGACGACGGCATCATGGTCATGGACATGATGGGCGGTGGCGACTGCTATACCGAAGAGAACGTCGACAAGCGGAAGATCCGCAAAGGCAAAAAGGGATTCTCGTATCACTGGGAACAAGCCAGTTTCAATCCGGTCAACGCCGATGCGTCTTTCTACATTCACTTCAAATTTGCCGACGGCAGCAAGCTGAAGAAAGCGTTCGAATACCATTGGCGTTTCTGGACGATTCCCGAAGTCCGCGAGATGCTGGCCGAAGCAGGATTCAGCAAGTCACACGTCTACTGGGAAAACGACGACGAAGACAGCAAACACTATGGGAAATGGCAGCGAGGCGACGTCGCCCCCAGCCATCCCAGTTGGATCTGCTATATCGTCGCCCAGCGTTAGCGGCGGCAGCCGTTCGAGGACGTTTCCAAGTCCAGCGATTTACTGCTTTGCCTTTTTGCGAGGCTTGGCATAGGCGGTGCCGTGTTGATTTAGGATCGCAGTGAGCCGCGATACCAATTCAGGTTGTTCGGCGGCCAGGTTCTTGGATTCGACCGGGTCATTCTGGTAGTCGTACAGTTCGTACTCGGCCGTATCGTCGGCGGCGTCGGCGTTTTTCCATTGGACCAATCGGTATCGGTCGGTACGGATCGCCCGGCCGAGCGTTCGTTTGGGATACGCGTGGTACGCATGATCGCGAACGCGTGCCTGTGGTTGTTTCAGCACCGGCACCAGCGACACACCGTCGATCGGTTGTGGTCCCGTGGGCGCGGGCAAACCGGCCAGTTCAGCCAGGGTCGGAAATAGGTCCACGCTTTCGGCCAACTGCCCGGTCGATGTTCCCGACTGAGTCACCCCCGGCGCGACGACCAAGATTGGGATTCGCGTTGCTTGTTCGTAATTGGTGTGCTTGGTCCAGATGCCAAGATCGCCAAGGTGGAAACCGTGGTCGCCCCACAGGACGACGATGGTGTTGTCATCGAGTTCAAGACGATCCAGTTCGCCGATCACTTTGCCAATTTGGGCATCCACATAAGATGTGCTGGCGTAATAGCCGTGGATTAACTTTCGAGCCAGCGAATCGTCGATATCGGCGTTTTCGGGGACGGGTTTGTAAGCGGTGATTTCCCCACCGTGTTTGCCAGCGACCCGAGGTGCATCGGTCGGCGCGACCGTTCGCTTTGGCATCGGCAGCGATTGTGGATCATGCATGTCCCAGTATTTCTTCGGCACACTGAACGGCATGTGCGGCCGGGCAAATCCGGCGACGATCAAGAACGGGGTGCCATCGTCGATTCGACGTTGCTTGGCATCCGCCAAACGCTGCATCGTTTCTTGGGCGACACGTCCGTCGGCATAGTCGGCATCCTCAGCCACCGGCGATTCAAATGCGGCCCCACGGGGCAATGCGCGGATGTTGCCCAGTTCCTGGTTGGTGAACAACGCTTCCTCGCGCGTCAGTTTGCCACCATCGGTGCTAGCCGGATCCAAGTATTCGACGACCTTGTCCTTGAAATGTGGGACACCAAAGGATTCGGGATCTCCTAAGTTGCCGTGGCCGACGTGAAAGACTTTGCCAAGCGATTCGGTGCGATAGCCCGCGGCGGCAAAGTACTGTGGCAATGTGACGGCGTCCGGAACAAGATCGCGAAGGTTGCTTCCCAAACCGTACAACCCGGTCGACGTCGAATGCGATCCCAGCAACAACGTGAATCGCGACGGAGCGCACACCGCTTGGTTACAGTATGCCGCGTCGAACCGCATACCGCGCGCGGCCAGCCCATCCATGTTGGGGGTCTTGGCGTGCGTGTCGCCATAGCAGCCCATCGCAGGCTTCAAGTCGTCAACCAAAATCATCAGAACATTGGGGGAATCGGCAGCCACGGCCAAGTCAGTCCAAATCCCGGCAAGCGGTGACAACACAACCGCCATGGCGCACAGTCGAATCCATGTCAGATAAGGTGATCGGATTGGTTTCATGACAGGTGGGCTTTCGGTGTGCGAAGGGCTTGGATGGGGCGGCAGGTTGCAGACTTGATGATAAGCGACCGTCAGCCAGCAACAATGAGACGCTGACCGGTGACAATGAGATTGGTTGCCAAGTCCACGAACAAGAGCCTGGCCAGCGAAGTTGCTGGACGTACCGATCGCTAGCGGCGAAGATGTTTCGTTCCCCGTCCTCGCATGACGCCCGTCAATCCATGCCGCCAAGATGCATCCCGCCAACTCCCCCCGATCCGAGGTTCTGAATGTTTGTCCGATCGCCCTTGTCGATTCCGTTGATGTTGTTGGCACTGGCCACCACTTCGGCCGCGTTTGGCGTTGAAATCCGCCAACCCAATGTGATCGTGATTTTGACCGACGATCAGGGATGGGGCGATTTAAGCTTAAACGGGAATCCGAACCTATCGACGCCAAATATCGATTCGTTGGCTCGGGACGGTGCCGAGGTGAAGAACTTCTATGTGTGTTCGGTCTGTTCACCGACGCGAGCCGAGTTCTTGACCGGACGTTATCACAGCCGGTCGGGCGTCTACAGCACGTCCACCGGCGGCGAACGCTTCAACGCCGACGAGCAAACGATTGCCGATGTGTTCAAGTCTGCCGGTTACACGACGGCGGCGTACGGAAAGTGGCATTCCGGGATGCAGTATCCGTACCACCCCAATGCTCGTGGTTTCGATGACTACTACGGATTTTGCAGTGGGCACTGGGGCGACTATTTTTCGCCAATGTTGGAACACAATGGCAAGATGGTCAGCGGAAATGGGTTTCTGGTGGACGATCTGACCGACCGCGCGATCGGCTTTATCGACGAACATCGCTCGAATCCATTTTTCGTTTACCTGCCCTACAACACACCCCACTCGCCGATGCAGGTTCCCGATGCGGATTGGGACCGGTTCAAGGACAAGTCATTGGTTGCCGATCCGGTCCAGGCGAATGCCGATCGCCAGGACGACAACCACACTCGCGCCGCTTTAGCGATGTGCGAAAACATCGACCACAACGTCGGCCGTTTGTTGTCGCATTTGGATTCCACGGGTTTGGCCCAGGACACGATCGTCGTTTACTTCAGCGACAACGGTCCCAATGGGTATCGTTTCAACGGGGGGATGCGAGGTCGCAAGGGATCGACGAACGAGGGCGGATTGCGATCGCCGCTGGTGATCCGCTATCCGCGGAGGATCGATCCTGGCACCAAAGTCGATTTGATTTCTTCGGCAACCGATCTGTTACCAACCCTGGCTCAGTTAGCGTCGGTGCGTTACGAACCGACGAAACCTTTGGATGGCATTTCGATGGCGGCAGCGCTGCAGGGGAATCCGATCAAGCAGATGGGGCGAACGATTTTCAGCACCTGGAATGGTCGCGCCAGCCTGCGGTCAGACCAGTTCCGCTATCACGAATCGGGACAGCTGTTCGACATCACCAGCGACCGTGGGGAATCGCAAGACATCAGCAAAACTCACCCCAAGATCGCTGCGTCGATGGATCGAACGCTGCGTCGATATTTGACCGAATTGAAACCTCGAAAATCGCAGCAAAAAGAGACGCGGCCGATCACGTTGGGGCATCCCGACGCAAATTACAACCAGATGCCAGCCCGGGATGCCGAACCACGGGGCGGGATCCAGCGCAGCAATCGGTACCCCAACTGTACGTTCATGAAAAATTGGATCGACACCGATGGCGAAATCGTTTGGGACGTCGACGTCTTGGGATCGGGACTCCATGAAGTCAGCATGTTTTACGCATGTGCCGACGGGAATGAAGGTTCCGACATCGAACTTTCGCTAGGCGACCAACGGATCCGGGCCACCATTGCCCAGCCGCACGACGTACCGCTGCGGGGAATGGAAAACGATCGCGACCCCAGAACCGAGGGCTACATCAAAGATTGGAAAGAAATCACGCTGGGAACGATGCAACTGACCCCTGGTCGAGGGGAACTGAAACTTCGGGCGACCCGTGTTCCGGGCACCGAGGTCGCCGAAATGCGGCTGTTGATGTTTCGGCGTCTGGAATAGTCCGGCGCGAAGCTTTGCCGGTTTTGCGGGATAGCACCGTCGTCGGTCTGCAACGATTGGCACAGTGGTGCCGAATTGACTGGGCTTGTCGATCCAGTTGTGACGATGGTGCATGGGGTGTGGCTGTCGCCTGCTGCACTTTTGTTTTCCGCGTCTAGTAGGTTGCCCGTGGCTGTTTCGCTGAAGATTTTTCGTGAGGAAGCTGGTACCGCAACAAGCCTAAGAGTGGGCAGCCGGCTGGATAAATATCGGATTCTGCGACGACTCGGCGAAGGTGGCTTTGCAACCGTGTACTCGGCCCAGGATTTGGTCGAAGATCGAAAAGTTGCGCTCAAGATTCCCGACAGCCGCTATGTGACCAACACACAATCGTTGGACGACATGCAGCGAGAGGTTCGCATCATGGCGCGGATGGAACATCCATCGGTGCTGCCGCTGAAGGATGCTCGGTTCATCAACGGTCATTTCGTGATCGTGTTTCCGCTGGGCGAAGAAACGCTGGCCGATCGGTTGACGCGGCGATTGTCACGAGCCGCTGCGATGGACTACGCGGTCCAGATGATCAGCGCGGTGGCGTACGCGCACGAACAATCGGTGCTGCACCGCGACATCAAACCAGACAACTTCATTCTGTTCCCCGACCAGGTCATTCGGTTGACCGATTTCGGTCTGGCGCGGATCGAAAAAGGCGACCACGAAATTTCGGGGTCGGGGACGCTGGGGTACTGCGCCCCGGAACAAGCGATGGGCAAACCGACCTACCGCAGTGACGTCTTTTCGCTGGGCTTGGTGATCTATCGATTGTTTTCCGGCGACGTGCCCGAGTACCCATTCGACAAGTTGCCCAGTTTCAACAAGCTGCGGCGTGGATTGTCGAAAGACTTTGTGGACCTGATTCGCAAGGCAATCGAGCCCACCCCGAGCAAGCGTTTTCGTGACGCCGTTGCGATGCACAACGCGATGACCAAGATTCGTTATCCGTTGACCGACCGATCTGTGTCGCTGCGTGGCGCGGCCGTGACCGACGCCTATACCCGCCGCATCGCCTAGTTTCGCACGTCGATTTTGCCGGCCGATCGAATCACCGGAGCGATGCCCACGCCACCCATGGCATTGTTGATGACCGACAAATGGGGCACCGCGTCGATGTCCGCTTGAATCTGTTTCACGCGGGGACCATGCCCGATGTGGTACTGAGGCATCGCCTCGTTCCAGCGGACAACGCGCGACATGACCGGTTCGCCAGTGAGCCCGATCAGTTCGGCCAGTTCTTGGCGGACCATTTGGATCAGCGTTTCGTCGTCGTTGCGAAGCAGTTCGGGCTGCAGTGCGCCCCCCACGAAGCAGCGGATCAGGACGTGACCTTCGGGGGCTCGGCCGGCAAACTTGTGGCTGGCAAAGCTGCCCGCCAAAATGCGGCGGTTCTCGGTCGCAGGGACGACGAAACCAAACGTATTGATGTCGCGTTGGATGTCTGATTTGCGCAGCCCCAGCACGACGATCGCCGTGGACGTGGATTCGATTTTCGAAAGCCCGTCGGCTGCCTGCGGTGCGATGTCAGCCAAAATCTTTGCGGCCGGACGTGGGTTGGTGGCGACCACGACGTGATCGAAGGCCATCGTTTCGCCTGCGGCCGTGGTCACGTCCCAGTGGTCTTGTTGTCGCGAAAGATTGGCGACGGGGCAGTTGATCCGGATGGATTCTGGCGGGAGCGAGTTGGCTAGAGATTCGATCAACTGGATCATGCCGCCCGGGAAGGATCGGAACTGGCCATAGCGGGCGCCTGTGCTGCCCCGTTCGACGTTGTCTTCGCCCGATCGGCGGCGGGCAGCGGTGGCGCGGGCCAGCGAGCCGAATTTGCGTTCCATTTCGGCAATCGGCGCCATCGTCGCCCGCATGCTTAGTTTGGTGATGTCCGCGGTGTAGATGCCGGCCGACAAAGGGGCGACAATGCGATCCAGGACTTCGTCGCCCATCCGTCGCCGCACGAACTGTTCGACGGATTCGTCGTATTCGTCGTCTTCGATTTCCGGCGGCGCGACAACAAATCGTTCGATCAGGTAACGCAGTTTTCCCTTTGGCGATAGCAGACCGGTGGTCAACATCGGCCACAGTTTGGTTCCTCGCATCAGCACAAAGCCGTCGGGGATCGACACCAAGCGGCCGCCACGGACGATTCGCGCACCGCGACCGAGCGTCAACGGTTCGATCAATTTGTCCGCCACCCCTAACCGCTCGCACAGGCGCAGCGCATCGGGCGGCTTGGTGGCAAACATGTCCGCGCCGTGATCGACCAAAAATCCGTCGATCATTTCGGTATGGATGACACCGCCGGTTCGCGGCGATGCTTCGAAAACCGTCAGTTCGATGGAATCAGCAGCATCCAGATGCAGTTGGGCGGCGGTCGCCAATCCAGACAATCCGCCACCGATGATTCCGACTCGTCGTTTTTGCATATCGTATTATTGAGACTGCATGCCTCGTTCCATTTCGGCTTCGTAGTCGTCCATCCCGCTGTATCCGTCCATGCCATCGTAGCCGTCCATGCCATCGTAACCACCCATCGGATCGTAGCCTCCCTGCGCCCCCCGGCCCAGGCTAAATCGTTGGCCCAGGAATCCGAGGACCGCGACAGCAGCGGTTTCCATCTGCTCGGGCGCCGAGAAGATGGATTCCATCGCCCCGTGATACTGGTCCGGCGTTTCCGCGGACGCCATGGGTCCGGCAAATGCCGCGATCGAAGTCAGCGGATCCAGTTTGGTCAACAGCGACCCGCTGGGACTTTCTTCGACGGTTTGTTTCATCGATTCGACGGATTTGGCCCACCCGTCGGCCATTGATTTGGGGACCCAGAAACCTTCCACCTGTTGGTAGATGACGCGTTTCTTTTTGCCGTCTTGGTCGATGGTGACCGTGGCCACACCGTCCTTTTCGCGGTCCAAGGTTACCGAACGCCCCCCCGCACCGCCGGCTCGGTCAAACAGAGCTTTGACGTACGGGGCGGTGGCGGTGTCGAAACTGGTCAGCCATTGACCGAAGGGTTGAGTGCGAAGTTTTTCGAGGCTGGTGATTTCCGGATCCAATCCGATTCGCAGTGCACCACAGAGTGTCAAAATCTCGCTTTCGACCATTTCGATCTGGTCGTCCGGCAACGAGAGGACCCGCGGGCTGGACAAAAACCATCGCTGGCGAGTGACCACGACGTCGCCCAATTGTTGCAGCCCACCGATTTTGGCCTGCCAACTGGACTCGTCCATTTTCGCAGCCGCAATCTTCACGATCGCATCGATGTCGGATCGATAGCTGGGTGGCAACGCATCGTACATCGCTTTGACATGTCCGCTGCGAACCGATTGATCGATCTGGTTCAGGAACTCGGCCACACTGGCGCCAGCGGCCGGTGGTTGATAGGCCGGTGCGGGTGCGGGCGTTGGGATCGGGGTCGGCGCGGGAGCGGCCGCTTCGACGGCTTGACCCTGCAATTCTTTGACTCGCTGTGCGCGGGCCGTGGCGAGTTCTCGCTGCAGTTGTTGTGCTTGGATGCGGCTTTCGCTGCGCAGTGCGTTGACGTTCACGCTGACCCGTTTGCCGTTTTGCAACTGCAAGACGACGTTGTCGCCCCACATGCCTACCATCCGTGCTTCGATCGTGCGGGTTCCACGTAAATCCGTCCACGACTCGGCATGCGAAACTTGGCCGAACATCAGCACAGCCAGCGTGGCCGATGCAACAACGAATGCAGCGGGCACGACGGATCGAGAAAGCGGAAAATTAGGTCGCATTGGATTTTGGGGGTCGGGTGGATTGGGGGAGGCAAAGGGGATGGTCCTGACCGGCCAGTGGCAGCCATCGCCGTAAAAACCGTTTGGCGGCACCATGGGTTCCCTTGGAAAGCATTATATTGGGAATTCGTCGGCAGTGCGGCCCCTAAATGTCTTCCGAAGTGGAGTGATCGTTGTGAAATCAGATTCACCGGGGACCGCGGCCTTGAAAACGGGTTGCCGGCAGCGAACAACCCCATCGCAGACCCCTGGAACTCGGCCAGTCCCCACCGAGGAGGGAACGAAATTGAGCGACGCGATCGATTCACCGGACATAGATGCCGAGGCAGCCGAGCAGCTGCGGACGCGGCACTACAATGCCACCGTCATCGAGCGGATTGACGTCCACAGCGATCTGGCCCGGTTCCGAATCCGTCCGGACGAGCCATTTCAGCCGTTCCAGGCTGGTCAGTATGTGGCGATCGGAATGGGCAACTGGGAACCCCGTTTGCCCGGGACTCAGACCGAAATTGTCCCTGCGGAAAAAATGCGAAAATTGGGACGACGGGCGTATTCCATTTCTTGCCCGATGTTGGATCCCGATGGCCAACTGGCCCCGGTCGATTCGGTCGACTATCTGGAATTCTATGTGACGCTGGTCCGCCGGGCGGATTCCGAAGACAAGAAGCCGCCCGTGCTGACGCCGCGAATGTTCATGCTGCAGCCAGGCGGACGGATCGAAGTTCAGCGAAAGATCGTGGGGCATTACGTGCTGGGCGACATTGACCCAGACGACACCGTGCTGATGCTGGGGACCGGAACCGGCGAAGCGCCACACAATGCGATGGCCGCGCACCTGTTGTCCAACGGTCACCGCGGGAAAATCGTCAACGTGACGACCGTTCGCAATCGATCGGACCTCGGATACGCTCGCGAGCACGCCGTTTTGCAGCAGCAGTATTCCCAATACCGCTACCTCGCCTTCACCACTCGCGAGCCTGAAAACCTGGACCCGTCGCATCCGGCGTACGTTGGCAAGCAGTATTTGCAGCCGCTATACACGTCGGGGCGGTTGGCCGAACTTGCTGGCGATCTGCTGACGCCCGACAAGACGCATGTTTTCCTGTGTGGCAACCCGGCGATGATTGGATATGTGCCGCCTGGCGCGGATCCGCCGACAACACCGGGGATGCTGCAAATCCTGACCGCCGCTGGCTTTTCGGATGATCATGACTGCGTCGGCGCAGGAACGATTCGTTTCGAAAAGTACTGGTAGGCGGCTGCGAAGTTCCTTCCGCTGGTTTGTTCCGCTGGTTAGAACATCACGCGTCCTTTGCGTTTCCCTGTTTGCCACTTCCAAAACGCACGAAAATCGACTTCTTTTCATCTCGAACGACTTCAAGATAAGACCCAATCATGGACCTTTCAAAAACGATCGCTTTGATTCTCGGTGGTGGTCGCGGAACTCGCCTGTTTCCGTTGACCAAGATCCGCGCCAAACCGGCTGTGCCTTTGGCCGCGAAGTACCGTTTGATCGACATTCCGATCAGCAATTGCATCAACAGCGGTCTGAATCGCGCCTACGTCTTGACCCAGTTTTTGTCGGAAAGTCTGCACCGCCACCTGCGACAAACCTACACCTTCGATCACTTCAGCGGCGGATTCGTGGAACTGTTGGCCGCCCAGCAAACCGTCGATGAAGGCACCGATTGGTACCAAGGCACCGCCGACGCGGTCCGCAAGAACCTGGTCCACCTAGAAGAAGACTGGATCGAACATGTTTTGATCCTGTCGGGTGACCAACTGTATCGAATGGACTTCCGCGAAATGATGAAGACGCACATCGAATCCGGTGCTGCGGCCACGATCGCGGGGATCCCTGTGTCGCGTAAAGACGCGTCATCGCTGGGCATTATGCAGGTTGACGATAGCGGCCGTGTGCAGGGATTTGTCGAAAAACCAAAGACCGAAGAAGAACTGGCCAAGGTTCGCATGGATCCGGCCTGGATCGATGAACGCGGCATCCCCAGCCACGGACGCGATTGTTTAGCCAGCATGGGCCTGTACATCTTCAACAAGGATGTCATGGTCGACCTGCTGCGAAGCACCGACCACGAAGACTTTGGCAAAGAAGTGTTCCCGGCGGCCATCAAGTCGCACAAAGTCCAAGTCCACCTGTTCGACGGATATTGGGAAGACATCGGAACGATTCGCGCGTTCTACGAAGCCAACCTTTCGCTGGCGGGCAAGAACCCACCATTCGATATCCGTAATCGTGACGCGCCGATTTTCAGCCGCCCACGTTTCTTGCCACCCACGATCATGGGCGACACCAAGATCCATGGCAGCTTGATCGCCGACGGTTGCCGGATCGGTGACAACGTGACGATCGAAAACAGCGTCATCGGGCTGCGGTCGGTGATCGGTGACAACGTGACCGTCAAAGACACCGTGATGATGGGAGCCGACCATATCGAAAACGTGGACACGCCCAACAGCGGTATCCCGCTTGGGATCGGTGACGGTTCGACCGTGATCGGTACGATCCTGGACAAGAACTGTCGCGTCGGAAAGAACGTCACGATCGTCAACGAAGCGAAGATTGTCGATCAGGGCGAAGATGAACCGCTGCAAGTTCGCGACGGAATCCCAATCGTGATCAAGAACGCAACGATCGAAGACGGATTCAAGATGTAGTCCGTTCACGGCCAGGCGATCGCCGAGCGAAGCGACGCGGATCCGGCATCACACACCCAGGCACCACCAACCCATGCCGGAACGGCGCTGCGCTTGTTGCGGCCTACGTTGTGGGCCGGATCGACGTCGGATCAGTCCGGTGTATCCAGGTACGGGTCCTGGCCGATTTCTCGCTGCATTTTCTTTCGTTCTTTTTCATGGTGCATCAGCACCATTCGATCGCGAAAGTGTTTCCGTTCGACCTTACGTTGGGCTCGTCGGAATAGCTTGGCCAGCCGGTCCACGGCGCCAGCCGTGATGGCCCCCTGATCTTTCAAGCGGTCTGATTTTTTGATCCCCAAGCCGGTCTTCAGGATGTCATCGTCCAGCGACAGGTATTGGCGATAGGACCCGTTATCGCCTTGACGACCACAACGTCCGATCAACTGGCGGTCGATTCGGGCGGCGTCGTGCAATTCGGTACAGATCACGTGCATGCCGCCTAGGCTTTCCACGCCGTCGGACAATTTGATGTCCGTTCCTCGCCCGGCCATGTTGGTCGCCACGGTGACTCGCCCCATGCCGCCAGCGTCCGACACGATTTCGGCTTCCTCGGCCACGTTGTTCGCGTTCAGCACTTTGTGTGTGATGCCGATCTCCGTCAGCATTCGCGACAACAGTTCACTTTTGTCGATGGACCGGGTACCGATCAGGATCGGGCGTCCGCTGGCGTGGATATCTTCGATTTCTTTGACGATGGCTTCGAACTTACGTTCCATCGTTCCGAACACACGATCGGGCAGCCGTTTCCGCTGTGGAGGTTTGTTCGTTGGCACTCGCAGCACCGGGGTTCGATAGATCCGGTGCAATTCTCGGGCGCTGGTCGCTGCCGTCCCCGTCATGCCGGCCAGGTGGGGATAACGCAGAAACAGGTCCTGAACCGTGATCCGTGCGGCTTGTCCGGTGGGCACGCTGATATCGATATTTTCTTTCGATTCAATCGCTTGGTGGATCCCATCCCGCCATTTCCGGCCCTCGGCCAATCGTCCGGTAAATTCATCGACGATCACGATTTCGTCGACACCCTTGTCGCCCGGTCGGACCACGTATTGTCGGTCCAGCAGGAATTCGCGGTGCACCTTGATGGCCCGTTCGGCGTATTCGTACAGATCGACAAGGCCCATTGTTCGCACCAGATCCGACTTGGGCAAAGCCCGAACCCGTTGGCGACCGCGTGAGGTCAGTTCGTATTGTTTGGTGTCCGGGTGAATCGTGAAGTGTTCTTCTTGTTCGTATCCCTCGGCGTTGTCGGATGCCCAGCGATAGGTTTCAACGATCTGGTCGCGGACGGTGTCTTCGATACTGCCGATGATCAGCGGCGTTCGTGCTTCGTCGATCAGGATACTGTCGGCCTCGTCCACCAAGCAGAAATGCATTCCTCGCATGACGATTTCGTCACCGCTGCCACCAAATCCGCCGCCCCCGTCCCCCAACATTTCGGTTTGCAATCGGTTTTGGGCACGCAGCAGTAGCCGGTCGCGAAGGAAGTCAAATCCGAATTCTTTGGCCGTCCCGTAGGTGATCGCACAGGCATAAGATTTTCGACGCGCGGGCTGGTCATCCGGCGTTTGAATAATGCCCACGTCGACGCCCAGCATCGCGAACAACGGACGCATCCAATCCGCATCCCGTTTAGCCAAGTAATCGTTGACAGTCGCCAGGTGGGCTCCCTTGCCGGTCAACGAATGCAGGTACAGCGGCAGGGTCGCCGTCAGCGTCTTGCCTTCCCCGGTCTGCATCTCGGCGACATAGCCTTCGAACAACGCGATTCCGCCGATGACCTGAACGTCATAGTGCCGCATCGACAGCGCGCGGCGGCCGGCTTCGCGGACCAACGCGTAGGCCTCGGGAAGAATCAGCGCCAATTTTTCGCCCGCCATCGCGCGATAGCGAATCGCCAGCGAACGTTTGCGAAGATCCGAATCGTCTTCCGCCATCAGCGTCTTTTCGAACGCATTGACCAGTGCCAGTTGGCGTTTCCAGCGAAACAACTGCGGGCGAAAGCCTTGGCGAGAAAATACCGAAAGGGTCCGACCCGTGTCGTTGCCGCGACGCTTGGATGCTTCGGCCTCGGGGTTCAGCGGAGCCGGATCGGGCGGTGGCGCTCCCTCGGGCAATGCCAAGCCGTCGGCATCGGCGGCAGTTTGGGGGACCTGCAGCGGAGGATTTTCCGAGATCGAATCGGTCGTTTCCGAGCCCGCCTGGGGCGCAAGTGGCACCACACCGTCGACGACTTCGCCGGCACTGGCAAGCTGGTCGTCGCTCGGTTGAACGTCAGAAAGGTTCTCGGGGTGCGTTTTTCCGGCCGACATCGATACTACTTCGTGAAAAACGTTGGAAAGATTAGCCGCTCGAGGGGCCCAGAATCTGTCATCTGGGTCCCTATCGGGCGTGAAACATCATTCTACTGCATGATTTTGGGATGCTAGGTAAACCTTGCTGGGCCAGGCCGTCAAATTGGGTAGTTTGGTCGAGCTGTTCCGGCTCTTCCGGCGGATCTGCATGTGCCGGTGAATTCGGTCGATCGTCTTATACCAGTCAATCAGTGTTCCCGGACTGTACGAGACGTTTTATGAAAACGAAAATTCAAAGGCTGGCTCTGACAGCAATGTTGCTTTCAGGTTCTAGCATGGTGATGGCAGATAATGGCACCTCTATCGTAGGAGATCTTCCCGGATATGGCGAAGACGCTTACTTCGATGACGACGCCGTGTATGCCGAAGATTACTCAGCGGTCGAAGAAAATGACGCCGACGCGTACTTCGACAACACTTCTTACAACGATGGGGAAGTCGCCCCAGTCGGTCACGCCGAGCAATCGGTGATGACCCGAGCCCCTCAACGGGCAATGGCCAGCCGGATTGCGTCCCGACAGACGTCGGCCCATCCGGCTCACGCAACCGCTCACACCCCGGTCGCTGCATCGCAAATGCAACCAGCGTCCTACCACGGTGGCGGTAGCTACATCTCCAGCGACTGTGGTTGCGGCGATGGCAGCTGTGGCGGCGGATGTGGTGTCGAAATGATGATGGGCGACTGCGGTTGCGGTTCGACCAGTTGTGGCGGCGGATGCGGCAGCGGATCCTGCGGCACTTCCAAGCGAATGGCCAAGCTGTTCGATCGTTGTGACAGCAACGCATGGGCTTCGTTCGAAACCCTGCTGTGGTTCAGCCAACCACGCGATACCGTTCCTTTGATTTTGGGATCGGATGCCGGCACTCTACCAACCCTAGACGAACCTTCGTCCCGGACCCTGTTTGGTGGAGCTGGCGAAAACGAACTATCGGTCGGCTTGCGAGCAGACGCCGGCTTCTGGCTCGGTGACAACGTTGGTGTCGGCGGTCGGTTCTGGATTCTGGACGAAAGCGGCGACAGTTTCAGCTACGCCGGTACCGGCAACGATCAATCGGTCGGCCGATCGTACTTCAACACAGCGGCCGGATTCGTCGGTGAAGACGCTTTGTTGGTCGCCCAAGACGGCATCTTCCAAGGCAACATCGAAGCGGTCAGCGAGCTTGATATCCTGGGTGCAGAAGCCTACGCTCGACTGCGTTTCGGCAGCGGCAAGAACTGCACGCTTGATTTCATCGGCGGCTACTCGCACTTCGAAATCGACGACAGCCTGTCGATCAACAGCCTGTCGGTCAACTCGGTCATCAACGGTGGCAACCCCGCCGGCACCCGACGAACTTTCAGTGATCGGTTCAACGCCGAAAACGAGTTCAATGGTGGACAACTGGGCTTCGACATGGTCATGCACCGTGGTCGTTGGACCGTCCAATCGTTGACCAAGGTTCACTTGGGCAACATGGACCAACGCGTCTCAGCAGCCGGTGACTACACTCGCCAAATCCCTGCTGGTCCTTTGACCTCAGGTTCGGGCGGCGTCCTGACGGCGGGCAATCAATTCAGCACCGATCGAAGCGTGTTCGCTTTCGCACCGGAAGCCAACTTCAAACTGGCTTATGCTTTCCGCCCCAACGTCAAGCTGACCGTCGGATACAGCTTCCTGTACTTCGACAACGTCGCCTTGGCTAGCGATGCCATCAACCGCAACGTCAGTGGCACCACAGACATCGGCACCGGAGCCGGCAGCAACACGCTGGTCGACTTCGAAGATTCCAGCTTGTGGGTGCACGGCATCGACTTGGGATTTGCGATCGACTTCTAAGCGGCAAGGTTCGTCCGGCGGCTCCGACTCTTCAAAGCAGTCCGGAACACCGCTTCGGAGTCGCAACACGCGAACGTCAACGAAACAAAGCTCGGGGGATTCTTCCTCCGAGCTTTTTTCGTTGGCAGCCCACACCATCGACCCCACAAATCAACCGCTCAACAAGCGATTCGCCCATCCGCCCAGGCCGAAAATCCCGGTAACAATCCCGGTAACAATCCCGGTAGCAATCTCGGTAGCGAGACTCGCCAAGAGTTTCGGCCCTCCCGGCTTGGCCGAAGCAAAGTAGGCCGGATCAAGGAGCGAAGCGACGCAGATCCGGCAATCGCAGCGTCAACCCAACTACCATCCAGACGCTAGCAGCCTGGTGACCGAACCGAACCCACGACACAACGGGGAGCCGCTGGCCGTGAAGGCACGGGGGATTCCCGGCCGCGGACGCGTCGCGGCTCACGAAATCGACAGATTGTTAACGGGCTTAAAGATGGGCGATCCTAGCGTCGCCAGGGGCCCATGATGCGACTCGGAAATCCGAGTCCATCGACACCTGCCAAGGCGTCCGAAAATCCCGGTAGCGAGACTCGCCAAGAGTTTCGGCCCTCCCGGTAGCCTGGCCGACGTATAGCTTGGCCGAAGCTCTTGGCGAGCTTCGCTACGGGCGTCTCTACGGGCTTCTCTACGGGCTTCGTGACGAGCTACCTTACGGGCACGCCTGCTTGCCTGACGCCTTTTAAAAATCGGGCGTTGTCGATTAGCCGACGATCTTCAGGGCGGGCTTGGGATCGGCTGCGTCGGCCTTGTCCCACTGCTTTTCGATCATCGCTTCCAGGTTCTGCAGATCGGTTCTAGCCGACATCGCGGTCTGGTATCGATCACCGGTGATGACCAGAATCGTATCATTGGGGCCCGAGGAGTTCATCGCCCACTGGATCGCTCGTGTACGGTCTGCGACCAACCGCATCGACGCACACTTTTCGACGCCGTCCAAGACTGCGTGCGAAGCGGCCAGGAAGTTTTCGCGTGACGACGGCAATGAAGTCACAATCGCTTTGTCTGCGAATCGTTCGATCAAGTGACCGTATCGAGCCAGGATTTCGGGTTGTTCGCCGCCATCGATTGCTTGGATCACCCACAGTCGTCCAGCACCCTTTCCGGAGCGGAACGTTCGCAGCGATGCAGCCACACGGTCAGGCGTACCGCCCAGATCCAGGACGATCGAAGCGTGGCCATAGCGAGAGAGTCGCTGTCCGCGACCTGGCACGGATCGTAGCGTGCTGACCTTTTCGACCGCTTCGTGAAGCGGTTGATCCAACAGCAATCCGACCAATACCGCGGCGGCATGGTT
The DNA here is from genome assembly GCF_007741535.1 of Rubripirellula lacrimiformis. NCBI lineage: Bacteria > Pseudomonadati > Planctomycetota > Planctomycetia > Pirellulales > Pirellulaceae > Rubripirellula > Rubripirellula lacrimiformis. Next base: position 6,238,673 of record NZ_CP036525.1, read on the forward strand.
GGCTGCCATCGCACCGCCACAGAGGCTGGTTTCCATCACTGCGGTGGTGTCGTCATATGTCACCAACAAAGTCGTCATGCCGCAGGACTGGTCAATGATCTTGGCCGTCACATCGGCGGCTTTCCGAACCCCGTAGGTGACCGTTCGCACGTCCTGTTCTTCGATCAACTTCATGGCGCGGGGATCGTCCGCGGGAGCGATCACGACGCCATCGGCGGCCAATCGTTCCAACACGCATTGCAGTCCCGATGGTCCGAAGTCGCCGGCGCCAATTGCGGATCCGGTGACCACGACCATGTCGAATTCGATTTCGTCGTAGTGCCCATATCGGGCAAGTTCGTCGGACAATTCCATCACGGCGGCCTGCGATCCCGCATCCGCAGCATCCCCCAACCACTGGATCAACGACGATCCACTGATCAGCGACTCCGGTGCAGTGGTCTGCACGACTCCGTCGTTGACGCCCAAGTCGGTTTGAAAACCGACTCGCACGCCGCTGGACTTCAGCAGTGTCGACAGCAACAACGATGTGGTGGTCTTGCCTGCCGAACCGATCACGCCGATCGTCAACAGTTTTTGGTCGGGGCGGCCGAGCTGTTCTGCGGCGATCGCGGCCATCGCCAATTCGATGTCACCGACGATGCACTGAGGCACCGGGCAGGGCAGTAGTTGTTCGGTCAGAATGCCGCCTGCACCGCGAGCCATGGCCTGTGCGACCAGACGGGCAGGGTCATCTTTGCCGATGCGGTAGACGACCAAATCGCCACGCTTGGCCTGTTCGACCGAGGCTGCGATTGAATCGGCCAAGATGTCACCAGTGGTGGTGAAGCGGGCCGCCGGAAGAGCCTTGCGAAGCGAAACTGATGAATCAACATCACCACGACTGTATGGAGTCGCTTGGGTCGCTTTGGTAAGGGCTTGATCGATCCCGTGACGCATGATGGCCTCCCTGCACATCGACAAAATTGGTTTCACGACGAGTTCCACCGTCGTCGGTAAGAGCATTCCTTGCCCCACCGCTGTGCGTGATTGTTCCCATCGCCGAACCGTGGTCAATAGGAAAAAATGCACGCCATTGCTAAGAAAGCGGCGAATTGCGAGAAAAATTCGACGAAGATTTTTGCCGAATCAGGCGGACATCGCCTCGCCAGAGGTCGTTACAGCAGTCCCGCGTCGCGCATCATCAATTGCAGGTCATCCCATGCCGCCTTCTTGGCCGCCGGGTTCCGCAGCAGGTATGCCGGGTGATAGGTGACCAACACTTTGCTTTCCATGTATTGATGAATTTTGCCGCGTAATCGGCCCACCGACAGCTTGGTTTTCATCAGTTCCTGAGCACTGATCGCGCCCAGGCAGACGATGTATTCGGGTCGCAAAATGGTCAGCTGTTGTTCGTAATAGGTGCGGCAGTTGGCGATTTCTTCGACGTCCGGGTTGCGATTTCCCGGCGGTCGGCACTTCACCGTGTTCAAGATATAGGCATCTTCCCGCCGGAATTTGCAGGCCTGGATCATTTTGGTCAGCAATTGACCGGCCTTGCCGACGAACGGACGCCCGCTACGATCCTCGTCCGCTCCGGGGCCTTCGCCAAAGAAGACGAACCTTGGCGCCACGCTACCTTCGCCAAAAACGGTCTGCGTTCGGCAATCGGACAGAATTTTGCACTCGGTGCACGCGGCGACGTCAGCAGCCAATTCATCCAAGCGAGATTGGCGATCGGCGATCGGCAACAAAACCCCTGGATAGGGGCCTTCGATGGATGTGAACGCGGGGACCGGGTCCGAACGCCGTGGCCGTGCCGCGGGGCTGGCGGGTGCGGCGGGACTGGCGGGTGCGGCGGGATTCGACGCTGGGGCAGGCGTTTGAGCGTTTTTTCCGGTGACCGGGGATTGCTGGGATGCGGCCTGCGATTGCCCGTCGTGGGGCGTGCCTGCCTGGGGGCTAGCCACTTGCGGGACATCCGCCTGGGACGCCGGTTGGGGGTCTTCGGCAGGCAGGAACCAGGCCGCCATTTCATCCGCGGTTGCCGGGTCGGTTTGCGGCAGGAACGCCACGCCGGCACGCTGCAGGTGGGCGGCCAGCGCCGCAGCCTGGCTGTGGATCTGATGCGGGTCCAAAATCGTGGTGTCCGGCGCCGCGGCATCGGACTGGGCGGTGGTGGGGGCGTTGGTTGGCATGCATGAAGTGTACCCAGCGGTGAAATCTCCGGTTACCAGGCCTGTCTGAAATGGCTCGTTCTGCTTACTCTGGTGAGCTTCTGGCATCCGTTTTTGCCGTCCCTTTGCTCCGCTTGGTCCTGCGTCGTTCCCATGCCTGTCCCACAAGTCGCTATCGTCGGTCGCCCCAATGTCGGCAAAAGCAGCCTGTTCAATTGGTTGGCTCGCCGCCGTCTGGCCATCGTGGACGATCACGCCGGTGTGACTCGCGACCGAATGATGACGCTGATCGAGCACGGGGAACGGTTCTTTGAACTGGTCGACACCGGCGGAATGGGCATCGTCGACGATGACGATCTGACCGCCGACGTGCGTCGCCAAATCGAACTGGCGATCAACGCAGCCGACGTCATCGTGTTGGTAGTCGACGTTCAAACCGGACTGATGCCATTGGACGAAGAAGTCGTCGAACGGCTGCGAGGCATCGAACGACCGGTGATCCTGGTTTGCAACAAGGCCGACCAACCGCACCAAGATGTCCAGGCGGAAGAATTCCACAAGCTGGGCCGCGGTCACATGATCCAGGTCAGCACGACCCAGAACCGGCACCGCGATGACCTGCTGGACCTGATCGTTGACCGATTGCCCGAATCCGACGGTGCGATCCAAGCCGAATCCCAGATGAAGGTGACCATCGTCGGTCGCCGAAACGTGGGCAAAAGCACATTCGTCAACACCTTGGCTGAATCCGACCGGATGATCACCAGCGAAGTGCCCGGCACGACTCGCGACAGTGTCGATGTTCGCTTCGAAATGGACGGTCAAACGTTCATGGCGATTGATACCCCTGGGTTGCGAAAGCGAAAGAGCCAGCGGACGGACCTGGAATACTACGGCATGCACCGGGCGCAGCGCAGCGTTCGCCGAGCCGACGTCGTGCTGATGTTCTTTGACGCTACCGAAACGGTCAGCAAAGTTGACAAGCAATTGCTTGGCTATGTGATGGAAAATCACAAACCATGCATCTTCGTCATCAACAAGTGGGACCAGTTGCACGGCACCGTGCCAACCGACCGCTGGGTGCGATACCTGCGGGGACAGTTCCCGACGTTGGCCTACGCGCCGATCGCGTTCATCACCGGGCAAACCGGCAAGAACGTCAAAGCACTGCTGAATCACGCACAAATGTTGTTCAAACAGTCCTGCGAACGAGCGTCAACCGGTCAGTTGAACCGCGTCATTCGTGCGGCCGTCGACGCCCACATTCCGCCGCTGTACCAGAACCGTCGCCCCAAGATTTATTACGCGACGCAGGTGGCCACCCAGCCGCCGACGATCGTGTTGGTGTGCAACGAACCCAAGGCGATCGGCAACGATTACCAACGCTACCTGATGGGCGTGTTGCGAGATCACCTGAAGTTTGGCGAAGTGCCGATCAAGATGTACCTGCACAAACGGCACCGCAACGACGAAGGCCCTGACGCTTAAAGCAGGTTGGCCGAAAGTCTTGACGACTTTCGCTACGGAGATGGAAATGGTTGGCCGAAAGTCTTGGCGACTTTCGCTACGGAAACGGAAATGGTTGGCCGAAAGTCTTGGCGACTTTCGCTACGGAAATGGTTGGCCGAAAGTCTTGGCGACTTTTGCTACGGAAATTTGGGAATCGAGTTGGGCGTACCTAGATCAGTTCGTGCAGATGCACGAACGTTTTGCCCAGCCGTCCGCCGTAGTTGCCGGCGCTGATTCGGATCAGTCCAGGGATCTCGGCGGCTGCATGGATCGCGTTTCGCGTTGCGTTTTGAAGCGATTCTAGGTCGCGCCCGTTGACGATGATCTCCATGATGCTGTTGACGCCCTCGGGCACCTTGGATCGGTCGCCAAGTTTCGACTTCAACGTGGGACAGAACTCGGCATAGGTTGCCGCGATCAAAAAGTCGTAGCTGCTGCCAGCCTTGGACCCGCTGGCGGCGACACCGCCGGGAAACGTGGTGATCACATCCGGGGTTGCCTCGGCCGCTTGTGAAGCGGCTTCGGCGGCGGCCAACGCCGTGGATTCGTCGGGGCCAAAGAACCATAGGTTTCCGCCCATCACCCCGTCCCGAAATCCGAATCGGCGAGACAGGAAGAATTCGCCGCCCAAGGTGGGGACGACCCAACCGCGAACGCCAAACCGCGTGTCGCGAAACTGGTAGCGGTCGCCGAACAACGCAATCTTGCGACCTAGCTTGAAATAGTCTTCGGTGTCCAGCGTGTTGAACAGAGCAGTCGTCGGACACGTCAGCACGTTCTGGCTGAGCCGGGCTAGCATCACTTTTTCCAGATGGCGCTGGCGATTCTTGACGAATCGAGGGACGTGGAATTGAACAATCGCGCCGATTCGTCCATCCGGGGTCTCGCTGGGATCGACCCACCGGGACACGCCCGCTTCGCAGTCGCACAGAATCGTGCTGGACGCATGCCCGGTGACCGCATGGACACAGTGGCGCAACCATTTTTCATCGCGCGCGGTGATCAGCACTTCGCCATAGATGCTGCGGAAGCCCTCGGCGTAGGTGTCTTCGACCAGTTCGCTTAGTTCCGCCATGACTATGCCTTTCGTCCCTTGCCTTGGTACGCCTGTGTTTCGGTAATCACTTGGTCCATGTAGATGTCGTGATCGTGCATCGGGATCTGGTCGAACATCTGGCATTCGAAAGCCAACGCGATCAGCGGCGTTTCGGGGCGAGCATTTTCCAGCAGCTTGTCGTAGTACCCTTTGCCATGTCCGGTGCGTCCACCCTCGGCATCAAAGGTGACTCCGGGGACCAGAATCAGGTCCAAGTCTTTGACGTCCACACGCTTGGACGCAACCTCGCGAAGGTCGGCCCGCGGTTCCAGGATCTTGTACATCCCGACCTCCAGTTCATCCATCGATTCCAACAGGAACAGTTCTAGTTCGCCATCGACGCAGTACGGGATCACGATCTGTTGGTCGCCTGCGACCGCAGCGGGCAACGCGTGCCGAGTGCGGGCTTCGTCGCGGACATCGACGTACCACATCACACACTTGGCAGCTTGGTATTCGGGCAGCCCCATCACGCGGTCGGTGATCCGCTTGCTGAGACCGTCTTTGTCAGCCTGGTCTTTGCGGGCGGCGTGCGCCGCTTTGCGGATTTCGTTCTTGCGATCAGCGAAGGGATCTGAAGTCATGATGGACAAGCCCTGATGGTTCCAAGAGGAGTGGTTGGCAAGTGGAGAGGCATATTGGTGACGGTGACAGCAGCGGCAGAACCGCATCCGTTCATTCCGGAAGCCTGCCTGCCAGAGGACACGGGGGTGGCGATTGGATCGGTGACGTCGTAGCTTTTTCGCCAGAAGTCCGGCGCAGCAGGGAATTCTGGCGAATCCCGCTACCAAAGCTGAGCTCGCTGTGCCGGTTCGGTCCAGGCTTCGCTGTCCGTCGGCTGGTAATGTTCCGGTTCGAAGCTGGCACGAACCAATTGTCGGGCATCGTCAAACGAATCCAGTTTGCCGAGGCCAATCATCTGCATCAGCACGTTTCCGATCGCGGTCGCCTCCACCGGGCCGGCGATCACGTTCCGATCACAGGCATCGGCGGTCATTTGACATAGCAACGCGTTGACCGCGCCGCCGCCGACGATGTGAATGGTTTTCAGCGGGTGCCCCAGCATCGATTCCAACATGCCCAAACAAACGCGATAGCGAATCGCCAACCCTTCGAGAGCGCCGCGATAGAACACGCCATCGGATGTTGGCTCGGGCTGCCCAGTCCGTTTGGCGTAGGCCACGATCGCGTCGACCATGTCGGTTGGCGCGACAAAATCGGCGGCATCGGGATCGATCAACAGACTGAACGCAGGGGCGGCCTTGGCCTGCTGGACCATGTCGTCCCATGACACCTCTTTGCCACGACGAATCATCGATTGGCGGATCTGCTGGAAAATCCACAGCCCACCAATGTTCTTCAGCAATCGAGTGCTGCCGCCGACACCGGTTTCGTTCGTGAAATTCAATTCGGCACAGCGGTCCGTGATCATCGGCTGATTCAATTCACATCCCATCAACGACCACGTGCCGCTGCTGATGTAACACCAATCGGGTTTGGCGGGTGCGAAATCTTCGGCGGGAACAGCAAGCACGGCGGATGCTGTATCGTGAGTGGCCGGCACGATGACCGGCACATCATGCAGTCCAGTGACCTCGGCCACCGATGGCTGGACAGGCCCCAGGTCGGTGCCGGGCGGAGTCAATCGGCCGAACAACTTGGACGGCAATCCGAAGCGATCGATCAGCGTTCGGCTCCAATCCCCGGCACGCGGATCCAACAACTGGGATGTCGAGACATTGGTAATCTCGTTGCTCGCCTTGCCCGAAAGCAGCCAGTGAAAGAAGTCGCCGATCATCAGGAACCGCTCGGCAACCTGCAGTGCCGGGTCATCAGCCAGCTTCGCCGCCAGCAACTGGTACAAAGTGTTGATCTGCATGAACTGCAAACCGGTGGCCGCGAAGATCTCGCGACGAGGAACGATCTGGAACGATTTCTCAAGCATCCCCTGAGTCCGGTTGTCGCGATAGTTGAACATCGATCCGGCGAACTGTCCGTTCCGATCGATCAACACATAGTCGACGCCCCAGCTGTCGACGCCGACCGATTGCACATCCGAATACTTGTTGGCGGCGATGCGAAGCCCGGTTTGGATTTCTTTCCACAGACCGATCAGGTCCCACTGCAACGAGTCTTGAACTCGCACCGGATCGTTGGCAAATCGGTGAACCGCCTCCAGAGTCAGCTTGCCGTCAATCAGTACACCGGCGATCACACGCCCGCTGGACGCCCCCAGATCGACGGCCAGATAGGCGGGACTTGCGTTCGGATGGTAAGTGGATGCAGTCATGGGGGGACTCGACAATGGGCGTCACAAGTGGGGAACTGCGCGGGGGGAGAAAATCGCGGCGGCGGGCGACACCCAGGCAGTCTGCGGCAGATAGCGGAATTGGGGGCGATGGCTGAATTCGGTGGAATGCCAGCGTATCGGACTTCGCCAGAGGCGGCCAGACATTGAGGAAACAAGAAGCCGGGGATCGTTAACGGCAGGGCGGGAGTCCCGAAAAACCGGCAAGGTCCCCTCGGGTGGCTTGCGACCCCGCCCCGATCCCGAACCGCCCCCTGACACGCGACACCCCCCATCCGAGGCGCAGGATTGCTATCGTCGACGGGCCAGGGTGTCCTGTGTCGGTCGGCCGGGTCGAAAAACCAGAAAGCTATGTAACTTGGGAACTTACAAGGCTTTACTGTCGGAAGTCGATCGGGCGGACCAGCAAAAGACAGATTCTGCAGTTGACCGTCCACGGCCAGGGCGTAATCTAACGCTACCGAGACGGCGACGCCGAAGCGAAAACGTCACCCGCTCGAGAACCAAATATTCCGCTAAAGATTGAATGCAAGTCCTTGACAGCATTCATTTTACGCTAGGATGCTCGCGGCCTCCCTTTTGGGGGATCGGTCTCAGCTTGCCTAGTCGAAACGACTCCGCGAGTTCGCCTTGCGTGAGGTTAACGCGGTCAGCTTGCGGCCACGGGCTGACATTCGTCGAAGCGGTGGATCGACCTCGGTCGGACCACTCAATCGCTCGAAACCTCACGGGCCGGGTACATGGAGTACCCGGTCGCGGACGCTCGCAGGTCGCTGCCGTCGAACCCTACCGATGGGTGACACTCAACGCGTGGTCCATGCTAGTGGTTCAGGTCGAACTCGCCTCGTTCCCAGGCGGCTACAAACGCGGGCAGGCTGGGCAGGACACCTTTGGCTCTTCGCAGTTCGTCTGGCTGCATCCAGAAGTACTCTTCGACTTCATCCAAGAATGGCACCGGCGTGACTGAATGGTCTAGCCGGGCAAGCCACCACGCCAGCCTCGTGCCCCAGGGCGTCACGCTTCGCCAGCACAGGCGAACCGGATCGACATCGATCGCCAACTCTTCTTGCATCTCGCGAACCAAGGTTTCCTGTTCGCTTTCGCCAGGTTCGACCGTTCCGCCGGGAAGGCATAGCTTCCCGGGCGCCGTGACCTTCTTTGATCGGCGAATGATCAGTAGTTTTTCTTCGCGAAAAATCACGCCGACAACGCCACGCTTTTTTCCGAGGCTGCCGTTGGCTGGTAAAGATGGGTCAGGATGATTCATAAGCGTGCTTTTAATCGAAGCGGGTCGGATTCACAATCGCAGCGCCGGCAAAGTCCGACGCCCAGAGTATCGATTCGGGGTCCCGATTCGGAGTATCGATTCGGGGTCCCGATTCGGGGCATCGATTCATGGGCCGGGTTCGTTGTAGGTTAAGGTGCGTTAGCCAGCCCCGTTTAGTTCCCGCCGATACGCCCCTTCGAATCACTGCCGTTCAATTCGCACCAACGGTCGATAGGGTTCACTGGATCGATGGGAACGAATCCGAACGGCTGCCACGATGTGGACGCAGCGGAGTTTGTTTGTGGGACAACGGTTGGCTTGCCCCATGGGGGCAATCGGCTTGGCCTTTCACTTTGGATGGTTCGATCAGCAATTCTGACTTGTTTTCGTTTTCCGATGATTCCCGGGCGTCCGAGGCGTTGCGGATCATCCGTGCGCTAAGCGATGCCGGGTTTGTCGCCATGCTGGCGGGCGGCTGCGTCCGTGATGCCTTGCTGGGCAAATCGCCCAAGGACTATGACGTCGCGACCGATGCCACGCCGGATGCGGTGCGTGATGTGTTTGGCAAACGCCGAACGCTGGCGTTTGGTGCGTCGTTCGGAGTGATCGGTGTGCTGCCGCCGCGCGAAGATCGATCGGCCGACACCAAAGTTGAACCTACCGAAGTAGCGACCTTCCGAAGTGATGGCGATTATAGCGATGGACGCCGGCCGGATTCGGTGCACTTTGGGAACGCCGAAGACGACGCAAAGCGGCGCGACTTCACCATCAACGGGTTGTTCTACGATCCTGCGATCGGCCAGGTGATCGACTTTGTCGGCGGTCAAGCGGATTTACGACGCGGGACTTTGCGAACGATTGGCGACCCAGCCAAACGTTTCGGCGAAGACAAGTTGCGGATGCTTCGGGCTGTTCGGTTTGCCACCGCTTTGGCATTCCAGATTGACGCCGCCACCCGCGATGCGATCCACGTTCATGCTGATCAGATTTCGGTGGTCAGCGGCGAGCGGATTGGGGCTGAAATGCGGCGTGTGCTTGCATCGCCGTCTGCTGCCGAAGGCTTGACCCGCTTGGTGGACTGTGGACTCGGGGATGCCGTGATGCCCGAAATCAATGGACTGGACCTCGCCGCGCTGGCAGATTGTTTGACCGAACTGCAGCCCCCCACGGCTGTGACCGTGCTGGCCACGGTGCTATTGCACACCGATGCACCGGAGGCCGGTTTGCGATCGATCACCAATCGCTGGAAACTGTCGAACCAGGAAGTCCGTGCTGTGTCGGCGGCGATTGCGAATTGGCGTACGATCGCCCAGGCCGATCAGCTGCCGTTTTCGACGGTCCAACCGGCGCTGGTCGATCGCGACGTGGATGCGATATTGGCAGTCGCTCGGGCGATGGTGCGATCGTCGAACCAGACGGGATCGCCGGAACAGCTTGGATCGTCGGGAATCGAATCGGCAGTCCGGTCATTGGGGCTGCCCGCGGATGCATTAGATCCGCCGCCGCTGCTAACCGGTGACGACCTGCGTGCGCTGGGGATCCCGGCCGGTCCCAAGTACCGGGTCATTCTGCAACAGATTCGAAACCAGCAGTTGGATGGCAAAATATCGAACCGGAATGACGCAATCGCCGCGGCGACGCTAATCTGATGGGTAGGCGACCCGGACCATACTCGGGCGTTTCGTTGACCTCCTTCCCATCCAGCCGATCAGCATGAATCGCTCCGAGGACAATCCAAGTCAAGATCAAGCCATCAGTCCAGCGCCCCACCAGGAAGCCGAAAGATGGTTCGGACACGATGTTTTACCGGGGCAATCGGTCAGCACGGAATTGGAGATCACCGAAAGCTATAGCGGCCGGACGGTGGTCATTCCGCTGCGAGTGTTTCGCGGAATGCAGCCTGGCCCCAAGGTCTTTGTATCGGCAGCCCTGCACGGCGACGAATTGAACGGAACCGGCGCGATTCGGACGATTTTGGGGGACGACAGCTGGAAACTGGACGCGGGCACCTTGTTGATGATCCCGGTGCTGAACGTGCTGGGGTTTGAACGCCATTCGCGTTACCTGCCCGACCGACGTGACCTGAACCGCTGTTTCCCCGGCAGCAAGGACGGCAGCATGGCGTCGCGACTTGCAAAAGTGATCTTTGATGCGATCGTCAAACGTTGCGACTACGGCGTTGATTTGCACACCGCCGCGGTCCGCCGGACCAACTTTCCGAACGTGCGAGCGAACTTGGATAGCCCCGAAAGCCTGCGCATCGCCGAAGCGTTTGGGACGGGCATCCTGCTGCACGGCAGTGGGCCCAAAGGGTCGCTGCGCCGCGAAGCCACCAAGGCTGGGTGCGTCACCATCGTTGTCGAGGGCGGCGAAGTCTGGAAAGTCGAATCATCCGTCGCCGAGTGCATGAGCCGCGGAATCTTCAACGTCCTGAAAGAACTGGACATGATGCAGGGGGAACCGGATCTGCCCGATTCGCAAGTCATGATCCGCGAAACCAAGTGGCTTCGCGCCGAACGGGGCGGGTTCATGTCGATGCACGTCGCACCGGGCGATAGCGTCCAAAAGGGACAGGCCATCGCCACCAACAGCAGCCTGTTGGCCGAGGACCAAAACCGGCTGGAGACTCCCTTTTCGGGAATCGTGATCGGAATGACCACCCTGCCAGCCGTCCAACCGGGCGAACCGGTGGTGCACGTGGGCCGCTTGGCCAACGCAAAATCGGTCCGCCGTCACGCCCGCCAAGTCGCAGGCGACGACGTCCAGCGAACCGCGCACGAACACTTGGCGACCAATATCCAAGTGACCGAGCCCACCGACCAAACGGAATAGACGTCGCCGCGATCGCCACCGGAGTATGCGCGCCTGCGTCGAAACGCCCTGCGGAGTGATCTTGACGGGTCAGAGCCACCCCGGTTAATTCATGGTGAACCTGACAACAGTGCCCGACGCACTGTTGCGACCCAGCCCATCAGCCCAACCAAGGAAGGTTGCACGCATGGCCAATTCCGCTCAAAACGTTCCACTTCTTGACGTTAATCGCGACAATCTTCCCTATCGAGACGAGTTCATCGACGCCCTGACCGGTGTCGTCGATAGCGGCCGTTTCCTGTTCGGCCCCGACGTGGTGGAGCTCGAAAACGAGGTCGCTGCGTATAGCGAAGTCGACAACGCAATCGGCTGTGCCTCGGGCAGCGACGCGCTGCTTTTGGCTTTGATGGCATTGAACATCGGGCCTGGCGACGAAGTGATCGTGCCAAGCTTTACGTTCTTTGCATCGGTCAGCTGCATCACCCGACTTGGGGCGACGCCGGTGTTTGTCGACATTCGGCCCGACACCTTCAATATGGATGCCGAAAAGATCGAAGCAGCGATCACTAGCAAGACCAAAGCGATCATTCCGGTCTACCTGTTCGGTCAATGTGCCGAAATCGACCGCATCTGCCAAATCGCTTGCTCGCATGATGTGGCCGTCGTCGAAGACGCTGCTCAGGCGATCGGCGCCGCTTACCATTCCCGCCCGGCAGGCAGCTGGGGTGCGGTGGGCTGTTTCAGCTTTTACCCGACCAAGAACCTTGGCGGCATGGGTGACGGTGGCATGTTGACGGCGCAGGATCCGGCGACCGCCGACCGACTGCGCTTGTTCGCCGGCCACGGCATGCGACCGCGTTACTACCACAAGGTGGTGGGCATCAACAGTCGATTGGACACGTTCCAAGCCGCCGTGCTACGTGTCAAGTTGCGTCATCTGCCCGAAGCGGTCGAGTCGCGTCAAACCATCGCATCGCGATATAGCCGCTGGTTCACCGAAGCCGGTTTGGCCAACGACGACCAGATGGTGTTGCCGTACCAGGATCCCGCGTCCTTCCACGTGTGGAACCAGTACGCACTTCGCATTCCTGGCGGCCGCCGCGATGATTTGCGATCCCATCTGTCGGAGAACAACGTCGGCAGCGAGATCTATTACCCGATCCCTGTTCACAAACAAGAGTGCTATCGCGATCTGAACTTCGACGATTCCAGCTTGGTGGAAACCAACCGAGCCTGTGCCGAAGTGCTGAACTTGCCGATCTTCCCCGGCCTGACCGAATCGGAACAACGCCGAGTGGTCGACACGGTCGTCAAGTTTTATGCCGCAAAATCGCGAATGGTGGCCTAGGCCAAGCGGATCGATCGCGGCATGCCGGGATCGATCCATCCACTCGCGACGCGTGCGTGTCCCGATTCCTAGAACGGCTCCCTGGCCGGCGATGTCCGGCCAGAGGTAGGCGGTCTGATGCGACGAGAGTCTGGCGATCCAGCCAGACCGAACCGCGGGCGGACCCGTTACCGCTGCGATCCTGATACCGGGATCTGCAAACCGATCCGCCGCCACGAAAGATCGCTTCGGCGACGGCGGCGTTGGCAGCCGAGTTGACCGCGGTCATTCGGCCCAGCCTGCCAGGACGGGCCCAGGATGCCGGGCAATCGGATTTCCAGCGGGGTAGATCGCAGCCAGCGTGTTACGCCGCCTCCGGTTCCCCCAGACGCGTTTTCGGCGAATCATTCGCCGCCATTTCGTAATCCGAACGGGCAGAAGTCCACGGCCGAATCGGACCGTCCTCGTTCTGCCACAGGCAGCCCAGACGGGCTCAGCACGGTCCGCCTCGCTGCCTATCTCCCCTAAAGTGACTCTAGCGGCTGGTTTCCCGCTGTTGCGGGATCCTTTCGGGAAACGCGGCTGGCCCCTAAAATGCGTCCCTCATCATCACGGGCTGCGTGAATGAATCTTCTGTCACCCTTTTGATCCCTTGCCGATATGCCTGACTCACCAAACTTCGATATCAAACGCGTCGCGATCCTGTTTGCCGGTGGACCGGCACCGGCCGCCAACGCTGTCATCTCGACGGCCGCTTTCTCTTTTCTGGAAGAGGGGGCTCAGGTCTTTGGCATCAAGCATGGCTACAGCCGGCTGGCCGAGTACACCGCCGCAGGACCGCTGCAGGAGGGCACCGACTACATCCGCTTCACTCATGACACGCTGACCAACGCTCGTTGCAGTCGCGGAATCATGATCGGCACCGCTCGCACCAACCCTGGAAAACACGTCAGTGCACCGGAGCACCTGAAAGATCCGGAACTGGTCGCGCCGCTTCGCCGCGTCTACGAAGGCCTGTGTTCGCTGGAAGTCGATGCGTTGATTTCGATCGGCGGCGACGACACGCTGAAGACGGCCAACAAGATCAAGATGTTCCAGGACAACCTGCCCGAAGGCGCACGTCGCTTCCCTGTCATCCACTTGCCAAAGACGATCGACAACGATTATTCGGGAATCGATTTCACGTTCGGGTTCTTCACCGCCGTCGAAACCCTGGCCGAAGAAATTCGCAACCTGAACTACGACGCCGCTGCCGGGCGGGCGTATTTCTTGTGCGAAGCGATGGGACGCAGCGCCGGATGGTTGGCTTACGGTGCGGCGATCGCAGGCGAAGCATCGATGGTATTGTCGGTCGAAGACATCACCGGCAGCCTGGCGGAAGAGGAAGTCGTCAACGCCGAAACCGGGGCCACCCGCAAGGTGATGGCGATGGACCGCGTGATCGACAAAATGGTCGACATGATGCTGGCTCGCGAACGCGAAGGGCGTCAGTACGGCACGATTGTGGTGGCCGAGGGAATGGCTGAATTCCTGCCGTCGAAATACCTGGAAGGCGTCAGTCGCGATGACCACGGTCACATCAACATCGCTTCGATTCACTTGTCGTCGATGATGTCGGGAATGCTGGCCCAGCGATACACCGATCGCACCGGCAAGACTCGCAAGGTCAACGGTCTGCAAATGGGTTACGAAGCCCGTTGCGCACCGCCGCACGCCTACGACGTGATGCTAGGATCGCAGTTGGGCGTTGGAGCCTACCGTGCGTTGGTCGAAGAAAAATTGAACGGCGTGATGGTTTCGGTTTCCGGCCAATTCAACTTGCATTATGTCCCTTTCGAAGAATTGGTCGATCCAAAGACCCTGGTCACCAAGGTTCGGTTCATCGAAACCAAGAGCGATTTCCATCGCTTGGCTCGGTTCCTTGAAACCTGCGTCGACAGTTGAAACCAGCGTGATCGGCTGAAATGAGCGCCGATCAGCTGAGATTTGGACACACAGCGGGCATTCGGATTCGAAATATTCGATTCCGAGGGCCTGCAGCGATTTGTCCGAGTGTGGTGGGTGATTAGAATGGACCGCTGTTCTCCTCTCCCCCGCTCGACCCCGCCTCTGTGATCTGAACATGCTTCGACATTCTCTGGCTCTGCTTTCCGCAGTGACATTTGCTGGTTTTTCGGTAGCCGCCGACCCGCCAGCCAAGAAAAACGGCAAAGGACCGGCGTACACCGCTGCCCCAGCCGACGACGCCAACTACCCGCTGCTGGGTGAGTTTTCAGGCGAAATCACCGTCGGCGACGCCACCGAAGTGCTTGGACTGCAGATCCGACCGATCGGCGGCGACAACTTCGACGCGATGTCCTTCACCGGCGGACTGCCCGGACAAGACGGCGTCAGCGGCGAATCGATGAAGTTGATCGGTCGTCGCAGTGGCGAGATGGTCATTTTGTCCGGTGGTCCATGGGCAATCTTTGTTTCCAAGGATGCCTGCACCCTAGTCGATCACGAGGGCAACAAGCTTGGCAAATTGGATCGCGTCCAACGGGTCAGCCCGACCATGCATGCCGCCCCGCCCAAGGATGCCTTGGTCCTGTTTGACGGCACGAACACGGAACAGTTTTCCAATGCCCAGATGACCGACGATGGGTTGTTGATGCAGGGTGCCGATGTGCGTCCGATGTTCACCGACTTCAATCTGCATGTCGAGTTCAAACTCCCCTACATGCCCGAAGCATCCGACCAATCGCGAGCCAATAGCGGGTTGTATTTGCAGAGCCGCTATGAGTGCCAAGTGCTGGATTCGTTCGCTCAAGACGCGGTCTTCAACGGCTGTGGCGCCCTGTACCGATTCAAAAAACCAGACGTCAACATGTGCCTGCCACCGCTGCAGTGGCAAACGTATGACATTCAATTCACCGCTGCACGCTGGGCATCCGATGGGACCAAGATCCGTGACGCTCACGTCACATCGTGGGTCAACGGCGTGAAGGTCCAAGACAACGTGGCGCTGCCAGGCCCGACCGGGGCCGGCAAGGACGAAGCACCGATGTTGCTGCCGATCCGCATGCAGGATCACGGCGATCCCGTTCGATTCCGAAACGTGTGGGCGATCGACCGTGGCATGACGATGGTCGATTTCCCGATCCAGCCGACCGAAGAAGACTTGGCAGCGATGAAAAAGAAGGCCGAGGACGCCAAGGTGATGGCAAAGGCAGAAGCGAAAGCGAAGGCCGACGCTGCGGCTAAGAAGAAAGCCGAGGCAGCGAAACAGGCCGAAGCGGACAAGAAAGCCGAGTCCGAAAAGAAAGCTGCCGAAGCCAAACCTGAATCCGACGCCAAGTCGCAGGACGTTGAACTGAATTCGCCTGTGTCGGACGAAGCCAAGTAACCGCACCTGCCGCGGCGGACAACAGCCACACAGTAAAGGGCGTCATCGTTTGACTGGACTACGAAGCTGCGATTTCGGCTAGCCGCAGGGCTTCGGCCAGTTGCTGGATCTGAGTCAGATTCAATTCTTCGGCCCGAGCGGTTTCGCCGTGGCCCTGCTGCTGCAGCACCGCGTCGACTTGCGGTTTATCCAGACGTCCTTTCATCGCGCTGATGACGACCGATCGCAAGAATTTGCGGCGGTGGAAAAACAGGGATCGAACCGTCGCGTGGAAGTGATCCAGGTCGGCAAAGGAGGCTCGCCGTTCTGGCCGGTGGTCCAGCCGGATGATGGCCGAGTGAACTTTCGGGCGAGGCCAAAACACCGTGGGCGGCAGGATCCGGATAATCTCGGCATCGCAGATCGATTGGACCCAAACGCTGAGGGCGCCGTAGTCCTTCGACCCGGGTTCGGCCACGATTCGGTCGCCCATTTCTTTTTGGATCGTGACCACGATCACGTCCGGCGTGGGCGTTTCGTGCAGCAGGTTGCTGATGATCGGGGTGGCCACGTTGTAGGGCAGGTTGGAAACCAGCAGGAACCGCGAATTTTCGCCTAGCCGCGACTTTGCATCGCGAACATTCTCCATGATTTCGGGACGCAGCGTGTTTTTGTTCTTCAGCGCGTCGCCGTGGATCAGCTTGACATTGGGTCGGCCGGCCAATTCTTCGCTGGCCATTTGGTGCAGGTTGTTGTCGATTTCGACAGTCAGCACCGCTCCGGCTTGGTCGCTAAGCCGAGACGTCAACGATCCCACGCCCGTGCCAATTTCCAAGACGACGTCGTCCTTTCGGATTTCGGCGGATCGGGCGATCAAGTCGACCAGGTTCAGGTCGATCAAGAAATTCTGACCGAAACGGGACACCGGCCGCAGGCCGGCAGCGGCGAGTCGCTTGGAAAGATAAGTAGCGGTTTGACGTGGCTGGTTGGACATAAAGGTCAGGATACAGGCTTCGGGAACCAGGTTACAGCAGGCAGAATCGCCATGGTAACCAACATCGGGACGGCTGCTGAGGTGGTTTCGGCGTGGTTTGCCACGAATCAGAACTCGAACACGCGTGTGGCCCAGGTTCCATCTCGACAGACTACGATTGTCGCTGCGCCAGCGATCTTTCGACATATTTGGCCAGCAAGTCGGTTTCCAAGTTCACTTCGTCGCCGACCTGGCGTTTCCCCAGGGTGGTGGCGTCCAACGTATGGGGAATTAGGGCCACCGAAAAGGAATCGTCGGTCACTTCGACCACCGTCAAACTGATGCCATCGATCGCGATGCTGCCCTTGGGCGCCACCTGAGACGCAAATTGGCGGGGGATGCTGAACCACAGATTGGCCCAGGGTGGATCGTCGATTCGCCGGATCAGTTGACCGACCGCATCGACGTGGCCCGACACATAATGGCCGCCCAAACGGTCGCCGGCGGCCAGCGATCGCTCCAAATTGACGCTGCTGCCCTGATCCAGTTCCCCCAAATTGGTGCGAGAAAGTGTTTCCGCACCGGCTTCGAAATCCAGGTTGGCCCCATCGATCGCGACGACGGTCAGGCAGCAGCCGTTGACACAGATACTATCGCCAATGGCGGCATCCTGGGCCACTAACCCGGCTGCAACGGTCAAGCGTTTGCCAGGATCCTGCGGGGTGACGCAAACGATCGTGCCGATAGCTTCGACGAGTCCGGTAAACATAGCGGGCGGTGGAGTTGGAAGACTGGGGGGATAGAGCCGGGAACCGGGGCGATCGACATCGGCGGTCCCCGTTCGCGGGCTGGTCAGTTTCGCTCGGATGCTGCAAAATGCCGACCGCAGAATGAACCATCCTAGCACCCTTTCAATCTTTCACGAGACCGTTTCCATGACTCTGATCGAAGCAATCCACGCACGTCAAATCCTCGACAGCCGCGGCAACCCAACGATTGAATGCGAAGTACTGTTGTCGGACGGTTCGCACGGCCGCGCTGCAGTGCCCAGCGGTGCCAGCACCGGGATGCACGAAGCATGGGAACTGCGTGACGGCGACAAGTCCGTGTTCATGGGCAAAGGCGTGACCAAGGCGGTCAACAACGTCAACGAAACGATCGCCGAAGCATTGGAAGGCATGGACGCGACCGACCAAGCCGGCATCGATGCTGCGATGATCGAAATGGACGGAACCCCGAACAAGAAGAACCTGGGCGCCAACGCCATCTTGGGCGTTTCCCTGGCCACCGCACACGCCGCTGCGTCCTGCACCGGTCAACCCCTTTACCGCTACCTTGGCGGTGCTGGCGCACGCATGTTGCCAGCCCCCATGATGAACATCATCAACGGTGGCGAACACGCCGACAACAATGTCGACATCCAAGAGTTCATGGTGATGCCATTGGGCTTTGAACGTTTCAGCGACGCACTACGTTGCGGCACCGAAGTATTCCACAACCTCAAGAAAGTGCTGTCCGACAAAGGCTACAACACTTCGGTCGGTGACGAAGGTGGATTCGCACCCGACTTGAAGAGCAACCAAGAAGCATTGGACGTCATCATGACGGCCATCGAAAAGGCCGGCTACAAAGCTGGTGAACAAGTTTGGATCGCGCTAGATGCTGCCTCCACCGAGTTCTACACCAAGGACACCGGCAAGTACAAAATCGACGGCAACGATCTGTCGGGCGGCGAAATGGTCGACTTCCTAGCCGACTGGTGCAACAAGTACCCCATCTGCAGCATCGAAGATGGTTGCGATGAAGACGACTGGGACACCTGGAAGAAACTGACCGACAAGATCGGCGACAAGGTTCAACTGGTCGGCGACGACTTGTTCGTCACCAACGTCGAACGTCTGCAACGTGGGATCACCGAAGGGATCGCCAACAGCATCCTGATCAAGGTCAACCAAATCGGCACCCTGACCGAAACCATTGATGCGATCCAATTGGCACATCGCAACAACTACACTTCGATCAGCAGCCACCGCAGTGGCGAAACCGAAGACTCGACCATCGCCGACCTGGCCGTGGCGATGTCGACTGGCCAAATCAAGACCGGATCGGCTAGCCGAAGTGACCGAATGGCCAAGTACAACCAACTGCTTCGCATCGAAGAAATGTTGGGTGACACCGCCCAATACGGTGGCCCAATGTTCGCCGCCAAGATGAAGTAGTCCGCTTGGGCAGGCAACCGGTGACGGATGGCGTCGTGTAGAATGCACGACGCGTTTGAACATCTTGAATTTTCTTCACCAGTCACCAGCGGCCTGTCCCCATGACCACCATGATTGCCGAGCAGCCCTGGATGGTTGCGATTGCTTTAGGGCTGCTAGGCGGAGCGTTGATTTTTGGATGGCTGCAAACCGGAAAGAAGGCAGCGGCGCTGATCGGATTGGTCTGCCTTGGATTGGTTCCCGTTGCCTTCGTTGTGGCGTCCAATTGGGAAACCGATCGCGAACAGATCGAACGGCTGATTCGCGATACCGCAGCAGCCATCGAGCGGAATGACTTCGAAACCGTTTACCAATTGATTGGTGATGACGAGGCCGAAGCGATGGCTCGGCGCGAACTGCCGCAGTTCGAATTCACGATGGCGTCGGTCAACAAGATCCGGTCCATCGAAGTGATCGAAGGCACGTTCCCCCCCGAAGCCGATGTAGACATGTCGGTCAAGGTGGACGTCAGCACCAAGCGAGGTGGCGTGAAAAACATTCGCGTCGTCCGCCGATTGGAATTGCGACTTCAAAAGGAAAACGACCACTGGAAAGTCACTCAGTATCGGCATTCGCCGGTTGTCGGCGGCCCAGATCAATACACCGACCAGTTCACGACCAAGTGACCGGGGTACACCTTGAATAGCGAATCGGATCCGTCAGTATCCCCCTGCATCCAAATTTGCAAGATCGACCACACAGGCGTGTGCGCCGGCTGCCATCGTACCCTGGACGAAATCGCCACCTATTCAGGCCTGACCGACGACCAGCGCCAGATCGTCAATCGACGAGCCATCGCTCGCGGCGATCAAACCCAACCGGGGTAACAGCCGTAAAAAACGCGGCACGGACGCAATCCCCGTGGTCGCCCGGTTCAACCTAGTGAACCACAGTCTGCCTTGGCCGCTCTTTACACGTGACCGGCCACCGGCGACAATGTTGGATCAGTCCGAGCGTCGACCGACTCGGCTGCCCGCATATTTGGAAACCTTTCCCCGCACCGGGAAAGGTTTCTTTTTTTGCCCGAGGCAAATTGCTAACCCCCTGTTGCGCAAGCAAGTAGTTCAAAAAAAAGGATTGGTGCCATGATCGATTCGGTACCCATGACACGCGCCGGCTACAACAAAATCAAAGCCGAGATCGAGCGTCTGGAAAAGGAGATGAACATTTGCACGGAGAAGATCGCCGAGGCGAGGGAAGAAGGCGACTTGAAAGAGAACGCCGAGTACCATGCCCAGCGCGAAAACCAGGGCATGATCGCCGCTAAAATCGCTCAGCATCGCGACAAAATCGCTCGCGCATCTATCATCGACCGATCGACGCTGCCCAAGGACGAAGTCGTCTTCGGATGTACCGTCACGGTCGAAGATGTGGCTTACGGCGACGAAGAACAGTTCACCCTGGTCGGCGCCGGCGAAGACGATGTGAACGCTGGCAAGATCCTCGTCACCAGCCCGTTCGGCCGAGGCCTGATCGGCAAGAAGGTTGGTGAAACAGCCGAAGTCGATGTGCCAGCAGGCAAACTGAAGTTCAAAATTCTGAAGATCGAATTCTTGGACTGATTCCATTTCGATTTGCCCCACCCATCCCTGGTGATCCGTGATTGCCAATCGCGATGTGTCGGGCACGTTCAAGACACGCACCTGCGCGGCGGCAATCAGGCCCACCGCGCAGGCGGCCAACATCGTTCGCTGTTGCCGCATTCGGGTGACGCGGCCCAATGGGCCCGTCGATCGATTCAACCGAGGGCGTGTCAGAGCCTTGCCGCCGATCGATTGACCGACGTGCTGGTTCTTCCTTTTTTCCATTTCCGGAGCCGTGACCGTTGTCCGACGACCAACCTGTATCTGACGTTTCCCCGGGCGTCACCGACAGCGATGAAGGCCCCGGTTGGTTGCCCGCCATCATGGCTGGCACGGTGCTGTTTGGCATCATCGGTTTTGTGATGTGCGGGTTCACCACCTGGCTGCTGTTCCAGAAGCGAACCGAGTTTGCGGTCAGGACACTCAACGCGGCCTATTTGCCCGAGATTGAACAAAGCCTGCTGTCGCCCGAAGAAAAGGCGGATGTTTTGGATCAGGTCAGCAAACTGGCCAAGGGCATGGAACGCGGTAAGTTCGAAAACTGGCAATCCGCTGGCATCCTGCAACGACTGCAGCGAACGCCGGTGATCGCATGGGGCGAACTGCAAGCGATTGAATCGTTTGCACAGAAAAACGCTGACCCGGATCACGCGGCCGAGATCAGCAAACAGCTTTCGCGGCTCCGCAAATCGGTTGCCGACGGCAATGGAACATCGTTTGATTTCGAAGACGTTCTGAAACCGGTCTATGTCGCCGATTCAAGTTCGCCGTCCGGGCATCGCTTGAAACAACCCCTGGACATGGCGTCGATTGGCGAAGTGGTCACGCTGGCAAAATTGGTGGCTGATCGCGAAAAGGTGCCGGATCAAACTTTTCCGGACGTTCGGATCGGAGCGATTGTTCGCGACCAGATTCAATCGGGCACCATCGATGGTGGGTTTTAACGGCGCGTAGGGCTTACTTCCCCTGGTCAATGCGCTACAGTGACGCCGTTCTGCTTTTGCAGTGAACTGTCATCGCTTGCCGCCGCCGAAGGAATCATTTTGTCTGCACGCAAAGTCGTTGTGGTGGGCGCTGGCCCGGGCGGTCTGGCCGCGGCAATGCAGTTGTCGCACGCCGGTTGTGACGTCACGGTGCTAGAACGCCGCGACCGAGTGGGGGGCCGTACGTCAGCCATCGAAGCCGACGGCTTTCGATTCGATTGTGGGCCGACATTCTTTTTGTACCCGCGCGTGTTGTCGGAAATCTTTCAGTCGGTCGGCAAAGACCTGACCGATGAAGTGCCGATGCAGCGATTGGACCCGCAGTATCGATTGACCTTTGCCGAAGGCGGAAGCCTGGATTGCACGCCCGACTTGGATGCGATGGACCGCCAGATCGCCAAGTTTGCCCCCGCCGACGTCGGGGCGCTGGCACGGTACATGAACGACAATCGTAAGAAGCTGGAAAAGTTTCGCCCGATCCTCGAGTCGCCGTTCAACTCGGCCGCGGACCTCTTGCGTCCGTCCATGATCTCGGCCGCCCGCCATCTGCACCCCATGCGATCACTGGGCACCGAACTGGAACGTTACTTTTCCGACCCGCGATTGGTGATCGCATTTGCCTTTCAGGCCAAGTACTTGGGAATGTCACCGTTCCAATGCCCCAGCTTGTTCAGCATCCTTTCGTTTTTGGAATATGAATACGGCGTTTGGCATCCGGCCGGTGGGTGCAGCCGAGTCAGCCAGCGGATGGGCGAAATTGCCGAATCGATGGGCGTCAAAATCCGCCTGAACGAACCGGTAACATCCGTCGAATTGGAAGGCCGGCGCTTGACCGCCCTGCACACCGAACAAGATCGTTACACCGCAGACGCGTTCGTGATCAACGCGGACTTCGCCGACTGGATGAGCAAGACGATCCCAAACTCGTCACGCAAACGGTGGAGCAACGAGAAGCTTGCCCAAAAGAAGTATTCGTGCAGCACGTTCATGCTGTACCTGGGGCTAGAAGGCCTGTACGAAGATCTTCCGCATCACAGCATCCATATCGCAAAGGACTACACAAAGAATTTGCGAGAGATCGAAATCGATCACGTGCTGAGCGACGACCCGTCTTTTTACATCCAGAACCCATCGGTGACCGACTTGTCATTGGCCCCGGCCGGTCACAGCGCGATGTACGTCCTGGTGCCCGTGACGCACCAGACGGCGAACGTGGATTGGTCGACCCAGTCGGATCGGTTTCGCGAGTTGACGTTGGACAAGATGGCCGCGATCGGCTTGGGCGACATCCGCGATCGAATCCGCTTCGAACACCGCATCACTCCCGATGATTGGCAGTCCGATTACGCGGTCTATCAGGGTGCGACGTTCAACCTGGCGCACAACCTAGGCCAGATGCTTCACCGTCGTCCCCACAACCGGTTCGAAGAACTCGACGGTGTCTATCTGGTTGGTGGCGGTACCCATCCGGGCAGTGGTTTGCCGGTCATCTACGAATCAAGCCGGATTTCCAGCCGTCTGCTGTTGCGGGACCTGGGGCTTTCAACCGACTTCATTGACCAAGCCGCTTCGGCCTAGCATCCGATTCGAAGTGGGATTCGCCGGCGTCCCCTGCTGGAAAAGGACTTCTGGCGAAGCGCCGCTGGATCACAATTCGAATTGGTATCCGATCGGCTACAGCCTGCCGTGGCTTTTGTGATTGAAAAACGTTAGCCGCCGATGGAATACATTGGCCGATCGGGCGGTCGGAATCCCGCTTCGTCGATCCCGTGTGCTGCGGCTTTCTCCATCACACACTGTCGTACCGTTTGCAACAGTTCGTCTTCGCTGGCACCACTGCGCATGCGATCTCGAATCGCAGTTTCGGTCGACGCAAACAGACAGTTGCGGATACCACCATCCGCGGTGATGCGGATCCGATTGCAGTCCCCGCAAAACGGATGCGTCACACTGCGAATGATCCCGACACGGCCACCACGAACGACGAATTCTTCGGCAGGCTGGGATGGGTGATCACGCGGGATCGGTTCGACGTCGCCAAAGGAATCGCGGATGATCGCAATCAATTCGTCGCCTGAAAGCACGCGTTCGGCGGTCCATGACCGGTCAGCATCCAGCGGCATGAATTCGATAAAACGCAGCGTGACTCCGCGATCGATCGCAAACCGAATCAGTCGCTCGACCTCGGTCTCCGTCACACCGGCGATCGCCAATGCGTTCAGTTTGACCGAGTCGAATCCGGCCGTGATGGCCGCATCGATCCCCGCGATGGTCTTGTCCAGACCGTCACGGCGAGTGATCTTTCGGAAGACATCGACGTCCAAGGTATCTAGCGAAATGTTGACACGTCGTAGACCGGCGGCACGTAAATCAGCCGCCTGGTCTGCCATCAGGATGCCATTGCTGGTCAGCGAGATGTCTTCCAGACCATCGATACCGGCCAACATCGCGATCAATTTTGGCAGATCTCGACGCACCAATGGTTCGCCGCCAGTGATCCGAATGTCTCGAACGCCCGCTTGGGTGACCAACAACGACGCTAAGCGATGAATTTCTTCGAACGTCAGCAATCGATCTTTGTCAACGAACTGCGCACCGAACTCTGGCATGCAGTAAAAGCAACGAATATTGCATCGATCAGTGACACTGATTCGGACGCTGTCATGGACGCGTCCAAACCGGTCAGTCAACGGGCGAACCGACGGTGGCGTTGGGATCGAGTGGGTCATGTCCTGCGCATCTTACACGAAAATAGGCTTCGCTTTGGAAGCCGCCGTGCGTCTCGGCACGAAAGGCAAGCGATCCGGCACACGTCCTGCGTGCGAAAGCCACCGATAGCAGACTCGCACGGACGACCCCAGCGATCCTATCAGTCCTCTTCGACCAGGCTGAACCCAAGGAATTCGATGATGTTCAGATAGATCAGGTAGAACACGGGAACCAGAATCAGCACGAGCCCCGTGGCCACCATCAACCCGAACGCCAAGCTGGCCGCCATCGGAATCAACAGTTGGGCTTGGAACGATCGCTCGGTCAACAGCGGCAATAGCCCGGCGATCGTCGTCAGGCTGGTCAACATGATCGGTCGAAAACGTCGTTGCCCCGATTCCAGCAAGGCTTCGCGGATCGGAACACCATCACGTACACGGGAATTGATGAAGTCGATCAAGACGATCGAATCATTCACCACGACGCCCGCAAGCGCGACCAGGCCGAACATGCTGAACAACGTCAGCGGCAAACCTAGAACCGCGTGCCCCCAAACCGCACCGATCATCCCGAAAGGCACGATGGCCAGAATTAGCAACGGTTGGATATAGCTGCGGAACTGGATCACCAGCAACACGAACATCGCCAACACTGCGATCCCAAAACCGGTCATCAAACTGCTGACCGATTCGTTGCTCTGTTCTCGTTGCCCTTCCCAGCGTACCGAGACGCCTGGGAACTGCTCTTTCATTTGCGGAACAAATGCAGTCTGTAAATCGGCGATGATCAGATTCGCGTTGGCTTTGGTTTCGTCCAGGTCGGCCGATACCGTGATGCTTCGCATCTGGTCGACGCGGTTGATCTCCGAGAACCCTCGACTCAGATTGACCTCGGCAAGTTCCGTAATGGGTCGCTGGCTGCCGTCGGGGGTCTGGATCCGAATTTCGCGGAAATCGACCAAACTGCGTCGTTCGTCTTCCGGATAACGAACCATCAATTTGACTTCGTGACGGCCACGCTGCAGCCGCATCACTTCGGCGCCGAAGTAAACGTTGCGAACGGTTTCACCCAGGTCGGTGGGAGTCACCCCCGTGGCCAACGCGCTGTCTTTGACGCGAAACTGAAACTCCCATTTGCCCGGCGTGTTGTCATCGGCGATGTCATAGACGCCAGCAAAGTTTCCAAGGCGCGCCTTGACCAATTCGGTAGCGGCAAGCAACTGGTCGATATTTCGGCCGGCTGCCAGCAATTTGAATTCAATCGCTTTGCCGCCTGGGCCCACGCCGACGGTTCCAAAAGTGATTCGTTCGGACCCGGGAAATTCACCCGCTTCGGCTCGCCACATCGCGATCAATTCGTCGCTATGGGTTTCCCGGATTTCCGTATCAAACAGCTCGGCAAAGATCTGCCCCACGTGCGATCCGCTGCCGCCTCCACCCGCTGCATTCTGGGTGTTGGTGATCGTTCCAACGTCTCGGTAGGTCAGCCGTACCGGACCTTGGCCGACGCTTTCTTCGGACTGAAATATGGATTCGGGAGTCACGCCCAACTGGTCGGCGCGTGTTTTTCCGATCCGCTGGCTGACACGCCGCAGCGCCTCTTCCATTCGCCGCGTTGCGTTGTCGGTTTCCGATGCGGGAGTACCGTCGGGAAACGCGATCGTCGCTTGCAGGTTGTTGTTGTCTGTTTTGGGAAACAAGATCGATGGGACCACGCCGCCGCGAATCATCCCGAACGTGAACACGAACATCCCCAGTGCGAATGCGATGGGCACCAACGGGTGTCGCAGCGAGAACTTTAGCGTGGGCAGATACAAACGCCCCGAAACCATGTCCATGCCCCAACCGGCTCGCTTGCTGAACCAATTCAACAGGATGCCTAGTGGCCGGATCGGATAGGTCAACACCGACAACAATCGAAAGAACCCGGTGTGTTTGTGCGCCAGGTGGGTCGGCAGTACAAAAACGCTTTCCCACAGCGAAATGACCAACATGGCGATCACCGCAAACGGGATCACAGCCATGAATTTGCCCATCACCCCGGACACAAAGAACATCGGCGAAAAGGCGATCACGGTGGTGGACACGGATGCCGCAACACTGCCCATCACTTCCAAGGTTCCGTCGATGGACGCTTCGCGAAGCGGTTTGCCCATCTGAATGTGCGCGTAGATGTTTTCACCAATCACGATCGCGTCGTCGACAACGATGCCAAGAGCGACCAAGAACGAAAACAGACTTAACATGTTCAACGTTTGATCACCGTACGAAAGCGCCACGCCAGCACCCAGGATCGAAATCGGGATGCCGAGTGCCACCCAAAACGCCAGCCGCATTTCCAGGAACAGGGTCAGCACCAGGAACACCAGCAGCAGTCCCTGAGCACCGTTTCGCAACAACAGATTCAAACGACCGCGGACTTCCGTACTGCTGTCGCCCCAGACCTCGAAGCGGTATCCCTCGGGCAATTCAGCGCCTGCGACATACTCGCGAACCGCGTCCACCATCTTCAGCAGGTCTTCCTGCTTGGTGCGTTCCACGTTGACGACCATGGCAGGTTCGCCATTGATTTCGCCCACCGATGTGATGTCTTGAAATTCGTCACGGACCGTCCCCAAATCGTTGACCGTCAAGACAACGCCGCCGGGCTGAGTCACGATCGGCAGTCGCCCAATCTCTTCCCCGATCCGGCCCTTGTTCTTGGCTCGCAACAGGATCTCTTGACCTTCGGACTTCAGGTTCCCGCCGGGAAGTTCGACGTTACGAGCACGAATCGTGCGGGCCACTGCGTCCAACGACAAACCGTAACTGCGCAGTGTTGCTTCGGGGATCTCCACGTCGATCTGGTAGGGCCTAGCCCCCATCACCGATGCGGATGAAACCGAAGGCAGGGTCAGCACTTCGTCACGGACGCGTTCGGCGACTTCGCGCAGCTTCAATTCCGCCTTGCGTGATCGATCCTTGGGGCCGACCACGCCCACGCGGATCGCCGCTTCGCGGAACGTGATCTGTTGGATCAGTGGATCTTCGGCCAACAACGGAAAGCTAGGAATGCGGTCGACTTCGCGGTCGATCTCAGCCATCACCTTTTGCACGTCTTCGACATCTGCCCGCAGTTCGGCCAGCACGAATCCGCTGCCTTCGCTAGCGATCGAAGTCACCTTCTTGATCCCATCGATCGATCGGATCGCTTCTTCGATCTTCTGACAGATCGCCTCTTCAGTATCCTGTGGGGTGGCCCCCGGATACGGCACCGTCACCATGACGATTTCAAGTTCGAACGCAGGAAATACCTCGCGTCGCATGTTCCATAGTGATATGCCACCTACCAGCAACAAGGCCAGCATCAACACGTTCATCCCGGGGGCATTCGTGATCGCCCAAGCTACAACTCGTCTCATCACGCACCCTCGCTATCGTTCTGGGTCGCGGACGGCTGGGTGGGGGAAGATGGTTGCGGCAGATCGGTTTTGGGCAATCCTTCGAGTCCCGATCGATCAGCCCGAACCGGCAGCGATCCCTCGTCGATTCCGCCTAGCGGTGAAACCACGACAAACGCGCCTCCCAGTTCTCTGTCTTGCACTTCGCAAACCCACATCCGGTTGGCACCTTCAAATAACGAAGTGGTTGCCTGGTCCGATGCAGCACCGTCCGGCAGATCGACCGCCAGCGAATCAACGGGAACGACACTGCCACGCACCATCACTTTGCCGGGCATCCACTGGGTGGGATCAAAGCCGTCTTCGATGACGACATCGGACGACGCAGATGGATCGGATGATTCATCCGCATCGGCCGCCCTCGGATCATCCGATGGGTTCGGTTTTTTGCCCGTCGCTACGACGGGCGTTGCCGATGGTTTGCCGTCAGCATTGCTTTCCAGCAGGACCGATTCGTCCGGCAAAAATTGAAAGATCCGATTGCCCGGCTGCAGTGCTCTGGCCGGGATCACGACCAAGGATGACTTCGGTTGGATCATCAGTTTCACTCGCACATACATCCCGCGCACCAGTGCGGGGGCGCCGGAACGCGCCACAGGGTTTCCCTCGGCATCGAACATCTGTGTGGGATCATCAACGACCACCCGCACAGGCACCGTTCGGGTCACCGGGTCCAAACCAATCCCGTCGTACGACAGCAGTTTGCCGTTCCATCGGTACACAACGTTGTCACGTCCTGACATCACGTATTCGATCACCGCCGGTGTTTCCGGTAGGTCATAGCTGCGTGAAGCCGGATCGACCGACGTTTCTCGCTGATTCAGCACCCAATAGAGTTGGTCCATCCGCAGGCTGCTTGCGACATCCACTTTCGACGTATCGTCGATCACAACCAAGGTAGCGCCGCGTGCTACGAAGGTGTTCAGATCGGCTTCTTCGGCAACGATGACACCGTCGATCGGTGCACGAATCTCGGTGCGTGCCA
The DNA here is from genome assembly GCF_007741535.1 of Rubripirellula lacrimiformis. Classification (NCBI taxonomy): domain Bacteria; kingdom Pseudomonadati; phylum Planctomycetota; class Planctomycetia; order Pirellulales; family Pirellulaceae; genus Rubripirellula; species Rubripirellula lacrimiformis. Next base: position 6,267,441 of record NZ_CP036525.1, read on the forward strand.
AGTTGACTTCTGCGACCTTCAACTGAGTGGCTGCCAATCGCTCGGTCGCTTCCAAACGGATGCGACGTTGTTTCAACAGATCCAACTGATTCTCGTAGCCCACCAATTGCTGCGTCGCAGCCAGCAACGCACGGTTGGCTTGATCGACTTCGGCGCGAGACGCGAACCCAGCCGGCATCGCCTTTTGGCGTTCGACCTCTTTTCGCTGCAGGTCGACATCCTGCTTGGCGACATCGATCATTCGTTTCGTATTGGCCATCTCTTGGTCCAGTTCGCGCAGCGACTGATAGTCCTGCTCTTGCATCCGGGTCAATCGATCGACTTCCAGTTCGTAATCGACCGGATCGATTCGCATCAGCACTTCGCCAGTCCTGACGTAAGACCCGGCTTCGCAGCGATCCGATTTAAAAACGACGCGTCCCGCTACCTCTGCGGCAACCTTGGCTTCGCGAAACGGGACCACCGTTCCGTCGACTTGCAGTCGAAGCGGAACGCCGGTTTCGTCCAGCGAACGAAGGCGTTCCACTCGGACCGGTGGCAATGCCTTCAGCCGTCCGACGCGCGTGGTGTCCAGCGACGGCCGTTGGGCCGGCTGGACAGTCCCGAACATGACCACCGTCAACCCAGCACCGATCAAAATTGCGATCGGAATCACCACGTTGAACATCAGGCTGCTGCCGAATGTCGTTTTCGATCCGGACGTTTTCGATCCAGACGGTTTCGACGGGTGCGGGACGACAGCGGCGGCCGATAGCGGGTCCGACGGCAGCGCAGTCGACCCCACCGCGGGCGATTTCGCATCGGATGAAGAAGGGATATCGTTCATGATTGTTTTCGAGGGCGTGTCACGTCATCACTGCTAACAGCGGCCAAGGTGACCGCGGTGATGTGTCGGCAGATCGTGTCGATGTCAAAATGTTGCTGGCGGCTCTGCTCGGGGATCAAAATTTCGATCGTTTCGGCCCCGACTTTGTAGTAAATGCACTGACCAATGACCGACAACGTCAGCTGTTCCACAACGTGGTCGGCCACCGGCAGGGACAGTCCTGGATCGGTGTTTGTTTGCGGGGGATCGCTTGACGGGCTAGACGCCGCGGATTGCCCCGACTGCCAGTTTTCCCGGATCAACGCAACCAAGGTCATCTTCAGACGAACATAGATGGGCTGAAAGTAATCGCGAACGATGTCCTGGAAAACGGGCGTCGGATTCTGCATCTCTCGCATGAAAAGTTGAGACTCCCAACCACTCGGCGACACCGTCAAAATCCGCGACATGATCGTGCGAATGATCCGGTCCAACATCACGGTCGGTTCGACATCGGTATCGACGGGGGTCGGGAATTCCCGCTCGCGCTCCTCGCGAATCTGCAGGATCAACTCGCGATAGAGCCCCATTTTGTCGCCAAAATGGTATCCCACCGATGCAATATTGACGCCCGCCGACGCACAAATTTCACGAACGGTTGCCCGATCGAACCCGCGAGCGGCAAAAACGGGGCCGGCTGCGTCCAAAAGCCGCGCTCGGGTATCTAGCTCGGTCGTGGATACGGGTTGGTTCAAAACGGACTCTCAGACAAGATTCAAACAGATGTTTAAAACGATCGTTTGAATTACCTAGATTGTCAAGCGAAGAATTTGTGTCGTTTCGTATCGGTCGGGCGTTTTGCGGCCTCGATACGGACGGCACTTCCTCACGAAACCACCCCCATAGGCGGGTCAGAACGAATTAGGCGGGGCATTCGCCGAGCCCCGGGCAACTGCGGGCTGGACGTCTGATCGCCAAACGCGGTGGTGGGACGAACCGTTTTCCAGCCCGACTTGTCGGTATGTTTGGGGCGCCGCACCGCAAGTCGGGATTGACGCTTTCGGCGTTTGCCGATCATCCTTGCGACGCCGCTAACTTTGCGACATGTGACGGTGCTGGCCGTTGGTATGCCAGGACCGCAATTCCCTTTTTTCACCGTGAGCCACGATGAGCACTGAGTCCGCCCCCAACGTCCAAATTCAACTGCCCGACGGATCCCTGGCCACCCATCCGGCTGAAACCACGCCGATGGACGTCGCCCGCGGCATCAGCGATGGACTCGCCCGCAGCGTGATGGCGGCCGAGATTGACGGAAAAATTGTCGATGCAGGCCGACCGCTGGGCGAATTGGCCGCCGGCGATGCACCGCTGTCGCTGAAACTTTTGACCACTCGCGACAGCGAAGCTTTGGACGTCCTGCGTCACTCGGCGGCCCACGTGATGGCCCGTGCGGTGATGCGTTTGTACAAAGGCGTATCGCTTGCGTTTGGCCCCACCACCGAAGGCGGGTTTTACTACGACTTTGATTTGCCGGAAACGATTAGCGAAGAAGACTTCCCAAAGATCGAAGCCGAAATCAAGAAGATCATCAAGGCCAAAGAACCCTTCGAACGGTTCTCGCTGACCCGCGACGAAGCTCGCAAATTGTTGGACGACCTGGATCAGGATCTAAAGGTCGAACACATCGACACCGGGTTGTCGGATCAATCGAGTGTCAGTTTTTATCGACAGGGTGAATTTGTTGACCTGTGTCGCGGTCCGCACATCCCCGACGCGGGCAAGATCAAAGCGATCAAAATGATGAGCGTCGCCGGTTCGCACTGGAAAGGCGATACCTCGGGTCGGCAACTCCAACGCCTCTACGGCACCGCGTTCTTTGACAAGAAAGAACTGGCGGCGTACCTGGAACAAATCGAAGAGGCCAAGCGGCGTGACCACCGCGTGTTGGGCAAACAACACGGACTGTTTTCGATCAATGCCGAAGTCGGCCAGGGGCTGTGCCTGTGGTTGCCCAAGGGCGCACGCGTGCGAGTGGCATTGGAAGACTTCCTTCGCAAAGAACTGCTTTCGCGCGGTTACGATCCGGTGTACAGCCCGCACATCGGTCGCGTCGAAATGTACGAAACCAGCGGCCACTTTCCGTACTATCGCGATAGCCAGTTTGCGCCTTTGTATGGCAGCGAAGTCGGCGGATTGCTGGATGCATGGAGCGAAAAGCTAGGCGAGGGTTCGCTTTCAAGTGACGACGAGGACAAGTTGATGGCGGCCGCCGAAGTGTTCGGGGTCGAACTGAAACGTTACAAGCCATCGGCATCGGTCGAAGCAAGACGAGAAGTCCTGCACGACTGGCAAACGGTCAACGAACGGTACCTGTTGAAGCCGATGAACTGTCCGCATCACTGTTACATGTTCAAGGCTCAACCACGTTCCTATCGTCAACTGCCGCTGCGATTGTTTGAATTCGGAACCGTCTATCGTCACGAGCAAACCGGCGAATTGAACGGCATGCTTCGCGTCCGTGGATTGACCCAAGACGACGCCCATATTTTCTGTACCGCCGATCAGGTCGAACAGGAGTTTCGGGCTACGATCGAACTGACCAAGTTCGTTTTGAAGTCCGTGGGATTGGACGACTACCGTGTCCAGCTGTCGCTGCGGGATCCGGACAGCGACAAGTACGTTGGTACCGAAGACCAGTGGGACAATGCCGAAGGGGCCCTGCGAGGCGTGCTGGAACAATCCGGACTGGACTTCAACGAAGAAGCTGGCGAAGCAGCCTTCTATGGTCCGAAGGCGGACTTCATGGTGCGTGACTGCATCGGTCGGTCGTGGCAGTTGGGCACGGTCCAATTGGACTACAACCTGCCCGAGCGGTTCAAACTGGAATACAACGGTTCGGACAACGCAACGCATCGTCCGGTCATGATTCACCGCGCTCCGTTCGGATCGCTGGAACGGTTCACCGGGATGTTGATTGAACACTTCGCCGGCGCGTTCCCGATGTGGTTGTCGCCGGAACAGGTTCGCGTTTTGCCGCTGTCGGACAAGTCCATCGAATACGCGGTCAAAGTAGCCGAGCAATTGACGGACGCTGGCTTGAAGGTGACCGTGGATTCCAGCGGTGGCAAAGTTCAGGCCAAAATCCGCACCGCTCAATTGGACTTGGTCAACTACATGGCAGTGGTCGGTCCCAAAGAAGCGGAAGCCGGTCACGTCGCCCTGCGAGATCGGATCGAGGGGGACCTGGGGTCGATGCCGGTGGCCGAGGCGGTTGCCCGTCTGACCAAGGAAATCGAGCAACGCACCGTTCGGCAAGCGGTCAAGCAAGGCGAAGCGGTGTCGTACCAATAGGCCTTGGCTGCGAAGTCTGGAAAAACTTCGAAACTTCGACGGCTTTCTTGCACGGAGATTGGACCGGGCGGTCACTACTAGGGGTAGAGACCGCCTGGACCTGCATTTGCCGCGAGAAATTCGATGCGTTTGACCCTCCGTACGCTGCTTGCCTACCTGGACAACACCCTGGAACCACAGGATGCCGAAATCCTGAAGGCGAAGGTGGTGGAAAGCAGCTTTGCGACCAAGTTGGTCCAACGTCTACGGTCGGGATTGGTGAATCCCGATCTGCCTGCGCTGCGGCCCGACGCCGTTGGCCCCAATGAAGACGCCAACGCGATTGGCGAATACCTCGACAGCACCTTGCCGGGCGAACAGGTCGCCGAAATTGAACGCGCATGCTTGGAATCGGACGCTCGGTTGGCCGAAGCGGCAGCGTGCCATCAAATTCTGACGATGGTTTTGGGGCAACCGGCCGAGGTTCCTCCCGAGCTCCGGGACCGGATCTATGAACTTCCCGAGCAAGAGATCCAGCGGATTGCAGCGACCAGCAATCGATTTTCCTCGCTGACCCTCGACGATGCTCCCCCCGTGGTTGCCCCGTTTGCCGAGGACATCACCCAGGATGCGCCACCGGTCACTCCGCTTGCTCATCCCGGCGGCCCTGTCGCGCCGGTCGGCCCCGCCGATTCGGGAGTATCCGACGCACCGACTCGGTTACGCGAATCCGGGGTGATCAACGCCGATGGCATGGTGGTGGGGCAACCTGCCATGGCCGGCGCCAAACCTCGCAACGTTCGTGACACGGCAATCTACGGAGGCAACATCCGAACTTCGCGGATCACAACATGGTTGGTATCGCTGGCCTTGGCCGGTGTGCTGCTGTTCGCACTGTCACGGATTTTCGCACCGCTTCTAAACCAAGACAAAACGGTAGCGTTGAACGACGACCAGATCACAGTCACCGAAGACATCGAGGTGCCTGCCGAACAGGTTCCGCCGATGGTTGCCTTGGACGGACAGGATTTGGCAGTGACAACGGACGCAGTCGAAGCACTGCCCCCGCCCAACGCGGTGGTCACCGATTCGGTTCAGGTCGATCCGTTGTCCGGCCAGCCAGAAGTCGAAGTGGCGATGACCGAAGCGATTGACGATTCGGAAGGGATGGCGCCCTCGGGATCCATCGCTGCGGCGGATTCCGGCGAAGACGATTTCATGGACATGGCACCTCCGGTCCCCGCAGGGATCGCCACCGATGAACCGGCGGTCACCGACGTTTCGATTCCCGATAGCGGGGATGATCCTCCGGGCGCCGAATCACTGATGACGCCCGAGATGGCGGTGGACACGGCCGACGCAGCTGCGCCTGATGCGGCAACGTCCGTTGACGAATCACAGCCGCATGCACCGGAGATCGCAACGATTACCAGCGACCGTACGCTGCTGGCCACCAATCGCAGCCTGCCCGGTGATGAACCGAAGTGGTTGCGACTGAAAAAGGGCATGACCGTGATGCCGGGCTTCCCCATCGTTTGCGCACCGACGTTCCGGGCGACGATGACATCCGTGTCAGGCCTCGAGGTCACGCTGGTCGGGCCGGCCGAGGCGATTTGGATTGCCGACCAGGACGGCGAGTCGGCATTGGCAGTGACCAGCGGACGCATCTTGGTCAAGGCACTAAGGCCGAACACCCGGCTGGACCTGGCTTTAGGGAACCAGTTGGTGACATTGTCGTTTGACGATGTCGAATCTGTCGCGGCGGCCAGCATCAAGTATTTCCGCAGCCCGGGCGCGGATCCACTGGCCCCGGACAACCGCGTTGAACTCGCAGGGGTTTTGGTCGTCCAAGGATCCGTCAATCTGGAATACGACCCGGTGCCAGGCGAGGCGGTCGTCGGAAACGCCGGCGGTGTTGAAACGCTGACAACCGACCAGCAATGGGTCAAACGGGGTACCGCCGCGCCCATGATTTCGTCCACCGATACGCCACCGGCTTGGATCAACCCACCCGACCCCACCGCGACATCGTTGCAGGCCGGGGCACGCGAAGGGCTGATTGAATTGATCAGTGGCGACCAGCCCTTGGAAATGTCGCTCCGCGAAGCGACATTGTTCCGGCGCAGTGAAGTGGCGGCATTGGCCGCACAGGCTTTGCTGCACATGGGGCAGGGGGATGTGTATTTTGGCAGTGACGGGATCCTTAGCGAAACCAAGCAGCGGGCGTATTGGCCCGAACACTTTGTTGAATTGCAGTCGATCGTGGACCGAAGTGCCGAGTCCGCGTCGAACCTGGAAAGATCGATCGTAAAAATGGACGCAGCCAACGCCAAGTCTATCTTCCGTCTTTTGACCGGGTACTCCAAACAGCAACTCGAAGAGGGTGGCGACGAAGCCTTGGTCAACGCCCTGGATTCCGAGGCCATGGCGGTGCGAGTTTTGGCGTTAGAGAATCTTCATAAGATTACCGGCACCACTTTGTACTTCCGTGCCGAACAGGACAACGCAGTCCGACGTGCTCCCAACATCAAGAAATGGATGGTTCGTCTGCGAAAAGGCGATATTCGCTGGCCCTGATCACCGGCCTGCGGGCGGCCCCAACCGCCTTGGGTAGGTCACATCGGGCAAGCCAAAAGGGCCTCCACGACGTAGCCTCATCCGGTTCGGCCACAACCACTCGGGGACGCCGCAGGCCCATCCTGTGGCCTGGCGACCGGTCCGTCCATTCGCTTCCCCTCGCCCCTGGTCGCCTGCTTTCGTAAGCTGTGGTGCACGATTTGCGCACCACATGCGATACACGCACTTACCAACAGGGAAACGCAGCAATGGCTCATACGATCGTAATCTTTGGGGCTTCGGGCGACCTGACCAGCCGCAAGTTGGTTCCGGCTCTGTATCGGATGTTCGCCAAAAACCGACTGCCTGAATCCTCCCGAATCGTGGGCGTGTCGCGCAGCCAGTTCGAACACCAGCAGTGGCGAGAATCGCTGCGAACGAGCACCGAGAAGTTCGTGGGCAAGTTTTTTGATGCCGAAACTTGGGCAGCGTTCAGCGAGAACATTTTCTATCACCCCGGCGATATCAAAACGCCAGCCGATTTCACATCGCTGGCCACGTTCCTTGATTCGATCGAAAGCGACAACTCCGCTGGCCGTGTCTATTACCTTTCGACGATGCCACAGTTGTACGAAGAAGCGATCCAGCAGCTTGGCAAGGCTGGCTTAGCGGACGACACCAATGGCTATCGCCGCGTCATCATCGAAAAACCGTTCGGCACCGACTTGGCGACCGCGCAAGCGTTGAACCATTCGATCCACGGTGTCTTTCGGGAAGACCAGATCTATCGCATCGATCACTACCTAGGCAAAGAAACCGTACAGAACATCTTCGCGTTGCGTTTCGCGAATTCCATCTTTGAACCGATCTGGAATCGCAATTACGTTGACCATGTCCAGATCACGGTGGCGGAAGAAGTCGAGATCGGTCGGCGTGCGGGTTACTACGACACGTCGGGCATCCTGCGTGATATGTTCCAGAACCATCTACTGCAATTGATGATGATCACGGCGATGGAGCCACCGGCACGATACGACTCGGCGCTGGTGCGTGACGAAAAGGTGAAGGTGCTGCATAGCATCCGCAAGATGACGGGCGGTGACTTTGCATCCAATACCGTGCGCGGCCAATACGATGGCTACCTGAAGGAAGAGGGCGTGCCCGCCAACAGTCCCACCGAAACGTTCGCGGTGCTGAAATTGTACTGCGACAATTGGCGTTGGAAGGACGTGCCGTTCTTCTTGCGAAGCGGAAAGGGAATGTCCTGTCGCACGACCCAAATCGTGATTCAATTCAAGAACGTTCCTCATATGCTGTTTGGCGGCAAGACGCGTGCCCCGGTCGGCAATCGATTGGTGATGCAGGTCCAGCCGGCCGAAGGAATCCAATTGCACTTTGAAACGAAGGTGCCCGATTCCGAAATGAAGACGCGGACCAGCACGTTGGATTTCAGTTTCAACCAGGCCAGCGGCGGCGAGTTACCCGATGCGTATCAACGTTTGCTGATGGACGCGATTCAGGGTGACGCCAGCCTGTTCGCGCGCAGCGATGAAGTCGAACTGGCGTGGGGAATCATCGATCCAATCATCTCGGCTTGGCGAAGCCCGGCGGCTCCGCCGCTGCACAGTTACGAAACCGGATTGTGGGGCCCCACCGAATCGACGCAGTGGATGGAAGATCAGAAACGTGAATGGTTTGACGTTTGCCCGGTGCTGAAGTAGGGATTCGTGCGGACACGCTTGCTCGGGACATGTTTCGTAGCGGAAGTCGTCAAGACTTTCGGGGATCCCTGTTGAAAACGTGTTTCAGCCTACAGCGAATCGTTCTAGCGAAACTTTGACCGGGATGGCGGGGTTCTAAGAGTGTGCAGTTTTTGCATGCTTGTCTAACTTCGCTGATTTCGGGAGAAATTTTCCATGGTTCTTTCACGCATCACGCTAGCAGCATCCGTCTTTGCGCTCACTCTATCCACTGCGGTGGCTCAGCCTCCCGAAGGTCGTCGTGACCGTGGTCGGCCCGATTTTGGACGCGGTGGTCCTGGAGGCCCCGGTGGTCCCGACGGGCCATCGCCCGAAATGATGCGGCGGATGATGCCGCTGTTTGCAGCCCTAGACGCTGATCATGACGGCAGCATTTCGGAATCAGAAATCAAGGATGCACCGACGGCCCTGCTTCAACTGGACGCCGACAAAAGTGGATCCCTATCGGCCGAAGAAGTTCGTCCACGTCGACCAAGCGGTGATGCAGAAGGTCGACCGATGGGGCGGGGTGATCGTGGACCTCGCGGTGGCGATGGTGATCGTGGCCCCCGTGGTGGCGATGGGGATCGCGAACATGGCAAACCTGGTGACCACGACAACATGCGTGACGGACGACAATCGCGAGGCGAAGGCGATCGCGAGACACGTCCGCGCGGCCCAGGACGCCCCGATGGGGTAGGACGTCCCGATGGACCAGGACGCCCCGATGGACCGGGCCGGCCAGGTCGCCCCGAAGGACAAGGTCGCCCCGGCGATGACGGTCGTCCCGATGGGGAAGCCCGTGGCCCGCGTGGCGATGGCGATCGCGGCGAACTGTTGTCGCGAATGTTCAAGGCCCGCGACGAAGATGGCGATGGCAAGCTTAGCGGTGACGAAATTCCTGCGCCGTTGGCTGCACGCATGGAACGGATCGACAGCGACAAAGACGGCTCCATTTCCAAAGATGAAATGGAAGAAGGCCTGACGCGCCGGCGGGAACGCGGTGGACGGGGACCAGGCGAAGGATCCGGACGCCCGGGATCCGATCGCCCTCGTCGCCCAGGTGCACCATCAGGCGACAAGTCGGCTGAATAGTTTGCCGTCGTTTCACCAGCCGCTTGGCCAGATCAAGCGGCTGCGAACTGCTGGCACACTCGACCGCGACTACCGCAGCGAGATCGCTTGCTGCAGTGGCTCCAACACGCTGCTGATCAGGTACTCGTCGATCAGGTCGCGGCACAGGCCGGCCAGTCGTTCGAATTCTTTGGCGTAGGTTTCATCGGCACCCAGGCTGTCGTATCGACGTACCGTCAAATAGACGCTGATCTGTTCTTCACCGAATTCGCCGGTTCGAACCTGAAATGCGTTGGTGCGTGATTCAAAACTGACACGGCACTGCGTCTTGCATTCTTCATCCAACGCAAACTGGATCGCAGGTTCGTGCGACAGCAGCTTTCCGTAGGGGACCTGCGTGAACCGCTCTAGCCCCGGTGCGACACCGACGGCTTCGGCCAAAATCTCGTTGTGGTTGCCGCGATAGGCAAAGTCAAACCCGGCCATCACGGACAACGATTCGCAGTCCAGCGGGCTGATCGAAAGATCGTAGGGCACCAGTTCCAGAATCGTACGATGTTGGTCGACGGCGGTGTCGAAGGAATCTGGATTCACGATTCCGCTGTTCACGCGTTTGCCTTCGACGGATGTCCAGCGGTAACCGCCGGCTTCCTTCTCTTCCTCCAAGACATACTCGCCTTTGTCACGCGAGTAGAAGTTTTGCATTTTCGGAAAACGGCGTCGCACCTGTTCAAAGTAGTGCAATACGGACTCGCGTCCCTGAGGCAGCTCCATCTCGGTCGAAAGATTCATGTTCAGGTAATAGTCGTCGCTAAGTGCGCCGTATCCGCTCATTCAGTCCTCACTCGTACAGGTTCGCCCGGGAAGACACTCGGCCACGCCTCGTGCCCATCGCCCCCGCAACGTTTTGTCTCGGTTTCAGTATAGACGCGCCGCATCGTGGGAAGAACCTCCGTCGGCCTAGGGTTTCCCGCTGAATTCCTAGCCAGCCCCAATCATACGGGGTAAAACCGACAGGTTGCCCAGATCCAACCCTCCGGCTGCCGGGCCGCCAGCGGGCGAATTATGACCGGAGAACGTGGTGTCGCTCAACAGCGGGGCGGCCGGGAAGGCGACGCCGCAGGGCTTTAAGGATGCTGTGAGGAACCTTGGAGCCGGTGTTGCAACGTTCAAGCCGCTTGTTTGGTTCCCGTGGCACCCATTATCAGGTAGGTCGTCAACAGCGTGGCGGCTATCGCACTTTGCGGGGTCCAACTGAGGAAAATCCCCAGCAAAACTTGATCAAATTCCATTTGCAACTTGCTGCCGACCAGCATTGCGATCGCGATCAGTGCAAATGTGATGGGGATCAGCAGGGTGACTCTGCGTTGCCAAGGCCACCGATACGGGACCATCGCCAAGGCCACCAACGAGATCGGTCCCAACGCGTAGATGATCACCAACGTGATTGGGTGGGCCGCCAATCGGCTGATCACCGCCGCGACGATGGTAGCCAAGGTGGTCGCGATCATCAGTCCTCGAAGGCTGAACTGGATCGGCGCAGATTTTCGTGTTTGGCTACCCATTTCGGTATTGGCGACTTCGTGGCTGGCGACTTCGGTGTTGACGACTTCGTGGCTGGCGATTGCCTCAACGACATGATTCAGAAAGTCTCGCTTCCAAACCGCCACGCATCCCATCCCGCCGCCGACGATCAACCCGATCATCAAGTTCAACAGCATGTTGGGGTAGTCCGCAAATAGTCCGCCGTACTGGTTGCCGGCTTCCCAGACGATCCAAGGGAATCCGATCGCCGAATTCATCGATCGCGGTCGTCCGACCAACCCGGACCAATCCGATGAACGAAAGAAATAGGACACCGCGTTGGCGGCGGCCATCAACATGGCGCCGACGGCCGTGCCCCGCAGGAACCAGCGAATCCGAGTCGCCGCAGGAAACGCAGGTTGGCGATCGGAGCAGCGCAGTGACGAGGCTTCGGGGAGATTCATGGGGTCGTCTCGCTTTGGTTCCAGTAGACGATCGTCAGACCAGAGTGATTGTACCCGCCTGGGATGGTCGTCACGCACCGCAATGATCGGCTGCTACATCCAGACACGATCACTTCTGTGCCGAGTCATCCGCGGCGATCGCTTGCGCAATCACTTGTCGGGGCACGCCGATACCCACCTCGTGGACGGTGCCCAAGTAGTCGGCCGCTTGGGCTGCCGAGAAGCCAACCTTGGCGGCAACGAACGTGATCGTATGGTCGGCGCGAAATGTGGGCGATCCAGGTTTCCCCGAATCGCAGTCCAGTCCTGTGGGAATGTCCAACGCGATGGTCGTGGCATCCGATGCATTGGCGGCATTAACCAGCGTGGCATAGATCCCCCGCGGGTCGCCCTGGGCACCGGTCCCTAGCAGAGCGTCGACAATCAGATCGGCTCTGTCGAACCGCCCGCGAAGGCTGGCCAGGTCAGCCGTTTCCTGGTCGACGACTTCGATTGGGATCCCGGCAGCAGCGGCGATTTCAGCATTGGTTCTAGCGTCGCTGGGAAGTTGGTTGGCATTGCCCACCGCAACGATTTGGCAATCAATCCCTGCGATCTGCAGATGACGGGCCATCACGTATCCGTCACCGCCGTTGTTGCCTTTCCCGCACAAGATCAGGACTTGGCCGCCGCGTGAGATCGAAGCGATTATTTCGGCAGCACCTCGCCCCGCGTTTTCCATCACAACGATTCCCAGCATCCCCCATTGGTCCATCGCGATCTGATCGACGCGGCGAACTTGGTCTCGGGTCAGCGGTGGCGTTTTCATCATCGGGCGTTTCATGTCAGGATCCAAATCAGTTTGGAAGGGGAGCGTTCGGCAAGACTGCCAGCGAGGATGCGAGCTATCTTTCCTTCGAATCGAATTGGGCCGATAATGAAAGGCCTAGCGTTTTGTCTTGATGCAAGCTTCGGGTAGCCGATCTGGCCAGAGATCGGATCCGATCGGCGATCGATTCCACGTGCCCATCTTAAAAGGCGGTTTCTACGATGCCACTCTACGAATACGAATGCAAATCGTGCACCCAGGTTGTCGAGCTGCTGATCCGGTCTGCCGAGGATGAACGATCCGCGAAGAACGCTGGAATGCAGTGCCCCGAATGTGGGAAGTCGGATTTGGAACGCATTTTCAGCGTTCCAGCCAGCCCGGCAGTCAAATCAGGAAAGTCGTTACCGATGGCAGGCGGGGAAAGCTGTGGTGCGCCACGCTGCTGTGGTGGAGGCTGCTGAATTGGGGGCCTAATTCAAATTGCTCGCGCCCGCTCGCTGACGAGAGCGTCCAGCTTACGACAGCCTCGGAGAGGCGAAAGCATCCTGCCGGTGGCCTCGGCCACCGGATTTGGCAGCCCCTCATGATCTTCTCGGCCGGGCCGAAAAGATCATGATTGCATCCGTCATCGCTATCCGTGGGGCCCACCCCACTACAAAGAGCTGCCGCCGCTCCGCGGCTAAGCTGGACGCTCGCTCACACGCCTGCGACTCACTCAATCACCAGACCCCAGCCGTCCGGTCGAATGATGTGAATCACCGCAGGCCTGGCGTGCTGCCGTAGAACGCCATTTTTTGTCGAAACTTTGCCTGACTGAAGTGGTTTGATGTGTTGGTGGCAAATCATTTCAACTGCGTCCGGTAGACTGGCTGATCAACCTCCTTCCCCAATCCATTTGAAAGTTCGCTTGGCCGTTAACGAGTCGACCGCGTTGCGTTATCAACAATCCGATCCGGATGTTCGGTTGATGCTGCGCGTCCGCGACGACGACGCCGGCGCCTTTGCTGAACTGGTGCAACGATATGAGGCGAGATTGGTACGCTTGATGCGAACGATCGGTCCACGAAACGACCTGGCGGAGGATCTGGCTCAAGAGACGTTCATGCGAGTTTTTCGAGCTCGCAAGACTTACCAGCCGGGTGCCAAATTTTCGACTTGGCTGTTCACCATCGCGGGGAACGTTGCCCGCAATTCGGCACGTTCGTTGGGGCGGCGTCATGAAGTGAACGAGGTCGACGCGCCACGCGGACCGGCGACCGAAAGCAACGCACAATTATTGGCGTCGACCGCATTGGACGCCAGCGGAATGATGCCCAATCGGATCGCCGAGGGAAGTGAGCGAGCGATGATCGTGCGAGCCGCCGTCGAGGGGCTTAGCGAGCGACAACGCATGGCGATGATGCTGTCGCGATTCGAAAACATGAGCTACGTCGAAATCGCCGAAACCATGGACTTGACCACCAAAGCGGTCAAGTCGCTGCTGAGCCGCGCACGCGTGAACCTAAAAGAGAGCCTGCAGAACTACATCGAAAATGGTGTTCTGGGGACACCGGACGAGGATGCTGTTTCCAGCGACTACGACGAGGGCGACGAATGATGACTGCGACGATCGCCGACGACATGCCGTTGGACCCCGACGATGAATTGCTGGTCGCCTATCTTGACGGCGAACTGGAACGAAGTGACCGAACGGCGCTGGAAAACCGATTGCTGGATGACGAAACGCTTCGTGTCCGATTGCAAGAACTCCAGTCCGGCTGGGACATGTTGGAAGCGCTTCCCAGCGAAGCCCCCAACACCAAATTGGTCGAAACCACGCTTGAATTGGTGGTCGCTGACCTCGTCAAACATTCGCCGCCCAAAAGGTCTTGGCTGAATCGATACCGGTTCCCGTTGGGGGTTGCGGCAAGCTGTGTCATCGCGATCGGACTAGCGGTTATCGTGACTCAGTGGGTCAATCGCGCCCGTTTCAATCATGAACTACGTGGACTTGCGATTGCCGAATCGCTGGACGCCTACAAGTACGACGTCGATCTGGATCTGATGCGACAACTCTCGCGCGATCAGGAATGGTTGCACATGGTCCATGCGTCACGTTCGCTGGACGGAGTAACCGAAGAACCGGTGTCGATTGCCGACATTCCGCTAGATGAACGCGAAGCAGCCATCACGGCCTTGCCCGTCGAACAGCGCAGCCCGTTGTTTTCGCGTTGGGAACGCTACAACCAGTTGGACCCGCCGACACGAAAGAAGATCCAATCGTTGGCCGATGTGGTTGCCCAGCAAACCGATGCGGAACAACTGCTGGACACCATGCGAGCCTATGCGGTGTGGCGAGAGAGCTTGCCGACCAAGTTGGTCGACGCGATCGAAGGCAGCCAGGGGCAATCGCAACGTGATGCGATCAACCAGGGAATCAACGAGACGATGATTTCGATCTCGGAACAATCCAGTCGCAAGCTCAGCGACGAAACCATCGAACGGATCTATTTCGCGCTGCGTAAAATCCTAGATCGACGTTTGCAAAAGCTGACAGCTTCGCAAAAAACGGACTATGCCGAATACGAGCAACGATTCGGTGGCGGACGCGGTGTTGATTGGTTCCTGCTGTTTGTGCTGTTTGGTCATTCTAGCGAACGGTCGGAAAAGATTCCGGCTCCGAAATTCTTGCCCGATCGGGAACATCTTCGCAGCGACGAATTGGACTACATACGTCTGATCCTTAGCGACAATGATCTGGAGACCTTGCGAGTTTCGACCGGCGGCGACGCGTTGCTGAACACCATGATGTTGACCACCTGGGCCGAGGAAGCGATTCGCCGAAAGTCGCCTCGACCGCGTCGCAATCGAGAATCGTCTTTAGAAAAGTACCTGGAAATGCCGTCCGATCGACGCGACGAATTCGAACTGCTGCCGCCCGATCGAATGCTAGAAGAACTCAGCAAACCGTGGGGCCGGTTTTCCGGCTAATGCAGATCGCAGGCGATCTTGCCATCCAGCCCGGTCACCTGCGGGTTCCCGCGTTCTGGCGATCGACGCCAGCAAAAAACGGCTGGGCGGCTAGATTGATCCGCAGCGGGATAGGGGCGTCCGACGAAAACACGTTGCATTTTCAGTGGATGGATTTTGCCAGTTACAGCGGCTTGCACCGGATGCGATCGCTTCACTGCAAATTATTCATAAAAATCTTCTGGACATGTTCCATTTTCTCAGATCACAACTAGTCTTCGAAGAAGTGACAGGCGGGCAGTCGGTCGATAGGGGTATCAAGACAGCTGCCCTGCGATGCCTGTCACAAATTTCCTATGCACGGGAAAACTGATGCATTCCAAAGGGCAATTCTATAAGTGAACGATGGGGCAGATTGAATCACTTCGATCTAGGCAAAGTGTCCATGCAGCATCCACCGATATCTCGGTAGCGATCGCTCGGCGGACACGGGCGAAATCGAATCGCGAAAGATCCACCACCACTGACCACGATCGGTTTCCACCCGATAATAGTCACGGCGAATGGACGGACCTTTCCACCAACCGGTTTCGATTCTTTCGGGCCCCCAAGAACGAATGACTTTGTGAGTCACACCTGCGACTCGCAAACCGTTCGGCAACGACGGACGCTGCGTATCAGCAAAGAACCCATCTTTGTCGAAAGCAATCGTCAGAGGCACAGGACGAGACAACAGGGCCACCGGTCTGCGCATCGCATCGGCTGGTGATGGAGCCCATTTAGGATTTTGAGACAACGAACCCGATGTCGCAGCAGAAATGGAAGCTCCGCTATCGGGAGGATTCAATCGATTGCGGCGAGCCACACGGCTGCGAAGCTTTTGATCATAGGACCGCTGTGATCGAGACCCTGGGCGTCCGGAGAACTGTTTTCCGGCCACCTCGTTTCCAGCGATTTGGTTTCCAGCAAGCGGTACAACAAAACAGGAATTTTCAGGCAACGGATCGTTCGACAATTTGACTTCGACCACCGCGTTTCGGCCGAGTCGACCACTGAGCGAATCGACCAAGCGACTGATGGAAGAACCACTGAGCGACTGCAACGAGTCATCGCTCGAAGAATCGAATAATGAAGTTTGAACCGTTCGTAGCGGACCGGTCAGCGGCACCGAAACGGTGATCCGATCGACCGTGCCGCGTAAACGAATTTGTTCGAGACGATGGATCAGCAAACCACTTAGATGCTTTGCGTCGGCGGACGGCGCAAATAAACCGATATCAATGGTTCGTGGCGGGTGGACCGAAAGGTCCAGGCGACATGTCATGCGTAGTGCCCCACGTTGGCATGTCGCCAAGCCCGCCCTTACCATTTGAATCAACCGCTCGACCCGATCGACCAAGATGGGCAAGTCCGTCGTCGGGTATTCCAGCGAAAGCGTTTCGCTATGACAGACCTCGGCGTGGAAGGCTTTGACCGGTTCGGCCACTTCGCCCAATGCGTGTTCGATACGCCGAACCAAGTGGATGCCCAATCGAGGTGCCAAGCCGCTGCGTGGCAAACGCAACAACTGGCCCACCCTTTCAATCCCCAGCCGGGCCAGCGTGTGGACGGTTTCCGGTGCAATCCGAAGGGAATCCACGGGCAACGGTTCGATGGCTTGACGATTGGTTCCCGGCGGCACAATGAAACAGCGGTCAGCGGCAGCGTGCGATTTCGCGATCCGCGTGTGGGCCACCGCCCAGGCGGCTCCGAACGAATCCGCAATCGCTAACCGGCCAGCCAACCCCAACGATTCCAGCAGGTCCGTCACCGCGACCAACAAGCCTGATTCGCCACCGAAGAGGTGTGCGGCACCATCGATTTCGCACCACAACGATTCGCATTGATGACGTGGGTGCCCAGCCCAAGGATGGATATCAAGCGATTCGATGGCGACCAATGGTGATATTTTCTGCTGCATCCACCAAACCACTTGGTCCAGCGATTGCCGGTCCAACAGGGCGTCGTGTTTTTCGATCAGCAACCCCGGGATCGATGCCGCCAAGCACATTTCGCGCGCTTGGGCGATCGACATTCCAGGGCGGATTCGTGCCGCCCGAACGCGCGGACAGCAGGCAGCCACCAACCGGCCCCGACGAGCATCTTGGTTCCACAACAAGAGGGGCGGATTTTCCGAGGTGTCGCCAGCGCCGGAATCAGCATCACTGTCGCCTGTATCACTGTCGCCTGTATCACTGCCGCCTGCATCACTGTCGCCTGCGCTGCGATCGCTGACCGAATCAGGCCCGTCGGCGATCGGCTGCTGCAGACGTCTCCTTTGGATGGGCCAATTCGGAAGCCAGACGCACAGCAGCCTTTTCATGAGATTCCGTCCTGGTCGAATCAATTCGTGGGGAGGAAGGGTTAGCGGCCGTGATCAATCGGCCGTGATCATCGATTCGAACCCAGACATTCTTGCCGCCCGTTGCGCCACGGGAACGGTCCAAGGTGACACGGAGCACCGGGTGGGATTGGTCCTGAGCGTCGCTGCGGGGCTTCGCCAATGCGACATGGAATCGCGTCTCGGCAAAGCTGGGGCGGCCACGATTCGCGATCGGGCGAACCAATAGCCCCGGTGTTTTGCCGGTTTCAGAAGCCAGCTGGAATCGCCGGGCATCCCGGTCGTCCAACTGTGCTCCGACGGGTGCCCACACCGCCGACACCGACGAACATCGCAGCGATTGGTCGATCGCCCACACCGCATCGGCGTGGCAGCTGGGCCGCACCCAAATGATCCGGTCCGCAGGGATCCCGAGCGATACAGCCGCCGGCGGAAAAAAATCGGCTTCGCGAGCCACCACGACCAACGGCCCGGGGTGGCGGGCCAGCCGTCCAGCGGCGATCACCAGCGACAGGGTGGCGGCGACACAGCTGGGGTTCTCCGCGATCCATTCGATGACCGAATCGACCTTCAGCCCCCGGCGTGGCAACATCGCATCAAGATCATCGTTGCCAGAGGAGAAAGTTTGGACCGGCGGACCGGCTTGGTCGGCAGTCGTGATGCAACCGGCCCGGATGCGGAGATCACGAAGAACTTGGTCGCGAGTGGGCGAGACGGCGGCCGGGACCGGCGCCGGCGGCTGGCGAACCGAGATCGACTGGTTATCAAACTTACAACGCTGCGCTTTGGGGTGGCCGGGAAGGAACGCTTGCCCGCCCTCGCCACTCCCCCTAGTTTGCCGCAATCCGCCCCGCTCATGGGTGGAGAGTGGGTGTTGTTCCTGGAGATCCGAGATCGACTCGCGAACCGAGATCGACTTGTTATCCGAGATCGACTTGTTATCGGGCAGCAAACGGTGATCCGCGCCCGGAACCGTGATTTTTGGAGCCTTGGAATGGCTGGCCCGCTTTTTCGACACTACCCGGCTGACCGGCGGTTCGGCGAAGGCAAAGGTTTGCTGGAATGCCACAGTTGCGCCTCCCGGAAAGGATGCCGTGGGGTAAAGTCGAAGCGGAGGTTAGATTGATGGACGCCCGAAACGGAGCGTTCAACGAGATGCTCTTGGTGTGCCAGTCTTCCCTTGGTGGGAACATTGGCCGCTGGCAGGGCTCCGTACCGGCTGGCCAACGACATCATCAATGCTAGCAAACCAATGCACCTGCGTACAGTAATTTAAAATCGGCTCTTGGGACAATTCGCATGCAGAAAATTCGCTGGTTCTTCCTGATCGTTGGCATCGTGCTGGCCTTAGCGATGGCTCTCCAGAACAACGAACCCGCCGACATTCGGCTACTTTGGCTCGACGCCCAGTTCCCGCTTTCGGTGCTGTTGATCGTGGCGACGGCGGTCGGATTCCTGTTCGGGGCTCTGTTGACCGCGTCGATGCTGCGTAGCCGAAAGGCGGCTGCGAAAGCCAAAGCGGCAGCCAAGCCAGAATCAAAGCCAAAGCTGGAACCATCGCCTTCGAATCCATCAACCGATTCGCCGCTGTAATAAGCCGCTGTAATAAGCCGCTGAAACAAAGCGGTCCACCGACGGGCTCAGGCAGGCGAGTTGGCAACGATCCGGATCAGCCGAGTCCGGTTCAGACACCGGTTTTGCTGGGATTTGGCGTTACCGATCCGGATTAGCGAGCCTTGCGACGGGCAGCAATTTCCTCGCGCCGCTTGGCAGCCAACTCGTACCGCAGCAGCACCAAACGGGCCAGATCGCCCATGTGCTGGACTCCGCCTTCGCTGCGAAGTTGGTTCTTCCGATTGGCCGGAATCGATTCAACCGAGGAACTGCTGCGGGCCTGGACCGCGGCAGTCTTGGAAACTCGTTTCGGCGAAGTGGGTGGCATGGTGGGGACCACGGGCACGATCGCGGGCGAGCCAATTTCGGTGGTCGCATCGAACAACAACATTTGAGTCATCGGTAAGTCTCCGGCAAAAATTTCGTGACCGCCAAGCCACCTTTGGCTCGACGGAACCATTTTTCGCACGCCCCCATGACACGTCTGGTCACAGGGTCAGGTGAAAACTTTTCCGGATCGACGGGATCCCTGGCACCGTGGGGCTGGCCAGAACACCTTTCCAGCAGGGAATTCTGGCGAATCCCACTACAAAAGGATCTTTCCTGGAATCGAACTTCCCCCGCACGGCGTGCGATGGAGCGACAAAATGGGGACCGCCGACCGAACCTGATCGCCGGGAAAATGTCCTGTTTTCCAGTCTGGAACTCGAAGCCCAACGCAGGTGCGTTTTTCGAACACAGGCTATAATGAAGACCGGCTGGAAACGATTTCAGCCTGACACGTCCCGGGACCCGCGTTGGAATTGATCATCGCGGCCAAAATAGGAGCCCCCCTTATCACTGTGCGTGAACCTCACAAGGTCCAAGACGACTCGCCCGAACGCAGTATCTTGGCGCGGCTGATCATGCTTGACGAACCCGTCGAAGCCGATCCGCTGGAAGAACTTCATGGACTGGCAACCACCGCCGGAACCGAGGTTGTTGACGAATTGGTCCAACGCCGACAAACGGCTGACCATTCGACTTATCTGGGCAAAGGCAAGGTCGAAGAACTGCGGCTGATGGTCGAACGCCATGAAGCCGACATGATCATCTTTGACAATGACCTGTCGCCTGCGCAAGTTCGAAATCTAGAGAAGGCCACCGGCGTCAAGGTGCTCGATCGCACCGAGTTGATTCTGGATATTTTTGCGGCCGGTGCTCGCACCCACGAATCCCGGCTGGCCGTCGAATTGGCTCAGTTGGAATATTCGTTGCCACGGCTGAAACGAATGTGGACTCACCTGTCGCGTCAAGCCATGGGCGTCGGCATGCGTGGCCCCGGTGAAAAGCAATTGGAAGTGGACCGCCGGATCGCGCAGAAACGCATTCACGATCTGAAGGCCGAATTGGCTCAGGTCGAAAAACGTCGTCAGCGACAGGTCGCCGCGCGGAAAGAGGCGCCCACGGTATCGTTGGTCGGGTACACCAACGCGGGCAAGAGCACGTTGATGAACGCGCTGACCGAAGCCGGCGTGTTGGCACAAGACAAACTGTTCGCGACTTTGGACACTCGCACCCGACGCTGGCAGTTGCCCGGTTGGGGAACGGTGCTGCTAAGTGACACGGTCGGCTTCATCCGCGACCTGCCGCACTCGTTGGTCGCCAGCTTCAAGTCGACGTTGGAAGAAACACGTCAAGCGGAACTGCTACTGCACGTGGCCGACGCCAGCAGCCCGACGGTGTTCGAACAGATCACGGCCGTCTACGAAGTGCTGAAAGAACTCGGCATCGAAGAAAAAGATACGCTGTTGGTGCTGAATAAAATCGACGCGATCGAAAACCCGGCGGTGCTGAACCGCGTGCTGGACCGCTATCCCAATGCGATCCCGGTCAGTGCACGCAGCGAAAAGGGACTGCAGTGTTTGATCGAATCGGTGGGCGAAGCGCTCGGCCGCGAATTCTTGGACATCGAAGTCGATGTGGACGTTGCCGATGGCCGACTGCTGTCGTATCTATCGGCCAAGGGCGAAGTGCTTTCCCGTGACTTTGGCGACCACATCACGACGGTCCACGTCCGTATGCCCGTGGGTGCCATGGGTCCGATCCACAAATCGGCCAAGGCGATCCGCCCGATCCCACGCGAAGATGGCCAGCCGATCGTCCGGGATCCCAAGGACGTTGACGCGATCGGTCCCGAAGCGACGGATGCGGAATCCAGCGATCAGGATCCCAATAGCCCGGCATGCAATGATTCGACCAGCGACGTCGCTTAGCGCCGCGTCTGGATTGGCCCCGCGAGTTTGCCGTTTCGGCGCTCGCGGTCGGTTGATCGAGTGAGCCGACGGTGGTGGTATCAGTCAATTTCGATGGAGCGGTCTTGTATGCGATTCGACCCCAACGGTGCTGTCGCGGTCGTGACCGGCGCTAGCAGTGGAATTGGGCGATGCTTGTGCGAGCGGCTCTGTGATGCCGGCGCATCGGTTGTCGCCGTGGCGCGGCGCTCGGATCGATTGGCTGAACTATCCAATCGATCTGCCCCCGGATCGATCACCCCAGTCGTTGGTGACGTCACGTTCCCCAAAGTCAGGCAGCAGATCCTGGATGTGGCGAATCAGATTCGCGGCGGGGAAGTCGACCTGTTGATCAACAATGCGGGGATTGGCGCGATCGGTGCATTCGCCGACGCATCCCCCGAACGTCTTCGTCAGGTGATGGAGGTCAATTTCTTTGCACCGGCCGAATTGACTCGCATCTTGATTCCCAGTTTAGGGCGAGGTCGGGCGCCGGTGATTTGCAATATCAGCAGCGTGCTGGGGCATCGCGCGGTCGCCAACAAAAGCGAGTACTGCGCCAGCAAGTTTGCGATGCATGGATGGAGCGATTCGCTGCGGGCTGAACTAGCCCCCGACGGCATCCAAGTCACCTTGGTCAGCCCCAGCACGACCAAAAGCGAATTCTTTGATTCGCTGGTCCACACATCCCCGGATCAGTCATCAGCCAGCATCGGCAGCTGGTCACCCGACCGGGTCGCACGGGCTGCGTTGGCCGCCATCATCGCTCGCCGCAGCGAGGTGATTCTAAGTCTGGGTGGCAAAGCGTTGGTGTACGCCGATCGCTTGTCGCCGCCATTGATGAACCGGATTTTGCGTCGGCGATAGCGCAATACCGGATGCATCGGAAATGCTCGCCGCCGTATAGTATCGGGCGGCATGCCCCTGCGGTTGGGCGGTGCCATTTTGCCTTCCATCCGTCTTCCGAATCGAACTGCGAACGCCATGAAAGCTGCTTACATCGAATCGACTGGTCCTGCCGACGTGATTCAGTACGGCGATCTTCCCGACCCCCAAGTCGGCCCTGGCCAAGTGCTGATCGCCGTGCGGGCTGTTTCGGTCAACCCGATCGACACCTACGTTCGCAGCGGCGCGGTGGCGGCTGATCTGCCGCGACCATTCATCCTTGGGTGCGATGCCGCAGGCGTGATCGAAGCGGTCGGCGAAGGCGTTCACCATGCATCGGTGGGAGACCGCGTCTGGTGTACCAATCAGGGCTTGCTGGGTCGCCAGGGGACGTTTGCAGAGAAGATCGTGATTTCCCAGCAGTGGTGTTTTCCATTGGCAGACGCGGTGTCGTTCGAAGACGCTGCGGCATGCGCGCTAGTCGGCGTGACCGCTCACCTTGGCCTGTTTCGTGAAGCCGAACTACAGGCCGGGGAAACGGTTTTGGTGATCGGCGGTTCCGGCGGTGTCGGGTCGATGGTCGTCCAAATGGCACGATCGGCCGGGGCCCGCGTGATCGCGACCGCCGGCAGCGAAGCGAAGTGTGATGCGGTCCGCAAGATGGGCGCAGACGTCGCCATCAACTACCACACCGAATCGATCGAAGAAGTCGTCAAGCGGGAAGCTCCCCGCGGCGTGGACGTGTTCTGGGAAACGCGCCGCGAACCCGACTTTGACATGGCCGTTGACTTGATGGCAGGACGCGGGCGGATGGTATTGATGGCCGGCCGCGATGCTCGCCCGCCGTTTCCCGTTGGCCCGTTCTACGTCAAAGAATGCTCGCTGCATGGATTCGCGATGTTCAAAGCAACAGCCGTTGAAATGCGAGCCGCCGCCGAAGACATCAACCACCATCTAGCGATGGGAAAAATCAAGGCAAACATCGGCCGCACCCTATCGTTAGCCGACGCTGCCCAAAGCCACCAATTGCAAGAACAAGCGACGCTGCACGGCGGCAGTGAACTGATGGGCAAGATCGTATTGACCGTCAACTGATCACAGCCGCCCAAACGGCCCCATGAACGGATTCACAACTGTCCGCGGAAGATTGCCGCGGCTTTACAGTTGGCGATACAGGGCGTCCGAAAGATCGCCGCCGGACCAATCCAGTTTCACCTGGGGCATTTGGCCGTCGGTCACCAAACTGGTCATCCGGATGGGATGCAGTCCAGCGGCCAACCGAATTGTGGTTGACCTTGTTGCATCGGCTTCATGCCCGAAATCATGGTCGATCAAAATTGCATCGTGAATTCGAACGAACGAAGGTGTCGACGAGGTCAAGTCAAACGTGTAATCACCGGTCTGCGGCACCTTCACGAAGCCGGACCACTGGATCGCGCCGGCAGCGGGTTGCCCGTCCAGTTTTGCCATCGACCGGTCCGCGGTGAACGATGCTGACGTTCCCACTGCGATTTGCTGCAAAGATTTGACTTCGGGAACGTAGGCGAAGTTTCCGGGAAAGAAGGATTGGTCCAGCCCTGGAACCACCGACGCAATTTCAACCGCGGGGATCGCGACATCGTCATACGGACGGGGCGCCGAAGGGTTGGGACGGCGGACCTGCAACACGCGGTCGTGCATTGTCTTTTGCAGGGCATCGAATCGCGGGGAAGTGCCGGCCAGGTTCGTTCGTTCGCCTGGATCGCGAACGACATCGTAGATTTCAAACGGATCATCATGGCTTTGGATGTCGACACGGACGCCCTTCATTCCATCGACAAAGATCGCTTGCTGTTGGCGACGCCGGTGTCCTTGCCGCGACTTCTGAAACGCGTCGTAGTTGGGCGTGCGACCGCTTTGCTGATATTCGACATAGACCTGACCGCCGTGCGAATCGGCTTGCCCCAACAATAGCGGTTGCAACGAAACACCATCGCACCGGGCCGGCGGTGTGGCGCCAGCGATGTCGGCAAAGGTCGCCAACCAGTCATGGAATTGGCTGGGGTTGTGATCGATCGTCGCGGCCGGAATGTGCTCGGGCCACCACGCCAAAGTGGGAACGCGAATCCCGCCTTCCCAAAGATCGCGTTTGATTCCGTCCAATGGTCCAAACGAATCAAACGCCGTCGGTTGGTAGGGCTGATCTTGCAAATACGATTCGGCGTGCGGACCATTGTCGCTGCTGATCACGACGATCGTGTTCTGATCAATGTTCAGATCACGCAATGTCTGCAGCAGGTCACCAACGCAATCATCGATCCGCCGCACCATGGTTGCGAATCGTTCATCCACATCCTTCCAACCGTTGCCGGTGTAATCAGGATGTCGGTACGAATCAATTTCACCATGGGCGGTGTTGATCATGCGTCCCGGTTGGCCGGTCCACTGCACACCCCCGGTCAGTCCGCCACCGTCGGGATAGGCGCCCGTGGGAACCTGAAGAGCGGCATGCGGAGTGTCGTAGGCCAGGTACAAAAAGAAAGGTTGATCGGGTTTCGATTCAGTGTGCTGTTGAATCCAGTGCTTGCTTTTGGCGGTGAACAGGTCCGTCGTGTAGCACTTCGCCAGGTCGGCAGACACTTCGTCATCGTTGGACCAAACCTCTTTGGGGGCACGGTGCTTTTCGCTGTCGCCAAGTGGCCATGATTCGTGCGGATAGTGGATGTGCCCGTCCACGTGGCGAACGTAGCCAAAGAAATCGTCAAAGCCACGTCGGGTTGGATAGGCCGGCCAGTTTTTCGCCGAGTCACCCTCGCCCTGCAGTCCATACTTGCCAACCAATGCGGTGCGGTATCCAGCCTGCTGCATGACCGATGCAATCGTGTGGTTGGATTCCAGCATCTTGTCGAACTGGTTGTCGCGAACCTCGGCATGTCCCTGGTGGGTCCCGGTCAGCAGCGAACTGCGACTGGGGGCACAAACCGGAGCCGGGCAATAGTGGTTGCGAAGCTGCATGCCTTCGGCCGCCATCTGGTCGATGTTCGGCGTATGGATGCGTTTTTCGCCCGCCGCTTCGTTCTGATAGAAGACGCCGAAGTCACCCCAGCCCAGATCATCACAAAGGACGAAAATGACGTTCGGGGCAGCGGCATCCTTGTCGGCAGCCTGCACGCCCGCAGCCGGCAAGAGCAAGACGCTTAGGAATAAAACAGGCAGGACGCGATCGAGCAAACGCATGGTGAAATGACCGGTTTTCAGCGGAATCAGAGCAGTGCAACACAGTGTGCACCAGCATAATTCAAACGCTGATCACCCGGGGGACGGATGAAAAATTGGTCGCCGCCCGCACTGCACTTCGTTTCAGCGCGCGGCTCTGCGTTTCAGCACGCGGCTTCATCAAAGGCCAGGTTGCCCGCACGCTACGGCAGCATTCCGATGACTCGCTGGATGTCATCGGGCAGCGGTGCTTCGAAGGTCTGTGGTTTGCCGGTCTGCGGGTTGATGATCGTCAACTTTCGCGCGTGCAAAGCTTGACGGTCCAGCACCACAGGATCCTCGTCTCCACCGCGACGTCCGGTCTTCAACAACGCCTCGGTCACTTCACTGTGCCCACCGTACAACCGGTCGCATAGGATCGGTGTTCGCAGGTGCGCCAGGTGAACGCGCAATTGGTGCGTTCGCCCCGACTTGGGCACCAGTCGCACCTGGGTGTACCGACCGTGTCGCGAGATCACTTCGTAGAACGTCGACGCTGGCTTGCTGGTCACATGGCCATCGCGGATCGCCATTTTGTCCCGCTGATACGGGTGACGTCCAATCGGCAGGTCGATCACGTCGCGGTCGCGATCGATCGGTGCGTTGGTGATCGCAAAATATTCCTTTTCCGTCGTCCGGTCATGGAACTGTTGCGACAAATGATTGTGGACCGCATTGGTTTTGGCGATCACGATCACGCCGGACGTATCACGGTCCAGGCGGTGGACGATACCGGGGCGAGTAGGCCCACCGACGTCCGACAGCGAATTGAAACGATAGGCCAGCGCGCTGGTTAGCGTTCCTGTCCAATGGCCGCGAGCCGGGTGGACGACCATGCCAGGCGGTTTATTAACGACCACCAATCCATCATCTTCGTACAACACGTCCAGCGAAATATTCTCGGGAACCGTGTCGTCAGTCGGCAGCGGCGGAACCTTGAACCGGATTCGTTGACCCTGTTTCAGTTTCAAGCTGGGCCGACAAACGCGCCCGTCCACTTCGGCGCCATTGTTTTGAACCGCCGCACGAATCTGTGTGCGACTGAACCCGTCGCATGATTGGGTCAGGAACAGATCGATCCGTTCGCCTTCGCCCGATTCGGGAACAACGAAATCCCGGTAGACCGTTTCGGCAACGATCGCTTCGCCATCAACGCCGTCACCGAGTTCATCATGGGTGCCCGCGTCAGCGGAATCACCCGTGGATCCTGGATCGCCCGGCGAACCGTCACCGCGTGGACTATTCGTCACTGGCGGCTTCTGCTTTTTCGGTTCCTGCTGCATCGGACTCTGTCGAATCGGTTTCGGCAGGCTTGGTTTCCGCAGGCGAATCGGTTTCGGCAGCTTCGGTTTCCTTGACGCCTGTTTCGGCACCATCGTCGGCAGGCAATTCCAGGCCGTCTTCGGCTTCCATCACGTCGGAATTGCCACCACCTGGGAGGTTCAGGTCGGGGAGATCCAAATCGGGCAGATCGGGAAGTGCCGAACTGCCGGGCAGTGCGGGTGGCAGGGACGGGTCAGCAGGCGAGAAATCTTGGTCAGCGAACCAAGCCAGGAAGTCCTTGGTCCCCGGTTTGCCGAGGTCGGCAATCCGGTCTTCGCAGATTTCCGTCATCTGCTTCGATTCGCCAATTCCGATTGTTTTTTTGTATTCTTCGATCGCTTCGTCCAGTTCGCCCAAGGATTCGTGGGCGCGAGCGAGTCCGAAGTGACCTCGCGAAAGGAGCAGTGGATCCTTGCTGCCGGCCAGTGCGTTCTCGTACGCAATCTTGGCATCTTCCAGCAACGTGACCGCGTTATCGCGATCCGTGAACAGCGAATCGACGCCGTCGGACAAGAACTGGTTGGCTTGATAAATTTTTGCCCATTCGGCAGCCAAGGTTCCCGCAAAATCTTGGCTAACGCTTTCCAAAACTTCCGTATCGGGGCTATTCATCGCCTCAATCAGGTTCAGCGTCGCGTCGCTACGCTGGCCTGTTTGCTGGCTGGTGTAAAGCATCCAGCCGATTCCAGCGACGATCAGACCGCCAACCACGATGGCGATCAGGCGGGAATGTGGCTCAATCGCTTGGTTTACGCGGTGTAGCCAAATCGCGAGGTCGTTCTGCTGGAGTTCGTGACGTCGATCGTTCATGATCTTCCGTGGTCTTCGATCAGAATAGGCAAACGGGTGATTCGAGCCCGGAAGTATAGAAATGGCATGACTTTAGCGTCAAGGCGGAAGACGCCAGGTTCGCGGCCGGTTCGCGATTTCAACGCTCGTTGACACCCATTCGCTGCCTCGGGGGGGCAGTTCGGACGCCGGGGGCCCGATTCAACAGGGGATCAGCAGCGTTCTAGCCGTCGGCAACACCTCATCGGCATTCGCCAATCGGCAACAGCGAAATCCGTCGGCAGCAGCTAATCGACTGCATATGCCTTCAGTTCGTCCAGGCTTGCGAATTCGAGTGTCGATATGTGGCAGGCTTCCAGCACGACGGCGGGCGCGGCTCCGGCGTCAAAAGCCTCTTTCCAGCGTGCGGCACACAGACACCAACGATCGCCAGGTTTCAGGCCAGGGAAGCGATACACCGGCATCGGCGTGCTGAGGTCGTTGCCGCGTGCCTTGCTGAACTCGAGGAATTCCGCAGTGACTTGGCAGCAAACGGTGTGCAATCCGGAATCGTCGCCGCCGGTGTTGCAGCAGCCATCCCGGTAAAATCCCGTCATCGGGTCGGTGCTGCAGGTGACCAAATCAGTCCCAAGTACGTTTTTCGCCATAAGGATTTCTTCATTCGTCTGCGGGTGAAAAACGCATCGTAACACGTCGTCCCTATCGATTCGCCATGCGCGCCCATGGCGGCCCTAAAAACAATCGACTCACAGCGGTATAGTACCCATTGGATCACGCGGCGTTGTTCGGCAGCTAGGGGGACGAAGGGACCAAGAATGGATGCGATATTCGAAAATTTGACCGAGGCTCAACGAGAGGCTGTCGGTCATATCGAGGGCCCGATGCTGATTTTGGCTGGCCCGGGATCGGGAAAAACACGCGTGGTCACCCACCGGATCGCCAACATGATCCACCAGGGGGTTCCGCCGTGGCAGATCGCGGCGTTGACGTTCACGAACAAGGCGGCCGACGAAATGCGGCATCGCGTTGATTCACTGGCCCCCAACCAACCGGTCTGGATGGGCACCTTTCACCGATTCTGCGCTCAACTGCTGCGCCGCTATGCCACGATGGTCGGGTTGGCCGAGAACTATTCGATCTACGACACCCAGGATTCGAAACAGGCGATGAAGCGAGCCGTCATGGCCGCCGGCGTGTCCACCACACACGCATCGCCCGACCAGATCGCGTCGTCGATCAGCCACGCCAAGAACCGCTTGATGACTCCGGAAACGATGCAGGGCCAAATCCTGCGCCCGCTGGACGCGCTTGCGGCCAAGGTCTACCCGGTCTACCAACAGCAACTGTTGACCGCCAACGCGGTTGATTTCGATGACCTGCTGCTGCACATCGCCAATCTGCTCCGCGAGAACCCAGAGATCCGCAGCGAACTGGACAACAAGTACAAGTACATCCTGGTCGACGAATACCAAGACACCAACTTGGCGCAGTACGCCATCGTTCGTGCGCTGTCGATCGATCAGCCCAACCTGGCGGTCACCGGCGACCCGGATCAATCCATCTACGGATGGCGGGGTGCCGACCTGAACAACATCCTAGATTTCGAAAAGGATTATCCGTCCGTCAAAACGGCCCGGCTAGAAAAAAACTATCGCAGCACGCCCAACATCCTGCGTGCCGCCGATCAATTGATCCGGCACAACCGAAAACGCAAAGCCAAGGACCTGTTCACCGACCATCCCGAAGGGGACGCGGTGGTGCTGCGGATGTTCCAAGACGGCTATCAAGAAGCCGACGGGATCGCGGACGAGATCGTTCATGCGATTGCCGAAGAAGGCATGAAGCCATCGGACTTCGCAATTTTCTGCCGCATGAACGCGTTGACCCGGTCGCTGGAACACGCCCTGCGCAGCCGGTCGCTGCCCTACCAGATCGTCAACGGTGTGGAGTTCTATCAGCGACGTGAGATCAAGGATCTGTTGGCCTACCTGCACCTGGTCAACAACCCCAACCACGACGTGGCGTTGATGCGAGTGATCAATACACCGACGCGTGGGATCGGGGCCAAGACGGTCGAACGCATCCGGGACTTTGCCGACTACAACGGCATCCCGATGCTGGAAGCTGCCCGGCGGGCCAAGGACATCGAAGGGCTGGCCAAACGAGCCGTCACGATGATCGGCAAGTTCATCAAAATCTATGACCGCTTGGCGATCAAGGCGACCGCGCCGCTAGAAGATCTGATTCGATTCCTGGTCGAAGAAACCGAGTTCGAAGCCTACCTGGAAAAAACGGCGGTCGAACAGCAAGACGCCAACCCGATGTCCAACGTCGACGAACTGATCACGGCGGCAGTCGAGTTCGATCGACAACACCCCGAAGACGGATCGCTAGAAGCTTTCCTGGAACAGGTGGCGTTGGTGGCCGATACCGATGCGATCGATGGCGAAACCGACCGCGTGACGATCATGACGCTGCACGCCGCCAAGGGACTGGAATACCCGCGAGTTTACATCATCGCCGTCGAAGACGATCTGTTGCCCCACAAACGATCCAAGGAAAACGAGGCGCAGTTCGAAGAAGAACGCAGGCTGCTGTTCGTCGGAATCACGCGAGCCAAAGAGCGTTTGCAATTGAGCTGTTGCAAGCGACGCGCCGTGCGTGGCGATACGCGTCCGGTGATCCCCAGTCCATTTTTGAACGAACTTCCGTTGGACGAAATTCGGCGGATCGAAAGCACGGGCAATCGCGACTGGTTCGACGAAGAAGAGGACTATGACCAGAGCTATCCCGAGTCCTGGGATTTGCCAGACGAAGACGGATCGCCCGGCGGTGACCTGGATGCGGTTTCGGAAACGGCACCTGTGATCGCACCGGCTGGTTTCGAGATCGACGAAGTGTCCCAGCTTCCAGCCGAGGAACTCGCCGAGGTGATGAAGCCAAAAAAGAAAAAGAACATCGTGGTGGCGGGGCTGAAAACAGGCGCCGATCTGTTGACCAGCGGAACCACGCCGCTGATGTCGTACCGGGAAGGAGTGCTGGTACGACACTCCGAACACGGCGAAGGCACGATCATCGAAGTCACCGGCCGCGGCCCCAAGCGGACCGCGAAAGTGATCTTCCCCGACGGCGAATTCAGCTTCCGATTGGCGTTCGCAAAACTGGAACTGGTTTAGGCAGCGGACGCGAGTTGGTCGTGAGCGACGAAAAATCGAGGCGTTCTCGATGGTCGTCCAATGACCAATTTGCATTGTTCAATTTGCAATTTGCATTCTTCTCGCACGATTCGATCAGGGGAGATTGCAAATTGCAAAATGAACATTTCAAAATGCAAATTGACCGTGGCAACGAAAAAGAGGCGGAACACGCCTGCGGTGCTGGGACATTGGGCGATGTGGACTTGGGTGTCCGCTTTGCTGGTCTTTCGATTTTCAGTTGCCCGTTCGGTCGACCTACAAAAAAAACCGACCGACAACCTTTTCAGATTGCCGGCCGGCTTTATGGTTTGCTTCGATCGTTCGGCGGCAAAATGGAGCCGCTGGGAGAAACGCGAAGATCTCGACGTGCTTCTGCACAAGTCTTTAGTTGATCTTGGCGAACCCTAAAAATGATCCCTCTGCCGAAAACTACTGGACCGAAGCAGTGCAGGCTTTGTTCAAAGCCAACACTTAGATTTTAGACTCGCCTGGGCGGTCAGCAAAGAGCATCGGCGTTACTTTCGCCCAACATGAAGCCGGAATGCGAAAGTTTTTCGATCTTTCACACTCCGGGCAATTTCTGTCTCCCGCCATCGGCAGGCCCGCAGCACGACCCTAGGGGGCTGGTCAGGCGGCTAACCGGCTGATGATGGCCGACTATTCCTCGTCTCGCTTGATTTCTTCGAATCCAGCAGCTTCGTCGAGGGCTTCGTAGTAACCGCGGCGAATTTCGCCGATGTCGCTGGCCACCATGCGAGCCATCATGCGATTGACGGGCTGCTTGAACTGGCGGCGTAGTTCTTCGATCGAAGGGTCAAACTTCGTTGGCTCGACCACGTAGATCACTCGCCCCGGTTGGTTCGGAGCGACGCCGACCTTGCCTTCCTCGGTCTGGAACACAGCCTTCATGAACTTGTCGCCGACGGAATCGAGTTCAGGAACGTTCCCGATCGTGGCACCTTGGAAACCGAACGAATCCATCCATGTGAAGGGGCCGAGGCCCTCTTTGAAATTGTCCTTCTTGTCAGCCGGGACGACTTCGGCCAGCGGTTTGCCAGCCTCGGCCTTCTTGGCCAACTCGGTCGCAGCTTCGGTTGCCAACTTACGCGCTTCGTCCAAGCGGATCGCCATCACGACTTCATCGCGAACTTGGTCCAACGTCGGCGTGTAGGCTTCGGTTTCCTCGGTTTTCCATGTGACGTAGATCTTGCCCGACTGATCGTCGGCAGTCCGCACAGGCGAAAACAGCGGCTGTTTCGGCAACTGAGTCTGGCCGTTATCGAAGCCGTACATCATCACACCAAAGCTTGGTCCCCGACGTCCGAATTGGGTACCGACTTCGAACGAGTTGGAGATCGGTTCGTCAGCGATCGACACTTCGGTATGAGGCCCGATCGATTCGAGTTGCAGTCCCAATTCTTTGGCCAATTTGGCCAGGTCTGGGCGAGCTGGCGGATCGACTTCTTTGCCGATTGCCAGGTTGCTGCGGTGGATGCCCAAACGGCTGAAGTGGTTCCGCATGGTCGAGGTGACCGTCGTGATCGCTTTGTCCATTCGGTCGCGAGCAACCGGCCCGGCCAATTCGGCCGCGATGCTGTCCCGGACGTCTTCGAAGGATTGGATCTTAGGAGCGGTCGGCTTCGGTTCGTCTGCGGTTTTGGGTTCTTCCTTGGTTTCCGCAGCTGGCTCTGCTTCCTCGGCTGGGGCAGGTTCCGCTGCGGCTTCTTCCTGCTTCATCTCTGCCGGTTCATCGGCCGGCTCTTCCGACTTTGGCTCGGCCTCGTCTTCGGCTGCCTTGTCTTCGGCTGCCTTGTCGTCCGTTGCCTTGTCGTCCGTTGCCTTGTCGTCCGCAGGCTTCTCTTCCGTTGCCTTTTCCTCAGCAGGCTTGTCGTCGGCAGCTTTTTCGTCCGCAGGCTTGTCGTCGGCAGCTTTTTCGTCGGCAGGCTTGGCTTCGTCGGCAGGCTTCTGGTCGGCGGCAGCTTCGTCGGACTTTTCGTCGTCTTGGAACGCAACCAATCGGACTTCCGATCGGCGGGTAGCTTGCGACGAATCTTCCTTGGCGGGTTCTTCGGCGGCGGCTTCTTCCACGACTTCCTCAGCAGCTTCTTCCGCTTTCTTAGCCGTTTCTTCGGCGGCCTTTTCGGTGGTTTCCGCTTCTTCGGCAGCTTCTTCTGCCTTCTTTTCGACAGCCTCTTCCTTGGCCGTTTCAGGATCCGCCGTCATTTCTTCTTCGACGACTTCCTGGGTTGGCTTCTCTTCTTCCTTGGCCGGTGGGGCTTGTGTTTTTTCTTCGGCGGCCACTTCAGCGGTTTCTTCTTCCTTGATCATTTCGATCTCGGCGCTGGCTTCTTCCGTTTCGGTTTCCTTCATCAGATCACCGACGGTGGGCTGAGCGATTTCGTCGACGGGCAATTGGAAATCGCCGCCGCTGAGACGTCGCTCGTATTCAGCCTTGATTTCGTCTTCGCTTAGCTTGGCGATTTCTTCGTCCAAGAAAGTTTGGTAGTTGCCGACCAAGTATTCGAATTTGGACGAATACCGTTTGTGAAAACCGGCCTCGGTCGACTGATCGCTAGCGTCACGATCTTTTCCGTCTTCGTAGACTTCTTGGATTCGCGATTCCGGCGGCTCGGCGTCCGTCTTTTCGATGTAATCGTTCACCAGCACGCCGTAGGCGTTGATCGTGGCGTTCTGATTCAATTTCAGGAAATTACGCCATTGTTCATCGGGCGTCAGCAACGGCCCCTGTTTGCCGAACAGACCCGAGTTGCCGCGTCGCAGGTAGACATCGGCCAACAAGTGATTGCGAAGCTGTTCGTACAGGTGGGGCGGCCCCATGCGGTTGCTGGTCGACTGCATCAGCATCGAGGTTCTTTCGCTGGGGCTGAAGAGCCCGTCGGTGAACCGTTCCAGCCAAACGTCCAGAGCGTTGTCGTCCAGTTCGAAACCAGCTTTTCGAGCTTGGTCGGCGAACATAAACGTACGGATGGTGCCTTCGTCGCTGGGGTTTTCGTTGATTCCCAGCGATCGAATTTGCTTGGCTTGGGCGTCATAATCGAACCCCGAAGTGCGGGGGACACCGCCACGGGCGATCGTTTGATTGGCTAGGTCAGCCAGAAATCGCACCGTTGCGGCATGATTTTGTGTGAAATAACTGACCCGATTTTGCGTCAAATCCATCCCGTCGTACTTGGCGACGACGACATCGTTGCCGGCGCCGGCCTGTTTTTGCAGGTATGTTTGCAGGATCGGCAGCACGACGAACGAGACCAACGCGAGCAAAGTCGCGAAGATCATGAACGGTTTCAGGTTCCGTCGGAACAGTTCAAAAGGACTGGTGCTCATGAGAAAAAGAACTTTCGGCCGCGATGGTCTGGCGGTAACTGGGCAGGGGGAATACGGTTTCCGTCGATCCGGAGAGAAATCGGCCAGTCGGCTTGACAACTGGGCCGGACCGTTCAACTCTCTTTGGACACGGGGGACTGCCTCGGCTAAACACTGGGTTCAACAGAGGGACATGCCGACGGCGTGCACCGACACGAACCGGAAAGCGTATCGCCGGCGGTTTTGAAGGGTCAAGCCGAGATTGATGCTTTGCAGCCTGACTACCTCCAGATTCGTCCCTCCGGACATCCCGTCCACCCCATTCTCCTTTTACCTTTTGATGTGTTTGCATGGCCAAAAGCACGGGCAAAGCGTTAGTGATCGTCGAATCGCCGGCGAAAGCACGAACGATCGCTAAATTCCTTGGCGCGAATTACTTGGTCGAGGCCAGTATTGGCCACGTTCGGGATTTGCCGGCCGGTAAAAAGGAGGTGCCAGAGAAGTTCAAGGCCGAACCGTGGGCCTATCTGGGGGTCAACACGGACGCCGATTTCGAACCGCTGTACATCGTTCCGGACGAAAAAAAGAAACAAGTTAAAAAGCTGAAAGATGCTTTGAAACAGGCCGACGAACTCTATCTGGCGACGGATGAAGACCGCGAAGGGGAAGCGATCAGCTGGCACCTTCAGGAACTTTTGAAGCCCAAAGTCCCGGTTCACCGCTTGGTATTCCACGAAATCACCAAGGAAGCGATCCAAAACGCCCTGTCGGCTACCCGCAAAATCGACGACTCGCTGGTCAAAGCCCAGGAAACCCGCCGGATCCTGGACCGCCTGTACGGATTCGACATGTCGAACCTGTTGTGGCGAAAAATCGGCAAAGGAACCAGCGCCGGACGCGTCCAATCGGTCGCGGTGCGGTTGATCGTCGACCGCGAACGCGAACGAATCGCTTTCGTCGATTCGACCTACTGGGACTTGGGCGCGGTCTTTGCGACCGCCGCTGGCGAACCGCTGCAGGCGACGTTGTCGACCGTCGACGGGCGACGAATCCCGCGTGGAAACGATTTCGATTCGACAACCGGTCAGTTGAAAAACCAAGACCTGTTGCAGATGAACGAGGTCCAAGCCAACGAATTGGCCGAAAAACTTCGCAAAGCAGACTTCAAAGTCACCAAAGTCGAAGTCAAACCGTTCACCGAACGACCACGGCCGCCGTTCACGACCAGTACGCTGCAACAGGAAGCCAACCGAAAACTTGGCTTCACCGCAAAACGGACGATGAGCGCAGCCCAACGGCTGTATGAAAACGGTTACATCACTTACATGCGTACCGACAGCATGACGCTTTCGAAAGAAGCGATCTCGGCCGCACGGAACCTGGTGACCAGCGAATATGGCCAAGACTTCCTGCACCCTGACGTCCGCGTGTACAAGGGGAAAGTGAAGAACGCCCAGGAGGCTCACGAAGCGATCCGCCCCGCCGGTACGCCGTTCCGTGTTCCCGAAACCATCCGCGGCGAACTGGATTCGGATCAGTTCCGGTTGTTCGATCTGATCTGGAAACGGACCGTTGCGTGCCAGATGGCGGACGCCAAAAAGCAACGCATCAGCATCAGCATCGAAGGTGGCGGAGCAACGTTCACCGCCAGCGGTACCAGCATCCTGTTTGAAGGGTTCCTGCGAGCCTATGTCGAGGGCAGCGACAATCCGGAACTGGAACTGGCCAACAAAGACACGCTGTTGCCCAACGTCCAATCGTCGGACCCATTGGACGCCAAAGAACTGGAACCCAAGGGGCACACCACCCAGCCGCCAGCCCGGTACACGGAAGCCTCGCTGACGCGGACGCTGGAAGAAAAAGGCATCGGGCGACCGAGTACGTACGCATCGATCATCGGCACGATTACCGACGAACGACGCAATTACATCGTCAAAAAGGGTTCCGCCCTGGTCCCGACCTGGCGTGCGTTCAGCGTGACGCGATTGATGGAAACGCACTTCGGAACGTTGGTGGATTACGAATTCACCGCCGAACTGGAAGACTTCCTCGATTCGATCAGCCGCGATGAAGGGGACCGCGATGACTACCTTCGCAAGTTCTACTTCGGCGACGATTCGACCGACAAACACAACGTCGGGCTGAAGCACCGCCTAGTGGAAAAGCTGGACAAGATCGATCCCAAAGAATCGGCGATGTTTACTCTGGGCACGCCCACCGAAGGGGAACACCTCGAAGAGGTCTTCGTTCGCGTTGGCAAGTTCGGTCCCTACCTGGAACAGGGCGATCGGACCGCATCGATCCCGGACGGTTTGCCGCCCGACGAAATGGACCTTCAAAAAGGCTTGGAACTGCTGGAAGCCGGCCAGGTCGAAGAGGAACCGATCGGCTCGGACCCCGAAACGGGCAAGCCAATCTACCTGAAAGTCGGCCGGTTTGGGCCCTACATCCAACTGGGCGAACCGGACGATCCAGAGAAACGAAACCAAGGGCTGCTGCAGGGGATGGAGGTCGCTGACCTGACGCTGGAATTGGCGTGCAAGCTGCTGACGCTGCCACGCACCCTGGGCGAACACCCCGAATCCAAGGCACCCGTCCAAGCGTTCGATGGCCGCTACGGGCCATACATCAAGTGCGAGAAAGACACGCGTTCGCTCCCAGCCGGTGTTTCGCCGCTGGAAGTGACTTTCCAGGAAGCCTTGGACCTGCTGAAACAACCCAAGACCCGCGGCCGGGGAACCCCGAAAGAGCCGCTGAAGATGTTCGAAAAACCTTCGCCGATCACAGAAAAGGAAGTCAAAATCCTCGAAGGCCGGTTCGGCCCCTACGTGACCGACGGAGAAACCAATGCCAGCCTGCGAAAGGGCATGGAACCGAAGGAAATGACCTTCGAAGCCGCTTTGGACCTGCTGGCTGAACGAGCCGCCAAGGGGCCAACGAAGAAAAAGAAAAAGAAGGCGACGAAGAAGAAAGCGACCAAAAAGAAGGTTGCAAAGAAGAAAACCACGAAGAAAAAGGCCGCCAAGAAGAAGGGCGTTGCCAAAAAGAAGGCTTAGTGGCCCAGGGTCGCCAAAACGACCTCTTCCCGTAATCCACGGGGCCAATTACACTTCGGCCCCAAACTAAACCACTCGGAGATGATATAGATGCCGTCCGGAATTGAACGCGTTCGCGAAATCCGTCGTTTACGCACCCGCAGAAAGAAAGTTGCGAAGCTGTTGGCTCGCGCCAAAGCCGGAACGATGGAAAAGTCGGAAGTCGCACGCAAACTGCGTCGCATGACGACCGGTGCTGAAGTCATCATCGAGCGCGAAGGCTTGAAGTAGAACCCTTCCAGGTTCTCGCCCCGCCCCCCCAGCTATCTGTCCAATCGATCTCACCAGAGATCGGTTCATGCTGCGCGGCGACGATTCGGCCACCGAACACGTGACCACCGAAAGCATTGGCGGTTTGCCGATTCAATGAGCCGTTAGGCGATAGCCTCGGTTAGCGTCACCTGGTACCGGAAACTTCCGGCCAAACGCAAACGCCGCGAAGCGTTCACGCTCCGAGCAGCTCTTCGTAGCGCAAGTAGCGCAACTCGCCAACAGCTTCGGCCACCGGACACGCGACTACCGAAAGTCTTGGCGACATTCGCTACGAAACACTTCGACGCTAGCGGCCCGATCAGGGCGTGGGCTTCAGTCGAGCGATGATCTTGTCGCCTTCGACCTGGATGCTTTCGAAGCGACGGATGGCCTTGGCACCCTTTTCGTCTTTGTAGATCTCCTTGGCCAGATTCTCGCTCTTCATCGCCTCCATGAACGTGTCGGGCAACGGTTCGCCCTTCACTTCGGCGGATACCAACCGGACCATCAAAACCCCTTCGTCCAGCGAAACGTCAAACGTTCCCGAACCATTGAAGTATCGCCCCTTGGACCCTGGGATGAACGAATCGGTGGGGACACTGATGTCACCGGTGATTTTCCCATCTTCGATTCGGACCAGCAGTTTGCCGCGAAGCTGCTTCTCTTTGGCGATCAAGGCATTGATATCGTCGGCGGTCAGCACCAATTCACGCCCTGGGGCGTCGGCATCAGACGGCTGATCCGGATCACCGGGCCCCTGCTGCGACGGCGAAGGCACTTGCTGCGGAAGCTGGCCGGACGGTTCGGCACTATCGTCGCTGGGGGTGACGTCCGCGACGGTGTCGCCCGATCCCGGATCCCCTTCGATCGCGGCTTCGGCCGCATCCTGAACCGCGGCGGTGCCGGCACCGCCGCTTTCCAGGCTGGCCTGAAACGCTTCGAGCCGCTGCTCCAGCTCCGCCAGCTTTTCCTCGGGGTATTCGACCGCGGGCAGTTCAAGCGGTTCGGTGTCGGTGAACTTTTCGACCTGTTTTTGAACCGCGAAATAGGTCCCGAAGCCGGCACACAAAATCAGAATCAGGCCGCCGACGAAGACGCCGATGCAGCCAAATAGCAGGCATCGGCCGTTTTTGGTTTCCGGTGGCCGGTCCACTGCCGGTCCGGCTGGAAAGACACCGCCGGCCGGAGCCTGGGTTTCGGGAGTGGGGTGATAGGCATCTGACACCGCGATGATTCTCCCGTTACTGCTGGTCAGGCCACGCAGCGCGCGCCTGCCGCAGCGATGACGTCAGTCGAGCTTTCTAACCCACCGACCATAGATTTTGGAACCATTCCACTCGGTCAGCCCGGCGAGGACTGTAGTTCGTGGTCGCGTTGAATTTTTGGTTCTCTAGGAAGCTCAAGAATGCCTGATGAGGCACTTCGGCGTGCTGAGCAACCAGGTCGACCATTTCGCTGTCGGCCTTCCACGCGTACAGGACCTTGTTGTCCTTTTCGAACTGCGAGTCCAGGTATTCTGCGTTCGTTGTACTGGTGACGACGAAATCGCAGCCCTTTTTGCATAGGAATCCTAGCAATGACGAAGCCAGTGCTCGCGTCAGCGTTAGGTCACCATCGCACGAAAACGATGCGATATTCCACACGCTGACGAATCCGTCCTCGTCCAAATCCTCCGGCGAAATTTTGACCGTGATGTCTTCTAAGCCTTCTCCAACCGCCATGGATTTTCCTTCGCGCACGTAATAAACAGTCGTTTGAGCACTGCATTATACCCTGCTTCGAAGTTTTCGATAAGGACCAGCAGCGTCGATCCCCAACACAGGCCCGGCACATGATCGACTCACGCCCGGCGACCACCCGGCGGACGTTGATGGCTGCCCGCACGGGGTGTGCCTGGATGCGTGACCGTTTGCTAGGCCGCGATCGAAAAGCCGCTGGCAAGTGGACGCCACGCGGCGACCACGACCGGGGCGACCACGACTGGGGGCCGTGTTCGGCTGCCACCGTGGCGTGATAGAATCCCGCCGCGGCGATGCCCCGGTCGACTTCGACAGAGGCGTTGGCCTGAAATCACCTCTCCCCCCCGAAATTGCGAGCGACCAGTTGGACAACCTCGATTCACTCAAAGGCAAGTGGACGCTTCGAAAAGTCCCGCTGAAACGGGGGACGCTGTTGGTCAGCATCAACGAGGCGGCGGTTCCATACGTCGGGAACCCTAAACTGGGAATCAAATTGGGGTTTGCCATCCCGTACAACC
Organism: Rubripirellula lacrimiformis; assembly: GCF_007741535.1. Taxonomy (NCBI): domain Bacteria; kingdom Pseudomonadati; phylum Planctomycetota; class Planctomycetia; order Pirellulales; family Pirellulaceae; genus Rubripirellula; species Rubripirellula lacrimiformis. The sequence continues at coordinate 6,307,313 of NZ_CP036525.1, forward strand.
TGCCACCCGACGCGGGAGCCCCCGACCCGGAAGAAAACGACGACGTGTCCAAGTTGGAGGACGCGATCTGCGAGATCGTCGCTGCCCAGACCACCGGGATCCATGTGCTGACGCTGACGGCGCCGGACGCTAAAGAACTTGTGTTCTATGTCACCGAAGGCGTGGACGTCGCTCAACTGCACGAACTGGCACGCGCCAAAACGGACAACTACGACGTCCAGTGCATGGCCCAACGCGATCCACAGTGGCTGTCGTTTCAGGAATTCTTGCCCGCATCCTAAAAAGGCTGTCCGCTGCATCGGCTCCGTTTGTAGCACCGCCTCTAGGCGGAACGGGCACCGAGCGCCAGACCCGACCGAGCCGAAAAACGCCGGCTGAAGCCGGTACTACCAACGGAACGGACGGCTACCTTGATTCAGGGCACCGATGCTTGGGCGCTGGGAACCTGTGGCGCAGCGCCGCCACGACCGGATCACTCGGGTTCGATGCCAAAGTCTCGGATCGTGGTCAACGTGGTCAGCTCGATCCCTTTTTCTTTGAAGGCTTCGCGGCCGCCGGCCAATCGGTCGATGATGGCGATGACCTGGTCGACAACCAAACCAAACTTTCGGGCTGCTTCGACAGCCTGGATGGCACTGCCACCGCTGGTGATCACATCTTCGACGATGACCACACGTTGGCCGGGTTCGACGGGGCCTTCGACCTGCTTGCCGGTTCCGTGACCTTTGGGTTCCTTGCGAACCATGAACCCCTTCAGCATCAGATCACGCTGGCCGGCAATCGTTACGATCGACGCGGTGATCGGATCGGCCCCGATCGCCATGCCGCCGACTGCGGCCGGCAGTTCGCCCTGCGACTGCAGGACTTCTAGCATTCCCTCGGCGACGACGTTGGCGCCACGTGGATGCAGCGTCAGGGTTCGGCAATCCAGATAAAACGAAGCTTTCTTGCCGCTGGCCAGCGTGAAATCGCCTCGGCGCAGAGACTCGGATTGGATCAGTTCGATCAGTTCGTCGCGGTTGTACATGGGCGGCTAGCAGGTGGCAGGTAGATGACAAATGGTGACACGTGAATTTGATCACTGCGTCAAACACTGACAACCCGCCGTTTGCCCAGCGTCTGGTTACCCAGAGACTGTTTGCCCAGCGACTGGTTACCCAGAGCCGAATCGGCCTAGAGCTTCCTCGACACGCTGGGCCCACCCAACGACGGTGTCCCGTTACCGGATGGTCACCGACGAACCGAGCGAAATGATTCCGTACAGATCGTCGGCGTAGTCAGCCGCCAGACTGATGCAGCCCTTGTCGGTGGGTTGTCGACTTTTGGGGCTTCCGTGGATGCACATTTGCCCGCCCAGATCGATCCATGCGTTGCCGTAGGGATTTTCGGGGCTGCCCGGCGCGATGGGCGAACCGGCGGCGTCGTAATAGGTTCGGGATTCTTGCTTTTCCTGGACCGTGAACGTGCCCGGTTTCGGCACCGGATCGTTACCGACATCGATCGGGAAACGGCCAGCGTAAAGATCGCCTAGGAACAGCGTCAGCTCTTTGGCGTTTACGTCGACTTCGGCGCGAAACGGGCCGCGAACCACTTTCAGCTCTGTCCCGGGCAGGATCGTGACCGGGTCCTGGACTTGGTTGATGTTGGCCAGCAGTTGCCAAGGCACATCATACTTCTCTGCGATTTCGATCAGCGTCTCGGTCTGGCCGACACGATGGGCGCTCTCTAGCAGGTGACGTTGCGAATAGATCACGTCTGCTGCCAAAGGATCCAATCGCGAGATCAGTTCGCTGCGTTCTTCGCCGGTCAAATCCGGTGTGCTGTAAAAAATGCTTAGCGTCGCCAGCGCTTCTTTGCGTTGGTCGGCGGCGTATTGCCGGTCTGCGATCTGGATGGCGTTGGCGAGGCCAAGGTTGCGTTGGTCGCTGAGCGTCGCTCCGCGGTCCAAGCCGTCAACCGCTTGGTCGTTCATCTTGATTGCCGAAACCTGAGTCACGGGGACCTTGGATTCGTCGCTGCCCGACGCCTGAAACCGCTCGCCCGTATTTGGATCGAATTTCGATCGGGCCAATTCAGGGTCCGGCACGACAAACGATTGGTTGGTGCTGGGGTAGCCGTGGGCATCGCTGGCAACTTCCGCTGCCGCGGGAGCTGATGAAGCGTCGCTGATCGAAAAACTAGCGGCGCTGGCCGAGGTGCCACCGTCGAACGACGGAACACTCGATGGCACAGCCGCGGGCGAATTCATCGGATCGGGAGCCCCAAAGGGTTCCGGTTGCATCAGATTAGACGCGACCGAGTCGATGGGCTGAGTGATTTCAGGGGATCCATCGGCGATCCCCGTGTTGATTTCCAGTTCACCCAAGGATGGTGGCAGCACCGAATCCAGCATCAGCGTGCCATCATCGTTGATCACCAACATGTCTTCGACATCGGGCGGCAACGGTTCGGGAGGAGTCGTCAACGACACCCAACTGCCGTAGATGACGGTCATCAACAGCACAACGATGGCAGCGGTTTTCAGCGTTTGCACGACTGTCCTCCATGACTGGGCCGGCAAACACGACGAAGGCCCAGGTCTTTGATCCTATTTTGCGATAAGAACGGATCTTGTCCGCGCTTATCTTTTCCAACGACGAGCCTAGCGAATCCCTACCCAATCGATCCAGCCCAGTTCTGGTCCGGTCGAAATCGGTCTCGCAATCACCGCCTGCTGCCCCCTCGGGCGACATCCGCGATCTTGGCTGGATACCTTGACAAACGGCGTCGATGTGGCCAGAATTGCACTTGATGAGACTGATTCTCAACAAAGGAAACGAAACCTTGACGACCTTAGATCAGCTGTTGCCGGGCCAATGTGGAGAGATCGTTCGCATCGACGGTGTCGATGGGATCGCGTCGCGACTTCGCGAGATGGGATTCATCCCCGGCGAATCGGTCGAATATCTGCGTCGCGCACCGCTTGGTGACCCGGTGAAGTGTTCGATCCAAGGTTGTCGGATTGCAGTCCGCAGCGGCGAGGCACGTCGGGTACAGGTCCAACCGATCGGTTAACCCCGACCTTGGTTTCCCCGCCCACCATTTTCCCACCCCAACACCCTCCTGCATTCTTCGCTCGGCGCCCGTTTCGCAGGCGCTTGGAACGAGGCGTGTTTTTCAGGGCAACTTTCTCGTGAAGGGGCCGCTGACGTGGCCGCATGCGTTCCATGGCCACAGCCTCGGAAGACTCCCGTTCGAGTGAATCGGCCGGTCCCGGCCAGGAAGACGGCAGCAAACTCGGTGACCGAATCGCCCGAGTCGCGCTGGTGGGAAACCCCAACACGGGCAAAAGCACGCTATTCAATGCGCTAGCCGGATTGCACGTGCGCACCGGCAACTATGCCGGCGTCACGATCGAAAAGAAGGTCGGGCGATGCACTTTGCAGTCTCGCAAAATCGACTTGGTCGATTTGCCGGGCACCTATTCGTTGGCCCCGCGTTCGCCCGACGAACTGGTCGCGGTAGAAGTGCTGACAGACGACTTGGTCAACGAACCGCCGGTCGAGGTGGTCGTTTGTGTGGTCAATTCGGTCCAACTTCAACGCAACCTGTTCCTGGTCAGCCAGCTATTGGAACTGGGCAAGCCGACGATCATCGCACTGAACATGATCGACGCGGCCTCGGCACGCGGGATCACCATCGACGTGGAACGGCTGTCCAAGCAATTAGGGGTCGAAGTCATTCCCACGTCGGCTTCCAAACGACGCGGAATCACAGAACTGAAACAGGCGATCGAGCGTCATCTGTCGGATTCGCCCACGGGTCAAACAGCCCACATCCACCGCGAACAGACGCTGCCGAAAAACTTCTACAAAATTTGCGACGAGCTGCGGGAAGGATTGCTACAGCATTCTTGCATCAGTGTTTCCGCAAGCGGTGAATCCGGCGGCCAGTCCGGCAATTCGACCCGTCCGGGCATGCCAAGCCTTCCCGACGATTATCTGATTCAACGGATGCTGCTGGACCGGGGCGGCGAATCCGAGCGACGATCGATCCGGGAACTCGGTGGCGGTGTGCTGCCGGTTTTGTCGGCCGCCCGGCAAAAGGTTGCCGATGAAATTGGCGACCCGACCGACATGGAATGCAACGCTCGCTACGCGTGGGCTCGCGAAAAACTAAACGGCGTCTTGGGCCAATCGGGCCAAGGATCGTCGTCGGCGACCGATTGGTTGGATGCGGTGCTGACCAATCGCTTGGCCGGGATGTTCCTGTTTGCGGCTGTCATGTTCCTGATCTTTCAATCGATTTATGTCTTGGCTTCGTGGCCGATGGACATCATCGACGGATGTTCGGGATGGGTGACGGACTTGGTCACGTCGTGGATGGCGCCTGGCATCCTGCGCAGTTTGATCACCGATGGCGTGATCGCTGGAGTCGGCGGCGTATTGATTTTCCTGCCGCAGATCGCCTTGTTGTTTTTCTTTTTGGCGGTCCTAGAGGACTGCGGTTACATGGCGCGAGCAGCGTTCTTGGTCGACCGCGTGATGGCCATGTTCGGATTAAGCGGCAAGTCGTTTCTGCCGATGATGAGCTCGTTTGCCTGTGCGGTGCCCGGTGTGATGGCGACTCGCGTGATCGAAAACCGGCGCGATCGATTGGCGACGATCATGGTGGCACCGTTGATGAGCTGCAGTGCTCGGCTGCCGGTGTATCTGCTGTTGATCGGTGCTTTCATCCCGGCCACCGGCGTGCTTGGCGGGTGGTTGTCGTTGCCGGCACTGGTCTTGATGGCGATGTACTTGGTCGGCGTCGTGACGGCGATCCCGGTAGCATGGATTTTGAAGAAGACGATCTTGCGAGGCGAAGTAGCACCGTTCGTGCTGGAACTTCCCGAATACAAAATCCCGTCGATGCGAGTCGTGTTTTCACGGGTCTGGGAGGCCAGCAAAGCATTTGTGATCCGAGCCGGAACGCTGATCTTTGCAGCTTCGATCTTGATCTGGTTTGCCGGCTATTGGCCGGGCGATCATTCGCGTCAATACGCGTTGGAAACTCAACAGGAATCGCTGGAAGCCCGATTGGAAGCGGCGACGGGTGATGACGATCAAGATGCGGTTGAAGACGTCGCAGCGATCAACGCAATGACGACCGAATTGGAATCGGTCCAATCTGAATTGCAAATTGTAAGCGCGGGACTGCTAGAGGGCAGTTCGCTGGGGCGGGTAGGACATGCGATTGAACCGGTGGTCCGTCCGCTGGGATGGGACTGGAAGATCGGCGTTGGTGCGTTGGCGAGTTTTCCGGCTCGCGAAGTGATCATCGCCACTCTGGGCACGATCTATTCGCTTGGTGGCGATCCGGACGAAGAAGGTTTGGCCGGTGCAATGCGGGCGTCGACGCATCCCGATGGATCACCGGTCTATTCGATCCCGGTCGCGTTGTCGGTGATGGTGTTCTTTGCCTTGTGTGCCCAGTGCGTCAGCACGCTGCTGGTGATTCGCCGCGAAACGAATTCTTGGTTCTGGCCGATCTTCAGTTTCACTTACATGACGGTGCTGGCCTATGTGGGTGCACTGGTCACCTACCAAGTCGGGTCCCGGTTGTTTTGACGTCTGCGGATGGCGTCGTGATGCAGTCATCAGGTTTCCCACTACAGTTCCATGGACATTCAATCGATCATTGTTGGCTTCGTCGTTGCCGTGGCAGCCGGATGGCTGTTGCGCCAGATCTGGTTGACGGTGGCCAGCGGGCTTCGCGGCGGCGGTTCCCGCAGTTGCGGAAGCTGTTCCCGCAATCCTGAAACGACCAAAGACAAGGCACCGTTGGTGCAACTTGGAACACGAGAGAAACTGAACAAAGACGATTAGCTGATCATGTCGTTCAAGCGATGGGCGGCCGCGATTCTGCCAGCGGCATCCGATGCCGGCACACCATATCGGGATCGGCATCATTCATAGTCTCGGGCTCGGCATCAACATCCCGGCATCAGTGTCTCTGCCCGGTGTCTCTGCACCGGATTTCGCCTCGGTCCCGTTCTCGGGACCGTATCCGCTACGGTAGGCGGCTGATCATGTTGCGACCGCTAAGCTGCTCGGCGGCTTTTTGCAGCACCGCGTCTTCGTTGTCTTGGACCAAGCGGCCCTCGTCGTCCGGTCGGGCGGCGATGTGAGTCGACGCGACGGGGACGGTCGGAACCACACCGTTGTGACTGATTGCTCGTCCGCTGGGCGAATAGAACTTGGCGGTGGTTAGACACAAACCAAACTTGGCCGACTGCATTCGAAAGATTCCTTGCACACTGCCTTTGCCGTAACTGGTTTCCCCCACGATGATGCCTCGTCCGCTATCGGCGATCGCACCGGCAAAGATTTCACTTGCACTGGCACTGCCACCGTCGATCAAGACAGCTAGGGGAACGTTCCAGGTGTTGGGACGGTGGGCGGCGTAGTCAAAGTTTTCGCGGACGTTTCGTCCACGAGTGGTCAGGATTCGGCCATCGCTGAGGAAACGGTCAGCGACTTCCACGGCGGCGGACAACAGGCCACCGGGATTGCCACGAACGTCGATGATCAGTGACCGCATCTTTTGACGGTGCAGATCCCACAGGGCTCGTTCGATGTCTCGCGTCGTTGTTTTCTGGAAGTTCGTCAGACGCAGGTAACCCACTCGGTTGACCGGGTCGACGAAGTGCACGTTTTCGACACAGGGGACTTCCACGCGGCGACGGGGAACCCGAACTTCGCGGGTCACGCCATCGGTGTTGGCCACCATGATCATGGCAAAACTGTTCTCGGGGCCTCGCAGCAAGTCAGCCACGTAGACGGGTTCTTCGACGTCGGTTCGGACACCATCAACAGCGATGATTCGTTCGCCACCCCGGATGCCCATTTCCTCGGCCGGTCCCTTTTCGATCACCGACAAAATTTGCAGGTAGTCGTCTTTGGCTTTCAGTTCCAAACCCAGACCGACAAAGTTGCCTTCGATGTTCGAGAACATTTCGTCCAACTGGCTGGGCGAAAGCAAGCGAGTGTAGGGGTCCAATGTCGACACCGCACCACTTAGGAATTCCAACACAGTGGCGGTTCCGGACAGGCCCAATTCGTCTTCGGCTCGTGCAGCGACAAAGGCGGCACTTGCACGCAGATCGAAGCGTGTTGCCGTGCTGCGACCCTGCAATTGATGATGGATCGATTGACGAAACGCTTCCACCTTGGCTGGATCGGCATTGGGCAGCAAACGATCGACGAACTTGTCTTCGACCAATGCGACTTCCAAGGCCGCGGTTCCGTGAATTTGGACACGTGCCCAATCGACGTTTTCGACGTAGTGCGTCTGCAGGTTGGCAAGGATTTCCGAGTACACATCCAAGGCCTGCGATGTGCTCAATTCACGAACCGAAGCGAGGTAGCTTTGGTCGCTGAATCGGCGGTTGACGTCGTGGTGCAGTCGACTGATCACCATTCGCTGATACAGCGATGTGCTTTCAGGGAACTGACGCGACGTTTTCTCGTAGTGGCGAATCGCATCGCCCCACATCCGATTGCTTTCCAGTTCGCGGCCTTTGACCAACGCGGCGGTTTCGCCGTCGATCGGTGCAGGAGCCGAATCAAACGCGATCGCTTCCTTTGCCACAACGGTAGGGGCAGCGTTTCGCGGTTGCCATGAATCCACGTCGACCGGTGCCTGAGCCGAGGCGATGCCTGCGGTCAAGAACGATGAACAGAATAATAGAACAGTCCGCCGCACGAATGAACGAGGGTGTGCAAGCGATTGACCGGCGAGGTTGGCGACAAGATCCATGCGCGAAAAATCCATCGGCATCGTTGGGAAGGCTCACAAGTGCAAGGGGAGTCGCACTCGTTTCGCGGCCGAGCGAATGATGCTGGAGGCTTGGCCACGGAAACATAGGTCACAAAGCATGCCTGGTCAAAAAACCAATCTGGCGGTATCCCGGAAAATTAGGTGCGACCGTCCAAGCCGACAAAGTCGCAGGACAATCACTCTGGTTGTTCCGGTGATCCGAGCAAATGAACCAAAAAAAGTTTTGCTCGAATCGGGTGAGGTTCAGAAACGAATGGGGTCTTCGTCTCGGTAGGCTCACACCGCAGCGCTTCCCAGCGCGGATCACGGCTCGCATCAAGCAAGCCGCGGCGTCGATTTCACGATAGGCCGTGTCCATGTGACGGGCAACTCTTGGGGGCCCCCACTGCGGCGATTCGCGGTGTTCCACGGCCGCCGGACCGGATGCGGGGGCCGGTAATCGGCGGCTGGCAGGATTGAACTTGAGTGAAACTCGAAATTTTTCTAATGTCGCCACTATCGAATCCCACCTTCGGTTCAAAGGAGTGACCGACGATGCCTGTGACCCCCGCCCGCCAACGTCCATTGATGACCCAAATGTTGCGTTTACCTTGCGCTTGCGCCCTGTCCGCCGCCATCGCAGTAGGATCCTTGGCCATCGCCATGCCCGCGAAGGCGGTCGCTGATTCGCCTAGCAACGTGGTCGCGGTCGTCAACGCAGACCCGATCACCCGCAACACGCTGTCGGCACAGTCGGTCCAACGCTATGGCACCGAAGTGATCGACAACATGATCAACCGTCACCTGATCATGCAGGCTTGCCAACACAATGGCATCGAAGTCACCAAGGCCGAAGTCACCGACGAAATCCGTCGCTTGGCATCGAAGTTTGGACTGTCGATGGATGCCTACCTGAAACTGTTGCAAGAAGAACGAAACATCGATCCGAACCAGTACAGCCGGGAAATCATCTGGCCCATGCTGGCGCTGCGTCGGTTGGTCGCCGAAAAAGTCGAAGTCACTCAAGAAGAATTCAATCACGCTTTCGTGGCTCAGTTCGGTGAAGCGGCCAAATGCCGTTTGATCATGAGCGACGATGAAGCGAAAATCCGACAACTGCAGGCCCGTGCAAAAGCGGACCCCAGCCAATTCAGCTCACTCGCCAAACAGTTCAGCGAAGACGAAGCCAGCGCCAGCGTTGGCGGTCTGATTCCACCGATTCGTCGCTACAGCGGTGATTCGCGATTAGAAGAAGCCGCGTTTTCACTCAAAGACGGCGACGTTTCCGAAGTTCTGGAACTGGGCGATCAGTGGATTTTCTTGCAGGCCGTTCGCCGCATTCCAGCCATGACGCCAAGCCCGCAAGCATTGCCAGCGATCCGCGAACAGATCAGCGACCGGATTCGCGACGAAAAGATGCGTTCGGCAGCATCCGAACTGTTCGCCAAGCTGCAACAGGAAGCCAACGTCATCAAGGTGCTGGGGAACCCCGAACTGGAACAACAGTATCCCGGTGCCGGTGCGATCATCAATGGCGAGCAAATCACGCTCAGCTTGATCGGCGAAGAATGCATCAAACGCCACGGCGAAGAAGTGCTGGACGGCGAAATCAATCGCAAACTGCTGACACAAGCGCTTCGCAAAGCTGGCAAACAGGTGACCGATGCCGACCTGCAAAATGAAATCGACCGCGCCGCGATCAGCTATGGCATCGTCCGTGGTGACGGAACGCCGGACGCCGAAAGTTGGATGAACCAAGTTTTAGAAGGCGGCAACGTCACCCGCAGCGTCTACATGGCCGACTCGGTTTGGCCCAGCGTGGCTCTGACCAAATTGGTCGAAGACGAAATGCAACTCAGCGAATCCGACCTTCAAGAGGGGTTCGAATCCGCCTATGGGCCGCGAGTTGAAATCCTGGCCTGCGTTTTGTCGGACCAACGAAGTGCCCAGAAGATCTGGGAAATGGCTCGCGACAACCCGACCGAAGACTTCTTTGGCCGACTGGCTGAACAGTACAGCGTCGAACCTGTGTCATCGAGCAACATGGGCAAGGTTCCACCGATCCGAAAATATGGCGGACAACCGGCTGTCGAAAAGGAAGCGTTTTCGCTGAAACCGGGACAACTAAGCGGTATCGTCGCGACCGGTGGCAAATACATCATCATGCGTTGCCAGGGGTTCACCGAACCCGTCGTGACCGATCGATCGGCTGTCCAATCCGAATTGGTACGAGACCTGACCGAAAAGAAGATGCGTCGTTTGATGGCCAAAAAGATCGAATCGCTTCGCACCACGGCCGAAATCGATAACTTTCTTGCCGCCACCGCCAACGTGCCTCGCGAATCGAAGACACGTTAACGGGGCCAAACGGTCCACTTCCACCGGCTTACCAGCGTTTCATCGTGCAATCACCATTGCCGGGAAACGAAAGGACCGACCCGGGCGGACCCCAATGCTGATTTTGGAAGCCTCGGTACCCAGCGTGCCGAGGCTTCTTTTCGTTCCAACCGACCGCCCGGATGCCGCCGCCAAACGACCCCGGATGATCCAAATTCCAATCGTGTGGCGGCCGGTGCGACGATCGGGCCTGAAAAAACGTGGTGACTTTCGCCGCTTACCCCTGGGCTAGATTTGGTGTCTGGTCGAGAATATCTGTCAGACTCCGCTGTTGAGGAGTCGTTGCCTTCGAGCCCCCCCTGATCCTGACATGACCGAAAACCGCGAAAACGAACCGAACCAATTCTCCGATACGCCCAATATTGATGCCCCGGCGATCGATATGCCGATCACCGACCCGGTACCGGAGCCGTTTGCCGTCAAGTTTGCCTCGCGTGTCGATCGGTTGCCGCCGTACATGTTCGGTCGGATCAACAATTTGCTGTATCAGAAACGTCGCGCCGGCGATGACGTGATCGATATGGGCATGGGCAATCCCTCGGACCCGCCTGAAAACACGGTCGTCGAAAAACTGACCACCGCTGCGCACGATCCCACCAATCACGGGTACAGCAAGTCCAACGGGATCACGAACTTGCGCCGTGAAGTCGCCAGCAAGTACAACCGCAAATACGGCGTCCGCCTGGATCCAGAGAACGAGATCATTTCCTGCTTGGGCAGCAAAGAGGGGTTCTCGCACATGTGCCTGGCGCTGATGGGGCCCGGCGACACCGCGATGATTCCGTCGCCCTATTTCCCAGTCCACATGTACGGCGTGATCTTGGCGTCCGGAAATGTGGTGTCGCTGGACGTTGCCGATCCAGACCTGTTTCTGCGGAACGTCGCCTACACCTGCGAACACATGGCGCCGCGGCCCAAGGTTCTGATTGTTTGCTATCCCCACAATCCATCGACAGCCGTCATCGAACCGGATTTCTTTGTCGAAGTGGTTCGGCTAGCGAAACGATATGGTTTCATGGTGATCCATGACTTTGCCTACGCCGATATCGCGTTTGACGGTTACGTCCCACCCAGTTTCTTGTCAGCCAATGGCGCCAAGGATGTCGGTGTCGAGTTCACCACGATGAGCAAGGGCTACAACATGGCCGGATGGCGAGTCGGATTCTGTGCCGGCAATGCGGAAATGATCCGTGGGCTGGGAACCATCAAGGGCTATTACGATTACGGCATGTTCCAGGCGATCCAGATTGCCGCGATCGTCGCGCTGCGTGAAACCGAAGCGGCCGTCGAAAAGCAAAGCCTGGTGTACCAAGGTCGACGCGATGTTTTGGTCAGCGGTCTGCGTCGTTTGGGATGGACCGTCAATCCGCCCAAGGCAGGCATGTTCGTGTGGGCCGAGATTCCCGAGCCATGGAAGAGTGCGATGTCGACCATGGACTTCGCGATGAAGTTGCTAGAGGAAGGCAACGTCGCGGTCAGCCCCGGCAGCGGATTCGGCGCTTCCGGCGAAGGCTACCTACGAATGTCGTTGGTGGAAAACGAACAACGGCTACGTCAAGCGGTTCGTCAAATCGGCAAGTGCCTCACCCCAGCTCCGGCAACCGCCAAATAGTCGGTCAAACCGACCGCTAAATCGATCGATCGCCAAATCAACCGAACGCTGGTCTGACGATTGCGGCCCCAGCCCACATCCGGGCGGCGGCCCGATCGCGTGACTGATCGGATCGGATGCAACGATCAATCGCGATCGCTGGTTCGCTCGACCGTGCGTTGGGCGCGTTCGAGCACGACGCCGTAAATCTCGATCGTCTTGCCGGCTTCGTCAAAGATCGGCTGCCCGCGAACCAACACGTACCGATACTCCGATCCGCGGCTTTGTTGCCGCACCGAAATCTCGTACGCAGCCCCTGATTCCAACGCCAAGTTGATGGCGTTTTTCAGCCGATCGCGATCCTCGGGATGGATCATTTCGATGTACTCTTCGCGGGTCGGCGCGCCCTGCTCGCGATCGCGACCGGCCAGTTCAATCGCTTCGGTGTTCCAGGAAAGTTCGCCTGACCGAACGTCGTAGGACCAGGTTGCCAGCCCGGCCATCCGCTGCAGGTCGCGAAGTCGCGACCGACTCTGTTTCAGATCGTTTTCGGCCTTCTTACGCAGCGAGATGTCTCGCATGGTCGAAACCAGCATCTTTTCGCTTTGGACCTCGACAACCTGCGCACCGATCAGGACATCGATCACATGTCCGTCGGTGTGCCGAAACTGAGCTTCGAAGTCATCGATTCGGCCGTTCAGTTTGATTCGGTCGACCATCAATTGACGCCGCTGCGGACACACCCACAGGTTCAATTCACCGATCCGTTCACCGACGACCTGATCGCCCGTGTAACCGAACAGTTTGGCGAACGCTCGATTGGCTTCGACGATTTTCTCGGTCGACATCTGCACCAGCAGTCCCGCATCGGGCGAAAAGGTGAACAGTGCCGAGTACCGTGATACTTGTTGCTGGCTTGCGTCGCGCCGCATGCGATGGAACTGGACCATAACGGCTTCGTCCGATTCCAGTTCACCGGCCGCTTCATAGATGTTGGTGGCCAGGTCATAGTCGCCGCGTTCGGTCGCGATCCGAGCGAACTCCAATTGCAGCCGCTTGCGAATCTCGTGCGCCTTCGGATTCTCGGGCCACATCTCGATCGCTTCGCCCAGCAACGCGTCGGCGATGCCATAGTTTTTGTAGGGATCGGCGTTGTCGGTCGGGGCCGGCTGGGTCACTTGGCGGATCGCACGCCGGACCAAACGAACACTTTGGTCGTGCGTGCGTTGGTCCTTGATCGCGGCAATGAATGCGTCCACATCTTCGAACCGCTCGGCTGGATTGGACGCCATCGCTTTCATCGCGATGTCCATCAATTCGCCTTCTTGTTCCGTTTGGACGATCACATTATTTGCCGCCGCTTCGATGCACTGCAACAGCGTCTCGCCCCGGTGCGGTGGATGCCCGGTTTGAATTTGGTACAGGATCGCTCCCAACAGGTAGACGTCCGTTCGAAAGGTGATGTCGCCCGAGGCGGCCGAAGCAAGTTCTGGCGCCATGTAGGCTGGGGTGCCACCGATCGACGCGCTCATCTGGCTCTCGTCAGCGGTCGGTGGATAGTGAATCGCCAATCCCCAATCTGCCAACAAGACTTCGCCGAATCGCCCCAGCATGACGTTTTCGGGTTTGATGTCGCGATGCACCAGACCACGTGAATGGGCATAGCGAATCGCATCGGCAATCCGCATCAGAGTTTCAATGTTCTGATCGAAGGTCAGTTCACCAATCTGTTTGTCCCAACTGGTCCCATCGATGCGTTTCATCGAATAGAACAGCGCGCCATTTTGATCGGCATAGACTTCGTGCAACGCGATCACGTTGGGGTGATCCAGCCCACCGATCACACGTGCCTCGGCCAAGAACCGTTCGCGTGATTGTTGCTTGCCGGCCAATTCTTGACGCAGCATCTTGACGGCGACTTCGCGATCGACGGCCCGTTGGTGGGCCTGAAAGACGACCCCGGTACCGCCGGCACCAAGCCGACCAACGATCCGGTAATCAACATCGGTGCCGCTGCCTTTACCGACATTCGCGATCACCCGCCGGGGAACGAAACCGACGTTGGTGAACAGCCCATCGCTAGCGGTTGACCGGTCCGCCAATTCACCACCGCTGGGGAGTCCCACAGGCGAATGGTCGGCGCATAGCTCCATCGTTTCCAGCAAGGAACCCTTGGTCGAAATCATGCTCTCGGCCGGCCAGTTCAGCCCAGTCCCGTCTTGGTCCAGCATGTCCGGCGATAGCGTGATCGTCTTTTCGTCCGATGGCATTCCGCCCAAACGCTGGCGCAATTGCGGATTGTTGTTGATCGAATCAAGCAGACCAATCGGCGCAGCCACAGCGGCGGGCGACGGTGGGGGGGATTCTGGAAACATGGCGACGACTGGAACGTACGTGGTAGACGGCATCGCGGCAGACGTTGAACTATAGCCCACATTGGCGGCCCAGGCGGGATTCAAAACGCAGCGATCGCACCCCGTCCACACCACGATCGACAATCATGCAGCCGTTTGCAGATCGTCGTTTGACGCATCGCCAAGGCCCTGGATTGGTTTGTGACGATTGTCCCGATTGAATCAGCCGATAGCCTCGGCTGCGTCACCCAGGAACCGGGGCAATCGCGCATCGGCGGGCTGTCGATACCCCCGAATTTGCCCGCGGGTTGCGAAATCGCTAGGTTCGCTTTTGCTCGTGATGCAGCGGCAGCCGGCGAACGTCCGACGGTGGCGTTTGGTTGGGGGGCCCATCGGCGTACACGCTGGCCGACGCATCGGCACCGATCGTATGGGCCAACCAACGGCCCAGCACGCTGGACATCATCGCCGGCAATAAGAACACGACTCCCAACAGGGCACTGGCCAGCAACCCGAACATGAATAACGAGAAATTACTGGTCGGCACAAAGTCACTAAACCAATACGCCATCAGCGATGTGCCGCACACCAGCGTCGTTTGGAACATCGCCCACCCACACTGCGATAGAGCTCCAAACGCGGCCCGGATCTGGCCAAGTCCGCGAGCCCGCCGTGACCCATATCGGCTCAACAGGTGCACCGTATCGTCCACCGCAATCCCCAATGCAACGCTTGCCGACATCACCGAACCGATGTCCAGCGGCAACCGGATCAGGCCCATCAGCCCGAACAGTGCGACGGTTGGAAACAGGTTGGGGATCATCGCGATCAGTCCGCCGACCACGCTGCGAAGCATCAGCATCATCACAATCGCAATCACGCCAAAGGCTGCGACGAAGCTGCGGAACAGATCACGCAGCAGCACCTCTTGCGATTTGTGAACGATCACGATGCCGCCCGAAAACGACACCTTCGCCGGAACCTTGGCGTCGGCGATGGCAAGATGGACGGCCGATTCTAAGCCGGCGATCTGTTCCCCCAATTGGTCTTCTTCGCTTTGAGGCATCCGAACGCTGATCCGCCAAATTTCGCGATCCGGATTGTGGGAAATGAATCCCAGTTCGCCCAACGACGATTCCGGGTCACGGATCAACTTGCGTACCACGCTGCGTTGGGCCGCAGCCGACAACGACCGACGGCTGGAAATGGGCGGGACGAAAGTCATCGCTGAAAGCGCGCCGCCGACACTGTCTTGGGCGATCGCAGCGGAGTGGGCGCGAGCGACGGTCGACAACCTTTGCAGCGGGTCATCGTCCTCGGTAAGCGGTGGGAAGGTCAGCAACAATTCGCCATTGACCGTCGGGCCAATGTGACTTTCAAACCACGCATACTGTTGACGAATGTCACTGTCGGGCAGAAACATGCGCGGAACATTGACGCTGCTTTCCAGTCGTCCCAGCCCGATCGACAAGCCGCCCGCCACGGTCAAAAACAAGATGATCATCGGCCACGGTCGCGTCAGCCGTCGCCGCATCCACTGCGCGGCCTTGCTTCGCAGCCGGTCACGCCATGCCCAAAGGCCGCCGGCGGAACCATGATTGGATCCGGGCGGCAATGGGGATCCACCTTGGGTGCGTGATCGCCGTGGTTTGGTAAGCACCATCGCACCGGGCAGGATCAAAAACAACAACAGCAAGGTCAACGTGACGCCAATCGATGCAACGCCGCCGAAGACACGCACCGGCTGCAATCGCACCAGCATCAACGAACTGAGCCCGATCACGGTGGTCCCGGTGGCCAGTGCACAGGGCGCCATGCCGGCATGCATCGCACGCTTGGCGGCATCCGACAACGACACTTCCGGAAACTCGTGGACAATGTCCAGGTAGTAATTGCTAAGGTGGATGCCAGCCGAAACGGTCAGCACGAACACAAGCGGCGGCAGCACGATCAGCACCGCGTTCATCGGTGTGCCGGTGTAATAGACCGCCGCTAGGACGAGTCCTTCGCCGATCACGGCAACCGCAACGATCGATGCGGTCAAAGGAATCGAACGCAAACACAACAGACACAGGATCGCGGCAACAATCGCCGATGGTGGCGAAAACATTTGGATCGACCGAATGCTTTCAGTGTCGACGACGGCGCCTTCGAACGGACCGCCGACTACCGCGATTTCCCGGGGCGTCTGACCGATGACATTGGCCGCCATCAATCGAATTTCGGGGATCAGGAAACGTCGTTTGGTCAGTCCCGCTTCGTCCAACGAAATCACCAAACAGGTTTGGCTTGCATCCGGTCCGATCAACGTGCCCTGCAATCGCTTGATGGCCGACTCGCGCGTCAAACTGGTCGACGACATCAAGTGATCGAGCGTCTCGGTCCCGCTTTGGGCCCAGTGAAGCGGCGTCGGCGTATCGCACATCAAGCGAACAGCGGCGATCCATTGGGCCGCCTCGTCGGATAGTTCCGCGATCGTGCTTGCATCCGATTCGGCATCGTAGCTTTCGATGCAAAGTGGCTGCAGGATCGCAGTCACGGTCGCCAACGACGTTGAATCAAGATCCGAATCTTCCCAGCCAACCATCACCAAATCGGCGACCGAAAAGTGCGCAAGGAAGTCGTTGAATTCGGCTTTTTCCGGAAGCGAATCGGGCACCCAGTCCGCAGGCCGGTTGAACAACGAGTGGATGGCAGCCTGGGAATGGATGATGGCGGGAATCGCCAACAACACCAACACGCCAATGCCGATTTTGAACTGGCGAAGGTAACGCCGTCGCAGCGGGTCTTCGCCGTTGATCATGTTCGTACCTTGGTCAATTTCGTCGCTGGATTGGGGGCGATGCGTTGGTTGCTGCACGTCGACTAACCGATCGCAGCGGTCAGGTCGTCACGCAAGTCGTCGAACGATTCCAGTCCAACCGACAATCGGATCAACCCGTCGGTGATCCCAAATCGGGCTCGATCCGCCGCGTCATAGCTGGCGTGCGACATCGTTGCCGGTTGTTCGATCAACGATTCGACCGCGCCCAGACTGACGGCTAGATGAAACAGCCGTGTCGATTCGCAAACCCGAGCGGTTTCTTCGATCGATCCGTCCAATTCAAAGGTCACCATCCCTCCGAAACCGCCTTGCAATGTCTGTTTGGCCAGCTGGTGCTGTGGATGCGATTCCAACCCAGGGTACAAAACGGATTTGACCTTCGGGTGCGATTCCAGCCACGTTGCCAATTGCAGCGCCGTACCGGACTGTTCGCGGACACGAAGGTCTAGCGTTTTGATTCCGCGTGCCACCAGATGGCAACTCAGCGGATCCAGGACGGCACCGGTCGCGTTCTGGATGTAATACAGTTCATCGTGGATCGCCTTGGTTGCCGATGCCAACGTGCCGCCCAGACAATCGCTATGCCCACCCAAGTACTTGGTGGCTGAATGCATCACGATGTCGACGCCATGTTCGATCGGACGAACCAGCGCCGGAGTCCCGAAGGTGTTGTCGACGCCCAACAGAGCGTTCTTGGCATGGACGATTTTGGCGAGCGCGGGCAAGTCGATGATCGTCATCCGCGGATTGCCGATCGTTTCGCCCCAGACCAATCGGGTCTTGGGGCCGATCGCGGCGTCGACCGCAGCAAGATCCGTCATGTCGACCAAGGTTACTTCGATCCCTGATCGACTACAGATCTTGTGCAGCAATCGATACGCACCGCCGTACAGATCGCATCCTGCTACGACATGATCGCCGCTGGAGAGCATCATGGTGACACAGTGGATCGCTGCCATTCCTGACGAAAACGCCAAGGCGCCGGCAGCATCGTCCAGCGACGCTAGCGTGGACTGCAGATTCGAACGCGTTGGATTGCCGCTGCGTGAATAGTCGAATTCGCCCCACTCCCCCGCGCCGGGTTGCTTGAACGTGCTGGCAAGGTGAATGGGCGGAACCACCGCGCCGGTTGCCGGGTCGATCGCGTTGCCGACATGAATGGCGCGAGTTCGGAAGGAGTGTTTACGGGCAGACATTCAGATCGGATGTGTAGAAGGAAAAGCGGTTTCGTTGAGGAGCATGCCAGAAAAAAGTGTCCGCATCCCCATTCGCCGGGAACCGGCCCTTCGGGTGCATCGCACCCAAGAGGTCGGACAATTGTTTTCCGCTTTGTCCTAAGCGTCCAATGCCTGTTTCAAATCGCTGATCAGATCTGCGGTATCTTCGATTCCACAGGACAGACGGATCATGTTGTCCGCAATTCCAAAACGCTGGCGTTCTTCGGGCGTGCAGTTGTAATAGCTCATCACCAGCGGCTGTTCGATCAACGATTCGACGCCACCCAAACTAGGCGCGATTCGAGCGATCTTGGCGGCATCCACCACTCGTGAAGTTTCTTTCCAATCTGCACCTTTGACCGTGAACGTGATCAAGCCGCCGAAGCCACGCATTTGGGCTGCGGCAATCGAATGGGACGGATGCGATTTCAGTCCCGGGTAATAGACTCGTTCCACCCGATCGTGAGATTCCAGAAACTCTGCGACCGCCATTCCATTCTGGTTGTGCCGCTGCATTCGCAATTCGAATGTCTTCAGCCCTCGTTCCAACAGGTACAGGTTGTGGCCCGAATTGATGCTGCCCAGTACGCCGCGCATCTTGCGAACAGGGTCCAGCAATTCGCGGCTGCCGGCGATCGTGCCAGCCAACAGGTCGTTGTGCCCGCCCAAGTACTTGGTTGCCGAATGCCACACGTAGTCGACGCCATAGTCGATCGGACGCAGGTTGTAAGGAGTCGCCAAGGTCGCATCGATCAGCGTTTCGACTTCGTTGGCTTTGCCAACCGCCACGAATTTCTCGAGGTCGACCGAGGTCAGGTGCGGGTTGGTGGGCGACTCGCTGACGATAATCTTGGTTCGATCGTTGATGGCTGCTTCCATCGCACCGAAATCGCCGGTGGGAACCTGGTGAGTGACGACGCCAAAGCGGGACATCGTTTTTGCACAGAATTCGCGGCTGCGGTGATAACACTGATCAAAGAAAACGATCTCGTCGCCCGAGTTCAGTTTGGTCATCAGCAGCCCGACGATGGCTGCCATTCCGGACGAATACAGAATCGCGTCCTCGGCGTTATCCAAGGCCGCTAGTTTGGCTTCGACACTTTTTTCGTTGGGACTGCCATAGCGACCATATTCTTCTCGCTGGTCTTCGCCATGGACAAAACGCAGCAGGTCGTCGGTGGACGCAAACGTGTAAGTCGACGCGGTGAAGATCGGCTGCGTGATCGATCCTTCGGGTTTCTGCCGAAGTTCGCCACTGTGCACGCACTGTGTCGAAAGCCCGCGGTCGGCAAAGGTCGGCCGCAAAGCCGGGTCCACGCTAGCCTGGCTACCCGGCGGCGGTGCGTCGTCGCCACAATGGGCGTCGCTGGAATTAGAATTGCGGCTCGGTTGGTCCGCATCTCGATTGGTCGTAATCTTTGTTGTCATGGCTCTTTAGCAGGTAAAGGCTGCAATCGGCCGCAAATCCCTCAACGGGACGCGTCTGGGCGAAACGTCTCGCCCGCGTCAGTACTCAAGGTTAGCCACCACTTGAATAATTGACAACTGATTTCGCCGCCGGTCGACGACCTTTGCGGGGACGACGGCGGCCAATCGAGAACATCGGCAAGCGTTCCCAAGACTGCCCGACCGGCCTGGGCATCAAAGTCGATGCCACCAAGGTGTCCCTAGCGGGGGATCATCTTGCCGCAGACCGCCACAGTGTGCCTGGAATGCACCGACTGCCCTGTTTCTCTTTCCTCGCCAACCACCGCAGGTGTAGAATGGGACTACGCCCACTATATGCACTTGTTCTTTGTCGCAGTGGAAACAGAGCCGCATCCAAAGGAAGCACGTTGATTCTTCGTAATCGTTTGCAAGTGACGATCGGCACTATCCGCCGACACACCATCGTTGGCTCTTGGGCCGGCGGCTTCCTCGCATTCTTGGCAATCGCGTCATTGGTTCTGGATTCCTCGGACATCAAGGCTCAGCAGCCAGAGTTTCGTCCAGCATCCGCGAGCCCCGCTTCGCCAGACTCGGGCGCCGGTAACCAGCAATCCGGTAACCAGCAATCGGGCAACAACCAATCCGATGCACTGGGTGATTTGGCCGAAGCCGAACTTGCCAACCCGAAAGATCCAAACGATAGCGACGCGGTGCTGCCCGAGTTGACCGAGGATCAGATTGGCGAACTGACTCGGCTGACAGACGATCTGGCCAGCGGTGAATTTGCACGCCGCGAACGGGCGGTCGCGGCACTGATGTCATTCGGTCTTGGTTCGGTTGAACCGCTTCGGAAAATCGCCGCCGACACCAGCGACGCCGAAGTTCGCCTGCGAATCAACCAAGTGGTTCGTCAGTTGACCCACGACGACATGCATACCCGCATCAACGATTTTCTAGCGGGTAAAGACGTTGGTTTTCAGGGTTGGGACATCTTCCGATCGATGCTGGGGGACAACGGTGCGATCCGAGAAATCTTTGTCGAACTGACCAACGACCATCCGGACGTGCTGGCATCCCTAGAAGGGTCCACTCGTGAACGCGTCGTCGCACTCGAAAAATCGATCGTCGCTGTTCAGCAACGGATCTTTGTGCAACGCGAATTCCCAACACGAGGCGACACCTTCGCTTTGGTATTGCCAACGTTGGATCCCAAGGTGCCCATTACGCCGAACTACGAAAGCGTTCTGCTAAGCACGCTGCAGAAGGAAGCGGCCAGTCAGATTCGAGCCGATGCACAGTTATCTCCTGCTTTCAAAGCATTGTTGGGACGTTGGATGATTCGCAGCACCCCCACCAGCAGAATTGATGTGCTGTTGATGGGAATGTCCTGGGGCGTCGAGGACACATTGACACTGGGGATCACCACGCTTGCCGATTCCGACGACCCTGAAACCCTGGCCACCGCGATGCAGGCGATCGCAAAGTTCGGTATCCGTGAACATGTGGTGTATGTCGAACCACTGCTGGAAGATACGCGCGCAGCATCCGACGAAGGCTTTGCTGATGGACAACGCGTCCGTGCTCAAGTGTGTGATGTAGCCATCGCGACGATCGCCGTTCTGATGGATGTCAAACTTTCCGATGTCGGAATGCCCGGCGTTCAAAAGCATCCGACCTATGGTTTCATTCGCGGTGACATTAGCTTCCCGGTTGATGATCCATTGCCACGCCAAAAAGCGCTCTCAAAAATCCGAGCCCAGTTCAAACGCCCGATGGAAATGTTCGAAGTTCCCGCCCAACGCAAAGCCGAAGGATCGTGATTGACGGTGTGCCCCACCGTCTCCGAAATGGGAAAACGTTTGGCTCATCCGTCGGAAGGGAGCGCCCGAGGTTTTTGCAGGCATGCTCCGATGTCCGAATGCTTAGTGATGGATGGCGTCCCTATTGAAAACACCCCACCGGCATGGCGAGCATGCCGGTGGGCCACGAAGCACCTTCGGCGCATCGGAGACCAAGCTATTCCTTGGCAAGTTGCTCCTCAGCAGAGCTCGCTTCCGCTTCACTTGGCAAATCAATTCTAACGCATCGAAATGGTCGGCTCAAATTTCGGACATCGGAGCAATTCCTCCGAAAACCTCGTCCCTGGGTACGGCGCACCCTTCCGACGGATGAGCCAAACCTTTTGGATTGTCATGGGGGCGCTGTTTGCAGCAATGTTGATTTGCGGCGGACTGCTGCCCTTGGTCGATCCGGCACCAGCGACATCCAATCTAGACGCGATGAAGAGAAATGAATCCAATCGGTTGAAAGTGATTGGATTCGGCATCCACAATTATCATGCTGTGTACCACCAATTGCCGTTCACGGTGACCGCGAACACCGCGGGGCAACAACGGCACGGATGGCGAGTCGCGATCTCGCAATTTGCCGAGGGCCCTTCGCAGTGGGACCGATACGATCGCAACCATGCCTGGGATAGCGTCGTGAATCTTGCGGTTGCCATCGATCCACCGGACGTGTTCCAGGCCACCGATGGCGACCCCGGCAAAACAAATGTTTTTGCAGTGGTCGACCCACGTGGCATGTTCCCACCTGCCCCGAACCGCACCGTCACATTCGCCGATGCGACCGATGGGATTTCCGAAACGTTGCTGGCCGTCTGGCTGCCGGGGCAACAGGCCATTTGGTCGTCCAATGCAAATCTGACCGCCGAACAGGCTTACGAAATGATCCGGTCCCTGCGACAAGACCAATTCGCATTGCTGTTGATGGGGGACGGCAGCATTCGCGATGTTGGACCGGACCTTTCGTCCGAAGTCTTCGAAGCCATGGTCACCCGAGACGGTGGCGAGGCAATTGCCTCGACCACCGATTGATGTGGCCACCGATTGATGTGATCCTCGGCCAACTTGGACGGGGACGAACCAGAACGACGGCGGCAAAAACTAGTCGAACATGGTCGACAGCATTGCGTCGAATTGGCCGTTGGTGATCACGCGTGGGATGCCGGCTTCGCGAGCCTTCTTGAGTTTCTCCACGTGCACGTGCGGACCATAGGCGATCAGGTTCGCATTCGCACATCGATCGGCGCACTGTGCCACGATCGTATCGACCACGCCACTGCGGGTGGCTAGGTCGACGATCACGTATCGCACGTCGTCGAGGTCACCATCCGGTAATCTTCCGCCCAGATAAAACTTCCATCCGGCCCGTTCGGCTGACGATTTTACTCGCGAACCGAACATCAAATCACCGGACAGCATTACGACGCGGTCGTTGGCATCGGCGTTCATGCTTTTCGCTTCTCGATTTCGCCACGCATGAACTTCAATCCGTTGGTCGCCAAGTCCATTTCGCTGCTGTACATGCGACGCCAGATCTTGGTGGCCGCTGCGATCTCGGGAAGTGACAACCCGAAGGCTTCGATCACCAACCAACCGTCGTAGCCCACTTCGACGATGGCGTCAAAGTTTTCGTCCCAGCGGATCGCGCCGGTGCCCGGTGTGCTGCGATCATTCTCGCTGATGTGAATGTGAAACAGCTTGTCGCCACCGGCTTTGACGGCTTCGGTGACGTTCTTTTCTTCGATGTTGCAGTGGAACGTGTCGTACATGATGCCGCACGAATCGTTGTTCACTTCGCGAGCAAAGCGAGTCGAATCGGCATGCGTGTTCAGGAAATAACATTCGAAACGGTTGAGCGCTTCGACGCCCAAACGGACACCTACCTTGGCAGCATGCTCGGCGACTTGCTGCATGCTTTCGACGCCCCATTTCCATTCATCGGCGGTCGGACCAGCACCGCTGAAAATACCGATCGCCGAATGGTAAGGGCCAACCAGGGTTTCAACACCGGCGGCTGCACAGCAATCCAGAGTTTGCTTGGTCAGCTGGACGCCCAGATCACGAACGCTCTTGTCGGGCGAAATCGGATTGTCCGGTTCGTTGCGAATCGTCACCGCCGTACGAGCCAAGCCGAGGTCATCCAATCGCTTGCCGAGGCTGGCGTAGTCCAGATCCAAGTTGAACATGGGCAGTTCAACGCCGTCAAAACCGGCTGTCTTTAGCTGTTCGCAAACCGGCAGCAGTTCGTCTGTTACTTCGCCGCTCCAGAGCAGCAGGTTCATTCCGTATTTCATCGCGATTGTTTTCTCTCAGAGGAAAAAATATTCGATTGTCGTAGGACCAAGCGGACACGTTTTTAGTGCACGATCCTTAGCCGCTGCCGAAACCGAACGGATCGGTCCCGTCCGGTGGCGTCAGCATTCTTTGTCGGCGAGATTCTACCAACTTGTCGGCTTCTGCGAGCCAGTCTACCAGCGACTCGGGCAATTGGCTTAGCCCCACCCGGGACATCACTTGGTTCAGCCGCATCAGCAGTTTGGTGGGGTCCGAATAGTCATACAGAAACGCGGTGTCGCAAAACCGCGTGATCAGCGGGGCCAATGCCACCACGGGTTTGCCCGTGATTTCGACCACACATCGCTGGACGGTGTTCGGGTCGGCGTCGGCGACCATCCGGTAGTAACGATGACCGATCTCGGGATCATCGCGGATCCAGTACGAATCCAACAACATTTCGATCAGGATGTGACCCACGAACATCGGGCGGAAACCAGTGTCACCGGGAAGCAGGTCACGCAATTGAACCGCTAAACGCAGATTCGTTTCCACGAACGCTTCGGTCCCGTGGAACCAACGATCATCCGCGATGTGACGCAGGATGCCGCTGGCCACCTGGGCCAATTCCGTGTCGGGACTGTCGGCGTGTACCGCCGCCAATTTCCCACGGGCGCGGACCTTGCGATCCACCACGCTCATCCAATCCGGTATCCCGGTCGAAATCGCCAGCAGCGGTTGATCAAAGTACGGAATCGCGTGGCATAGAAAATTCATGCCTTCCAGCCTAACCGGGACCCGAAAGTGCCACCATCGGGGCTGTGCCCTGGGCTAGGCGGCTCGGTTCAGCAGCCGGGGGTCGATTGCGGCCGAAGTCGCAATGTCAGGTAAGCCATCCCTTCGTCACACCAAGCCCGCACCTGCACGCTGCCTGCACATGCGGTCATGACGCATGCCATCGCGATGTACGGTCCCGCCAATAGCGTGGCCGGCAACAGCGACAGGATGAACGTCGTCAAATCCAACCGGTAACCAAACTTGGACATCGCAATCCACAACGCACCCAACACCACCGCATTGGCGACCAAGGTCGCGACAACCGCACCTTCCAGTCCCCACATCGGCAACAGCACAAAGTTCAACGCGACGTTCACCGCCAAGCCGGCTGCGATCGACACCGCGACCCATTTGCCCTTTTCGGCCACCCATAAATAGTCCTGGCCAATCGTCGCCAGCGACACCCAGATGCAGAACACGAACGTCATGGGCATCATCTGCAGCCCCTCGGCGTAGCGATTCTCTAGCACCACACGAAAGAACCATGGAGCCAACACGAGCGAACAGGCTGCACCGGCCGTGAACAGTGTTGATGTTGCAAAGAGGATTCGGCGTAAACTTTCGCGTACTTTGTCTTTGTTGCCGGCTTCCCAATCGGCTGTCAGATAAGGCATCAAAACGCCGCTGACCATCGTTGCCAAACTGATCAGCAATACAGGGATGATACGGCCACTGTGGTACTGGCCAACGGCTGCTTGAGTCTGCAGATCGTCACCGGGCAACATGTGCAAAATCATGTACCGGTCGGACAGTGCGAACACGTTGGACAACAAATTCATCGCCCACAATGCAGCCGCATAGGGCATCAGCCGACGCCACATCGGCGACGGTTCGAATGGCTCTTCGCTGACCGGCAACCCGGCCCAACCGCGAACCAACGATGTCATTCCGGGAACCATCGCCAACAGGGTTGCGGCGACAAAGGCGTACACCAATCCGGTCAGTCCGCCCGCTAGGCTTAGCCAAGCCACACCCAAGATGGTGAACGCCACCGATTGGACAAATTGCATGATCGACGCGACCCGAACTTGGCGGAGCGCTGAAACCATTTGGTAAACGAAGTTGAACGCAACGATCGCCACCACGCCCACACCAACGCTGTAGACCAGCGACATCCCCTGCGGCTGAAGAAACACCAACCAACCAAAGAAATCGGGGAACAACATGATGGCAATAAAGAACCCCGATCCCAGGATCACGGTAGCCGTCAACATCCGTCGAACCAGCGGTGAAAGATGGCCACGAACGCGATAGTGTTCCACGTATCGAGGCAGCGACCCGGGAATCCCCAGCAGCATCACGGGAGTGATCATCGTGATGAAGTCATACGCCATCGACCATTGACCGACGACGGCATCGTCCAGCAAACGGCAGAACCAAATGCCTCGGAAAAATCCTAACCCGCGCTGCACGATCGTCATGGCAAGCATGACCACCATCCCGACAGCGAGCGAGTCGGCGACGAAGCTGGATTTTTGTTCAGACGAAGAATTCGAGTCGGTCACAGATGTTCATCAAACGAGGGTGGCTTGATGAAATTTGGCACAGCAGACCGCTAGGGCGGACAACTTTTTGGCCCGCAGACCACAATTCGCTGCCGATTGACTCGAGCGCGACGGTTGTATCGGATGGTCCGGTGGGGAAACCCGACCACCCGATTTGCGGCATCGCCGGTGCGGACGCAGTCACACCTTGGGTGCGAATGACAGTCCTAGCGGGAGAGAACGACTAGCCCTGGGAATGATTGGGATTGCCGCCCGATCGTTTGCCGCTCTTCATCTTGCCCGGCTTGTGTTTGCCTGGCTTTGGCTTTCCGCCCTGATGACGGTTTCCAAAGCTACGACCGGCTCCGCCGGTGTCGCGGCTGATCCGAAGCTGTTTGCCCATCACCCAGGTATTGGACAGAGTCTGGAAGATGTCGTTGGGCATGCCTTCGGGAAGATCGACGGTGGTAAAGTCGTTCTGGATGCTGATCGGCCCGATGAACTCGCTTTCGATCCCTGCTTCGTTGGCGATCGCACCGACAAGGTTGCCAGGTTTGACGCCATCGGTACGGCCGACTTCGACGCGGAAACGCTGCATGCCTGGACGGACGGGGCCAACGCGGCGTGGTGGACGATCGTCGCCGTAGGATTCACGGCTGCGGCTTTCGCGGCGATCACCACCACGGGCATCGTCAAAATCGCCACGCTTGGATCGTGGTTCTGCTTTCGGACGATCTTTGACCAAGAATGGACGCCCCGAATTGATTTGGTCGGCCAGTGCGGCGGCGACCTTTTCGATCGAGGTGCCGGTTTCTTCGACGTACTTGCCAATCAAGTCTTCGTAGAACGTCACGTCGCGATCGGCCAACGTGCGAGTGATCTTGGTCTTGAACCGCTCGATTCGCTTGTTGTTGATGTCTTCGGTCGATGGCCAGTCACAGATCTGGATCTGTTGGTTGGTCAGACGTTCGATCGATCGAAGTTTGCCACGTTGGGCATTGGTCAAAAAGATGATCGCTTCGCCGCTACGTCCAGCACGTCCGGTTCGCCCGATCCGGTGAACGTAAGATTCGTTGTCGTGTGGCAGATCAAAGTTGATCACGTGACTGATTCGCGGCACGTCCAAACCACGTGCGGCAACGTCGGTGGCGACCACGATGTCCAGCCGACCATTTTTTAGTTGGTCGACGGTACGTTCGCGTGCCTTTTGTGCCATGTCGCCGTTCAAGGCCGCGGCGTTGTAGCCCATTTGCACAAGCTTTTCAGCGACGACGGTGGTCGATTCCTTCGTCTTTGCGAACACGATCACGCCGTCGACTTCTTCGACTTCTAGCAGACGACGAAGCAGTTCAATCTTTTCACGCGGCGTCGCATAGATCGCTCGCTGATTGATCGAATCGGCCGTCATCGTCTTGGAACTGATGGTGACCGTATGGGGATCGGTCAGGTGCTGATCGGCGATCCGGCGAATCGGGTTAGGCATCGTTGCCGAGAACAAGGCGACCTGTTTCTCTGCGGGGCATTGCTGCAAGACGAATTCGACGTCTTCCAGGAATCCCATGTTCAGCATTTCGTCGGCTTCGTCCAGCACCAAGCATCGCAGGTGTTCCAGCGATAGCGATCCGCGACGCACATGGTCAATCACTCGGCCGGGTGTTCCGACAACGACAGAAACACCACGTCGCAATTGACGAAGTTGTGGTTCGTAATCCTGACCACCATAGATCGCGGCGATCGAGAATCCCTTGAGGTTGCCAGCGTAGGTTTCAAACGACTTGGCAACCTGGACAGCCAGTTCGCGGGTCGGGGCCAGCACCAAAACTTGCGGCGATGGCGAGCGGGCCTTCAATCGAGCCAGGATTGGCAGTGCGAAAGCGGCTGTTTTGCCAGACCCGGTTTGGGACTGCGCAACCACGTCGCGTCCGGCCAACATCGGCGGGATGATCGCCGCTTGGATGTCCGATGGAGTGACATAGCCTGATCGCACGATCGCTTCTTGGACGGCCGCTGGCAGGTCCATGCCCGCGAATGTGTTTTCCGTCGCGATCGCTTCGTCGGCGGTCTCGTCCCCGGAAGTCGCATTGGCTTCGGCGTCAGCGTCGTCGGTGGCGTTCCCTTCGCCATCGATCGCAGCAGCCAGTTCGGCAGCACGCTGTTTCTTCTTTTTCTTCTTCTTGGGTTTGTCGTCCGCGGTCAACTCGGCCAACATTTGATCGACAGTCTTCAATTCCGCGGCATCCGCTTGGACTTCCGCTTGGATCGAAACCGAAACATCTTCGCTCTGCGACGACGGGGTTGCCGGAGTTTCAGTGGCCTGAACTTCCGCAACCGGAGTCGCAGCAGCGGGCGTCTGAGCGACTTGAACCTCAGCGACTTGAACCTCAGCGACAGCCGGTTGTCCCGCGTCGACAGGTGCCTCGGTCGCAACAGGTGCTGGAGCGACAGGTGCTGGAGCGACAACAGGTGCTTCGGTCGCAACTGGCGCTACTGCGACAGGTGCTTGAGCAACCGGTGTTTCGGCAACTGGTGTTTCGGCAACTGGTGCTTCGGCAACTGGTGCTTCGGCAACTGGTGCTTCGGCGACTGGTGTTTCGGCGACTGGTGCAACTGCAACCGGTGCTGCAGGAACAGATTGCTCGACGGTTTCAGCGATCGCTGAAGTCGCCACTACCGGATTCCTAGGACGCGAGACTTCCGAGTCAGCGGCAGGACGAAGAACGACGCGACGCCCGTTGCGGGGGAAGTGGGCGGGAATCTCGGAGGTAGGCGACGAAGAGGACATGCAGTGCTTTGACCGGGGTGGGAAAAAATCCGCTGGGGTATCGAGGTGATCGACACAGAAGAGACGCGAGCGGCTGCCTAGAAAATAAGTGCTAGACGGGGTTTTCACAACTCAAACACAGCATTTCGAGGCAATCGACCGCTCGCCCAGCCCCCATTATGACGGTCAAGCAAAGCCCAGCGACCAGACACGGTGACCCCACGCCCCCTTAGTCGGAATCCCGCCGAAAATTGACGCGCCCATTTGATCGGGCAAGGCGGCCTATCGTATGCGGTATAATCCGGCAACCCGCCGACTCGGTTCCGCGCGGCGACCACTTCCGTTTCGCATGGCAAACCGGAGAAACTCAAATCGACGGTTCAACGAACGATCGCCAAGACTCGACGCTTTCGCCTCTGCCGGACAGGCCGCGAACACCTCCGCGGCCGTTCGTCATCGCCATGATCGGTGCCTTGATCGCAGCTGGCATGGTCCACTGGAACGCCAGTTCCCACCGCACACGGGGGGCCATCGCCCCACCGGCGACGCCCGTGGAACCCATCGTCGAAGCCCCGAAAATTTCGGCCGAAGAAGTCGCCAGCATTCGCCGGGCCCAGTTCTATGACCAGCAGGTCGAACCTCAGATCGCGGCAACCGATCAACTGAATCGCCAGGCAGCGGACCGATGCGTGCAGCGAATCGAACGTTTGGTCGAAGGCTATCACCGCGGGGTATCGCCCTTTGTGGACGATTTGACCAGCATCTCAACTCGCCTGGGGATCGTCGGACGCATGCCCGCAGCTTGGTGGAACGAAGACGACCGTGTCCATCAATACATCAGCCAGAAATTTGAAAAGCATCTGTTTTCGCAAACCACGTTGACGGACGACATCGTCGGCGTGCTGCAGCAATTTCGCGACGAAGTGGATGCGAACCAAAAACGATTGCTGGTCGATATCCAAGCGTCGCTGACGACCGCCGACCTGCCGGATGTGAATCTGGATTCCTATCAACCGTTCTTCGAAAAAGTCGCTCGCGACCTACAGGACTATTCCACTCGGCAGGGGACCAGCAGTGTGGCCAACGGGCTGACCGCGATTCTGGTCAGCGAGGCTGGCAGTTACGTTGCGATATCGCTGATCGGTGGGCTGTTGGGGCGGATGGCGGCAACCGGTGCCGCAACCGCCGCGGTGGGCGCTGGTGCGGCGGCCACCGGTGGGGCTGCCGGTGCCGGTGGTGGCAGTGCCGTGGGTCCGGCGGGAACCGTGATCGGCGCCGTCATCGGTCTAGGTGTTGGACTGGCCATCGATTGGTACATGACCGACCAGTTCCAAGTGCAGTTGACGCGGCAGATGCGTGGATACATCGACTCGCTCTCCGGCACACTGCTGTACGGGACGCCTGTCGCGTCGATCGATGGACAACCGATGTTGGGCACCGCGTCCCAAGATGGTGGCATGGTGGCCGCGCTGCCGATCGTCTGTGACGACCTGCGTTCGGCCTATCGCGAGCGATTCTATCAGCAAATAGTTCAAACCGAGGTTTCTGAATGAACACTGTCCCCAGCCTGCTCCGGTGCAATCCAAAGCATTTCCTGCGGACCACTGCGATGGCGGCCGCGATGATCGGTGCCACTGCCATCGGCCCCGCCGCTGCGCTGGCTTCCCCGTTGCCTGCAGCCGCTTTCCCAGTGCCCGCGCTGGTGTACCCGGTACCGGCGTTGGCTTCGTCCGTCGCCAAAGCGATCATGAAGTACTTTGGAAAAGAAGGGGCAGGCGAAGCCAGCGAATACCTGACTCGCCAGGGCGGCAAGGAACTGATGGAACGAGTCGCCGCCAATGCAGCGCGTGACGGCGGCGATCAAGCGGTTCAGAAAGTCGCCGCGTTGGCGGGGAAGTATGGACCAGACGCGTTGGCGGCGCTGGACAATGCCCCTTCGGTGGGACCGATCCTGAAAGCTCTGGATGATTTGCCAGCTGATCAAGTGGGCGCTGCGATCGCCAAACTTTCCGCCGGCGCAACCGGACGCGAACTGGCCGACGCCACAATTCAATTCGGTTCCAAGGCGCTGACCAGCGAACTGAAACATCCCGGCGTCGGCTTGGTGATGGTCCGCAGCCTAGGGGATGACGGAGCCGAACTTGCTTCGCGGATGAATTCGGACCAAGCGATTGCGGTCGCGCGGCATGCCGAGGATCTGGCAAAGCTGCCGCCGACTCAACGCGATGGCGTGCTGGCCGTGATGCGGCAGGACACCACTCGGATGGTCCAGTTTCTAGGTCGTTTTGCGGAGGCAAACCCCGGCAAAAGTTTGTTCACCGTCGCGACCACCACGGTCATCTTGGCCCAGCCCGATCGGATCCTAGGCGGAGACGAAATCATCTTCGACGCCGATGGAAACCCGATCGTGGTCAGCAAATCAGGACTGGCCGGCCGAACCTTGGCGGCCGGAGGCAGCGCCGTGGCCCATGTCTCCGAGTCCTATATCCGCCCGCTCTACCTGACGGCGCTGGCATTCTTCACAACGTTCGCAGTCCTGTGGGCGGGACTGAAACTGTGGCAGATCCATCGCACGGTCCCCAAATAGCCGGCTGATCTGGTGACCTTCTCCCGGGCGATCGCGGCCTACGGATTCCGTCATCCGGTTAGCCGCGAGCCTCGGATGCGTCCCCCAACAACCGGGGCTATCGCCCGGCGGCTCAAAGGCCTGACGACAAGCACCCAAACTCCAACCTCCAGTCGATTGAGCCGCTGGGCGATAGCCCCGGTTTTCAACGAAGATAGGTCAAGGGGGCAACTTCGGCGCCCGGCACTAAGGCGTTTGAGTCCCATCTTGATTGCGGTCATTTGCACGCACCGATGATCGCTGTCCGCTCGCCAATCTCGTGTCCGCGTCGCGTCGCTTCAGGATGCTCTGCTTGGGCGAATGCCGTCGTCGTTTCTTGCTCATGGAAACTCTCCGTGCCCTCCACTTTGAAAAAATCAAAGTTGTCTTACTCATGCTGGCACAGAGGGCAATCGATAACAGGTGCGCCAAAGAATTGTCGCTAACGAAAATCCATCACACAGAGTGCCGAAAGACCGGCCTCGGCCGCTGGCCAGATCTTCAGCAAGGATCCGGTCGCGTTCGCGGATCGGTGCTTTGGAATTCCGCGGGCCTAGAAGATCGTGGCGTCCATGGATCGTGGCGTCCATGGATCGTGGCGTGAGCATTGCAGGAAGAGTGCTTCCGTTGCCTGGACCATGACTTCGTGAAGATGGGCCAGAGAGCACCTTTCAGCCACCAACCGAGAAAGATCCCGTTTGGCTCGTGACGAAAGCGTGCTCGGCAAACGCTCGCCGGACGCGGCCTGGGGCCGCAAATCACGGTAATTTGAAGAAGGGTGGAAGACGGGGCTCGAACCCGCGACCTTCGGTACCACAAACCGACGCTCTAACCAACTGAGCTACATCCACCGTCAGAAACCCCGGATCCGTGCGATTTTGCCCTCCGTCCAAAGGACAGGGGGCCGCCGGCTCCGCGATTGAATTCGAAATTTAACGCCGTCGGCTCGTCCGGTCAACGGCTCGAATCATCGACATTGTTAAAAGTGGGACACGGGCTGGCGAAATGGGTTCACATTGTGCCGATCACGCCAGCGGGCCGGCGTTTGGGCAGCCAATGCATGGATCCGCTTCGACGCATCTCCGCCACCAAGCCACCAAGCCACCAAGCCACCAAGCCACCAAGCCACCAATCGCGAAATGCGATCCGCGGCCCCGCTATCCCGCGTATCCCCGAAAAACATCTGTAAAAACATCGTCCGGGGCGAAACAGGCCCCGATCCGGCTTGGGACTACCTTGCCGGGGGGGCGTTCAAAGGCGACCGCTACAGAGCTTCGCTGCCTTCCATGACGGCCACTTCGGCACCGTCGAGGAAACTAACCAGCGATTTGGCGCGGTAGGGCTGCTGCAGTTTGCGAACCGCTTTGCTTTCGATTTGGCGAACCCGTTCGCGGGTGACCTGGAAGATCCGGCCAACCTCTTCCAGCGTGTAGGTGTAGCCGTCTGCCAGACCGTATCGGAGACGCAAGATTTCGCGTTCGCGATAGTTCAACGTTTCCATCGCGAAATCGATCTGAGCCTTTAGGGCTTCGCGATTGGTTTCCATCAAGGGGTCGATGTTGCGATGATCTTCAAGGAACTCGCCAAAGACGCTTTCGTCATGGTCGCCAATCGGTTGATCCAACGACAATGGTTGACGGCTCATCTTCAGAATGATCCGCGTGTCGTCGATCGAAAGACCGCTGCGGGCACAGACTTCTTCGGGCGTCGGTTCGCGGCCGTTTTCCTGCACCAGGTCTCGCGTGATCTGACGAACCTTGTTCATCGTGTCGATCATGTGAACCGGGACACGAATCGTGCGGCTTTGATCGGCGATCGCACGGGTGATCGCTTGCCGGATCCACCATGTCGCGTAGGTGCTGAATTTGTAGCCGCGAGCATGTTCGAACTTGTCGACCGCTCGCATCAACCCGGTGTTGCCTTCTTGGATCAGATCCAGGAACGACAGCCCGCGGTTGCGATACTTTTTAGCGATCGAAACGACCAATCGAAGGTTCCCGGCCGACAAAACTCGCTTGGCGGCATCGTAGTCATCGCGATAGGCATCGCAACGTCGGATCCGGCGAGTCAGTGTGGCGGGCGTTTCGAAGGTCAAACGCATCAGGTAAGTCAGTTCGCTTTTCAGCTCGGCTTCGGTGGGCATGCCAGGCATTTTCAGCGACTCGCTGTCAGCCAACAATTTGCGGACTTCGCCCATTCGTTCGCTGGCACGACGCAGCTTTTCGAATAGCGGTGCCAGCTTGTTGGTTCGCAAGTTCATTTCCTCGATCAATCGCACCGCTTTGTTGCGGCGAATGACCAAGTTTTTCCAGGCAGCCCGTCGTTGCCGCATCGGCAATTTTTTGTTGACCGCTTTCATGTAGTCGCTGCGGTTCTGCGACAGCAGGTGCTGCAGCGTGCGGACATTGGGCACGATCCGCAGCATGATGGCCTTCTTTTCAGCCGCGTTGGTCACGCTGACTTCGATCGTGCGGTCGAGGCGCAGATTTTTGTCGCGGACCTGTTCCAGCAGTTTCAGGGCACCTTGCAGCATGAAATCGGTCGCCAGCATCGTTTGGCGGTATCGATCCCGTGTTTTTTCGATCTGCTTGGCCGCAGAAACTTCTTGGTCGCGGGTCAGCAATGGGATCTGGCCCATCTGCATCAGGTACATTCGGACCGGGTCTTCGGTCGGGTCGGCCGTCATTTCGTCGCGGCGGCGAGGACGATCATCATCGATCGGAGTCTCGTCGGCGATCGAATCGGCTAGTTCCTGTCCCATGACGCGATTACGGCGGCTGACAGATTCGTCAGCATCGAACGCATCGTCCTGTAGACTACGGCGGCTGATTTTTTTTCCCACTTGCGGCTCCTCGAAACCCAGGTCGTAGCGATCGGACAGGTCAGACTGAAGCCAAGCAGGAGCGGTGCCATCGCTCCATGAGGGTGACGCATATATCATGGCAAGTTGTTTGGGGCAAAGAGGTTGCGCGAAAAGTAACCGAAAACGCCGACCCCTCGTGCGTTGCGAATTCGCCACACGAAGGTGTTGCCTAAAAACCACATCTGTCGTGCTTCGGATTCACGGCGACGTACCCACTGTGGGTGTTCACGTCGCCTCAGTACCCAAGGTTAGGTTACGTTCGCGGCCTACACGGTTTGCCTCAAGGGATTTACACTGTTTCGGACAGCGGCCGCGTCCAAGTAGTTCCCTTCGCTTCCGCAAATCGTCAATGCAAACCGCTCGAGCCGATTCCAAACATGGACGATGAAACTCGCTATTCGGCCGACTCTGATGCGGATATCGCTCGCCAGATTGACTGGCTCGATGAATCCAAATTTAGTGACATTCCGTCGGCTCAATCGCATCTTCGACAAGTCATCGAAGCGATCCGGGTACGCTCGACAGCGCCTAGCGGGGACCACTGCGAAGCCCCCCCGTCGGGCGAAGTCGATGACATCCACCCACTGACATTTCTGCGCGATGCGATCGTCCCGCTGGCCGGTTTCATTGCCGATCCGGATCGAACGCTGCGACTGACCTGCCGCTTCATTGCCGGTGCAGAGGATCCGCAAGGACTGGTTTCCCTGTTCCGCCGCGAACCTGGATCCCTATCGTCGCTGGTTCAATTGTTTGGCACCAACCCGGGGCTGGCCGAACGGTTGATTTCCGATCCCACCACCTTTCACCTGGTCACCGCCAGCCATCATCGTTCGTATGATCGCAGCGAATTGATCGGCGAATTGTTGGGCCAATTGAAATTGATCGACCAGCCAACGCGAGCCGCTCTGGCGATTCGAAAATTCCTGTCACGGCATGTGATGCGAATTGCGTACGGCGAGTTCGTGCGGGGCGACACGCCGGACATTGTGGGTCGGCAACTGGCCCATCTAGGCGACGCGATCATCGAAGGCGGGCTGCAGTTCGCCCTGCGACGGTTAGCCGATCGGCGCGGGATGCCGGAACGGGCGGATGGTTCGGTGCCCCAGGTCACCGTGATCGGGCTGGGCAACTTCGGCGGCGAAGAACTCAGCTATTCATCGCCGATGAAGGTCGTGTTCTTGTACGACGCGATCGATCACAAAAACATTTGGCACAGTCGGTTCTTTGCGGCCTTGGTCGACGACGTGGTGGGATTGTTGTGCGGCGATGCGTCGCGACGAGACGGCGTCGACCTGGATCTGCGTGACGGTCCCCGCCACGAGGTCGGAGTCCGCATCTGTGGCTATCGCGAAGCGGCCAGGATCTACGAGACCAGCGGACGCACCTGGCAGCGATTGGGATTCGTCAAAGCTCGCGTGGTTGCCGGTTCAACATCGCTGGGGAAAGCATTCCTGGAACGCATGGAACCATGGGTGTATCGCCGTTTCGTCAGCCGGGTTGAACGATCCGAGATCGAGATGCTGCGTCACAAACTGCAGCGTCGGGCTGATTCCCCGCTGGCGCCGACGGGGCTGGAAGAAGACGTCGTGCGAGCCTCCGGTGGACGGTCCGACCTAGAACTGACGATCCAGTTTCTGCAGCTGATCCATGGCGGTCACGATCGTTCGGTCCGCAGCCGCAATACTCTGGACGCGATCAACGGTCTGCACCGGGGTGGTCACATCAGCGACAAAGACCAGGCGCGATTGGCGGGCAACTACGCCAAACTTTGCCGACTGCAACACCAAATCAATATCGCGTTTGATCGCGGATCGTCGATGATTCCGGCCGACCCAAGCGATCGCAGGATGTTGGCATACCAGTTGGGCATTCGCGACGACGATTGCGACAATCGATCCGGCGGTGACGCAGCCAAGTTCGAACGCATCTTTGCCGAAACGTTGGCCAAGAACCGGAGCTTGATGAAACGCGTGCTGGCCGATTCCAGTAACGATGCCACCGATACGTCCGCCGAAACGGACTTGATGCTAGACCCGGATCCCGATCCCGATTTGGTCGATCGCACCCTGCGGCAGTATCAACTGCAGCACCCACGATCGGCGATGCGTGACTTGGCTTCGCTGTGTACCGAAACGGTCCCGTTTTTGTCGCCGCTGAGGTGCCGGCACGTTTTTTCGTCGATCGCCCCGAAATTGCTCGCAGAAGTCTCGCGGACTCCCGACCCAGACGCAGCCCTGCATTCGCTGGTTCGAGTCACCGATTCGTTGGGGGCAAAAGCGACCCTGTGGGAACTGCTGGGCGGCAGCGACGCGACGATGCAGTTGGTTGTGCGGCTTTGCGCCACGACCCCGTATCTAAGCGGCTTGTTGACCGACAATCCGGGCATGATCGACGAACTGATCGATTCGCTGGTGATCAATCGCTTGCCATCGGCCCAACGCCTGGACGCACACTCGATCGAACTGTGCCGCGGGGCCGCTGATATCGACGACATCTTGCGCAGCTTTAAATCTGGCGCCCATCTGATGATCGGCGTGCGGGACATGCTGGGCAAAGAAACGTTGGAAGCGACACACCAAGCGATTGGCGATTGCGCCGAAGCGTGCTTGCGGCGGGTGATCGAACACGAACAAGAATTCTTTGCCGACCAATTTGGCGACCCCGTTGATGCGGACGGCCAACCATCCGAAATGGTGACTTTGGGGCTCGGCAAACTGGGCGGCCGCGAACCGAACTACCAGAGCGATCTGGACGCGATCTTCCTGTATTCGGCAGACGGCGAAACGCAGCGACGGGTCGGCGGTCGACGATCAACGACCACCAATCGCCGCTTCTTTAACCAAGTCGCTCGGCAAGTCGTCGCGCGGATCAATTCCCCCCATTCCCAGGGCCGACTGTACGAACTGGATTCACGACTGCGACCGATCGACGAGCCCGGACCGATCGCAATTTCAGTGGACGAATTCTTAGAACAGTTCCAATCCGATGCCGCTCCGCTATGGATGCGGATGGCGCTGTGCCAAGCACGAGCGATTTCGGGCGACCGACGAACTCGCGCTGCGGTCGATGAAGCCGTGGCGAGCGCCATCGCAGCGACCCGCTGGGATCCATCGATGGCAACCCAGATACGTCAAATGCGGATGGACCTGGAAAAGACCGCCGATCCCAAGAACCTGAAACGCGCAGCGGGTGGGACCCAGGACGCAGAATTCGTTGCCCACATGTTGACGCTGAAACACGCTCACGACGTTCCCGAAATCATTCGCCACGGCACCACCGCATCGCTGCGGGCATTGGCGGACGCGGGTTTGCTAAGCGGGAAAGACGCCGACGCGTTGACCGATGGTTACCGCACGCTGCGACGCATCGAAGCCAGCCTTCGCCTGATGTTGGCGCCGGACCGCCATGCACTGCCCGATGACGCGGACCTGATGAAACGATTGGCATTCTTGATGGGCCAGACGGACCCCACCGCGATCGAAGACCGTTGCACGGCGGCAAGAAAATCGAATCGTGATATCTTCAACCGCGTTTTCGCAAACGTCTAGATCCGGCACCAAACGTTTGTCCCGACTGCAGTTTGTCGCAGTCGGGTAGGCGGCCCGCACGTTTCGGCGTCCGAAAGATTGACGCAAAGCCACCTGGAACAGCCGCCGGCGTATTCGCATCCGGTGTTCTTGCGCCGGGATCTCTTGCGCCGAGTGTCGTTGCAGATAACACCCGCTCAGGCTGCCAGAAATCCCGGTCGCCACCTCGCCGTGCTTGGAATGATTAGGATAGACGCCACCATTGGCTGCGACACCCTGCCCCCTGTGCGAGAGCGAATCCATGCCGCGATTGAAGTTTTTTGCCCTGTTGTCTGCTTGCTGGATCGCCAGCGTATCGGTGTCCGATGTTACGGCTGCCCACAGTCCTCACATCGTGGTGATTCTGGTGGACGACATGGGCTACGGAGACCCAGGGTGCTTCAACCCCGATTCCAAAATCGCGACCCCTCACATCGACTCGCTAGCTCGCAACGGCATGCGTTTCACCGACGCACATGCCGCCGGACCGCTCTGTCACATGTCGCGATACGGATTGATGACGGGCCGGTATCCATTTCGCACCGATGTATCGAAGTGGCCCAAACAGGCACTGATCCAACCCGATCAAGTCACGATCGCCAGCGTCCTGAAGGGTCGGGGTTACCACACATCGATGGTGGGCAAATGGCACCTGGGTTTTGACGAATCGGGATACGACCAACCGCTGCCCGGCGGACCGGTGGATTGCGGGTTTGATTCCTTCTTTGGAATTCGTGCGTCCACCGATATCCCACCGTATTTTTACATTCAAGACAATTTGGCGGTCGCGCCGCCGACGGACACGATCGAAGCAAAATCGTCGCCGGGCTGGTCGCCCATTCAAGGTCAGTTTTGGCGATCCGGTGGGATCGCACCGGGAATGGAACTGAAAGACGTGCTGCCCAAGTTCACCGATAAAGCAGTCTCCGTGATTTCGGATCACGCCAACAAAGACGACCAATCGCCTCTGTTCTTGTATTTGGCACTGCCGGCGCCGCACACCCCTTGGCTGCCATCGCAGGAGTTTTCCGGCAAGAGCCAAGCCGGCATGTACGGCGACTTTGCAATGATGGTGGATGCCCAGGTCGGACGGGTTCTGGAATCGCTGGACCAGGCTGGGATGTCGGACGACACGATGGTCGTTTTCAGTTCGGACAACGGGCCCACCTGGTACCCGAAAGACATTGAACGATTCGGCCACGACAGTGTTGCCGGACTGCGTGGGATGAAAGCCGACGCCTGGGAAGGCGGTCACCGGATCCCGTTCATCGTTCGCTGGCCCGATCACGTTGACGCCGGTTCAAGCTGTGACCAAATGATCTCGTTCGTGGACGTGTTGGCG
Source organism: Rubripirellula lacrimiformis (assembly GCF_007741535.1). Classification (NCBI taxonomy): domain Bacteria; kingdom Pseudomonadati; phylum Planctomycetota; class Planctomycetia; order Pirellulales; family Pirellulaceae; genus Rubripirellula; species Rubripirellula lacrimiformis. The sequence continues at coordinate 6,346,479 of NZ_CP036525.1, forward strand.
ACGTTTGCGGAACTGACCGGTGTCCAGCTTGGCGACGACGACGGTCCCGACAGTTTCAGTTTTCTATCGTTGTTGAAGGGCCACGACAAACCGATTCGAGAAACATTAGCGCTCGCTAGCGGAGCTAATTTGATGATGGTTCGCAGCGGCGCCTGGAAACTGATCACCGGACTCGGGTCGGGCGGTTTCACCAAACCGAGTCGCATTTCCCCCAAACCGGGCGAACCGAAGGGCCAGCTTTATGATTTAGCGAACGACCCGGGGGAAACCACCAACCTGTATCAAACACAAGCGGATCGGGTCACCCGCATGACCGAGACGTTGACTCAGATCACCCAACAGGATCGCAGTCGTGCGGTTGCCACTGGTCATCAACGATTGGACTGGTCCGACCAAACCGATCGACAGATCGTGATCGCCGATGGAGGCAACGGAATCTACCAAGGGCATCCCACCACGACGCTGCTTGCCGATGGCAAGACGATGCTTTGCGTATGGTGCGTCAACCATGGCGGATCGGCTGGGCCGATGGCCAAAAGTGAGGACGGCGGCCGAACCTGGGTGCGAATCGACGATACGTTGCCCGCCGGATTCAAGACGCATCAGAATTGCCCTAGCATCTATCGGATCTCGGACGCCCACGAGAAAGAGCGTCTGTGGGTTTTCTCGGCCGCACTTGGCAGCCGCGATGGACCAGGCATGCCCAGCATCATGAGCGAAGACAATGGCGTGACGTGGACCGAGATGCCGCCGCTAGGATTTCCATGCGTGATGACCTTTAGCAGCGTCGTGCGTCTGAGTGACGGGCGGACATTGGGGCTGTATCACAAAGGTCCCGAAGGCAAAGACAAAGCACCGCTGGGCGTTTTCCAAACCATCACCAACGACGGTGGATTCACTTGGTCAGAACCTAAACTGGTCGCGGCAGTGGATAAAAAGAACCCCTGCGAACCCTATGTCTTCCGTTCCCCCAACGGGAGCGAACTGTGCTGCCTGATGCGAGAGAACTCTCACAAGGGCCATAGCTTGATGATGTTTTCCGAGGATGAAGGCGAGACCTGGTCCACGCCGGTCGATACGTCTTGGGAACTGACCGGCGACCGACATGCGGGCGTCCGATTGGCCGACGGACGGTGGTTCATCGCGTTTCGGGATGTTGCACCGGAGAGCCCGACCTGGGGACACTTCGTCGCGTGGGTGGGGTCGTACGACGACATCAAACATGGCCGATCCGGAGACGCTCGTATCAAATTGCTGCATAGTCATGCCGATCGAGTCAACGATTGCGGCTACCCCGGCATCGAACTGCTGCCCGACGGAACGATCGTGGCGACCACCTACATCAAGTACCGCCCCGGCCCTGAAAAGCACTCGGTCGTCTCCGTCCGTTTGCATTCTGCGGAACTCCCCAACCGCGCGCCTTCCGGCGACCAAGCGAGTTCAAAATGAACTGGTCCCCCGGGAAACGAACCGCCATGGGAATCGCGGTGTCCGTCGCTGGGATGGTCATGATTCTGCGATCGATGGGGCGCACCTGGTGGTGCGATTGCGGTCAACCGATCCCATGGGCATGGGACATTTGGTCCTCGCATGCGTCGCAACACTTGATCGACCCTTACTTTTTTTCACACGTGCTGCATGGCGTCCTGTTTTTTGCGGTGTTGGCTTGGATCCCCAGGATCACCACGCCGACGAAGTGGATCGCGGCTACCGTGATCGAAGCCGGGTGGGAGATTCTGGAAAACTCGCCGATCATCATCCATCGCTATCGCGAAGCGACGATATCGCTGGACTACTACGGCGATTCGATCGCCAATTCCACCTTCGATGTCGCAGCCTGTTTATTGGGCTACGCCATCGCGTCGAAAGTTCGACCACGAACCGCCGTGATCTTCTTTGTGGCAATCGAATTGGTGATGTTGGTGACGATCCGCGACAGCTTGATGCTGAACATCATCATGCTGGTCTCGCCGGTCGACGCGATCAAACAATGGCAGAGTGCCGGCGTGTGATGCACGCGACGCAGGTGACCGCAGGTGACCGCAGGTGGGGGAAAAGCAGATGCGGAAAGTTCGAGTTCGAGTTCGAGTTCGAGTTTAAGTTGTCGAACAATTGCACCGTATGAAACTTGAACTTGAACTTGAACTTGAACTTGAACTTGAACTTGAACTTGAACTTGAACTTGAACTTGAACTCGAACTCGAACTCGAACTTGAACTCGAACTCGAACTCGAACTTTCCCTACTGTACCGCCGCCTCAATCACGTAAGAGGAAAGCACTCGCGTGGCAGCGTCCCCAATCGCCCAGTCACGGCAACTGAAGCATCCGACCGCTGGTCCGCTACAGCACCTTTGTCGGTGCGGGTTTGCTTTCCTGAATCAGACGCTTGATCAGGTCGTCGACCGTGATCCCATCCGCTTCGGCAGCAAAGGTGGGCACGATACGATGCCGCAGCACCGGCAGCGCCAGTGTTTCGACATCGTCGATCGTGACATGCGTTCGGCCATGCAGGATCGCACGCGCCTTGGCGGCTAGCACCAATTGTTGGCTTGCACGTGGACCCGGGCCCCATTCGATCATTTCTCGCACCCACGGTTTTGCCGATGGATCACCGGGCCGGACCGCGCGAATGGCGTCCAGCACCCAATCCTTGACGTGCGGTGGCAACGGGACTCGGCGGACCGTTCGCTGGAACTGGATGATGTCTTCGCCGCTAACGACCGCCTCGACAGCACTGTGGAACGTTGACGTCGTTCGGTCCACGATCTCGGATTCTTCGTCGCGGGTGGGATAGTCGACCACGACTAAAAACAGGAACCGGTCCCGTTGCGCTTCCGGCAGTGGGTAGGTGCCTTCTTGTTCGATGGGGTTCTGGGTTGCCAAGACAAAGAAAGGTTCGTCCAGCCGGTACGTTTTTCCGGCCGCCGTCACCTCGTGTTCCTGCATCGCTTCAAGCAACGCAGCCTGAGTCTTTGGCGGGGTCCGGTTGATTTCATCGGCCAGCAGCATTTGCGTGAAAACGGGGCCACGTTCGAACTTGAATTGACGGTGCCCGGTCTGGGGATCCTCTTGAATGATCTCCGTACCAGTGATGTCACCGGGCATCAGGTCGGGCGTGAACTGAATACGGCGAAACGCAAGATCCATGCTTTCGGCAAGCGTCTTGACCATCAAAGTCTTGGCCAACCCGGGAACGCCTTCTAGCAGGCAATGCCCGCGAGCCAGAATTGCGATCAACAGTTGTTCGATGACGTCATCTTGTCCCACGACGATCCGCCCCACTTGGCTGCGGATATTCCCACAGGCGGCAACCAATCGCTTTGCAGCGGCAAGATCATCGTCGGATTCGATTGGCGGCGGTTGAACCATGGAAATCGCTTAACAAGCAGGGGAAAAGGAATCATGTTCGGACGGTTCGCCATCTTAACCGCAAACGCGTCGGTCATCTTCCTACCACCGGCATCATTCCCATCACCCACCCCATCGATGTGATCCGCGTCCCCCGCCGTTGTTGCCAACCTCGTGCCGGTTTTGTTGACATCCGACCAGCGGGCGACCAACCGGTACTGTAAAATTGGGTCCTGCTTCCCCGCCTGCCGCGTCCCTGCCCCCACCACCGGCTTTGTTTCGTTATGCCGTCGTTGTTCGTCGTTCGAGGTCGTGATCAAGGAAAGCATTTTCAGCTTTCTGAAGCCGTGTATCGCATTGGGCGTGAATCATCCAGCGACATCCAACTGCTGGATTCGGAATCGTCACGTCGCCACGCGGAACTTCGCCGCGACGACGAAGGAAAGTACGACGTCAAGGATCTGGGCAGCAGCAACGGTACCCGGATCAATGGGAATCGAGTCGTCCAACACCGTTTGGTCAGCGGCGACCGAATCGAGATCGGCGACACGCTGATGATCTATACCGGCACCGGGCAACCGAGCGCGATGGACGCTGCCCACGGTGTCGACATCGTGATGAAGAGCCAGGACGACGGGAGCCGCATCGTGTCCTCGCTGTCACAGGTCATGCTGGACTCGGACATCGTTCGGAAACCATCATCCCATAGCGGCCGCACACGATCCGAAGCCGACCGGTCACTGGAAGTGATGTACCTAACCGCAATCGCGGTCGGACGCACCGACGATCTGGACGAGGTGCTGAATCGGATCTTGCATTTGGTTTTTGATTGGGTCGAAGCCGATCGTGGTTGCGTGATGCTGCGAGACGTTGCCACCGAACAGTTCCGGCCGGCGGCACGATGCGACCGCGAAGACCCGACCAATTCGGTCCGCGGGAAACCGATCGCCATCAGCCAGACGATCCTTGATTACGTTCTGGAAAAGAAAGAGGGCGTGCGGACCAGCGACGCGCGTGACGATATCCGTTTCGACGCCGCTGCATCCATCGTCCAGGGTGGCGTCCGCGAAGCCCTTTGTGTGCCTCTGCAAGGTCGGTACGCGATCGTGGGTGCACTGTACATCGACACCTACACATCGCCCGGACAATTTGTTGCCAGTGGCAATCAAACCCGTTTCAATGACGATCACCTGCGTCTGATCACAGCCATTGGGCACCAGGCCGCGTTGGCCATCGAAGACACGTTCTACTATTCGGCGCTGGTCCAGAGCGAACGTCTAGCGGCGATGGGGCAAACCATCGCCACGCTTTCCCACCACATCAAAAACATCCTGCAAGGCATCAGCGGCGGAAGCTATTTGATCGAAGCAGGATTGGACCGCGGTGACACCGACGCGGTCCGGCGTGGCTGGTCCATCGTGGATCGCAACCAAGATCGCATTTCGAACTTGGTCATGGACATGCTGACGTTCAGCAAAGAACGCGAACCCGAAAAGGTCGAAGCCGACCTGAACGAAACCGTCGCCGACGTTGTCGAACTGATGCGGACTCGCGCGGCCGAGTTGGATGTCGAAATGGGCACTCAATTCGATGATTCGATGCCGCCGGCTTTGTTCGACCCCGATGCGATCCACCGCGCCGTGATGAACCTGGTCACCAATGCCATCGACGCCGCCTCCGGTCGTCTGGCCCAAGAAGACGACTTTGAAACCGATGAAGACATCGAACAACCGGCCGAAGATCCTGTTCCCGGCCGAGTGTTTGTGCGAACCAGTTTCGAACCGCAAGTCGGTTGGACGATCGATGTGATCGACAACGGCCCGGGGATCGCCCCCGAAGATCGAGAGAAAATCTTTTCGCTTTTCGAATCGCGCAAGGGCATGCGAGGCACCGGACTGGGATTGCCAGTGAGTGCAAAGATCATGCGAGAACACGGCGGTGAATTACACATCGTCGACCTGGAAACCGGCAGCGGTACCTGTTTTCGATTGCGACTGCCCGACCATGGCACCAACCTGTCCGAATTGGCTCGCCTGGATACCATCCTGTAGGCGAAACGCGACCCGCAAACTAGCACCGATGGGAATCCACGCCTGCGGATCTGCTGTCACGAACCGGTTACCCCTCAACCAGGCCCCCCCAACCGAAATCCGGGGGACCGTCGACGCAATAGCCTGCGTTGGTGGCATCCACGGCAGCCACCGAGATAGAGTGAAAGCTAGAATCCGATGCCATGATGATTGACTTCGTCTGGAACAATAGATACCGTTATTCGTCGATCAACGATAAAGGAACCCGATGCCCAAACGATGCCCCCCCACGAAACCCTGCGACTCGTCGCCCGTGAAGATCCAAGCGGATCCGACCGCGGAAGAATTCGCAAAGCTGACCTGGGCGATTGCGCATCCGGCGCGCGTCCAGATCGTTCGGCTATTGATCGGTCGCCAAGCCTGCGTCTGTGGTGAAATCGTCGATTGCTTGCCACTGGCCCAATCGACCGTTTCACAGCACCTGAAGATCCTAAAGGAATCCGGATTGATCCAAGGCGAAGTCGATGGCCCGAAGGTCTGTTACTGCATCAATCCCCAACAACTCGACCGCTTAAAAGCGCTCGTCGCCGGTCTGTGACGTCGCGTTTTTTTTGCCCACAACCATCGCCGTTCGTCGATCGACGATATTGATCACCACGCAGGCCCCCGATCGAAGGCGGTCCGGCGCACGGCTTACGAAACGCCCCAGTTCATGACCGACACCAGTTCATGACCGACACCAGTTCATGACCGACCCGGTTCATGACCGACCTGGGTTGATCGATCCCTTGGCGGTCGCCCCCAATGTTTACGCTTTCCCCCACGATTACGCTTTCCCCCGCGAATGAAGGAACTTCCCATGGCGAAGAAAAAAGTACTGTTTCTATGCACCGGCAATTCCTGCCGAAGTCAGATGGCCGAGGGCTGGGCACGGCATCTCCATGGCGACAAGATCGAGGCGTATTCGGCCGGCATCGCGACTCATGGTCTGAACCCCAACGCGGTGAAGGTCATGAACGAAGCGGGCGTGGACATCAGTGACCACACGTCCAAATTGGTTGGTTCGCTGGCCGACGTGCCGTTGGATTTGGTGGTGACGGTCTGCGGACATGCCGACGAAAATTGCCCGGCATTTCCGACTCACGCAAAGGTTGTCCACGTCGGTTTCGACGATCCCCCCAAACTCGCCAAAGACGCGGCAAGCGAAGACGAGGCCCTTCAGTGCTATCGCCGTGTACGCGACGAGATCCGCAGCTACATCCAATCGGATCTGCTTGCGACCGTCGGCCAGTAGTTGCCACGAGGTGTCACGGTAGCCGGCCCGATCCATTTCCAACCGGATCCATTTCCAACCGGATCAACTTCCAACAGGATCGGCGGGCTTGATCCATTCGAAATCAGGTGGCATCGCTCCCTGATAGCGAGCATCAGCATAGCGACGATACCACCGTGCCGCGTCGGCCATCGGTCCTGGATCGGACACCTCGCCCCCCCCGGCACGGGCCATGATCCGATCCGCAAATTGGTACAGCGTTTCGTGCGGTTTGCGAACCAGAGACCATTTCCGCAATCGGCGGTCGACCTTTCGCAATTTCTTCAAACTCTGGGTGTCCACCAGATCGGCTCCACCGCCGGCGACGCGCCAATACCTTGTCCACCAGATGTAGACCAGGACGACGAACAGCGGCACTTGAACCCACCGAAAAACCGCCAGCAACGAATCCGTCACTCGCACCGAAAAGACCCAACCGATCGCCGATGACCACCACGATTCCTGGTAGGCATCGGCCCCCGACGCAACGGCCGAATCGTTCAAACGAGCCCGTGCCGCATCTCGCTCGGGCGTGATCGTTTGATAGGCCCTGCCCGGCGTGGACTCGACCGCAAACCAACGCCGCGTCGAATCATCGTAGGCTTCGACCCAAGCGTGCGCATCTCGATTCCGAGCCAGCCATTTGGACGTATCATCATCGCTGGGTTCGTCCACCACGTATCCGGTGACATAGCGTGACGGCACCCCAACGGTGCGAAGCATCAGCACGCTGGCCGACGCAAAGAATTCGCAGTGGGCGACATGTTCGGTCTGCATAAAGTACGCCAGCGGGTCGACACGACTGGGCGCATTGGTCGCGTTCAATCCATACTCGAACCCTTCTTGAAAGTACCGACTGATCGCTGCCGCTTTTCCTCGCGCCGACGGAATCCCCTGGCACAGTTCGTTTGCTTTGCTGCGCATCACCGTGTCCACGGTGGATGGCGAATCCAAGAAGATTTCGCGTCGGTCATCATTCAAGAATTCTGTTGGCGGCTCTGACATCACGCCGGCGACATACGGATACGCCAAGTCCACGCCCATTCGAACTGTCCCATGGCGAGACACCAACAACTCGGTTCCGTTGGATTCGATCCAATCGGTCGCCAGTGGCAGGAACACCACATTGCCTCGCAGCGGGTCATTGTGAACTTCGACAGTGGTTCGTCGCTTGTCTGTCGATGATGCGGGACTTCCGTCATCGCTTGGCGGGGCATCATCCGATGTCGGCGAAGGATCGATCCGCGGGGACGCACTGCTGATCAAAAACCGCTTCAATGGTCGGCGGCTCTTCTGTTTCAAAGCGACGGTTCCTTCGCCAGCCGAGTGGATCCCGACATCGCGGAGCGTGGACGAGCGCTGACCACCTTGGAAGTTCACATTTCCAGATGCGTACCAGCGCCCGTAACGATACAAATCAAAGACGCTGCCACGAAGATAACCAGGGGATGATTCCGCATAGGCGGTCAGTGCCAAACCCTGGGGATCATCGGTCAAATGCTTTCGCACCGCTCCCAAGCGACTGCCCGAAACATATCGCATCCCGCCGACAAAGGACTTGTCGGATACCGAATCCAACGAAGACTGAAGTTGATGACGCAGGTCGTCTTGGATGCCCGGCAAAAACTGATCCGTCAAACTGACCACGACGCTCGTGACGATCATCAACAGGGACAGCACCAACGCCGCCATCAAGGGAGCCAGTCGTTGGCTGGATTGCAGACTACGTTTGGTGGTCGCCCCCAACCGTCCCGCCAAGGACGCCGGACTGCTATGTCGCCCCAAACCCCGTTGGTGCTTGGCCGACAAAATCACTTGAGAACCGATCGAAAAACCTAAGCAAACCGCCAACCCCACCGCGGTCTGTGCGGGCAACGATCGGCTGACGCCGCCGGCGGCAACACAAAGCAAAACCGTGGTCATGCCCAGCGGCAACATGGCCAGGTGTCCGCGTCGAGGACGAATCGTCCAGATCGCCAACGCAATCAAAAACGAGGCATGCGCTAGCACATCGACAGCGATCGACACCAAGTTAGCGCCTTCAACAATTCGCCCCCCAGTTCGCCAAGCCGCCGTTCCGCACGTGATCACTAGCACACCCAGGAACGCCAAAATCCAGATCGTCGAACGCGACCACCGAGTCCGGGTTGGCCCGGGCTGACCGGATTGCTGATCGCGTCGATTCCGATGGACCGTGGCATCGCCTGACGACGGCGAGGTTCCCGCGAACTGGCGTGCGATCACCACGACGGTCATCACCAAGGTGATTCCAGCGACGGCAGGAAAGTCGACGAAGGTCGACGACAGGAAAATCGCCAATCCCCAAAGCACTGCCCCAAGCCAAAGTGTCGGTCGGCCATCCCCCTGTTTTTGAATCATCTTGCTTGCCCGATCGAATCCGATGCCCGAACCAACGGATCGGACGGGGAAGTTTCAGCGGCGACGTCGTCGTGCGCCGGTACATCGTCCACGCGAATCATGGTGACGTGCGGAGGCAGGTCTAACGAAGCGTCATCATGCGGCCGCGTGGTCAAGCACAGAATTGGCGATCGGCCCAATTGTTCGACAACCTCCTGGACACGCTTGGCGGCAACGACCGATCCGATCCGTTTTGCCGAAGCCAGTTGAATCAGCAAGGGTTCATTCTGCGCCACCATGGATAGCGACCGTGGCGAGGCGAATGAATCCAACGATTCACTTGTCGCATACAACCGGACACGGACCTGTCGCTGACAAAGACTTTCCACCGCCACGGCCGCCAGCGACAGCATGCGTTCCAGCGGCCGGTCGACCTGCTGATCCAAATGATTGCGTGACCAGGGAAGTCTGGAACGTTTCGATTTCCGTGTTCCAGTGGTTGCCCCCCGATCCGCGTTGGTTCGGCCGGTATCAATGATGATGGTCACCATCTGGATGGACGGAGATTGAAATTCGCGAACGATCGGACGTCCCAAGCGAGCCCAGGAAGTGAAATCCCAGCGCCGCACCGGCATCCCAACTTGGTATTCACGACTGCCGGTATAGTCCAACGCATCGCCAGCCAGCAATCGATGCGACCACCCGCCCAATGCGTCCAGCAGACCTCTAGCGATGGGGTCCTCGTCGGCCGACAACAGTTGCGGAGTGATTGCGATCTCCGTCGCCACCGGCGACCGCTGGGTGGACCGAAACAAGTGAAAGGGAAACATCGATTCGACCATCACGGCCGGCAACCGGTGCACGCCTCGACGATTCCCCGTCATCGAAACTGCCACATCGCGGCGTTGATAGGGACGAATCATCGACAACGATTCGCGATGCTGGGACGATTCAAACACGGGCGGATTGACGCGGCGACGACCAGCGCTGGGCGATTCAAAATGGACGCTCAGGTCCATCGCCGGAAACCGTCGAACGTTGCGCAAGTGCATCGCCACCGGAAACGACTGACCGACCGGGACCGCACTGGGCAACGAGAAACCAATCCGAAGCTGCGGACGCATCCAACGATTGATGATCCAACCGGCCACCAACATCGTCACGGTCGCAGCAAAGATGCCGCTCCAGGGATACCCCCAGACAATGTTTAGCGACACGATCCCAATCAACAGCAAGGTGACCGACGCACCGGTCATCGAACGACGAAGCGACCTCAACCCACGAATCGGCAGCAAGACCAGGGTCGATCCGAATCGCAGTCCCCATCCGATGACTGAACGAATCCCCAAGCGGCCGCCGGCCCCCAAGCCAGCATGCACACCCTCGTGATCCCCCGAAAACGACGGGTCAATCGATCCGTCCCGAACCATCGATCCGTCGCCAACCAAGCGGGCATGCTGGTCCACGCGGCCATCCAAGAAACCGCCTGCGGCATGGGAATTCACACCGGCACCTCGACCTGAGCGATCAGTTCACGAATGATCGCCGACACGTCGCGGTGAGTCGAGGAAAGGCTGCGTGGAGAAACACGATGCGAGATCGTCAGTTCGGCCATCGCCTGAATGTCGTCTGGCATCACAAAGGTTCGGCCTTCCAAAACCGCACGCGCCTGGGCGGATCGCAATAGCATCTTGGACCCGCGCGGACTGCATCCAATCCGCAATCGCGAATCCACTCGGGTCAGCCCGACCAGTTCAACCAAGTACTGGACCACCTTGCGGTCCACTTTCACTTGACGGACCAGGGACTGCAGCCCCAACAGATCATCGCGGTGCATGACCGGCTTCAAGGCACCCGCCGGATCGTCGCTGTCTCGGTCCAGCAATAGGTCGACTTCGCTGGCCGGATCCGGGTACTCCATCGACAGCCGCAACAGGAAGCGGTCCAACTGTGATTCGGGCAGCGGAAATGTTCCTTCAAATCCGGTGGGGTTCTGAGTGGCGATGACAAGAAACGGCTGATTCAACTTGTGACATTCGCCGTCGATCGTCACTTGCGATTCGGCCATCGCTTCTAGCAGCGCACTTTGGGTTCGCGGCGACGCCCGATTCACTTCGTCTGCGATCAACAGATCACAAAAAATTGGCCCCTCGCGAAACTCGAACGTCCCCGTCGCGGGCTGAAAGATGGAACTGCCTAGTATGTCAGCGGGCAACAGATCGGGAGTGCATTGCACCCGGCCAAAATCCAGATCGATCAATGCAGCAATGGATTTGGCCAGCGTCGTTTTCCCAACACCCGGCACGTCTTCCAACAACACTGACCCACCGGCCAGCATCGCCGTCAAAACCGAATCGATCACCTCTGCCTTGCCCCGGATCACCTGCCGTAGCTGTTGCCGAACCAGATCCAGTTTGGCCAATAGTGCATGATCGGCCAGGCTACCGGCATCCGCCAAACCGTCGACCGGTGACCGCGCCGTGATCGCTTCGGTACCAGCGACATCGTTTGTCGACCCGATCGGACGCCGAAAACTAGCACTGCGGGAATCTAGGTTGGTCGAATCCATCACCGGTGATTCCGGCTGCGACTGCCTAGCAGAGGGAACCGAAGAAACTTTGCGAGAAAACAACAGGGTCATCCAATTCGAGAACTCGAGTTACGACCGCCGCGCTACCGATGCTGCGCAGATGGCCTGCGCCGACCCATTGCGATCGCACACAAACACACAGCGCTGAAAAACCGGGCAGCCGACATCAATCACCGAGACGAATGACAAGCGTGAAACGAGACCCGCGGTCGCACGGATTGATTGTATCCGCTTGTCCAACCTCTCTGCAATGAAAGCCGCGGTCGCCATCGGGGCATTCCACCGATGATGCCGAACGGGTCGCTGGCCCCGCCAAAGAAGGGTGGCAAAAAGTGCCCCGAAATCGGGCATCGATGACTCGTTTCGCTTGCTTCGATCGCCGAACCAACGCCCAATCTTCACAAACTTCACACAGACTTCAACTCGGCGACGATCGCATGCACAATTGGTACATGAAGATCGCGGCAGCCACCGAAACATTCAAACTGTCGGTTCCCAACTGCATCGGGATGGTCACCCGGTCGGTCGCGGCTAATTCGACCTGACGCCCCACTCCGTCGGGTTCACTGCCGACGACCAGCAGGATCGGTCGCCCATCCCATTGAAACTGTTCCAGCGGAATCGCGTCCTCCCCCAAAGTGGTCGCGACGACACGAACATTCTGTTGATCGGCCAATTGGACCAAGTCACCAACGGGATCATCAGCCTGGAACACGGCCTGCTTGAAAACCGTCCCCATGCTGACTCGCACAGCCCGCCGCGAAAACGGGTCAGCGGTACGCCGGTCGATCACTAACCGGCGAATTCCCAGGGCGCTAGCAGTGCGGATCATGCTGCCCAAATTGTCACGCTGGGAGACCCCGAAAACCGCCAAGGCAACCTGTGGGCCGGGGCCGTCGAAATCCAGTTCGGATAGCGAGTGCTGCGGCGGACGGCGACCCTCGGCCAACATGCCGCGGTGGAAATCGTATCCCACCAATTCGCGAATCTGCTGGGCCGACACCACATAGATCGGCACTTCGTCGCCGTACCACGATGCGACTTCCGCCTGACGCCCATCCTGGACGACCACCGACAACGTCGTCAGCGGGCTGTTGGCCAATTCGGCCACGCACCACCGTCCTTCGACGATGAAAGAATCGGCGCCGGGCTTTCCGCTTCGGTCGGTCTTCAGATCGGTGTATCGATCCAAACGTGAATCGTGAACATCGTGAATGACAATGACAGGCATAGCAGCGTTTAACGTGCCAAGGTGCCGACACAATCAGCGATCGATGACGCACCGATCTCTTGCAGCGCCGCTGGCAATTCATCGATCAATCGAGTCGACACGGTTGGATCGTAGTAGTTCGCCGTCCCGATTTGCACGGCGCTAGCCCCCGTCACCAGGAACTGCATCACATCGTCGACCGTAGCGATCCCACCAATTCCGATGATGGGAATATCGACCGCCGATGCAACTTGATGCACACAGCGCAGTGCGATCGGTTTGATCGCTGGGCCGCTCAGGCCCCCCATACCGTTACCCAACATCGGCTTTCGCTTTCGCCAATCGACGGCAATCCCAAGCACCGTATTGATCAAACAAACCGCATCGGCACCACCATCGGCGGCGGCCTTTGCGATGTCGGCGATCCGAGTCACGTTGGGTGTTAGCTTGGCAAGGATCGGCACTTCGGTCGCTGCTCGGGTCGCCGCCACGACGCTGCGGCAAGATTCCGCGTTGGTCCCGAAATCGATCCCGCCACTGACGTTGGGACAGGACAGATTCAATTCAATCGCCGATACCCCCGCCTGGGATCCGACACGTGCGGCCAGTTGAACGAAGTCGTCTTCGGTGCGACCGGCGACGCTGACGATGACCGAAGTCCCGAGCCCGCGCAGATACGGTAGGTGATGTTCTAAAAAGGTGTCGACGCCGTCATTGTCCAACCCGATCGCGTTCAACAAACCGGCAGTTGTTTCGACCGTTCGCCAAGGCGCGTTGCCGATGCGAGGTTCGGCAGTGATCGTTTTGGGAAGCACGGCGCCCAATCGCGGGACGTCCACGATGCCTTCCATCTCCCGCGCGTACCCAAACGTTCCCGAAGCCACCATGATCGGATTCTTCAGGTGCAAACGTCCCAGCGTGGTGGAAAGGTCCATCGGGTCAATCATGAAGGTGTTCAGGTTCAGGATGAAATCAAACGCTGTTGGATCTGAGCCAACAAACGGCGGGCGACATGTTCTTTATCGCCTGCGATGGCTTCGATCACGTTGCCATCAGGGTCCAGCAATTCGACTTCGTTGTCGGCCGCATCGATGGCGCTGGGGCCGTTGCTGACCATCAAATCACAGTGTTTTCGTTCCAGCTTGACGATCGCTCGGAATCGCTGGTCTTCGGTTTCCAACGCAAACCCCACGACCCATTGTCGCCGTGGACTGCGATCATCGGCTAGGGGTTGATCGCCGCGATCGCGGCCCCGTTTATTCTGGCCCAAGGTGGCGACCACGTCGGCCGTTTCGACCAATTCGATGGTCAGGGGTTTGCCGGTCTTCGAGATCTTTTGCGTTTGGATCTGTCGCGGCATGTAATCACAGGGTGCTGCCGCCCCGATGGCCCCGTCACATTGCTTGAAAGTTTCGACCGCCGCTTGCAGCATTTCGTCGGTCGTGACCACCGGAATCACCGTCGCCCCGGCGGGGTAGTCCACGGTGACCGGGCCGGAGACGATGACGACCTCGTGGCCAAGTTCAAGAGCAGCGGTCGCCAGGGCTGCCCCCATGCGGCCACTCGATGCGTTGGTGACGTAACGGACCGGGTCCAAATATTGACGAGTCGGTCCGGAGGTGATCAGAATGCGGGCCACAGTCTCGCTCACTTGCCCAGCGTTTCGTTGACCAACTGCTGGACTTCGGCAGCCGAAATCGACATTTTGGCGGCGGCCAGAGCAAACAAACGCTTTTCGCTTTCGTCCAAGTGGCCGTCGGCGGCCATCATTCGGATCATGTCACGCAGCAATTCGTGCTGGTCCGCTTTCGTTTCAGGCAACTCCACCGATGCATCGTCGCTGAGCCCGAATTCGACGGCTTTCTGGAGGTCGTATTCGTCCAGTCCCAGATCCGCGCAACGGTCGGCAACCAGATGGACCTCGCGTTCGCCCAACTGCCCGTCGGCAAACGCCATCACAACAAGGTTGCGAAGTTGCAGGCGTCGGAGGCTGATTTCGTCTTTGCTCATGCCGATGATCCTACCCCGATCCTAACCGGCAAGCCAGATCCCGACCCCGAAAAGGAGGTCGCGGGATCGCGGTGATCATTCGACCATTCGGACTGCCTGGGACGCCAAAACATGAGGCATGTTCAGTCCCGGCAAAAATCCAGTGTTGCCCACCACGGTCACGCGGCTGTTCAGATGCGTACGCAGATTGACGCCCGGCATCGGGGTCACGTAAGCAATCGTCCGACCGGTGTGGTCGGTCAATGCGAACGGCGGACTGTTGGGACGTGCCGAATAAACCTGCACCAATTGGCCGCCGTAGCTAGGGCTGGCCGGGCTGGCCGGAATGCTTGGCTGGCCTGGATCTGCAGGAATGCTGGTCGATGGTGCGGGGGTAGTTCGGCCGCTTAGGTCTAGGGCGACGCTCGCCGCTGGGATGCTTTCGGTCCCCGCAGCCAAGGTCACGTCGCCGCTGCTTTGGACCATCGAACTGCCATCACGGCGGGTGGCGATGCGGCGATATTGGTCAGCACGATCGGACAATTCGCGAGCACGCTGGGCGGTCGCGGCATCGGTGCTGGTCGACGCCAATTGCCTAGCCGCCATGGCGACCGGCTCGGTTTCCAATCCCGATGCCTGAGCGGCCATCAAACGTGACAAAACGAGCGTCAGTCGGTCGATGTCAGCCCCTTGGACTTCACGACGCACGGCATCGATCCGGTCGGCCGAAATGACGTTCATCGGCTTCGCGTTGGATTGCGGTGCGGCGTTCCAACCGCCCGCCGGAACCAAATTCTGTGCTGGCAGTGGCAACGCCCCGGAAGTCTGCTGGACCGCAGATGGTTGGTTTGCCAGATTCGCAGTCCCCCAATCCTGAGTTGCCGAGGCCTGCTGGATGGGCGAGGACGCAACGGATGCCTGGCCGATCGCCGATTGCGGCATCGGAGTGCCAAGGCTTGCGGTTGCCACGTGGCTGGCTGGCCCGATCGCAGGTGCTGAACCCGCAACCGCGTCGCTGCCCATGGCGGTCGATCGTCGGCCGACTCCGGAAACCCAGTTGTCGGCGGCGCCGGTCTGGACCGTTGCGGGTTCTGCGGGGGTTCCAATCTGCAACAATTTCGGGCGATTCAAAAATGCGACCGACGCTAGCAGTCCTTTTCGTTTCATCGTCTGACCGACCGATTCGCCTTCCGGATCTGTCCCGGCACGCAAACTAGGCGGCGACTGCATGGCTGCCGAATCATTCTGCATCGGTTCGCTGGTGGCGGAAGTCGGTTCCACAGGCCGAGTGCGTCGTTGGCTGTTCTGCCAATCTTCTCGCAGCCCGCTACCGATTGCCGAACGAGTCACCATCGATGAATCGACGTCGACCACCGACACGCCCGAGGCTTGTGCGACCTGACGCATTTCGGAAGTCAGCCGATCGCTATCGACCTCGGCGGCTTCGTCACGGTCGGCGCGACTTTGACGGGATGATGTGCGTTTTGCCATCTTGGCGGATTCCGACCTTGCAGGCCGATCGGCGACGGGACGCGACCGCGCGGTCGTGGGACCGGCTTGGGACAGCATGATTTCGGGCTGAGCCGCATCGCGATCGATCGATGCCACCAATTCTTCGCTGGTCGTGACGACTTGTTCGCGGTGGACCCAACGGAATTCGCCGGATGGGGGAACGATTCGGTACCACAATTGTGGCCCGTCGGGGCCTTCGCGTTCGCTTTTGCCGATGATCGTCACCGGTTCACCCTTGGCCAGACGAACTTGCCAACGATACGAACGGGCTCGACCAAGATTGGTACCAATCCAGGCAACGGTGCGGTCTTCGGTCACGATGCCGTTGTCGCCGCTCGCATCCACCTCGATCGTTTCCGCTGGGATCCAGCTAAAACTGGACTCGGGCGGGCGAATCCCCAACCAACCGTCTTCCGATTCGGCATACACCTGCAACGCCTGTCCGTGACGCAAATCGTCGGTTTGGTAGTCGTCGGGTGACGGACCACAACGAGCGTGCGATTCTTCTTGCACCACGTAAACCGTGTACGGCTGGAAGGTCACAGCATCGTCGGCCGCCACGGGCGATCCGAACAGGATTCCCAGCGAGATGAATACAAGGATCGAGGCAGCAAGTTGAGTTTCACGTCGTGACGGATGCATCGCGAGCGAGTCCTGAAAGGCGAATTTAAGCTTCTTTCAGTTCCCGATACCGCAGAATCGCTCGCCAAGGCAAGACCGATCCGGGTTGGCGAACGACGCGGGGTCCGCCCGCCGGTTCGCAATTAGCATGTCGCTTCACTGCCGAACGTAGGCCGAAACAAGCGAAGCGCCGTTCCGGCATGCATTTGTGGCGACGGGGAAACCGGAATGCCGGATCGGCGTCGCTGCGCTCCTTGATCCGGCCTACTTCTATTTCACTGGGCTAGCTCGCGGCCGGGACTAGCGGTTCGAGTGTGACTTCATCCATTTTGATGCGATGGTAATAGAAGTAAAAACAAAGGCTGGGGAAGATCATCAGCGTGTCTTGGATCACGGCCATTGTGACTTGCCATCCCAGCGACGTGGTCCAATTGGAATGGACTTGGATCGGACCCGAAATCAGCAGATCGATTGACGACAATCCGGCAACGACCGCGATCATGAGCGCGGTGAGCCCCAGCAATGGCCAAAAGTGGGAGCCTGTCATGTCGAAACTGCGTCGCATGGCAACTGTCCCTTTCAGTCGCTCGTCAACCACCACGGCATTGCACAACGAAAAGCGAATGGACAGAAAAATGCCAGGAACGATCAGCAAGATGAACCCGAGTGAGACGACGATCGTGGCAATCAGGTTGGTCCAGGCTAACCAAAGCCACACGCCGACTCCCTGGCGAAACGAATTTCGGAATGTCGGTTTTTCCTTGGCGATGACTGATCTCGCGATGCACAGTGCGATGGCCTCGGGTAGCCACTGCGTTGCAAACGCAAAAATGATGTTCAGGAGCCATCCAGAAACCCCGCTCGATTCCAGCAACAGGTCATCCCATAGCACCATCACCACTTCGATCGGCAGCCAAACCAACAAAGCGACTAGGCCGAAAAGCCGGAAGTGCTCTGCGTAGATCTTCCACGCATTGCCGATCACGGTCCCAGTGCCCCAATCCTGTTCGGGAACAGCGTCCACGGGCACAGGAGCGGCGTAAGGATTCGGCGACGATTCGTCAGTATTGGACGCCATGATGAACCCATTCCTTCAATCAGTGAGGCCATGACCAAGCGAGGCTGACGCTGTGGCGGCTGCGCTTGGTATCCACGTGGACCCTCTCTTTGGGCGTCGCCTGGATCCGCCTACTTCATGCTCTGGACTGCCGCTGCGATGCGGGCGATTTGGTCGGACGTCAAATCGCTTAACATCGGCAACATCGGGCCCGTTTTTGCAATCTTAGCTTGCTCGACCGCATGATGCAGGACTCGGATCGGGTTGATTTCGTTGCGAAGATCTTCCAGCGGGCTGAACCACTGACGAATCGATTCAGCGGTTTCCAAATCGCCGGCATGGATCGCATGCATCATGTCCATCGACTTTTTCGGCGCCACGCAAACACACCCACTGGTGAATCCCCGCATGCCGCACTCGTGGACATGAACGACGGCTGGTTGTTCGCCGATCCCCGACACCATTCGGTCCGCAGGAAAGACCTGCATCACGTCCTTCATGTACGGATCATCGGCAGGGTCATCCAGGACGACCGCATACTTGATCCACGAGATCACGCCGTCGGCTTCCAAGGACTTGATGATGGCAGGATCCAACCAGCGATCGAACTTCAAGTACAGCACGATCGGTTTGCCCAGTCGTTCGGCGATGTGTCGAACGCCAGTCGCGATCCCGTTTTGATCCACGATGTCGCGGGAGGGCAGCAGCATCACGGTCGGGAAATCGAAATCCGCCAGCACATCCACTTGATCCATCGCTAGTCCGTAAGCCGGACCAACCGACGGCACCACGACCGTATCGTCGCCGGCGCTATCGGCCAACATCGACAACATCGACGCATATTCCGAAAGCCTAGCGTGGTAAAGAACAGCGTTCCCGCCGTACAGCAAGGAACGCACGCCACCGGCTTCGATGTGACGAATGATTTTTGTGTTTTCCGCATGATCAATCTTCAGATCGTTGTCCCGGGCCAGAGGCGGTACAGCGATGACAGACGTGCGAAGTTGGTCGGCGGAGAATGGTTCAGTGTTCATGGATCGCTCGGGATGGGTGGTTAGCCCACGAGTTGGTGGGTGAGAATGGGGGGGGATAGGAAAGGTTGCTTAGTGGATGGCGGGTTCCATGCCGGGAGATCGGCCCACTAGAAAATCGAAATCACATCCCTTGTCCGCTTGCATGACATGCTTTGCATACAGATGGCTGTAACCGCGATCGGGAACCGGAATCGACGTCGGCATCGACTCTCGCCGAGCTTGGATTTCATCATCGCTGACCTCCCAGTGGATGGTCCGCTGAGGGATGTCGATTTCGATGACATCGCCGTTTTGCACGAGCGCCAAAGGACCGCCCGCGGCGCTTTCCGGTGCAATGTGCAGAACGCAAGTCCCGTAACTGGTGCCGCTCATCCTGGCATCGCTGAGGCGGACCATATCGCGAACGCCCTTTTCCAGCAGTTTTTTGGGGATCGGCAGCATTCCCCATTCGGGAAATCCGGGGGCACCTAGCGGCCCGGCCGACCGCAGAATCAACACGCTGTTTTCGTCGACATCCAAATCGGGATCGTGGATCTTGGCTTTCATTTCCGGATAGTTTTCGAAAACGACGGCGCGGCCACGGTGTTTCAACAGTTTCGGATCGGCGGCCAATGATTTGATCACACACCCGCTAGGAGCCAAGTTTCCTTTTAGCAAGCAGGTCCCACCGGCTGGCGACACTGGATTCTGTCGCGTTCGAATGACTTCGTCGTTGATCACTTCGGCGCCTGCGACCTGTTCGCCCAACGTGACTCCGTTGACGGTTTGGCAATCCATGTTCAACAGGTCCGTCATCCGGGCCAATAGCGCTGGCAAGCCACCGGCGTCTTGAAAATCTTCCATCAAAAATCGGCCGCTGGGACGAATGTCACCGAGCACCGGCGTGATCCGCGACAGTTCGTCGAATCGATCCAACGACAATTCGATTCCCAATCGACCGGCGATCGCGATCAAGTGAACGATGGCGTTCGTGCTGCCGCCGATGGCAAGCGAAGCCATCAGCCCGTTGTCGATCGATTTTTCGGTCATGAAATCCGACGGCTTCAGGTTTTCCCAAGCCATCTCCACCGCGCGGCGTCCCGTCTGAGTCGCCAATCGACAGTGATCCGCCATCACGGCGGGGATGGTGGCCGCGCCCGGCAAACTGAATCCCATCGCCTCGGTCACACACGCCATTGTCGACGCGGTGCCCATCGTCATGCAGGTACCGGCGGAACGGGCGATGCAGTTTTCGATGCCCTTCCAATCGGAATCGCACAGATTGCCCGCAACCCGTTCGTCCCAATACTTCCATACATCCGATCCGCTGCCCAGCGTGACATCTTTCCAGAGCCCCTTCAGCATCGGGCCGGCGGGAAAGAACACCGATGGAATGTCGGCGCTGATCGCACCCATCAACATCGCTGGGACCGTCTTGTCGCAGCCCCCCATCAACACGGCCGCATCCACGGGGTGGCAACGCAACACCTCTTCGACCTCCATCGCCAGCAGGTTGCGATACAGCATCGTTGTGGGCTTCATCATCATTTCGCCCAACGACATCACCGGAATCTCGACCGGGAAGCCACCCGATTGCAGGATCCCACGACGGACTTCGTCCGCCCGATTGCGGAAATGCGTGTGACACGTGTTCATCTCGCTCCACGTATTCAGGATCGCAACCACCGGACGGTCGGCAAAATCGATATCGTCGAATCCCATCCCCTTCATCCGCGAACGGTGCCCGAACGAACGCATATCGTCCGGTGCTAGCCAGCGGTGAGAACGAAGTTTGGTGGGATCGCGATCTTGCGCGGCTGGCATAGCGGATAGAGGGGGCTTGGGGGGAGGGAGATTTCGCCAGATTGTATCCGGATCCCTCCGCCAATCCAGGCTTGTCAAACACGAACTGGCGACGCACGGTGCGGCCGACCACCGCCCGCATGGTCGGCGCCGACCGATTCGCCAAAAACTTGACACCCCAACCTGGCATCGCCAAAAAAGACGCATCGTCTTTACCGGGCTTCTCTTTCGATCCAAGGTTGTCGCCATGCTTCGTTTTGCTTTGCCGCTGGTAGGGTTCGTTTTGGTTGCAACGAGTCTCGCTGATGACGCCGCGGAAGATGCCGTCTTGGCCAAGCTAGGCGGTGGTCAACTCGCCAAAACGTTCCAGGTTCAGGTCAGCGATCCGGACGGCAATCCGATCGATGGCGTCACGGTCACACCGTGGGCGCTGCGATCTTCCCAAGGGCATGGTCGTTGGTCCGGCGGCGACGACCTTGCCGAGATGCCGCCCCAACCGGTCACCACAGGTCCCGACGGAATCGCGACGATTCGCTATCCGTTCTATCGTGACGTGAATGAACGCACTCGCACGTTCAGCGTGTCGGCGATCCTGTCACATCCCGACTTTACCATCGATGATTCGGTTCACATCGACGTGCCGCTTTTGGACGACGGGCCTCACAAGATCGAAATGTCACACGCCGCTTCGATTTCGCTGATCCCGCTATCCAGTTCGCCGGATTTTCACATCGACCAAGTCTACGTCGTGTCGTCGGACCGGATCAGCTCTCGAAACGAATTGCCGATCATTTTGGGGCGGCGAGATCGCAGGGTGACCGCTGTCACCGGCGAAACCTTGACGTTGACGCTGCAGTTAGAACCAACCGGTATCGAAACGCTTGGCGAATACGACAAGCTGGCCGGTATCGTGTTCGGCTGCTCGACACGCGAGGGCAAGCAGATTTGTGCGTTGCCCGAAGTTCGCGAAAAGATGGACGCCTTTGCTCGCCGACTTCGCGAAGCCGACAACCCGCGTGATCCGGCCGTACTCGCCGAAGCGTTTGCCGTTGTCGCCGAAGCGTTCGATCGCGCCGACGACCTGGGGGAAGCAGCGAAATGGCGTGTCAAAGCGGACGCGGAAAAGGCCAAGCTTCAGCACCCAACCGAAACCACTCAGTCGCGATAGCACGGCGTTTGCTTTCCAAGGCGACGATTGATTGGTGTCCGCTGCGTATGAAGCACTGGCTCACGAACCTTCTGCGATACAGAACAGATGTTGTTGCCCGCGGATGAACATCTCGTCGTCCACGATCGCGGGCGTGGCATCGACACCTTCGCCCAACGAGTTGACATTGACCACTTTCAGTTCGTTCGAATCCTCGATCACCACCGTCGTTCCACCGCGACCGGTCAAATAAACGAAGCCGCCGGCAGCGACAGGCGATGCGTACGTGACGCGGATGCCCGGCAACCGAACGGCCGAATAGTGTAGGTTCCCAGTGTTCGAATCGGCACAAGACAGTAGCCCCGATTTCCCCTTGAAGAAGAACAACCGGTTGCCTGAGAGCATCGGCGAAGCGATATCAGGCGTATCGCGGTTGATCGACCACAGCACCGCTTCGCTGCCGGCCAGATCACCGCGACCGGTCGGATCAAATGCCGCCATGAACGAACCCTGATAACCGCTGCCCACGAACACGCGAGTCCCATCGAAAAGGGGCGACGCGGCTGGCCGCTGAGTCTGTCCGGCACATCGCCAAAGTTCTTTACCGGTTTCTAAGTCGTAGGCCCGAGCACAGGTTTGTCCATTCATCACGACCTGCTTTGTCCCGCCTGCATCGATCACCATCGGCGTGGCCCAACAACTCGGTTCATCTCGCGGTGTCTTCCAGATCAATTCACCATTGGTTTTGTTGAATGCGTATAGATACGAATCGCCTTCGTGGTCCCAAGGCACCAGAATTTTCTGGCCAGCGATCGTCGGCGAACTGCCCTCACCGAAATCGTTCCGCGTATTCATTTTGTCAAACTCGTCGTGCTTCCAGACCAGCTTGCCATCCATGGTGTAGGCGTACAGCCCACGAGAACCAAAGTGCGAATAGACCATCGTGCCATCGGTGCACGGCGATGCCGAGGCGAACCCGTGTGTCGAATGAGTCGGTTGGTGGGGCGTGGCGATGACGGCGGTTTGTTTCCACAACAGGTTGCCATCAGCCCGCGAGAAACACAGTGTCTGGAAATCCAATTCGGGCAACCGCCCCGTCCTGCGTCCGGTGGGAACCGCGGTGGTGACGATCACGCGATCGTCCCAGACCACGGGCGATCCGGTGCCATTTCCGGGGATCGCCGCACGCCACTTCACATTTTCGGTCACCGACCACTTCGTTGGCGGGTTTCCTTCGACCGCCACGCCATTGCCGGTCGGCCCACGCCAATGCGGCCAATTTTCGGCGAGTGCCGTCAGCGGAAACAGCAACGATGCGATGACAAGAACGGGTTTCATAAGAAGATGAATCCAACCAGAGGGCGTTTCAATGGACGAGGCCGCCATTGTAGTGTGTGGACGCTCCCTGCAAGCCATGCACCCATCACCGTGCGCTGCCCACCAGTCAACGTTTGTAGTACCGCCTTCAGGCGGAATGGGGCCCGAGCATCGAGCCTGACCGAGTCAAGAAACTCCCGCTAAAGCCGGTACTACGAACGGTGCGGATGCATTTCAGGGGGTACTAGCTGGCTTCACACCCGGCGAGCACCGCTGCCAGATCGGGATCGGTGGTCCAGGCTTTGATGATCCGGGCCTCGGAATCCGAGGTCAGCGTAATTTTCAGCCAGAGGGTTTCTTCGGGAAGGCAAGTTCGAACCCGGTCCGCCCATTCGATGATCGTCCAGGCGTTGTCTTCATCGAACAGTTCGTCCACGCCAAGTTCAATGAATTCGTCTTCGTCGGCGACTCGGTAGGCATCCAAGTGATGCAGGGTGAGGGATTCCCCGCCGGATCGTTTGCCCTGGTGAGATTGCAGCAGGGTGAAGGTGGGGCTGGTGACGTCCGCGCGGTCGATCCCAACGGCACCGGCGATCGCTTGAGTCAACGATGTTTTCCCCGCCCCCAGCGTGCCGACCAATCCGATCGTCACACGGCCAGGCAATCGGGCGGCCAACGAATCGGCAAAACGCTGCAACTGTTCGAGAGACGTAATTTTAAATTCAATCATCGATTCGTCTGGCTAGTCTTTGAAAAACGCATCAACATCGCCGGCAAGAATACCAGGTCGGCGAACAACGCGCTGCCGATCGTCAGGATCCCCATCATCGCAAAGATCTGGTGATCTCGCGCGTCACTTAGCAGTGCGGTACTGAACCCCACGATCAAAACCACGGTCGTCATCACCAACGCCGTTCCCACACCCACAAAGGCGCGCCGGATGGCGCCGCTGTTCTCTGCATCGCTGGGGCTCGCGTTGCCGCCGAGTTCTTCTTGGTAACGCGTCAAAAAGTGAATCGTATCGTCGACAGCGATGCCCAAACAAACGGTAAAGGCACAGACACTGACAATTTCCAAACTCATTCCGAACACCCACAGCAATCCGCCCGTCAAAGCCAGCGGGAACAGGTTCGGCACGACGGAAATCAAACCCAACCGAAGCGAGCGATAGACGATCGACAAGACGACGAAAATGATGATGCTGGCCGACCCCAAACTCAAAGCCAGGTCGACGACGATCTGGTACAGTTTTTTCCAGCGCCGGACGGCGTCCCCCGACAAAGAAATCGAAACATCCGGATGATCCGCTTGGATCTGCGCCAGTCCGGTTTCGATTCGCTGGAAAACTTCGCCGTACGACGCGATGCCGATGTCTTGAATCCGAAATTGCACCGACGCCTGACGATCTCGGGGGCGATAGTAGGCCTGTTTTAGCGGAGGCGGCAACAGTTCCAACATCGACATTCGCGATGCGGTATCACCTTCGCCGGGCAGCGCCGCGATCAGGTTGACGATCGATAGCGGATTGCCAATCAAGGGCTCGGTCCGCAGCAATTCGTCCACCGCCTGAGCCACTCGGCCAATCTCGGGATCACCGGCGGGAACGTTCGCATTCCACTGCATGCGTACGGCCGCGGTTTCCAGTCCGCCCATCACTTGGTCCATGTGGGCCAGCGCCATGGTCGCCTCGCTGCCGGACGACATGTTGCTGGTCAGCCGTTCGTCGGGCCGCAGTTGCAGCGTGACCAGCCCCAAGATCAAGGTGGTCACGATCGCCAATGTGCTGATCACCTTGGGGCGCAGCAGCACAAAATCGATCACTTCTGAAATCCGTCCCAAGTTTTGGTCGACCAGATTGCGACCGTACCCCGAATGAACCCGTCGCCCCAGCGGACTGACGCAGGCCAACGGGATGACGGTGATCACCGAAATGAACGTCAGCAACACACCGATCACACAGCAGTAGCCGAATTCGCGAACGATCTCGTGATGCGCAAGCGCCAACGATCCAAACCCGATCGCTGTGGTCAACGATGTGATCCAACACGCCAACCCGACCTCGCGGATGGACCGTCGGGCCGCTTCGCTGGGCGATTTGCCTTCGGCTCGGTG
This sequence comes from Rubripirellula lacrimiformis, assembly GCF_007741535.1. Classification (NCBI taxonomy): domain Bacteria; kingdom Pseudomonadati; phylum Planctomycetota; class Planctomycetia; order Pirellulales; family Pirellulaceae; genus Rubripirellula; species Rubripirellula lacrimiformis. Next base: position 6,371,899 of record NZ_CP036525.1, read on the forward strand.
ACGACGGATCTGGACCATCATGTGCACACCGTCGGTGAATCCGACCATGCACAGCAACACCGGAACGATGACTGAATTGAATGGGTTGTTGTCCAAACCGATGAAATGCAACACGCCCAGCGTCCAAAACACTCCCATCGCCGGCGCCAGCGCCACGATGATTACACTGCTTAGCCCTCGGAACAGGATGAAGGCGATCAACAGTGCGATCGCGTACCCGATCAACTGGTATTTCAATTCGTTGGACCGAGTGCTGGCTGCACGACTGACGCGAATCGGAACTTCGCCGGTAACCGCAAAGTCCATCGTCACGTCTGCGTACTTGGCGACCGCCGCGGCCGCTGTGTCACGCAGCTTATCGGTTGCATCCGCGTCCTCGGTCACGAACAGCCAATCGATCTTGACCATCAACAATAACGTCTTGGTATCGGCGGACATCAATTGACCGACAACCAAGGGATGGTCCAGGGCACGCTGTTTGGCGGCTTTGTAGCGGGTCAGCGATGCATTGCGTCCCGGCAAAATCGGTTCGGGCAATCCAAAGATGTTCAGCGGCGGTGCTTCGTCCATCCAAAACACGCTTTCGACGTGGTCCAGGGCCTCGATTGCTGCCACCGCATCCCGAATCGCCTGTGCACCGTCCGGGGTAAAGAACTGATCGCTACGGACAACGATCACCACGTCGCCGTTGGCAACACGAATCGGACTGACGTTGGATCCCACCGAAGCAGGAGCGGGCGAATCCGTCTGCGCAGCCGACGTATCCGGCGGCCGCGATGACTTGGGTTCCGGCAGCACCAAACGCGGATCGTAATGGCCGATCGCCATCAGCCCCGTCCATGCGGTCAGCAGCGTCAACGTCCACCAGCGGTGACCGATGATCCAATCCGCCAGTCGTCCGATGCTGCCAAACACTCAATCGCTCGTTGTCAAAATTGGAACCGGTATCCCGCGTCGGGGAGGTCGGCGTGAAGAAGGAGAAAGAGGAAGAAGAAACCGACAGAATCAATCGAATCGCTGGGCAGCTTCGGTTCGGATTTCGTCGCGGCTGATCCGTCGGTCACGATCATGGTCGAACTGACCAAAGCTGAAGATCCGGACCGAATGTGGCAGTTCTTCTTCCACGATGAACCCATCCGAATTGTGGTCGAATCGTTGAAAGTACGATTCGACGAACTTGTCGGCTTTGGCAAACGCCTCGTCTTTCCGTTGCTGGCTTTCTTTTCGCTGTTGGGCTGCTTGTTTGGTTGATGGATCCGATGGGGTGGGAGCCGAATCGGATGTGTGCTTCAGCGGAATGGCCACGCTGATGAACGTGACCGCCATTTCCTGCCAAGTTTGGTCGCCCCAGGTCACGTATTCCTGCGGGTCGGGGTTGAACGGATTGGCTTTCGAATTATCGAACGTGGCCGCAAAGGAAAGCCGACTCACATCCGCCAACGGCAGCGGCTTGCTCAGTTCGTAGTTGTGCTGCCAATTGAAATCGTAATGCGGCACGTCCAAAAGAGTTTCTGTGGCGTCGTCGGATTCGCTGCGGAACTGATACGATTTGCCCCGCAGATGCATGTGCGGCATGATCGACAGCAGTTCGCCCGACCGGGGAAATCCGTGGATCCTTCCTTCGACAACGTAGTCGGATGCATGCGGTGGTATTTCGAACTCTTGTTCAATGCCGCCCATCGAAATGACTTCGTGGGTCACCGAATCGGCATCGGCAAAGACCAGTCCGATTTTGGTGATATCGGATTCAGGTTTGCCCGTGGGTGTGTAGTGCATTTGGAACACGATCCGAGATCCAGCCGGAATTCGCTGGGCATACCCGACCGGCAGTGGGCTTCGTCGTTGACCGGGAACGTAGGCCGACAGCAATCCGATCTGGCTTAGGTCGGCACCGTCGGGCGGTCGAACGAAGGCAATCGAGTGGTGGACGGCCGAGCGGTTCCCGGGGATCACTTCGGCGGCCTGCACCCAACGATCCGTTTCGAACCCGGTGTCGACCACATAGTACTGATACTCGACGGTGTCGCTGGCCGGTATTTCGAACGGCACCTTGGACATCGCCAATACCAAATCGGGTTCACGCGGCAACTGCCAGCCGACAACGTACGAAGTCGGCTCGGGCAGGTCGGCTACGTCTCCATAAGGCATGCCTGCGTCGACCCACTGGCGCAGCAACTGTTTGTCAGATTCGGGCATCAACCTGGCATTGGCCAGTTCGGCGTGTCCATCCGCTGCATGCCACGGTGGCATCCGCCCCTGATCGATCACTTCGATCGACATATCGCCCCAACCCAGGACTTCGTCATAGTCGTCCAGAGCGAACGGTCCAATTTCGCCTTCGCGATGGCATTCCACACAGTGTTGGTTCAGCACACGGCTGATCTGGTCACAGTAGGTCACCGGTGCATCGACTTGTTCTTGGCGGCCGGTCGGTTTGGGAAGCGAGATCAGGCATCCAACGGCGGTCGTTCGAGGGGTGGCGACATCGTGTCCATCGACCAACGCCTGGATCGCATCGCGCAGATCGTGGACCGTGGCTTCGGATCTAGCAATGCCGGGTTGGTACTGATCATCGATTCGGCCGCGATACTGGACACGTCCGATGCGATCGACAACCACAACTTCGGGCGTGCGTGTCGCCATCACGTCCAATGCCACCAATCGGTCATGATCCTTCGCGATAGGAAACGATACGCCATGGTCGGCTGCGTACTGGCGAATCTCGTCGACCGAGTCTTGAATGTTGCTGTTGACGCCGATGAAGGCGACGCCGGAGGTCGCTAATTGGTCGGCCAGCGACTGCAGCCTTGGGCCATAGACTTTTGCCAGCGGGCACTCGGTCCCCAGAAAACACAGCACTGTGAAATCGGCGCGATCGCTGGCCCCCATCGAAACTTGTTTCAGCGTCCGATCGGATCCTGCCGACGGCAGCGAGAAGTCCGCCACTTGTCCCAGGTCATCGATCTCAGCGGCGTTGATCCCAGCGGCGTTGATCCCAGCGGCGTTGGGCGACGCAAGCGAAGTGACGGGCGAAGAATCGGCGGCAATCACGAGGCTAGCCCCCAGGACCAAGACCAGTCCTGCCGCAATCCCCAACCATCGCTGAGCGGTCGATGTCGCCCCAGCACGAGACGCCGGTCCTGGGTCAGTGTGAAGGATTCGTTTCATGAAATCAGTGTTCCAATCCGTAGTGATCGCAGGCGAAGGCTGACTGCATCGTACAAGAAACCCCCAGCGTCACCACGATGGGGTCAGGGTGGGTCGTAGCCACCCGGATTCCAGGGATGGCATCGCATGATCCGCCGCGTGCCACGATAGATGCCACGAATGACCCCAAATTTACGAATCGATTCGATCGTGTACTGGCTGCAGGTCGGTGTGAACCGGCAATTCGGTCCCAACAGGGGGCTGATTGCGATTTGGTAAAACCGAATCGGCAAGATGATTGCGGCTTGGATGCCTCGTCGGATCACCGTCGATCCTTGCGTTTGAAAGGGAAAGCGTGTTTTCGCCGAAATGATTCGTTCAGCTCGCTATCCTATCCCGGACACCAATGTTACGGCAGTGTCGATCAGCTATTACAATCGAACCGACAACCCTGCCTACGCATCTTTGCGTACATTCCCCCCACCACGGTTTTTCCTGCCATGAAAAAAAGTTTGCTTTTGTTTTCCGCGATGGCTGCCGCCATTGGTTTCGGCAACTTGGTCGCCACTTGTACGGTTTCGGCCGAGGACATTCCCAGCGGCTTTACGTCGATCTTCGATGGGAAAACGCTGGACGGTTGGGATGCCCGACCGCATTTCAGCCCGATCGAATTCAAAGCGTTGTCGGACGACGCACGCGCTGAAAAGATGAGCCAGTGGATGGCCGAGGCCAAACAGCACTGGAGCGTCGAAAATGGCGAACTGGTCAACGATGGATCCGGCCCCTACTTGGTGTCCGCCAAAGACTACACCGATTACGAACTGGTCATCGACTACAAGACGGTCCCCAAGGCCGACAGCGGCATCTATTTGAAAGGATCCCCACAGGTTCAGATCTGGGACTTCACCGACACAACCAAGTTCAAACTGGGCGCCGACAAAGGAAGCGGCGGATTGTGGAACAACAGTGCTGGCGCTGCTGGCAAAGATCCCGCTGTCCTAGCCGACAAGCCTTTTGGTCAGTGGAACCGATTCCGCATTATCCAGATCGGCGCACGAACGACCGTTTATCTGAACGACCAATTGGTCGTCGATAACGCGATCATGGAAAACTATTGGGACCGTGAATCACCGCTGTTCCGCAGTGGCCCGATTGAATTGCAAACCCACGGCGGCGAAATCCGCTGGCGTAACATTGCGGTCAAGGAACTGTCGGCTGAAGAAGCCAACGAATATCTGTCGAGCCGAGGCAACGACGGATTCACAAGCCTGTTCGATGGCAAAAGCTTGGACGGATGGCAGGGATCGCCCGAAAACTACGAAGTGGTTGACGGTGCCATTCGCTGCCAACAGGGCAAGGGCGGTCTGCTGCTGACCAAGGACGAATACAAGAACTTTGTCGCTCGTGTTGAATTCCGACTGCCTGCCGGCGGAAACAACGGACTGGCGATTCGGGCTCCGCTGGGTGGCGACGCAGCTTATTCTGCAATGACCGAGCTGCAGGTGCTGGACTCGGAACACCCCAAGTATGCCAAATTGGATTCACGTCAATATCACGGCAGCGCCTACGGAATGGCTGCCGCGACGCGTGGCTATCTGCGTGACGTCGGCCAATGGAACTATCAAGAAGTCACCGTGGACGGCATGCGGATCAAAGTGGAACTCAATGGCAACGTGATCCTGGATACGGACCTTGCGGAAGCCAAAGATTTCTTGGCTGACAAGAAGCACCCTGGTCTGAAGCGAGAAACCGGCCACTTTGGATTCGCCGGACACAATGACCCGGTCGAATTCCGAAACGTTTCGATCAAACAGCTGCCGTAACCACCGGTTACCGTGATCGATCCGTCATGGATCGAAAATGCTGAACCACTTTCGCAGCGATCCAGGCCGGAACCAGGATCGCTGCGGCGTCGGTAAACCGGCCCAGCGGTGGGCTGGTCAAGATGACAAACCCGACCTGCGCCACCGCGTAGGTCAGTGCGACGATGCAAAGCGTGTCGATGCCATCATCGTTGATGACTCGCACGATCTTGCGGCCCAACAACAGCCGCCACAGTTCGCCCACCGCAGCCAGCACCATCGCGACCAGAAACAGCGGGTGCATCACGATGTCGGCGGCCATGGCCCATGCGGCCCGCCTGGCCCCCAACAGCAACCACTTGGCATAGCGAAGGGGATACTCGGAAACGATCTGTCGGTTCATCGACGCGATCGCGTTGTGGTTGGCGATCGTGTCATCGCCGTAAATCTCTCTCGCCGCGGGTACCACCGCCTGATAGATCAGGTCATTCCAGCGTCCTTCGATCGTCATCGTTTCGACGGATCGATCGCCCGTCGGATTCCCTCCCGGAAACTGATACCCGTCCGCGATCCGCTGTCGCCGGTGGCGGATGATTGCGTGGGCTAATGGTGATGACGGATGGTCAAGTGCGATCAGTTCGTCATCGTCCACCAATTGAATGGTTAACCCCGCCAAATTCTGGTGACCAAACGGCAGCACGCCAAAGTCACCGACCACCGCGCCGCGAAGCCCCATCCATGCAATCACCGCCACCGTGATGATCGCCGGCGCCACCGCGACAGGCCGCCAAGCCCCCGACCAGCCCCGCCCAGCCGATCGCATTGCGGACGACGAATGCGGTCGATTCACGTCGGATGGCCCCGCCGCCCGACTGGCGCGGAACCACAAACAGATTCCGCATACCAAGGCCCAAGGTGCCAACGACAGATACGCTGGACGCAGCGAGATCGCCAAGATCGAAAACAACGCGATCCCGATCGATGCCCCCCAAGGTTGCCCCAGTCGGTCCCATCGCAGCATCGCGACCGCTGCCATGACGCCCATCGATGCCGCCGGAGCGTCGGTCGCCAAGGTCGAAACGTGGTCCATGAAGGTGCACCCCAACGCGACCGCCAACGCCGAGGCAATCGCCACCGAGGTTGCTGTGCCGCGGCGGCGTAGTTCGATCCCCAACCACCAGGCTGCGACGGCGTGCAACAGAATCTGCAGAACCGGAATCGCAGATTCACCGACAACCGCAATCACCGACCTTAGAAAGATCGGATACCCCGGCGTGCGAATGCTTCGCAGGGCAGAGCCGAGCGAATCGAAAGGGTAATTCAGGTAGCTAAACGTATCATCGACGTGGTGCGGTTCGCATCGACCGGTCACCCACGCGACGACCAGCATGATCGCGGACAAGGCCACCAGAGAACAAACCGGGCGTGACGAAACAGACGACTTCAAGGCAGCGACGGGAAGAATGAGGATGCGTTGGCAATTGCAATTCCGTGATCACCGCAGGCAAACCGCCTCGGCAAATCCCAGTGACGCGACCAGAAACCCGATCGAGCGAGCGGAAATACGGGGCAGGGGTGATTCAGATTTTGGTCACTGGTCGGATACCTGATCCTGGTAGGCATCCAGTGCAGGCAGGGCCTGTGTTTCGTCCCACTGCGGATCCCACGGCGGCGGATCGTTGACGTAGGACCGCAACATCGCGTCGGCCAACCCACGAACCTTGGCCTTGGGTGACTTCAAAGCTGCGAACATTTGTTTCAACTGTTCGGGTCTGGGATCGGCTCCCGTGCGAATCAACTGCATCCATTGGTCCAATTCCGATCGTCGTTGCGGATCAGCGATATCCAGTTCGATCGCCGCCCAAACCGGTTCGTACCGCGGATCGTTTTTGGGCAACAAAGCGATCGCTTCGACCGCCGCTTGGCGGATGCGGGGCGAACGATTGCCCAGCAATTCGAACACGCGACTGTTGGCCAACGAAACTCGCATCTCCACCAATTTCGACAACTCAGCCGACTGTTCGCTGGTCAGCCGAGTAGACGATGCCAAACGGTTGATCTGGGCCTCCAGATCGACGACCAAATCTTTGGACGCACCGATCTGACTTAGCAGCACCTTGCTGAGCGTCGGCGGTGACTGGCTGTACCAGCTAGGGGTCTGCGACGACGGGTTCGCGATCGTCACCGGCCCTGAACTTGTCAGCCGGATCGATTCGTCATACAGCCATCCTTCGTCCGTCCTTAGACGTGCATTTTGCATCTGCAATTCCATGCCGCCGGCTACCGAACTGATCCGCAGACTGCCATCCATCGAAAAGGTGACTTGGCCCAAATCGGTCGCGCCTCGGCGCAACCGGATCACGGTTCCGTCCGCCACACCCTGGATGGCGACCTCGCCATAGTGAACGTCCATCTGAGCCGAAACCTGGGCATCCCCGCTGCCGATCGTCGCCATCGAATCGGGAGCAAGAATCAACTGACCACCGTCGTTCAATTCAGCGACCGCGCGGGACAATCGCAGAGCGACGAAACGGTTGGCAGCTTTCAAAGGAAACGTTTCTTCCACAGCGATTCGACGAACCACGAAACGCGGAGGCGCGTCGGGCGCGACAGACACCGCACCGACAAGTCCGCTGATTTGGTTCCACTGGATCGATGTAATCTTCGCAGGCGGCGACGAACGATCAGCCGATTCGTCCAACAGTGTTTTCGCGGGTCGCCCGACAGGGACGGCATCGACCATTGGAACAGCGGCAGCTGGAACGGGCGGTGTTTTGACCGGCGGTGTTTTGACTGGCGGTGATGGAGACGATTCGGGCGTGGTGCCTTCCGGTACCGCGGCCGGCAACACATCGGTTTGGCTGGAATCGGGGGCGCCGCTTGGCGACGCTGCGGTGCCCATGTTCGGATCGGCTTTGGCCGACGCGTCAGGCGTTCCAGAGCCCGCTTCGGTAACGACCGGACCGGCTGGACCGGTCGGATTGACCGGACCGGTTGGCGGAACCGTCACTGGCGAAGAATCCGCCAGCGAGCCTCCCTCACCGGCCACGGAATCGTCGCTGCCTGCGGCATCCACCACCTGACTAGAATCATCGATCAATGGCGGGTCCGCTTCGGCGACAAGTCCGGCTGCGCCGGCGACCACCTCGGACGATTCCCCAGCGGATCCATCCCACGTCCGCTGGATCAAGAACCATCCTAGGGCGGCGACCGCCACGATGGGGACCAGCATGCCTAGCCGCCAACGCCGCGTCGACACCTCGGGTTCGTGCATCATCCGCGCGATATCTTTCTGCGATATCAGTTCGACCGGATGAGTCGCCAGCAATCGATTGGTCAATTCAAGATCGACAGGGGGCAGAAACTGCACCGGCGTGCGGAGGGCTCGGGAAGCTGCGACCAGTTCGGCGATCACGCCGTTGTCGACCAACACCGCGCGGCACACCGCGGCGATCGCATCCGGATCCAAATCGCCATCAACGAAGGCGGCGACCTGTTCGATCGGGATCACCGTGACAACGGTCGACGGGTCCGCTTTCTGGACTCGCAATTCTTTGGCCACTCGACTGACGACATCGCCGATGGGAAGCGGCTTTCCGTCCGCCGTCTGGGCGCTGAGATGCTTGTCGATCGATTCCAATATGGCTTGACGGTTCATTCGCTCGGCTCCTCCATCCATTGCCGCAGTTGGGTTTCGGCATGACGAAGCGTGGGCCCGATCGTCCCAATCGGGATCTCCAATTTCTGGCTGATCTGGGCATAGCTTTGGCCCTGCAGATGGAACAGGGCAACAACGCTACGTTCCCGGGGTGGCAGTCGATCGATCAACGTTTGGACTCGGTGGTTGTGATCCGCATTGATGACGCGTGCTACGTGATCGCCATCACTAACAGGCTCTGTTTTTCGCGGCAGGTCGCCGGCGACGACAAGTCGGTTGCGGGCAAAGTAACGTGTCGCGCTGCGCGTCGCGATGACGGCGATGAAGGTGGCCAGCGAAGACCGTCCCTGAAACGCTCGCAGCGGCGCCGAATCATGGGCCACCATCGCCGCGAACACCTCGGCCGTCGCATCGTCAATCGCCGATTCGTCGTCACCGCGTCCAAACGCCGCCGAAACATCGGCCACTCGCGTCCGTACCAAACGTTCGTGTTGATGCACGAACGATCGCCATGCGGTCGTGCTGCCCGAGATCACGCGCGCGACCAAACTACGGTCGTTGGCACGGCGTAAAACCGGGTCATTGGGATCGGCGGTATCCGATGCTGTGGCCATCGCGGCAGACTTTCAACAGGAAAAAATGGATCCGAGTGAACGGACCGGCAAAAAACCAACGGACCGCATCGGGCGTTTCCACCACTCAGCACGATCGCCCAGCGGCCTTGTCACGATGCCCGATCCCAAGCCGTTGACCGATGTGTTCGCCGGCTCTTTGCTAGCTGAGTACCATCTTACACCGACCTGGGTGACCAGCGGACAGATTGTGCAGGCCAGATCCGCCCGACCCGACAGTACTGCCCCCCGGCGGATTGACCCAAACCGCGAATCCCGCGACGGGAGCATGGATTCGGCGACTGGTGTCGACTCGCTTGCACCCAACCCGCGGGGATTCGACGGAGGATTTCGTCAGCTATTTCAGCAGTTGGGCCAGCCGCCGGATCAGTTCTTGGCGATCATGGGGCGTCGACGTGGCCTGCAATTTGTTGCTCAATTCCAAAATGAATGCGGCGTAATCATTGTGCCAATCGCGTTGCAGTTGGGTCGGATCGATCCGCGGTTCGGGACGTGACACCGACACAGGCGGTTCGCCCGCGACCAGTTCAAAGCTCTCGTCGAACTGGGGCAGGTAGATTTTGTCGCGGCTGTAGCCGTTCTGTGCGACCAGGTCCGCCAACACGCTGCGCGAATCGTCTTCGCCGTGATTGAGAAACAGGCCACCGGTGACCGGTCCACGCTCGACCAACCACTGAACCAATTCGGGTTGATCGGCGTGCGCGGAATAGTTGCCCAAGCGGCGGATGTCAGCCCGCACTTGGTATTCTTTGCCGTGTATCCGAACTTGCTTGGCACCGCTGGTGATGATGTGCCCCAAAGTTCCCGGCGACTGATAGCCGACGAACAGGATCGTCGATTCGGGCCGATAGATATTGTTCTTCAAGTGATGCTTGATCCGGCCTGCGGTGCACATCCCACTGGCGGAAATGATGATCGCTCCCTTTTTGACGTCGTTGATTGCCTTGCTCTCTTCGACGCTTTCGACCAAGCGAAAATTCTTGTGTCGAAACAGTTTCGACGGTTCAATTTCAATGTCTTCCATTTCGCCGGCATACTTGATGAACACCTCGGTCGCTTTGCGAGCCAGCGGAGAGTCCAGGAAGACGGTCGCATTGGGAATCTCTCCCGAGTTCAGCAGCACGGCGATGTCGTGCAACAGTTCTTGGCTTCGTTCCACCGCGAACGAAGGGATCACGACGTTGCCGCCCTTTTCCAGCGCTCGATTCAATTCCACCTTCATCGCATCGCGACGCTCTTTCAACGTATAGTCGACTCGATCGCGGTCCCCGTAGGTGCTTTCACAGATGATGTAGTCGTAACCGCTGGGCGCATCCGGTTCGGGGTGAAACGCTTTTTCCTCGGGGCCCAAGTCACCGGAGAACAACAGACGCAGGGTCTTGCCCTTTTCGTCGACTTGGATCTCGGCCGACAAGGATCCCAGCAAGTGGCCGGCGTTCCAGAACCGAGTGCGAATCCCCGGTTTGGGTTCGAACCAGGTTTCATAGTCATAGCCTTTCACTTGCTGCAAAGTCTTTTCGGCATCCTGGATCGTATAAATCGGTTCGACCGCAGGATCGCCACGCCGCTCGTTCTTTCGGTTCTGGCGATCGGCATTGGACTCTTGGATGTAAGCCGAATCACGCAGCATGACCTCCAACAAATCCTTCGTTGCCGGCGTTGTGTAGATCGGCCCGCTGAAACCTGCCTTGGTCAGTTTGGGCAGCAATCCGCTGTGGTCGATATGGGCGTGCGTCAGGATCAAGAATTCGACCTTGGACGGATCAAACGGAAACTCCCCTAGGTTCAATTCTTGGGTGGTTCGGTTCCCTTGAAATAGTCCACAGTCCACCATGAAGGTGCCGGCTTCGGATTGAATGTGGCTGCAAGATCCTGTGACGGTGCCGGCGGCGCCGCAAAACTTCAACGTGGCCATGGATTGCTCGGGGGGAGTGACGCGAAAAGGGTACCGATGGTCGATCGGACTGTCCGCATCAGTGTAAAACACTTCCGGGCGGCCGGAGTGTCAGATCGGTCGTTATCCGTTTTCTTCCCTCCAAAAAAACGATTCCATGCACAAGCTTATCTGGACCACTGTTTTTGCGTTGTCCGTGGCCGCCGGACCAACATCGGCTGCCGACGATGTATTTTTGGGTCAAGGCATGATGGTCGGCGAAGTGACTACCGATTCCGCACTGATTCAAACTCGGCTGACCGTATCGGACCATTTGGATGGCGATGGCGACCTGGCCGGCGCCGGCGGTGTCGCATTGGTTGAATATGCGGACAACCCAGCGTTTGACAACGCGACCGAATCGAAGACCGCAACCACCACGGCCGACCATGACTTCATTGCCCGTTGGCAGGTCGACGGATTGCGTCCGGGCACGAAATACCACTATCGCATCCGGTTCGGCATAACGTCCCCCAGCCAGATCGGACCGACCGGAACCTTCCACACACTGGCCGGTCAAACATCCGACGCCATGGTCCGCTTCGTCGTTGGCAGTTGCATGAATTACTGCAAATTCATGTATGGCAAACCAGCCAAAGCATCCGGACCGATCACGGCCACCGATGAAGACAAACAGCTCGGTTACCGATCCTTTGCGGCGATGCCAAGCTTTGCACCGGAATTCTTTGTCGGCACCGGCGACATCGTGTACTACGACAACCCGGTTCGCAACGCAAAGTCGCGATCGCAAATGCGGAAGTGCTGGCACGAACAGTTCAGGTTTCCTCGCATGATCGACTTCCTAGCCCAAACACCGGCCTATTGGTCCAAAGACGATCATGACTTCCGATTCGACGACGCTGACCGCCGAGACAGACAACGCAATCCATCGCCGAGCAAGGGCATCCGAATTTTTCGCGAACAGATGCCGATCGTTGCCCAAGCCGACGAAACAACGGCGACATACCGCACGCACCGGATCAGCCGACATCTGCAACTTTGGTTCACCGAAGGGCGCGACTATCGATCGCTGAACGAGATGGAAGACGGTCCAGAGAAAACCCTGTGGGGCACCGAGCAACGGGAATGGCTGATGCGAACTCTCGCCGAAAGTGATGCGACCTGGAAGATCCTTGTCACCCCCACGCCAATGGTCGGCCCCGACGACAAACGCAAAACCGATAACCACACCAACCTGGGCGGTTTTCGGCACGAGGCGGATGCATTCTTTCAGTGGATCCAACAGAACCAGATCAGCGGCTTTCTGACGATCTGTGGGGATCGCCATTGGCAGTACCACAGCATCCACCCCAGCGGCATCGAAGAATTTGCTTGCGGTGCACTGAACGACGAAAACTCGCGCCGGGGCGTTTCGCCTGGAGCCAAAAACGGCACCGATCCACAAGGCTTGATCCGACAACCGTTTACCTACGACGAACCCAGCGGCGGGTTCCTAGCAATCGAAGCTGACAAGCATCTGAAAATCCAATTCGTCAACGACCACGGCGAAGTGCTACACAGCGTCATCAAGCAAGCGAAAGAACCCAAGCCCGTCGTGGGATTCACCAAAATCCCACGTTGAGCCATGGAGGGGATGGATTGATCGCTACTGGTCCGTGGATCGTTCGAGGTGGCTTTTCAGGAACGAACGCAGTTTCCTGCTCCGGACGTGCTTGGCCTCGGTCAGGTTGAGCGTGATCACGGTGAACTCACCGACTGCGACTGGCCCGTCGACTGGCATCGGCGGAAGCCCGTCCATTTCGATCGCTTCGCTGGGCCCGGCCAAAGTCACCTTCAACGAATCCGGCGTTTTGGTATCGACCTCGGCCCAGGGACGATCGGCTCCCTGCGGCTTGACCGTCACACTGGTCGGCGACGCAAAGTCCAACGAATTGTCACCGGCCACCTGTTCCATCAGCTTCAGGACACCGTCGACGATCTCCAATGGCCAACTGGGTTGCTGCCCGGCCGGGAACCCCTTCCGAAGCGAATGCCACTTCCGACCTAGCACCTTCCACGGATCGGTGATCGCAGCGGGCTGATCGGTTTGCGAATCCGCGTCCCCCCGATCGCCTGGCTCTGCATCGTTTCGTTCGGCGTTCTCCGGTCCTTCGTCTGTGCGGTCGGCGACCAGCGGTTCGGCCACTGACAGAACCTCCGCTTCCTCGGCGCGCTTTTCGACCGCCGATGGCGACTCGACGACGTCGGATTTGGCTGTCTGCGAACCGGGTACCGGCACCGCATCCACGACATTCTGGGCTGCCTGCAATGCTTCGGCCAGGAACGGAGCGGTCAGCGAGACCGGCGGGTCGCCCTTTTTGCGTCGCGACTTGGCGGTCGCAGCCAAATCCTCGGGTGTTCCCGCAAACACGATCCGGCCTCCATCGACGCCCGCGCCGGGCCCCATGTCGATGATCCAGTCGGCGCACTTGATGACATCCAAGTTGTGCTCGATGACCACGACGGTGTTGCCGAGATCCACCAACCGCTGCAGGACTCCTAGCAGCTTTTCGATATCGTCAAAGTGCAGCCCCGTCGTTGGTTCGTCCAACAAGTACAGAGTATTGCCGGTCACCGGACGAGCCAGTTCGGCCGCCAACTTGACTCGCTGTGCCTCGCCGCCCGAAAGCGTGGGCGCGGACTGCCCCAGCGTGACGTAGTCGAGTCCGACGTCGCAAATGGTTTGCAGGATATGCTGGATTTTTGGATCACTGGCAAACAGTTCGACGGCGTCGCCGATTTGCATATCCAGCACGTCGGCGATCGAACGGCCGTGGAATTTGACCTCCAACACATCGTCGCGATATCGACGCGATTGACAGTCCTCGCAAGGCACCCACACGTCCGGCAAGAAGTGCATCTCGATCTTCAACTGACCGCTGCCTTCGCATGTTTCGCAGCGTCCGCCGGGAACATTGAAACTGAACGTACGCGCCGTAAACTTTCGTTCGGCCGCTTCGGGAATCAGGGCAAACAGGTTGCGGATCAGATCAAACACGCCGGTATAGGTCGCCGGGTTGCTGCTAGGCGTGTTGCCCAACGGCGACTGATCGACTTCGATCACTTTGTCGATGTACCGCACACCTTCGACTTTTTCGTGACGTCCCGGCCGCAGGCGTGCTCGGTGCAGCCGACGGGCCAGGACCGGGTACAGAATCCCATCGATCATCGAACTTTTGCCGCTGCCGCTGGGGCCAGTCACCGCTGTGAAGGTCCCCAATGGCAGTTCGAAGTCAACGTTTTTCAGGTTGTGTTCTCGAGCCCCGATGACTCGAAGCTGGTTGACCTGGACCTGACCGTTGGCCAACGTCACCGGGCGACGCGACGGTGGCACGGGGATCACTTTGGTGCCCGTGACATAACCGGCCGTCACACTGTCTTCGATCGGCTGAACATCGTCCGGCGTTCCACGAGCCACGATGCGACCGCCATTGCGACCAGCCAATGGACCAAAGTCACACAGATAGTCGCTGCCACCGATGACGTCGTGGTCATGTTCGACCACCAACAATGTGTTGCCCTGGTCACGCAGGCGATGCAACGCGCCCAACAGACGCAGGTTGTCGCGTGGGTGCAGACCGATGGTGGGTTCATCCAGGACATACAGCACACCGCACAGTCCGCTGCCCAGTTGTCCGGCCAACCGAATCCGTTGTGCTTCGCCACCGGATAGCGTCGACGCCCCCCGGTGCAACGTCAAGTAATTCAGTCCAACATCCAACAGGAACCGAACTCGCGATTCGACTTCACGAACCAATTCACCCGCAATCTTTTTCTCGCGGCGGTCCAGCGACCAAGATTTCACTTCCGCGGCCAACCGGTCCAGCGGCATGTGCACAAAGTCGGCGATGGTCCGTTGGCGGAATCGAACGGCGGCGGCTTCTTCGCGCAGTCGCGATCCGTCGCAGGCACCGCAATCAATTTCGTCCGTGAACGCTTCCAGTTTCCCGCGCAGTCCGGGCGTCAATCGCGACGCTTCTTCCAGTGCTGGGTAAAACCCTTTGAACTGAAAACGAAACAGGACGCTGGCCGCGGTATCTGGCACCGGCGAATTCGCATCGGCCGTTTTCTTGGTCGCCCGTGATCGTGTTTTGGGCACCGCGGCATCGGTATCAGCGTGCCGAACTTCGATCCACTGTGGACCAGTCCCGCGGTACAGAGTTCTTTTTTCGGTGACCGTCAATTCGTCGTAGGGCACGTCGATGCGGATGCCGGTATGCCGCGAAAGCGCCTTCAACATCCAGACCGAAACCGATTGATCGACACTGGGCCACAGCAGTGCGACACCTTCGCAAAGCGATTGACTGGCCAACCCGATCAGAGCCGCCGGATTCGTGCCGGTCTGGGTGCCGAGCCCTTCACAGCTTGGGCACCAGCCGACAGCCGAGTTGAACGAGAAGTGATGCGGTGTCAGATCACCAAAGGAACGACCGCAGCATCCGCACACCAGGTGTTGGCTGTGATTGATTGTCTTCCAGAGGTGTTCGTCGCGATCATCATCTGCGATCGCAACTTCCAAGACTCCGATGCCCAACGAAAGGGCCTGTTCGACACTGTCGCTGATCCGCGAACGATCCGATTCCTGAACCACGATACGGTCCACGACGACTTGCACCACCTGTTTTTTGCGCGGGTCCAGCGCCGGTGCGCTGTCCAGCCCCATCGTCACACCGTCGATGCGGATTCGTTGATAGCCGGTGCTGCGAAGCGATTGCCACGTATCTTTGGCTGCTTCCCCGGCTTGAACATCGATGGGTGCCATCAACAGGGCTCGAGTGCCCTCGGTCATCGCCATCACCTTGTCGACGATCTGGTCCGGTGTCTGCGTCCCCACAGGCACCTGACAATCCGGGCAATGCATCGTGCCCAGTCGTGCCATCAAGATTCGCAGATAGTCATAGACCTCGGTGACCGTCCCGACGGTACTACGCGGGCTGTGTCCCAGGTTCTTTTGTTCCAACGCAACGGCGGGCGACAGACCTTCGATCCGGTCCACTCGCGGCTTCTGGACCTGGCCAATGAACTGCCGGGCGTAGGACGAAAGGGACTCGACATATCGGCGCTGGCCTTCGGCATAGATCGTGTCCATTGCCATCGAACTCTTACCGCTACCGCTGGGGCCACAAAAGACCGTCATCGCATCCCGCGGGATCTCGACGTCCACCGATTTCAAGTTGTGTTCACAGGCGGCTTCGACCACCACATGCGTGCGGGCCCTTGGATTGACCTGAGCAATTTCGCGATGGACCACCGGTTTGGGCGGCGACTTTCGGGCGATCCCCAACGACTTGGCCAGCGCCGCGCCGGTGTAGCTTTCCGTCACGGTTGCGACTTCGGCCGGGCGTCCTTGAGCGATGATTCGACCGCCACCAAACCCACCCTCGGGGCCCAGGTCGATCACCCAGTCGGCGGTTTTGATCACGTCGGTGTTGTGTTCGACAATCACAATCGTGTTGCCACGATCGGCCAATCGGTGGATCACCCCCAACAACATCTCGATGTCGGCAAAGTGCAATCCGGTCGTTGGTTCATCCAGAACGTAAAGCGTTTTGCCGGTTTCGCGTTTGCTGAGTTCCCGCGACAGTTTGATCCGCTGGGCCTCGCCACCGGAAAGCGTCGGCGAAGGCTGGCCCAGTTTCAGATACTCCAATCCCACATCGACCAGCGTCTGCAACTTCTCGGCGATTTTGGGAATGTTTTTGAACAGTTTCAGAGCCTGCGAAATGTCCATTTCAAGCACGTCGGCAATCGACGCACCCTTGAACTGGACCGACAGGGTTTCGCGGTTGTAACGACGACCTTGGCAGATCGGGCAGGTCACCCAGATGTCCGCCAAGAAGTCCATTTCCAGCTTCGTCGCACCGTTGCCATCACAGGCTGCGCAGCGTCCGCCGTCCACGTTGAAACTGAACCGGCTAGCGGTATAGCCACGCGTCTTGGCTTCGGACATTTTCGCGTACAGATTGCGAATTTCGTCGAACACTTTGACATAGGTGGCGGGGTTGCTGCGCGGGGTCCGCCCGATCGGCGATTGGTCGATCGCGATCGTTTTGTCCAAATGTTCCAGACCCGAAATCGAATCGTGGTCACCGATCTCTTGCTCGGCACCGTTTAGAGCATTGCGCAGGGCGGGTTCCAGAATTCCGCCGATCAGCGAACTCTTGCCACTGCCCGATACCCCGGTGACACACACGACCACGCCAAGCGGGATGTCGACGTCAACGTTTTTCAGATTGTGGAAACGTGCTCCGCGAACCGAAATCTGAGTCGCCGGATCGATCGGGCGCAACGTTTCAGCGGGGGTGATCGATCGCGTCCCCGACAGAAACTGGCCGGTAACGCTCTTGGGGGCTGCCATCACATCGTCGATTGTTCCCGAAGCGACGATCCGGCCGCCTTTGACCCCCGGGCCAGGCCCGAAGTCGACGATCAGGTCCGATGCCCGCATCGTGTCTTCGTCATGCTCGACCACGATCAGCGTGTTGCCCGTATCGCGCAACCGTTCCAACGTTTCGATCAGCCGGTCGTTGTCACGCGGGTGCAGACCGATCGACGGTTCGTCCAGGATGTACAGCACGCCCACCAGCCCGCTGCCGATCTGGCCCGCCAAACGGATCCGCTGGGATTCGCCACCCGACAACGTCGGTGCGGTTCGCCCCAGGGTCAAATATTCCAGGCCCACGCCCAACAGAAATCCAATCCGGGCGCGGATCTCTTTCAATGCTTCCGAAGCAATCTTAGCTTCGGTTTCGCCCAGCGTGATGTCGCTGAAAAATTCCGCCAACTCGTCGACTGGCAACTCGCAAAGTTCCGGCAACGTCAAGCTGGCCGAACCCGAGGCCCCCGTTTCGGTGGACGCAACGTTGTCGCCGCCATCTTTGGCATCGCCAACCTTGCTTGGCGAGGCCTGGGCTGCCTGCGGGGCGGTCGCCATCGATCGGACGCCCGTGATACAGACCGCGGATGCTTGTTCGTTCAAACGCTTGCCATGGCAGTCCGGGCAATCCAACGTGGCCATGTACTTTTCGAACTGACGCAACTGCATCTTGTTCTTGCTGGTCTTGTAGCGTTCGACCAGTTCCGGGATGAACCCATCGAATTCACCGGAGTACTTCTTCGCTTTGCGTCCACCTTTCCAAGTGAACTCCATTTCATCGTCGGTTCCCCACAACCAGATTTGGCGAGCTTCCGGTGGCAGGTCGCACCACTTCGCCTCTAGCATCGTGCCCTTGTCCAGCTCCATCGCCTCGTCAAGCGCATCGGCCACGCCCTTGTAGATGTGGCGACGATACCGTCCTAGGTCGCCCCATTTGCCCAGCAAAACGATCGCGCCTTTGCGGACCGATAGGTTCTGGTCGGGAACTAGCAAATCGGGGACGAACGTGTACAACCGGCCCAGCCCGTCGCAAGCGCCGCACATTCCTTGCGGCGAATTGAACGAAAACAACTGCGGCGTCGGCGGCTTGAAACTGCGGCCACAGGAATTGCAGGAGTACTTGGACGAATACAGGATGTCTTCTTTGACCGGACTGGTGCTGGTGTCGTCGATTTCCGACAGCGATACGATCAGCGTCGCTTCGCCCAGCTTCAGCCCGTTTTCGACCGCTTCGGTGATCCGACCACGATCGCGTGCCTCGGGTTCGACCCGGTCGACCACGACTTCGACTTCGTGGCGACTGTTCCGATCCAACGTCGGCGGTTCCGACAAGCGGATCGTCTCGCCATCGACCCGAGCTCGCGTGAATCCCTGTTTACGCAGGTCTTCGAACAGATCGCGAAATTCGCCTTTCTGGCCGCGCACCAGCGGAGCCAGAATCCAGACGGTCGCTTCGCTGGGCAATGACAGGATTCGCGACGTGATCGCATCGCGGCTTTGAGCCGTGATCGGCGAATTGCAGGATGGGCAATGGCCGGTGCCGACGCGTGCGTACAGAACACGCAGAAAATCGTAGATTTCGGTAATCGTGCCGACGGTACTGCGGGGGTTATTGCCCGTCGATTTCTGACTGATCGAAATCGATGGGGACAGACCGGAAACCAGATCGACATCCGGTTTGGGCATCTGCCCCATGAACTGGCGAGCGTAGTTCGACAGGCTTTCGACGTATCGCCGTTGACCTTCGGCATACAGCGTGTCGAAGGCGAGCGAGGATTTCCCGCTGCCCGAAACTCCAGAGAAGCAAATCAGTTGGCCGCGTGGTAACGTCAAACTGACGTCACAAAGATTGTGTTCGCGGGCGCCTTTGACCGTGATTTCGGTGGTTGTCATTCCGTTGCTTATTGCCGTGCCTGCGAGTTTTTCGCCGAAGTATATCCTGCCTGTAACGCTAGAGCGTGGGGGAGGTACGGTGAAGGGGGGCAAAGCGGCAAGTCACCGGAGCAGCCTCCCACCCGCTCGGGCGCGAACGGATCGTTGATTGAATCCCGTTTCGAATTGGCAGACGAACCGTTTAGGCGATCGCCTCGGTTTCGTCACCTAAGAGTTTCGTCAGGCAGGATTCGTCATCCACGAACCGGGGTCTATCGGCCTGCTGATTCAGTAACCCGACGCACCAGCGAGGGATTCGATTCCGCCACTCGCTTGCGAGTCGGGTTGTGATTCCAACACTGCTTTCTCGACGACGACGATGCCAGCAGGCCGCTATCGCCCAAACGGCTCGTATTCGAACGAGAAGTTGGATTCAATCGACGAAAGTCTTGGCGACTTCCGCTACGAAAGTGCGCCACTGGCTTGGGCTGAACGGCTCGACGAAAACAACCGGTGGTGACCTGTGTTTCGGTGGCCTTAGATATAGAACATCGCAGCGTCACTGGGATGAATTTGCTCGACGATGCTGGCCAAGGTGATCGAGGACAGCACGCCCCGCGACGCCTCGGCCGCCTGCCCCCAAACCTCCTGCAACCGATCCTCGGCGGGGGTCGACTTCCCTTCGACACTGCATCCTGAATCCTGGCAGCCGACGGCTTCGGCGATATCCAACAGCGTGATCGAGCCCGGATCCACCGACAATCGGTACCCCCCCTGGCTGCCCCGGATGCTTTGGACCCATCCACAGGACCGCAGCGTCCGCAGGATCTGGACAAGAAACGGCCCCGGAACGCCGTGGCGATCCGAGATCTCGCGCACCGTTACCGGACCGGCCTCGTCACTGCGGACCGCTAGTTCTACCAATGCCAAGGATGCGTAGTGCACGCGAGCAGAGATCGCCATGAAAGATTCTCCCTAGACTTCGACGGACCAACCGGTGTTTCAAGAACTGTGCAAACCGCATTCGGTTTTTTGAAATCCAGCCCAACGACCCGCCCGCTCGTCCTCCCCCACCTTCACCGCGCGGGTGCAGGGTTGGCAGCCGACACTGGGATATCCCTGGTCGTGCAGCGGGTTGTACGGAATGTCGTGTTTCGTAATCAACGACCACACATCTTTCTTGGTCCAGTTGGCCAGCGGACTGACCTTCACCAGTTGGAATTTCTTGTCCCATCCGACGATCGGTGCCTTGGCACGATCCGGCGATTGGTCACGCCGAATGGCACTGGCCCAGGCGTGCCACCCCTTCGCTGATTCGTGCAACACCCGCAATTTACGGTCAAAGCAGCATTGGTTCGGATTGGTCTCGTACAGCGGTCCGCCGTGCATCGCCTCGTACTCGGCCACCGTCGTGTCGGGCAACTTGTACTCGACTTCGATGCCGTACCGCTGCTTGACCCGTTCACGCAGATCCAAGGTTTCCTTGAACTGATAGCCGGTTTCCAGGTTGAACACCGGCGTGTCCGGAGCGATTTCGGCAAGCATGTGGATGATCGTCATGCCCTCCGGACCAAACGCCGTCGCCATCGTAAACTTAGGTGCGAAACGATCGACCGCCCACTTCAGGATCTCCTGAGGCGTCGCGGATTCCAGTTTCAAACTGTCGGATTCCAATTCCGCCAGGAATTCGTCGGTAGGAGCAAGCGGCGGATCGGCAGCCAACGCCCCACGGGGCTCTCCGGAATCGATCGAGAAGACCTGCAGCGGAGGATCGGGTTGTGACGATTTTTCGTTCATGGATCGGTTCGAAAGCGGTTGGGCAGACATCGATCTGGCTTGGGTAACGCGTTTGGTGACTCGCAAAGATTACAAACGTGATCAAGATAGTCAAGTATGGTTATCGTCCGCCACTAAGCTACAATTGAGCAGAAGTCGCAACGAAGCCGCCAGCGACCCGGCCCGGCGTTATCCGGCTTGTTGATTCAGTGATCCGTTTCGGTGCTAGCCTCGGTTTTGTCACCCAGGAACTAGCCTCGGTTTCGTCACCCAGGAACCGGTTTCGTCACCCAGGAACCGGCGGCTTGCGCTCTATTGATTTAGTAACCCGCTGCGTCAGCGAGGGATTCGATGGGATCCCTCGCTGACGCGTCGGGCTATGGTTTGCACGCTAAGTTTAGGAAAACGACTAAATCCATAGGCCGCTAGCGTCCAAACGGCTGACAGCCAAAATCCGACGATCGATCCCCCAAACGAACCAGATCCCATGAAGCTGGCACCCACGCTACTTTCGACATTCGCAGTGCTAGGCACCTGCGGCACCGTCTGCGGCGATTCAGTAGAGATCTCTGGCGGTGGTAGCCTGAACGGCAAAGTCACGCGACAGGCGGAATACACGGTCATCGCCGTCGACGACGAAATCCAGGTCGCGCTGCCCAACAGCCGGGTTCGCCGCATCGTGTCCTCTGACGCGCTCGCCAACTACCGCCGCAACGCCGAAAAGGCTGGCGACGACGCCGAACTGCATTACAAATTGGCGATCTGGTGCGTGACAGGCAACAACGTCCCCGGACGCGCGGCCTACTACAAACAATTTCACATGCGGCGCGCTGTCGAACTCAATCCCGAACACGCCTATGCCCGGGCATCCCTCGGTTACAAGAAACATCAAGGCAAGTGGATCAAATCGACGGACTTGATGCACGACCGGGGAATGGTTTCGGTGGGGGGACGCTGGGAACTTCCCGAAGCAGTCGCACTGAACGAATCGGCCGAAGCCGACGAAAAGGCTTCGAAACTATGGCTGGCCGAAATCCGCCGACTGGTCGCTGTCGTCAACAAGGGATCATCGAAATCGGGCGAGGCGATGGAGACGCTGCGATCGATCCAGGACCCGATGGCAGCGATGGCGATTGCCAAGCAGCTAGAAGATTCACGCAAAGACCGATCGCAAAGCGCGGCCATGCGACGAATGTGGGTCGACATGCTGGGCCGGTTCAAGAATGGCGCATCAGTCGAAGCCCTGGTACGTGCGGGCATCGACGATCCAGACGCCAACATTCGCGAAGCTGCGATCAAGCACCTGCAGGAATATGGATCTTCGTCGGCGATCGCGACTTACCTGCCGATGCTACGTGCGAACAATCGTTCGCTGGTCAACCGCGCGGCCGAAGCATTGGCTTCGTTCCCCGACCCTGAATTGGTGATGACCTACATCAACGCCTTGGTCACCACCGAAACCCGCCAACGGGCGGCCGGCGCTGGCATGAACGTCGGGTTCGGCGACAACGGCGCCAACGGACTATCGACCGGCGGCAAGCCGACCCAGGAATCGGTTGCCGGCACCAACCCAGCAGTGCTGACGTTGGTGAAAATGGTCGAGCCAGAAGTGGACTTTGGTTACGACGAAGAAAAATGGCGTAATTACATCGCCAGCAAAAAGACCCGATTCAGCGGCGACCTGCGCCGCGATCCGTAGCCGACGACGCGAAGTGAACCAAAGGCCCGCGGCGAACCAGAGAGCGATCGTAGCGAAACGCGCCGAGAGTATTGGGCCGCTGGGTATTGGGCCGCTGGGTATTGGGCCGCTGGGTATTGGGCCGCTGGGTATTGGGCCGAAAGTTTTGGCAACTTTCGCTACGGGAGGCGCGCCGATGCGCGGAATCCGATTTCGGTGGCGATGGTCGTTACATCGTGAACGAATCGGCATCCGCCTGGGGGGCGGGCTGATAGTTCAGCGGTTCCATGCTGCTGCCGGCTCGGCCCTGGCTTAGGCTGCGAACCGACCCGCTATAACCGAACAATTCTTTCAGCGGCGCGTGCGCCGTGATGACGGTCATCTGACCGCGACTTTCGGTTGCCGCGATGATCGCACGCCGTTGTTGCAGGTCGCCCACCAATTCGCCCATGTATTCTTCGGGGGTTGTCAGCTCGACTCGCATCACCGGTTCCAACAGGACCGGCCCGGCCGCTTCCAGCCCGCGGTCGAACGCGTCACCAGCGGCGATTCGGAACGCCACTTCGTCGGACCCTTCCTCGGCAGCTTCCGCCGCGTAGACTTCGATCCGCACGCCTGACAACGGGAACCCGGCCAACAACCCGCCGCCTGCGGCCCGTTCTCGGATTTCGTCCATGGCCGCCTGCCGGACGGTATTGGACAACGGCGTTTCAGGCGGCAGACGATCAAACACCTGCACCGGAGCCGACGATTCCTCCAGCGCCGAAACTTTCACGCTTAGCCGTGCGAACATTTGCTGTCCGCCAAGTTGGCGATTGCAAACCCCCACGACGTCCGCCGAACCGCCAATGGTTTCACGATAATTGACGCGTGGCTTATAGAACTTGACGTTCAGCCCAAAGTCGCGAGTCAGCCGGTGCTGGATCACTTCCAAGTGCAATTCGCCCATCCCACTGATCAACGTCTGTCCGGTCTCTTCGTTTTCGACCGCTCGGAACGTTGGATCTTGGCGGCGAAGCATGTCCAGAGTTTCTTCCAGCTTCTTTTTGTCACCGGTACTTTCCGATTCGATCGCCATCGAAATCACCGTCTCGGCGAACTTGATGCTAGGCAGTTCGATCGCATTCTGAGTATCGCAGACGGTATCACCGGTGATGGCGAAACGCGGACCGATCACGCAAGCGATATCGCCAGCGCCGACGGTTTCGACCTGACCATCACGGTCCTTTTTGGTCGCGTGGATCTGCCAGATCTGGGCGATATTTTCTTTCTTGTCACGGTTGGGACACTGGACTCGTGAGTTCTGTTTCAGTTGGCCGCTATAGACTCGAATCCAATAGTTATCGCCCGTCTTGGCGGGCAGAATCTTGAACACCAATCCACAAAACGGCTCTTTCGGATCGGGCCGGCGGACCAAGGTCTTTTCGCGGTCCTTGGGATCCACACCCTCCACGGGCGGCCGATCCAGCGGGCTGGGCAGGAAATTCCCAACCGCCGTCATCAACGGCTGAACGCCGATGCCGTGCAGCGCCGACCCGCACAGGACAACCTGAATCTTTCGATCCAACACGCCTGCACGCAGAGCCGAAACGATCATCTCGCGCGGCACCTCTTTGTCCTCTAGCGCCAGCGCTGCGGCATCTTCGCTGAGGTCATAGACGGCATCCAACATCTGCTCGCGCCACAGCATCGCGTCGTCGCGAAGTTCGTCGGGGACCTCGGTTTCGTTGACCTGTTTGCCTTCGGTTTCCGGATCAAATTCCAGCATCTTCATATCGATCAAATCGATCACGCCGCGGAACGGATCCGAGACATGGGGCGGCCCTTGGCCGACCGGCAGTTCGATCGCCACTGGATTGCCACCCAATCGCGGACCGATGTCGTTCAGAACCGATTCAAAATTAGCACCTTCGCGGTCCATTTTGTTGATGAACACGATCCGTGGAACCTCGTAGCGATCAGCCTGTCGCCACACGGTTTCGCTTTGGGCTTCGACGCCTTCGCGGGCCGAAAAGACGGTCACTGCCCCATCCAGAACACGCAAACACCGTTCGACTTCGGCGGTAAAGTCGACGTGCCCGGGAGTGTCCAGCAGGTTGATGTCAAAATCTTTCCAGCGGTACTTCACACAGGCGCTGAAAATCGTGATCCCACGTTCCTGTTCCTCGGGATCATCATCGGTATCGGTGGTGCCGTGATCGACTCGGCCCACGCGATGCTTCGCCCCGCTTAGATACAACATCCGCTCGGTCACCGTCGTCTTGCCGGCGTCGATGTGAGCGATGATGCCGATGTTGCGGAGCTTGGATATGTCGGTAGCCATCAGGGAGTCAATCGTCAGGTGGAATCGGTGGCGATGCAAAGACCGCGGTATGTTTCAAACAGGAAGGCGATCGGCCGAACCAAGAAAAGAGATCGGCACACGCGACGGTGGATTAAGTATCCACGAACAGGCGTCGGTGCCTAGCTATCGGGCGCCGCCGGAGTCGCGGAAGACGCCAAACCCGGGCCAAAAGAAGCCCAACACACCGACGCAGCGCATGAAAAAACCGCAGCACGGATCGCTTGACCGTACTGCGGTTTCGTAAAAGTTTGGTTTGCGTGGCTTACCAAGCGAAGTGAGCAAACGCCTTGTTAGCGTCGGCCATACGGTGCGTGTTTTCACGCTTGGTGTAGGCGACGCCTTCTTTCTTGTAGGCAGCCATCAGTTCGTCCGCCAACTTCAGGTGCATCGGGCGACCCTTTTTGTCACGAACAGCACCCAGCAACCAACGCAGGGCCAGACTTTGCTGACGAGCACGGTTGACTTGCATAGGAACTTGATAGCTAGCACCACCGACTCGCTTGCTGCGAACTTCGATGTACGGCTTGATATTTTCAACCGCAGCTTCGAAAACTTCGATCGGTGTCAGATCGGCGATTTCGCCTCGGCGACCGATTTCATCCAAAGCGTCGTAGAAGACCCGCGTTGCGGTCGTCTTCTTGCCGTCCAACATCAAACAGTTGATGAATTTGCCGGCCAGCTTGGAATTGTGCCGTGGATCGCCTTTAAGCTGCGTACGGCTGGAGGTGATGCGTCCCATCGATGACTTCTATTTTCGAATGAATGTTGTGTTTGCGGCTTGCTGAATCGTCCGACGAAAGATCGGCCGAGCGAATTGCCCGGCTGATTTGCGAGTCGATCCGAACTACTTCTTCTTCGCACCATAGCGGCTGCGGGATTGCTTACGACCGTCGACGCCCAATGCGTCACGTGAACCGCGAACAACTTGATAGCGAACACCCGGCAAGTCACGGACACGACCACCGCGAACGAGCACGATCGAGTGCTCCTGCAGGTTGTGACCTTCGCCTGGGATGTAGACGGTGACTTCTTTTCCGTTGCTCAAACGAACCCGCGAGATTTTTCGCAGAGCCGAGTTCGGCTTCTTGGGGGTCATCGTCCGCACTTGCAAACAAACGCCCTGCTTTTGCGGGCACTTTTCCAGTACCGGCGACTTGCTTTGAGTCTTTTTCAGCTTGCGTCGTTTACGGACGAGTTGGTTGATCGTTGGCATAGAAAATGAATGAATTACGGCTTTTCGGCATGCTTGCTGCTGGCCCGCGTGCGGGACGCGATTCCCATTTCCAGGAAAATCGCACACGTGCGGTGGGATCGGACACGTGGCCGACCGACAGCGGGAAAAATCGCCCGAGCCGGGCGATGGATCGGCAAAGTATCCCTGTCGTGAAATCCCTGTCAATAGCTGACAGGATTTAACATCGCATTCTGTGGACAGGAATTTCCACCACACCCACAAACGCCCCCCGACAGACGGGCCGATCACCTGCCGCCTTCGACCGGTCAGACGCACCACCTGCGAATGCAGTGAACGCCCGCATCGCTCAACAATCGCCGCAGTTTCACACAAAGGCGGTCGGGCAAGAATTTTTTCGAATTTGGACAAAGCCGCAGCGGGTTCCTGCGTCGGTTCTCGCATGATGTTTTTAGAGCGGGTCAGAAAAATGGGGCGATTGGCCCCCTGCCCGCGAACAAAAGACTCACATCGACCTCCGCTGATCGGCGATAATCGCCAGCCCCGGATGACCACGGACTCGATGGACAAAGGACTCTAAGGTGCAAACGATGAATTCAATCCAAACTCTCGAACAACCCTCTAGCCTGACCACCGCCCATCGCTGCGACGAAGCCTTGGAAAACACCAAACCGGCAGCCGAAAGCGTTGTTTCACCACCAGCAGTGCCAATGCTGGAGAACATCGTTGACGCCATCCGCCTAGATGCGATGCACGACTCACTGCGATACGTGCTGCGAAGCAACACCGGCCATGACGGCGAATGAGAAGCGGAGCCACAGCCAGGCTTCGACGAACGGCTAGCACGAACCCCGCCGGCTGGCCATCAACAACGTTGGCTTCAATGATCCGAACGGGCGGCTTGATTTCGCTTGACCAGATCTTGATATCGGCACCCCTGGCCGCCAAACATGTCCAGCGAACTGCCGACGGTGACGTCGATCTTTCCTAGGCTAGCGGTTTCGATCTTGGTGACGTCGTCCATCGTGGCGACGCCACCGGCGTAGGTCATCGGCCGCGGCGTCGCGCTGCGTGATGCCCACGAAGCCAACCGGGCCACCAAATCGGCATCGATCCCTTGGCACAGCCCCTCGACATCGGCAGCGTGCACTAAAAATTCGTCGCAGTACGCCGACAACCGGTCCAACGTCGCATGATCGATTTTGACCGTCGTCAACGTTTGCCATCGATTCATCGCCACGCGCCAAGCCAATTCTCCCGAATCGCTCGGCTCCACCCGCCGGCAGCTCAGGTCCAACACGATTCGCTGGCGGCCGACGGATTGAATCAGTTGCTGAAGCCGACTTTCGATCAGTTCGCCCCCCGGATCAAACAACCAACTGGTCACGATCACGTGACTGGCCCCAGCGTCGATCCACTGCTTTGCGTTGCCGGCATGGATCCCGCCGCCAATTTGAAGCCCGCCTGGGTAGGCCGAAAGTGCTTCCCGAGCCGCCGCATCGTTGCCGGGGCCAAGCTTGATGACATGACCACCGGTCAGGCCATCGTCGCGATATTTGGCGGCAAACCACCCTGCCGACTGCTCAGCCACGTGGTTTTCGATCGGACCACCGCCTTCATCACGCAGCGAACCACCAACGATTTGTTTCACTTGGCCATCATGGAGATCAATGCAGGGTCGAAACTTAGTCACAGCGATCCGGTTGCAGGATGGAGGAAGGGAAGTGAGAGGGAAGGGTGGGAGTTTAGGATACCGCGTGAGGCGGATCTGTTAGACCCAGGATAACGGAGTCTGGTTTTGTGAGTTTTGCGGTGGGAAAAGGGGCGGGATTTGCGGGGCCTCGTCGCTGCGGAGGGGTTGGGGGGGGCGGAGTTCGAGTTCGAGTTCGAGTTCGAGTTCGAGTTCGAGTTCGAGTTCGAGTTCGAGTTCGAGTTCGAGTTCGAGTTCGAGTTCGAGTTCGAGTTCGAGTTCGAGTTCGAGTTCGAGTTCGAGTTCGAGTTCGAGTTCGAGTTCAAGCGGCAGTCGCTTGAAAGGGCCCGGAATCTTAAACTCGAACTTAAACTCGAACTCGAACTTTCTTCCCTCCCACTCTCTCCTTCTCCCCCTCCCCCCCCAGAAACACCCGTCATTCAATAACCCTGGGTTGGTGTCAATGATACGATGGTGTTTGTGTATAACGATGAAAGAAGACGGGCGACGGATCCTGTGTCCGGCACTTGGCCCGCAACGAAGCGCCCCCGCTAACCTGCGACGACGATGCCAGCTAACCGCACCTTGGACCCGAAACTCGCATCGCTGCTAGAGAACCTTCGCGGGCGAGTTCGACGTTACATCGTCTGGGATTCCGTGCTCGCGATCGCGGCGGTCATCTTGGCGGCTTTCTGGATCGGGCTGGCAATCGATTACCTGCCTGTGCAATTGGGCGGCACCGAAATGCCTCGACTGGCTCGCATGCTGTTGCTATCCGTGGTCGCAGTGGCGGTAATCGTGATCGCAGCAATGATGTTGATCGGCCGCCTCCGCCGCCCGCTGCCCGACGACAGCTTGGCGTTGCTGGTCGAGCGTCAGCACCCCAGCTTGGGTGGCCGCCTGGTAACCGCAGTGCAACTGAACCGCCCAGGCCGCGACGGCGATTCGCATTCGCCGGACCTCTTGAACCACGTCCACCGCGAAGCGGCTTCAGCGATTGACAAAGTCGATCCCGGCAAAGTATTTCGCTGGCAACCGCTGGCCCGCAAGGCGATGATCGTGGGTCCGCTGGCATTGATGGCGATCGTGTTTTTGGCGATCAGCCCCCAATCGTTCGCTCGCGCAGCGTCTCGCCTGACACTCTTTTCCGACGAACCGTGGCCCCGCCGTGCCCACCTGGAAATGGTTGGCATCGAATTGCCCATCGTATCGGCGGATGACGTTCAGGTTGCGCCGCCCGCACTATTGACCTTTGATGACCAACGAACCATTCGCTTGCCGCGCGGCAGCAGCCCCATGCTGCGGATCCGCGCGGACGCCGAAACGGCCGAACTGCCGATCGTTTGCACGGTTTACTACCGCACCGACGGCGGCACCCGCGGCCAGTCGAACATGCGACGGGTTGGGCGAGTGTCGAATGGATTCCAATCGTTCGTACTGGACGGCCCTCCGCTTAGCGGGCTAAGCGAATCGATGACGTTCGATGTGCGCGGCCTGGACGACCGGCTGGACGATTTCCGCATCGAAACGATCACGCCCCCTGCCCTGACCGAGATGAAAGTTTCGGTTCGCTACGCCGATTACCTGCGTGGCCCCGGCAGCAGCGAAGTTGACCTGGAAACCGATTACCAGTCTGGACTGCGGATCAGCGAAGGCAGCGATGTCACGATGCTGGCGAAATCCAGCGTGCCGATCGGTGAAACCCAGGTGATCCTAAAATCAGCCGTTGGCGAACCCAAACAAGGCGACCTTTCCTATTCCGATGACCGCCGTGAACTGAGACTGCGGATCGACGACTTCGACGCCGCCACGACCGTGTCGCTGGTCCCGGCCGACGCCGACGGAATCTCCGCCCAGGCTCCGTACCGATACTTCCTGGGCGTCGTCCTGGACGAACCGCCCGAACTGCAGATGCGATTGGCGGGTATCGGAAACGCAGTCACAGCGATCGCCAAAATCCCCGTTCAAGCGGTCGTCGTGGATGACTACGGTGTCGAACAATTGACCATCTCGGTCACGCCGTCTGCCGAGGCCACGGATGAATCGGACGAAGAAAATCCCGAAGACGAAACCGGCGACGCACCGGACGACGAAAAACCAAACGCGGACGACAATGCGCCGCAATCGGCCAGCGTCCAACCGCGACTGGACCGCGAGGGCAACGCCAGCGCAGAACTGGATCTGCGTGATTGGTCCAGCGAAGGCCGACTACCCGAACTGATCCCCGGCGGTGCGATTAGCGTGATCGGCGAAGCCAGCGATCGATACGACTTGGCGGAACGACACCTAACCCGCAGCGAAGTCTTTCGGTTGGAGATCGTTACCCCAGAAGACTTACTGGCCAGATTGGAACGGCGCGAACTGGGACTGCGTGCACGGCTAGAACAAACGATCGACGAGACACGAAACCTGCGTGACACGCTGAACCTGTTGCGGCGGGGATTTGACGACGTCGTCGAGCCCGACCCCGAACCGGACGCAGCCAGCTTAGAACCCGATGCGGCCGATGCGGCGGCAACAGCAGCCAAAGCGGCCCGCGACAAGCAAGAAGCGGCGGTCGAGCAGACTCGCCAAAAACAGGTGCGGCGATTGCGAACGCAACAAAGTGGGCTGCAAGCCAACAAGACAGCGGAAGAGTTGTCGGGCATCGCCACGTCGCTGGACGACCTGCTGATGGAAATGGTCAACAACCGCGTGGATTCGGTCGACCGCCAAGAACGGATCGGGGAAGGCGTTCGGGACCCACTGCGAGCGATCGTTGACGATCCGCTGACCCGTCTTCGCCAACAGATCGTTGACATCGAACGCAGTGTCGATGACTCGGCCCTGGCCACCGAAAAGACCGCCTTGGCAGTGGACACGGCCGACGATGTCCTGCTGCAACTGATCGCGGTACTGGACAAGATGCTGGACCTAGAGAGTTACAATGAGATCTTGGACATCGTCCGCGAACTGATCGATGACCAAGGCAAACTGTTGGACGACACAAAATCCGAACGCAAGAAACGCGTTTTGAATTTGTTCGACTGACCGACCACCCAACCCTGCTGTCGACTGATTCGTTTTTTCGATTCGCACGAGCCGATTGCGACGGCCGACGATCGTATTCTTACAGAGACTTCCGATGATCCGATGCTTTCTGGTTCTGCTGCTCGCGTTTGCCGCTGCAACAACCGGGTTGGCCGACGAAAGCCCGCTCAGCCAGCGACAAAGCACGGTCGCCCAACGCTACCAGCGGCTGGAAGAACTGCTGCTGCGACTGGCCGAAGTCGAGACGGCAGAAAATCCCGAACGGGCAGCCCTGCTGCGGCGTGCGGCTCGCCAATCACGCGACAAGTTCGTCCTGGAACGACTCCGCAATGCCTCGAAGTCGCTGGAAAGCCAAGAGTTCCAGAAGGCGGTGGACGAACAATCGGCGGCGACCGAAGAACTGGCATCGCTGCTGAAGCTGCTCCTTAGCGAGGACCGATCCAAACGGATTCGCGACGAAAAGGAACGTGTCCAAAAGCTCGTCAAGGAACTCAAACGCAACCTGAACAACCAGCGCAGCACGCGTGCACGAACCGAGAACGGCGCCGACATCCAAGCCGTCGAAAAGGAACAGAAGTCCGT
The DNA here is from genome assembly GCF_007741535.1 of Rubripirellula lacrimiformis. Taxonomy (NCBI): domain Bacteria; kingdom Pseudomonadati; phylum Planctomycetota; class Planctomycetia; order Pirellulales; family Pirellulaceae; genus Rubripirellula; species Rubripirellula lacrimiformis. The sequence goes on from NZ_CP036525.1 coordinate 6,403,611, forward strand.
CACCGAAAAAAGCGAAGAGCTGAAGCGGCAGATGGAGGAGGACTCGGAGGATCCGATCGAGACGCCTGCGCCGAGCGATTCAGAACCCAAGGATTCAGAGCCAAACGAATCCAAACCGTCCGATTCCAAACCGTCCGATTCCGAACCGTCTGACTCCAAACCGTCCGACTCCAAGCCGTCTGATTCCAAACCGTCTGATTCCAAACCGTCCGACTCCAAACCGTCCGACTCCAAACCGTCCGACTCCAAACCGTCCGACTCCAAACCGTCCGACTCCAAACCGTCCGACTCCAAACCATCCGACTCCAAACCATCCGACTCCAAACCATCTGATTCCAAACCTTCTGAATCGAAACCCAGTGACGAGGCGTCGCCAGAGCCCCCGCCGGAACGGCCTCAGTCACCTGAACAGGAGGCCCAGAAGCAGCTTGACCAGGCCATCGAAAAGATGAAGCAGGCGGAGAAAGACCTTGAAGAGGCCAAGCGAGAGGAGGCGACGGAAAAGCAGCGGCAGGCCGAGGAAAATCTGCGTGCGGCGATCGATCAACTCGAACAGATCCTGCGACAGCTCCGGGAAGAGGAGTTGCAGCGGGAACTTGCGAAATTGGAATCGCGTCTCAGAAAGATGGCCGCGATGCAAACTCAGGTGCTCGAAAACACTCAAACCTTGGCGGCGACACCGAAATCGCAGCGGAATCGCCAAACCGACCTGAAGGCTGGCGATCTGGCGTTTGAAGAGAAGAAAATCACGATGGAGGCTGATCGGGCGATGCTGCTGCTTCGCGAAGAGGGATCAAGTGTCGCGTTCCCGGAAGTGGTTTTGCAGATTCGTGGCGACACGGCGCGAGTGGCCGATTTCTTGGCGGAAACCAAGATCGACCTGGTCTGCCAGGGGATCCAGGAGGACATCTTGGCTGCCCTAGGCGAGATGATAGAGGCGTTGCAGAAGGCACAGCGTGACCTGGAAAAGAAGAAACAACAGCAAGGTCAGGGCAAACCCGGGCAATCGGGACAAGGCGAACAACCGTTGGTCGAGGCCTTGGCGGAACTAAAATTGATCCGAACGATGCAGTCCAGGATTAAATCCACGACGGACCGCTATTCGGGGCTGCTAGAATCAGGTGAGTCGTCTGGCGATGAAGTCTTGCCGCTTTTACAGAACTTGTCAGAGCGCCAAAGTCGTCTGTACCGGATCACTCGAGATTTGGTATTGAAGCGAAATCAGTAACCGTGAGGCGAATGTGAATCGACCGAAGCCCGTGCTCCCTGGCTCGCTTGCTCGACTCTGCCGGATTCCGACGATGAAACCCATCGTCGCGATCGCGGCCCCGCCCGGTCCCCCACCGTCGAAGCCCCTGACACGCGGCCTAGCTTCGCCCCGCGGCGGCAGCCCAATGCGGACCCGAAAGCCCAAACGTGCGGCTAGTTTGTTGCTGGCCCTGCAGGCAATCGCGGTTCCCACCGCGCAGACCGCGGCCCTCCTGACGACTTCGGTGCTGACGGCCACCATCGCGACAAGCACCGCCAGAGCTGACGAAGCTCAATCGCCGGCCCCCGCTTCCGCGTCGACCGAAGATGCGCTGAAACGCCGAGCCACTTGGCAGCGGTTCGATGCGACGGAAATGGCTAAAATGCTGCGATCCTCGCTCGACGCACTGGGCGTCGCGCCGGCACAGATGGATCGAATCACGGACGAATTCCTGGCCGCAATCGAAGCTGACGATCGGGACCCGCTGGACGCGTACATCGCGGCAACCGGGCCGTTGGTGCCAGTCATTGACCAGATCGTTTCCGCCAGCACCACCAACATCGATGCTTCGGCCGCCACGATCGACCCCAACACACCGACCTACGGTGCCGTTGAATCGCTGCCGAAATCGATGCGGATGACTCTGCGGACGTGGCTGGGCCGAGAACTGGTCCGCGCCCGTTTGTACGACGAAGCGTTGCCGGTGATCGCCGAAGTCGACCCGACCGAGTCGATCGATCCGGCATCCGCACTGTATTTTCGCGGTGCCTGCTACCACGCGCTGTTGATGAAGACCGAAGCGCTTGCGGATCTGCGGCGGCTTTTGGAGAACCAAGACGATGTGCCCGTTCGTTTTGCCCGCACAGCACAATTGATGGTCGCGGACATCAAACCGTTGAAAGAAGACTCGCTTGACGAAATTTCGCGATTGATGACCGACGTGACGCGGCGTTTGGACCTAGGACGCAGCAACGAAGTGGTCAGCAATCAAGAACAGAAGATCATCGACAAGCTGACCAAGTTGATCGAAAAGATCGAAGAACAACAGCAGCAACAGCAACAGCAGCAACAACAGGCCGGCGGCAGTGGCGGCCAAAGCGACGGCCAGGGCAGTCCGATGCAGGACAGCAACATTGCCGGAGGCAGCGCCAACGGCGACGTCGACCGCAAAGGCATTTCCGACAAAGACGGCTGGGGGAATCTGCCACCAGCCGAGCGGAATCAGGCGTTGCAGCAGATCAGTCGTGACCTGCCGACGCACTATCGCGAGGCGATCGAGGCCTATTTCCGGAAACTGGCCACCGATGGATCCTAGCCGGGTCATTGAACCACGGCCTCTTTGCGGATATCTTCGCGAGCTTCCCCGTTGGGGTAGGGGCTGCGCCGAAATGGATCGCCGCGTCTCAACGAAACACCGCCAAAAGCGGCACACGTCCAGCCCGACCCTTCGCGGTCGATCCGTAGGACTCACCAGGTAAAGAGAACGACTCGGTATGAGCGTCGATTTAGAAGCAATTGCCCAACGCGGGCGTTGCGAAATTTCCAGCTTGCGTTTGGCCCTTCCCCTCCTCGAACAGGGATACACGCCGCCGTTTTTGGCGCGTTACCGTCGAGACGAATTGGGTGGTTTGGATGAATCAAGCCTTTGGGGGTTGGCGTCTGCCGTCACCACCGAGAACCAAATCTCCAATCGACGCGAGCAACTGCAGGCGTTGTGGGACGCAACTGCGCTGAAAGATCCAGCGATCGGTTACGCGATTGGCAAAGCCAATTCGGTCCGCATGCTGTCGCGACTGGCGCGTCGACTGAAGCACGAATCGAGCGAAAAGCCCAGCGACGCCACTCGATTGGCCGTTCGTGTGCTGAACCCACGCAAGGGTGACGGCAGCGATTTCGCGTCGATCGCCGCAAAAGTCGAAGGCATCGAAAGCGTCGACGCAGCATTCGACGACCTGGACAACGCCCTGGTCGAACGCCTGGCCGGTGACCCGCGAGTGATCAATGCAGCAGTTCGCTGGTTGGCTAAGAACGCCCGAATTCATATCGCCAAGATCAGCGACCCGCATATCGGTGGCGAGGAAGAAGAAGCCAAGCCGAAGAAAAAGAAAAAGAAAAAATCGGCCAACGCCAACGCCAACGCCAACGCCGACAAGCCTGCCGCCGATACGGCAACCGACGCTGCGGTAGCCACCGCAGACGGGGCGACCGACACGCAGGCCGCTACCGAAGCGACCCCGCCAGGCGATTCGGCTGCGGATCCAGCCGCGGTTGTGACAACTGCGACCGAAACACCGGCCGCATCGGCAACGGAAACCTCGGCGATCGCAACTGCGGCCGCCGAAGCCCCAGCCAAGCCAGAATCCACGGATTCTGAACTAGCGGCGGCAGCCGAAGCCACTGCGACGGAAGCCACTGCGACGGAAGCCCCTGCAACGGAAGCCACTGCAGCCGACGCTGGCACAGCGGAAACCCCAGCAGCAGAAGCTGCGTCGACCGAGCCAGTGGCGACCGAGCCAACTGCCGCCGACGCCCCAGCGGCAGCTGATGGCACAGCCACGCCGGCTGGCGAAACGGCAAACACCGACTCGCTGCCGATCGATTCGTTCAAGGCGGAATCGGCCAAATCGGGTGCTGGCGACGCGAAAGCAGCCGAAACATCGACCAAGGGCAACAAGCCGGTCAAAAAGCAGAAAAAGATTTCACCACGCCAACGCCGACGCCGTTGGTTGGTCGGAGTCCTGAAGCCGCTGCAAGGCAAACGCTTCACATCGGACAAACTCAGCTCGTTCCAACTGGTCATGCTGGGCCGCGCACTGCGAAGCCAAGTCGCCGAGTGCGGTTTCGAATACGACGCTGGCAAACTGGTTGCTGAACTGCAACGAACCGCCGCCGGTTTCAACCACCACCTCGAAGAACGTATGCGGGACATCGTCCTGCAGAACGAAGCCAGCATCCGCGAAGCCGCCGAAATCGCATGGTGGGACGACGTTCAGGAACGAGCATCGGCGCGATTGGTTCAGATCACCGCCGATCACCTGCGTCGCCACGTCAATCGTGGACCGGTGGATGCCAAGGTCGTCATGTCGATCGACGCCGTTGGCCCACGCACAGCAGCCACCACCATCGTGTCGGCTGACGGACGTGTTCTGCACACCGAAGATTTGCCCTGTCAATTGTCGGCCACTCAGCGAGGCCAAGCGGTTGCGCGGATGGGCGAACTGATCCACACGCATCACGTTGACCTGATCGTGATCAGCAACGGACCGGCCAGACGCGCAACGATGATCGCCCTGGGCGACCTGATCACCGCGTCACCCGAGAAATCGATCCGCTGGACTCTGGCAGATCGCAGCGGTGCGGACGCGTATTCAGGCAGCAGCGTTTCGGACCAAGAAATGCGTTCGACCCCGCGTCGATTCCGAGCCGCCGCCTGGTTGGCGTTCTCGGTCTTGCAACCGGCCCAGTCGATGGCCAAGGTCGACCCGCTGAAACTACGGCTCAGCTCTTTCCAACGGGAATTGTCTGACGAAGCACTCGCCGAAACGCTCGAAGACGTCATGGTCAGCGGTGCTTCACGCGGCGGTGTCGACGCCAACTCGGCTCCGCAATCATGGCTACGTCGACTGCCCGGCGTGACCCCCGAAATCGCGACCGCAATCGACAAGGCACGCCGCGAAAAACTGTTCTCGTCCCGCGACGCGATCAGCGAAATCGCGAACTGGCCTAGCGCCGTGGAAAGCCGCCAATCGCTACCTTTCCTACGTGTCTTCGGCAGCGAAGAATCCCTGGATGGAACACTGATCCATCCGGATGATTACGCGCTAGCGAAAAAACTCGCTCAGTCGCTGGAACTGGAACTGCCACCGGCGACGCCCCCTGGCTACACCGCACCCGATTTTTCGAACCCGTCGACCAGCGACGAGGTCAAACCGATCCAGGTGGCGGACCAATCGAAGCCGACGACCGTCGAGGATTTCACCGCATCCGGCGAAAAGTCTCCCGAGTTCGCGATTCCAGAACCCGAAGGCGACAGCGAAACCGCGAACACGTCTGAACTGCAGGCCGATCCGGCCGCCGGTGATGCTGCAACACCCGATGCTGCAGCGACCGAAACCGCAGCAGCGGAACCTGCCGCCGGCGAGACCGCCGAAGCGTCCAGCGACGCACCGGCTGCCGAAGCCGCAGAACCCGCAGCGACAGCGGACGACGCTACTCCAGCCGAGCAATCCGCATCGGGCGAATCAGCCACCGACGATGCGACCTCCGCCGAACCTGTCCGCCAACCTCGGCCCGACCGAGCCAAGATCGACAAGTGCGTCAAAGAATGGCAGATCGGCACCCGCCGCGCTCATCAAATTGTGCACTGGCTTTGCGATCCATTCGGCGACAGCGACGTGTCCGGATCGCCTCCGGCCGTGATGTCAACGATGCCATCGACCAAGGCCCTGAAACCCGGCGATCCAGTCGTGGGCGTCGTGGTCGGCGTCATGCCGTTTGGTGTCTTCGTTGAATTGGCACCCGATTGCAGCGGACTGATTCACGTCAGCCGTGTGTCGGATTCCTATGTGGAAGACCTGCACGAAGCGGTTCAAATCGGCGATGTCGTCACCGCTTGGGTGACCGGTATCGACGAAAAACGTCGCCGTGTCGGACTCAGTGCGATTTCACCCGAGCGTGAAGCAGAACTGGAAGATGCCCGACGCAACCGTTCGGCTCGCCCCCATCGTGGCGGTGGCGCTGGCGGTGGCAATCGAGGCGGTCAAGGGAATCGTCCGGCCGCTGCAGCATCCGGTAATCGATCGCAAGGAACCCAAGGCAATCAAGGACGCAGCGGTGGACCACCATCCAAAGACGCTCGCGGCCGTGGCGGCCAAGGCGGTGGCGGACGTGGACGCAGCGGCGATCGGCACTCAGCCGGCAACCGAGGCGGACGTGGTCGTGACAAGAAACCGGAAACCTACCGAGTCGTGGCCAAGGCTGATGCCAAGCCGCTGACCGACGCGATGCAAGACGGCAAAGAACCGCTGCGATCGTTCGGTGACCTGATGCAGTTCTTTGACAAAGACAAGAAGGCAGCTGCGGAAAAATCGGTCAAACCGGCCAAGCCCAAAGTGACCGAGCCAAAGGCAGCGAAGCCAGCGACGGAGGATCCAAAACCAGAGTCCAACGACGCGGCAACTCCGCCTGCAACACCCGCGCAGACGGACGCCCCGGCAACCCCTTCGGCCGACACGGCCAAACCAGCCGATGCACCGCAATCGCCACAAGGCGAAGCTGCGAACCAACCCGCTACTCAAGCCGATACCCCTGACGCATGAGCGATGATTTCCAGTCACGGCTAGAGTCCGCCATCTCGCGCGGACAGAAACGTGCGGACCAGAAAGCGTCGGCGCAGCGGGCCAAGGAACTCAGCGAAGACGAACTGCGACGGCTCCACACGTCGTTCCGCTTGGAATTGTCCGAGCGGATCGAACGGGCCGTGCACCAAGTCGCTGATCACTTCCCCGGCTTTCGCGAAGAATCTCTGTTCGGCGAAGGCGGGTGGGGTGCAGCATGCTATCGCGATGACCTGAAAATCGTTTCAGGACGACGCGAAAACCAGTACAGCCGACTGGAAATGATGATCCGCCCGTTCAGCGATTCTCGAGTGCTAGACCTGAAGGGGAAAGGCACTGTGATGAACCGGGAACTATTCAATCGGTCATTCTTCGTCCCCATCACAGAAGTAGACAGCGACGAATTCACGCAACTGATCGATACATGGTCGATCGAGTACGCGGAAGTCTACGCCACCAAAACGCGAATCTAACCCGCCTCTAGCGGCTACCACAAAACTTAAACCCGAACTTTTCCTCCCTAGCTAACGCGAGGGGAGCAGAATGGAAAGTTCGAGTTTAAGTTCGAGTTCGAGTTTAAGTTTTGGAAGAGGGGGGGAGCGATGAAGTCGCTTCTTATCGATTCGCTGCGACGGGCCCCGACTCGATCGGCACGATCTTGATCAGCAAATCCTTGTCGCCAACCTGCGCTTTTGCGCTGGTCGGATAGTACGTCGCCGGGTTGGTTCGAACTCGAATGCGCAGGTTGTATTCACCGTCGGGCAGCCCGTCGATTTGAAAATCCCCTTTTTCGTCGGTAGTTGCCTCCCGTGTATTCGGGCTTGGGTTGGCCAGCAGCAGCCGATTTGCGTCGGTGAACGTTGGAATCGACGAAACGTGCGCTCCCGAAACAGGGTTCCCATCGACATCAATCACTTGGCCAGAAATGGTGCCATGCGCCATTTGAAATTCCATCTCTTCGGCGCGAAATTGATTGGTTCCGATTTGCGTGACAGACCGACGCCCCGAGGGGTTATTGCGCGAAAGTCCTTGGACACTCCAAAGTTCCACGGAATAGCTTCCGACCGGTGGCACAAACCAGACGTAGGTTCCCGCCTCGTCCACTCGCCTGGGAACTCCGCTCATCGAATGTGATCCCATGAACGAGTGAGTGGGTGGCTGCCGCCAGACCATAACGCTGACGCCCGGCATGGGGGCGCCGTCGATGGTTGCTTTGCCAGTAATCTTCCACATCGGTTTCATGCGGATCGTGTGTTCCTGCGATGTCATCATCGCGGGCATCGGAACCTCGGCCCATAGGTGTTGGTCCCCGGTGTCGATCGACGCGCTGACGATGACGTCCGAAGCATACAAACGAAGAGGAAACAATGTGGCTCGCCCATCCGAGTCGGTGATCGCGTCTTCGCAGATCTTCAGATCACGAATGATCGAGTCCTTCGGTGGCGGCAGTCGCTGCAGCATTGTCAGCGTTGCACCAGCCACCGGTTGCCCCGATTTGTCTGTGCAGCGAATGGCAACGGCGGGGGCTTTCCGGACGACCAGGGGTTCTGCTTCTGCGACCGATCCATCGACCGCCGTTATTGTTTGTGATGGTGCCCAGGAGTCGACTTTATCACTTCTAGGATTCGACCATGGCAATACAAATCCCGGTCGTTTCCCCCATGCCCAAAGCCGATAGGTTCCAGCGTGTGGAACGAGCATCCGATAAGTCCCATCAGCTTTTGCCGACGCGGTAAGGCGGCGATCGGGGCTGCCGGTTTCGATGGATTCAGCTTCAACGAACACGCCTTCCATCGGCTCGCCATCTTCGGAAAATACGCTGCCGACAATTTCGATGCCCTCCTGCATCACCACGGAAAGCGGCTCGCCATCGGCAGCTTGCTGTTTGCTGATTTTCGCTCGGGTCCAGAGCAAACCGCGATCAATCGGTGCGGAAACGCTAACGTGGATAGTGTCGTCTCCGTTTCGCCGATCAAACCAGTCGCTTGGTACGCGAGCTTGAAATCGGCCTTCGCGATCCGTTGGAGTTGAGATCACGCCAACCAAAACGGTGCAGCCCGCAACGGGGGCTCCTGCTGAATCGCGGACAAATCCAGAAACGGAGAAACCCGTATCGACGTGATGAGTGCTGCCAGAGGCAAACACAACGGGGTTTTGCACGCCAGGATCCATGGTTGGAAATCGCAATCCCGTCTCGACAGAGTCCGAGGTCCGGATGGCGAAGGATGCCGGCGCCCAATCCGGATGCTCCAGCACGACGTTCGCGATGTAGCCACGGGGTAGTCCATGGATCACGAATTCACCCGCGTCGTCGGTGATCGTGCGCGGTGACAAACTGCTGCGGAAAAGGCTCGTCGAGTAATGGGATAGATTCGCGATGTCATCCGGCCTCGCTTCATCGATGGATGATACTGAAACGGAGGCACCTGCGACCGGCTGCCCTGCCGGATCGATGATCGTTCCACCGACGGATGCCGTTTCTTGAAGCTTCAGATCAAGCGATTTGACATACTGAGATGTTCCGATGGAATGCCAACCGTATTGCCCCGGCGTGGCAGCAACGACCTCCCACTGTTCCTGATAGGGATAGTCGTCTCGCCGCGCGGGAACATCGTCAAATCGGAAACGGCCCTGGTCGTCAGCGATCGTTCTTGCCAGCAGAGCCAGGACCTGCGTCGAGTGATAATATCGCTGCGAATTGGTTTGCCGAATCCCAACGATCGCATTCTTAGCGGGCTGACCTGTGGATGTTCGAACAACGCCGTCGACCGTGATCAGGGTCCGCGGATCGCGATCGGTGGCGAGCGACGTTGAAGCCAGATTTTCGTAGAGAGACACACTTTCTGGCGCCGATGCAACGGGACGTTCGGCAGGGGATTGGGTCGATTTTTGAACGACCGGTTGCGGCTTCGGTGGTGTATGAAGGCCGAGGGCATCGTTCGCCGCAGGCGGATTGACCTTGGCTGGGCCTGCTGTTTTCGATTCGTCGGTTGGCTGTACCGCTGGATCCGCAACCGTTGTGGAGGCCACCTGTGCGGATTCTAATCGGACGCTGGTGGTGCCGATCGTTATCAACGCGGTGCAGGCGAGCACGCAAAGCAGACGTGGATGGCTGGGCATGACTGATTCCATCCGCAGAATCTTCCTCACTCGAAGTTCCGTATCTCCATACTGACTCATTGCAATCTCTCCCCAAGAGTTCCGTGACGTTTGAATTTCTTCCAGGACGCAAAGCAAGTGTTCGGCATATGGGATGGCACCCACACCAGCAGCGACCACCCGTTCATCTGTCGCTTCTTCGCGTTCGCGGCGCAGCGAGTGACGGCAGCAGTGCACCCAAGGGTGAAACCAATAGCAGGCCGTGACACATTGGGATATCAAATCAGCCACCGCATCGTGTCGCGCAACATGCGTCATTTCGTGCAGTAGGACGGAGCGCTGGCAGTCCATCGACCAGCCCATAAACCGCGAGGGCAACAGAATCGTGGGACGAAGAATGCCAAACACCAACGGGCCGCAAACTTCGCTGCTGATCCATACGGTGGGCGATCGGGCCAATGACAAATCCGTGGCGTATCGATCGACGGCGGCTTGCTGGGACGCATTCAATCGGCGTGCCCGCGCCGACATTCGCCGCAAATGAATGGCCGAGAACAGCATTCTTGAAACCCAAACCGCCGCGCCAACGGCGTAGACGGTCAGCAGAATCCAAGGCAGTTCGAATCGACGGTAGATTGGCGACGCGCTAGGATGATTCGGAATGATGTCGGAATCGTTGGCCAAGGGAGCGTCGTGTTGAACCGGTGCATGGTGTTGAACCGGTGCATCGCGTTGAACCGGATCGTCGCTCGGAAGGACAGTCCATTGCGAATCATCGATCCATCCGTTCCCGGTTGGCGTCGCTGGCTTTGCTTGACCCTGGATGGGTTCCGCGATCGGAGTGACGCGGTCGATCGCCGTCTTCTGCGGTGTGATTTTCTGCGGAGCGAATTGCTCGAATGCGGACTGCTCGAGTGCGGGCTGATACACAGTTCGCAACGTCAAGGCAGGCAGTATCCAAATCGCGGGAATCACGATGCCCATCGAGATCATCGCCGCTAACCAGACCGCGTGCCTTGTTGAGGCCGAGCGATGCTGCAGCAGAAAACGGCACACCAACCACGCGACCATGGCAACCACGGTGACTCGCAGCACCGCGTAACCGGCAAAATGAATCATTGTCCGGATTCCTTTTGACTTGCGGCGTCGTCAATCAACCTGCGCAAACGTTGAAGTTGCTCCGTATCCAGGTTGGCTTTCGGATCCGATAGATGGGCCGCCAACGCTTGTTCGACCGAGCCGCCATAGAAAATATCCAAGACTCGCCGGATCGCCGACTTCCCTTCGCCCGACTTCGACTTGCAGACACAGTACAGAAATCGCTTGCCATCACGTCGGTGTTTGACGACTCCCTTCTGTTCCAGGATACGAAGGATCGTACGGACCGTTGCATCGGAGGGTGGGTCCGGCATGACGGCGCGGATCGAAGCTGCGGATGCTTCTTCCACTTTGAACAAAATGTCCACAATCTGTCGCTCGCGTCGACTCAATTCCGCCCGAACCATGGATCGATCTCCCGTGCACACAAACTGATGTGTGCATTTATTAACACATCAAGACCGGCAGTCAAGCTTAAAAATCCGCGGCCGCCGTCGTGGCGAGCGCACAAGACGGTTTGTACCGCGAAGGCATACGCATTCTGTGTTGAAACTCGCGGCCCGATGAGGCACACGGATAAACGACGGTGGGCGAGTCAAATCGTTTCACCGCGTGGGCATCGCCCCGTGCGTTTCTACACACCGCCACGCGCGGCCCGATGGGCACGCGGTTAAACGACAGTGGGCGAGTCAAATCGTTTCACCGCGTGGGCAACGCCCCGTGCGTTCGTACGTCGCGACGCGCGGGCCGGTGCAGGCACCGGCAGGGCTGGACGTTTTCGCTGGGCCAATGAAAAAACCGCACGGCTGGTGGGCCGCGCGGTTTCGGTGATTGCGAAAAATCGGGTGCTGATCAGCTGACTGCTTGAGCCAGTTTTTTGCCGACCTTGACCAGCAAATCCTTGCTCTTTCGGATACCTTCCATCTCGCCGATCTTGCCACCTTCGTATTCGATGCCGACGTAGCCGTGGTAACCGTGTGCGAGGACGATTTCCATCATCTTCTCGTAGTCGGTGTTGATCTCATTGCCCTGTTCATCGAAGTCGTGCGTCTTGGCGCTGACGGCCTTGGCGAACGGCATCAACTCGGCGACCCCTTGGTAACGATCATAGATTTCGGGATTGTCACCGCGAGTGATGTAGAAGTTTCCGAAATCGGGAAGGGTTCCACAGTTTTCCAGGTCGACCATTTCGATGGTGCCCGAGAGCCACTTTCCGTTGCTGCTTAGCCCACCGTGGTTTTCAACGATCACGTTCAAACCGTGGGGTGCTGCAAACTGGCTCAGACGACGCAGTCCGTCGGCGGCCAACTTTTGTTGTTCTTCGAAGCTGCCGCTGCTGGACGCATTGACTCGGATCGAGTGGCAACCGAGGAACTTGGCAGCTTCGACCCACTTGTAGTGGTTTTCAACCGCTTCGGTACGCTTCTTCTCGTTGGGGTCGCCCAGGTTGCCTTCACGGTCAACCATGATCAACAGACTCTTCACACCTTCGCTGCTGGCGCGATCCTTCATGTCGGTCAAATAGGCCGTATCCTTTGCCTTGTCAGCAAAGAACTGATTGACGTATTCGATGCCATCGATCCCGAACTCTTGCTTGGCGACGCGAGCGAAATCCAGGTTAGTGATTTTGGATGAATCGTCACGCAGGGTGCGGTGCAACGACCACTCGGCCAACGAAATCTTGAAGGGCATTTCGCCAGCTTCGTTTTCGGCTGCTCGCAAGCGTGGCAGTCCAAGGGTGGCGGCGAACGCGGCTGCAGCGGAGGTTTGCAAAAATTGGCGGCGATACATGAAGGAGGGTCTCGCGGAGTGGTGGAGGTAGAAAAATCAGGTTGGGTGCTTCGACAACTGAAATCGAATCACAAGATAACGCGTCACAGTTTACACAAAGGCCGACGATACGCAGTTCAGCAAGAACGCGACTTCGCCAGCGGTCATTCGCCAGCGGTCATTCGCCTGGTGTCATTCGCCTGGTGTCATTCGCCTGGTGCAGCCGGTTGGGACCGAACTGCCCAAGTGCGTGCCATCGCCAGACGTTCTTCGCGCGGTCCGTGCAGGAACAACAGCCCCTCGGAACCGCCGACGATATGGAAAGCCATTTCGACTTCGTCCAGCGTTAACAGGTTCAGTGATTGGTACAAGCGAATTTCGGCTAGGGTCTGCAGTGTTCGAGCTTTCGGACCACCGATCACCAGCGAAATCCTGCGGCGGACCGATTCCGGCGACAATCCTTGCGGCATCGGGACGACCTTCGTATCGCGATCCATGATGCCCAACAGACTTCCCAGTTGATCCATCACGTAGGCGCGTTCATCGGCGAAACTTCCGGTGGAAATCTTCTGAGCCGCTTCCAGGCTGTCCATGCTCTTGGTCAGCGCCAACTGTTTGCCGGTCGCAACGTTGAACAATCGACAACGCGAAACATTCTGTGTGGCGTTGTTGCGGCCTGGTTTCAGCAGAACGTCAAAGTGAAACAGAAAATCGATCCCTTCGGACTGGGCAACCGGCAGCATTTCATTCGACGCACCTTGCCCCAGGTACGTGATTCCGGGACGCCACATTCCGGGTGGACGGGGTGCTTCGGTCAACGCCGCATCTAGCTTGGCTGACATCGTTGGCAAGGGCGCCGCGTCGACTGCGGCGTCGCCTTCTTGTCGTGGTGGGGGTGGTCGGCGGGGAGCCCGTGGGTCGATTTTCTCAGGCGGGGTCAGACCGGTAAACAGCGGACCATAATCGCCCGCCTTGAATCGCTTGCCAAATTCCTCGGCAACGACTTCCGCGACCAAGCCAAGATTCGAATCCATCATCGACTCGGCTTCGTCGCTAAGCATGTTCCGTTCGGCGTAGGTCGGCGCGGCAGGTTTGGCATTTGGTCGCCGACCCATGCCCCCCATGCCGCTCATCGATTCCATGTCTTCGCCGCTGTAACCGCCGCCCATTTCCTCCATGCCCATCTCCATCGACATATCTTCGCCGCTGTACCCGCCGGACATATCGTCATAGCCACCGCTGGACGCTAGTCGCCGCCCCGGTTTGGTCGTCCCAGCACGAATCGGCGACGCATCGGGCACGTCTTCGGTGCCGCGGACAGCGATCGAAACGGCCCAGCGGACGTTCCAGACCGGGCGCCGGAGAGCAGGACTGAATTTGACGGTGCTGAGCGCCAATCCGGCTTCTTCGTACTCGGTCACCATGTGGCCGCACATCAATTCGACAGCCATCCCCTGGTAACCGGCAGCGAACGCCATGTCGGATTCACGTTGCAGCAACGGGCCGGTGATCACCTGGACGCCCGCGGCTGGCTGAAAGAGCGGGGCAAGTTCGAAACTGTTGACCAGCGAAATCACACTCGATGCGTACGTATCGGTGATGTCGGACGTCGATCCCTGGCTGCCGCCACCGCCATAGCCCGAGTCACCATAGTCGCTGCCGTATTCGTCGTACCCCATCCCCATTTCCATCTCCATACTCATCTCATCATCCATCATGCCCATTTCGGAATCCATGTCGCTGGACCCGCCGCTTTGCGAATACTGCTCGGCAGACTGCTTGACCGTTTCGCCGGCCGACTGTGCGGTCGCCACGGATGGAACGCACATCGACGCCGCCACCCATCCGATGACAACCAGAGCAAAACCGCCCCAATTTCCTCGGGTGGCTACGGGCGGGGTGGCTACGGGCCGGGTGGCTACGGGCCGGGTGGTTACGGGCGGGGTGGTTACCGCGGAATGGGCGCCGCGTGCTAGCGTGCGCTGGCGGGTCGCACTGTCAGCCCCGCACGTCGGCAAACAAGAATTCACTGCGTCGGTTGGCCAGGAACGGCGTGAAATGTGTGAACTGCGTGATCGATGGAACATCGGCTTCCTCGATTCCTCGCCGGGAGCGACGGGTCGGCGGAAAACCGGTGTCGATGGCGGGAAGGTAGGTGGCACGGAAAAACAGGACAATGAAAAAAAATCCTGAATAGAACGAGACACCGCGTATCATAAATCGTTCTTACAGTGCGGTGGGGGGATTTCCGACTGGATTCCGCCTTCCAAGGTGGCTTTTCCCGCCAATCCCCCCGGATCGGGGAAACTTTTCCGCGGCTCACGACGTCTCAATGCGCTAGAGTTCCTTGTTTCATGCTAAAAATCATCGAAAAATACGTCGTCCGATAGACGATTCGTGGTCATCGCCCTAAATCCCCTCGGATGGCTTATTAGGATGGTTCACGAAGAGCGAGAGTCGATCGAGATCCGCCCCACGCTTTGTCGGCCGCAATGTGGCCGTCAATTTTCAAATTTCATCGCAGAATCCATCTGATGGTCAAACGTCAACCACGATCCAGCATGCGTCGCATCCAAGTCCGCCGCCGCTTGACTCTGGAACATCTGAGCGATCGTCGTGTTTTGGCTGCCATCACTGGCGCGGTCTTCGACGACCTGAACCAATCGTTGTACCGAGACACCGGCGAACCCGACGCGGCCAGCCGGTTGATTTATCTGGACCTGAACGCCAACGCCCAATTGGATGTCGGCGAAAGATTGTCGTTGGCGGGCTCCGATGGCAGTTTCAATTTCGACAACCTGCCGGACGGCACCTATTCGGTTCGCCTGTTCAACGCGACGTCGACCCAACAACAGACGTTTCCTGTCGAAGCCGTCACTCCGATGGACGCGATCGAGATCACCGATGGGATTCGGCTGATCGCTGGCGACGCGTCATCGTCGGTGCTGACCACCGACTCGATCGTTTTCGCAGCCCCAAGTTCTGGCACCTCCACCAACCTGACGGTTGGCGATGAATTGACCGCGATGCAATCGTTGCCGGACGGCCGCTTGTTGGTCGTTGGTACAGATTCGTCCACCGACAATGCCTGGATCGTTGACCCAACGACGTCCGCCATCACCCCTGTGGAACTGTCAACCATCGCAACAGCCTGGGCCACGGTATCGCTAGATAGTGATGGCCATGGCGTCCTGCTGGAATCCGTAGACCCGATCAGTGGTCCCGCACAAATCCCGGTGCGTTCGATCGACGCATCCAATTTGGGGACCGGCATCAACGTGACCGTGACCACGACGATGGTCCCGTCGGACACGCAAGTCCTGTCGTCTGCTACCGGCGTCCGTTCGGTATTTGGATCGACAACGAACGATGGCTTGTCGCTTTCGCTGTGGAGCAATTCGACGGCATCGCTGATTGGGTCGCCCATCGATGTTGCCGGCACCAGCGAACTGCTGTCGTTCGACGACGCATCCGGTTTGCTGGTGCTCCGCACGACGGATGGCGGAGTCAGCGTCCGCGATGTGAACGCCGACTTTGCGCCGCTGTATTCTTTGGCCGATCAGGCTGGCCCCGTCGTGATCGATGGCAAACGAGATCTACTGATCACGTATTCGCCCGCCGATTCGGCCGTGCAAGTGATTCACCTGCAGGATGCCGAGGTCATTGCGAACCTTGCGGTCGACCTGTCCGCGATCGGGCAAGTTTCGTCGCTGGCGATCGGCGAAACCCCAGACTCGTTGATCCTGTTGGGCGCTGCCGGAGTCCACGAAGTCCGCCTGACTCGCCCGGCCGCGCACACCGTCACGATCGTCGGTGGTGCGAATCCCGATGCCGTCGAGTTCGGAATCTTCCAGACCGGCGGGAACGCGGCACCGCGTTACGATGAACTGCCGCTGATCGAAACCAACGAAGATGAACCGCTGACCCTAGCGGCCCCCGCAGCGACCCTGGGATCCGCCGACGCTGACGACGACAACTATGTTTTAGTGCAAACCGGATCAGCCCAGCATGGCGCCGCATCGATCACAATTCGTGGCGCAGTCGCCTACACGCCTGACCAAGACTTTCATGGCACCGACACGGTCACCGTTGTCTTGCACGATGGTCAAACCGCATCCGCAGCGACGGCACTGAACATCACCGTCCAAGCGGTTCCAGATCCGCCCACGGACATCGACGTCGATATCCCCACCGTGCCCGAGAATATTCCCACCGGTGTTCCGATCGGGACCATCGGTGTCACCGATGTCGATGGTGGCGGTGGACACACGATCGGCATCGACGATATCCGTTTTGAAGAAGACGGCGGACAGATCATCTTTGTCGGTGGCGATCTTGACTTCGAAAGCGAACCGACCATTTCGATCGGCATCAGCGCAACCGATCCTGACACCAACGAAACCATCGAAAAAAGTGTCAGCATCCAGATCGGCGACGCGAACGATCCGATCACCGGAATCACTCCCAAAACAGCATTCGTCTTCGAGAACGCACCGGGCGACATTGTCACGGAATTGAAGGTGCAGGACCAAGACGCCGAACAGGTCCATACGTTTACAGTCGATGACCAACGGTTCATCGTGGAAGGGTTTGACCTGCGTTTGGCCGACGGTGTTTCGGTCGACTACGAGACCGAACCGACCATCGTCGTTCATGTCACAGCGACGGAGGTCGGCGGCCCCAACAGTTACACCGAAGAAATCACGATCACGGTTCGCGACCTGCCCGAGCAGGGATCGGCGCTGACACTGACCGACGACACCATCATGGAATTGACGTTGGGCGACGAAGTCGGTGAGATCAAAATCGACGGTGGCACTCCAGCGGCCAGATTCACCTTGACCGTGGACGATTCGCGATTCGAAGTTTCCGGATCGACGCTAAAACTAAAGGACGATGAATTTGTCGAACTAGCCGTTCAATCGGAAATCCAAGTCACCGTGACGGCCGACGACTCGATGAACGAATTCGCTTCGATCGAGCAACCGTTCATCATCAAGATCGTCGGAAACGAATCACCGCTGCACAATCTGGATGACCCGTACGATGTGGACCACGGCGGTGACGTCACCGCTGCCGATGCGTTGGCAATCATCAACTACCTGAACATCTATGGTCCCGGCCCAGTGGGCTCCGGCGGGATGGGCTATTGCTACGACGTCAATGCGGACGGCTTTGTCACCGCATTGGACGCGTTGTTGGTGCTGAATCAATTGAACCAGACCAGCAGTGGCACGGTCGGTGGCGAAGGGGACCAGCCCGGCGAAGGCGAGCAGCCAAACGTTCCCAATCCAATCCCGCGTCTGGATCGCCAATCGATCGCCGATGACGATAGCCAGCAACAGGATCCGGTCGCACAAGAATTGACTGCTCCATCGTCGATGTCGCTGCGTGACGACATGTTCGTCCAATGGCAAAGCCAATCGTCCGGTACCGCTGGGCTCCAAGGCGAAGATCACCAAGAGGATCAACCATCGCCATCCGAAGTCGACGCCACGTTGCGGTTACTGGCAGACGACCAAGCCTAGCGGGCAGCAACGTGCCGCGCGTAGCGCACCGCCGCAAATCGGTTGACCGTGGGCAGCGGTAAAACGACGGTGGGCGATTCGACGATCAGTTCGTTTCACCGCGTGGGTATCGCCCCGTGCGTTTCTACACACCGCCACGCGCGGCCCGGTGGGCACGCGGTTAAACGATGTTGGGCGAGTTGGCGATCAGCTCGTTTCACCGCGTGGGCATCGCCCTCTTTATCCTACACATCTATTTTAAGCCTTTGATTGCCAAATAGGCTTCGTGGTAGGCATGGGCTTTGAGCAGTCCACGCCAGATGGTCGTCGAGCCTGGAGGTCCTTGCCCGTGTTGGTCTACGTAGCCACCTAGTTTGGCAATCACTCGACAAAAATCTTTCAGCGTCGGTGGGGTATCGCTGTGCAAAACACCGCCTTCAACGACCGTCATCACCGCTTGCCAAAACGTCGCATCGTAGATCGCCCCGCAGCTTGCCTCCGGAGTGACACGCGAAGCGCTTTTAAGTTGCTCGACTCGGAATGCCGTGATCATCAAGGCGGCCACAGCGTTCAAATATGCGTCAATACTTTGATACTTCAGCTTCTCTATCCTCATCCCGCTCTTGAGCGTCTTGAAAAAAACCTCGATGTCCCAGCGCCTGCAGTATGCTGATAAAACTAGCTCGATCTGAGCCAAACTGGTCACCGCGAGTGAAGTAAAGAGTACCCAGTGGATCGGCTCGCACCCCACCGGAGGATCAAGCTCAACCGCTTCGACAACTTGAAGCTCCACGCGAGCAACCTTTCCGCCGGGACGCTGCGGGCCATGCACTTGAACCGTCTTCGCACGAACCGAGATCGTTGCCGTGCGGCCGTCGCGGTTGCTTCGGCGTTTGCGGCTTTCACCGCTAATTAACGACTTTCGTGGCGAAACACTGACTTCAAATTCGTGCGAAAAAGGGACTTCGGCAATCGCCTCGCTCAGCACCTTGGGTTGTTCAGCAGAGCCAAGATAGACTCGCCGATCCTGACATCCGCGGATAACGAAATCATAGTTTTCGGCCAGATCATTGTTCTGGATGAGCAACTCGTAGATGTCTGATTCGCTGTCCGAGACGCCGATGTAATGAGTTTGAGGGTTTGCCAGAGCGATCTGTTCGCCGCTTTGCATCAGTTCAAGCCAACGAGCGCTTTCCTTCTCTTCAAACGCCATGGTCCTGATCTCGCGATCGCGTTGAGCTTTGCCCACGTTTTGGCGAATCGAGTCACGTGTCCAGATAAGTTGGTCAACGCAACCCAAGACGAGACCATCGAGAGTGACGGCATAAAGCGGATGCAGAAAGAATCCCCGCTTTTTTACGTCCTCCAGAGGCCCGGCACCGACGACTTGACGCGAAGGTTTGGTGAGATCGCAAACGGTGGTGTCCTGTGCCAGCACGACGACATCGTACTTGGCTGACCGCTCCATCGTGGCTTGATTATGGGGCTGCAGAATTGCCATCCAGTTCACACTGGGGGTGTTGAAAAGCCGGTAAGTGGCTGTGAGGTCTGCAACTTCTCCGCACGCCGCCGGTGTCGAGGGCGCTACCTGATCGAACTGCTCAAGAATTCGCCTGAAGCGTTTACTTCGACGCTTGTCACCCAGGTCCAATGTCCGAGTCTCTTCCTCAATCCATCCTGGACACATCGAATCATCTCCGTCCCTTGAAGAAATGTCAGGGACGGAGTGTCTCAAGAAAGATGTGTAGGATAAAGAGGGGCATCGCCCCGTGCGTTTCGACACACCACCGCGCGCGGCCCGGTGGGCACGCGGTTAAACGAGGGTGGGCGAGTCGACGATCAGTTCGTTTCACCGCGTGTGCATCGCCCCGTGCGTTTCTACACGCCGCCACGCGCGGCCCGGTGGGCACGCGGTTAAACGACGGGGGGCGAGGCAAATCGTTTAGCCGCGTGGGCATCGCCCCGTGCGTTTCTACACACCATCGCGCGCGGCCCGCTGGGCACGCGGTTAAACGACGGGGGGCGAGTCAAATCGTTTCACCGCGTGGGCATCGCCCCGTGCGTTTCGACGCCCCACCACGCGCGGCCCGGTGGGCACGCGGTTAAACGACAGTGGGCGAGTCAAATCGTTTCACCGCGTGGGCATCGCCCCGTGCGTTTCGACACACCGCCACGCGCGGCCCGCTGGGCACGCGGTTAAACGACGGGGGGCGAGTCAAATCGTTTCACCGCGTGGGCATCGCCCCGTGCGTTTCGACGCCCCACCGCGCGCGGCCCGATGGGCCGCGGTTCAACGACGGTGGGCTAGGAGGCCGACGCGCCTGATTGACGTGCTTGTTCGGCCAACAGTTTCCTTTGGAACCTGGTCTGGACCACGTCCACGATGATCAGCACCGCCAACACAAAGTAGAACGTGCTCTTGGCCATTGGCGTGACATGGTGCCCGAACAATTGAATTTCGGCCAAGTGACCACCTTCGCTGACCAGCATCACGCCGACGATGAACAGGATGAACAGCCCCAGCACTTCGTACATCCGATTCTTTTTCAGGAACTCGGCGACGCTATCGGCCAACACGATCATCAACACACCGCTGATCACGATTGCGGTCGCCATGATGTAGAGGTTCTTGGTCAGAGCCATGGCGCTAAGAATCGAATCGAAGGAAAACACCAGGTTCATGACCACGATCAGCGACACCGCTTTTGCGAAACTGTTTCGCTGGCTGTTGCTTTCGCTGTCTTCGAAGTCATGGACCGCCAGCATGTGATAGATCTCTTTGATCGCCGTCCAAAGGATGAACGCACCACCGCCGATCACGATCAGGCTGTGCCCCGAAACGGCCGCCGACAGGAACGAACTGTTGAATTCAAACAAGGCTTCCTCCAGCAGTTCGACCACGTTGACGATCACAAACAGCAATGCGATTCGGAAGACGATCGCCAAACCGATGCCCAGTTTTCGAACGCGGGACTGATCCGCTTCGTCCACTCGCTTACTTTCGATCGAAATGTACAGCAGGTTGTCGAACCCCAACACGATCTGCAGCAGAACCAGCATGCCCAGCGTGAAGATCCCGGCCATGGAGAAAAAACTCTCGACCACCGGCTCGGACGTCTCGGCGACTGCATTGGCCGCTTCGCCAGCGATGGCGGCGTCGGCCAGGGTCATCACGCTGCCTAGATTGGACAACAGATGGAGGTCCGCCAGCGCAGCAAGGGGGTACGACAAAACGCCGTAAAAAGGCTCGATCAGTCCCAGCATATTCTTGGTCCGTCTTGGATGGGGGCCATCGTGAAAAGAAGCGATGCGAGACACTTGTACCGCGTTGTCGCTGGGCCGATTATGATGTCGACGACAATCGTCGACCACCGCCCGAACCGAAACGAAGCACTGGGCGGAAAATTAGCGTTTCTCTACCCAAGAAAGACCGCCCATGATTCGCCCTGTCCATTTTCTGATCGGCATGTTGCTTGCCGCCGTCGCACTGCCGACCGTGTCCCCTGCCGCCGATTCGCTCCAGCAATACGAAGTCCGCAGTTACATTTTGGGCGAAAAGGGCGACGCCGAAGCAGTCAGCGACTATCTGCGTGACGCCTTGATCCCAGCACTGAAACGCCAAGGCATCGGCCCGATCGGCGTATTCAAGAATTCCGAAGCGGATACCAGCGGCGTTTCGCGAGTGATCATGGTGATCCCCTTCGACAGCGCCGAACAAGTCGCCACGTCCCAATCCAAATTGCAGGCCGACACCCAATACCAAAGCGATGCAAAGTCGTATCTGTCGGGTGGCCCCAAGGATTCGCCCTACCAACGGATCAGCAGCGAATTGCTGGTCGCGATGGATTGCTGGCCCAAACTGAAAGTCGCGGACGGCACCCTCCAAAACGACGACCGCGTTTATGAACTGCGAGTTTACGAGAGCCCCAACGAACGACTGGGCCACCTGAAGGTCGACATGTTCAACGCCGGCGAAGTGCCCATTTTCTTGGATTGCAAGATCCAGCCCATTTTCATCGGACAGATGGTGGTGGGTCCGCAAACACCCGGACTGACCTATTTGACGGTTTACGAAAACGACGCTGCACGACTGGAAGCCTGGAAGGCATTCCAAGTGAATCCAGCATGGAATGTGTTGAAGAAAGTCGAAAAGTATCAGGGCACGGTCAGCCACATCGACAAATACATTTTGGTACCGATGCCGTATTCGCAAATGTAGACTGGGCGGACGTCCATCTTTTCAGTGACGTTCCCCGGACACTCATCACGCTTGCGCCCCGCGCGAGCGTCCCCCTTTCAACCACAGCGCCCCTCCACCACGGTGACCGCCCGGAACGGACCGGCGGTCTTCCCGGGGGGGCAAACGCGGCTATCGGGGACGGCGTCTTTCGCCACATGATTGATCATCCGTTCGGCGTTCCCCAAGCTAGGCGGATTTGGTCGGTGCCGAGGCCGGGGGAGAACCCACCACTGGCATATTTTCCCCAGCCGGATCCTCCGTCATCCACCGCGTCGACAGGGTGGCTTTTTAGCCGCCGCGTGTCTGTCCCGATCCGATCCACTGCGGTACGATTTCGGTCATGACACCGATGATGAAACAGTACCATGAGGCCAAAGCAGCGTGCGGCGACGCACTGCTGTTTTTCCGCATGGGTGACTTCTATGAATTGTTTCTCGACGACGCCAAAACGGCCGCCGGGATCCTTGGACTGAACCTGACCAGCCGGGATAAGGACAGCGATAATCCGACCGCGATGGCCGGATTCCCGCATCACCAACTGGATTCTTATCTCCAGAAACTGATTCGCGCGGGCTACCGTGCGGCGGTTTGCGAACAGGTCGAAGACCCCAAGACGGCCAAGGGGCTGGTCAAGCGAGAGATCACTCGCGTCGTCAGTGCGGGAACGCTCACCGACGACGGACTGCTGGACCCACGCGAAGCCAATTACGTTGCCGCGGTCTGCATGCACCGCGACAAGAAAGCGGAAAAGAACGGCCAGGAACCCCGCGTCGGTATCGCTTGGGCGGAACTTTCCAGCGGTCGCTTCGAAGCTGGCACATTCGCCAAGAGCCGGATTGAAGACGAACTGGCCCGGATCGGTCCCGCCGAGGTGCTCTACCGCGAAGACGACGTAACGTTTTCTCCCGACACCACTGCCCCCTGGTCTTGGACCTCGCGACCGGCGTGGACCTTTGCCGAGGATGCGGCCAAAGAAACCCTGTGCAAGCAGTTCTCCGTCAACGGGTTGGAAGGGTTCGGTTTTGAATCCGACGACGCCCCCGCCCTTCGTGCTGCCGGGGGCGTGCTGACGTACCTGCAAGAAACCCAGCGGCGTGACTTGGATCACTTCCGCAGCATTTCCGCCCACAAGCGGAGCGGTTTTCTACAGATCGATGCGGCGACGCGGCGCAGTCTGGAACTGACCCGCACCATCCGCAGCGGGTCGCGTGACGGGTCGCTGCTGGGCGTCATCGATCGCACCTGCACTCCGATGGGATCGCGATTGCTGGGCGACTGGATCGCCGCACCGCTGATCGATCGCACGGCCATCGAAGCCCGTTTGGATGCGGTCGCCGAACTTGCATCCGACGTCAAGTTGCGTGGGGACATCCGCGAAACATTGAAGGAAACCTTCGACCTGACTCGACTGTTGGGCCGGATCGCGACCGGTCGAACCGGACCGCGTGACCTGCAGCAGGTGGCACGAACCCTGGCCAGCCTGCCGACGCTGAAGGCACGTCTTAGTGATCGCACATCCCAGCGGCTTTCGTTCATCGAATCCCACCTGCACCTGTGCCCCGAACTACGCAGCCAGCTGGAAAACGCCCTCGCCGACGAAGTGCCTTTGTCGGCTGTGGACGGCAACTTCATCCGTTCTGGTTTCAGCGAAGAACTGGACGGACTGCGGGAATTGGCCAAGGGCGGCAAACAGTGGATCGCGGCGTACCAGAAACGCCAGATGGACGAGACGGGCATCACGAACCTGAAGGTTGGCTACAACCGCGTGTTCGGTTACTTCCTAGAAGTTTCCAACGCCCAACGCGATCGCATCCCCGATTTCTTCATCCGCAAACAAACACTCAAAAATTGCGAACGGTACATTACACCGGAGCTGAAAGAGTACGAAGAAAAAGTATTGGCGGCGGACGAACAAGCCGCATCGTGCGAACAGCTGCTGTTCCAAGAATTACGCAGCCAAACCCATCGCCACTTAACCGTCCTGGGCGAAGTCGCAGTAGCCATCGCAGAACTGGATGTATTGGCATCGTTGGCCGAGATCGCGGTGACGCGCCGTTGGGTGCGACCGGTCCTGACCGACGATTCGGTGCTGAAGGTCGAAGGCGGACGGCACCCGGTGCTGGACGTGACACTTCCGCAGGGTGAATTTGTCCCCAACGACTGTATCCAGTCGCCCGAAGCCGGCATGATCCTATTGATCACCGGCCCCAACATGGCGGGGAAAAGCACGTACATTCGCCAGATAGCATTGATCACTCTGCTGGCGCAAGCCGGTTCGTTTGTGCCTGCCGACAGTGCCGAAATTGGCATCGCCGACCGCATCTTCGCTCGCGTCGGCGCCAGTGACGAATTGAGTCGCGGGCAATCGACGTTCATGGTCGAGATGGTGGAAACGGCTCGAATTCTAAACACCGCCACTTCTCGCAGTCTGGTCATCCTGGACGAGATCGGACGGGGCACCAGCACCTACGATGGACTGTCGCTGGCCTGGGCGATCACCGAACACCTGCACGAACAGATCGGGTGCCGGACGTTCTTTGCCACCCACTATCACGAATTGACTCAGCTAGAAGAGTCGCTTCCGCGAGTGGCCAATCTGAATGTGGCGGTCAAGGAATGGGACGACGAGGTGATCTTCTTGCATCGCATCGTACGCGGCGGAGCGGACAAGAGTTACGGCATCCACGTCGCTCGCCTGGCCGGTATCCCCACCTCAGTCAACGAACGCGCCAAAGACGTCCTGGCTCAATTGGAAGCCGATCACCGCGACGCGTTGGACCGACCAACGATTCAATCCCCCGGTGCGAAACAAGGCGATGCCAACGGTAAATTCCAACTGACGCTATTCGGTTTCGCCGATCACCCGCTGATCGAACAGGTCGACAAGTTGGACGTCAACTCGATGACTCCCTTGGATGCGTTGCAGTTTCTGCAGAACGCCAAGGAATCGCTGAACAAGTCGTCTGAAACGGCAAAGCCCAACGGTTAACCGACCGACCATCCTCGGTCACCATGCCGGCAGCCCCCGGCATGGGAACGGACCAGTCCCAACGAGAGCCAAAGAGCCAAGGCGCAACTAGGCTTGGCCGGAATCCAAACCGACATCGACTTGCAGACCGTCGTAGGCCAAATCGATTCCATCGGGCAACTCGGACGTGGTTGGTCCGTAGTCCAGGTCGTGGCTAACGTGGGTCAGCCACGTTTGTTTTGCACCGACTTGCCGTGCCACCTCGACCGCTTGATCCACACTAAAGTGAGTGGGATGAGGTTGATGGCGAAGGGCACCGACCACAAAAGTTTTGACGCCGGCGAGCCTGGCCATCGATTCCGGTGGAATGTCGTTCGTGTCGGTGCAATACGCGAAATCGCCGATACGAAACCCCAGCACATCAAAGTGAGGCCCATGCTTCAATCGGATTGGCATGATCGATGCCCCGAATAGTGGGATCGGTTGGTAGGGGCTGATCTCGCGACATTCCAGCTGTGGTCGGGACCCGGGATGGGTTTGGGCGCGAGTCGAAAAGGCGTAGTCAAACGAATGCTTGATCCGCTGTTCGACTTTGGGTTCGCAGTACAGCGGGACTGGCCCGCCCAAACGAAACGGAAACAATCGCAGGTCATCCAAGCCGAACAGATGGTCCGCATGCTCGTGCGTGTACAGCACAGCATGGACCAAAGGGATTTTCTCTCTCAGCAATTGGAATCGCAGATCGGGCGGGGTATCGACCAGCAGTGTGCGAGTCGGTTCGTCGTGATCCACAGCGAGTCCGTGCCAGCCCAGTTCGATCGTGATCGCACATCGGGTCCGCTGGTTGCGAGGATCGTCGCTTTGACAAACTTCGCATTGGCATCCGATCACCGGCACACCGACGCTGGTCCCAGTTCCCAAAAAGGTCACTTTGGCATGGGTGGGGGGGGTGCTGGTCGGGTCAGGATTATTGGTCATTGCACCCGGAATGGAATTGAGCAAAGGAAAGCCCCTTGGCTAGGGGCTGATGATTCTGCGATACTCTGCAGCTTGAAAACAGGACCCTGAACGATTCCACCGTCATTTGAAGGCCTGATCACCCGGTAGAACGGTGCCGAATGGTGATTTTGCCCCCCCGAAATGCTGTCGCCCGCGGTTGACGCGTTCTGGCGACTCTCGATCCCTATCAAATACGAAAGAATCTTCATGAAGATGATCAAAAACTTCTCGCCCGGCTCGCTGGGCATCAACGGCCGTCAAACCGAACTTTTGGAATTGGCCCTGACGTATGCCTTCAATGGCATCGACATCGACATGCACGAAATGCTTCGTCGCAGCCAACGTACCGACGTTGCTGACGCAGCGAAGTACTTGGAAGCCGCACGCAAGGCATTCAAGATCCGCATCGGCGGCTTTGACTTGGGCATCAATCTGGACGCCGACGAAGAAACCTTCACCGCCCAGGTCGCCACCCTGCACCCGCTGGCCGAATTGGCCAAAGAATTGGGCATCACGCGAGCATACGTTCGCGTTCCAGCCGCGACCGATCGATTGCCCTACCACGAGTACTTCGACGTCCAAACCGCTCGCCTGAAGCAAATCGCCGACCTGTTGGCCGTTCGCGAAATCAAATTGGGCATCGGTTTCGCCGCTGGCAAGGAATTGGAAGAAGGCAAAGAATTCCCATTCATCCGCAACGTCGAAGGTTTCATCGCATTGGTCAAAGCCGTTGGATCGACCAACGTTGGCTTCTACATCGACACCTGGGACTGGGTCGTCGGCGACGGAGCAATGGACCAACTGAGCGAATTGACCGCTGACGAAATCGTTGCCGTCCGTTTGTGCTCGCTGCGTCCCGAAAGCGATCCTGCAACCGCAAAGTCGAACGAACGTGTGGTGCCGACCCAAGAAGGTCTGCTGGATCACGTCAAAGTCATCACTCACTTGGTCGAAATCGGATTCACCGGCCCCGTCAGTCCAGGCGCTTCGGGAGCCAGCTACAAAGGCCAGACTCGTGAAAGCATCGTGCAACGCGGACAAGTCGCGTTGGACGAAATCTTCACCGCTGCTGGCTTGACCGTCGCTCCATTGCCCAAGGATCTGATCGAAGACATTCCTTACGAGCCAAATCCAATCGGCTAAGAATTCAGACGACTGAAATCTAGCTAAGAAATTGCGAATCTACGAAAACGGCTCGGTCGCCTACGATCGAGCCGTTTTTTCGTGCCCGGCCATTGTCACCGTGGACCAAGGTCCACGGCAGAAGGCTGTCGCCACTACGTGGCTGTCAGGTCGTGGGCTTCGCCAGAAGCCCTTTCCAGCTGGGAACTGCTGGCGAATCCCACTACCACGGTTCGAAGTCCCAGAGGGACGGCAGCCTCAGTGCCGGTGGTCTTGACCACCGGTTGATTCGTGGCTGTCAGGTCGTGGGCTTCGCCAGAAGTCCTTTCCAGCGGGGAACTGCTGGCGAATCCCACTACCACGGTTCGAAGTCCCAGAGGGACGGCAGCCTTAGTGCCGGTGGTCTTGACCACCGGTTGGTTTGCGGCGTCTTAGTTGCTGAGCCCCAGCGCGCGACGAATCCGGGTTGCTACGATCGGATCGGATTCTTCGGACATCAAGGTCTGCAGATGACTTCGGGCTGCGGCGTCGTTCATTGTTCCGATCACCGATACAACTCGCATTCGGACATCGCGGTGCTCATCGCGGCTCATCATCCACAGCCAAGGTCGCGGATCGATCGATGGTTCACGGGCGATCAGGTCGACCAGATCCAATCGAGTTGGCAGATCGGCGGTCGCGATTCGCGTGGCCAACTGAAGATCTTGCTGCGTGTAACCACGGGAAAGCAGTTCTAGCTTGGCCTGTTCGCGAAGAGGTTCCTGTTGGCTGGACAGCCAATGGATCACCGACACGTCGTCATAGGCTTGCATCGCCGAGTCCACCAACGTGGCTTGGGCGACGGGCATTTGCTCGGGCTGTGGCGTCACCGAGTAGGCGGTTTCGCGGGACACGACCGGCTTTTCGACCATCGTCTGATTGGGCGATTGAACTTCCCGCAATAGCACCACTTCGTCGGGCTGGACGGGCTGCAGACGCATCGCGGCCGACTTGTAGATCGACGGCAAAGAAGCGTCCGAGGTCGGATCGGCGTTTGCACCGCCCAGTGTATCGACCGGCAATGGCTGGCTTTGAATCGCCAATCGCTTGGGCCGAGCCGGATCCAGGGGTTCGTCGGCCAAAATGCTGGGGCCGGCGCGACCGGACAGAGTCAGTAGTTCCAATTTGTCGTTTGCGTTTTGGTACAGCGCGCGTGACGGGGCGTCCGTCCGCGCGACCATTTCGTGGATCGTTTGTTGCAGCAGAGTCACCGCCCAACCGGTTCGGTCGTCCGGCAATCGCACAGCGGATTCACCGATTGCCGCAACCATCTGACTGTGCCGCGTGCGTTGCTGAGGCAATGACAGCACAGTCCAGTCGTTCTGCATGCCGCGGAGCAAATCGTAAGCGGTTCGAGCCACATCAATGTCGTCGACCGCCAATGCGTCGGCCAAAAAGGGGATCGACAAAGGGGCCAAGTCGGCGATCTGGACCAGCCGGTTCTTCTGCTCGCCCGAATCGAGCGCAGCGAAGTTCGCGGTCAGGCGATTCAGCAGAAAATGCCTGCTGCCGACGCTGATCCCTATCGTCAAGGCAAAACAGACGGCCACCAGAACCAAAAATTTCAGCGCCTTGGCAGCAGCCCGCCGACGCGGTCTTTCCGCACCGATGGAAACCGTCGCGAAAGGGTTGGGAACGTTGGTGAAATCGCCGGGATGCATATCATTTTGCCTGGGTAAAAGCTGCCCGCGGATTGTCGCGGTAGCGGTTCGACCGAGGCAAGATCAGTTGCGTCGAATTGCAGCCTTGGCGCATTCGCGGTCGTACATCGCGACCTGTTCGGACCACTGTTTTCGCAGCCGTTCAGGCACGTCAACGCCGCTTTGAAGGTCGCTGACCACACCCCCAAGCGTCGGCAGGGTCGCGATCGAGAAATTGGGCTCGACCCACATCACGAACCCGCGATCATCCACCAGAACAATCGCTCCCGGATCCATTTCCAACGTTCGAGCGATCTCTCCGCGTGCATCGATAAACTGCGGCAGGCTCCATTGACCGGCCACCGCGTCGGGCACGTCGGCGTCCACCAAAACGGCGATCCGAATCTTCTTTGCCATTTCGCCGGCCATCTGATTGGCCCACAACTGGGCGGCGGCAACGGCTCCCGCCGTGCTTTGATCGGCCGTCAATCGCACTAACGCCGTCAACGGTCGATCGATACCGCGGGAGGACAGGGTCAGCTGACGCCCTACGCTGTGGGCGCGGATCGGCCGTACTTGGGTGCCTAGAATCCGGGCCGGCCGGGGTGGGGGCAGCGGCACGAATCGGCTGACCAACTTGGGGGCCTGAGGCAATCGTTCGATCTGCGGTGCACGATCAGGCGCGTTGAACGTGGCACCGACCAAGTCGATCGTCAATGCAATCGGCTGGGGCTGCGCCCCGGGAATCAGCGGGGCGACGATCGATGGCAACTGGACACGGCGAATCGTGGACGTGGGTGGGTCGATCCAAAATTCAAAACGCTGGGCGTCGGCTTCGACGACGACGCTGGGGCAATGCCGCCCGTCGACGATTCGCGTCGGGCCGTATTGAAAGTGATTTGTGTCGCGAAACAGCGTTTTCATGGGCGAATCGGAAAACAACCATTCCAATTGCGGCGGCGGGCCAGCCAACCCAGCGGCGACTCGGCCTACCAAAATCGGATCCGCGATCAGCCCGGCAACCGTCGGTCGACCCGATAGCGGCTTTGATTTCAACACCTGAGAATCGAAGTGATTCGACAGCGGATCGGCCACCCAAGCGGTCAAACCATCCGCGTCGCTGGTCAACCGAACGTCGTAGGTTTCCAGATAAAGTTCGTTTCGGTCCAGCCACAGACGCATCGGAGCGACGCGAGTGGTTTCCGAATCGCCGTCGAGGTATGTCATCGTGACGCGGCCGTTGTCGCGATATGACGACGCCGCACGGTATCTTGCGAAAGTAGACGCTAGCAACTCCTCCGGCGACTGGCTGGCGTAGGAGGCCGGTTTCGCATCAACGGAAGCCTGCGGGTCACCAGTGGCGTCAGAATCGGGTTCTGGGCTGCCACAACCGACGACTAGGAACACCACCCAAACGACCAGCCACGCCCATCCTGGCCTTCCGCGGCCAGGCGTGCAGAAGCGAGGGGAACGAGCCACAATCGGCGAAAGATGGCGAACAGTTTTCACAGCGGAGCGCATTCCCGTTGGCGAGTGACTTCTCGAATCCACGCGAACGTACTAAAACCTGCCCAACGGTCACAATCGTGATCGCAGGCGCCCAGATGTTCCGATTCGTCTGGGTGGTGCCGACTTTCGTCCATTGTGCGAACCGCCTGTGCCGGTCAGCCGACGATCCTGACGATGTCGGTCAACCTTTTGCACTGCCCCCCACTTCATTTTTGCCAGCCGCTATGTCGCTTCAGTTTTCCGATACGATCGACGCCTTGACCAGCAATCAGGTATGGCGATACGCATCGGTCCCGGACGGGAACCACCCGGATGTAGCCGCAGCAACCTACGCAGCCCTGCAGACGCCCACCGATTTTCCTCCGTTATCGGCTGCGGTGGTGGCGGGCGACCGAGTCACCTTGGCGGTCGACCCGAACGTTCCCCAGATCGGTGAAGTGATCCGCGGCGTTGTGCGTGCGCTTAGCGAAACCGACGCCGATGGGGTCGACGTCGTGTTGTGGGACGAAGCCAGCGACGAGACCATCGAAGCGATCCGTAGCGAGATGGTGCCGACATCTCGCATCGTCCGACATCGCAGCAACGACCGACGTCAATTGAGTTATTTAGCCGCTGACGAATCCGCTGAACCGATCTATTTGAACCGGTTGTTGGTCGACGCCGACTTTGTGCTCCCGATCATGGCGGGACGCCCATCGGTGCCATCGCGCCCACGCGACCTGACCGGCGTCTACCCATGGTTAGCGGACTCCGCAGCCCGCACGCGGTATCGAGATTCACCGCCCTCGGCCGCCGAAGAAAACGCTCGAATGGCCGCGGAAACGACGTGGTTGCTGGGCGTTCAAATCATGCTGTGCGTGTCCCCATCGGCCGACGGAGCGGTTCATCAAGTGACCGCGGGGACGATCGAATCGGTCGCCAAAACGCTGCACCAGGACGAAGCCACCGAGGCCGATTTCCCCCCTCCGGCACCGCTGATCGTGGCCTCGCTTGACGGCGGTCCCCAGCAACAAACGTGGGCCAACGCGGCGCGGGCGGCCAGGGCAGCCATGGACCACGTGCTGCCCGGCGGCACGATCGTTTTATGGACCGACATCACCGATCTGCCCAGCGGTGCGATGTCGCCGGATCCGGCGGCCGACGACGACTTCGACGATGAAGACGACGACGATCCACCGCGCGACGATGACGACCGCGATCGAAAAGAGTTGGACAACGAAGACGACGAAGCAGATCCGTCAACGGAAACCGATTCGGATGACGACGATCCTGCCTTCCCATCGTCGACCAAGGCGATGGAAGGCGACTTTCCAGACTGGGATCCTTCGGTATCGGTGTCGCGATTATTGGCCGATATCACCGCCGAACATCGGCTGCTGATCCACGCCCGCCTGGACGATGCCATGATCGAATCGCTAGGCGCAGGCGCGATTGCCGATCGTGCCGGTTTGGGACGATTAAGCAGCGGGTTTGACGGCTGTGGCGTGATCCGAGCGGCCCAGTTCGGATGAGAAATCACGAACCGACTTGAGTCTTGTTTGCTAGCGAAACGCGGGTTTCTGATAAACCGTTCCGCTCGTAACGGTCAGGGGATGCTATGGCCACCGAATTTCTTAGCAAACAACTGTTTTTGCTTAATTCAAAGTTGAGCCACGCGTGGCGACGGATAGGATCGAAGTCGTGCATGGGGTGACGAGGTGCTCAGCGACGGACGCTGAAGCGCTGCCCTAGATCGCACAATTTGAAACTCCCCTGCCGACGAGGCGAGCAATCCATGGACATGAGCGAGACGAGCCGACCGGTCGCCGATGAAGTCGACTTGATGTTGGCCAACGCCCGCTTGCGAGACGAATTGGAACCGTACCGGGACGAGTCAATCGACGCGTCGACTCACCGGATGAATCTACGGACCGAAAACGAATATCTCGCATCGATGCTGGCCTGGGAACGTGCCCCCGCACTGCCAATCGCCAGCTGGTTCACACCCGTGATGGAACTGCCGTCCCCCGAATCGTTGGACGACGCAGCCCTTTCGGAACTGTTGATCGGAACCATCATTCGTCTGCATTCCCAGCGAGTGGTGCTGCGGTGCACGGACCACCTGACTGATCGTGAACTCTACAAGATCATCTATCGCGACATCCTTCCCTGTTGCGAAAAGAAGGTCGAGATTCCTGGCAAGTGCCTGGAGTGGCGTTGTATCGATGACAACGAAACCTGGCTTCGCTTCTATGCGGACGCTGTTGAACGCCGCCGATTCCAAGAGGAATACGACGTCGATCTGCCCCCCAGCGAAACACCGAAGTATCGCCGCGATCTGCCGTAACGAAGGCGTGTGGTGGTTGGCCAATGGAGTCGACTTCCTCAGCGGCTTTGCTGAATCCGCCGATACAGCGGCGACTAAAGTGACCCAATCGGTTGCCGTGGGATTCGCCTGAATACCACGGCTGAAAACGACGTTTGACGTACGTTGACGCTCGTCAAAAACGAGATCAACGTCGCTTCAGCAGGTGCAGTGGCTTTCGTCTGCCGACCGGCGAACCTGGCACTAGCCGTTGCGGTATCGCCACATGCAACCGAGTGCTGACACGGCGTCTTTCCAACCGATCTTTTTGCCTTCGCTATACCCGCGGCTTTGGTATCCCGTTGGAACCTCCAACACTTGATACTGGCCGGTCGCGACTTTAGCAGTGATTTCGGGTTCGAAACCGAATCGGCATTCTCTAAGCGAGATGCCGCGGATCAAATCGCCATCAAAAGCTTTGTGACAGGTTTCCATGTCGGTCAACCGCAGCCCGGTCAATTGATTGCTCAGCGCCGTCAACATCCAATTGCCCATTCGGTGGGTCAACGATGGGTCGTGGGAACCACCTAGATATCGCGATCCGTAGACCACGTCGGCATCGCCATCCAGGATCGGCCAAATCACCCGCAATAGATCCGCGGGGTCGTATTCCAGATCGGCGTCTTGGATCGCAACGATGCGACCACGGCTATGGCGAATCGCCAAGCGGACGGC
Source organism: Rubripirellula lacrimiformis (assembly GCF_007741535.1). NCBI lineage: Bacteria > Pseudomonadati > Planctomycetota > Planctomycetia > Pirellulales > Pirellulaceae > Rubripirellula > Rubripirellula lacrimiformis. The sequence goes on from NZ_CP036525.1 coordinate 6,437,206, forward strand.
CGACCCCTTGCCGTGATTGGCGCGTCGACGCAGCACGGTCAAACCCGATCGTTTCGGCAGCGACTCTAGCCACTGGCTGGTCCCATCGGTGCTGCCATCGTCGACGACGATGATTTCTGTCGCGGGCGGCATCACTTGTTCGATGCGTTGAATCACTTTGGGCAGCGTATCGCGTTCGTTGAACACGGGCACGATCACGCTGACATCAAAGTGGTCTGCCGGGATCGCACCGCTGGCGACCGAGTTGGCTTCGGCGATCAGACCGAGGGCCTCATCGATTCGGTCGATCATCTCGCCGTCCGACGCCTTGGTCTGCCACTGAGATGTGTTTTGCTGAACAGCAAATACGTCGTCGGCTGCGGTTGCCAATGAATCGCTTTCTAGTTTGGTTGCCATGACTGTCCGCCGATCAAGCGGCCCCTGATTGATCGTCAAAAAATGTAGCTGCCTGCCCCGCCGTCGCCCACGGTTGCGTCGCTGCCTTAACGATGGCCCATAAACAGTGACGGCGCAGCCGACATTCGACCCGAACGATCGTCTCTTTCGCATGTGATGGAACGCTTTTCGCGATTGTGCAGGTTTTGACGATCGTCACGAACTTTTCCGCCACCGCTGGCCTTCCGGTTCCGCTGACATGACAATCAGCCCACGGTTTAACTTGTGGACTCGGACGATGAATTCATGGAATTTCTGCTTTACCTGTCGATCATTCCCGCCCTCGGCCTGACGGCCCAGTGGTTGGCATGGCGAATGAATCTGCCCAGCATTTTGTTGTTGCTGCTGTTTGGCGTGGTTTTGGGCCAATTCATCAATCCGGACGACTATCTAGCGGGCCTGACCGGGGGTGACGCATCGGCGGGGCCCGAACTGCTATTCCCGCTGGTTTCATTGTCGGTCGCGGTGATCATGTTCGAAGGCGGCCTGTCGCTGAAACTTGGCGAACTTCGGGATGCCGGAACTGCAACATTGCGGCTGTGCACGGCGGGCGCCCTGATCACGCTAGCCGGGGCAGCCTGCGCGGCGCATTACCTGCTGGCGTTCTCGTGGCAGGTCAGCATTCTGTTGGGCGCCATTTTGGTGGTCACCGGGCCTACCGTGATCGGACCGCTGCTGCGACAGGTTCGACCCAGTCGGCGGGTTGCTGCGACCCTGAAATGGGAGGGCATCTTGATCGACCCGATCGGTGCGATCCTTGCCGTTTTGGTGTTCGAACATGTGATCGGCGGCGGCGTCGAAGAAGCGTTCTCGCCAGCCGCCATTCTGATGCTGGCCAAGACCGCCGTTCTGGGGACCGGGCTGGGCATCTTAGGTGGATTTGCCCTGACCCAGGCCTTTCGTCGATTCTGGGTTCCCGACCATTTGCATGGTGTCAGCGCCCTGTCGGTGGGACTGCTGCTGTTCGCCATCAGCAATCACTTTGCCCACGAATCCGGATTGATCACCGTGACGGTGTTGGGATTGTGGCTGACCAATCAACATCACTTCGACATCGAACACATCATTGAATTCAAGGAAAATCTGCGAACGCTGCTGATCGGTTGCTTGTTCGTGGTGCTTGGATCTCGCGTCGATCTGGCGGATGTGACCGCCGTTGGATGGCCGGGCGTGGCATTCGTGCTGGTCTTGATCGCGATCGTTCGACCCGTTTCGGTGTTCGTGTCGTTGATCGGGTCGCCGCTGAATTGGCGAGAGAAAACGTTCATCGCCGGACTGGCACCGCGCGGAATCGTCGCGGCCGCGGTCAGCAGTGTGTTCGCCCTAGAACTCGATCGCGGTGTCAGCACGGTATCGATCCCCGGTGCCGATCAATTGGCCACGGTCACCTTTCTGGTCATCGTCGGGACGGTCGCGGTGTACGGAATCGCTGCTGCCCCCCTGGCCAAATGGTTGCAACTTGCCGACCAAAAATCCAACGGTGCCTTGATCGTGGGCGCCGAATCTTGGGTGCGCGACTTTGCCCTGGAACTGAAACGTGCCGGGCTGCCCGTGCTGTTGGTCGACACCAACTACAACAAGATCGCGCAGGCAAAAATCGCAGGTCTGGAAGGTGTTTGCGGGAACATTTTGAACGAAACACTGCGTGGCGAATTGCCGCTGGCGGGAATCGGCAAGGTTCTGGCGATGACGCCCAACGATGAAGTCAACTCGCTAGCGATTCGCGAATGCCGCTCTGCGTTCGGGCGGGCCGGTGCGTATCAGTTGACCTTCAACGCCAAGAATGCTCACACCCGGCGGGGAATCACCAAACACCTGATGGGACGGGAACTGTTTGGCGAAGGGCTGACGTTCAGCAAGCTTCGCGAGATGCATCATCTAGGTGCCACGTTCAAGACCACCAAATTGGCCGATGAATTCACCTACCAAGACTTCGTCCAAAAGTATCAGAACTCTCACGTCCTGTTGGGCGTGCTGAAGGACGAAGGAGCGTTCGAACTGAACACGGTGGCTGATCCGCTGAAACCAATCGCTGGGCAGTCCGTGATCGCGTTGGTGTCATCGGTTGCGGTTCCCAATGACCACGATGCTGCTCCGGAAAAGCCGGCAAAGCAACAAAAAACCGACCCAACCGCCTGATGGCGAATGCGTCGGTTTCGTTTGGGATCCATTCATTCGGCTTGGCGACAACCGAAATCGGCGCGGCCGCAACCAAAATCAGCGTCGACTAGCTTTGGGTGGCGCCAACATCGTTGTTGCCCAATTGGGCCAACACCTGCAAAACGCCGTTCAGATGAGCCAAGCGTGGGCCGAAGCGGTCCACGAACTCGTTCAGCATGTATTCGCCTTCGATCAAGTGATCTTCGCTATCGGCGACTTCTTCGGTCAACGTGTTCAGGAACTCGGTTTGCACGCGGCTGAGTGTTTCAGCGGCTTTGCGACACGAATTGGCCAATTCTGGGTTGGCATTCTTCCACTGCTGCAGTTCATTGGCGCGTTGTTGGTTCGCAGCCGATGTTTGTTGGATCAGATTTTCCAGCAACTTGTTCTGTTGTTGTTGGCCAGAGACCAATTGACGCAGCAGTTCAATCGCTACACGGTCATTCGAAGCCGTCGGTGTAGAATCGGATTCTGCGGAAACATCGATTCGAAACATGGGCGAAATGGGCTCGTGGTCGTAAGACATGTCGAAATGGGCTCTGCGGAATCTTGGGATCGGCTTGCGAAGCAATTCGCCGAGTATAGCTCACGAAAATTGGGGTTGTCGAGCAAACGCTATACAACTGTGTTTTTTGTCGTTCACCATGCAAAACATCCGCATAATCAGAATGTTTTGCTTGCACACAGCCACCCCGCACTTTACCGCTACAACCGCTAAAGTCGGCACAAGCCGAACGCCGAAGATGTCTTGGTAGGCACGCGTCGGCAGCGCCGATGTGGCTGCGTGGAATCTTCGTTCGTTCACGTCGAATCCCACCAGCCCCAGGAAGCTTCCGCAGAGTGCCACCTGCAATTTGGTCTTCGCCTTTTCTCGTGACAGCAACGTATGGCCGTATCGGATACCACCATTGCCTATTTCACCGTGGTCGAGGACGAACGCACCGGATGGACCGGTGGTTTGTTGTTGCTCAACAGCGGTGGACGACCGCTCGAGTTTCAGTGCACGCTACCGGTACGCCCGTCGCGAGCACATGAAATCCTGTATGGACCGACTCTTCGCGATCACATCATCGGGGAAGTGATCGGTCCGTTGCTAGCAAAGAAAGTTCGCACACCGATCAGCCTGTTGTGTGTGGACCAACCCGAAGCGCTCGTGATCAGCCAATCCACTTCGTTCCCGATCGCGTTGGTCGTCGAAGCGGCGGAAGCCGACGAAGGCCCGATCCAGGATGATACGTTGATCGGTTCGGGCGAGGTGATGTTGGCGGGGTCCAAACTGCTGGTACCGATGGAACGGATCGAACAGGTATCGGCGTTGGCCGAAAAGCTGATCGATCTTCCCGATGCGGTGGAACCGTTCGAACGGATCCGCGAAGCGATCAAAGAAGCACAATCGCAAATTGCTAGGGCGCAAAACACCGCCGCCGCAACTCCGCGTATCGCCGACGCCGCCTAGCGTCCGGGTACAAAGGTTTCCTATTGCAGGGAGTAGTGGATCTTGTGAAAGATCCTGCCGTTTAGCGATTTCCAACAAAGACCAGATGCGTCCGAATCCATTGACACGCAGCATTGAATCCAAAGTCATGACCCCACGGCACGATCACTCGGGAATCACCGCCCAGATCGACTTGGCCAACAGTTGGTCGGCCGATTCACTGGTCCCCTCGGACACCTATGAACTGTCGTTCGATGCGATCAAGCCGCGTTCGCTGCCGATCCGAGTCTCGCCGCTGAAGACGCGTGTGACCGGATTCATGTTCCCCGAAGCGAACCAGTGGATACCGCCCAAGCCGCCGCCGAGTCAAACCAGCGAAGACAAAGAAGCGATCGAAAAGGTGCGCCGTCGCTACAAGACGATCAAACATCACCGGGTCAAACCGCCCAACGATGTCGTCAAGCTGCAGGACCGTCTTTACTATCTGCTGCAGCCGCCGCTGGATCTGTTGGTCGGCAGCGGCCAATTGAATTTCCCATTCGATCCCTTCGCCTATCAATTGGACGGGATCGCTTTCTTGTTCCCACGCTATGCCGCCGTGCTGGCCGATGAAATGGGTTTGGGAAAAACGATGCAAGCGATCAGCACGATCCGTTTGCTGCTTTGCAGCGGCGAGGTCCGCAGCGTGCTGCTGGTGTGTCCCAAACCATTGGTGACCAACTGGCTGCGTGAGTTCAGCGTCTGGGCACCCGAGATTCCGGTGACGGCAATCGAAGGCAACGCGGCCAAACGCGAACACGCTTGGCGATCGCCAGAGATCCCCGTCAAAGTCGCCAACTACGAACTGTTGATGCGAGACAAAGAAACGGTCTTGGAAAGTGGACTGCATTTCGATCTGGTCGCACTTGACGAAGCCCAACGGATCAAAAACCGCAACAGCACGACCAGCGAAATTGTCCGCGCGATCCCACGCACTCGGTCGTGGGCGCTGACCGGCACGCCGGTTGAAAACTCGCCTGACGACCTGGTGGGAATCTTCGATTACCTGTCGCCCGGTTACCTGAAGGTTGGCATGCCGATGGCCGAAATGGCCAAACGGTCCAAGGACTACATCATGCGTCGCACCAAAGACATGGTGATGAACGACATGCCACCGAAACTGTACCGCGATGCCGAACTAGACCTTACACCGGAACAATGGGCGACCTACGAACAAGCCGAATCCGAAGGCATCGTCAAGCTAGAGGAAATGGATCAAGAGCTGACGATCCAGCACGTCTTTGAATTGGTGCTAAGACTGAAACAGATCTGCAACTTCGACCCGCCCACCGGCAGCAGCGTCAAACTGGAACGCATGGTCGCTGACATGGAAGAGGTCGTCGCCAGCGGCAAGAAGGCAATCGTGTTCAGCCAATGGGTCAATAGCATCGACAAGATGCTGCCCGCGATGCAGCGTTTCGGACCTCTGGAATACCACGGTCGGGTCCCGCATAAAAAACGCGATGGCGTCATCGACCAGTTCAAAAACGATCCCAATTGCAGCGTGATCTTGATGAGCTACGGTGCCGGCAGCGTGGGCTTGAATCTGCAGTTCTGTGAATACGTTTTCTTGTTTGACCGATGGTGGAATCCGGCGATCGAGGATCAAGCGATCAATCGGGCCCACCGTATCGGCGCCCGCGGTGCGGTGACCGTCACGCGGATGTTGGCGATGAATACGATCGAGCAACGGATCGCATCGGTATTGGACGAAAAACGCCAAATGTTTGACGCCCTGTTCAGCGACCAGTCCGGCCCGACCAAGGGCAGTGGCGGCGGGCTTAGCCGCGACGAAATCTTCGGTTTGTTCGATTTACGAGCCCCCGGTGGCAAGAAGGTCGCCTGAGAATCGGCTCTGCTGCGGCCTTTTCTAGCGGCACCGGTGGCCCCGAGTGCGTATCGTTTCGGCTAAGATGTCAGTCCCATCACTTGGATACTGTCACCTTCTTGGAACATGCGCCGCAACGATGAGCACCTCCGTAGAATCCATGCAGGCCGATGCCGCGCAGTTTCGTGACCGCTACAACGCCGTCCGCGAAATGATCGGTCGCGTCATCGTTGGCCATGATGACATCGTCCACGGCGTCCTAACGGCGATCCTGTGTGGCGGCCACTGCCTGCTAGAAGGCGTTCCCGGCTTGGGCAAAACCATGCTGGTGCGAACGCTGGCAGAAGTATTGGACCTCGATTTCAACCGTGTTCAATTCACGCCTGACCTGATGCCCGCAGACATCTTGGGCACCAACATGATTGTCGAGGACGACGCTGGACGACGGAAGTTCGAATTTCAAAAGGGGCCGGTCTTTACCCAGATCTTGTTGGCTGACGAAATCAACCGCGCCACGCCCAAAACGCAATCGGCCATGCTGGAAACGATGCAGGAAGGCACCGTCACCGCCGGCGGCAAACGATTCGAATTGGCCAAGCCGTTCTTTGTACTGGCAACACAAAACCCGATCGAACAGGAAGGCACCTATCCGCTGCCCGAGGCTCAGTTGGACCGGTTCCTGTTCAAGTTGGTGGTCGGCTACAGCAGCCGAGAAGACCTGAACATCATCGTAGATCGAACCACGCGTGGCGAAAAGATTTCGCTGGAAAAAGTGATGGACGGCACCGAGCTGATCAAGTGGCAGGGGATGGTTCGCCAAGTCATCCTGGCTCCGCACGTCCAAGATTATCTGGTTCGTTTGAATCTGGCGACTCATCCCGACGGACCGCATAGCGTCGATGCGACCAACCAATACGTTCGCTGGGGAGCCAGTCCACGGGGCGCACAAACGTTGGCGCTGGCGGCCAAAGTTCGCGCGCTACTGGATGGCCGTTTCAACGTTTCTTTCGAAGACGTTCGACGTGTCTTCCTGCCGGCGATGCGGCACCGGGTACTGTTGAATTTCGAAGCTCAGGCCGAAGGCATCGAACCCGACACCGTCCTGCTGGACATCCTGGAAAAGGTGCCCGACAAAGCGGACTGAATACCAACTGCCCCCAATCGGTCAGTCGCCCGACCGTGGCCAGGGACGCTGGGGCTTCAGCAAAGCAGTTCTTTTTTCAGGAACAGCTTGCCGACATGAAATGCGACGTTCGAAAGAACCAGCACAACCACCAGTCGCAGGATCGATCCAACGACACTGACATCCTCGGGATCGATCAACTTGTCGGCGACGGGCACGAAGAACAGGTGCAGGCAGTACAGCGACAAGCTGGTCGCTGCCAAATAGCTGACGACGACATTCGTGCGGATGGCTGGGTTGCAAGCTGCAATCAGCAACCCGAATGCCGTGAACACCAATGATGATCGTGTGTACTGCGGAAACGCACATTGGTTGTATTGGAAATGGATCGAATCCAACATCCAGCGCCATTCGATTGCAGCCAACAGCGTGGCAAACACCACGCAGGCGACGGCAACTCGGCTGCGATTGTGGCGAAACGCTTCGCTCTTTTCCCATCGCGCCAACAGGACCGCCCCCAGCGCGTACGGAGCGAAGTTCAGGGGATTCCAGTAGGCCGCCAACAACGGGATCCGGAACTGTTGAGCTGCTAGCGGCATCAGTTCAACACCGATGACCGATGCGATCCATGCACAGCTGATCCATCGCGTTTTCAGCCTCGCTGCCAGATAGCACAGGACGTAGCAGAACAACAGGCAGGAAAAGAAGTAGTAAAGCGTGTTGCCCGCCCGAAACACATATTCCAGCAACGGCAACGGGGACCTCGGGATGCTGTCGATCAGCTCGCCAACCGAACCCTCCCAAAGTTTCATCGCGAGCGGCCAAAACGCCAGCAGCAGGATGACGCGGCGGAGCGAGGATTTCAGCGTGCTTAGGCTCTGCGTTTTTCTCGCGAACAAAAAACACGCCACCGCCATGAAGGTCGGCACCGCTGCTAACAACACATGGAAATTGACGAAGTCGGATACACCGAACGCGTGCTGAGTAAATTCGTCTGCCGAAAACACGTCCGAATGGGGGACGATCATCATGTGCCAAACCACGACTGAAACTGACATCCAGGCGCGTAGCCAATCGATGCCTTCGATCCGCATTGGACGTTTGATTTCGCTGCTCGTTTGCACCAGTTCAGTTGCATCCTAAAGAACGAAAAGGGAATGCAGCCTCACCTGGCTGCAGTCCGCATGCAAATGATTCTAACAACGCCGTTCCCAGCGATGCCCGCGTGCAAATCCACTCTGCCCCCAGCCATCGCCCTACGGAAACGGCAAACCGATAGACGGTCAGAGATCGGGCGATGTGGCATCCTCGTCGGCCGACGCTTCGAAGAAGACCACCTGGTTGCTCGTAAAAAGCCAGACAGGAATCGTCGTCCCGTCATCCGCCTGACGACACAAACCGCTTCGACACCACCCGCCGGACAGAATCCACCACAACTAACTGGGGGGAACACGCAGATAATATCGTCATAAACGATTCATTTCCGCCGTTCAAAGTTTGCAGGTCGACGCAGTTTGACTAGATTCGAGTAGTGAACATTTATCTCACCGGCAGTCGACGCCGTTTACTACTTCCGAATATAGCCTTGGAAATTCCTATGCTTTTCCGTGCTCTCCCAGCCGCATTCCTGGTCTGCCTCGTTGCTGTCCCGTGCAGCGCCGGCGTGGTTTATGACTTAAACTACGACACGACAACGCCGACGTATGATCAAGCTGATCCTGGCTCCATTGCGACGATCATCATCCCGAACAGCAGTGGCGTCGCGGGTACAACGGGATTGCAGATCAATTTTGACACCACGGCCCCCAGTCCCACCGAACCAGGTCCATTTTCGGTCTCGTACTTCGCGAACGTAAACACCGGCACCTTTGTTGCTCCAACGTCGACGTCGCTATCGGACTATGTGTTTAGCTTCGATGCCAAAGTTGCTGGGCAAACAGCTTCCGATCCAAGTGGTCAGGCTACATTCCGCGCCAATGGAATTGAATACGTATTCGGCTATGCACCTACATCGGCATGGGAGACGTTTTCATTTGTGCTTGGGTCCGGCACGATTGCCCCGGTGGCCGATCTAACAGTCGCCCCACAGTTCAAAATCAACCTGCTAGGAATCTCGAGCAAGTTTGGAAACGATACCGACAACACCTTGTTTGTCGATAATTTTCGCCTGACAGAAGTCACCGCAGTTCCAGAGCCTTCAAGCGCGCTGGCATTGATCGGTGTTGTGGGTGCAGCCATCGGATATCGCGTTCGACGCAAGCGATCGGCCGTCTAACGGTTGCTTTCCTCTTCGCTGCCAACAACGGCCTTGCAAACAACCGTTCATCACCAAATCCGTTCAACGATCAAGGCATCATCGCATTTGCGTTGGTGCCTTTTTTCGTGCGATTCCAACCATCCTGGCTGCCCGCAGAATCTCGTAGCGAAATCACATCCTCACAATGGCGTTCAGGATGAATGATCCGTACACCGACATCAGCAGGACATAGATCCAATATGCCACCGCGCTGCGTGGGCCATGCCGAATGATCCACAGCCCGAACATCCATTTGGCGGACGTGATCAACATCCCCACCCAGGCCAACTGCCCGGGATGCCGTCCCCATAGTCTGGCGACCAACATCGTTTCCACCAGCGCTGGCAATCCCATCATGATCGCGAACAAGCCCTTTCCGATACTGATCCCATCGCCGCGCAGCCCGATCCACGCGTAGGGCAAGCACAGGCAGGCGGCCATCGCGATCATGGGCCCCCGCACGCTGCGGTCCTTCACCCACTGTCCAACGCCCATTGCCAAGGCCATCACCTGGACCGCGCCGGCCACAGCGACCAATCCACGATCGGGCAACAGTCGCCCCGCCGCACATAGCGCGGCAACCGCCGTGATCGTGATCAGCAGTGCACGGATGCTGAACTGCCGCTGACGTGGCAGCGGTCGATCCGGTGCCGGCCCACCAAGTTTTAGAAACGGCAAACAGACCCAGCCAGCCACTGCCAACATCAGCACCGCCAAGGCGGCTGGCGGCACCCAAGGCGACGGACGGCTTTGATCAGCGCCGGTCCAGTCATAGAACCCAGGGATCGATACGCCGACCACCAACGCGATCAGCGACAGGGCAAAGCCAATTCGATTCTGCTGGAATACGTCCATTTGCATCCTATCGGCCCGCTGCTCTGGTATTCAGAGCCTTGGTTCCAGAGCCCGTTCTCGGCAAGGCACTGCGCCGGTTTCTGGACGAAATGCAAATGGGTGAATGGTTCACGAATCTCTGGAACGCGGATCCGCGATGACCGAAAAAGCGATGCTTTACGAAAGATTCCGTGGATCAGATCGCTGACCCGCCACGTCCAACGGGGGGAGTCGATTCGATTCTGGAAGCTTCGGCATTGGAATCCGCCGGAATTCACCGCTCGGACAAGACTTCTGACCAAGTCCGCGACGCCCAAAAGGAAGCCCGCGCCCGGAAATGGCGGCACGCCGATCCCCCACCGACACTATCGGGGGTGACTTGGATTCCGTTGGCGACCGCCCATCGGTTACTGTCTTTTTTTAGTTTTGCATGGCACACTGCGTAACATTCGGCGTTCCATGTTTAGCGATGCAGTTCCAGCACATCAGTTCACGTATTTCAACGCAGCTCGGATAACCAAGTCATGATTCGGAGTCGAAAGAATCCCTGTGCAGGCCAACGTGTCCGTCGAAATCGTCGTTTGAACCTCGAGACGCTCGAAAACCGACGGGTACTGGCCTCCTTTGTCGTCAGCACCTCGGTCGACGTGGTCGACAACGGGGACGCCGTGATCAGCCTTCGTGAAGCTGTCGCTTTGGCGAATCAAACCGCAGGCGCCGACACGATCACTTTCGACGAATTCGAATTTTTTGAACCGACCACGATCGGGCTGACCCTGGGCGAGCTGGAGATCACCGACGGCGTGGAAATCCAGGGGCTGACCGACAACCGGATCACCATCGACGCGCAATCCGGATCGCGGATTCTACGCGTCAATACGGGACCATCGGCACAGCGATCGGTTTCGATCAGCGACATCACGTTGACCGGCGGTCAGACCACCGGGTTCAACGAAGACGGTGCTGCGATCCTGCAATTGGCCGCCAGCGATCTGACGCTGACCCGAGTGGCGATCACCAACAACCGAACCACAGGCAACAATTCCGACGGCGGAGCGATCTCGTCCGTTGGGCCGCTGACGATCGTGGATTCGGTCATCTCGGGCAACCGTACCGAAGGCACCACATCATTGGGCGGGGCGATCACCAGCGGAAACACGCTGACGATCACCGCCAGCCGATTGACCGGAAATTCAACCACCGGCACGGATTCTCGCGGCGGCGCGATTCAATCGGCCGCCAACTTGGTGATGACCGACACGCTGTTGCAGGACAACCGAACCGACGGGGACGGGGCAATCGGCGGTGCCTTAAACGCCACCGGACTGATCACGATCAACGGCAGTCGATTCATCGAAAACCGGACAACGGGGGAACGAGCCGACGGTGGTGCCATTGCGGTATTCCAATCCTTGGAGACCTTTGGCGGCGGATTCACAATCACCCAGTCCGACATTCACGCCAATCAAACAGGCGGACTCGACTCACGCGGCGGAGGCCTCTACGCCGACTTTGCCAACGGCACGATTTCGTCCAGTTCCATCACCAACAACCAAACGACCCGCCAAGGCAGTCACGGTGGTGGCGTCCTGGTGACTCGCACCGATCTTGCGATGGACCAAAGCACGATTTCCGGAAACGTCGCGGGCGGAACAGACGCGTTCGCCGGCGGGATCGGATTGGTCGGCGGCTCGCTATCGATCCATGGCGTGACGATCACCGACAACCAAGCCAGCGGCGACGGCGGCGGAGTCTACTTTGATTCCGATTTCACCAGCAGCGATTTTATCGTTTCCAATTCGATCGTCGCTGGGAACTCGCTCTCCAATGGGCTCGCCCAATCGGCCCCCGACGTACGCTTCAACCAGTCGAATCCGAATTTGTCCGTGCAGTCCAGTCTGTTCGGAACCAATCGCGGGTCGTTGTTCACGCAGTCGCTGACCCCCGATTCCGACGGTAACTATATCGGCGGATCCGACGAAAACGTCATCGACCCCGGTTTGGATCCACTGATGCTGGCCGGCAACAGTCGCGTGCATCCATTGATCCCCGGTTCATTGGCAATCGATGCTGGGCAATCTTCGTTATCGGTAGGCGCCCCCTACGATCAACGGGGACCGGGTTTTGACCGTCTTTCGGCCAACGAAGTGGACATGGGTTCGTTCGAACTCCAGTCCATCGACAATTCACGGTTTGTGGTGAATACCCTTTCCGACGAACTTGACTACACCAATTCGGACGTCAGCCTTCGTGAAGCGATCGAAACGGCCAACCGAAACGCGGGCAGCGATTCCATCACGTTCGACTCCGATGCATTGACGGGTTCGGACACGATCACACTTTCCCTAGGGCAACTATCAATCACCGACTCGGTATCCATCGTCGGCCCTGGGGCGGAATCGTTAACGATCGATGGTGACGCCACATTTCGCGTGTTTGCGATTTCGGGCGACACCGACGTGCTGATCGAAGGACTAACCATTACCGGCGGAAGAACATCCATATCGAATTCGACCGGAATCGTCGGGACCGACCCCAACGCCTCGATCGCCAATGGCGCGGGTGTTCGGTCCGAGTCCACTGGCCGAGTCACGCTACGCATGGTTGCGATCACCGACAACCAAGTCGTTAGCAATACCGCCACTGGTGCAGGCGTCTGGGCCGAATCAGGCGAATTGGTGATCGAAGACTCGGTCGTGTCGAACAATATCGGCGTTGGCGTCGCGGTCACGTCGACCGATGTGACCATGGAACGAGTGACGGTTTCGTCGAATGCGGGAACCGGCGTCACGATCGATCGATCCGAAGCCGAATTGATCAACACCACCATTTCCGCCAACTCGGGCACAAACGGTGGAGGCGTGTCGATCGGCGACCTAAGCCAAGTGGCGTTGGTCCACGCAACGGTGTTCAACAATTTGTCAGAGTCCGGCGGCGGGATTTTCATTGCCGACGACGTTTCATCGTCCGTCTTGATTAGCAATTCGATTGTCGCCGGGAACACGTCCACGACCAGCCATCCCGACATTCGAATTCCCGCGGTGGTGGACATCACCATCGCGTCTTCGCTAATCGGTGACCTTAGCGGCACCACACTGACCGAATCACAGACCGCCGATGCCAACGGTAATTTGATCGGTGGCCCTACCGACGGCGTGATCGATCCGATGCTGGGGTCGCTGGTGGTCCATGGCGGGGATCTGCCGATTCACGAGCCCGACGCCGCCAGTCCGGTGATCAATGCTGGTGACGATTTGCGTTCGGTAACATCCACCGGCGCCGCGATCCAAACCGACGCACGCGGATTGCCGTTTCTGCGTCAATCCGACACCGTCGACATGGGGGCGGTGGAACTGCAGCAAGCCGTTCCAACCATCCTGTGGAACAATCCGGATCCCATCCTAGTCGGCACGCCGCTAACCGATCTGCAGCTCAATGCGACCACGGACATCCCCGGGACGTTTGTGTATTCACCGGCAGACCAAAGCGTTCTGGGGCAAGGGTCGAACCAAATCTTGACCGCGGTCTTCACGCCTGTCGACACGGACTTGTACGCTGAAACGACCGTCACCGTTTCCATCGATGTTGTCGCCGCCGAAGACCTTGGCGATGCGCCCAATTCGTATTCGACCCTCCGCGCAAGCAACGGACCGCGGCATGCCGAATCGACGTTGTCGCTGGGGTCCACCATTGATTACGACACCGATGGGCAACCCACCGTCGCTGCCGACGGCGACGGATCCACCGACGATGGCGTGCGATTCGCCACGTCGCTGGTTTCCGCAACAACGGCGACAAAGGGCAGCATCCTGATCAACGCCTCGACCGCCGCCAAGCTAGACGCTTGGATCGACTTCGATGGCAACGGAATTTTCGACACCGGCGAACACCTCGGTGGCGGCACATCGATCGACGTCGTCGCGGGAGAAAACCTGTTGGTCGTGGATGTCCCAGCCGATTCGGCCAGCGGATTGACCTACGCCCGATTCCGAATCAGTTCTAGCGGCGGTTTGTCGCCAACAGGCGCGGCCACCGATGGCGAAGTCGAAGACTACGCTGTGACGATGCTGGCGCAGTCCACGCCCAGCCCCGCAGAACTGTTCGTCACGGGAACGCAAATCAACCTGGTTCGCGAAGCAGACGAATGGGTCGTTCGCCGACGCACCGTCGAAGTCTTCCGTGTCCCTGTCGGTTCGGTCAGCGAAATGGCGATCACGGGAGACGAATTCAGCAACGTGCTGACAATCGACCAAAGCGGTGGCGATGTCATGCCCGTCGATGGCCTGTCCTTTGATGGCGGTGACCGGGTCAACACACTGCGATGGGTCGGCGGATCAGCCGACTTGGACCTCACCGACGGTGGCAACCTAACGCTTCGTAACATTGACGCGATTGACTTGACCGACGCGGCAGCCCAGGCGCTCACCATCGATTCGGCCGCAGCCAGACAAATGGATCCCGGCGGCGAGGGCATCATCATCACAGGGATCGCTCCCAGTGAATCATCCCCGGGCAATACCACCCCCGGCGATCAATTGATGTTTACCGATGGTGCATCTTGGCGCATGGCCGAGCCCGAAGTGATCTTCCAGACCGTTTACCAGGTCATCACTTTGAACGACACCTTCATTCAAATGGACTTCGGCAGCGGATGGCAAAACATCAGCAGCCCCAGCGACGTCAACAACAATGGAACGATCACAGCAAACGATGCACTGGTCGTGATCAATGAACTTGGGCGCCGCGCGTACTCCGACGCCAATGGCGGTACCTTGGTCAATCCAGCAACGGTAGATCCATGGCCAGGGTTTTACTATGACCAGAACGGCGACGGGATGGTGACGGCGCTCGATGCCCTGCGAGTGATCAATCAACTGGCGCGGCTCAGCAGCGACGGTAGCGGTTCGGGCGAATCCGAGATGCACGATCGATTGCCCACCCTGCGAACCATCGAACCGACACGCCGGGACGAATCCGGATCTGCAGCCGCCGCCATTGCCCCGACGACGACAACATTCGGCTGGCTGGATCGGGTTGCATCCCGCACCGCGGATGATGCCACCTGGACGACCGTGGACGACGACACCACCGAAAGTGATAGTGAACGAAATGATAGTGAACGATCCGCCGCGGCCGATCAAGTCGACCGCTTGCTATCGCAGGACGACTTTCTAACAAGCCTGCTGTGATCAGCTAAGCGACGGCGGCGCGGCGGCCGATAGCTGAGACAGATACAGGGTTTCCGCTCGGCCGCGAGGCTTTTTGGGCTTCATGATTCCGGCCGCTGCGTTCAACAGGTCACGCCGACTGACTTGGCCCAGCAGTTTTCCGTTGTCGACGATCGGCAAGCGCCGATAGGGTGAATTCAAGAACATCTGCGTGATCCCCAGCAAATCGGTGGTCGGACTGGCGGTCAGCGCTGCACAGTCCATGTATTCGCTGACGAATCGGGGAGTCGCCGCCGCCCGCAGATGAGCCAGCGGAGATTGCATGGCGCGTGCGTGCACTTCGGACGCCAAACGATGCTCGGCCTTCAACACGTCCCGCCGACTGACCTGCCCAGCCAACTTGTCGCCGTACAGCACCGGCAACCGGCGGTACGGGGTCTCCTGGAATTTCTGAGCCACTTCCAACAGCATGTCGTTTTCGTCGATGATCCGATTTCGATCCAGATTCATGTACGCGCCCACGTTGGTGCCGGGCAACTGGTCATGCAACGCCGACGCCAAGACTCGCATCGCCGTCTTTTCGGAAAAGATGCCCGCATATCGGCCTTCGTCGTCGATCACTGGCGCCCCAGAAATCCGCCGGGATAAAAGGTGATCGATGGCATCAAAGACACACATGCTTTGGGACAAAGTGACCAAGTCACACGTCATGAACTCGCGAACGCGAACCACATGCAGCCCCACTTCTCGTGCCGACTGAATCACTTCTGTCAAGGCATTGATCGAACACTTCTCGCTGAAGACTCCCAAGTACCTGCCATCTTCGTCGACGACCGGCGCCCCCGAAATATTATCACGCAGCAATCTTGAAATGCTGGTGTGCACATCGTCGCTGGGACTCAACGTCACAAGACTACGACGCATGATCTCGGTAGCAGAAAGAACGGTCGACATCAAATCACCTCGTGCGCAAGAAAAGAAACTCTGGCGCGACCACCCCATGCACCCGAGTCCGACAAGATTCGATCGGCATGCAGGCCGCGCCACTGACCCAAGCTATGGGTGAATGCACAGCGGGTCAATGAAATTGGCGGTTTCTGCTTGTGAAACATTACGCAAGCGATGGTGGACGCGCAAAAGGGTCCATGGAGACAGCATCACGAAACCAACCTGTTTCTCGTTTCAATCAGCGTTTCTTTCGCTTCAACCAGCTCTGATATTCCCACCGTTCGCGGAATTGAGGCAGAAAAGTTTGGTACAGATCGGTTTCGTCCCACCATCGAGGTTCGGGTTCGCTGGGGTCGACTTTTCGTTCTGGATAGTCTTTACCGGCAAAACTATCGTCCACCGATTGCATCCAGTCGCTCCATACCTTGGTCCGTTTGGCGAGTTCTTCCGCGTGTTGCCCCGATAGGTCGGTGGTTTCGTAGGGATCCGCCTTCAAGTCGTACATCTGCAAATGGGCCGGATCGCCATCTTCGGAAACCAGTTTGATACCGTCTCCAAAATTCATGGCCGAAGCACGACCAAAGCGGAACCCGATCGGTTGACGACGCGGACGATCGTCACCCTGGATCAGTGGCAACAGACTGATGCCATCGGCGGGCCGGTCAGGTGCCGGGTGAGCGACGCCGGTGATATCCAACAATGTCGCCGCGATGTCCATCACACAGGCGGGCGTTTCGGTGATTCGCGATTGCGTGATCACCGCAGGCCATTCGATGATCGCCGGGACCCGCAAACCACCTTCGAAGATCTTCCCTTTGTTGCCACGAAGTCCACCGGTCGTATCCGGTTTGATCTTGGGCAGTCCCCCATTGTCGCTGCAGTACCAAAGCAAAGTATCCTCGGCGATGCCCAATTCGCGCAGCCCCAAGCGAAGCGTCCCGATGCTGCGATCCATCGCCACCAATTCGCCGTAGTGGTTCATCGATGATTCGTCCAGATCCTGAAAGTCCACCATGTCTTCGGCGACTGCTTTGAAGGGACTGTGAGGGGTCCCGAACCAGATAACGGTAAACGATGCCAACCCGGCGCGAGACTGACGAGCAATGAAATCGATGGCTTCATCAACCACGATCTCTGACGAATCCCCTTCAAAATCTTCGAACTTGCCACGCCGTGACAGCAGCGGATCACGATCGAAAAAGTTCGTCACCGACAACCAATGATCAAATCCGAATTTGCCGGGATGATGACTATCGGAATCAAGGATCGGGACGCCGGGGCCACGCAGTCCATTCAGGTGCCACTTCCCAAAATGTCCCGTTACATAACCGGCGTCACGCAGCAATTTCGAAACCGTGATCTCTTGACGCCGCAGTGCATACCCATGACTTTCCACTCCGGTGCGGTCGTTCGTTCGACCAGTCAACACGGCCGCCCGAGTCGGTGAACAAACCGGCGCACCTGCATAAAACCGATCCAACCGCAAACCGTGGTTTGCCATCGCGTCCAGGTGGGGCGTCTTCAGCAGGGGATGCCCGTTGTAGCCCGTTTCGCCCCAACCCTGATCGTCGGCCATCACCAACACGATGTGTGGTCGATCGCTGGGCTGAGCCCACCCCAGCGGTGTGTTCAAAATCCCACCAACGATCCCAACGCCCACCAACAATGCAATCCGCCCACGCCAAAGACAAGAACACCGTTGGCGAACAAGCGGCATTCCATCCAAGACGAATCGGGTCAGTGTACGAAGCATGCGGAGTTCCAATTTCTCGGGTCGGCGAACAAATGGATTCAATGATACGAACATCGGTCGATGGGTTCGTCCGCCCAGGCAGCGGCAAGTCAACTCATTTATACTTTGACTGCGTCCTGTCGTGGGGAAGTGTTATTCCCCCTTCCCGATCCTGCCCCCGCGCCCATCGATTCGGCGACACCTCCAACATTGAAATTCCGTTATTTCTCATGAATTCGCTCGTACTGAACGCCGCTCGCTTGATCACCATCGCCACCTTGGTGCACGCCACGTCGATGACGGGGGCCCTACACGCCGCCGACGAATACTCGGTGACCGTGACAGCCGACCACCAGGATGCGATCTACGAAGCCGGTCAGCAGGCAGCCTTTCTGATCACCGTCAAACACGGTGACCAACCCGTGTCGGATGGGACCGTCAAGTACACAATCGACGACTTCACCCGCGGCAACCAATCAGCTGTTTTTGCGGAGGGTGAATTGACGCTGGGCAAGGATCCATCGCGTGCGGTGATCCGTGGCGACAAAGCGGGATTCCTGCGTTGCCAAGTCACCTATCAACCGGACCAAGGTAAAGCCGTCAACGCGATTGCGGGCGCCGCATTTTCACCAGCCCAGATTGCACCTAGCCTGCCCGTCCCCGATGACTTTGACGAGTTCTGGTCCGATCAAAAACGACAGCTCGCCGAAATCCCTATCAATCCCAAGCTGACGCCGGTGGACTCTGGGGATGCCGCGATCGAAAGCTATGACGTCCAGGTGCCCTGTTGGGGCGGGGCTCCCGTTTCAGGATACTTTGCCAAACCCAAATCGGCCGCAGCCAAAAGCTTGCCAGCGATTCTGTGGGTCCACGGTGCTGGCGTGCGCAGCTCGATTCTTTCCAACGCGGTCCGCGGCGCCCAATCGGGGATGCTTTCGATGGACATCAACGCCCACGGACTGGCCAACGGCAAACCCGATGACTTTTATGCCCAGGCCAGTTCGGGTCCTCTGAAAAATTATCGATCCATCGGGCGACAGGATCGAAACACCATCTACTTTCGCGGGATGTTCTTGCGTCTGGTCCGTGCCATCGACTTCCTAGCCGCTCAGCCCGAGTGGAACGGTCGCGAAATCGTCGTCATCGGGCACAGCCAGGGTGGTGGGCAAGCGATCGCCGCTGGCGGGCTGGACCCACGCGTCACCATGATCGCCGCCGGCGTCCCCGCAATCTGTGATCACTCCGGCGTGATCGCCGGCAGAGTCAACGGTTGGCCCAAGTTGGTTCCGATGACGGATGATGGTGTCCCGGATCCATCCGGGCTGGAAGCATCGCGGTATGTCGATGCCGTTAACTTTGCATCTCGCTGCCAAGCCCAGGCGATCATGAGCGTTGGGTTCATCGATTCGGTGTGTCCACCGTCAAGCTGTTACGCAGCCTACAACGCGTTGCAGGGCCCCAAACGCATCCTTCATGAACCGTTGATGGGTCACGCCGCCCCGCCGCATATCCAGGATGCGTTTTTCCAAAGCGTGCTGGATCACGTGAAGCTGTCATCCGTCGAAACCCCCTAATGATTCACCCCTCACTTTCTTCCCGCCTGCAATCCCACCACGAGTCTGACTATGCAACCTTCCGATCGTCGAACGTTTCTAAAGTCCGCTGCCGTCGTTTCCGCGGCAACGATTGTCCCGCGTCATGTGTTGGGGGGACCGGGGCATATCGCGCCTAGTGATCGAGTCAACGTGGCATTGATCGGCGCCGGCGGTCGAGGACTGCAAAACGCACGCGAATTGATGAAGCTGTCCGACGTGCGAATTTCCACCGTCATCGATCCAGCCGAACGCTGGGACCTGAAAGATTTCTACTATCGCGGCGTGTCCGGACGATTGCCTGTTTGCAGTGAAATTGAAAAACACTATCAAAGGACCGATGCAAACTTTCGCTGCCAGGGCCATGTTGATTTCCGGCGGGCGATCGAGGATTTGCCCAATGAATTCGATGCCGTTCTGTGCGCGACCCCCGACCACCTGCATGCCAGCGTATCGCTGCGATCGCTTGCCGCCGGCAAACACGTGTACTGCGAAAAGCCACTGACGCACAACATTGCCGAAGCGAGGTTGATTGCGAAAGTCGCCGAAGATTCGGGCTTGGCGACCCAGATGGGCAATCAAGGACATTCGACCGAAGGGATCCGCCAGACGTGTGAATGGCTGCGAAGCGGAGTGCTTGGCGAATTGAAATCGATCCATTCGTGGGTACCAGCCACGCGTTGGAACCCGGGTCTGACGGCGCCACCCACGCAGAGCCAGCCTGTGCCGAAGGGTCTTGATTGGGACCTCTGGTGCGGCCCCCGCCAACCGATCGATTTCAACTCGGCCTACGCGCCGGTTTCGTGGCGGGACTTTTGGCAGTTCGGACTGGGCGCGATGGGCGACTTCGGATGCCACGACCTGGATTCGGCCGTCTGGGGACTGGAACTGGGAATGCCGACGCGAGTGGAAATGTTTCCCGCCGGGCAAACCCATTCGGCCATGATTCCGTTCGGCGAAGTCGGTTACTTTGACTTCGCAGCAACCAAGCACACCGGTCCGATCCGGTTGCAATGGTACAGCGGTGGCCCACGACCAGCCCATCCCGACGCGATGCCAGACAACGTCCAATTGCCACGACGCGGGGTGCTGTTCGTGGGCGAAAAAGGGGTGATGGTATGCGGAGGCGCCGGCGGCGCACCGACTCTGTATCCGCTGGAACTTCAAGAATCCTCGACACCGCCCCAGCCCACGATCAAGCGTTCGGCCGGACACCACCGCGATTGGATCGATGCGATCAAGGGCGGCGACCCGGCCAGCAGCGAGTTCGGTTACGGAGCCAAACTGACCGAGGTCACCCTGTTGGGCGTCCTGGCTCTGCGCACCGCTAGTGTGATTGACTGGAACCAAGCTGAGATGAAAGCGACCGGGGTCGCCAGTGCGGACCCGATCATTCATGGCGACTATCGCGATGGTTGGAAACTGGACCGACCGTAGCGAGCCAATCGTTGTCCGTTACCGCGGCAATTCGTACACCGCAAACGTGGCGTTATCCTCGCTACGTTGCGGATAGATTCGAATCAACGGCAATTGGTCCCCCACGACTCGGCGGTCCACGATCATGAATCGTGCGTGATACTTCTCACGAAACTGTCGCAAAGATTGGTAGCCAATCGTGACCCGGATCGTCCCGAGCCGAGCCGGGAAGATCTCCGCAAACCGGCGGTTCCATTCCGTTAGGCTGGCCGCATCCTGGGGAACATCTTTCCAGTTCACCACCTCGGAACGCTGGGCGTACCATTTGAACGTCTGTTGATGGCGAGGCGTCAAAAAGACCTCGCCGGGGTCCGACGAATCGCGTGCCCACTGGCAGACACGGATCCAGTCGTCCCAGGCCTGCTGCTGTGCCTGCGGTGGCAGGGATGCGTCCCAACCCAGTAACCGATTGCTGGCCGACGGGGGCACCGCCAAGACGACACGGTCATACGTGCTGTACCCAACCAACCCGGTCGCCAACATCAATGCGATCCATGCGGCAATGCGGCGTCCGCCACGGACATCGACCATCCACTGCATGATCACAATCGCCATCATCAAAGGCACAACCGCATCGGATAGACGGAACCAATAGTACCGCAGCAACTTAGCAGCCAAGTCCGGTGCAACCGCTGGCAACGCCCCCACCACCAATCCGCACCCGGCGACAGCCACCGCGCCTAGGGTGAATGAGAACAGTCGAGTGTGGCCCGGTGAGCGACGCCAATCCATCCACGCCCCCACCGCGACGATCGTCAACACCACCAAGTGACGCAGGTACCAAGTCCAATGAAAATCGGCTGGCAATAGATGGTGTCGAATTCGAAAGTACGAATAGATACGAGCCGCCGCGGTGGCATCGCTTGGGTCCACGCCGATCGTCAACCAGATCGCCGGCACCAATCCGAATAGCGACAGGGCACCACCCACAAACAGCCAACGCGTCCAGAACGGGCGACGATCATCACGACGAAACTCGGTCAGCAACCAAGCAAATGCGGCCGCCACAACCGCCCAGCCACCGGTCAAAACATGGAAAGCGGACGCCGCGCCAAGGTAGACCCAAACTCGGTTCCACTTTCGATCCACCAATTCGGCGATCCCCATCAACACCAACCCGTAGGCCGGCACTTTGGCTTCGGTTCCACCAACGACCCATTCGCCAGCCAAATTGCCATACTCGATTCCAGCGATCCACAACGTCGCTACCGCCAGCGACGCCCACCACGCGGCAAACATGCGATCGCAAATTCGCCGCAGCCCCACCGCCAACATCCACCACCCGATAACGCGGCCGATCCAGGCGGTCGCCGTCAGCGACAAAAACTTTGTTGGCCAACCGAAGACCGCATAGTAGGTCGTGTGCGCTTTTCCAGAAGACGCAAAAAGATCGGCGGCACACCAATCGGGCTGCCAAAAGTTTTTGGCTTTCACAAGGTAGTGCGCTTCGTTCACCATCGGCGGCGCATCGCCCGCGTAAACAAAGAACAACAGAAACAACATCACGGTCACCCACCCGCGACCGCTGACCGCCGCTGGGTTGCTGTTCAATTCGGACGCAGCGTTTGGCATATCAAGCATCATCCGACAGATCGATCGCCATTCGAATCGCAGCCAGCATGCTGTGGTGATTGGCTTTCCCCTGCCAAGCGATATCCATCGCGGTCCCATGATCCACACTGGTGCGAACCATCGGCAGCCCCAACGTCACATTCACCGCATCGTCGAAACACAGAGCTTTCAAAGGGATCAATCCTTGATCGTGATACATGCAAACATAAACATCGGTTGCTGATCGCATGGCTGGTGTGAATGCCGTGTCGGGCGGCAAGGGACCGGTGACGAGGATGCCGTCCTGTTTTGCAATTTCGA
This sequence comes from Rubripirellula lacrimiformis, assembly GCF_007741535.1. Classification (NCBI taxonomy): domain Bacteria; kingdom Pseudomonadati; phylum Planctomycetota; class Planctomycetia; order Pirellulales; family Pirellulaceae; genus Rubripirellula; species Rubripirellula lacrimiformis. The sequence goes on from NZ_CP036525.1 coordinate 6,460,144, forward strand.
TCGCGGGGATGATCACGCGTTCTTCCTCGCCATGGCTAAACAACCCGTTCTCGCCTGCGTGCGGATTCAATCCACAAACCGTCACGCGAGCCGGTCGACCGTTGCGACGCGTGATGGCGTCATTGCCCAAACGGATCGCTCGGACGATCGATTCGGTCGTCAACTGCTGGGCAACATCGGCCAACGGGATATGGATCGTGGCCAAGACGCATGAAATCGCGTCGCCGGTCAACATCATGCAGGCATCGTCCGTTCCGGTTCGATCCGCCAACACTTCGGTGTGTCCGGGAAATCGGATCCCGGCCGCATACCAGGCTTCTTTTTGGATCGGTCCGGTGACCACGGCATCGATGCGTCCGGCGATCGCGTCAGCCACGCCGCGGTCAAACGCATCAAACGACGCCTGCCCGGTCACCGCATCAAATTTGCCAGGGCAAACTTTCGCCGCATCGACCTTCCCGATGTCCAGCACCCGCGTCGGACGCTGCAGCGACATCTGATCGGCGATTCGATCGATGACGGCCTGTGGACCGTACAGGATCGGTTCACATCGCTGCGTTACCTCGGCCAGTGCGGCACAACGAATCGCCAATTCCGGACCGACGCCAGCAACATCGCCCACGGTGATCGCGATCCGAGGAAGACGGCGCGCCGGCGGTCCGCTTGCGTTGGGATCGGGAAGCTTCGAAAATTCGGGCACGGACGGTGAAGACAATGGAAAGACCGAGAGTTCATGTTGGGGGGGGGAGGGACGGGCGTGACAGACCGCCGGGACTTCGTTGCCGAGAACTTCGTTGCCAAGGGCCCCGTCGCCGAGGGCCCGTTGCCGTGGACACCGTTGCCGATTACACCGCTGCCAAAAACCCTGCGGCCCCAAACACCGACGTTCTCCCCCCGCTGAGCTCAAAAAAACGCTAGAGCGACTGGAGACGTCGATGGCATGGCCGACGGAATGGGATTCGCCAGAATTCCCTTCTAGCACGAAATTCAGGCGAATCCCAAGACAAAAGCCTCCGCAGTGGAGTGGATGCTCTGGCTCGCCCCGGATTGGTCTGGCAGCGAACGTACAATTCGGTTGAGATAATGAGGATATCGACATTGTCAGCTTAACCCATCCGTGGACGATTCCCCAATGACCAGTGCGCGAATAGTTGCGATCACGCTTGCCTTGGTTGTCATCGGCATCATCGCAACCGGCGACGCCCCGGCAGCGGATATTGTCGCGGTATGCCCAGCGGACTTTCGCACCGAACTAGAACCATGGTTGCAGCACCGGCGTGGCCAGGGGATGTCGGTCGACGTGGTCGCATCGAAGTCGGATGCGGAAAGCCTGTCGCGTTCGATCCGCGCCGCCGCAGACCAACAGACTCGGTATGTCGTCTTGATCGGCGACGCCCCCACGATCGGTGTTCGCGGGAACGCCAATCGTCAAATCCCCATGCACTACCGATCCACCACGGTGACCGCGATGTGGGGGTCCCCACCCACGCTGTCGACCGATCAGCCGTTCGGCAATTTGGACGGCGATGACGATGGCACCACCGAAGCGGCGGTTGGCCGATTGCCCGTCAGCACCGCCAACGAACTGCAGCAAGCGATCCAGCGAATCGTCGCCTACGAAACCAGCCAAGACTTTGGACCATGGCGGAATCAAGTGCAGTTGGTCGGGGGCATGGGCGGATTCGGAATGATGGCCGATGCCGCGATCGAATCGGTCACTCGCACCGTGGTGACCGGCGTGCTGCCCGCATCGACTCAAACAACGATCGCCTACGCCAGTCCCGGGCATCCATTTTTTCCGCAGGGTAAATCGTTCACCGGTGCGGTGTTGGCGAACTATCAACGAGGCTCGGCATTCTGGGTCTACGCCGGCCATGGGCAGGTCACCGAACTGGATCGCGTTCCCCAATCAGCCGCCGGGATCCCGGTGCTGGATCGCCAAAGTGCCCAGCGTTTGGATCGCCCGGCCGGTGAATCACCGATCGCGTTGATGTTGGCCTGCTATACCGGTGCGATGGATGCACCGGAGAATTCGATTGCCGAAACCATGTGGCTATCGCCGGGCGGCCCCATCGCGGTGATTGCCGGCAGCCGCGTCACCATGCCCTACGGAAATGCCACCGCAGCGGTGGGATTGATCGATGGGGTCTTTGAACAAAAGCTGCCTCGTTTGGGCGACGCATGGCGGAACACCCTTGATCAAATGCAACAGGAAGATTCCGCCAACCCGGTCACTCCTGAAAACGCGAACTCGCGAATGATGATCGACGCCTTGGCGACCATGATCAGCCCCGCCGGTTCGAAACTGGTGGATGAAAGACGCGAACACCTGATGCTGTACAACTTGATCGGTGACCCAACGCTCAACATGCACCATCCGGAAACGATTGACGTATCGGTGGACACCAGTGTCGTGGCAGGCGATCCCATCGCAGTCACGGTGACCAGCCCAATCGGCGGAAAGCTATCCGTCGCCATCGATCGTCCGTTGGGCGGTGCGAAGGCAGACGACTTTTCCCACACCGATAGCGTGACACCCGATCCAATAGCGTTTGATCCCAACCGCACGCGGTTGGCAACCTTGGAAATGGAAATCAACGCCGGACGCAGCGCGACCGCGACGTTCGTTTTGCCGGCGAAAACGACCGGCCCCGTGATCGCCCGTGCATTCGTCGAAGGTGAACAGGGCTTCGCCAATGGGGCCGCCAGAACCATTCTTCGGGCGCCCTGATTTCGACACACCGATGGGCTCCATCCCCGTCGCGTCCAGTGTCTATAATCGGGGGCATGAACACCAATCTTAGCGCCAAATCGGCTGCCCCCATTCATCGCCTGAACCGCCAACGGTGGCTTCCCAAGTCAGCGCTGGCAAACGGGATGGGTTCGATCCTGTTGCTGACACTCGGTGCAATCCAGACGTTGGCACAGCCACCCACGGTCGAATCGGCCAAGCCGCTGGGGATTGTCTCGCTTCCCAATGCGTTTCGTATCGACCAGAACCTGATTTCGGGTGGGCTTCCCGATGGCGAAGCAGGATTTGTGGCGTTGAAAGACATGGGCGTACGCACCATCATTTGCGTCGATGGAGCGATCCCAGATGTCGAGACGGCCAATCGGTTCGGCCTTCGCTACGTGCACCTGCCGCATGGTTACGATGGCATCGATCCGAGTCGGATCATGGAACTGGCCAAAGCGATCACCGAATTGCCGGGCCCCGTTTACGTGCATTGCCATCATGGCAAACATCGATCGCCAGCCGCTGCGGCAGCAGCCTGCATCACGGCGGGGCGGATGACGGGGACGCAGGGACAGGCGTTCTTGAAGACCGCGGGCACCAGCCCCGACTACCGCGGCCTGTACAGCAGCGTGGCAGCCAGCCGGCCGGTGTCGCCGATTCAGTTGGAACAGTTAAACGTCCAGTTCACCTCGATTGCTCCCGTCCCAGAGATGGCCGCTGCGATGGTTGAACTGGAACACACCTTCACCGCATTGACCTCGTTGGCGTCTAACCAATGGAAAGCCCCCGCATCACACCCCGATCTCGATGCACGGCACCAGGCATTGTTGCTTCGCGAGCACTTCACGGAAATGTTGCGAGTGGACACGTCGACGCCCCACACCGCCGACTTCGACCGCTGGCTGCAACGGTCGATCGATCGGTCGGTCGATTTGGAAAAGTTGCTGAAACAGCGTGCTGAAGCGATCCCCCCCGCGGCCAATCCAGACACAGCTCAACCTGCGATAGCGGCGGACAAAGCACCGACCCAAGTGGGGGAATTGGATCTGCAGATCGACCGGCTGATGAATTCGATCCGATCCGACTGCAAAGCCTGCCACCGTCGCTTTCGCGACAAAAATTAGCCGTTCCCGCCAGGCTCGGGCGGATCGAAATTCCTAGAAAAACGTCTCGCTGAACCAGATTCGTGCGATCGTATGTCCGTTGGGCGGTGTTTGTATCAGAGATGACCTTGGAATTTAGGACGGGATCCAAGGTTGCCAATCTCTCTGAATCATCGCTGTTAGGTGCCCCATGAAAAGTCGCCATTGCTCTGCCGACTGGTTTCCGCTTCCGATCGCACTGACGACAGTTTCGTTGCTCGGTTTGTTCTTCTTTGTTTCGGATGTTGCCGCCGACGATCCCCCGGCGCAGAAATCGTCGTCGTTCCACATCACGCGTGGATTCTTGTTCGTGGACGATGCATTCGTCAGTACGCCTGTTGACATCCAAGCGGACGCGGACCAAATCCGTCTGAACGATGCCATGGTGTCAGCCAGCCAAGTGCCAAACGTTGACTATTCGAATGGGACGACGTTTGGTGATGAACGCCGATTTCGCGGGTCCCGAGGCGCGCCACGACGGGGCTGGGGCGACTACTCCAACCGCGATCCACGTCGCAACCGACCACGTGCCCAGCTTTCACCGGCGCAGGGGCTCGCCGGCCGAATCGCATTTGAATTGAACATGCAAAATATTGTCGTGGTCCGCCCCGACCGTTCGCTACTCGTCTTAGAGATGGCATGGGGTGGACGCGAATTCCTCGCTCGTCTGACATCACCGGCGGAAAGGGAAAAATCACCTTCGGCCGAATTGCTGGAGGCGATCGAGAGCCAAGACATCGATTCGGGCGAGGTATTGGAATGGGCCGACCATTACCAACCGTCCGCCATCTTCTTGGAACAAGCCAAAATCCAATTGGACCCGGTGGACGCTTTGATCATCGCCAACGAAAAGGTGATTACCGGCGTCAAGTGGCAATCTGCACTGACCTTCCCGTTGACTGTCATCGGCATGGTCTTGGTTGTGTTGGCGTTCGGTCACCTGTTGTCGGCCAATCCACGAACCACCACGATCACCGGCGGTGTGGACCTGTCATCGGATCAAGAACAGATGATTCGTCGATCGCTGATGTACGTGTCCGCGTTATCGGTGATGGACCTAATCTGGACAATCCTGGCCTCGCAAGCCGGCACGATGCGAGAACTCAATCCACTCGGTGGCCAACTGATCTCCGATCCGTTGATGTTGGCTGCATTCAAAATTGGCGTGACATCATTATCGGTCGGACTTCTGTTCGCCCTGCGTCGTCAACCGCTGGCTCATCAAGCATCATGGTGGACCTGCCTGCTGTTGACCCTACTGACCGCCCGATGGCTAACCTTCCAGTCCATGTTTGTGGTCTAGGGAATCGCCGTCCGTCAACCAACGCCCCCCCGATCCCAACGGCAAGAACGAAGATCAGCGTTCCCTATCCCCGAGCAACAGTCGCAACACGCTTCGCCACCGTCGCCCAGCAAAGCAATCGAACACTCATCACAAGGCAGGCGGACATCTGACCAGGCTTATTAGTGTTCGATTAGTGGAGATTAGCGTTCTCACTCCTTTCCCTCGACAGCCTCGACGCGAATGAGCGGATGCAGTCGGCGATGACAGGGAACCAAAGCAAAAACGACAAGAACACTAATCAAAGCAATCGAACACTCATCAAAGCGCTGACATGCATCAGACCAGGCTGATCAGTGTGCGATTAGTGAAGATTAGCGTTCTCACTCCTTTCCCTCGACAGCCTCGACGCGAATGAGCGGATGCAGTCGGCGATGACAGGAAACCAAAGCAAAAACGACAAGAACACTAATCAAAGCAATCGAACACTCATCAAAGCGCTGACGTGCACCAGACCAGGCTGATCAGTGTGCGATTAGTGAAGATTAGCGTTCTCACTTCTTCTTCTCGACAGCCTCGACGCGAATGAGCGGATGCAGTCGGCGATGACAGGGAACCAAAGCAAAAACAACAAGAACGCTAATCGACGCAATCGAACACTCATCGAAGGGCTGACGTGCGTCAGACCAGGCTTATTAGTGTTCGATTAGTGGAGATTAGCGTTCTCACTTCTTGCCCTCGACAGCCTCGACGCGAATGAGCGGAACGCTCAGCGATGAGCAGGCGGTGAAGCCAAAACGACAAGAACACTAATCAAAGCAATCGAACACTCATCAAAGCGCTGACGTGCGTCAGACCAGGCTGATCAGTGTCCGATTAGTGAAGATTAGCGTTCTCACTCCTTGTTCTCGACAGCCTCGACGCTAACGAGCAGATGCAGTCGGCGGAGGTCCCCCAGTGAGACAGCACCTTCGAGGAACGCGAATCGTGACAATCGATCACTCATCACAGGGCTGGCGGATACCGGATCACGTCGATGAGTGCGTCTTTGGGGAAGGTTGCCTTCTTCGATCACTCGTTCCTGCGATCGTGAAGATCATTGACAACGAATCGCTTCCACTCCAGGGCACCCTTCTTGCCAAAGTTGATCAAGTACCCAACCTGCTTGCACGCAATCCGCATGTAGTTAAACAGTTGGGCATCGTGTTCCGAACTCAGTTCTTTCAGCGCTTTCAGCTCAACAACGATCTCGTCGAACACCAGCAAATCCGGCCGATACTTCGGCCTCAACAGGTGCCCTTTGAAGAACACATCCAACTCGACCTGAGCGTTGAAAGGAATGCACCGCAAACCGAGTTCAACTTCCAGCGCCGACTGATAAACATCTTCCGCCATGCCATACCCGAGCTCGTTGTAGACCTCAAAAGCGGCACCCATCAAGTCGTATCCTTCTTGTTTGAACATAACCACTCGACTCCTCTAAAACTGACATCTCGAAACACAATACGAACATCAATTTTACCGAACAACTTCCTGATCTGTGATCGATCAGCAAAATTTTGCGTTCCCTTTCCGAGATCCACGAGTGAAACGCCGATGCGAACAAACGCTCGGCAACGACGACGCATCGCAGCCCAAACAGAATGAACGCTAAGCAAAGGGAAGACGAACAACTGACCAGGTCAATGAGTGCGTCAATAGCGAAGATTAGCGTCCTCACTTCTTTCCCTCGACAGCCTCGACGTGAATGAGCGGAACGCTCAGCGATATGCAGGCAGTGAAGCTAAAACAACAAGAACGCTCATCAAAGCAATCGAACACTCATCACAAGGGCTGACCCGCATCAGGCCAGGCATATTAGTGTTCGATTATTGGAGACTAGCGTTCTCACCTCTTTTCCTCGACAGCCTCGACGTGAATGAGCGGAACGCTCAGCGATATGCAGGCAGTGAAGCAAATACAACAAGAACGCTCATCAAAGCAATCGAACACTCATCAAAGGGCTGACGCGCATCAGGCCAGGCTTATTAGTGTTCGATTATTGGAGATTAGCGTTCTCACTCCTTTCCCTCGACAGCCTCGACGCGAATGAGCGGATGCGGTCGGCGATGACAGGAAACCAAAGCAAAAACAACAAGAACACTAATCAAAGCAATCGAACACTCATCAAAGGGCTGACACGCATCAGGCCAGGTTTATTAGTGTTCGATTATTGGAGATTAGCGTTCTCACTTCTTTCCCTCGACAGCCTCGACGCGAATGAGCGGAACGCTCAGCGACATGCAGACAGTGAAGCAAAAACAACAAGAACGCTCATCAAAGCAATCGAACACTCATCAAAGGGCTGACGCGCATCAGGCCAGGCATATTAGTGTGCGATTAGTGAAGATTAGCGTTCTCACTTCTTTCCCTCGACAGCCTCGACGTGAATGAGCGGAACGCTCAGCGATATGCAGGCAGTGAAGCTAAAACAACAAGAACGCTCATCACAGAGCAGACGAACATCTGATCAGGTTGATGAGTATTCGATTAGTGGAGATTGGCGTTCTGTCTTTTTGGCCGCGCGGATGCTGCGTTGCTATCGACGCGGTTGCTCGACGACTGTCGCGGGAAGAGCCAACGAGACTTGCGAGTCGTGCACGACAGCGGGTGCAGCTACAATTGCAAGGCTACGATCACGTTGGATCGCGTGTGGGCTTGCGCTCACCTTATTGGCCATCAGCCAGAGGCCGCCGGAATTTGCCCGTCGACGGCAAGTCGCCTTATCATCTTCGCATTTCAAGAATTGACACGATGAACATCCTTCTGAACGGTGCAGACGCCGCTCGAACATTTGCATGTTGGACCGTCTGGAACATGGCGGTGATGGGGGCCGTGTCGACATCGCTCAATGCAGGCACGCCAGCCGAGAACTTGTGCCGGAAACCAGCCGTCTGGTTCGATAGCCCCGCGGGACAGGAAACCATGCGGATCGTGCTATCGTGGCAATCCGATCATGGCGACTGGCCCAAGAATACGGACACCACAAACAAGGTGTTTTCGGGCGACCGATCCACACTGCGTGGAACGTTCGACAACGGTGCGACCACCGGTGAATTGCGTCTTTTGGCCCACGCATTCCAAGCCACTAACGACCCCAGGTACAAACAGGCATTTGTCAAAGGATTGGACCATATCCTGAATGCCCAGTACGCCAATGGTGGATGGCCACAGTACTTCCCGCTGCGAAAAGGCTACTACACCCACATCACCTTCAATGACAATTGCATGATCCGGTTGCTGCAGTTCCTAGGTGACATTGCCGCAGCCCCGGAATTTGGTTTCCTGGATCAAGAACACCAAAGGGCTGCCCAGAAGGCGATCGATCGCGGCATCGACTGTATCGTGAAATGCCAGATTGTCGTGAATGGGACTGCAACGGTTTGGTGTGCCCAACACGACGAAGTCACCTTGGCTGCGGCCAAGGCTCGCGCCTATGAACTCCCCTCGCTCAGTGGAGCCGAAAGCGCTGGGATCTTGAAATACCTGATGAGCCTGGACAACCCGGATGCACATGTCATTCGCTGCGTCCATGATGGCGTGGGCTGGTTCGAAACTGCAAAGATCGACGGTTTCCGATACCAGAAAAGTGGCACCGGCGCTGCGCTGACTCCCGATCCATCGGCACGCCCACTGTGGGCACGGTTCTATGAGATCGAATCGAACCGTCCGTTTTTCTGCGATCGAGACGGGATCCCCAAATACGATATTCAGCAGATCGGAAGCGAACGACGCAGCGGCTACACATGGTACGGCAACTGGGGCGAAAGCTTGATCAACCAATTCGCCAAATGGGAATACCGGTGAACGCCTACCCGAAGCGGGTGGAATGCTACGCCACGCGTCGGCTGAACACCCACCACTCGGTTGCCAACAATCCCAAGACGCCCAGCAGCGCCCATCGCCAATACTCATGGCGTCGCTCGATGCCACCGGTCGCGGCTTTGACGGCTTCATACCCCAGTTCGATACTGGGCGCCACGGCAAGGCTGCTTTCACCTTGATCAAACAGATTGATCGCAAACAAATCGGCCAATCGATCGTTGTCCAAAACGCGGTAGTTCCCGGTCTGTTCGGTGTCCACCACTTCGATAATTCCGTTCGGCCCGGTTGGGATCGTCGTGATGGCGTCCGCTTCGGCCGAGTCGCTTGACGAACGTTTCAACACCGCTTCGGCAACGGCACTCTCCAAACGCACTCGCACAGTTTCGCCAGGCTGGTATGACGGCGCCCCCGTCGCTTCGGCAGCACCCGCTAGATAGCGCAGCAGGTTCAGCAAGAACACCGGCCAGGATCGTTCGGTATACCAGTTGGTATTGGTCTGGGTCAGACCATCGGCATCAGTCGAAATGATCTCGAAACCAAGCACCAAATCTTGGAATCCATCGCGTGGCGACAGAACCAACATCGGCCCGGTATCGGCGGCAATCAGTTCAAAGGATCCGGCAGGCCCCGAGATGCTGCGACCTTCAAAAATCAACAACGAGAAGACCTCTAGGAATCGCATGATCGGCTGAGTCCGGTCAATGTCGACCAACACGACAGACCCGGGCTCGGAAGCCCAAGACCATCCCTTGCTAGCCGGCGCGTCCGCAGCGGAACCGTCGGGTTCTGCGGTAACGGCATCACCGTCACCGGCATCGTCGGTGTCAGGATTGGGCGGAAGCGAACCGATGAAAAACGTGTTGGTTGCCGGCATCTGGCCCGGGCTGCAGCGATCAAAGATGACCAGGTCATCGGTTCCGGCCCCAGCCCGATCGGCCCAAGCATCGGTATCCAAATAGGATGGCGTCACAAATTCCGAAACGCAAATCTTGGCAGCCTTCTCGGTTTCCAATCCTAGTTCCAGCGGTGTGTTGCCAGGCGTGATCACTAAAACACGGACCGTACGCAGCGGCGTCAAACCTGCAAAGGCGACATTATCGACGGCCAAGTCATCTTCGACATCCAGTGCCAAACGCAGCGACACACCTTCTTCGTTTTCGATCGCGAAAGACAGTCCGGTCTGTTCCCCCGGTTCCAGCGAAACCGATGCCGCATCCAGAAACTCGCTTTCCATCGACAACGTGGCGGTTGTCTCGATCGGCCGTTCCCCAAGATTCATGACGGTTGCAAACGCCTGCACCTGAGTCGGTTGTTCAACGTTTCGCTCTGCCGAAAACGCGGTGATCGCGACATTGTTCGGGCTGTTCCCACCGATCGCGACGTACTGCGGAATCAGGTTACCCAGATTGAACTCGGTGACCGGTTGGAACCCACCATCGCTGAACACCAACAGGTCGGCCGGCATCGCATCGGCCACTTGCAAATCATTCAGGTTGCCGACTTCACTGCTGCGTCGCGGGTTCGCCAATCCGTCTGCGGCCTTCAGGGCACCCAAGATATCGGTTGGATGATTGGTCACCTGGACACGTGAAAGTGCATCACGCAGTCGCCTGCGATCGGTGGTAAACGACTGGACCGTGTCCGGGCGATCGCTAAACGTCACCAACATCGCGGTTTCAGAATCGCTCATGCCTTCGATCCGATCGCGGATCAAGTCGCGGGCGGTTTCAAAGCGAGATTTGCCGTCTACACCGTCGGTTGCCTGCATACTGGCCGACGTATCTAGCAGGTAAACCGTTCGACCTTGCGACGAGGCGTCTCCACGAATTCCGGGCCGCAGCAGCGCCATTGCAGCCAACGCCACCGCCAACAACTGCAGAAACAACAACAGGCTGCGACGCAAACGTTGCATCAGACTGTTGACGTGCAAATCTTCGATGGTTCGCGACCAGAGGTACGTGCTGGGCACCTCGACTGGTTCGCGTCGCAACTTCAGAAAGTAAAGCAGCACGATCCCGACCGGAACGGCTGCGAAGATAGCCCATTGCCAAGGCGCCAAAGCCGATATCCAGCTCATCGTACAACCCCTCGTTCACGCAGGTATCTGGTCACGATGGTTTCCACCGGGACATCGGTGCGGACCGGGATGTACACGATCGATCGACGGCTACAGAACTGTTTGGCTCCTGCGATGAAGGATTGCACCGTGGATTTGTACTTTTCCAACACGTGAGCGTTGATCGTGATCTCCGCGGCGTCCCCGTCTTCGACATCGATCAATTTCCGATCGCCTCGCAGCGGCGGATCAATTTCCTCTGGCGACAGGATATGCATCACAAACACGTCCATTCTTCGTCCGATCAGCATCCGCAGCGCTGACTCGTAACCGGATTTGTCCATCAGGTCGGTCAGCAACACACATACACCGCTGCCCGATGTTCGCAGCGAGAAGTCTTTGACGCCGTCATACAGCGAGACGTTCTGACCCGCTTCGACCGAGTCCAAATAGCCCAGCATCTTCCACAGACTGGCTCGACCGCGCAGCACTGGCGCTCGTCGACCTTCGGGGCCCAACACAGAAACGCTGACTCGGTCCGCCCGGCACATACCGACATATCCGAGCGCGGCGGCCAATTGCTTGGCAACATGCAGTTTCGTGGGATCCCCGAAGTTCATCGATTCGCTTGCATCGACCAGCGCAAAGAAGTGCAGATCCTCCTCTTCCAGAAACATCTTCAGGAACAGTTGGTCAAGTCGCGCGTAAAGATTCCAGTCGATCAGCCGCAGGTCATCGCCGGCGACATAGTTTCGGAAATCGGCGAACTCGACACTTTGACCCTTCCGCTTACTGCGCCGTTCGCCCTTCATTCGGCCACGAAACACTTTTCGCGACACCAATTCCATGCGTTCCAAACGGCCCAACAATTCGGGGCTTAACAGTGTCGATGAGGTGGCGGTTTTGGGCATCGCAAGAGTTTACCAGATGGCGTGCGGCGAATGACATTGGTTACTTCCAAACCAGTGGCAAACGTTCGTCGTCAGGTCCCAAATTGGCGGCCGGCCGTACGCCAGCACCTTTTTGGTCGTTCAGCCGATCCCCCAGGTCTTCGCGAGCCAAGCTAGCCGCAGCCTGCAATTCTTTGACTTGGTCGGGGAATTTTTCCATGACGTTGGTGGTTTCGCCCAGGTCATTGTCCAGATCGTACAAGGCCAATTCGGCACGCGCACTGGCGTAGGGTACCGGGTTACCGCCCGATCCGCCGGGCTGTCCGTCCAACGTGCGGTACTGGTGCGGGAACACCAATTTGAAGCGTTCGTTTCGGATCGTTTGTAACTGGCCACCACCATAGTATCCATAGAATGCATCATGGGGCGAAGTGGCATCGGGTTCGCCGAACATCAACGGACGGATGTCGTGCCCATCGATTTTATGATCGGGAAGCGTTGCACCGATCAGCTTGGCAACTGTGGGAAGAATATCGATCGAGCTGCACAATTTGTCACAGGTCGTGCCGGCCGGAATTTTGTCCTTCCACCACATGATCGTGGGTTCGCGGTAGCCACCTTCGAACATTGTGCCTTTGCCTTCCCGCAGCGGGCCAGCCGAACCAGAATCCGTGCCGTAAGAAAGCCACGGTCCGTTGTCGCTAGTGAACACCACCAACGTGTTCTGCTGGGCACCGATGTCTTCGATCGCCGCCAACACTTGACCGACCGACCAATCGACTTCCATCACAACGTCGCCAAAGATTCCGGCGCCGCTCTTCCCGCGAAACTTGTCCGACACGTAAAGCGGTACGTGAACCATCGGATGTGGCAGGTACAAAAAGAATGGCTGGTCCGCGTTATCTTTGATGAACCCCACCGCCCGTTCGGTGAATTCGGTCGTCATCTGTTCCTGGTCCGACGGTTGCATGTCATCGTTGACCACGCGTGCGCCGCCTTCACGCGTCGACTCGATCATCGGAAGCGCCGCCCAGGGGATCTTGGCTTTGGGATTCTTTTTACGAACCGCGACCGAATCCGGATGCAACGGCCACATGTCGTTGCTGTAGGGGATCCCATAGAACTGGTCGAATCCGTGATTGGTTGGCAAAAACTTTGGATCGTGCCCCAGATGCCACTTTCCAAACGCAGCCGTTGCGTAGCCTTTCGATTTACAAAGTTCGGCCAACGTGACTTCACGATCGGCTAGCCCCGTGGTCGCCTTGGGCCCCAGTGCTCCGCTGAACCCAACGCGGCGGTGGTAGCAACCGGTCATCAATGCCGACCGTGATGCTGAACAAACCGCTGACGAAACGACAAAATCGGTAAACCGCCGACCTTCACTGGCCATGCGGTCCAGGTTAGGCGTCGGGTAGTCGGTCGCGCCAAACGGTCCGATATCAGCGTATCCCATATCATCGATGAAGATGACCACGACATTGGGCGGCGGCGTGTCGGCCGAAGCGCGATCGGCCGTCAACAGCACGAGCATCAGCGAGAAACCGAGCAAACAAATCAAACAGCGAGGCGAAGTCATCACAGCAGGCTCATCAAGAAAGTCAGGTGTCTCCATTACAGTTGGCCCATTGTAATGGCTGGCGTCCCACGCTGGCAGGCAAACCGGAAGATTGCAAATTGCAAAATGAACATTGCAAATCGGATATCGGATCGGCAACGAAAATCGAGACGCTACGCGGAAACGGACAGACCGAACCGAGTCACACAGATCTCAGCGGAAACAACCGGCACACCGGGACTCGCCCGCATCCCAGCGTTTCAATTTGCGATTTGAAATGTTCATTTTGCAATTTGCAATCTCCCCCTCCCCCCTCCGCAACCAACCATTGCCCAAAAATCGCATTGGGGCAAATACCGTTCTGCCCGCATCTGAATGCCCGCGGATTCGATTAGCGGATAGAATGGCTTCCAACCGCTGATTTGTTTTGTACCGACCACGTGTTCCGCCTTTTTCCTCTCCCATTCCATCCGAGTGTCATGTCGATGACGTCTGCCCTGCTATGGATGATGCTGGTCATGCATCCGGTCCACGAAACTGTGGCCGAAGTCGAATGGAATCCGCAAACGAAACGATTGGAAGTGGCGTTGCGATTGGATGTCGATGACGAGCGATGGATCGCTGACAAAATGGCGGCGCGAGCCGAAGCCGACGGCATCCCATGGGACCGATCGAAGACGTCGACTTGGGCAATGGCCTACCTGCAGCCACGTTTCCGAGCGGCCCCACTGCCTGCGTCTGGCAAGTCCGATTCAACCCGATACCACTGGATCGGGCATGACCAAGACGGCGCCCACGTTTGGTGGTACTTCGAGATTGAACCGGCAGACGGCAAACCGGTCCAGTGGATCGACCAACGATTGCTGTTCGATCGCGAACCCGACTTTCTGCACCGCATCCTGGTTTTGAACCAAACGCAAACGCCTGGGTCATCCAAAATCAAATCGCCACAGCGATCTGATTCGGCGTCAGTCCCCAAGTCAGACTCCCAACGATCGACGGCTTCGCGCGCCGCCGATTTGACGATCGGACGTTCCAAGTTTTTCTTGGACGGTTCCGACGGCCCATCACGATCGGGTCCCTCCGATTCGAATCATTCCAATTCCCCCGAACCCAGCACGGACGATGACGATGCCCCCCTGCCGCCCACTGACCTGTGAAATCGTTTCGATCGGCGACGAGATGACGTCGGGAGCGAGGCTGGATACGAACGCGCAGTGGCTTAGCCGCCGGATGGGCGAACTGGGTGTGACGGTGCAGTTCCACAGTACCGTTGGCGACACTCTGGATGACAACATCAACGTGTTCCGTATCGCTGCGTCGCGCGCCGATTTGGTGGTGGCGACCGGCGGACTTGGTCCGACCCGTGACGACCTGACACGCGAATCCTTAGCCGCGGTTGTTGGCCAGCCTTTGGAAATGCGTGAATCGGCAATGAAACATATCGAATCGATGTACTCACGCCGCAATCGCGAGATGCCCGAGCGGAACCGTGTCCAAGCCATGTTCCCGGTCGGCAGCGATGAAATCTTCAACCCGCAGGGAACCGCACCTGGGATCGATCTGATGGTTCCCCAGAACGGTCGGTCGCCGAGTCGTATTTTTGCACTGCCAGGTGTCCCGGCCGAAATGGTGCGGATGTTCGACGATACCGTGGCGCCGCGAGTCATGGCAATCGCCGGAGGCGGATCCAGAATTCGACACGCTGTGATGAAATTCTTTGGCACCGGCGAAAGCGATATGGAACAACGGTTAGGCGAAATGATTTCGCGTGATCGCCAACCCCGTGTCGGTATCACGGTCAGTGCAGCCACGATTTCGCTGCGGATCACAGCAACAGCAGACACCGACGAAATCTGTGATGGCATGATTGCCGAGACGCGTCGAGAGATTTTGCAGCGAGTACCAGAGTTCTACTTCGGCGATGGCGAAACGTTCGAACAGCATCACGCGATCGCCGCGACGCTGCGTTGCCGCGACCAGTCGATGGCGATCGTTGAACTTGGACGCGCCGCCGTCCTGGGCGACTGGTTTGCCACGCTGGGCGATTCACCAGCCTATCGTGGTGGCGTTTCGCTGGCTGACACCGACGACCTGTGCCGCATTTTTGACGCGGCGAATCCGGACGAAGCCCTCCAAAACGCTCGCCAACGATTTGCCGCCGATTGGATGTTGCTGGTCGACCAATACCCGGCCTTGGACAATGCAGCCGATGCTCGACTGCCCAACGTGGATGTCGCGCTGACGATCATCGATCCAAGTGGGCAGACGCTTCGGCACACCATCACATTGGGCGGACATCCGGACATCATGCAGGCTAGGATTGCAAAGTCGGCGATGGCCTGGATGCGAAAAGTGCTCCAATGATGTTCACCGATCTCGGTTGCAGCCCAGCGTTTTCGCTAAGCCGGCGATCGGCGCCGGCGATTCGTCCTCACCATCCTTTTATGGAAACCATCTGATGTCACGCACGCTATCTCTGCTGGCCTTTTCGTTGATCCCGACCATGGTGATCGCAGCGGAACCGCCCGCGTCAGGATCGGACACGGCCGTCATCCAGAGTGACGCGAACCAGGAATCGGATCAGCCAACCGCCGGCACAGCGGCCCCGACACCAAGAGAATCTCGGCTTGCTGCTTACCTTAGCGGCGCCCAATTCGTCGGCAAGTTCACCGTCGACGGCAAAGAAGACAAACTTCCCAAGACCGAACGGTACACGATCAGCAAATGCGAAAAGCTACCGGCCACAGACATGTACCGGCTGACCGCTCGGATCACCTACGGAAAGGTCGACAGCGAAGTACCGATGGACATCAAGATCCTTTGGTCTGGGAACACCCCCGTTATCACTTTGGATCAGTTGTGGATCCCCGGCATGGGAACCTTCGACGCGCGCGTGATGATTCACAGCGACCGTTATGCCGGCACATGGCAACACGACGAGGTCGGCGGCCACATGTTCGGCCAAATCCAACAGGCCGCTAAAACCGACGCCGCTGGTGAACCGGCAGCGAACCAATAGCGCATAAAAAACGCCCGGCTTCCCCCCGAAAGCCGAGCGTTTTTCGCTTCTTGAACTCCTGATCGTTGCCCTAATCGCAACCGGGCTATTCCACCGGCTCCCGCCGCCCAGGTTGCGAAGTCAATCGATCATTCGTCGCATCAACGGTTCGATGCCAAGAAGCGTCGTTTGGAAACTGGTTCGACTGATTCCAGTTCGCCAAAGTTAAATGCCTGAGCCGTGGCTCCCGGCCCGATCACCAGATTATTGAACTCGTCATTGGCGGTGTTGGACGAGACTGCCCCTGTCCCGGCAGTGTCGGTCCCGTCATCAAACCCGGCCGGATCGGTTTCGACGACGCGGTAGGTACCGGCTGCCAACTGAGCGAACAGATAGTCACCCGCCGCAGTGGTTTGAACCGTGGTGTCGATCGTGTTGCCCAGCACATCGGTGCCGGTCAAACGAATGTCGACTCCTGCGATGCCGGTGTCGCCCGTGTCGAAGATTCCGTTGCTGTTGACATCCAAGAACACCTTCCCCGCGATCGACGACGTCAATGGATCGACGGTCGTTGCCGCCGTTGCCGTGTTGTTGGCCGTGTTGGTTTCGTTGGTATCGGTCGCAGCGACCGCGGTGTTGGTTTGCGTCACCGAAACGCCCGAGTTGATCGTGGCGACAATGGTAAAGCTAAGCGATGCACCGCTGGCTAGGTCGCCACCGTTGACCGTGACCACGCCGCTGGATGCCGACAATGCCGATCCGGTCGGGCCGGTTCCGCTGGTGAATGTCACACCGCTAGGCAGGGTGTCGGTGACCACAACATTCGTTGCAACCGACGGTCCGTTGTTGACAACCGTGACGGTATAGGTCAGCGAATCGCCAGCCGCCGCGTTGGCGTCGGAGACGGTTTTGGTGACGGCCAAGTCGACTACCGGAGTGACGGTAACCGTGGCGGTGTCACTGTTGTTGGTCAGATCGGTTTCACCCGCAGCCGAAAGATCGGGGATACTAGCGGTGTTGGTGATCGTTCCCGACGCGGTGGACGCAACCGTAAAGTTCAACGTCGCCGTGGCCGATTGATTCGGTGCCAAAGTGATCGCAGGGAAGACAACGTTGCTACCCGAAACCGTGCCGGCTTGCCCGTTCAACGTTCCGCTGACGAACGTCATCCCAGCGGGAATGACATCGGTCAGAACGATGTTCCCAGCTTGGCTAGGACCGCTGTTGGTCAACGCCACGCTGTAGACGACGGTGCTGCCGACCGCTGGGGTCGCCGTGTTGACGGTCTTGTCGACGTCGATGTCGAACTGCGGGGTCAACGTCGTGGTGACGGTGTCCGAGTTGTTCGTCGTATCCAGCTCGGTCCCTGACGAAGTGACGGTTGCCGGGTTGACCACATCGGCGGTTGCGTCGGCATTGACCGTCGCGGTGACCGTAAAGGTTCTGGTTTCACCAACCGGAATCGCACTGTAGTTGACGGTCACAACGCCGTTGGCAAAGTTGCTGCTGGTCGCGTCGGCGGCGGTGATCGTGACGCCCGCCAAACCGGCTGGCAAGGTGTCCGTGACGACCACGTTGGCCGCGTCGCTGACACTATCGGTGTCGTGGCTGACGGTGAAGGTGTAGACCAAAGTGTCTTGACCAGGGACGGCGGTTGCCTTGTCGACAGCCTTGTCCAAGATCAAATCGATCTCGCGACCCGCATTGATGTCCACGCTGTCGGTGTCGTTCGCCGGGACAGTATCGTCGTCCGTGGTCGAAACCGTGGCGGTGTTAGGGATCACTCCGAACGCATCGGAATCAAGCGTAACATCGAACGAGAACGTTTCGACTTGCGATGGGTCCAGAACGCCGACATCAAAGGTCAAGGTTTGGCCGTTTTGAGTGACCGTGACTCCCGAAGTCCCAGCGTTCAGGCTGCCGGTGACGAATGCAAGGTCGGCATCCAAAGTATCCACGACGGAGACGCCACGAGCTTGGCCAGGTCCGTTGTTGGAAACTTCGACCGTGTAGGTCACGGTGCGACCAGCCACTGCGGTGCCGGTTACTGTTTTGTCGATGGCAACGTCGACTTGACGATTGACGGTGGTGTCTTCGTCTGTCGTGTTGTTATCAGGGTTCGGGTCCGTGTTGGGGCTGGCGGTCACGCTTGCGGTGTTGGTCAGCGGGGTGTCGGCATCCGCATTGACCTGAACCACCAATGTGATCACCGATGCACCCTGGTTGGCGAGCGTTCCGACGGTCGCGGTGACTTCGCCAGTTTGGCTGTCAAAGGTGACCAGGTTGGAAGCCCCATCAACGTTGCCACTGACGAACGTCACACCAGCCGGCAAAGGATCCACGACCACGACACCCGCAGCATCGTCAGGTCCGTCGTTATTGACGGTAATCTGATAGGTGAATTGATTCCCCGCGTTGACCGGGTCCGTCAAGTCGATCTTATCGATTCGCAAGTCGGTGCTGATGACGTCGATCGCTTCGTCGTCACTGTTGTTGGTCGTGTCGGTTTCAACTTCGTCACCGGCCACGGTTGCGGTATTGGTCAAGTCGGCGGTCTGGTTGGCATCGATGTCCGAATTGAATCGGAACGTCGCAGTCGTGCCGGCGGGAATCGTGCCCATCACAACCGTGACGGTCGTGCCGTTGACGTTGGTCGTGAAGCTGCCCGATGCATTGGTTGTTCCGGTGAACGTCAATCCGGCCGGGAACGCGTCGGTGACGACCACGTTGGTGGCATCCAAGGGACCGAGGTTTTCCACCACGATGTCGAACACGGCATTGCCACCGGCGACAACCGTCGAATTGGCGGCGTTGAGTGTCTTGGTGATCTGCAAATCGACCTGTGGGAAGAACCCAAAATCGATGGTGGTGTTTGTATTGGGGTCGGTATCGTCATCGTTGATCGGCTCGGAATTCGATTCCAAGGTAATCGTTCCGCTGGCCACGTCTCCGCTGGCCAACACGGTACCATCGTCAACGGCATCGGCGTTATCGTCGGGATCCGCGATCGGATCGTTGCCCGTGCTGTTGGCAAATCCAAACAGCGGGGCTCCGGTACCGAACTGCGACGCAGGAATCACAACCGCGTAGTTTCCGGGGTCCAGGTCCGGGAAACTGTACAGACCACCGGTTCCGGTCGTTGTGGTTGCGATCGGTGTATCGTTGGCTGGGTCGACCACATCGTTGGCACCGGCCAATTGATACAGTTGAACGGTGACACCGACTTGGCCTGATTCGCTGACCTGCAGAATGCCGTCGTTCTGGCCACCGGATGAGTTATCCTGGATCACCGATCCGCCCAAAGTCAACGTTTGGACGTTGGCCAGGTTGACGGAGACGATTTCGGGAGTGATCGCTTCGACGATTCCGATGTTCACATCGTTGTTGGCAACGGTGATTGGAACGTTGGTTTCGATGGCACCCACGTTGTTGAAGTTCGCACCGGTACCGGTGTTGACGGTAAAGGACGCGAACGGGATGTACAGTTCTTGGTTGGTGGTCACGTTTTGAGGAATGGCGATCGTCGCGATCGACGAATTGCCGCCATCGGTGTGCACGATGACCTCGATCGAATCGCCCACCTGTTCGGATCGCAGCAGTGCGATGAAGCCAGCGTCAGGGTCCACCGGGTCACTGGCAGCTCCCCCACCCAACGAAACGCCTACGCCACCGGTTTGCAATCCGATGGGATCCAGGGCCGCGGTGCTTTCGGGACCGTCATACTGAATCTGAACGTTTCCTGTACCGCCCGCACCTGGCGAAACCGTCAGTTCTTCGGTGGTCGTATTGATTTGGAACGTGATGTTGCCGGTATCCGCGCTGATCAGAATATCGCGGTTGTCACCGATCGCTTCGGAAGCCGCTTGCGTCAGGAAGGAATCGGGGTCACCCGCGGTAACGACTTGGGCGGCGACTGCGGTGGTCGCAAAGTCATCGATCAATGCAGTCTGCACACCGCTTTCGTTGACGACTTGTGCGGCAACCGGATCAGGCGTGTTCAGCTGTGGAACGTCCGCTTGTTGGACAAAGTACGATCCGACGGACAAACCATCGAAACGATACAGGCCATTGGCGTCGGTCGTCGTCGTTCCCGCCAACGTATCGGATCCGTCCAGCGTGCCGGGGGTCGTCCCATCATCGTTGAACAGTTGCACTTGGATCCCTGTGGCACCCACGGTGCCGACGGAAACGAGGTTCCCGCCACCATCGACCAACACAGGCGGCTCGGTGCCGTTCTGGACTCCGTTGTTGTCCTGGTCGACGAACGCAGTACCGGCAATCACCCCCAGGTCGGACGCCATCAATTCGCGGCGTTCCATCTGTTCCAAACGCAAACGGCGTTGATTCAGTTTGCGGTTGGTGCGTTTGGTATTGCGGCCCAAACGGTTCAAAATGTCTTGCCAGACCATCGAGATCTTCCCGTATTGCTTGATCGTTCGCGATGCCGTCATTGGCCAAACAGCAGTGTTTGGCATGGGTCGCGACTATGTTGGGGTGAATCAGGGCGTAGTTTCGTGACACGTATCGGTGGCAAAGTGAACTTCGCCACCAGTCCGTGTTCTGGGTCTATCGGACAACCGGCCCAATACTCTTAAGCGTTGCTGTCGCTTTTTCTGCTAAACGTGGTGAAACACCACCTTCGGGGCACCGCGGCGGGACAAGTCATGCTCGCCGCCGCCGGGCCGCAGAATGATTACCAGCGGTATTCGCCACCGATGCTAAGCCCTTGAGCCCAGTAGTCGGTCGTGTCGAAGTCAAATCCAGGTCGGTTCGCACCGGTGAAAGGATCCGATTCAGGTGGCAACAAAGCGGGGTTCACGTCGCGGTCGATGTGATCGCCGGGGCGAACCACGTTGGACCAGTACAGGAACGTGTATCCCAAAGTGGCTCGGAAGTGGTCGGTCAGTTGATAACCGAGCTTCAGGTCCAATTGAGGGATGACGCTGAATTCGTCTTGTTCGTGATTTCCGATGTTGGTGCGTTGAGCCAGCAGTCCGCCAACCAGAGGTGCACCGCCATCGATGGTGGTCGCCCCGTTGATGCGAACCGATTGCTTGGTATTGCCGACGGCCAAGCGAAGCAACGATTCGAAGCTCCAGTAGCCGCGTGTTCGACGATACTTCCAGCCCAGATCAATCCCGTTGAACTGGTTCCGGGTTTCAAAGCGATCGGCGATGTTGAACGTTGCCGCAGGGTCGATGCCTCGAAGCGATTCGGTGACCGATACGCTTTCGTCTAGTTGCACGTAGCGATAGCCGATCAGTGCTTCTTGGCGGCTGCAGTAGTGCCCGGGGCATCCACAGAACAGTCCGCTGGTGCAACCTTCGCTGCAGCAGCGTAGGAAGTTCAAGTGCATGCCGGCTCCCATCAATTCGCTGGTCGCACGGGCTGATACGTTGCCCGAGACAATTCCGTCGTACGAAACCAATTCCGAATCTTCGCGGGCCGGACCAGTCGTTGGGTTCACGTTGAAGAACGGTCGAGCCAGGATGGTGCTGCCCGAGCTGGTGCGGCTGAACGATTCGCTTTCTTCGCCAATTTGGAAGTACTCGCCGCTGATCGACAGGGTGTGACCGCGATCGAGCCAGACGCCAAAGTCAAGTCGATAACCGTCAAAGGCATCGTCCAGAACGCGGTCGCCACCGAACAAGGTTTGGGCTCCGCGGCCCAGGACACCGGCGTCCGTTGCACTGGTGCCGGGGATGCTGGTGGTGACCAAAGGTGGCAATTCCATGCCGTCTTGGAACCACATCAGATATTCGGCACTGAACCAACCGTCTTGGGGAAGGCACAAGGTGACACAAGGTCGCCATGCTGCGGGGCTGACCAATTCGCCACAGGTGCTGCAGCCGGCTGATCCACAGCCTCCGCAACTGCCCATCGAATCGCATCCGCCGCTGCAGGATGTTTCACCGCAACCGCAGGACGAACCCATGGAATCGCAAGAGGAACCGTCTTCGTAGATCACTTCGCCCTGCATAGGCGACAGGATCACTTGACCGTCGAGTGTTTCGTGGTGGATGGGCGGATCGATGATCGACATCGAATCCGAGGGTGGCACAGGGATGCCTCGGCTAGAAGCGTGACCGACCTGTTGGACGGGAGTCTTCACTTTGCGACGCGGCGTGGCGGGCTCGACAGGAGCGTCCACCAAAGGCCGCGATGTCGACGCGGAACTCGTTGACGAGTTGCTGCGGGTGGGCTGCCAGTTAGCCCGAGCGACGCTCTCGCTCGAACGAACACTGGTTTGGGATAGACCCCTCGAAGATCCAGTCTGAGCCTGAACTTCGGTGGTCATAACGACCAATAGGGCGAGAGAGAAACTGATGTAGTTACGGTAGGTAAGCACGGGCTTCACCATGGAATGCTTGGATGGCGTGTTCGTGAAACAGCACCGAAATCGTCTTCCCCCCCGGGAAGAACCGATCGTCAAAGCCGCACTGCGTCGGCGATCATCGACCGGTTCCTTAGCGATATCGGCGACTTCACCATCGAACATCAACTCAAAATCGGAATAATCCGAAAATTCCATAAACTCCATGCAATCGACAAAGTCCCCCAAGCCGGAACAATGTGAACGGGCGACCGAAGTGGCAGCCGAACTGCTCGCCACCCCGCTCGACCTTTCTTCACTCGCTGCGCCAAACCCCCCGAGCCACCCGCTGCGTGCAGAGCCCCGCGGTGGCTGACACCGGTGGTTAGATGTCGTCCTTGGCGGGATTCTTTTTCTGCTTCAGGTGCTCGTACATATTGAAACGCTCGGGAAACGCGACCCCGGTCTTCGTCGCCCAGATTTCCCACATCTCGACCATTTCATCACGTTTTTCGGCCCGAACCTCGGCCAGATTGTTCAGCTCGGTACGGTCCGCGTCCAAATCGTAAAGTTCCCAGGGTTGTTGGTACTGACGCACCAACTTCCATGGCCCCATCCGCATCGCCGCGTTGCCTTCGTGTTCCCAGTACATCGGTGACTGGTGAACGACCAATTCAGTTTCCGGGTCAGTTTCCGGGTCAGTTTCATGCAGCACAGGCACCAACGACTGGCCTCGAACGGCCGGCTTGTCGGACGGATACTCAGCACCGGAAAGATCGATGCACGTGGCCATGAAATCGGGCAGGTAGGCCGCCCCGCGATAGAACCCGCCGCGACGCGTGGCCGGAATTCCCTGCGGCCAATGCGCGATCATCGGCGTGCAGGCACCGCCCTCGTGGACGAAGTGCTTGTACAACCGAAACGGCGTGTTGCATGCGTTCGCCCAAGCCTGCCCCAAACGCACCCCATCGACCGTCTTCAGCGGTGGGTCCTTGACCATCGCGGCAGATCCCTTGCCAAGCATGCCACCTTCCTGGCACGCACCGTTGTCGGACAAAAAGAAGATCAGCGTATTGTCGTACTGTTTGACGCGGCGCAAGTGACGCGTCAGTTTGCCAATGTTCTGGTCAATCGAATCGATACACCCAGCGTAGGCTGCCATGATCGAATCCATATCGTTTCGTTTGCGTTTCCCCAGCGAATCCCACTGTGGCCCTTCGTGCGATGCGTAAAACGTATCCGCCTCGAACAGCCCCAACTGTTGTTGTTTGGCCAACCGATCTTTCATCAATTGATCCCAACCGCCGGTGTACTTGCCTTTGTACTTTTGGAAGTCTTCCAGCTTGGCGTTCAGCGGCCAGTGCGGCGCGTTGTAGGCCAGGTACAGGAAGAACGGTTGGTCCCCGTCCGCTTCAACGGCTTCGCTGATGTACTGACAGGCTTTGTCGGTGAACGTGTCGGTCGCATAGAAGTCTTTGTCGGTCGTGACCGCTTCGTTGCCTTCCATGATTCCCCGATCTCCGCCGGGCTGGAAATAATTGAACGCGCCGCTCAACCCGCCGTAAAACCGGTCAAAGCCGCGCTGCAATGGCCACTCGGACTTGTTCTCGATGCCGAGGTGCCATTTGCCAGTCATCATGGTGTGGTACCCCGACGACTTCAAAACTTGGGCGATCGTGACGCAGTCGTTGTTCAGATATCCCTGGTAGGGGCCCGTGATCCCCAGCGGTTGACCGGGGGGTGCCGTCATGTGACCGATGCCGACCTGATGCGGATGCAGCCCCGTCATCAAACTCGCTCGCGTTGGGCAGCAACGACCCGAGTTGTAAAACTGTGTGAACCGCAATCCGTTTTCGGCTAGCCCGTCAATGTTCGGCGTTTCGATCTCGCCACCGTAGCAACCGACGTCCGAATACCCCATGTCGTCCACTAGCACGATCACGATGTTGGGCCGTTCGGCCGCCATGGCAGTCGTGCCAAGGATCGCCGCGCCCAATATCGCCGCGCCCAATATCGGGGCTCCCAACGCCAATCCCATCCACAGGGTCCATGCAAATCGGTTCATCTTTTCAATCCGCTAACGGGAAAAACGGGGGGGAACGCATCGAACGACCGCGATACCTGCGCAGGCGGTGGCCGAAACGGGACATGATGTGACGACCACGGTCGTCCTGCTACACGCGACGCAGCACAAAGACCGCGTCGGTCAGGTCGTTGTCGAATTCACGCGGTTCGTCGATATCATAATCAAAGTCGTAGATTCCGCTGATCTGCCAAACGTCGGAAACTTTTTCAAGCAATCGCTGTGCCTGTTTGGGGGTGTAGATCCGAAGCGGAAAATCGCTGCGAATCCGCTCGATCTGGCCGGTGCGTTTGACTGCTTTGATCGACACTCGCAGCATCTCCTGACGCCGCTTGCGATCAAAGTCGGTGACTCGCAGCGTCACACTGATCTTCGTCCCGCCGGCACTAGCCTTCCAACGCTCGGTACACTCCGGGTCAGCATCCATCGGGATCAGGTGCAGCCCCAGGATGTAGATCCCGCCGACTCGCATATTGTCGGCAACACTGCGCAAATGGGCAATCGCCGACGCTTCGTCCAGCATGTGACGAAAGGTATTGAAGGTGCAGAACGCAGCGTCGAAGGGCTGGTCGAACTGCATCGCCGTCATGTCACCAAGGACATAAGTGCCGTCTAATTTGCGACGTCGCATGCGGGTTCGCAGATACGACAACATCGGCTGGCTTAGATCCAAGCCGGTCAAGTCGTATCCTTTTTCGGCCATCGCGACGACCAAACGGCCGCTGCCGCAACCGGGTTCCAGCAACCGTTTGACATCGATATCGGTGAAACGTTCGAAGGCCTGCTCGAAGAATTCAACTTCGGCCTCGGTTTCGTCACGAAACACCATGTCAAAGTATTGAGGGTGGTCGTACCAGTTTGCCATCAGAATCCTAAACTACGTCGCGCCGCATCGTCATGCCGCTTGGGTCACGGAAAGGGGGAAACCCACCAAGGTATCCGACCCGATGTCACTTCGACCAGCGGCCATCACTATCCTTTTCCCCAAGTAGGACGGCCTTTCCAGGCCGCCGGGAACTTCCCAAGCACAAATCCGGAACGGTCTGGAAAGGCCGTCCTGCGAAAGCGTCGCATCTACCGCTGACCACTTCGTTGGCGAGATGGCTTCACAGCGACTTGAGGTATTCCACCAGATCCGCGGCCTCGGATTCGCTTAGCGGACCGGTGCCGTTGACCTTTTCGGGGCTATGCCAGTCCGTCACCACGTCTTCCAAACTCTTGGCCCGACCGTGGTGCAACCAGCGTACCTTGGCGTAGGTGCCCAGCAACGATGGTGTGTTGTATCCCTGGTAGTGGTCCGATTTAGATCCCGTATCGACGTCATGGATCTGGCCATCGGTTAGCAACGGGCCAGAGTGACAATCGGTACAAGCCGCTTTCGGACTTCGAAACACGTCCTGGCCACGCATTGCCGATTCGCTTAGCGAACCATCGGCCAAGCGGTACGGGTTGGGTGGATGATCCAGCGTCTCCAAAAACGCGACCAAGGCTTCTTTATCGCGACTCTCCGGTGCAGTCCCCTGCATCGACGACACGATGGATCGGTGCATCGCGTCGCTGAGGTCATCTTGCCAACCGTGCCACGTCCATGGCGACGTCTTGGTGACGTTTTGGAGCGGCAAGACCGTCTTGAACGTCATCTCGGTCCCATCATTGAAGGTATCCATCACCCGCGAATTGCTGCCCCCGCCGGGGTGACAGGAGTGACAACTGTACCACTGGTCCAGGCTTCGCTTGGCGTCATAGAAGATCTCCATTCCCGTTCGGGCCAAGGTTTTCTTGGCTGGCCCACCCAACGGAATTTCGGCGACCACGCTGCTGATCGCGACATCGTCAGCAACCACCTCGACCACCTGCACACTGTTGGCCAGATAGTTCGCCACGTACACCATCTGGTTGCCCGACGCCGGGTCACGTTGGATCGCCATCCCCATCGGCCGTCCACCGACTTCGATCCGATGGAACCGCTCGGGATCGTATTGCAATTGAGGGTCGATCAAATCGCCGGGGCCGCCTTCGGCAATGAACGGTAGGTCGGGCAAACGGTACACCAACAATTCGTGAGTCCCCGACGACGACGCAACGATCCGTTTCCCATCGTCGCTTATCACCAAGTCGTGCGAATCCGCGACCGCGATTCCGGGCACGTCCAACGAAACCGCTTCGCGATAGGCGGGGCCATCCAGCCGGACACGTCCGATTCGGCTAGCCAAAACCCAACCCAAACGAATGTTGCGGACGTTGATCGGATTGGTTCGGTAAACCATCCAAGGGAAATAGGCATAGGTTCCATCGGCCGAGGTCAACATCTGTCCCAGATTGATCCCACCCGACAAGGGTTCGCCGTACAAGTTTTCGCCGGATGCAACATCGATCACAGCAATCTCGCTCTGGCCCGCCAGCCCGACTGCCAAGCGGCTCGCATCGTTGGACAGTGTCAGATAGCGAGGCCAATCGCCAACGTGAAACCGTCGCTCGACGACTCCCCGTTGCCAGTCGATTTCGGCAACTTCGCCGGACGCCACCAAACCGACGTAAGCCTTGGACGAATTCGCCGAGACAGCGATCCCGCAGGGCCGCATGCCGACGGGGATCGTGCGGACCAAGTGCAGACGATCACGGCTGATCTGCAGCACCTGGACAGTTCCTGCCCACGCGCAGGTGACCAGTACAAATTCGCCATCGGGCGTGAACGCTAGGTTTGCCGGATGCTGACCGATGGAAATCTCGTTCACGACCGTTCGATCGGCAACGCGGATCAGGGATGCCGAATCCGACGTTTCGTTGATCGTGACGATCCACTGGCCATCGGGCGAAATTGCCAGATCGACGGGGGACCGGTCCATTTCCTGGGGTGGGGAACCAATCGGTGCGGCGGACGTTCCGCCAACGGTCGTCTCTGCAGATACCGCCGAAAACCCGCCCGCGACGATCAGGGTGCTGACCCACAGGCCGATCGCGACTGGCAAAACCAAGTGTCTGGACGTCATTTTCGGTCAGGCTTTTGCAACGAGGGGACAAATATCGGCAAAAAAACTCAAGTCCGGCGGCGGATGAACTTCCACTTTAGACATTCCTTCCTAACATACCCGCGTCCGGCAAATCGGTCGAACAGATCCTGCGACGCTGGTCAAGGCAAAACGCGATGCGGATTGATCAAATGTCAAATTGACAAGTCTTGAACACTTTCGACTAGCCAGCTGGCATACAATCTAACTCGCGCACCGAACTCCCCGTACGAATTCTGTAGAACGGCGTCCTCTTTCGGGCGTTGTACTTACGTTGTGTTTCTCCCTCCTTTTGAAGGAAGTATCCGTGAAGAAGTTTTTTGTGTTCAGCCTCGGAATGGTTGTCGCCTTGGCCGCCACAAGCCTGACCGGATTGGCCACCGCCGAAGAAGCCGCCACCGCAACTCATGACATGGTCAAGAGTGGTCCAAAGGGTGGCGATCACCTGGGTCCGTTCACCGTGACCAAGATTGCCGGCGCAAGCGAAGACGGTGTCGAAGAAGGCAAGAAGTTGTGCTACCGCTGCAAGAACAGCAGCCGCCCACAAGTTGTGATCTTCACCCGTTCGACCGGTCCTGAAGTTGCTGCCTTGGTTTCGAAACTGGACGCTGCTTTGGTCGAGCATGAAAGCGAGCAACTTCGCTGCTTCGTCAACGTCTTGGGTGATAACCCCGAGTCGGCTGCTGAATCGGCCAAGAAATTCGCCATGACCAGCAAGGCCAAGAACATCCCGTTCGTGGTCCCTAACGAATTCGAAAACGGTCCTGACGACTACGGAATCAACCCCAAGGCCGAAGTCACCGTGACTTTCGCAACCGACGGCAAGGTCACCTCCAGCCGTGGCTTCAAAACCGCTTCGGACGTCTGTGTTGACACCGTCATGGGCGACCTGGCTGCACTGGTCAAGTAATTCAATCGAAACAGGTGGTTGAAAAGCGGGGGTGACCCATCCCCGCAAAAAGCCGCCTGCCGCGAAAATCTGAAAGCTTGCCTCGAACTGTTTCGAGGCAAGCTTTTTTTGTGTCGATCGATCGCCGGACGTTGGTTTCTGATAATATACGACGCATGAAACAGATCGTCACCATCGTCCGCCCGCACCTGGCTGAACAGGTTCTCAAGAGCCTTCGGCTGGCACCGATCGAAGCGCTTAGCGTTACGGAAGTCAAAGGATACGGACGTCAAAAAAGTTACCTGGACGAATACCAGGAAACCGAATATTCCCAAGCGTTTGTTCCCAAAGTGGAAATCACGATGTGGGTCGACGATACGCGATGTGACGAGATCCTAGAAAAAATCGTGTCTGTCGCCCGCAGCGGCCGAATCGGCGATGGCAAGATCTTTGTGCTTCCCGTTGGCGAATTCCTGTAGCGATGCAGTGGCCGATTCTTCCTGATTACGGTTGCATTCCACGTTGGCCCGAAGACGGCCAAGGATTCATCCACCCCGACGATGTCGCGATCGCCACGCGACTGTTCCCCAGTGAACGCGTCATCCGGCGAGACCGGTTTGATGGCGTCTATTACCACTGCTGCTATGGGGCCAACCATTTTCGCCTGCGTCCCTGCCTGTGGCTGACCGTCCAACCGGACGGCATCGACATCGGTGACGAAGTCGAAACCATCGGCCTTGGAATGGAACGTGAACTGTTCATCGCGACCGTTTACGGCATGTATTACGTGCGCCGCAAAGGTCGAATTTTGTACCGGCTTCGCCGCGGCGATCAATTGGTCCCACGGTTGTATTCGGCTGGCCAAATGCGACTGCTGACCGTCAAAGACACAGTTCGACCTGGCGAAATCCCGCATCCCACCCCCAAGTGGTCCGGGCAAGGCGAGAAAATAGAAGGAATCGACCTAGGCGAGTGAACGACTTGGGCGGCCAGCGATCTACAATGCAAACTTTTCGACGCAGTCCGTTTTGTCGCCGTCGGTGGCGAAGCGGCGCAAAGTTTGGATGTGTTGATGAGTTGGCGGCCAAAAGGGAATCTCGTGAATCGAACCATCCCCGAAGTTCAGCATCCAAAGACTGAATTCAAACCGGCGCTGGCCCGAACCCTGCTGCTATTGGCCGGCGTTTGCTGCGCGATGCGTGGCGTGCCCCCCTGCATGGCAGCGTCCCCCACCGATGATCCGGCCCTCGAATCCGCCGCGACCGGCGAACCCGCCGTGGATCCGCAATCACCGCAGGCCAAGGCTCAGATCGACGAGACGATCCGGGCGCTCGGTGCACCTAAGATCTCGATCCGAATGGAAGCCGTCCGACAACTTCGCCGAATCGGGCGTCCGGCCACCCAAGCGGTGGCCGATGCAGCCGACCGGCACCCCGACGCCGAGGTGCGCCGACTAGCACAAGAAATTCATCTCGATTTTCGCTTTGGTCTCTTCCGCGACACTCCTGCGATCGTTCGCCAAGCGATTGCCGATGTTCGCAGCCGATCGGAAGTTCGTTGGGCACGCGGCGTTGATACGCTGTTGAATTTCCAGCATTTCGAAACACTGTTGATCGCGATCGAGTTTCAACCCGATACGTCTTCGCGAATCAAGATGGCCGGAATGGTGATCCAGCATCCCGCCGGCCAAACGTACTTCATGACCGAGTCGAGTTTGACGTCGCTGTTCAAAGCGGTTCGTGGCGATACGCCCAATCCGATCGTGCAGATCAGCAGCTTGTTCTCGCCCTCGATCATCGATGCGATCGCCCGCAATGGCAAACTGGACTTGCTGATCGAACTTTTCGCTGACCTACCGGTTCTAGATCGGCAAAACGGCTGGCTCCTGATTTCACGCAGCCACAGTGCGCTTGCGAATCTGTTCGAAACCGGCGGGGTCGAAAAGGTGTTTTCGTTGATCCAACGTGGCACATCCAAGCAGGCACGCGAAGAGATCGCCGCCAGCGTGTCCGGCAATGCGATCATCTTTGTCACTTTGATTCGGTCGGGATCGCTGCCACGTTTCCTGGACTTTTTTTCCGATTCCCAAACCAGAATCATTGCGTTGTTGTCGGCCGATGCGACGCTGCGAGCCATCTTGTCGAATCTTTCCAACGATCAAATCATCGAGTTGTACGAACGCATCGATTCGGATGCACCGAAGGTTGCGACAATATCGGCGCTGCACCAACTGCGACAACGCATGGGGGGCAATGAAAAAGAAGCCTTGCGCGCCGATGATGCGATTGCCGCGGTCGAGGAACACTTTCTGCGGGTCGAAACCGATGCGTTTCGCGTCGCTTACTTGGTGAACCAGGTCCGTCTGACTTCGTCCAGCCGATCCGACGACGTCGTGAAGTTTCAGTCGGTGCTAGACCAACTGATCCGCTTGGACAATCCATTGGACGCGGAACAATGTGCCGTCCTGACGCGATCGCGAGTGGTCGCGAGGCTGCTGGCGAACCAACCGGCCTATGCCTGGTTCAACAAGCAAATCGAACGCCTAGACCTTACCAACCATGCATTGGTAGTCCGTCAATGGATCAACCAGCGTGATGTGCTGGTCGCATTGTTCGAATCCGAAGGAGCGTTAGGACTGCAAGTCCTGGATCAGATTCTGAGCAAGGATTCGGATGCCCATCGGCAATTGGCGGCGGGAATCATCCGTTCCATTTCATCGCGTGATTCACGCCAGATGGAACGTATCAGCAATGCACTGATGCAGCGACTGGAAACCGTCACCCACGTTGACACTCGACAAGCAATGATCGCATCGCTTGCGGGCAACAGCATGATCATACGGCACTTGATCGCTAATGAAAATCTGGAACCGTTGCTGGTCCAGATTGAATCGATCGAAGACATCCGTCAACGTAGCGAGTGTTTGACGCCGCTGTATTCGCACACCGGCATCGCTCAGGCGTTGATCGACCTGGAACGCACCGATTTGCTTCTGGCCTATCGCGACGACGCGTGGCCAGCCGACAAACGCATCCAATTGCTGATGCGAATCGTGCAGTCGACGGATTGTTTGTCGGCATTGATCCAACAGGGCGAATTCGAAGCGTTGGACAAGGCCACCCGGGATCTGGCGAACGATACCCAGCGTCGTCTGAGCCGAAGTCACTTCTTGGCGTCCCCGTCGGTGATGGCGATCTATCTGAAAAACGGTTCGATCGATCAGGTCAAAGCATTCCTGGAATCGGTACCGCCTGCTGAATTGGACATCACCCTGATCATGTTCGCGGGACGAAACTACGACCGCGATGCCTACAGCGTGATTGGTGAAACGCTTTGGGATCGTGTCGCAGAAATCCCCACCGACCGCACGCATCAACGATCCTACGTCCTGAACCGACTGCTTCGCAGCGATTCGTTCGTTGCGTGGCTGGTCACCCAGAAAAAGTCCGGCCAACTGATCAACCGCCTGGAATCGTTGCTGGAACCGCATGACGTTGGCAGCGTGATGTCGGAATTCATGTCCAACCAACGCTCGATTGCTTGGTTAAGAAGTGTCCCGATCGATCAGTGGATCCAGATGCTTCGCGCCAAAATCCCCACTTCGGAACCAGGCAATTACGCAGCGATTCTAAGATCGAAAACACTGATCGACCATCTACTTGGCGAAGACCGTTTTGATGACTTCGCCAAGGAACTGTTCGCCGTGCTTGACCAACCATCGGGCAATCGGGACGAATGGATTCGCCGGATGTTCAACGATTCACTGATGCGGGAACTGATCCAACAGGGTCACCAAGAATCGCTATTGGGCATGTTGACGGTGAAGTCGGACCAGATCCCCTACCAGACGTTCAGCCAATTGCTAAGGATGAAAGAGTTTTCGAACTCCTACCTGCATGATCACAGTGCCACCGAAATGATGGATCTAGCGGAACGTCAGCAGGATCCCAACGCCGCAACATACCTGCAAAGATCCTTGCTGACCTCCGCGTCTTGGATGGCGGCATTGACCAAGGAAGCGGCGATCGATCCGCTGCGTCATCGTTTGTTGGCAGCCCCGGCGACTGTGGACCGAGATTCACTGCTGGCGGTCCTGATCACACAAGCTGGTATTCTTTCCGACATGAAAGACGCGGACGTGGACCAGATCTTCGAACTTCTAGTCCAACGAAGCGACGTTTCGACGACCGCCCTCTCATCCACTCTGCGGTCGCCCAGCACAGTGTCACGTTTGATATCGCTGGGCCACTTCGACCTGATGCGGCAGCTAGCGAAGGACCAGAACATCGAATCGTTCTACGAGCACCCACGGGTGTTCCGCCGACTGGACGCCCCCGAACGTCAAGAAGCATTCGATCAACTCGAACAGCGATTGCAAGATCCCAATCGCGGCGGCTTCCTCCCGTTCCGCAGTCACTTGGTGGCCGCCTATATCGAAAACAAAGGAATCGCCTCGTTAATTCAGGCCATCCATTCCCGTTACCGCGACGAACGGGTTTACCGGATTTGGATGGATGATGTGGCGTTGATTCCGGTCTTGAAACGAGGTGAACTGCTGACGTTGTGGGAGGCGACCAACCCCGCGAAACGAGGCATCGTGCGAGCCAACCTACCGATTCGCCGCCGTGCGCTGCTGTCGGCTCTGGACTCTGCTGCCGCAGCCACCGCTTTGATCGATTGGTTAGAGGAACTGTCGCCACGCGAGACGCAGTCGATGCTGATGACTTTGCGGTCCCCCATCCCGTTCAAGCTGCATCAACATGGGCTCGGCGAACGTTTTGCCAAGTTGACCGATCGTATCACGGACACGCGACAAGCTTCGGCGATCCAACGTTCCAGCAGTTTGTCGACAAACGATTCAGTGTCTCTGCTGATCCAACAATCCAAGATCGACCTTGCGATCGCCAAACTGCGCAGCGAAGCAAACACACCCCCCAGCAACGTTCAGTTCGTGTCGCTGCTGATGACCTGTGGTCTTGCCGAATCGGAACTGGCCGCGATCCAAGCGGCCGATTCGAACGCATCACCGGCAGGGAATGCAGACGATCCACCGTGGACGATCAGGCAACAACGAAAGGCCCTCTTGCTTCGTGCCATGGACCAACCCACCGCGGCCATCGAATCGGCGGTGTCAAACGAGATGCCAGACTTGGCATCATCGATCGCCATCGAACAACACGACTGGGCCACCGCGGCCAAGCACGGGCCACCGATGACCAAGAAATTGCTGGATCCACCGTCAAACTTGGATGCCAACATGGACGCCATCGAAAGTGCCGCGTTGTCCGGAAAGATCGGTTTGTATGCGGACGACATGGCAGCGTACAACCAATCCATCGAAGACCTGAAACAGATTGTGGAAGATCGTCCAGACGATTTGAAGAGCCGCAGCTATGCCGCCGAAATGTTGATCGCTTCACAGCGCGTCCAGGACGGGATTGCGAGACTGGGACGTTTCCCATGGCAGGCGTTTTATCTCCGCCGCGCGACCGGGTTCTATGATCCCGCATTTGCTGCGTGCAATTGGAATGGGCGTCCGGCAGCCGAGTATTTTGATGCCGCGGCAAGCCAGGCGGCCATTGGTGAAGCCAGCCGACAACGGACGGTCCCGTTCCTGCTAGATATCGCGGAAACCGAACGGATGCTGGGCCGAAGCCAAACCTATGCCGAGATTCAAAATGCGCTGCGACAATTCCCCGATCGCTACAACGATGCCGTCATCGAAGAAGAAAAGGAAGCAGCCAACCCCAGCGATCCAACTGGGCGCCGCATCAAACACTACGACAAGCTAAGCACCAAAGTCCAAATGTACCGAGCCCGCTTGTTCGGCGAATGGATCCGCCGCGGCGAACTGGAAGAATGTCGTCGATTCGAAGAACAGCATCCCCAGTTTGATCAGATTGTTCTGGCCAACGAAACCTTCCGCAAACTCGGTCCCGATAGCGGCAGTGCCCATCACCTGAATTCACTGATCCAAACCTCGACACCGCTGTTGCCGGTCACCGACCGTTTAGATCTGGTGATGCGGTTGATCGTCGACGCGAAGTCGCGGGATCCAGCGGCGACTTCTTGGTCCAAAGAACTTTGGCCGCTTCAGCCGAATCTGCATCCCGATGCACCGGAGCCACTTTCAGCAGACCATCCGTTGTGGGCGGATGTCGTGGCGATGGCGAATGCCCAAATGCAGCAAGCGGCCGACCGCCAAGATGGGCGGTCATCGTCGATCTTCGAAACCATGATCAAGCTGTGGGCACCGACCGGCGTTTCCTATCCAATGGATCCCGAAACGGCAAAGACATTGATCGACAACACGGATGACGCCGACGTCCTGTGTTGGTATGGGATCGGAAAGCTTCGCGAAGGCGACGCCGCAGAAGCGGTTCGGATCTTCGCCGCCGCCCGACGCATGTCGCCCGCACGCGCTGACATTGTTCATTGGCATGCCGATGCACTTC
This sequence comes from Rubripirellula lacrimiformis, assembly GCF_007741535.1. Taxonomy (NCBI): domain Bacteria; kingdom Pseudomonadati; phylum Planctomycetota; class Planctomycetia; order Pirellulales; family Pirellulaceae; genus Rubripirellula; species Rubripirellula lacrimiformis. The sequence goes on from NZ_CP036525.1 coordinate 6,495,419, forward strand.
AAACAGCGGCCCAGCAGACACCCGCCCAGCAGACACCCGCCCAGCAGACACCGGCCCAGCAGAACGTGGCGGCCGAGACCGCATTGATTGCCCAACGGTTGCTGCACATTCCCGACGATCGGTTTCGTGTTGCCCACGGCATGATGTCTCTCGGACAGCGTGCCGCGGCGATCGAGCAACTGAAGATTATCCGCAAAACTACCGCTCCGGGAAGCCGCTGGCACGTCCGAGCGACTGAAAAATTGGCCGACTGGACGCTGAATCATCATGACCGGTTTCAATATTCACGTGAATTGCTGATCGCAGCCTGTCGTCAACGATCCGATCGCACCGACCGGGTACGACTGCTTGAAAAGACCGCCGCGGTGCACCATGCCTGCATGGATCTAGCGTTGGCGCAAAAGGACTGGGAAACGCTGCGTCGACAATGGACCTGGAGTCGCCAAGTCAACGCCAACGATGCGGCCCCGATGACCAAGTTCATCCCGCGAGTCCGCGAAGCGGGCAACCCGGAATTGGCGGACGAAATGTTCGCCGCATCCGATCGATTCCTAGGATCGCGAATCGACAAGTTCACCGAATCGGATGCGGTGAAGATCGCCCGACGAAAACTACGCGACGCATGCGCAGCGAATGAAAGTGACGCCGAACCAGTCACAGAGAAGGCGGAACCAGCACTAGCCCACTAGGATCTCGCGGCACCAAGGTTTCCAGGTCGCCAAACTCGCCAAGACTTCCGCGATCGAGTGAGCCGCGACGCGTAAGCGGCCGGGAATCCCCCCCCCAATGCCCGTGGCCTCACGGCCAGCGGCTCACCATTGCCGTTGAACACAAACCGTTGAAGACTTCCGCGACGCCTGTTGTCCGCGATCAGGCGAACTGCGACGCCATTTCTTCTTTCGCGATTTCGTCAGCGTCCGCTTCGCTGATGCCAAGCTGTTGCAACAATTTCGATAGCTGTACCTGATCGAAACGGCGACTGAAAGTCATGCAGACTTCTCGGCCCGATTCGTCTTTGACGACGACCGAATGCATCACCCAGCCACGTCGAACCGTCGGCAACGATTCTGGTGATAGACGGTGTTCTTTGGACGGCATCCACCAATTCGCTTCGGTCAATTGCCAGCCCTTGTCGCTGTGGCCGACCAATCGCAATCGGCTCTTGGCCTTGAAGGGGCCAAAGTCGTCTTTCGGAAAAACGATCAACTCCGGTCGCCGTGGCGTTCCGAATCCAGTCCAGAATTTGGCCAACACCGGATCCAGCACCATGGTCCGATAGAACCGCACACGGCGGCTGATCCAACGCAGCATCAGGGCGGCGACCAACAGCAGCACCAAATTGATCCCCGTCGCGATCGTTGGGCTAAACGCATAGACCATCATCAATGCCGCACACAGCGATTTGTTACAGACTTCGAAAACGGCGTCCAAAAACGGGACCGGTGTCAACCAAACCAGAAACTCGAAAAAGAACTTCACGCTGTTGATCACCAAAATATTGATCACCATCGCCACGGCCAGCAGCGTGTCCAGCGTCATGCTGACGATCCCCAAGTGGACCATCGCTACCGGGGTTCCGCCCAGTTCGCCATCGCCCGGATTTTGCGCCGACATCACCAACTTGATCACCAGCAGGATCACGATCACGGCATAGGTTTCCAATCGATCGACAGCCTGTGCAAAAGGCTTGCTGACCTTGGTCAGTCGCGGCAAGCTGGTCAGCAGCGTCAAGCCCATGAAGATGACAAACAACCATTCGTTGCGAAGCGGTCCCGCCACGCCCAGAACCGCGTTGTCGGTTGCCCAATCCGGCCCCCACAGTGCCAAGCCGGACAGACAAGTGACGCCGAAAAAGGGCGACAACGCGACCGGCGCCAGCGGGCCAAGCCAATCCACCACACCACTGTTGGTCGCCCATCCGCTAGCCGCTGCGATGTCGCCCGCATCGATCGGGCCTTCGAGGTTTCGCTGAATACTTTCGGCACTGAGAACCTCCGTATCGGTTTCGACATCTGCGCGATCAAGACTTGGATCCTGAATGTCCACGTCACCCAAGCCCACGTCACTCAAGCCCACGTCACTGCCGCCTAAATCACCGCGGCCTGAATCGACCGAGGATGGTTTCGCCCGGTCCTGTGCACCGGCCAAATGGAACACGGGCGGCGATACCAGAGCGACAAAAAGGATCAGAGCGATCAGGTGGCGCATCAACAGGAACTCCGACAGAAAAGAAACTCGAGCAAGTGCTCAGCCCGGTCATTCTAACGCCTTTTCGTCCTCTGCAATCGGTGTGGCCGCCCGTCCGGCCGCCCAACGACGCAGCCCCTGCAAACGTTGGCGGCCGCGTGCGAAATAGGTTTCGTCCAAGGATTGCATGACGGAGGCGACTTGAAGCTGGAACTCCGCTTCGCTGGCGTCATCGAATTGGCACCACCCGAGTTCTTCGAAGCGGTCGGCAACCGCGGCGGCGATGCGTTGATGCCCGGCGACCGTGGGATGCACATGGTCTGCGAAAAATTCAGGATCGGCGATCCCGTCCGGAACACGTGCCCCCGAACCACTGCGTTGATCCAGGCACTGGGGAACATCCACCATCGGAATCTCTGCAATCGCACAGGCGTCACGCACCGTGTCGATGATCGTCGAGGTGGCGCGCAGCGGGCAAAGGTCGTCGTCCCGAGCTTGGGTCAGCCACTGTTTCGCTTCGGCCGCAGATCCGCCGGCGTCCCACAGTTCCTTGCCACGACGATAAGCATCGCCGGTTGCCAAGTCGTCCACTTTGAAGGGCGGCGTGTTGACCAGATCGCAAGCCGGAACGCAAACAATCAAAGGAACGTTTGCCGCCGACGTCGCCCGGATCATTCGCTGCAGTGTGGCCGCAAACTGTTGCTCGACCGATCGTCGCCACTCGGGGTCGCGTTGATACAGATCCATCCCACCGATGTGATCCAGACGCGTGTCGACCTCGGATGCCAGCGGCCTGCCCGCCAACGGAAGCTGCGATGCAGGCTGCGACGGAGGCGACTGTGACGGGGCGGATGCCAACGATTGCAACCAACCGACCGTCTTCCAATACGATGCCGCCCGAGTGACCACGCGGCGAGCGGTTCCCAGTTTCCGAACATGTTGATAGCTGCGGTCTTCCAAGAACTCGTTGTGTCCGGTGTACAGCACAATCGCATCAGGCTTGTGCCGGAGAACTTCGTCCAGAATCTTTGCCACCCGATAGCTGGCGTACGAAACGCCTCCGCAATTGACGACTTCGTAGTGATGCTTGGGATCCGCCGTTTCCAGTTTTAGCCTTAACCAGTTCGGGAAAGCCGTCTGTGTCGAAAACGGTCGCCCCTGGACGGTTGAACCGCCCAGCACAAAGACGCGTCGAGTGTGCGGCGATTTCGTGGCTGCAAACGATGCCGGTCGAAAAAAGTTCATCCGCGACTCGGCAATCTGCCACCGCCCGCCGGATGCGTTCGTTACGTCGTCAGCGGGACCGTCAGCATCATCAACGAACTGGAACAATGGTGGCAGTTCCTGGTACCCCGCGACCGGATCGGCGTCCACCATCGGCAAAAGTGGTGCCCATCGGCGGACACCGCATTCAAGCGCTGCAAACGGCAACAGTGCCAGCGCCACCGCTGCGGCCGCCATCAACGGCCGGCTTCGGCGGTTCGAATCAGATGGCACGGCGTCGGGCATCAAAAATAGGCGTGGGTGGTCGGCAGGGATGCAAGCACGCGGTTTGCAGCGCGACGAGCAATGACGCTACGCGACAATCCATTTCGTCCCATCACGTCACGCCTGATTTCCTCACGCGTCCATGCCGCACCGGTCTGCGACAAGCGTTCAGCGACAACCGATCTGCGACGCGTCCCGGATGTCCGCATTCGCGGGATACGAGCGACCATGATCTGTGGGCGTGTGTTGGGGGGGAACGCGTGTTTGGGGGACGCGGGTAGGGATCAGCTGCGTTATCATTCTAGACACCCGACCTGTCCAAGGTAGAAGCGAAAATGAAGACCTCTGCACATATCTATCTGACCGGCTTTCGCGGCACGGGCAAGACTTCGGTTGCTGCACGGCTTGCCGCTGCCTGGGCAATGGAAAAAATCGACCTCGACGATGTCATCGAAGCCGCGGCGGGCAAGTCGATCCGTCAGATCTTTGCGGTAGGCGGCGAGTCTCATTTTCGCGATCTAGAAACCGAAGCACTGCGTTTGGTCGCGGCCGGACCCAAGTCGATCATTTCGCTCGGCGGCGGAGCGATCCTACGCCCCGAGAATCGAACTTTGATCGCGTCGACCGGCCAGTGCATTTGGCTGGATGCGACCGCCGACGAAATCTGCAATCGCGTGTTGGCGGACGCGTCGACCGCCGAACGTCGCCCGGCCCTGACAGCGCTTTCGCAACGAGAAGAAATCACCCGTCTGCTGGCCGAACGAGAAGATCTGTATCGGGCATCGTCCGATTACCATGTCGACACATCGGGCAAGTCGATCGACGAAGTCGCCAGCGAAATCGTCAAAATCTGGCAATCCTAATACCCGCTGGGATCCGCGACGGGGTTCCCGCTGCGCGTGTTTCACGAGCGGCTGGATACGTCGGGCGAAGGAAGGCAGCAACGCGGTGTGCCGCAACCGGCGGCGGTATGCGACGGGGTGCCAAAAAAACGGTCTATTGCCAGAGGGTGTGGTCGGGGTAAGCTGTGCGGTTTTCGCAAGTTGTGGCGTTTTGGGCGCTTTTGCGAGACGAAAACATTTGCCGTTTGTTAGGGAAGGACGAAACGTGTTTGTTTCAGCATCGACCGAGTGCTGGCCCGAGATGGAGTTGCGGGAAGCGATTGAGGTTCTATCAGACCTTGATTTTGCGGCCGTTGAAATCGCGCTGCATGAATCGGGCAAGGTCAAACCAAGTGAATTGCTTGAAGACATGGATCGCGCGATCCAATTGCTCCGACACACGCACCGCCTAGACATCTCTGGGTACAGTGTCGAATTGGGGTCCACCGGCGACCAACATTACGAAGACTTCGCACAGATTTGCCATCTGGCCAAGACCACCAAAGTGGTCAACATCACCGTCCCATCGGGCGAACATGGCACCCCGTTCAACGAAGAAGTCGAGCGGCTGCAAAAACTAGTCAAGATTGGTGAGGGCGAAGGAGTCCGGATCAGCGTCCGCAGCCAACTAGGTTGCCTCAGCGACGATCCCGACACGTTGATGGTGCTTTGCAACAACGTCGACGGACTGGGCATCACGTTGGACCCCAGCGTTTACATCGCCGGTCCAGCCAAGGGCAAAAACCTTGACAAGATTCTGAAGTTTGTCTGCAACGTTCACCTGCGGGACACCCGCCCGGATGCGTTCCAGGTCAGTGTCGGGCAAGGCGAAATCGACTACGGCAAATTGTCCACCCAATTGGCTCGTGATCGGTACGACCGCGCGTTGACCGTTCACATGGTGCCCATGGAAGGCCACGACCATCGGGTGGAACTCAGGAAGCTTCGTCGTTTGCTTGAAACGTTGATGTAGGTCCCACGTTGGTGAATTTTCAACGCCCCGAAGGTCGCCCCGACTGGGCTCACGAACCGCGTCTGGGCGAAAAACTTTCCCGCGGTCTGATCCAGGCCGCGGAATCGCAGGATTTGCAACGTCGCGTTGATCGACTCTCTAGCATGTCCCCGGTGCTGGCCTATGGTCGGCATCGCGGACCGGCACCGCGGCAATCGCGAATCGCGGCCGTGGTGATCGCGATCTATCGCGACCCCGACCACGGATGGACGATTCCGTTGACGCTGCGTCCGACCACGCTGCTGCATCACGGCGGACAGATTTCGCTGCCCGGCGGCCAGATCGACGCGGGCGAAACGATCCAACAAGCCGCCGTTCGCGAATTCGAGGAAGAACTCGGTATCCGCCCGACCGTGCAATCGTTCTGTGGCGAATTGACGACACAGTATGTCTACGCCAGCGAAAACCTGGTCCATACGGTCGTTGCCATCATCGACCGGCCTACCCAAACGTGGATCCCCGATCCGGCCGAAGTGGCGGAAGTCGTGACACTGCCGTTGTCCAAACTGACCGATCCGGCGTGCCGGTGCGAATCAGTGCATTCAAAATCGGTGATCAAGGACGGTCGCCAAGTCGGATCCCTGGCCTTTCGGGCCGGTTCGATCGAGCACGATGGCCACCAAATTTGGGGGGCGACAGCGATGATATTGGACCAATTGGCCCAATTGTTGCTGAAGCTGGGGTGATCCGGCAGGTTCCCTGCCATCGGCGACGCGGCCTTTTGATTTCCACAAGAACGCATCGCCCGAGCGGACATTCGCCGTTTTTGGCGGACTTTTCTCGTTGATGGCAATCTTAAAGGAACCATCTGCCGACTGAACAAGATGCGATTGGACGACGGCGACCCAGCGGGATTCCGCAGGTCACTAAATTGACAGGTGCCCCCGCGGCCCTACAATTTCCGTCACGACGATTCGCTCAACCGTTCATTCGGTGGGCCGGGCCGGGGGGAAACGCACATCTGGATGTGTCGATCGCACCGATTCACTGTGAAATACAAATCGCGACCACTTCTATACCACGAAGGAATTTCCTATGGCTTCTGACGCCGTCAAAGAATTCACCGATGACAACTTCGACGCCGAAGTACTGAAATCGGATACTCCTGTCCTCGTCGACTTCTGGGCCCCCTGGTGCGGTCCTTGCCGCCAAATCGCGCCGATGATCGACGAACTGGCCAACGAGAACCCATCGGTCAAGATCGGTAAGATCAACATCGATGACAATCCCGGCATCGCACAAAAGTTTGGCATCAGCAGCATTCCTACGCTGTTGGTCTTCAAAGGTGGCGAAGTTTCGGAAAGCTTCGTAGGCGTTCGTCCTAAGAGCGCCCTGCAAGAAGCCTTGGATGGTTCGGCAGCCTAAACAGGGTTGCCGGTTGCCTTTGGCAATCCACCCTGACGCTTTTCAGCCGTGCCTGCGAATTGGCAGGCACCGCTACCGAAAACAACGCAGAGGCCAGGATTTGATCCTGGCCTTTTTTCGTGCACATACGCAGCCGTGCTGGGACCGGAATCCGTTGCCATCGCAGGTCGCAACGACGAATCCCTAAACGCCAGCGACATCGGCTGCTTTGTAGACGACCTGGGCCCGTTTGAATCCCATCCGTTCGTACAGCCGAATAGCCGCAGTGTTCTCGGTCGTGACCTCCAGGTGCATTCGAGTCAGCCCCGCTTCGCGGAACCCCTGGGCGGCACGTGCCAACAGGATGGTCCCCAAACCGCGGCCACGGTGCAGGGTGTCGATCCCAAGATTCTGGATCGCCCCCCAGCCATCGATTTCGAGTCCTTGGACCGTCCCCACAGGCAACAAATGCCCGGTTGGGGGATCCCGGAACCGGCACAACCATGTTGCACCAGCGACAAAGCCTTCTCGCGACGCGATCTCGCGCATCAAACGCATGCACCCATCGCGGCGTCCCAGGCAGGGAAAAACATTGACGTCCAATTCCTGACGGAAACTCTGATATTTGGCCGTCGCATGTTCACGGACCAATCCGCTGCTGAAGGGGACCATCGAATATCCCGCCGGCACGGTGGTCGATCGAGCGTGTTCCAGCGGCCCCATGACGCTGCCGCCGGATGCCGAAGAAACACCAATCGGCCAAAGCCCACTCGATCCGTGGCCCCGCCCTGCGTCGTCGCCCACTTCTTCGCGATTGTCACCAAACCCATCGGGAAAGTGATATTCCATGCGAAAACGTTTGAAGTAGGTCATTCCCATTTGGATCTCCGCGCACTGGCGCCGGGCTATCGCGGCCCATTCCCCCCCGGTCGTCCCCGTTGCCAGGGGAATCACACGACCCGATCCGCAGGCGGTGATCTCCGCCTAGGTTCGCCCGTTCGTGCCGATCCGCCGGACAGCGGGTGGATCGTTTCCGGTCAAAATCAAGTTTACCACACGAATCGGGACCGACTGCGAACGCAGGAAACACAAACCAAAATGGCAGTTTCCACGTTCTCGGCACGCCACTTGCATCCATTTCGTCTAGTTTTTGATTAGCCAAACAATTATATTTGGCTACCCGCAAACCCTGTTTCATTGAGTTTTCCCTGTGTATATGCCACGTAAGCCCGTTTCATCGCCATCTTCTCGCTTGGTCGCAGCGATCTTGCTGACGCTGATGATGTTCTGGGCTGCCCTACTTTTGGGCGGTTGTGGCAACAGTGCTGCCAATTCGACAAGCAACAGTGAAGACGCCCGCCCCCGGATCGTGGCGACAACCGGCATGATCGGCGACATGGTTTCGGAACTTGTTGGCCAGGATGCGCGGGTTGAGACGATCATGGGCCCCGGCGTGGACCCGCACCTGTTTCAACCTTCGCGGTCGGTGTCCGTCAAATTGCGAAACGCCGACGTGGTCGTTTACAACGGTTTGCACCTCGAAGGTCGTTTGTCGGATGTATTGGCTGCCCGATCGGGCGGTACCACTCGAACCATCTCGCTCGGTGAAATGCTGCCGGAGGACCGATTGCTGCATGCGGACGCTGGTGTGCACGACCCGCACATTTGGATGGATGTTTCGCTGTGGAGCGAAGCGGTCGGTCACCTGGCCGACGAACTGTCGACGATTATGCCAGAGCAATCCGATGCGATTCGCCAACGGGCCGATGCCTACCAAGCCAAACTGGCAGCCCTGGACCGATGGGGTGCCGCGGCGATCGAAACCATCCCCACATCGCAACGCATTTTGATCACCGCACACGATGCATTCCGCTATTTCGGCAAACGCTATGGCGTCGAAGTGCATGGTGTTCAGGGCGTATCGACGATCAGCGACGCCGCCATCCAGGATGTCAATCGATTGGTTGACCTGATCACCGTCCGACAGGTCCCAGCGGTATTCTTTGAATCCAGCGTTTCGCCGCGGCAAGTCAAAGCGATCGTCGAAGGTGCCCGCAGTCGTGGCCAATCGGTCAGTAGCGATTGGGAACTGCTAAGCGATTCGATGGGAGCCGAAAACAGCCCCACGGGCACCTACGTAGGCATGATGCGGCACAACTTTACTACAATCGCGACAGCGCTTGGCGGATCGCCCGACATGGTGGTTCAAGAGATAAAGCTGCCCAGAACCTTTCAGCAAAGCGCCGTCCGGCAAAGTGCCTTTCAGCAAAGCGCCTTCCAGCAACATGCCGTTCAGCAGTCGGAAACACCCATCGCCCCCGACGTTACTCTGGGTCGTCCGATTCGCGTCCAACCCATTCGCTTTGAACAAAACGATGCACCGGAGTCCCAGCAATCGTGAACGAGAACCAGGCGCCCGTTCCGCCCCTGCGAGCCGTCGACGTCACCATCGCTTATCGCAGCGTGCCGGTGCTGCAGAACGTCAACTTTGCAGCCCCCGCTGGGTCTTTGACGGCGATCGTCGGCCCGAACGGAGCCGGCAAAAGCACATTGATCAAAGCATCGCTCGGATTGATCGAACCCGCATCCGGGCACTTTGAATTCTTCGGCAAGTCATTCCGCGAAGCGGTTGGCCGGGTCAGCTATGTGCCTCAGCGGACCAGCGTCGATTGGGACTTTCCCGTGACGGCCTTGGATGTGGTCTGCATGGGGCTGTACCGAAAGATCGGGTGGCTGCGACCGGTTCGCGCCAAGCATCGGGCGCTGGCGATCGAGGCGCTGCAAAGCGTGGGGATGCAGGACTACCATCGACGCCAAATCAGCCAACTGTCCGGTGGCCAACAACAACGCGTCTTCCTGGCACGTGCGTTGGTCCAGGGCGCGGATTTATTCTTGATGGATGAACCGCTGGCCGGTGTGGATGCATCGACCGAGCGGACGATCATCGACGTGCTGCGGAAACTTCGCGACGCTGGAAAAACCGCGATGGTTGTCCACCATGATCTAGACACCGTCGCCGATTACTTCGACCGGGTCCTGTTGCTGAACCAGCGGGTGATCGCCGACGGATCGGTCGCGGATGTGATGCAGCCATCGTTGCTGAAAGAAGCCTATGGCGGCAAACTGCTGATCTTTGATCACACCGATCGCCCGCCGAAATCCTCGGCGCCGCAATCGGCCAATCCAGCTCGATAAGCCTCGCCCTAGAAAGTTGACCTTTTCCGTGTCGTTGTTCGATACCCTGTTCGCTTACAACACCATGGTCGTGCTAGCAGGCACGATGCTATTGGGGGTCGCTGCTGGCGTCACAGGCACATTCCTGTTGCTACGCGGACGGGCTCTTGCCGGCGACGTGATCGGGCACGCGGCACTTCCGGGCGTCGCGATCGCATTTCTGGTGCACAGCATGATCGCACCGGAATCCGGAAAAAGCTTGGCCGTGATGCTGATCGGCGGTGCCATCAGCAGCGGGCTTGGGATGGTCGCCGTTTTGTGGCTGCGACGGGTCGGACGTCTGCCCGAGGACGCGGTTCTGGCGATCGTACTGAGCACGTTTTTTGGCGCCGGCGTCGTGATCATGCCGATCGTCCAGGCATCACCGACGGGCAGCCAAGCCGGGCTGCCTGGGTTCATTTTTGGCCAAGCGGCATCGATTCGCCAAGCCGACGTGTGGCTGCTGGGATCGATCGCCGTGGCCACGATCCTGGCCAGCATGACGTTGATCAAAGAATGGACGTTGATGTGTTTCGACGAAGGGCTGGCAACCGTATTGGGTTATCCGATTCGGCGGCTGGACCTGCTATTGATGGCCCTGGTCGTTGCGGTCAGTGTGGCCGGCATGCAAGCGGTCGGGCTGCTGTTGATCGTCGCACTTCTGATCATTCCGGCCAGCGCCGCGCGGTACTGGAGCGATTCGATTCGGCCCAACATTTGGATATCCGGCGGCATCGGTGCGTTATCAGCCGGCCTCGGATCGATGGCAAGCGCCGTCGTGCCCAAATTAAGCACCGGCGCGATCATCGTGGTTTTCGCCGCCCTGCTGTTGGCGATTAGCGTGCTGGTCGGTCGTCAACACGGACTGATCTTTCGTTGGCGGGCGATCAGCCGATTGAAACAACAGAATTTGGCGGAATGATTCCCGCCACATCGACGGCCTGATGCGACACGCCACGATCGCCCCGATTCCCCCCACCGGGCGGGATCCTTATCGACGGGGCTGGTTGATGCCCTATCATGACCTGCCTTTGAAACGTTCGTCACGACATCGCTGGGCGAACGTCACCGGCGCTTCCAACGCGATACGCGTCCTTGTCGAGGGCGGTGCCTGATCCAAGCAACTCTGATTTACCCAACCATTTGCGCTGTGAATTCCGCTCCGAATCCCGATTCCCCACTGCCACTGGCCGCCCCCTCCGACGACGGCGATCGCCAGCCAGCCGTTGACGTTGGCGGGCAGTGTTTTGAATCACTGGCCAACCGATCCATCGTGCTAACGGGGCCGACCGCGTCTGGAAAGAGCCGCATCGGGATCGAACTGGCCAAGCGAATCAACGGCGAAATTTTGTCGCTCGACTCGATCGCCGTCTATCGTCACCTTGATATCGGGTCCGCCAAGGCCACGGCCGCGGAACAGTCCGCTGTCCCGCACCACTTGATCGACTTGGTCGACCCATCCGAAGAATTCAGCGTCGCCCGGTATCTGCACTGCGCACACGCGGCCGTCGCGGATGTGATCCGACGCGGACGTGTCCCGATCTTTGTCGGGGGTACGCCGATGTTCTTGAAGGGTGTGCTGCGTGGCTTCGATCCTGGACCACCAGCCGACTGGGAATTTCGCAGTGCGGTCGAACAGGATCTGGCCGAACACGGCATCGAGGCGTTGCGATCGAGATTGCGGCAGGTCGATCCATTGGCCGAACATCGGATCGGCAAGAACGATGCGCGGCGGATGATCCGAGCTCTGGAAGTGGCGTGGCAGACCGGCCAACCGATCACCCACCGTCAAATTCAGTTCGACCGGCCGGTTGCTACCGCCGATTGCCGCGTCGTTGCGATCCGTTGGCCACGGCCGCAACTGCACGACCGAATCAATCAACGCGTCGATGAAATGTTCGCGGCCGGATTGGTCGAAGAAGTTCGAAGCTTGCTGGACCGTGAACATCCATTGTCACGAACCGCCCGGCAAGCCGTCGGCTATCGTGAAGTCCTTGACTACCTGGACCAACAAGACGCTTCATTGGATGACACGATCGCGCTGGTCGCCACCCATACGCGCCAACTAGCAAAACGCCAAGAGTCGTGGTTCCGATCGTTCAGCGAGATCCGCGGAATCGACGTCGACGATCCGATCGACGCCGAGGCGATTGCCGACCGGATCGTGCACCAGTTCCAGTCCGACGCCTCGGACGATTAGCGAAGCAACGAGCGATCAATCAGTGTCGTTTTTTTCTTCCCCCCTCTCTCGAACTCTCTCGAACTCTCTCCCCCCCGCAAACCGCTGCGTGGCGGGGGCGAGATGACTTGAATCGCGACACTGATTGATCGCTCGTTGCTATGCCAGGATTTCGTCGACCACTCGCCCGGCGACGTCCGTCAAACGAAAATCGCGACCCGCGTAGCGATAGGTCAGCCGTTTGTGGTCATAGCCCATCAACCGCAGCACGGTGGCGTGCAGATCGTGCACATGGACTCGGTTTTCGACCGCTTTGAAACCCAGTTCGTCGGTGGCCCCGACCGCTTGCCCGCCTTGGACACCGCCGCCAGCCAACCAACAGGTGAATCCGTGATGGTTGTGATCGCGGCCATTCATCTTGCCTTGGTTGCTCCCTTCCTTGGGCATCTCGACGACAGGGGTGCGTCCGAATTCACCGCCCCACATCACCAGGGTTTCGTCCAAGATCCCGATCCGCTTCAGGTCGGTCAGCAATGCACCGATCGCTTGATCGACCTTCTTGGCGTTGTTGCGATGCCCCACGGCCAGGTCATCGTGATTGTCCCAGGGCTGCCCCGCGCCGGTATACAGTTGCACGAAACGAACGCCTCGTTCAACCAACCGCCGCGCGATCAACGTTTGTCGGGCGAACGCACCGTCGCCATACATTTGACGTGTCTGGGCCGTTTCGCGGGATACGTCGAATGCATCCGACGCTTCGCTTTGCATTCGGTACGCCAATTCGAATGATTCGATGCGAGATTCCAGCTTGGCATCGGTATCGCGATCAACCGCGTGCTTCCGATTTAGCTGTGCCAATAAATCCAACTGTTGGCGTTGGTCTTGGGAAGCAACTCCGCGGCTTTGGATATGGTCGATCAGTTGTTCAATCCGCTCGCCAGCCGAATCCACATAGGTCGCCTGATACTTTCCTGGCAGGAAACCATTTTGCCAATTCTGAGATTCTTTGATCGGATAACCGCCGGGGCACATCGCGACGAACGCGGGCAAGTTTTCGTTCTCGCTGCCCAACCCATAGGTCAACCATGAACCCAAACTGGGCCGCACCAACCGCGATTCGCCCGTGTTCATCAACATCAACGACGGTTCATGATTGGGCACGTTGGCATGCATACTGCGGATCACGCAGATGTCATCCATGTGCTTTGCGGTATTCGTGAACAGTTCACTGACGGGCAGCCCACACTCGCCGTAGTTGCGAAACTTGTAGGGCGACTGCATCACCGCGCCGGTGGGCCGTTCGGTTTTCAAGTTCTGTGTCGGCGCCGACTTCCCATCCAGTTTTGCCAACATCGGCTTCGGATCGAAGGTGTCGACGTGGCTGGGGCCACCATTCATGAACAGGTGGATGACATGCTTGACCCGCGATGGGTAATGCAGCGGCACCTCGCCGACGGCAAGCGTTTCGTTGCCGCGCGCGTCGCGGCCCATCAGATCCGACAAGGCCAACGCACCGAAACCTACTCCGCAGGTACGCAGCACCTCACGACGAGAAGGACGGTAGATCGGTGAAGGTTGTTCCTGATTCATGATCGCTTAGTCCACAAACGCAAATTCGTTACTCATCATCAACACCTGTGCCAACTGGGCCAATCGGTCCAGCGGATCCGTGCCTTCTTCGACCAACGGGCCGCTGAAATCACGGTCCGTTTGAGTTTCCAAATGTTGGCCGTCATCGCCATGCAGCTGTATCGTCATCTTCAACGTGAACGTGTCTGAATTATCGGATTCGCCCGGGCTGACGACGAAATCCACCGTCTGGCCCGCTTGGACACGCCGCACGATTGGTCCTACTTCGCGTTGGCCATCCTTCTGGTTGGCATAGAAGGCTCGGTCGTCGCCAATCCAGAGCCCCAAATAGACGCCATCCCCGGGATTCTTATGCCGAATCTGACCACGCACGGTCACTTCGGCATCAAACGGAACCGTCAATCGCCGCACGACGGCCATGTCGGTTTTGCGAGGCGTGTGTCCGGATTCGCGGCTGAAATACGCGTGCCCGTTCTCGTCCGTTGCAGGAAAGGCTTCCGATGATTGCCAACGGTTGTCTTTGAAGTACCCGAACGGCGTCAACGAGTTCACGCTTTGGCGGTCCCCCAATTTTGCCACTCCATAAGTCCACAGGGATCGCGGGTCGTATCGTGGCGGCAAATCGGCCACCGGCAACATCAGGAACGCGGCGGCGGCTTCGGATTCGTCCGCCGTGGGCGGCCGGCTCAGCACGCGTCGGAACATCGCCTCGGCCAACCGGGCTGTGTCGTCGGATCCCACCTCTATCCGGTCCAGATCACGTCGCACCGAATCGGCGGCTTCGTGCGCCAAGGCGAACATCTGCGGGCTATTCAACAAGAACAACGCTTGTTGTGGAACGGTCGTAAAGTAGCGGCCAGGCGAATGCGTGTCCGGGCTGGCGAAGTCGAATGTGCGGAAGATCGACGGCAGGTTCTGACGATCAATCATCGCGTACACCGTTCGACGCGGCGTCAGGGTGGGCAGGGTGATCTCGACCGGCGGACCACCGATCGTTCGATCCATCGCTCCGGCGACCGACAACAACGAATCTCGCAGTGATTCAAAATCTCGACGCTTTCGGTTCGCGCGAGCCAGGTAACGGTTGTCCGAGTCGGCGGCGATCGCACCCACATCCGCTTTGGTCGATTGACGATACACGCGGGTCAAAACGATCCGGCGGACCGCCTTCTTGATGCTCCAGTCATCTGCGAACTCAATCGCCATGTCATCCAAAATTTCGGGCACCGCCGGTGGATCGGTACGGAAACCAAAGTCGCTGGGCGAATCCACCAAGGACTTCCCAATCAAATGAGTCCACAAGCGATTGACCATCACGCGTGCGGTCAACGGGTTGTCGGTCGCCGTGATCCGCTGGGACAGTTCCCATCGCCCGCTACCGTCGCTGAACCGTGGTTCGTCCGCTTTCCGCAGGGCGGTCAGAAACTGCCGTGGCGCGTTCGGGCCTCGGTTGCCAGGTTGCCCACGCAACAGCACCGGTCGATCCCCCACCTTTTCACGATCGACCATCATCAACGGGCTGGCGCCATCTTCGGGCTGCTGGCTGCTTTCTAGGATTCCAAACAGCGAGTAATAATCGGTGGTCGGTATCGGGTCGAACTTGTGGTCATGACAGCGGGCACACGCAACGGTCAAACCCAACAACCCGCGGGTGATCGCATCGATGCGATCGTCGGTTGTATCCAACCCGCTTAAAAAACGTCGGCCAAGCGTTAGAAAGCCCATCGCATCCAGGTTGCCATCGATGTTCTTGGGGTCGGTGCGATCGCCCGCCAACTGATGTTCGATCATGCGGTTGTAGGGCATGTCATTGCTAAACGCACGGATCACCCAATCGCGATAACGTTCGCTTCCCTGGATTCGACGTTCCTTCCCGCCAAGCGCGTACCCGACCGTGTCGGCATACCGCGCCACGTCCAACCAGTGCCGACCAAAACGTTCGGCGAACATCGGATTGGCCAACAGGGAATCGACCAAACGTGCGTATCGGTCCGGCCGCTGCGAATCGACGTAAGCTTGGATTTGTGACGGTGTCGGTGGCAGACCGGTCAGGTCGAAATACAACCGCCGCAGCAACGCGGTGTCTTCGGCAACCGGATTGATCGGGATCGCTTGGGATACTGCAGCTCGTCGCGCCCAAACGTCGATCACATCGCGATCCGAATCGCTCCCTCGGTCCGCAGCAGACGGCTGGACGAGTGACTGGACGGATGGTTTGACAGGTGGCACAAAGGTCCAGTGCGACAGGGGGTCACGATCCATCGGCGATACGGACGCCGGCTTCGCTGGTCCGCTGCGAGGATCGGGGGCACCGATTTCGATCCAATGCTTCAGTAGGTCGATCGACTGCTGATCCAATTTGCCGGACGGCGGCATCTGCAAATCACCGTCGAACAGCACAGCTTGATAAATCAAACTCTTACCGGCGTCACCGGCGACCAAAGCTGTTCCGTGGCTGCCACCCGCGGCGATCCCGACCGCCGTATCGATCACAAAATCCCCTGCCGATTCGCCCGACTCGGCACTGTGGCATTCGTAGCAATGTTCGATCAGCAACGGCCGCACTTTGGCTTCGAAGAAATCCATCCCGTCATCGGCGGTCGCGACGGCAGACGAAAGCAACATACCGATAAGCGAAAACGCAACGACACACGCGAATCCGCCCATCGGCGGCACGCGAAGTTCGAAACGGTGGGACGCAGACCAAGCGATCGGAAAATTCAAAATGACCGAACGGGGGTAGCAAGGTGGGATGGGATCCAGGGCCAGGCAGGAAACGTCGAAACGTCAGGCGATGGACAGGGGGGGGGTAGGACCTCGGCAGCGGCGGGGCATACAGCCCGACTGTTGACCTGATGGCTGGGCCCGATCCGCGACGCATTCGATGCCAAAACGGGGGCCGGTCAGCCGAGAACCACTATAGCCTGAACCGGGGCGACCCACCAACCAGAAACCGCCCCGACAACACATTCCTGCGAAGGGAACGTGTCCGGGGCGGTTGCAAAGTCATGGTCAGCAGATGCAATCCCGAGCGATCACTCAGGTTCACACTTATTTAGCGTCGGCTTCCTTTTTGGGCTCGTCCGACTGGGCTGCTTTTTCTTTCAGCTGTTCCAACATTGGGGTCAGGCGACTCTTTTGTTGATCGTCAGCCGCTTCGATCGCAGCTTCTTGTGCCGCGATGGCCTTGGGCAGATTGCCGTCGGCGTCGTTCAACATGGCAAGCACATTGAAATACATTGGCTTGGCTTCGTCGGCAACCGATTCGGATTCCGCTTCCAACGCCTTGATCGATTCGCCAGCCAAAGGACCGATCTCGCCACCCTGTTGGGTAACGCCATAGATCGAATAGCCGAATCGGATCAGCGAATTGACGTCGCCCTTCATCATCACGATTTGCCCGCGATAGAAGTCAACCGTTTCGTCGTCGACTTTGCCGGACGACAACTTCAGGCTGTGCAGAACACTGCTCCAGTGATCTTTCAGCATTTCGTTCGGTGCGTTCTTGATTTGAACGTTGGTCATTTCGATGGCTTCATCAAACTTTCCTGCACCGGCTAGTTCTGCCATCGCCTGCATGTTCTCTTGCAGTTCTTCTTGGATCTTCAATTCCTTCTTGAAGGCTTCGCGATCCCAAGAATCATTGACGACTTTCTCCAGTGGTTCGTCCATGTTGCCTGGGTGTCCGATCCATTCGATCAATCCGTCTTTGCCGACGATGAACGCGGTCGGAATGCCCTGTTGCTCGGACGCTTCCATGTAATCGATGTAAACCGAACGATCGGGGTCGGTCGTCAAACAGTAGGCCGCAGTGATCTCGGCAAATGTCTTTCCGGCGTCCGGATGATCTTTGCCCATCAGGTCTTTGACTTCGTCGACGGTTTCGTCCGAAATGCTGATGATCTGGACCCCGTCACCACGATACTTTTCCTGCAGCGTGGCCAGATGCGGCATGCTGCCGATGCAAGGACCACACCACGTCGCCCAAAATTCGACAACGTAAACCTTGCCCTTTTTGAAATCGGTGACTGGCTTGAAAAAACCGTTGCCGTCTTGCAGCCACGATTCAACGTCCAGTGCAGGGGCTTTCGAGCCGATCCCCAAATCCGCTGCCGATGCGTCGCTGGATTGAAACGCCGAGCACAGCAATGCGGTCGCGACGACGGTGGGAAGGAACAATCGATTCTTCATGGTGGGACAAAAGCTCGTGTCAGCGGAAGGGTTGGCGAAGTTGCCGGAAGGGTCGGTCGCGTGGACATCTGGGATGTCACCAATCACAACCGTATCTTACGTGGTGCTGCGTAGTTTAGCCCAGACAGATTGCGATGCGACAGTCAGCGGCCT
Source organism: Rubripirellula lacrimiformis (assembly GCF_007741535.1). NCBI lineage: Bacteria > Pseudomonadati > Planctomycetota > Planctomycetia > Pirellulales > Pirellulaceae > Rubripirellula > Rubripirellula lacrimiformis. The sequence goes on from NZ_CP036525.1 coordinate 6,513,657, forward strand.
ATCAAACTTGGCCGATCTTGCCCGGACCACATCGCCCCGGTTTGGGTGAACAGTCCCCCGTTTCAGTGAACAAGGGCTATCGATTGAATGACCAAATGCAGCGACAGACCGCCGAAGCGCCCGGGTTTCCGGCGAAAAAACGTCCACTCGCGATCGCCCCGATAAGACCTAGCGATCGATTCCCGAGACCACTTCGCCCTGACCGCCGACCGCCCGATCCCCTCGACGCGAAATCGCCCATTCCCCGCATAATCGATGGATCAGCCGATCGATCGACGCACAACCTTGCTGGAAAAAACTCATTTCCGGCACTGAAATCAGCGATCCAAACAGATACCGCGACCGAATCGGGGCCGTGAATCGCCCAGACGGCAGTTCAGGCATCTCGGACAACAGCACGGTTCCGCGGCGCATTCCGATCGCCAGGTCCGGCCCGGCCGATCCTGCCACGGCGATCGTCCCTGCGACCATGTGGGCGGCCAAAAAGTCGCCCGCGTCGCCGCCAATCCAGATTTCGCCCCGTCGCATCCGGTGCCCGACGTGGCTGCCCGCATTTCCAGACACGACGATCCGGCCACCCGACAAACCTGTCCGATTGCCGCCCACCGCGGATCCCAAGAAATCGCCAACATTCCCGTCGACCATGATCTGACCGGACGCCAGATTGCCACCGATATGGCTGAAACGTCCCACGTCCCCACGGATGACCACCGTGTCGAGCCCCGGTTCATCAGACGCAGCGGTTTGCAATTCGAACCAGTCACCCAAGCGGACCTCATCCAAGCGGGCCTCACCCGACCGGCCCGCCCCGATCGGCTGCGACAGGATCCAATCATCGCTTTGACCGGCGAAACGCGCTGGATCGATGCACGACGCGTCCATCATCGGACCATCGTCGCGGTCCAAGCCACCGCCGGATGTCACATGCCGTGTCAGTGTCCATCGGGTCATTGCATCACCTCGGCCAAGTGGAAGTGATGTTTGCCTAGTTTGCCACCATAGTTGCCCGCCGTGACACGAAGCAGCCCGTTGCCACCACCGACTTCACAAGCCGCCATGATGCCAACCTTCATCGACTCGGCGATCGCATCGAAGGACAATCCATCGATCACAATTTCCATCGCCACCGTTTCGTCGTCACGCAGCAAAGTCTCGGTAGCGTTTTTCAAAGTGGGACAGAACGCATGGTTGGTCGATGCGAACAGCGCGGGATACTTTGATCCCACCTTGGAACCGCTGCGAGCCACGCCGCCGGGGAACGGGGTGATGATCCCCGGCAATTTCCCCATCGCATCGATCGCCGCGCGGCAAGCCGTCGAAACAGCGTCGACCGAATCGCCCAACAACAAAAAATTTCCGCCGCCGATCCCGTCGACACGCCCCACATCGTGTTCGCAAATGAATTCACCATCCATCACCGGAACTCGCCAAAAACGCTGGCCGCGGGGATAGGCGTCGTCGTAGGTAACTTTGCTGATCTGATGACCGTCGCCGAAATAGCGGATGGTCTTTCCCATCGGAATCCGCTTGGGATGTACCGACTTGTCTCCTTGGATCCCCGCGTACATGGCGGATGTGGGACAGGTCAAAACACACTGACCGATCCGCCGCGGAATCTGCTTTTCCAGTTCTTTGCCGGATACCGTGAACGCCAAAATAGCGAAACCGGGTCGGCCGTCCGGAGTCTCGGCAGGCGAAAGTTCACGTTCAATCGCCATCTCGATTCCACAGGCAATCACGCTGGTAGCGAACCCCGTCATCGCCCGAGCGCCGTCGAGCGCCCACTGTCGATCATGACCGGTGATGATCACGCGAGTCGCCTTCATGTCAAAGGCTTCCGCAAATTCCGATTCGATTGCGACACCGTTGACCGGCGCGATTGATACTTCCATGTCGGATCCATTCATCGCACACGCGCTCCCGCCGATGCCGGCTGTGGCACCGAACCGATGACGTCCGACATCTCGTCATCACTGATCCAGATGCGTTTCAGATCCATCGTCGCCGATTCTTGATAGCGATCGGTGAACTGCTGGACCGCTTTTGGATCGCAGTCCAGTTTTGCCGTCAACGTTGTCTGTGATTCAGCCGCCACTGCGGAAGACGAATTCGTCGAATCCACGACGACCGCACCATCGTGACGAACCATTCGCCCGCGGCGGAACACATACTTGGGTCGGGCAAACATCCGTTCTAGGTTCGAATCATTTTGATAGATCACGATGTCCGCCAGCGACCCGGCGTTTAGGTTGCCACGATCGGTCAATCCTAAAATCGATGCCGGCGCGTTGCGAGTCATCGTTGCGATTTCATCGATACGATATTGGCGATCCAGTCCGCCCAAACTGCTGCTGGCCGCAGCGTCGGCATGAATTTCGGCCAGAGCGGTTTCTCGTAAACTGCGATCGCCTAGCAGTGCCAACAGATGCGGGTAGGTGGTCAGCGGCGCGCCGTTGGGATGGTCCGTTGTCAGGAAGACTCGCGATGGGTCGTCGATCAACAAAAACAATTCCAACCCGATCGCCCACTGCAAACTGTGAACGAACTGCCGCCGCCTGTATTTGAACGGCACCACGCCGCAACCGGCTTCGCATTCGACATCGACCAGAGCCGACTTGCGGGGGGATGCATGCCGAAAATTTTCGAACTGGTGCATCGCATCCGCACTGATCGTGACCGTCTGGCCGAACATGACTTGCCCGACGTCGATCGTGACATTGGGATGCTGGCGCATCGCCTCGACCAACCGGACCGCAGCCGACGACATCCCGTAGGTACCGTCCTTGCCATAGCAGTGGAATTGGGCATGCGTCAGGTGAATCGGCAGACCGTCCGCAGCACGAATCGTCGCCAGAGTGGATTCGATGTTGCCCGGCACACCAAGATTGCTGCAGTGGACATGCAGCGGATGGACCAAGCCGATCTCATGGACCGCACGGCATAGCGTACGAATGACGTCGCCCGGCGTGATGTCGTACTTGGGATGCCGCGAATCCACATCCAAGGTCCGCACGTTGAACTTGAACGCGTTGATCCCGCCTGGGTTGACGACCTTGACCGCAATGCACTGGGTTGCCGTCACCATCCATGCGACATAGTCATTGATCATTGCCTGCGGCACACCATCGGCGATCATCGACAACAACACGTCGTCGTTTCCCAGCAAACAATATCCGCCGGTATCGATTCCCTGGACGTCCGCCATTTCGGCATGTGCCGATCGCGCATTGCAGGGGATGACGGCCGGTTCAAAACAGGTCGTGTATCCCATGTCCAAATACCGCCGTGCGGTGACCGACGCGGCAGGCAGGTATTCGCATTCGGCGGACAACTCATTGGCGGCTTGCGCATGCGAATGGATTTCGTCGGCCAACAACATCCGAGCGATCGAAACCTTTCCGCCGCCAATGTGGGTGTGCAAATCGATCCCCCCCGCCATCACGACACAATCGGTGGCATCGATCGTGCGGATGTTTGCATCGCCATCGGGCAGGGCCCTCTGGTCGATCACCGCGCGGTCCGCCGCCGCGATGATACGGTCTCCGTCGAAGTACAGATCAGCCACCCGGTCCAATCCGGATTGCGGATCAACCAAACGGCCTGCTTGAATTTTAGTGATCATCGAACCAGACATCATTCGGCGGGAACCGAACTGGATGCGTCGCTGGATCCAACACCGCCCAAAGCTGCGTCGCCACCATCGGCATCCGGCTTGGCATCTTTCGTACGCCGGGATCGACGCGTCGCACGCACCGGTTTGGTATCGACCTGTTCGCCATAGATTCGGTCCGTTGTGACGGTCACTCGTTCAGCCTTGACCTTGGTGTCGTCCGGCGGTTGATAGAACCCCGACACCGACACCGGATCGTTTTCCTGCGCCAGCGACAGATGATTGAACCGGATTTCGATTTTGGCGTCAGGCGACATCGGTGCTCGCACAGGGATATTGCCCGCTTGCACCGCGATGCCGGTATTGTCCAACCCTAGCAATCCACCGACAACGGTGACCTGGGCAGTTGCGGGCACCGGTTCGTTGCGACCGCGGCGTTCACCGTGCACGCCCGGGGTGTACATTTCGCGAGCACGTCCGGTCAAACGCCCGGTCGGTGGCTGAATGACGGTAACAGTTTCGATCGGAGCGGTTGCCTGGCCCGCGGCGGTGAACGTCCCGCTGAAACGAACCAGCATCCCTTGACGCAAAAATGGCGGCTTCGCTTCGGCGACAAACGTGAACGCGGACGGATCATCCGGCAGTTGCACCATGACTTCCGTGCCGTCTTCGCGGACGACGATCAGCATTCCACGTTCGAACGATTTCAAGGCTCCCTTGAACTCGGTCACCATATTGGCGCCGGCACCCTGCGAAGCATCCTGGGCTGTCGCCGGCAGGACAATGGAATACGAAATCAGCCCAATCGCGGAAATCGCCGCAGCAATGATCGGCTTAGGAATGCATCGCAACATCATGGCCTCGTCAAAGAAGGATTCAGGGAAGAAACGAACGATTCAGGGACAGATCGCAGCAGCGGCACTTTGGCGGCCCAGAACCTGCGCCGCAGCATGCCGCGAACTCTGCAGGCCAATTCCATGATGCCAGAAAACACGGGGCGAGCACTTCGCGTCCGAGCAACGCGACTTTTCTTGCTCTCTGGTAAAATTCGACCGAGAGACATTGTACGTCGACGCTAGCCCGCTGTCGCCGGTGTGGCTGCGCTGGTCGCCGGTGTAGCTTCGCTGGTCGCCCGTGTTGCTTCGCTGGTCCCCCGCTAGGCTGCGCCAGCGATGGGCACCGGTACCGCCCCGTTGGAACGGGGCCCACCTTGGCTAAGATGGGCACCGTCCTAAGATGGAACGTGCTGCTAGGGCAACCGCACGATCATTCCCCACTGAAAGTCATTGATGTCAGGTTCGAATTCTTCGCATGCTTCTTCGCCGCCGCGTGTGACCACCCGCACGCTCAGCAAGATGCGCCGTGACGGAAAACGGATTTCGATGCTGACGGCCTACGATTTCCCCACCGCCGAAGTGCTGGACGACGCAGGCATCGACATCCTGCTGGTGGGGGATTCCTTGGCGATGGTCGTGCAAGGACATTCCACCACTCTGCCGGTCACGATGGACCAGATCATCTATCACGCCGAAATGGTCGGCCGTGCTGCCAAGCGGGCGATGGTGGTGGTCGATCTCCCGTTCCCCGAAGGCCAGCTGGACATCAATCGCAGCATCGCGTCGAGCGCTCGCGTCCTGAAAGAAACGGCCTGTCACGCCGTCAAACTCGAAGGCGGCGCCAACCAGGCCGGACGGATCGAAGCCATCGTGACCGCTGGTATCCCGGTGATGGCTCACGTCGGTCTGCGCCCACAGAATGTGCACGTCGAAGGCGGCTACCGCGTCCAACGCGATCAGGAACAATTGGTGGCCGACGCCCGCGCTGCCGAATCGGCTGGCGCCTTTGCTGTCTTGATCGAATGCGTGCCTAGCGAGATCGGTCAAGCGATCACCGATGCCGTTTCAGTCCCCACCATCGGAATCGGCGCCGGGCCAGGCACCAATGGGCAAGTCTTAGTGACTCACGATTTGATCGGATTCCAAACCGGATATTTGCCCAAGTTTGTTCGCCAAGTCGCGGACGTCCGCGGATCCATCAGCGACGCGGCTACCGAGTACATCCGATCGATTCGTGACGGTGAATTTCCCGGCGACGCCGAATCCTTCTAGCGGACCTGAACACTCACCAGCGTGCGTCCCCCCCCAAACGACATCTCTCTGCCATCGCTTCCTTTCACTTCCTCGCTTAACCAATCCGAGATCCACATGATGGTCAACCCATTGCAGCCCTACGCCGATCTCGACTCGCTCCACAACGCTGCCGCAGACGCGTTCTGCGAACTGGTTGCCGAAACGCTGACGACCAGCGACACGTTTCGCGTGTCACTCTCCGGCGGATCCACCCCCAAACGGCTTTACGAGATATTGGCCACACGCGACCTGCCTTGGGACCGCATCCATTGGTTTTGGGGCGATGAACGCAATGTGCCTCGTGACCACGACGACAGCAACCAACGCATGGTGCGCGAAGCCATCCTTGGCCCCGCCGGCGTCGACGAAAACTACATCCATCCGGTACCGGTTGTCGTCGAGGCGCCGGCCGACACCGCGGACCAATACGAACAGACGCTTCGCCAGCATTTTCCCGGCGACGAATTCCCTGCGTTTGATCTGGTGCTGTTGGGAATGGGCGACGACGCACATACCGCATCGCTGTTCCCGGAAACAGACGCCATCGACGAATCCGATCGCTGGTTCGTTCAGAACTGGGTGCCGAAGTTTTCAAGTTACCGTTACACCTTGACCGCCCCCGCCATCAATGCGGGACAGGCGATCTGGTTCTTGATCGCCGGTTCGAACAAACAGACGGCAATGGGCCAAGTGCTCGGCAACGAACAGAACACTCGACTGTACCCGTCACAACTGATCACTCCGACGCGTTGGTTCGTAACGGCTGATGCACTTCCGCAAACGGCCTAACTGCCCCTCTCACGCCTCTACACCTCCTCTGCCACAACTGCAATTTCGATGACCGACGATCCCAAGATTGCCCCCTCGCTAAAACTAACTCGCACCGGTTTGGTGGTTAGCCTTTCGGCGATGGCCCTCGTCGGTCTGATTGTCTACTCGATCTTTCCGTCGCAAGTTGGCGGGCCACCGCTACCGGTCGAAGTCACGCTGGATCACCAGCCCGTGGCCACGACCAGCGGCGGCGGAGCGATGGTGACCGAAGTGGTGGTCATCCGAAACTTATCGGATCACGAAATTCCTCGCCTGACCATCGACATCAATGGCCAGTACCTCTTGCTGCAGAATTCGCCACTGAAGGTCGGTGAAACGCTGACCCTGCCGCAGCGAGTCTTCACCGACAAACGCAGCAGTCAACGTTTCGATCCCTCGAAATATGATGTCGAGGGCGTCGTCGTCACCGGGCAGCTGCCCAGCGGAGCCCGAGGGGTCAGCGAGTTCCTTTTTACGCACTAAAGCCACCAAAAGAGGTCAGGCCTCCGCTTGTTCGTAGTACCGGCTTCAGCCGAAATCGGACCGCCGCGTCGAACGAACACATCCGAACAAAGCCGGCCGAAGCCGTACGACGAACGGAACATCGCATCGCCATCCACGGCCGAACGTGAAAAGCCGCCGAAAAAGAGTCCTGGCACCTTTTCCGTCTCCACGGCAGACAACTCTCACTCATGAATGACAATCCCTCCGTCCTGATCGGTATCGATTGGGCTGATAAAAAACATGACTACCATCTGATCGGCCCAGACGGAAAAAGCCATACCGGAATCTTTCTGCAATCGCCCGAAGCGATTGAGGAAATGGTCCAGAAGTGGCGTAAGGTTGCCGGCGGTGCCCCGCTCGCGATTGCCATCGAAGCGACCAAAGGTCCGCTGATCAACGCGCTGATGCAGTTCGGGAACATCGAGATCTATCCGATCAACCCGGCCGCCATGGCAAGTTATCGCAAAGCGTTTTCGCATGGTGGCAGCAAGAATGATCCCGTCGATTGCCAACTGCTCGTTCAGTACCTGAGCAACTACATCGATCAGCTTGAGCCACTGCGGCAAGACCAACCGCTGACCCGTCAGATCGCTTCACTAGTCGAGGAACGAAGGCACTTGGTCGACCGACGTGCGGATCTTGGCAACGAATTGGTTTCCGTACTAAAAATGTATTTCCCTGCGATTTTGGCACTCAAAGCTGCCAAGTCCTACGCCGGGTTCCTGCTCGCATTGGTCGCCAAATACCCGACCTTGGAAGCAACCAAGAAGGCGGGGGCCAACAAGCTGCGTAGGTTCTTTAACGCTCGTGGACTTCGAAAGCATGCGGAATCTCGTATCGAAACCTTGCTAACTTCGCGGGCTCTCTCTGACGATGAAACGCTGCTGCAAACATGTTCCCGGCGAGCGGTGAATCTGTGCGAGCAACTTCAGCTGCTCAACAAGTTGATCAAGCGCGCCGAAGACGAATTGAAGTGCCTGATTCCCCGTCATCCCGACCACGCAATCGCTGAGTCATTTCCCGAAGCGGCTGTGGTGACTCAGGCCAGGATGATAATGGCGATGGGAGATGACCGGTCACGATTCCCCACCGCAGAGTCACTAAGCGCCTGCTCGGGGATCGCGCCGGTAACGATTCAAAGTGGAAGGATGAAGATTGTTCGCCGTCGCTGGGCGTGTCCGAAATTCATGAAGCAAACGTTTCATGAATACGCCGCTCAATCGGTCAAAGGCGGTGGATGGGCCAAGGCGTATTACGACCTCCAAATCAGTCGTGGCAAGCCGGCCCAAGTGGCGTTTCGAGCACTGGCATTCAAATGGCAGCGTGTGATCCATCGCTGTTGGTTGTCCGGCCAACCGTACTGCGAATCCACCTACGTCGAGCGGCTTCGCGCCACCGGATCTCCTGTCGTTGCCCTGCTCGATCAAAGCATCCCAAAAGCGGCCTGAAGCCAGTGCAAAACCTGTCTGCAAATCAAGAAAACATCGTTGAAAACTTGTCTACAAAAATGAAGCAAAAACTCCACCCAGACTAGACACGATGCCTCAGATGTCTCCGTTGCATCGCATGGTTCCGCTATTGTACTGTTTGCCACGGAAGCGGATTTAGTTCGACAATCGAGTCGATCAGCCAAGGGGGTACGCCAGGGAAGTGCTTCCGGGATACTATTTGTCGCCCCGTCGAAATGCGGTGCAGTTGTTCGTCCCATGGGAGTGATGGTGACGCGGAAACCTCGAGTGCCAATTCAGGCGCCGTTCGTTCGCAGAGGCGCAGTAACCCGTGAGCACAAAACGCGATTGCCTTCTCCATCAAGTTTATCTGCGGGGTTCTGCGATATCCTGAGAGAACTGATGCAAGGGCAGCCTGAGCCTGCTCCTGGCTTCGTTGTGCAACGGCGGCGATAAATTCGAGACAAGCACGAAGCCAACTGGCACAACTCTTCGTTGTACGCAAATCGAGGTCTTTGAGTTGTGTAGAGGGTTCGCGAAGCAATTGATGGACCGCATTGAAAAGTCTTGCGGCCTCCCCACCCTGTGAGTTGGTCAGTGGAAACGTGGCAAATTCCAAGTGGCGGTTGATCGTTACGCAGTCGTCAATCGCAAGTGCATCCAAGAGGGACCAGACCTCGATGTATTCATCGTGATTCTTGTAGTACCAATGAAACCGCGAGCGAACGTGCATTTCTAGAAATAGCTGCAATTCATCCACGTCGCTTGCAAGAATACGTCGCGCTACCCCGCGAATCAACCAACGATTCCCGTCGGAAATTCGCCTGAGACGAGCGTAACCCTCGAGCCACTCGTGAGGCCACTCTGGGTGCTTTCGTCGGCAATTCTCGATCGCCTTGGAAACATCGCGATTCATGCAAGCGGCGACAAACTCCTCGAAAGTCAACGAGTAGTCGAGGTCAGGGTTCGCAACCGCCTCGGAAGCGTGTTCGATGTAGTTCTTCGGGAAACGCATAGTAATTAGCGGAACGGTACGGGTAACCGGGGACGAGCGAAACGGCAACCATTGCCCAAGAGCCACACGAGTCCTCCGGTTCACCCGATGGTTCCGCTTCTTCGCGTCGGAAAACGGCATCACAGCAGTATAGCGTGATCTGAGTGCTAGCGAGTCCTTACGATCCAGCCCCATGGGAAGTCGGCGCGGTCAAGGCACCGGTTTCGGCGTGAACAGCGACGGCGTATGAAATATAAAAGTCGACGTTGATTGCAGCATAGTTGTCGCGTGCAACGAAATATGTGTCGCCCCGTAGAGTCACCCAGTCCGTTGGCGATTTGTCGCTATTGCGACGTTCGGGAAGCAGATTGCGTGAGCGCAGATTAAACGATGTTTCGAGATATGGTTCTGCTATTGCAACTGCTTGTTGTGGGGTAATCGCGCAGCCGTCCACAGGCTCGAGGCCGGATGCGGTGTTGCCGAGCGAACGCGTTGCCGGTGATCGAACATACATTGCAACGACGGCAATCAGCACGATGGTTGAAGCGACTAAGAAGGCTCGTCTCAAGATAGATCGTTAGATAGCGGAACGTCAGACGTCAGCGGGGACGGCGATTAGATTTTCCATTTGTAAACGCCCAATGCCGTCCTCCGTTGCACGTCATTGTTATCCGTCAGTAGCCGTATACAGAGGCGGAAACTAGCTGATTGTTTTCGTCAAGGTTTACGAACAGGAATGCGTCATCGTATCCAATCCATGAGCACGGTCCAACCCAGTAAGCAATTGTACGTACTCCGGGCATTTGGCCGCCGTCTTGGAAATGAGATCGGTCGCGATCTGTGAAGGAGTCACCAAGTAAGTCCGAGATTTGATCTAGCGTCATGTTTGGTTGCAGGTGTCTATCGATAATGTCTGTGCACATCGCCGCACGTTCGTATCCACCAGGGTCTGCTTCCCAAACAAGGCGATCGAAATCGCGTCCATCGTGCGGGTCAATCCATCGCTTCGCCTCAATCCCGATGTAGGCAAGACCAGTGACCATGATTGTGATCGTCACGATCTTAAAAACATTGCGGTTACGGTTCGACATTGGTGCGGAAACAGGTTTTGCTCTGAATCAGTCGGATAACGGCGGACATCACGGGGCACGGAGAGTTGGGCATCCATTGCAAGAAAAGCCGCAAGCCGTGCTCCCGTGCATGTCATTGTTCCCCGTCCGCTCCTGTTCGAAGCGAGTGAACGGCAACAATTCGCATCGGGCCGGGTTCGGCGTTGTCGAAGATGCCAGTTTCGAGACATTGGACAGCGTAGTCGAGTGAATCAATCAGACAGTGCGAATTTACTTGAACGTCAGTCGCAACGTGGTTGCAGGACAACGGCGAGCATTCGGGCGAGTTTTGCATTGAGTAGCAGACGATGTCGTATCCGAGCAGAGTAGATGCGGTTGATGCAAAAACATCGGTCTTGATATCCGGGTCAGGCCCGAAGTCCCTCCACGTGTGATCGTCGTTGTCGAACTGCTGCGGATGGGCTTCGTAGTAGACGAATGTAAGGCCATCCAGTGAGATGCCGTGCTGGGTACAAAGCCGGACAATGTAGGAAGGCCTGTCGAAGAACCAGAAGCCGTTGTGCGTCCAAAAAGTGATGTAGTTCGCGAAGTCCGGCGAAATACAGTCGGACACGGCGTAGACGTCGCGGACCGATGGCACGTCCAGCCAACCGGGACGCTCGACGATTCGTTTCGCCATGTAGCCGAGTGCGATCATTGGTATTCAGCCGGCGAACGGTAGCGATGTGCGGGCGGCGAGAGCGAGCTTGCAAGCAGACGGTCAAGCGTGCCGCCGCTCCGTCACCATCGCCTGGTTACCAGTCGTCTTCAGTCTTTTGGGCGATCATTTCGCCAGCATTAGGATACCAGTATGATTCGATCCAGTCATCACCGATCGGAGCAATTCGATCGCCCAACCAGCCCGCATCGAGAGAATCATGCTGTCGGCAGCGGGGGCATTCGTTGAGTGAATCAACACGGGACAAATCGCGTCTTGGGCCGCGAGAAATGTCGACACGTCACGCCCGTCACCGGGATCAGGATCATCTGGCGAGTCGACGAACAAATCGTGGTCAAGACAGATCAAACACGGAGTCGAAGTAAGTGTCGAATATGCCGCGATGAAAGCCGGTGCAGGACGGCAGACGTCAATTCGGACGCCGGGATGGTGAGTCGCAACGATGGCATTGAATCGCCGGATACGGTCTAGATCGTCTTCGAGCATCACGAGGTAATGCATCAGCGTTTCACACTGCGTGACTCAGTCGGGTAACGGCAGCGGTAACGGGGCCACCGCCAAAAAACTATGATTGCAAATTCCGCGTCATCGGCGACTCCCGTTCACCGCTTGGTTATTCACTCTTCGGCAGTAACTCTTCAACCCAAGTGATTAGTTGGCGTCCACAATTCCCGGATACGCGATGTCGAATCCGCCCTTCGGAATCAAGCACGAAGTAGGTAGGCCAAGATTTGATTTTCCATTGCTTCGCGGCAGGGCCATCGCTTCCGTCTGTGACAACAATCCACCCAAGTCCTTCTGATTCGATCTTCCCACGCACTGTCTCTAGCGAATCCAGTGTGTCACTGTTCATTTCGATGACGACTACCGATTCTCCCGGGAACTTCGAGATGATTTCTTTCTGAATCGGATGCATCGCGACACACGGGCCGCACCAATGCCCAGAAAAAGAGATCACAGCAACCTTTCCGCGAATGACCTCACTCAGATCAAAGTCCTCGCCCAAGATCGTTTTCCCTTGCGTACTCGGCGCTATTCGGGTGATGGCTACTGGGCTCCGCATTTCCCTAAGCAGTTCCGTTGCGTTTTCACGATTCTCACCGCGATAGGTACTCACTTCAGGGTATTCTGCGATCACACGCTCCAACAGTCGTTCAGCAGTGGCGCAACCTTCCACATCGCCATGTTCCTCTGCATGACGCCGGGTACGGGCCGCCAGTGCATAAAGCGCGGCACCACGCACACCCGCGTTTGCGTGACTCTCAACGATGACGGATAGTGCGGGGTTGATGCGCTCGGATTCCAAGTTGATGAATTCAGACATCAGCAGTTGCAGCTGAGTCGTATTGCGAACAACTTTTGCAGTCTGCCCCAAGACATCGAACATCTCGTCAAAGGCTTCTCCGGGAACTCCTTCGACCGACGTCCAAATCAAGCAATCCAGCCACAAGTCGTCATTCAAGTGCTCTTTAGCAAGGTCTAGAAAGCGAGGTGTGTATCTGTTGTTGATGCCTCTCTTCTTGCCCCGCTTCTCCGGACGCGACAGTTCGGGGACGACGTCATCCAAGGCGTTGACTTCGGCTTTCCATTCGTTGTACAGGACGCCATAGGGCGTAGGAGTCCGTTGTTCTTGTGCGGTGGCACCCGTCAGGCTGAGTGCCATTAGTAACGCCGTCAAACCAGCGGAACGCAGTTGCATCGTGATATGACCTTTGTGAATAACGGGGCGGATCAGCGGGGCCGCGCGAACGACTCGCCACTTCCAAAACGTCAAGTCGCGGCCTTCGTTGCATCCGACGGTCCCCCGCCCTTTGGAGCGAACACCGGCAAGTCGGACCCTTGGTCGTGTATTGACAAGGAACGCCCATTCAAAAAACCGACGTTCTGCCACGTGCCCTCAAAGCGGTAGCCGTATTGGGTGAGACTAGGAGTTGCCCATATGAATCCAAATGGCTTGTAAACAGTATAACCGCTACGAAACCAGTCAGGTGCAATCGAATGCCCCCAGAGCGTGCGTTGAACAACAATATATGGTCCCATTGAGACAGCCCAAAGCGGGATCAGGCAGACGGCGATGGCCCCCAACGAACCGATCGGTACCAGGTCGGGCGACGGAACATGAAAACAGATACAAGTGAAACAATTGCGAGTAAAAATACGCCGAAACCGAAGAGCGGCCTCAGCATCGCGAATCCCGTGGCGATCAGCGCGGTTGCGATTAGAAGCTTGCGAATCGTCATCAGAGAAGAGCCACGATGTCAGTCGGGGAACGTCCGCGACAACCGAGTCGCGGCGAATGACTTTCCGTTGTCAAAAACGACGACTCCGCGACTTCGGTTCATCGCATGGTTCAACGCAAATTGCCGTTGCGTTGCGTAATCGCATGTGCACCGCAAGGAGATCAATTCAACACTTCATTCGATTCGGGCAGCCCCTATGTCGGTTAAGGAAATCCGATGTGCTCCAAGTTGACGGTGACCCGTAGGGTGCCCAAGTATTTCGACACGCTCCCACCGCGATACGTTCCGATTCTCCGAATCGAGTAAATTCAATTCACCTGCGTCAAGCATTGCGATGATAGCACGTCTGAATCCTTCTGCGTCGGGGAAAAGCCCGCGAACAATTTCGAGCGAAAGATCGCCACCCTGCAGTTGGTCGAGTGTTTCAAGTTCAGGAGACACGTTCATCGCCGGGGAACGGTAACGATCACGTGGTCGCCGCGAACGATCAACCACTTCAATAAACTCAACTCGGCGACTCACGTGCATCGCCTGGTTCCCCGCTCTTCGTATCGCCGATCCCAATAGCGGAAAGCAAAATAGGGCAAGCGTCAAAATCAGCGGGTTGTGATCGACACGAATTCCGCACCCACCGCAATCCGGAGTTGATCGCAGATTGAGCAACTGGGTTTAGCGATGAAGAAGAACTAGGAATGTGTGGGGCAAGCGAGTACAGGAACGGGTTAATGCACTCTAGCGAGTTGTCGGATTCGTAGTACGATGCGACGGGGTAGAAGTAGAAGAGCAGGCTCGGGAAATCCATGTAGGAGAAGCACCACGGGTAGAAGTCGAGGTCGGCTCGGGTGACGTCGTCGACACTACGATGATTGATGCCACGACTAGTGAACCTGTCGTCACCGTACGGCGAATCCAGGCGAGCAGCGGATCGCAGGTTCATCCGCGGAGGAGCAAACATCGATGAAAGTTCGCGAACGGCGGAGGCGTTCATAGTTCAGTCGGGGAACGTTTGCCATCAGCGGGTACGGCCGATTGATTGTCCATTTTCAAAAACCTGATGCCGTACTCCGTTGAATGGCTTGGTTATTCGCCATTCAACTTGATGCGGATTCGAGCGTGCTCAGCCTTGAAGTACAGAGCAGTTACAGCAAGAAAAACAGGCAAAAGAAGTAAGTAAGGAAAAGCGAAGTGAGTGCGCAAGTATGCCTTACGGTACCAGAGCAGATGCCAGTCGTGTACCGCGAACCAAGAAAAGACTGCCATGCAACTGCCGACGACCAAAATCGAAGAGAGAACTAGACCGGTCATTTGAATCGCAAGTCGCCAATTAGTCGGAAGCTTGGTCATGAACTTGTATAAAAAGGTACGTCGAGGGTATTCCGCGTTGAAATAGTTGAGCGACGCAAATGCCCATACGTCGTCGGCATTCACGGGCATCCTCAGTGCAGCTGGATGCCGCCACCACGAATAGGTCATGAGTGCTATTGTTGCAACAATTGCGATGTTGAGCGCGATGATGACCGGGAATCCCAACGATGACATTGCTGGGTTGCCTTCAAGTTTCAGATCTGGTGAAAAAGCGTACGTCGTACTGTGCTGGTTCAGCGGGAATTGGAAATCGACCGATGGCTTGAAACGCAATTTGATGGCGTCCTCCCGCCTCGTGATCCACGCCTCCAGTGTGGAAGGTTTTTCGCTTTGTGGCGTATCCCGAAAGGGAAAGGTGGCGGTCATCGACTGGCGACAACCGCCTGCCTTTCGGTCTACGCACTTGATGCGGCGCTCAGGTTGCACCTCTGCAGAGCCCTATCCTCCGACCAAGCGTAGACATTCTCGTCTGATCATCCGGCAACTGCAAGTTCGCTGTCACTACTGCGCGACGTCGAACGCCGACGCATCCGAGCTTCTTCGAGTTTACGGTCTCGTTCGGAGTGAATTTCCGGTGCCAATCCGGCCAGGAAGTCAGCCGGCGTAACGTAGCCGATCGCGCTGTGAAGCCTGACCTCGTTGTAGTGATGGACATACTCCGAGATCAGCTTGATCGCTTCGGCGGCATTTCGTGGACAGTTCGGACGAATGCTTTCAACCTTGAGCGACTTGTGCCACCGCTCGAGCTTGCCGTTGCTCTGTGGATAGTACGGACTGGTTTTTACATGCGTCATCCCGCTGTGACGGACGAACGACTTGAAGTCACCGGCGACGAATTGAGGACCGTTGTCGCTGATGATCCGAGGCTTCACGCCGGGGTGTTTTTCCAAAGCCGCTTGGCAGACGATTTCCACGTCCAGTTCGGTCATCGACTCGCGTAGTTCATGATGCACGATGTACCGGCTGTAGCCATCGAGAATCGTGATCAAGTAGAAGAACGTCCCGCCAGCATTGATGTAGGAAATGTCGACATGCCAGTGCGCATGGGCTTTCAGCGGATGCTTGAATCCGTTTCCTTTTTGCGATGCCTTGTTGCTTTTTCGATCCAGTCGGCCTGCGGCCTTGAGCACGCGGTAGACCGTCGACGGAGCGACCGCCACCACGTCTTCATCGAGCATCATGAACGTCAGCCTTCGGTAACCTTCGAGCGGGTTTTTGTCGTGAAAATCGACGATCGCCTGCTTCTCCCAGTCTTCCAGCCACCATTCCCTGGGAACTTTGCCGTTGTGGGCATTCACCTTGCCGTAACGTCGCTTCCAGTTGTGATACTTGCTGGTGGGCAGCTCGATCCATCGCAAGAGCTGACCGATTCCGATCTCAGTTCGTTCGTGCCAGTACTTGGTGTAGTCGACGATTTGGTCTCGCGTGTCATGGGGAACCCATCGACCTTTCAGAGTTCCCCATTGTCTTTTTTTGAGCGGATGTTCTCCTCCATCAACTCGGAAATCACCTCGTTCTTAGCGATGAGTTTCTCACGCAGTTCGATGACCGTGCGATCGGTTTTCACCTTGCCGGCCTTGGTCGAGCGGGGCGTTTCAAAAGCCCGTTCAGCTTGGCTCATGACGGCATTGACCCAGTTGTGGATCAACGTCGGTTGAACCTGCATCTGGTCGGCGATCTGGGAAACAGGAACTTTGTCGACAAGGTGCTTGCGGACGGCGGCAGCCTTTTCAGCAGCCGAGAAAGAGCGTCGTTTTCGTGTCATTGTGAAATCTCCTCAAGTGAAAATAGCTCACCATTGGCAGATTTCCAATTTCAAGAGAGGCAGCACAGTACCAATATCCGCGGCCCGAGCGATGGCTGGAGCGACAATAGACGCGATGAAGATCAGTGTTCGATTCATGCTTCGCCTTGGCTAGATTTCAGTCGAATAACGTCGGTCGTCACCGAGGACCGCCAATGTGGTTTCCATTTGTAAACGCGCCATGCGGTCCTTCGGTGCACGACATTGTTACCCGTCCTCGTCGGTGAGGAGCCAGCCCGCCTCAGCAAGAAGCTCCGGCTCCCTGTCGTAGTGATTCGCTGGGCGCGCACGCGAAGCAGCGATCCATTGCCGAACGTCTGCAATGTACTCGTGGCATGCAGTAGATTCAACGAGCTGTGCTGCTGCGTCACGGTCAATACGGGCAAGCATGCGAAATGCGATGGACCGCAAAGAGTGTTTGCCCGTCGCATCAAACCGTTCATCGCTACCGATCAATTCGTGTAGCCGCTTGGAGATCGATGCAGGTGGGACGCCGAGTTCCCCCATACCCCACGTCCCGGCAGCCGCAACTTGAATATTAGGACTATCTACGAGGCTCATGATCCAGTTTGCGACTCGTTGATGGAGCGACTCGCGATCAGAATATCCAACCGAATGAACGATTCGTCCCGAGGATCTCGCTCCGTAGAGAATGAAACTCTCTTCGCGGTCTGTAAGTCTACTTTGGTGATCAAACCGCTCGCAAAGATCGAGAAGACGCGGGAGATGAGCCAATCCATCTGCACCGACATTCATAAGCTGCACCGCCGCCCACCAGTGCGATCGAAAATCGCTGGAGGAGAGTCTCGAATCGAACCATGCGAAATCAAACATCAGTCGGGTAACGGTGGCCGTAACCGGGAACGGCGGATAGATTGTCCATTTGTAAAAACACGATGCCGTCCTCCGTGTCCACCGTTTGGTTCTGCCTCCGTGTGATGTGCCAGTAACGGAGTAGAAGAAAACAGAGCAACGCAAATCCCGACCAAAACAGTAAACCGAAGATATCACCGAATCTCCAGGGGACCAGCGCATCCACGCGACTTGGGCCGCATTTTCGGTCAGCCAAACCCTTGCACCTCCATGCCAGAGCGTTCTGTGATTACACCAAGAAATGCGTCGAATTCTGATTCGGTTGAGAAAGCTCGGCGTGGGACCACATAGGCTTCGATGCCGGAAGTATACACGAACAAATGCGATGGCGTTGTCACGATGCGTTCCACGGAAGTCCAGTTGCGAATCGTTGATCCAGATGGTCGGGTCTCCGTGAGCGCCTCATCACCCGCCTCCAGTTCGCATTTCCCATAGAATTCCTTGTTCTGCCCTTCGCTGAGAAGACGGTTTGACATTTGACGCGTTCGCCAGCGAATGTAAGGAGTTGCGAATATGCCGAAGAGTATTGGGCCGAGTAGCAATGGCCAAATATCGATTGCCGTTTCAAGCACCGGTTTGTCTGTCGTGAGTAGAATTCCGGCCGGCAGGATCATCAGCGCAAAGAATGCAACGACAAGGCATCCGATCTTTTGTCGCCGCAATGCGGGCGATGTACGCTGGTGGAATTCAATAAACGCGGCGAGATCATCACGCGTCAACTCGTAGGTTGTTTTCATCGTGTCGCGCTGAGACTCCAAGCAACAGAACGTTACGCGTCACCGGGTACGCGCGACAAATTCTCAATTTCAAAACCGGCCAACTCGCGTACTCCGGTGCACGCGAGTGTTCTGTGTTGTGCTACATGACAGTCGCGCCCTGATCGACGAAAATAACCCGGTCATTCGACACCTCAAATCGTACCCAGTGCTTTGCGTTCGGACCGTTCTTGATGGCGTGAAGCACATCAGCACGATCTTCGTCGACTGTGATGCTAAAGCCGCATGATTCAAGGTGTGACCTTGCCTCTGAAACAGACATTCCCTCCCGAACGCGAGCAGGGTGTCCGCCCAATCCGGCAATTGCCTCGGCAAGCCCGATGTCGATCTGTCGCCGTTGCTCGTACGTATCGAATTGAAGTTTCGCTTGGCTTTGCCACCAGTTGTTTTTGGCACGTTGCGTTTCGGGCGGCCAGTGGATGAGCGCGTGTATGCGCTGCTTCGCAAGAATCGAAGCTTCACGGTTAACCCTGTCATACCGTTCCTTCTGTTGGCGATGATCAAGAAACCAAGCCGAGGAGATCGCAATCAAAGCGACGTGGAGAAGCAGGTTTGAGAGTCGGAATCGAAGCTTCATGTTCGGATACGCTGGTACACAGAACGGCGGACATCACCGAGGACGCGCGAAAGACTCACCATTGCCAAACCGCTCGGCTCGCGTCCTTCGGTGCATGTCATTGTTCTGGCTTCTCCGATTGTCGGTAGATGCCAAACGCGTATGGCCAGTTTAGCGTAAGAACCGGCGTTGCCCATGTCTCATCATCCCCGGCCTTGCCGTTATGCCAAATCACAAATTGCCCATCACACGTGGGGCAACGAAAAACGATTCGCGGATATCGACGATCAACAATTTGAAACGCTGGCTGGAAGCGACGGCAGCAAGGACACCGTGGCAAAATCATCGGGAATAGACGAAGGATCCTGTAGAACGGGTAGACCAAGATTAGGTATAGGCCGACGCCACCTGCGATGCCAATCAGAGCTTTGTTGCCGTGGGGTAGCCCCGATGTGAAGTATTGCGCCGAGATCGACCCCGTCGAAGTGCATGCAATCGCGAACAGCAAATCGATCAGACCAAATCGCATGTTGAATCAATGCCAGAACAACTAAGTTATCCCCCGGTGAGTAGGGGTGTAATAGGGCGCCGAGCGGGGGTGCATTAGCATGCACTACCATTACCCCCCCATGTCAGCAGGTCTTTTGGGCTAATATCCCTCGACGCGTGTTTTCGGGGGGTGGCATCCGCGGATGTGGCATTGATTCGGCCCTTGAGAAGGAGAGTTTAAATGTCAGTGGCTCAATTCGAACGAGAAGTTCTGGGTGATCGCCTTGGCGAGAATGACCAAGCTTGGTTCCCCCGCTGGCTGCGCAGATACGCGATGAGTTTTCGGAACGGATTGGAAGACAATCTTCCTGTCAATTTGGGCTCGGTGCTGAAGTTTTCCCGAAGCCTGCTAGCAAACGGAGCTCCGGCTTGGCAGCGTTGGCAGGCGGTGCGGGCGATCGAATTCTATCGAACGTCGGTGCTCGGTTGCTCCGAACCGGATCTCTCTCAAGTGATTTCAACGCTTGCACGACTAGGATGCCAGGAACGGAACCTGCCTTTGGACGCCCCGCCCACTGAAGAGGAATTGGGCAAGTTGCGTGGCAATTTGAATCGCAGCGAACCGATTTTTATCCAAACGATGCGTGGGGAGATGCGAGTGCTGCACTACGCGGCAGCGACGGAGAAAGCGTACGTGCGTTGGGTAAAACGCTTCTCGGGTTTCATCGGCTCCCTTGAGCTGGAGCAATTCGGGGATCGAGACATCGGTGCCTTCCTGACCCATTTGGCGGTGGAGGGTAACGTGTCGGCGAGCACTCAAACCCAAGCCCAGTCGGGCCTGCTGTTTTTCTATCAATGCGTGCTCGGAAAGCAGCTTGGATTTCTCAATGCCGTCCGCGCTAAAAGAAGTGAGTCGATCCCGGTTTGGTTCAGCCGATCGGAGATCGAACAGTTGTTGGTTCATTTCGTCGGGGTACACCGGCTGATGTTCTTGCTGATCTACGGCGCACAGCCTGCGACACAGCTTCGCCACTCACTTGGTTGAATCGGGGACGGATATCACGACGGTTCAAAAACTGATGGGGCACAAAGACAACCGGTCAACATGCGCTGAGGGCGGACTTCGTCTACTTGGGTGACCTCGACGTCGCCCTTTTGCTGGTGGGTATGCACGGACAGGATTGGAACAGGGGATCCCATGGATCTCTAACGCAGCAATTGAGTTTTGCCGAGTTCCAAACGAGATGCAAGCAAATTCTTCAATCAAGATAACGTGGTCTTAGCAACGGTCGATCGATCAATCTCGCTTATTGCTTAGCTACCATCGAAAACGCCTTTGAACACCCGAGCGAAGCCTGAAAAAGTGCGCGGGGGTTGGGGGGCTGGCTCCCAAGTGCGCTGGCACCAATCACTGAACCGTTGAGAAAGTTGTCTGCAGGTCGTTGACACATTCCGCAGACCCAAGCACCTGATTTCAGAAAGTCCCGAATGGGACGACCGGCCAGTGGGGCAGACGACGTCACCGGCGACAGCGCAGTCTAGGCAAGCAGGGCAGTTTGTGGTTTGACTGATTGCCGAACTCGCCTTGCTGCGGAGCAGCTATTTGGGGTATCACGCAAGCTGGAAGTGGCTTTTTTCCAGACTTTTAGCCGGATGCGTGGCAGGATGCCGAAGCACTGCAATATTTCGCGATTCTTGTTGACGATGCTGACGTTGGTCGCAATCGGTTCATCGGGTTGCTCGCTATGGCGTGGCGAATCTGATGAAGACGACAATTCGGCGCTGAAGGAGCTGATGAAGGCTCCCGCGCCGCCCGACCTGGTTCGCGAGGCGGCGATCTCGCATGGCCTGCACGCGATCAAGATCGATGGAGTCGGTGCGGTCAATTCGCTGGCTGGAACCGGCGGCCCCGCTGACCCGTCGCTGTACCGCGACCAATTGCTGGAGGACATGAAGCGCCGCGAAATCAGCGACCCCAACCATTTCCTAGAATCCAACGACACGGCGCTGGTTCGCGTGCAAGCGTCGATTCCCCCAGGTGCTCGCCGCGGCGACCCGCTGGATATCCGCGTGCTCGCGCCGCCCGAAAGTCGTGCGACGAACTTGGCCGGTGGATGGCTGCTGGACACACGTCTGCGGCAACAAATTGCGGTTCAAAAACAGCTGATGCAAAGCTCGGTCCGCCAAAGTGAAGTATTGGCGATCGGAACCGGGCCCGTGTTGACGCGAGGCGCCTACACGCCCACCGAAGATTCCAACGTACAGGTCGAAGGCAGTGTGATTTCGGGCGGACGCGTTCAAACCAGTCGGCAACTGGCGTTGATTTTGCGACCCAAGTTCCGACACGTCGCGATGTCCAGTGCGATTTCAAGCGCCGTCAACCGCCGCTTCTTCTTCTTTGACGGAACCACTCGTCGAGGCATCGCAACGCCCCGCGAAGACGACTTGATCGAAATCGAAGTCCACCCGCGATACCGCGACAGCATCGGACGCATGATGGAAGTGGTTCGCGCCATCGGAATCGAACCGGAATCCTCTGCAACTCAAAAACGGTTGACCAACCTAGCTGCTCGGTTGGCGAATCCTGCCACCGCCGCCGACGCCGCGATTCAGTTGGAAGCCATGGGTGACAGCGCAGTCCCCACCTTGCTAGATGGACTCAATACACAGAATCCCGAATTGAAATTTTACGCTGCCGAAGCTTTGGCGTACTTGGATCGAACCGAATCGCTCGATCCCCTGGAAGCCTCGGCTCGCGACGTCGCGGCCTTTCGCGCCCCCGCTCTGCTGGCCATGCAAGGCCTGAAGCAACAACTGGCGATCGATTCGCTGCAGCGTTTGATGAACGAGCAGAGTTTGGAAACCCGCTACGGTGCATTCTGTTCGATCCGACGGCGATCCGACGGAAAACGCGTCCTGGACGGGCAAGCCCTCCGTTCATTTTGGATGTATCAAATCCCATCGGATGCATCGCCGGCGGTCGTCGTTTCGCTGCGAGAGTCTCCCGAAATCGTCCTGTTCGGCGACCTATCGCCTGTCAGTATTTCACGATTCCTAAGAGGGCCCGGCGGGATCCTGGTCCGCGCCGATGACGAATCGCCCCAGAAGCTTCGCGTCAGCCGTTTCCAAGTCGGAAAAGAAGATCAATTGGCCGTGGTCGATGCCACCGTATCGTCGCTGATCACCGGCATCGCTGCCGTCGGTGGCGGGTACGGCGACACAATCGAGATCCTGCGAGTCGCCAAAGAGAAGGGCTACATGTTGGACCAACTCGCCATCGATCCGTTGCCCAAGAGCCTGCGAACCTACTATCGCGATGAGCATAGCCACATCAGCGATGAAGATTCGGATGACGAAGAATCGTCCGAAGATAGCGAAGACGACGTCATCACCGACGCCGCCTAATTGCTCGCATCGCCACCGAACATCGGCTGGACGTAGGAACCTACTTTGCCCAGAAGTCGATCACACGGACTTTGTCGAGCACGGGCTTTAGCACTTCGACAAAGGCCAGATGGTCGGCGTGCGGCAGATACTTTTCGCGGCCAGCTTCCGAATCGAAGGTGACCATGAAACAGTGGGTGAACCCATCGTCGTGCTTTTCGGGGCTGTTGTTGACGCCCCATTCAAAGGCTTTGATCGAATCGATCTTCGCTGGCAATGCCGCGAACGCTTCTTCGACCGTTTGGATATCCTGGGCCGCAGCGTCATCTTTGAACTTAAAGAACACCGCGTGCTTGAGTTGCTTTTCCAAGTCGTCTTTGGAATCGTCGCCCCAATAGTCCACCACAAACACTTCTTTCATGTGGGGACGCAGCACGCCACCGAACGCGGCGTGTTCGGGATGTGGCAGGTACTTGGCCCGGCCGGCTTCGTCAGCGAACGACAGCACAAAGGCATGGGTAAAACCGTCGGCGAGACCTTCAGGACTATTATCGGTGCCCCACTGAAAACCTTGGATCGAATCGATCTTCGACGGCAGCGCCTCGAACGCATCGACCACGCCTTGGACGTCTTCGGCCGAGGACGAATCCTTGAACGCAAAGAACACGGCGTGACGAAGCACCTTGCCTGATTTGGCTGCGTGGTCATCGGCCTCTGCGTCGGCACCGCCGACCATCGAAGCGGCCATCAACGTGGCGGACAAACACAGCAGGTTACGATACAGGCGTTTCATGAGTGGCTTTCGCAAGGTTCGGAATAGACAGGTAGACCCATCGGCGACAGTAACACGCCGGGGTTTGAATTTCAAACGACCGCCAAGAATAGGCCAGCATTTTCCGTCTTTTCGCGTCCTTACCAGCGCCGCGTGAACGCAAGTGCACCGACCGATCGGGTTAGCGACTACGGACCAGCGTGGCATTGTCGATCCCGAGGCGCCGAATCGTGGCAGCGGCGTCTTGCAGAAATCGATCGGCATCGACCGGGTACCCTGCAGTCGGCCGGTAAACCTGGCCAGGCGGATAGTGGCCGGCAAAGTAAGCGTTGAACGCATTCATCATTCGTTCCCGCAAATACTTGGCATGCATTGACGC
This sequence comes from Rubripirellula lacrimiformis, assembly GCF_007741535.1. Taxonomy (NCBI): domain Bacteria; kingdom Pseudomonadati; phylum Planctomycetota; class Planctomycetia; order Pirellulales; family Pirellulaceae; genus Rubripirellula; species Rubripirellula lacrimiformis. The sequence goes on from NZ_CP036525.1 coordinate 6,537,578, forward strand.
AAGTGCAACCGGCGTGAACGAATCACCTTTGACCTTGAAATCGATTTCGACCGTCTGGATTTGCCCACCACGATCCAGCGTCATCCGATAGGCGCTGATCCCCTTGGATTCTGTCCGGACCTGCACCTGCGCATCCGGAAAGACATGCTGCAACACTCCGCTGTAATAGCGTCGGCCGCCATGCCGGTCACAATGAACATGAATTTCAGCGACCCCATCACCATGGCGGGCGATCATGTCACGAACCAATCCGATCGTGGTTTCCGACAACAAGTCGGCTTTGTTGTAGCCGCGCTGACAGCGGCGATTGAACTCAGCGGCCGTCAACACGCGGGCCTGGACGTCGTGCAAAGTTGCAGCGGGCGACGACGCCGATACCTGAGCCGATGTCCCGGCCGATGGAACTGCCGATTGCCACGACTGGATCACCGCAGAGGTTTGCTCGGTCGCCAAAAACGCTTCGTCCCCCAGATCGCTGAACCAAGGTGTCTGCTGGATAGCGGCCAGATCGTCAGCCGCGATCTGCGTCAGAAGATCCGCCATGTCGGTCGGTTGCCGACCGCACCAATGGTGGCTGGCGCTGACCACCGCGTGCAAAACAGCCAGCCCGCCACCGGGTTTAAAGACAGCTTTCGAATCGTCGACTTTGATCTTCAGCTTGCCGATCTGAACGGGTTGGCGTAGCCCGGCAAAGGCAGCGTCAAAATCGTCCCCAGCGTTGACCGCATCAGGTTCGACGACCACGGTCGCACCGGATCGGGCAGTCCCCGATTTCGAACGTCCGCCCGGGTTCGATGGTTCGGCGGCCTCGCTAGAAATGGCCCAAGCCGTCGCAGCAACCACCAACGGACCTAGCTTGGGTCCGTACCCGGCTTCGTCGGTCGCGATCAGCAGAACGGCGTTTTGCTGACGGTTGGCGGGATTTCCGCGTCGAACCATATCGTCTGTCGGGGGGCTAGTGGCGTTGTCTAAAAAGTGCCGAATACTGGCATCCTGGCAAACCGCTGCCCCGACCACAAGCTATCCTCCCTTGAGGGACATCCCGTTTGCGTTTTGCGACCGCGATTGTCCGCTGCATCTTGCCGACCGCGCTTTCCCGCTGAAATCGACGAATGAATTTGTCTCAAACCCTTCCCGGAAAGACCTATCCCCTGGGCGCCACCATCACGCCGGTGGGTGTCAATTTCAGTGTTCATTCCAAGAGCTGTTCTTCGATGGAACTGCTGTTGTTTGACGACGTATCGGACGCGAAGCCACAGCGAGTGATTCGCTTGGACCCGAAGCTGCACAATACGTTTCACTATTGGCACGTCGAAGTCGTTGGGCTTGATGCCGGCCAGATTTATGCCTTTCGCGCCGACGGGCCCAACCTGCCCCAACACGGACTGCGTTTCGACGGCGAAAAAATCTTGTTGGATCCGTACGGCCGCGCCGTCGCGGTTCCCGAAGCTTTCGATCGCAACGCCGGCGCATGCCCCGGTGATAACACGCCGTATGCGATGAAGAGTGTTGTCGCCGATTTATCGACCTATGACTGGGAAGGCGACCTGCCGCTGTACCGGCCATTCAACAAGACGATCATCTACGAGATGCACGTTGGCGGATTCACCAAGCACGCATCGAGTGGCGTGGCCGAGGATCGCCGCGGAACCTATCTGGGGCTGATCGAAAAAATCCCCTACTTGAAATCGCTGGGCGTCACGGCGGTCGAACTGCTGCCGATCTTCCAGTTCGATCCCCAGGAAGCTCCACCCGGACTGAGCAATTACTGGGGCTACAACCCCGTGTCGTTTTTCGCGCCGCACCTTGGGTACGGTGTCGGCGGTTGGAAGGCATCCCCGCTAGGCGTGCTGGACGAATTCCGCGACATGGTCAAAGCCCTGCACCGGGCCGGCATCGAAGTCCTGCTGGACGTCGTCTACAACCACACCGCCGAAGGCGATGCAACCGGCCCCACGTTCTGCTTCAAAGGACTCGAAAACCCAGCCTACTACATCCTGGAAAGCAATCCGTCGGCGCCTGCCGACCGAAGCCTGTACGCCAATTTTAGTGGCTGTGGCAATACGCTGAACGGCAATCACGCCATCGTTCGCCGCATGATCCTTAGCAGCCTACGCTACTGGGTCGAAGAAATGCATGTCGACGGATTCCGGTTCGACTTGGCATCCGTGTTATCAAGAGACATCAACGGGCATCCCCAAGCCGATCCTCCGATTTTGTGGGACATCGAAACCGACCCGGTGCTAAGCGGCACCAAGCTGATCGCCGAAGCCTGGGACGCCGCAGGTCTGTACCAAGTGGGCAACTTTTTTGGCGACCACTGGAAAGAATGGAACGGCCATTTCCGGGACGACGTTCGATCCTTTGTGAAGGGCGATGATCGCCAAGCCGAAACGTTCACCAAACGTTTTTTGGCCAGCCCCGATATCTATGGACACCGAAATCGAGAGCCCGAACAAAGCATCAATTTCGTCACATCCCATGACGGCTTCACGATGAACGACCTGGTCACGTACAGCCACAAGTACAACGACGCCAACAACGAAGGCAATCGCGACGGCCACAACGAAAACTTAAGCTGGAACTGTGGCGTCGAAGGACCGACGGATTCCGCAGAGATCGAGCGACTTCGCATCAAACAGATCAAGAACATGTTCTCGATCAACCTATTGGCCTTTGGCGTGCCGATGCTGTTGATGGGCGACGAGGTTCGGCGAACCCAGCTAGGCAACAACAACGCCTATTGCCAAGACAACGAAATCAATTGGTTCGACTGGACACTGCTGGACAAGAACGACGAACTGCTGCGGTTCGTCAAACGGTTGATCGATTACCGCAAACGTCTTCCTGAACGAAACGCGCCCGATGCGACCCTGAACGAAGTGATTGCCCATTCGCGAGTGCGCTGGCATGGCGTCCAATTGGACCGCCCCGATTGGGGGCCGTCGTCACACAGCGTGGCGTTCACGATCGAATCCAAATTGAAGTGGTATCACTTGATCTTCAATTCGTATTGGGAACCCAACGACTTTGAAATCCCATCGGTCCCCCAGGATTTCCAGCCATGGCAGCGGATCATCGACACCGATCTGCCGTCGCCCCAGGACATCGGCGACGGTGTGAGTCTGGAATCGGCGGACCGCTACCCGGTTGCCGCCCGATCGACGGTCGTGTTGACATCGGCCAAGACGCCGCCCGCCTAGGCTGCGGCATTGTGATCGGCAGAAGTGCGGTGGTCAATTTGCCCGATTGACGAAGGCGTCACCGATGAATCAGAGTCACGGACCAAGGGACCGCGTTGCAACCTGCTTGGTTGATTCTTGTCGCCAGTGGTAAGATGAACGCGGTGCTGTGGGGACTGCCCCCCAGCAGCATCCCAGCACACCATCATCGCCCCTTCACTGAGCACTGATCCATGAACCAGATCCAAGCCTGCACGGCGGTTTGCACCGTATGACATTTTGCATCGGCATCAAGGTTCGTGACGGCGTCGTCGCGCTAGCGGACACTCGAATCGTGCGTGGCAGCGAACAGTCGAACAAACAGAAGTTAGCTGAGTTTCAGCACAACGGGCAAAGCCTGTTTACGATGACCAGCGGGCTGCGGTCGGTGCGTGACAAGGCGATCATTTATCTTGACGAATCGCTCCGCAACGACGAACAAGCAAGTTCACAGCAGAACTCGCAAAGCGTCGATCGCCTTTACCAACTGGTCAATCGGTTCGGCGAACAACTGCGGCGGGTGAAGGCGGAAGACGGCGACGCGTTGCAATCGACCAACCACAAATTCAACTCACACGCCATCATCGGTGGTCGGCTCTCTGCCGATGTCGGACCGCAGCTGTTCTACGTCTATCCGGAAGGCAACTGGATCGAAGCGGCCGAGGATTCGCCGTACTTTGTGATCGGTCGCACCTATTACGGAAAACCGATCCTGGATCGGTTGTTGACGTTCGAAACGCCGCTTCGATCGGCCATCGGTTTAGCGTTGTTGGCGTTCGACGCGACGCGTGCCAGCGTCACCGACGTCGACTATCCCCTCGACGTGGCCGTGCTGTCCAACCACGCCCAGTTCCCAACCTTCCGTCGGTACACCGAATCGGACCTGACGGCAGCCACCACTTGGTGGTCCAACACGCTATTGAATTCGCTGAACGAAATGCCCATGGACTGGGCCAACGATCTGACGAATCCAACCTAGCCGAAGCCCTAAGGATCGTGCGATCACGTAACGGGTTACCAAAGCTGACATTCAGTCCAGTCCCGCACGAAATCGGTCGTTTGCGTGAAACTGGCTCGCATTTTGCATCTGGTAGTCGATCGTAGAAGGAGGGCGTTCTGTGCCGCTGCGTAGGCGGCTTTGCCTTTCTCGATGAAAGCGAATCGAACAGACCGAGGTTCCAAGATGATCAAAAAACGATCGATTGCCGTTGCCACCCTGGGCAGTGCAGCATTCCTATTGGCAGTGGCCGCGACGCCTGCGTCGGCACAAGTCACCGTACAGTTTGGCAACGGCATCAACACGCCCGGCTATCAAGTCGGTCAACCCGCCTATCGCAGCAATGGCTACAGCCAATCGTATTACTACGGCCAACCGACTTACTCGCAGTCGCAGCGGTATTATTCCGCACCCAGCCAGCGTTACAGCAGTGGATATCGTGGCTACAGTCAACCGAGAAGTGATGGGAATTCAATCTATGGAAACTCGTACCAGAGCTATCGGCCCAACTACGGTCAGCCCGTCTACGGAAATAGCTACTACGGTAATGGCTACAGCGGGAACAGCTATTACGGTAACGGATACAACTACGGCACCCAGGCTCAACAACGAGGTGCAACCGTAGGCGGTGCGATTGGAAACGCGGTTGGCGGACAACGCGGTGGTAACATCGGAGCGGCAATTGGCGGAGCAATCCAGAGTCAGTAGCTGGTACTCGGTGACTGCCGCCCAGCTTCTGGCGCCCAGTTTCTGGCGACTGGCGACTGCTCATCAAGCCGAGGTGAACCGCGTGGGGATGGCCCATTGGATCCATGGTGGTGAGGTTCGCGATCGCGGCCGCATCTGACCTGACCTATCTTGCGGCCCCCGCGGCTCGCGGCCTGTTGATTGAGTGAGCCGCGACGCGTAAGAGAGCGTCCAGCTTACGGCAGCCTCGGAGAGGCGAAAGCATGCTGCCGTGTGGGCGGGCCCCACGGATTCAGTGTTACCACCGCCCCCTCACCCAACGCCGTTAAGGAAATTTTTCATGCTGCATTTGAGAGGTCCAGTGTAGCTTTGGCAAGCTTCTGTTGCTCTGCGGTGGCGAGTTCAATTGTGGGTGGGCCGGTCCGGGGTTCCTCTTTTCGGCGTGGGTAGTTGCGACTTTTCTTTTTACTTGCGCGGTCGTATGTATCCGTCAACGCACCGGCCAAGAGACTCCGAAGCGATTCGCCCCGCGCGGGTATCTCGTTGGGGCAGTGCAGGATGTTTTGCAATATTCGTAACACCATCGCGACGCTCGTTTGAGCCGCCGGTTCGATCCGATCGATTTGTTCGCGAAGCGCCAGTAACTGCGCCATCCAAAGACCGACAAGCGACCAGGTTAACTCGTGCTCGACGACATCCGGCGTTCGCCCGAGCAGTTTCGAACGACCGTAAGTTTGCTTTAAGGATCGGAATTGCACTTCGATTCCCCAGCGTTTTCGATAAATTTCCCCAGCACGCGAATCACTTAACTTGCGTAAGTTCAATTCGTTGGTGACGAGATAGACTTCGCCACGTCCGTCGTGAAAGCGAAGTAGCCGAAGGACCAACGGCGGCTGCTTGCGTTGCTGTTTTTCTTTCGGCCAGCAGTACACGATGCCATCACGTTCGCGAACCCGTCCAAGTTGCTTCAGGAAGCGACAATTGCTTCCGACACGCGTCAGGAAGTGATGGCCGTGGCTGTCGATCGCGTTCCAAAAGTCGTAGCCGACGAAACCAGCATCACCGCAGATGAGCGTGTTTTTCGGTAGGTCTAAAGCATTCAGCATTTCCAACAGATGGGCTCGTTCGCTGGAATAACTCGGTCCGATTTTCCATGCCCATGGCAATCGCTGTCCGACATGCCACAGTAGCGTAAGCCAGACTTGAGGACCGACGGGCTGCGGATTGTAGTTCTTCTTTTTGCTCACCGGTTTTCGTTTGTTGGCGTGTCGACCACGCTTGTTCTTCTTGTTCTTCTTGTTCTTCTTGTTCTTCTTCGATCCCCTTTTGTTCTTTGGCTTGCAGAACCGCTTCTCGTTGGCCAGGGTTCGGCAAGCATCCAAGCGGGAACCGTCGACGGCCAACACCAACCAAATCCCAATGCGAAAACTTGCTTGATCTGTCTTCTCCATCAAATGATGCATTCGTTGGACCAGTGGCGGAAGGATTTGCTCGGTGTACTTCTGCAGTGCAGTGATCAGCGTCTGATACGAATGAATCCCGGTCGTACCGAATAAGCTCTCGACACTTTTGATCGCGTCTTTGGTGGATTCGACGAGCAATGATTGACTACTCCAAACCCATAGAATTGCGACCTGCATCAAGTGAGTCGGCACCCAATTGGCATTGCCGTGAACACGAACCTTTGCGAATAATTGGTCGTTGGCGATCCAGCGAATCGCTTTGGCCAGCTGTTCACCTTGAGTCATTGATTGCTTCTGTTTCGAAGCAGCATCCTTGCCACTGTTACTCATAGCCAGGCTCCTTTTCTTTCGACGATGTAGTCGAGGATTTTGGGGGGAGCCTGGCTTATTTCATTTATGGCCCTCCAAAAGCTATCCTGGTTACCTAATTCACTCGAAAAATTTCCTTAACGGCGTTGCCCCTCACCCCAGCCCTCTCCCCCTGGATAATCGAAGCTCCACTTCGATAATCCAGGGGGAGAGGGGGCTAAAGAAAACCAACCAACCGCAGTGTCTCCCCACCTCGTTTTGCCCCCTCTCCCCCGCGTTGAACGCGAGTTCCGCTCGCGTTCAACGCGGGGGAGAGGGGTGAGGGGGGGGAGACGCTGCGTAGGCGGCTTTGCCTTTCTCCATTTCGGTACATGCGGCTATCATGTCGGCCAGCCGCCCTACCGAAGCAACGGCTTCAACGACGGCACACCGGCAAGAGAAACGATGACAGCCGATTCAGGCAAACGCCAGCAGTTAACAGTAGCATGTGTGGTCAAAACACAGGCTAGAAGCCGATGCTACGGTAGAGAGTCTCTGTGAGTGCTTGGTTGCCAAACATGTGATAGATGACGCTTCCTGGCTTGCCACCGTAGGTAAATCCGCGTGCGGTGTAGCTCGGGGCATCATGGTGAAAGTCGTGCCAGGTTTGACCAGAGTCAGTGCTCCGCAGGATGCCTCGGCCGCCATGCAGTGTGCTCATCAACATGATTTCGGGCTTGATGGGGTCGATGTACAGCGGCCCGCTGTCCAATGCAGCCAACTCGGTCCAATTCTGACCGGCATCGGTGCTGCGAAGAAGTTTGGCCGGACGCCTACCTTCGTGACTCCAGTAATTCTCGTGCTGGCCATCGGAGACAAACAGAGTGCTTTCATCATGGGGGTGATGAGCCATGCCGTCGATGCCATCCGCAGCGTGAGCAACCTGCCATGATTCACCTCGGTCGTGACTCGCATAGAGACCGGTTCGCTTGAGGCATTGCAGATAGACGTGCTGACCGCTGGGGCTTGTCATCAGGCTGAGTGCGTTTTTCGTCGACAGCGTTTGCTGCCAGGTTGCGCCACCATCCGTGCTTTTGAAAACGCCAAGCTGATAGTTGCAGAGGTGCATCACGTCGGGGTTGGAGGGGTCGAAACAGAGGTCCCCCATCTCGGTGTCGTCCAGCCATCGGCCCCACTGACCACCAAATCGCTCTTTCAAATCCAGCACGAGTTGCCAGTTTTCGCCTCCGTCATCGCTGCGATGCAGGCGTGGATGGCGGGTGCCACCGTGACCATGAATGACGGCGAACCAGGTTCCAGGCTTCGATGGATGCGCTTTGACGACGCTGCCGTCGTGGTTCTGCCAATCGCTATCCCACCACTCGGATTGGATACGCAACGGTTTCCAGGTCGCCCCACCATCGTTGGTCTTGAACACGCCTTGATCCAACGCGGCCACCATCGCCTGTTGCGGATCGTGCGGACTGACCGCGGGTCCCTGGAAGTAACACAGCACTTGCAGGCCGGTGGTGCAGCCAGTCCAGGACAATCCATCATCGGTGCTTCGGCACATCAGCGAACTGTCGCATGTGAGCCACGTTTTGCCATCCGCCGTGACAGTCGCGGCGCTGCATTTCCCTTCGGGCGAAGCGTAACGATTCATGCCGGGATACGAACCACGGTCCCAGTTCTGATCGATGGAACGTTTGGTCCAACTGTCGCCCCAATCGTGACTAACGCTTAGGTCACCCGACGCCCACAGCATGACTTTGCCTTCGCCACTGACCGCAAGGCCACCTGCGAACCGCTGCCCCAAACGCCATCGATGCGCCGAGGTCTTGACGATTTCAAACGTAGCAGCGTTGTCGCCGCTACGATGCAAATTCCCGTTTGAATCAAGGGCGAACAAGACGGTGCTGCCGGAGGCGTCTTTGGATACCGCGCGAGCGTTCAGAATGATGCGGCTTTTAAGAGTCAGTGTCCAGGTCACACCACCGTCGTGCGAAACGGCAAGCCCTTTCGATGGTCTGCAGGCAACACACAATGTTCGACCGGAGATCGCAATTGGAAACGCCGGCGTGTCGGTGGAATTCTCTGCGATCGGCGGCGATGTCAGTTCGCTCCAAGATGTTCCATGATCGCGAGAAACACGAAGAACGCTTGCGGAGTCCAATGCATAAACCGTGCCGTCGGGCGCAACGTCCATCGCGTGTCCGATGCCCGGCGTCCTGTCGTCGCCGACGGACGGTGGATTCCCCCAAACAGGCACCCATTCCACGCCGCCATTGTGGCTGGCCCAAATCATCCCACAGGTTCCCCAGTACATGTGTTGGGGGGCCTGGGGATCGATCGCAAACTGACGATTGTGTGAAACGATTTGCTTCCGCGCCAGAACACCACGTTCCACATCGGCGGACATTTTTCGCCAGGTGACCCCTGCGTCTCGCGAGCGAAACAGGCCCGACAAATCAGTCATCGCCCAGACCTCTTGTGGATCGATCGGATGCGCAACAACGTCTTCGATCCAACCTCCACCGCCCGGACCAAAAGGAACCCACAGAGACTCCGAGCAGGCCACCGATGGCATGACGAGCATCCCCAACAAGACAACGATAGAAACAATCGACTTCACGAAAACAGACTCCAATGGGCGGTTCAGCAGCTAGGCACACAAGATATCGTATTCGCAACCGCTTCCGATTTGGAACGTCTCAAAAACAAGATCCCGAAGGATCGGCAGTTGACACGCAATCCGCTGTAAACACTCAACCGCGTCTCTCGGGACGTGCGATCGAGAAGTTGCCTGTTTCAAAAGCCTCCTGCCCAATGGAATGGCAGGACAGGGGATGCTGGCGTGTCCCGACGCGAACGAAAGCTCAATGCCGAGTGCGTTGCGGCCAGTCGATTGAGCCGAACTTTCAACCACCGGGGTGACCCGCTGGCGGTGAGGCCAAGGGTGGGCTGATCAAAAGTTGGGGTTGGTGCGCATTGCCATGGCCATGCTTTTGTTCCGCTTGAACGGGACGCAGACCAACGAGTCTTTACCGGAAGCGCCCGGCCCAACGCTATCTATTTTGGGTGTCACGAGAGGGAGTTGGCTCGAACAGTTGATCGCGTGTTCAAGTTTGATCTTCCTAGCCACGTAGTGGCGACAGCCTTCTGCCGGCAGCCTTGGCCGCCGGTGTCTACGCCTACCTTCTTCCCCTGCCTGGAATCGCCGCCGTTGGCGGCAATTCCAGGCACGGGAAGAAGGCTCGCGTTTCGATCGAGTCGCTCCGGTGGCCGGGGGCCGGGGGCCACCGGCAAATGGCTGTCGCTGCTCCGCAGCTAGGGATCCTGCATTGCTCGCCCGGCTAACAACACCGATCGGCCGTCCGCCGAGCCTGACAGCTACGAAATTGGCGCCGAACGAAACTTGAACAAGCCAAATGCGAGGCAAAACCAAACCTTTAACAGCCCAGGCATAAGGGCTATGCGGCATGCCCGGCCGCTCACCGGCGTGTTGATTGGTTAGCCGCTTAGGCGGCTAGCGGCTAAACGGGCCCCCCGAACATTAGGCTGTGACCCGAGCACGAGTGCCAAGAACCGTAAGCTGCGTCCGGTCTGGAAACTCGTTCCCAGGCTCTGCCTCGCAGACCAGGTTGGGCAGGCGGAGCCTGCGTGGCAGTGGGTTCTCAGGCGGCAATCGTCTTAGCGGGCTGGTAGAGTGCCGCGCTGGGTTGGTTCTTGGCTGGAGAGCCGCCGGGCCCTCGCCTTCGCAGCGACCAAGGAAACAAAGCGACCGCGTTGGACCACTCGGCCGTGTTGGTTCAACAGTTGCCGAACCCAGGTGACGCGGCCAGCTCGACGCCCGTGTTGGTCGATCGAAATGATCTCGGTCGAAACCTGGACGCGATCGCCAAAGAAGATCGGTGCTTCGAACTGCCAGTCCGAAATGCCAACCAGGGCCAAGGTGGCCACGCTGGGACTTTGGCTGCTGAGCCCCGCTAGGACACTTAGCCCCAACAATCCGTGTGCGACCGGTTCGCCGAACGGGGATCCACCGCCGGCCGGTGTGTGCAGCGGATCGTGGTCGCCGGTCAAGGCAGCGAAATCAGCCACATCATCGGCGGAAATCTCCCGCCACTGGCTCATCCAGCGATCGCCGACCTTCATGTCTTCGAGGTAAATCAGTTCTTTGTCAGTTGTAATTTCCAACGCCGCCTCGAAATTCGCAGGTGATGGGACAAGTGCGTCCATGTCGACAGCGAACCCAAACGATTCACCGTCTTGCCGTCCATCGGCTTCCCGTTAATGCATGCCATCACGACCAACGGTATGATTACAATCATGGCGTGCAAGACAGATTTTCAACAGTATAGATTCATCTGGTTTGCCAGTTGGTGCGAAAACGGCCCCGCAGTTCGCGGGATCATTTCGGTCGCGTAAACCATGCTGATCAAGCAAGACAGCCCGTTATCCTATACGCGGCTTCCCTGACGACAAACCGCCCACCTATCCCTCCGAAGATCACCGAAGCAGTTCGCTAGACGGACCGATCGGTGACATTGCCCACCCCCAAGGTCCCCCAAGATGCTGATTCGCCATTTCGCCTGTTTCCTACTGGTTGCTGGATTTTCCCAGCCCGTTTTCCCCCGATCGGCGTCCGCCGAGGATTCCGTCACCAGCTTTCGCCCGCGACTGTTGGCCGTCGATGCGAACGAAGGAATTGCCGCCGGCGACATCGACGGGGATGGGCACTCCGATCTGGTAGCCGGCCGAAATTGGTACCGCGGCGGCGACGGCACCAGCGGCGGAAATTGGGAAAGCCGCCCGCTACGATCCATCGAAGACTGGAATGGATACGTTGATAGCAATGGCGATTACCTGTTCGACATCAACGATGACGGTCGATTGGATGTGATCGCCGGATCCTTCATCCCCACCGAAGTTCATTGGTTCGAGAACCCCGGTGCGGAAGCATTGCGTTTGGGCAAAACCTGGACCAAACACTTGCTGGTCGACACCGGCAATTCCGCCAATGAAGGCCAACTGTTGGAAGACATCGATGGCGACGGCCGCCCCGAATGGATCGTCAATAGTTGGAAGAACGACGTCCCGGCAGTCATCTGGCGTTTGGTCGATCGCGACGAACCCGATCAAGCCAAAGGCGGCGCGAAGTACGATCTAGTACCTCATACTCTTGGCGAAAAAGGCAACGGCCACGGGGTCGCCGTGGGAGACATCAGCGGTGACGGGCGTGCGGATCTACTGGTCGGCCAAGGCTGGTACGAACAGCCCGCCGACGGTGCTTGGACGGGACCTTGGAAATTCCACGCCGATTGGAATCTGCACTCGTCGCTGCCGATGCTGGTCGTTGACTTGGACAAAGACGGTGATGGCGATTTGATCTTCGGCAACGGCCACGACTTTGGGCTGTTCTGGTGGCAGAATGACGGGATCGACAGCGATGGAAAAATCAGCTGGACCGAACACGAAATCGACCGCACCTACAGCCAACCGCACTCGTTGGCCTGGACCGATATCACGGGCGATGGCAGCCCCGACCTGATCACCGGCAAACGATACTTTGCACACAACGGCAACGATCCCGGCGGCATGGAAATGCCCTGCCTTTATTTCTATCAGTGGGATGCGAAAGAGAAAGAGTTCACTCGCCACACGATCGAAGAAGGCCACGTTGGAACGGGGCTGCAGATCGTTGCCGAGGACCTCAACGGAGATGCCAAGACAGACATCGCCGTGGCGGGCAAAAGCGGCACCTATCTGTTGATCGCAGAATGACCGACCCGACGGCAATGGAAACGCGGCCCCGCGACGACTTGTCGATTCGCGCCGCTCAGGAAGAAATCGATCGCTGGATCCGTACCATCGGCGTTCGATACTTTGACGAGATGACGAATCTGGCACAGCTGGTCGAAGAGGTCGGCGAGGTGGCAAGGATCTTGTCACGGACCTGTGGCGAACAATCATCCAAGCCCGGCGAATCGCCGGGCGACTTGGGGGACGAACTGGCCGACGTTCTGTTCGTCACGATCTGCCTGGCCAACCAATCGGGCATCGACCTGACCGAGGCGCTGCGGAAAAACTTGGACAAGAAAACCGAACGAGACGCCACCCGGCACCGCGACAACCAGAAGTTGCAGTAGACGGAAGCGGCCACGGGTCGCTCCTGCAGGGCTAAAACACACGCGTTGCATCACCCGCTATCGTTTAGCCGTGTGCCCACCGGGCCACGCGTGTCAGTCACGTGCGTCCGTACACTCCTGTCAGCAAACGCACGGGGCGATGCCCACGCGGTTAAACGATTTCAATGATCCGAAGCCTGACGTCCGCTGCATCCGTTTTGACACTGATTCATCGCGTGTTGCTAAGCGTGTTTGGCTTTTAAACAAATCCGCAGACTGCCACCGATCAACGCCCCCAAGATCGGGCCGACGATGTAGACCCACAAATCCGTCAGGTGGCCGGATGCTAGGGCGGGGCCGAGGCTGCGGGCCGGATTCATCGACGCTGCGGTCAACGGGCCGGCCACGAATGCTTCCATCGCGATCGTGGATCCCACGGCGATCCCTGCGGTGATCGATTCCTCTTTCGCGCCCGTCGACACGCCCATCACCACGAACATCAAGATCCCAGTCATCATCGCCTCGATTGCCATCCCGGCCATCGGCGTTAAACCAGTCTTGACCGTCGTTGCCCCCAGCAGTCCTTCGTCCAATCCCAACACAGCGCGGATCGCGATCGCGCCGGCGAACGCGCCCAAGCACTGCACCGGCACATAGGCAGCGGCATCTTTGAAGGGCAACTTTCGGAAACACGCGAACGCAATCGTGACCGCGGGGTTCATGTGAGCACCGCTGACGCTGCCAACGGCATAGATCATTGTCAGCACGATCAGCCCCCATACGATCGCGACACCCACGTGCGTCAACGCTTCGGTGCGGACATCCACGGCGATCGCGCCGCACCCGATCACGATCAGAAAAAACGTGCTCAGGAACTCGGCAAGACATCGGGTGGGCAGCGGCGATTGCATCGGGGGGGGGCTCAGGCATTCACGACGGGCGAGTACAAAAACAAATACAACCCGATCAACGTCTTGGCGTCTCGGATCCTGCCCTCGCCAATGTATCTAGCCACATCGGATCGCGTGGCAACGTGGTTCTCGATTTGCTCCACCGCTTCACGGGCATGCTGCCCCTTGGTCAGGCTTCGTGCAACGTACAAATGCATCAGTTCGTCACAAATCCCGGGTGCCGAATAGAATTCGTGGATCTTCGTCAATGAGCCGGCGGCATAGCCGGTTTCTTCGATCAGTTCGCGGCCGGCGGTCACTTCCGCATCCTCGCCGGCTTCGCGGGTCCCTGCGGGAAGTTCTAGCAGGGTTTCGCCAACCGTTGCGCGAGTGTTTTCGATCAACACGACGGTGTCATCATCGATCAACGGCAGCAACACCACGGCACCTGGGTGCCGAATCACTTCGCGATGGTACGTTTGTCCGTCGCTGCCGGTCAGGACCATTTGGTGAACATTGAAACGCGTCCCGGTGAACACAAGTTTCTCGGGCACCGATTCATCCGGGTTTTGGTTCATGACAACACGTGCGACGAAGGGAAGGGGAAATTGGGCGGCTTGGGTCCACCGCGTTTTTTTGTAAAGCTATCGCTTCGACTTTCCTGGCAACACCCGACTTCCCCTGCGGCCCACGTGTTCGGATTCATCAACTGCTACAAGCCGCCTGGCATGACATCCCGTGACGCGGTCAACGTAGTTCAGCGGCGATTGCGTGGGCTTCGCACGGACGACGGAGCGAAGGTCAAAGTCGGCCATGCGGGAACCTTGGACCCGTTGGCCGAAGGCGTTTTGGTGATGGGCGTTGGACGCGCCGTCCGGCTGGTGCCCTATGTTCAACAACAAGTGAAACATTATCGGGGCAAGTTTCTGTTGGGCCAATCCAGCGTTTCGGGAGACCTGGAGGGCGAAGTCGCCCAACATCCCGACCTGCCGATCCCCACGTTGGACCAGCTGCAAACGGCAGCCACCGGCCTGATCGGCACAATCACTCAAACGCCGCCCGCCCATTCGGCCATCTGGATCGACGGAGTCCGGGCACACGAACGGGTTCGAGCCGGCGAAGACGTCGACATGCCATCGCGGCAGGTCCAAATCGACACGCTTCAGATATTGAAGTACCAGTTCCCAGAGATCGAACTGGACATTCAGTGCGGTTCGGGAACCTACATTCGCACGCTGGGGATGGACCTGGCACGCGCCGCCGGGTCCGTCGCCGTCATGTCACACTTATGCCGCCACGGCGTCGGGCGTTTCGTCCACACCAAAGCGGTGTCGGTCCAGCGACTGGCCGAAGACGATCTGGAACCGCTGCTGTTGCCGCCCATCATGGCGGTCGCCCATATGCCGCAAATCGAGATCGACGAAGACGAGTCGGTTCGACTGGGACATGGTCTGCAAATTCGCCGCACCACGGATGACGACGAAGCTGCTGCGATCAACGAAGACGGAGAACTGCGTGCGATCGTCAACGTTCGCGACGGAGCCTGGTTCCCCAAACGAGTCTTCCCGACTCAGAACAGCTGATACCGAAACGGTTGGCGAGTTGCACCGTAGCGAATGTCGCCAAGACTTTCGGCCATCGGGCACAGACGTGATGGCACACGACAGCCAGCCGACGAAGCCAATTTTCCCGAGCCCGATTCCCGGCCGCGCACGCGATCGCGGCTCACAAGATTGGGCGCGATCCCGGCCGAAAGTCTTGGCGACTTGCGCTACGGGTGAGGGCGCCATCCCGGCCGAAACTCTTGGCGACTTGCGCTACGGGTGAGTAGCGAATGTCGCCAAGACTTTCGGCCATCCAACGCAGACGCGATGGCACACGAAGGCCAGCCGACGAAGCCTAGTTTCCGAGCCCGATTCCCGGCCGCTAACGCGATCGCGGCCGAAACTCTTTGCGAGTTGCGCTACGGCTGCACCCGTAGCGAATGTCGCCAAGACTTTCGGCCATCGGGCACAGACGCGATGGCACACGACGGCCAGCCGACGGAGCCGAGTTTCCGAGCCCGATTCCCGGCCGCTCACGCCATCGCGGCTCACAAGATTGGGCGCCATCCCGGCCGAAAGTCTTGGCGACTTGCGCTACGGGTGAGGGCGCCATCCCGGCCGAAACTCTTGGCGAGTTGCGCTACGGGTGAGTAGCGAATGTCGCCAAGACTTTCGGCCATCCAACACAGACGCGATGGCACACGCCGGCCAGCCGACGAAGCCGAGTTTCCCGAGCCCGATTCCCGGCCGCTCACGCCATCGCGGCCGAAAGTCTTGGCGACTTGCGCTACCAGTGCACCCGTAGCGAATGTCGCCAAGACTTTCGGCCATCCAACGCAGGCGCGATGGCACGCGACGGCCAGCCGACGAAGCCGAGTTTTCCGAGCCCGATTCCCGGCCGCTCACGCCATCGCGGCTCACAAGATTGGGCGCGATCCCGGCCGAAACTCTTGGCGAGTTGCGCTACGGCTGCACCCGTAGCGAATGTCGCCAAGACTTTCGGCCATCCAACACAGGCGCGATGACACACGACAGCCAGCCGACGGAGCCGAGTTTCCGAGTCCTATTCCCGGCCGCTCACGCGATCGCGGCTCACAAGATTGGGCGCGATCCCGGCCGAAAGTCTTGGCGACTTGCGCTACGGGTGAGGGCGCCATCCCGGCCGCAACTCTTGGCGAGTTGCGCTACGGGTGCCGATCGATTCCTTAGCGCAGTGCAGCGCCGATGACGGCGGGGACGTTGGTGGTCACGCCCATCGCACCGAGGGACTGGAAGGTTTTTGCGGTAGCCACATCATCGATCGTCCAGACGTGAAATTCGGGACAGCCGCCGGCCTTCAACGCCTTCACAAATTCGGCGTCGATCACCTCGGTCTTGCCGTTCATCCCGACACCGTCCACGCCAATCTTATCGACTGTGGCAGCGATTCGAGCGGCGGTCGGTTGATAGGCCGATACCGGCGTGCTTTGTTTAAAACTGGTCAACCAGTGCGTCTTCACATCAGGCATCTGTTTCTTGAACGCGGCAGCGGTGGGGGCATCAAAGGCGATCACGATCCACTCGATCGGCTTGTCCTGGTGCTTCTTCAGTGTCTCGACCAACTTCGGCACGATCCGCAACGTCGACTTCAACTCGATGATCAACTTCTTGCCCTCCGGCACGGTCTCGATCACTTCGTCCAAGGTGGGGATCGATTCGCCAGCAAACTTCTTGTTCTTCCAACTACCGTATTCCAGCGTGCGAAGTTCAGCCAATGTCGACGCTTCGACCATCTTTTGGGTACCTGCGGTTCGCTTGGTGTCGCGATCATGGATGCACACAATCTGATCGTCGGCCGTCAGATAGAAATCGCCTTCGACACCGTCGGCTCCTTGCTGCCAAGCCAAGCGGAACGCCGACAGCGTGTTTTCGGGCGCGTCGTGCGAAGCACCACGGTGGGCGACGATCATTTGGGCGGATACCGGCGCGGAAAGAACAACAACGGCAAGCATGCCGAACAGGCATCTGGAAAGTGAGCGAATCATGGGGTGTTTCTCAATCAGTCGAACGGGACAGGTAGGATTGCATCCAAAGGTAGGGCATGCCGTTGGCCTGCTTGGCCTCCAAGACGCAAGCCATCGCAGGATCGGTGACGACAACGAAACGTCAACACGGCCGACGACCTTGGGTCATGGTTGGCATGGGAATGCCCTAGAATAACTGGTGGGCATCTCCAGCGGCACACTCCGACAGGCTAATTGGGCTGCAGACTTGAAACCTTCACATTTGTTGGATGAACGCAGTGTCACAATCCCTCCCCTGGCTGACCTGGATCTATGCTGCGCAGACTCTGATTTCGTTCTTCTTTGGCGTCGGCGTCTTCATCTTCATTGCCATCCGAGCCAGCGATCACAGCCAAGCCAAGAAGTACGCGTTGATCGGATTTAGCATTCAGTTGTTGGTGACGATCGTGGGCTTGGTGGCCCCCGTTATTTTGTCACAGCTGATCAGCATGGACTCGCTGGGCACCGGAATCATGTTGATCAACTTCGCGGGAAATCTACTGCAGATGGTCAGCACGGGATTCATCGTGGCTGCCATCGTCACCGGTCGACGTCCGGGTGCGAGCGTCCCTCCCAGCGGCACAGAAACAGAACGCCCCAGAACGATCGACGGCCAAAACCCCTATGCGGTCTAAGAGTCAGGCGGATTGCTGCATCGGTTGTGGCCCTCGCCAAAAGCTGAGAAACTGAACACATGCGGCGGGCAATCGCGTTTGCCACTGGTGATTTGCCCCCTTCTTCCTATTCCTTGTCGTCCACTGCGATTTCGATGCACACATTCAAGATTTCCGGCCGTCCTGCACTTTGGTTATTAACGTTTCTTTGTTTGACCGCGGCATCTTGCGCCGGTCCCCAACGCGGACCTGCCTCGATCGATCCCGATGCTCCCGAAGAATTTACGACGACCGATTCGGGCCTGAAGTATCGGATTTTGCGGAAGGGCAATGGCGAAATGCCTGGTCCCAGCGATCGCGTGACCGTGGATTACTCGGGTTGGCTGGACAACGGTCAAATCTTCGATTCGTCCTACACCCGCAACGAACCCACATCCTTTGGCCTCAACGGCGTCATTCCCGGCTGGACCGAGGGACTGCAGTACGTCAGCGAAGGGGGCATGATCGAGCTCGAAATCCCGTCGGAACTGGGCTACGGAACCCGTGGAACCCCGGGAATTCCGCCCAATGCCACGCTGCACTTCAAAGTCGAACTGCTTGATATCCGCTAGTTCGGGTGCGCATCCATCAACCCAGCATCGCCAGCGTGATGTCACGATTCATTTCGGGGCAGGAAAACACGCGTCCCAAATCGACTGTTCATTCGCACACTCCTTTGGCCCGTGATTGACACTTTCGACAGCCGGTCTATCCTTTCGGGGCATCCCATTGAACCATCCATGGAAATTCACCGCGTGACTGACCCGAAACTGCCATCGATTATTGACCGCGTCGTCGGCATTGTAAGCCGAGGCTGACGCGGGGACGAAACCTGGCGCACCCCCGAGGAACCGACTTCCTCTTGGTGCGACTCGAATCAAAATGCCATATTTCACCCCCGAGGCCTCCATGGGTTCGGGGGTTTTTTCGTATCCTTTCGGCCCACGGCCTTCCCTATTCGCACAGCGGTAATGCTGCCCCCCCCCTGTTTTTGGAAAACCTGCGTCATCCCCCCCGAGTTGTCGTCAACGAGATTCACTGTTCATCGACGAAACCTGATGTCGCCCCGTACCTACCGCCGCTGCTGAAAACGCTGAAGAAGAAGAACATGACGCTCAAGCCGATCCAGATCTATGACACCACCCTTCGCGACGGTTCGCAGGGGGAAGGCATCAGTTTTTCGCTGCAAGACAAACTGAACATCGCACGCCGTTTGGCCGAATTGGGAATCGATTTTGTCGAAGGCGGATACCCGCTGTCGAACGAAAAAGACGTCGCGTTCTTTGAACAGATTCGCAAAGAAAACCTGGGCGACACCAAGGTTTGTGCGTTCGGGATGACGCGGCGGCGATCGATGAAGGCCGAAGACGATCCGGGGATGAAGTGTCTGGTTGCGGCCGGCACGCCCTGCATCACCCTGGTTGGCAAAACCTGGGACTACCACGCCACGGACGTTTTGAACGTCACCTTGGACGAAAACCTGGCGATGATCGGCGAGAGCGCCGAATTCCTGGGCCGAAACAGCGAAGTGATTTACGACGCCGAACACTTCTTTGACGGCTACACAGCCAACCCCGCCTACGCGATCGAAACGTTGCGGGCGGCAGCGTCGGCCGGCGCCAAGTACTTGGTGTTGTGCGATACAAACGGCGGCACGTTGCCCGAACGGATCGCGGAGGTCACGACCGCGGCGATCGACGGGACCAAGGACTATGACGTTCAGATCGGCATCCATACGCACAACGACGGTGAACTTGCCGTGGCCAACGCGCTGGCGGCCGTCGATGCCGGTGCGACTCAGGTCCAAGGCACGATCAACGGGATCGGTGAACGCTGCGGCAACGCCGACTTGATCTCGGTGATGGCCAATTTGGCGTTGAAGAAGAAAGGCTTCAGCGTGCTGGGCGGCCGCAACATGAAACATCTGACCGAACTAAGCCGGTATGTCTACGAAACGGCTAACCTACAGTGGCGCGGCGGCCAGCCCTTTGTCGGTCAAAGTGCGTTTGCCCACAAAGGCGGCATGCACGTCCACGCGATCAACAAAGCGGCCAAGACTTACGAACACATCGACCCGGCATTGGTCGGGAACGAACGCCGAATCCTGGTCAGCGAGCTTTCCGGACGCAGCAACATCGTCGCGATCGCGACCAAGCACAACATCCAAGACGATCGCAAACTGATGGACAAGATTTTGTCCGAAGTCGTTCGGCTGGAAAATCAGGGCTACCAATTCGAAAACGCCGGCGCGTCGTTCGACCTGCTGATCAAAAAGCTGTCGGATTCGTTCACCCCTCACTTTCATCCGATCAAATATCGCATTGTTGCGGGCGATCGCGATTTCCAAAACGAAGTCGTGTTTGCCGAAGCCATCATCAAACTAGAAATTGGTGACAAGCTGTTCTTTGACGCCGCCGAAGGCCACGGCCCGGTCAATGCGTTGGATGCGGCACTGCGAAAAACGTTGTCGGATACCTACCCCAGCCTGAACGAAATGCGGCTACTCGATTACAAGGTCCGTGTGGTCGATTCCGGGGGCGGCACCGAAGCGTCCATTCGGGTGAACATCGAAAGCGGTGACGCCGACGAAACCTGGGGCACCATCGGTGTCAGCGAAAACATCATCGCAGCCAGTTGGCAGGCGCTGACCGACGCCGTCGAATACAAACTGCACAAAGAAGACGCAGCCAAACAAGCGTAAACATGGCCGGGTGAACGAATCGCCCCCCAAAAAATCGCTGACTGCAATCCAAACTTTCCTCCGCGCTTTCCGTCGCACATTTCTCTCTGTCACTGAATCATCATGAACGAAGACTCGACGATTCCGACTCGATTCGAACACGCCGAAGCGGCTCAGCAGATCGCCAAGGATTGGGACCAGGCCCAATGTGCCCACGCGGAAGTCAATCCGGATCGCAAACCTTTCACGATCGTGATCCCGCCGCCCAACGTGACCGGCGCGTTGCACCTCGGCCACGGGCTGAACAACACGCTGCAGGACATGGTCATCCGGACCAAACGGATGCAGGGATACGAAGCCCTGTGGATGCCGGGCACCGACCACGCCGGTATCGCCACCCAAGCGGTCGTGGAACGACGGCTGAAAGAAAACGAAAACCTAACCCGGCATGACCTGGGCCGCGAAGAATTGGTCAAGCGCATTTGGGACTGGAAAGACCAATATGAAAAACGCATCGTTGAACAGCTGAAGCGAATGGGATGCAGCTGTGACTGGCAACGAGTTCGCTTCACACTGGACGAACAATGTGCCGCCGCTGTGCGAGCGACGTTTTTTGACCTGTTTGGCAAAGCCTTGATCTACCGCGGCAAGCGGTTGGTCAATTGGGACACGTTTTTGCAAACAGCCGTATCCAACGACGAAGTCGAAAACGTCACCCAGAAAGGCCACTTCTGGCACTTTTCGTATCCGGTCATCGATCCCAAACCGGGCGAACCCACGCGAGTGGAGATTGCGACGACGCGGCCCGAAACGATGTTGGGCGATACCGCCGTCGCGGTGCACCCGGACCCCGAAAAAGCGTTCGACAAAGTGGCCGCTGAACTGCAGGCCAAACTAGCCGAAGCATCGGAGAAAGAAAAACCGCTGGTACAAAAGCAAATCGATGCGTTGGCCAAACGCCGCGACACGATGCTGCCCGGGCTGATCCAATTGCGTGACATGGCCAACGATGGCCGGATGCTGCAATTGCCACTTGCCGATCGACCGATCCCGCTGATCGCCGACGTGTGGGCCAAACCCGAACTGGGATCCGGTTGTGTGAAGATCACCCCGGCCCACGACCCGAACGACTACGAAGTCGGTCTGCGCGTCGGTCTGCCCATGATCAACCTGCTGAACCCCGACGGAACACTGAATGCCGATGCCGGCACGTTCGAAGGGCTGACGATTCCCAAAGCACGCAAAGCCGTCGTTGCGGCTCTCGAAGAACTAGAACTGCTTGGTGATATCGAAGACCGCGAAATCGAACTGCCGCACAGCGACCGCAGCAAGACACCGATCGAACCCTATTTGGCCGACCAATGGTTCGTGCGGATGGACGAACTTGCCGAGTCGGCGATGTCGGCGGTACGCGACGAAGAAGTCAAAATCTTCCCGACTCGTTACCGCAAGGGTTACTTGGACTGGTTGGGCGAAAAACGTGATTGGCCGGTCAGCCGACAATTGTGGTGGGGACATCAAATCCCGATCTGGTCCAAGACGGGACTGACGACCGACGAAGCCGACCAGTTGGTCGAAAAGATCAATGCGGCGATTGGTTCCGACACCGATACGGCGCGTTGCCAAGTGGATACCGCCGACGACGATACCCGCGGTGTGTTCGTATGCTTGAAAACCGAAGGCGATCCGCGTGAATCGGCGATCGAAGCCCTCGGCCTGGAACGCGACCCGGACGTTCTGGACACGTGGTTCTCGTCAGCCCTGTGGCCACACAGCACGCTGGGGTGGCCCGAAAAGACTGCGGAACTGGAATACTTTTATCCGACCAGCACGTTGATCACATCGCGCGACATCATCACATTGTGGGTTGCCCGAATGGTGTTGATGAGCCGCAACAACCTGGGCGTGGTTCCCTTCCGCGAAGTGTTCATTCACCCCAAGATCCTGGACGGATTGGGCGAAACGATGTCCAAGAGCAAGGGCAACGGCGTCGACCCGAACGATGTGATCGACAAGTTCGGTCCCGATGCACTGCGTTTCGGCTTGGCCCGCTTGGCCACCGACACGCAAGACGTCCGCATGCCGGTCCAGTACGAATGTCCCGCCTGCGAAAAGCTGATCGACCAAACGAAGAAGAACCGGTCGCTTCCCAAGATGGCTTGCCCTGAATGCAAAGCCGAATTTTCGACTCAGTGGGCAGAAACCGAAGCCGACAAATCGCTTCCCAAAGCGGCCGTGGTTAGCGAGCGATTCGAAACGGCTCGTAACTTCGTCAACAAGCTTTGGAACGCGGCTCGTTTCGTGATGATGAACATGGACGGGTACCAGCCGCAATCGATCGACGTCGACGCGTTGCCGCTGGAAGACAAATGGCTGCTAAGCCGGCTGTCATCGGTCACCACACAAGTGACCGAAGGCATCGAACACTACCGGTTCGCCGAAGTGTCGCGATTGCTGTACGACTTTGCCTGGGATGAATTCTGTAGCTTCTATGTGGAAATCGCCAAACCGCGTTTGGCCGACGAAAGCCAGCGTGCGTTGACTCAGTCGGTGATGGCTCACGGGCTGGACACGCTGCTAAGGCTGCTGCACCCGACGATGCCCTTCGTGACCGAATCGATTTGGGGGTACCTGAACGAATTGGCTCCGCAGCGAGGTCTAGAACCCGCGCAAGCGAACCGATTTGTCATGACGGCGGATTGGCCCGTTGCCATCGCTAGCCATCATGACGAAGGGATCGAACGACAGTTCGCCGAATTCCAAGAAGTCGTCGGCGCGATCCGAAAGATCCGAGCCAGCCAGAACATCGCTCCGCGCGAAACGTTGCCGGTTGCGATTCGATGCAGCCAGTCGTCGACCGAACTGCTGGAACCGATGCGGGCCTACCTGGAAGGATTGGCCGGAGCGGAAGTGATCTCGCTAGGCCCCGACGCCAAACCTTTCGAAACCGATGGACCGCTTTCCATCCCATCGATCGATATCGATGTCCACGTGGACCTGGAAAAGTTCATCGACATCGAAGCCGAACTGGCTCGATTGGAAAAGCTGCACGGCCAACTGGTCAAACAGATCACGGGCAAGCAACAGAAGCTGAACAACGAAAGCTTCGTATCCCGAGCCCCTGCCGAAGTGGTCCAGGGCGAACGCGACAGCCTGGCCGATCTGGCCAAGCAACGCGAATCCGTCGAAGGCGACATCCAGCGTCTGCGAGCGAAATCGAAGTAGCCCAACGATTGGCACCCAGAACCAGCCAGCGCTACCAATCCGCCAGCGGACCGGCGTTGTGCTCGGTCGCGTAGCGGTGCTGGGCATCGCAGAACGCGTCGGTCATGCCGGCCAAGTATTCGCCCACGACCTTTTGCACCGGCATTTTTTCCGCTCGCACACGAAATCGCAGTGGCAAACGGTCGGGCTTGGCCGACAGGATATCGAACAACGTCCGCAGCCGATCGGCCGCCGCATCGCGAACCGGTATCAGCCGTTTGTGGCGATAAACGGCATCGAACAAAAACGCTTCTAATTCGCTGCGTTCGCGTCCGAGGGAATCGCTGTGATTGATCCGCACACCGGCCTCGCACAATTCACCGGCCCGGTACCCGTCGTAGGGTCGCAGTTGTTCCACGGCCATCTGCAATAGGTCGCTGACCTGCAGATCGATCAATTCGTGCACCAACAACTGCCGAAGTTGGGTTGTCGGCAACATCCCGTGTTTGACGCGAATCGATTCCAACGATCGACGCACGACGGCCAATTCGGATAGTTCGTCGATCGAAAGCAATCCCATCTGCAACGCATCGTCCACATCGTGCGCGTCATAGGCGATGGAATCGGCAAGGTCGACGATTTGGACTTCTAGGATCGGCGAACGCCCGACGGCGGCTTCGGCTTTGTGAGCTCGAGTGTCTTGCCCGGCCAATGTTTCGGCCGACAGATTCAAGCCCAAGAACCGGCTGTAACGCTGTTCCAATTCGGTCACGATGACCAATGCGAATCCGTTGTGCGAAAACCCGCCCACCGCATGCATCGCTTCGGCCAAGACGTCTTCACCACAGTGGCCATAGGGTGGGTGGCCGACGTCGTGCATCAGCGCCAGGGCTTCGGTCAGATCCTCGTTCAGTCGCAGCACCCGGGCGATCGTGCGCGCAACCGATGCGACTTCGAAAGTGTGGGTCAGGCGAGTTCGGTGATAGATCCCCATTTCGCCCGTGAACACCTGCATTTTCCCGCTCAGCCGGCGAAACGCACTGCTATGCAGGATCCGGTCGCGGTCGCGGGCAAACGGGCCTCGGTAGGCGTGTTCCGGTTCGTCATAGATCCGTCCCCGACTGTCGCGACTGTGCATCGCATAGGACGCCAGCAACAGGTGCTCGCGATCGGCGAACCGTCGCAGGTCGATCATCGGTGGGGTTTCCGCCCGTTCCAACGTTGGCCTCTTGCTGTAATCTTACGGGTGAATGACTGGGGGGGCACGTTGCCGGGTCTCCTATCATCGTACCACTGGCCTCCAAGAACGGCGACACGGAATGCACCGCGCCGAAACATCGGCACAGCAGTGCTGACACGAAGGCCAGCTTGCGGTGAATCAAAGCGGTGTGGAAACGACGAGGCGAGGACGCCAATGAGAAAACATACAACGCAGAATCTTTCGCACCAGAAAATCTAGCCAGAAATCCCTACCCCCCCGAATCGGTTGCCGTGTGTCCGCTTTGAAACCGCCCGCTGCGAAATCGTCCGTTTTGAAACGACCGGCTGACGCCCATTCCGCTTTCATTCGGATTCGTGGTGCCCGTGTCCATAATCTGCAAAGCGTCGACATCGACATCCCACGCGACGCGGTGACCGTCATCACCGGTGTCTCGGGCAGCGGAAAAAGCTCGCTGGCCTTCGATACCCTGTATGCCGAAGGGCAACGCCAGTACATCGACAGTTTGTCCGCCTACGCACGTCAGTTCCTGGACCAAATCCCGCGCCCCGATGTCGATACGATCGATGGGCTGGCACCGACCTTGGCGATTGACCAGAAACAGGGCAATTCGGGCGCCCGCAGCACCGTTGCGACCATCACCGAGATCTACGACTATCTGCGGCTGCTGTTCGCCCGCGTCGGAACACCCCACTGCAGCCAATGCGGCAGTTCCATCGCCCAGCAATCGGCAGACGCGATTCGCCAATCACTGCTGGCTTTGCCATCGAAGACCAAATTGGTGTTGATGGCACCGATGATCCGAGGTCGCCGCGGCGTCCATCGCGAAGTCTTCGAAACGATCCAGAAATCCGGCCTGATCCGGGTTCGTGTGGACGGGGAATTGTATCTGCTAGAAGACGTGCCTCCGCTAGCGGCCAAGAAAAACCATACGATCGAGGCTGTGATCGACCGCCTGGCGATTCGCGAAGGCATCGAATCGCGATTGCACGAATCGGTCGATCTGGCGTTGCGACTGGGCGATGGCCTGATGTCGACATCGATTCAGCGGCCCGATGATTCCAAAGCCCCATCCGATTCCAAGGACGGGGCATGGACCGAGACGATCTACAGCACGGCGATGGCGTGCGTCCAATGCGGAGCCAGTTTTGAAGAGTTAGAACCGCGGACGTTCAGTTTCAACAGCCCCTACGGCGCCTGCCCAACCTGCGATGGACTCGGTCACGTGGGGGACGGAGACGCCAAAACGGTTTGCCCGGCATGTGACGGTGCGCGACTGCGCCCAGAGGCTCGCCGAGTCACGATCGCAGGCATGTCGATCGACCAGCTAACAGCCCAACCGCTGTCCGGTGCCATCGAATGGATGCGTCAAGTGACGTCCCACACATCGGCCCTGCACACGCAAGTGGCCGAACCGATCGTTCGCGAAGTCACCCGGCGGCTAGAGTTTTTGATGAAGGTGGGGGTGCCCTATCTGACGCTGGATCGACCAGCCGATTCGCTTAGCGGCGGCGAACTGCAACGGGTGCGTCTGGCCACCAGCATCGGCAGCGGACTGGTCGGCGTCTGCTATGTGCTGGACGAACCATCGATCGGGCTGCACCCGGGCGACCACGACCGGTTGATCGGTTGCATCCGCCAACTGCAGGTCCAAGGCAACACCGTCGTGATCGTCGAACATGACGAAGCCACCATGCGGCACGCTGATTTTCTGGTCGACATCGGCCCGGGTGCAGGAAAACATGGCGGACGAATCATCAGCCAGGGGCAACCCAGCGAGGTCGCCGACGATCCGGATAGTTTGACCGGACAATACCTCAGCGGCGTTCGCAGCGTCCCCATCCCCGACCAGCGACGCGAACCCAAGCAGTGGTTAACGATCACAGATGTGACGACGCACAACCTAAAAAACGTCACCGCCGAATTCCCGCTCGGGTGCCTGGTCGGGATCAGCGGTGTTTCCGGAAGCGGGAAAAGCTCGCTGGTCAATGACACCCTGTACCCCGCACTGGCCAAGAAACGGGGCCTGGTCGGCGCACGGCCCGGTCCGCACAAGAGTCTGCGTGGTGCCACCCGCATCGACAAACTGGTCCCGATTGACCAAGCCCCCATCGGTCGCAGCCCGCGCAGTTGTCCGGCAACCTATGCCGGTGTTCTGGACGAAATCCGCAAGGTGTTTGCCAAGACTCGCGAAGCCAAAACACGCGGGTTCACGGCCAGCCGATTCAGTTTCAATTCGAAGGACGGCCAGTGCGAATTGTGCAAAGGACACGGCGTCGAACGGATTTCGATGAACTTCCTTAGCGACCTGTTTGTCACTTGCACCCGATGTGGCGGAAAACGTTTCAATCGGCAAACGATGCAGGTGCGGTTCAAGGGAACCAATGTGGCCGAGGTGCTGGAGATGTCCGTCGATGGAGCCACCGAATTCTTCGAAAACGTGCCCAAAATCCACCGACTGCTGAGCTCGCTGCAGGATGTTGGCCTGGGCTATGTGCACCTTGGACAAGCCAGCACGACGCTCAGCGGCGGCGAAGCACAGCGAATCAAATTGGGCACCGAACTGGCTCGCGCGTCGACCGGCCAAACTCTCTACCTACTGGACGAACCGACCACCGGTTTGCACTTTGCCGATGTCGAACGTTTGGTGGGCGTGCTGCAACGATTGGTCGATGCGGGCAACACGGTGTTGGTGATCGAACACAATTTCGATCTGCTGGCAGCCTGTGACTGGATCATCGACCTGGGCCCCGAAGGCGGGGTCGGCGGTGGCCAAATCCTTGCCGCCGGAACTCCGGAAACAGTCGCCAAGGCGAAAGGGAACGCGACGGGCAAGTACCTGAAACAAACCCTGCGGGCGGGGAAGCGGTCTTGATCGGTCGCAATCCATCGCTGTCGCCCGACCGCCCCTATCTAGTCCTGACGGAACCGGAACCCGATGGACACGGCAGTCTTGCCAACGTGTTGACCGTGTTCCTGACGGCGTCCGAGTGCCCGATCGGGTGCGCGATGTGCGATCTTTGGCAAAACACCCTGGATCGACCAACCCCGGACGGCGCGATCACGCGTCAAATCACGGATGCCATCCACGCCCACCCGATCGCCAGCCCCCCTGCCGAACAGAGCAACTGGATCAAGCTGTACAACAGCGGCAACTTTTTTGATCCTCGCAGTATCCCCGTCGCAGAATATCCATCGATCGCCGACCGGCTGACACCGTTTGATCGTGTGATTGTCGAAAACCACCCACGGTTTGGTAAAGAACGTTTGCGAACGTTCCGCGATCGAATTGATGCACCGTTGGAGGTCGCGGTGGGACTGGAAACCGTGCAACCACGATGGTTAAATCGACTGGGCAAACAGATGTCGCGTGATGATTTTGATTCGTACGCCGCATGGCTGGACGACCAGAATGTGGGGCTGCGAGTCTTCTTGATCTTGGGAGTCCCCGGCATCTCGGCAACCGAAGCAATCCGTTGGACGCGGCTTTCGGTACGTCACGCAATCCGCTGCGGAGCCAGGCACGTCAGCCTGATTCCGGCCCGATCCGGTCATGGCTGGAATGGACAGGCGGATCGCTTGCCACCGTTCACCACCGACCAATTGGCCGGCGTCTTGTCCGCCTCGATCGATGACGCCGATGGCAAATCCTGTGTGACAATGGACCTGTGGGATCTGGATGCATCGGATGCCGCGGTCACCGCGATGCAGCAAATGAACCTGACTCAGCAGAACACCGGCCGGCCAGAGAAGATTCAGCTGCCCCCATCCCCCCGGACGTTGGACCGATGAAACAGTACGACGTTGCCGTGATCGGCTCGGGCTACTCTGGCACCATCTTGGCTCGCGTTTTGACTTCGCTGGGTATGCGAGTGGCGATCATTGATTCGCAGTCCCACCCACGATTTGCGATCGGCGAATCGTCGACCCCGATTGCCGACATCATGCTGCGGCGACTGGGATTGCGTTACGGGCTGGACGACCTGGTTTCGTTGTCGACCTGGGGCGGTTGGCAGCGTCACCACACCGATTTGCCGGTGGGACGCAAACGCGGCTTCAGTTATTTTTCGCACCAGCGCGGTCAATCCTTTTGCGAATCGGCATTGGGACAGCGCAGCCTGTTGGCCGCAGCCAGTCCCCGTGATGACGTGGCCGACACACAGTGGTACCGACCCAACCTGGATGCGTATCTGTGCGACCAAGCGGTCGATTCCGGCGCCACGTTGCTGGCACCGGCGAAGTTGGTTGCGATGGAATCCGCTGGCACGCGGTGGAGGCTGACCATGGGGTCAGGCCCCACAAAACACTTGGATGCCCAGTGGGTAATCGATGCATCAGGGCATGCGGCGGTGATGGCGGGGATGCGAACGGTCGCTGATCGCACGGAATCATTAGCCACGCGAACCCACTGCACCTTTGCTCATTTCACGGGCGTCCAAAGCTGGTCGGCATCACTGCGCCGCGCAGGCATTGCCGGCGGCGACTTGCCGTTTGATTGCGATGACTCGGCCCAGCACCATCTGTTGGGACACGGTTGGATGTGGATGCTGCGATTTGCGGCAGCCCCAACGAAGCCGCCCATCACCAGTGTCGGTTACACCGCGCCGCTAGACCGACCGCTGGATTGGTCCGGATTCCCATCGATCGATGCGGCTCTTGCCGATGCCAATCGGGTTGCCCCTGATGGTGGTTGGCGAACAACCGGACGATTGCAACGTTACGTGGATCCAATCGGTGGACCACGTGCATTGATGTTGCCGACGGCCGCGTTGACGCTGGACCCTTTGCACAGCACCGGCATCGCCCATGGGCTTTCCGGCGTCCAGCGGATCGCCGAAATCCTGACCACGGCTGAATCGAACACCCGTGATGCGATGATCGCGGACTACGCCCACAACTTTCATCGCGAGGTCCGACTGTTGGATCAATTGGTCAGCACGGCCTATGACGTGATGGACGACTTCCCGCGGTTTGCCGCTGCCTGCATGCTGTACTTTGCTGGCGCCATCGCCTGTGAAGAACGGTTGCAGGTGGGGCAACCATCCGCACCACTGTCCACCGGTCGCCCCATCCCGGCCGCGATGTGGAGCGCCGATGACGACGCGTTCTTGGTGGTCGCCGACAAGGCTTGCCAGGCGATCCGAAATCGCCAGGAAACGAGATTCGAATCGATCGTTCGCGATCTGATCGGTCCGTGGAACGACATCGGTTTGATGGATCCCGACGTGCAAAATCGATACGCCTACACCGCCACCAAGTGACCGGTGTGACGAAGTCAATTCAAAACGGGGGCGGAGCCCGTTCCAGCAGAACAGAGCAGGTGGAAAGGAACGACGCCCCCCGCTAGCCGCCTGGGCAATCGCCCCAGTTAGCCGAAAGCACGGGGGCGGGTGCTTGGAAGAGGCATTGGAATTTGGATGGGAAGCGGCCCCCAGGGGATGTCGCGTTTCGGTCAGCCGGATCTGCGATTCGCGTGCAAAGTTTGTGGACTTCGGCTGCCGTTTCGAACCTGCCCCAGGCGACTTGGAAATAGGGGGCGTTTCTTCGGGTCCGACATCGAATTCGGACCTAGATTTGATTCGCGGTACCACTTTGCCCCTGACCCGACATCTTTTCCACACCGCACATCTTCCTCACCTGATTCGATCGACCCTTGATTTCGCTTTCATTCGTGATCCGACGTCATCAAGACTTCACGAACCAGCCTGTCGCCCGCTAGCGTAGTGCGACACTCGTTTGAAGATTCTTTTTCTCCGCGATGGATGCACATGACACCCGACGACGCCAACCTATCACCGACCGATGACGCCGCATTGGCGACGGAAACCGCCGACCAAATGTCCGACACCGGATCGAGTGACGACAGCGTGCCACAGCCGCTGGCCGACCTGGAAGTAACCGCTCCTGTGGATCCGGAAGTCCAAGAAGCACGCCAGGCTTTTGAAACGGATGCCGCATCGGCTAGCGATAGCGGCGAATACGAAGACGTCACCGACGAAGTCGCCGATTCCAGTCTCGAAGCCACTGCGGTTGCCGACACCGCCCCCCCATCGGCCGAAGTCGAAACTGCCGAAGCGGAATCGGTCGAATCCGATGCTGCCGACGCATCCGAAATCGAACCCGTCGCAGAAACCACCACGTCGATCGAAGATGGAATCGCCGACGATGTCGCCGAAGTCGCGTCCGAGGTTGCCGCCAATGTGTCGTCGCCCGAACAAAACGACGAACAACTGGCCGAACTTGCGACCCCGTTCGTCGGTCGTTGGAACGAACTGATCAGCACCACCAACTGGGAAAAGGGCCGCATCATCAGCGATTGGCGAGCCGCCTTGATCGAATCCGGTGTCGGCGCCGACCAATACTCCGACGAAGCCTGGGCTCGCCGCGTCGGCGGTGTCACCGCACCCCACGTCGGTCGTCTCCGCCGCGTGCACGACCGTTTCGCCGATAACTACGCCGCCTACGCTGGACTCTACTGGAGCCACTTCCTGGCCGCACTGGATTGGGAAGATGCACCGCTGTGGCTGCAAGGCGCCGTCGAATCCGGTTGGAGTGTCGCTGGAATGCGTGAACAACGCTGGCAGGCACACGGAGCCGTCGATTCCCAACGACCAACGTCCAGCCAGATTGTCGAAGTCGAAACCGACGAAGGCGTCGAACCGCTGGCCGAAGGCGACGCGGGCACCAAGAATTATGACGACGACCCCGGGACCGCCGTGGGCAAATCGTACGAAAATGCGGACTTCGGTGACGAGGAAGAACTGCAATCCTTGGCCGGGCCTAGCGACCTTCCCGACCCAGGCGGACTGGGAATCGCCCCCGAAAACGTCGAAGAGACGCCGACGCCCGTGCAACCGTTTGCCGGACTTCCAGAGTTGCCTGAAGATCTCTCGGACGCGATCGAGATGATGAAACTGGCCATCCTTCGCCACAAGTCCAACAAGTGGGAAAAGATCGACGTCGAAGTCGTCGCCAAGTACCTGGAGGCCGTCGGCGTGCTGCTACGCAGCCCTTGATCGAGGCCCGCTGGGGCGGACTGCGAACGGTAGTCGACCGTTCCGATGCACGTAATCTCGCTGCCCCCCTTTTTTTTGGGGGGGGGGGGCAGGAAGGAAGAAAGAACGCAAGAAAGTTCGAGTTCGAGTTCGAGTTCGAGTTCGAGTTCGAGTTCGAGTTCGAGTTCGAGTTCGAGTTCGAGTTCGAGTTCGAGTTTTTGAACAACAACGGCGTTAGCGCAACTTAAACTCGAACTTAAACTCGAACTCGAACTCTTCCTACATTCCACATTGGACGCAACCTAGCAAGAAAAGATCGCAGCGTCCTCGCCCTCGCCCTCACGCCACGCTACATGACCGAGAAGTAATTGTCGCACGCGAAATCCATGTACTCGCGTTTCAGTTCCACCGGCAGGTCGTTGTACAGGCAATAGTTCTTGACCTGCAGCAACAGGTCGCGTGGCTGACACATCCGCATCGGTCGATCGACCGCCTGGTAGTGCTTTGCGATCAGATAGTCGATCGGGTCCTGCTGGTACGGGATCTTGACGACCTTGCACATGATTTCGAACAGCTTACGAAAATCCGCTTCCGGTGGATTTTCGGCTTCGATCTTGTAGGGAATCCGCCGCAGAAACGCGTCATCGACCAGGTCTTTGGGTTCTAGGTTGGTGCTAAAGACCACCAACTGGTCAAAGGGCACTTGGATCTTTTTGCCCGAAGCCATGTTCAAAAAGTCGTACCGTTTCTCTAGCGGCACGATCCAACGGTTCAGCAATTCGTCGACCCGCATGCGTTGACGTCCAAAGTCATCGATCACCAAGGTGCCGCAATTGCTTTTCAGCTGCAGCGGCGACTCGCTGATGTTGCTTTCCGAATTGTTCTGGACCTCCAACATGTCCATCGTCAGTTCACCACCGGCGATGATCGTTGGGCGCAGAATCCGCACCCAACGCTTGTCGTACCCGCCCACGTCCAACAGGCCTCCCGATTCTTCGGGCATCGCCAATTCGTGGCACATCGGGTCAAACACGCGCAGCACATCGCCATCGATATCGATCGCGCGTGGAATCCAAACGTATTTCCCAAACGCACCGGTCACCCGTTCGGCGATCGACGTTTTGCCATTGCCGGGAAACCCAAACAGGAACATACCGCGACCACTGGCGACCGCCGGGCCCAGCTTGTTCAACATCTTGGGATTGATCAGCAGATCGCTAAAAGCCTTCATCAAGTCCCGTTTCTTGGGATACTGACCTTCGATCGTTTGCCGCTTGACGCTTGCGATGTAGTCCTTCAACGGAACCGGGCAGGACCCGTAATAGGTACAGTCTTGCATATGGCTGCGAGCGATCGCGCGGCCGCTTTCCGTCAAGATGTACACGTAATCGTTCGTGGTCGTCGCGCTTTTGTAGGCGACGTTTTGTTCGGATTTCAGCCGTGCCAACATCGGCTCGATCAACCCGAATGGCAACTTCACCTGGTCGGCGATTCGCCGCCCCGAAGTCTCGCCAACGTTGCGGATGTATCGATAGACGATCGCTTCGAGCAGAGTTTCGTTGACTCCCGCCGCCTCTAGATCCAGCGACTCCGAAGGCCGCCAAGGTTCGTCGCGGGACGGTTTGAAGCCCGCCGCCTGGACCGCTACCGCAGGCCGGGCCGCTGATGCTTGGCCCGCGGTCGACGGTTTTGCCGATGTTGGGCGAGTGGACGTTGGCGCCGTGGACACTGGGGCGCCTACCGTTTGGCCGCCGGCACGCATGGGTGCTTGCGCCGCACTGCCGCCGCCCTGAACCGGTGAATCCGCCGCCTTCTCGGGCACGATCGGCGGACGTGACGCATCCGAACCGCCGCTAAGCGACTGAATTCGAGAGATCAACGAATCGAGCTTACTGTCAACGTCACTGCTCATAGGAGCCTCTGAAATCCCAACCAGACAAATGAACGGGCAATGGACGCTGCCGAATGCGAGCGTGCGACCCGCGAAACGATGCCAATGATCGCTGTCCCCCCCTGCCTTCGACGGGACCAGCCCAATTTCAAGGGACCGACCCACCGCTCAGAGGATGGCTAGCGTCCAGGCGTCGACGACACGATCGTTTTGGATATCGCGTCAAGACTCGCCCGCCGCCACCGGCAATGACACCGCCGCCGGCAATGACAATTCGTGCCGATACTGTCACACGGCTCATGCTTCATCGTCCCGAATGACCGCTCCATTCCACAAAATCATCCCGCAAAATGCCGACGATCGGACGATTCACGTGTGTGCCTGGCCCGGCATAACCGTCAAAGATCCCCCATTCCGAAATCTGTTCTTCGGGAACCACCAAGCTGCCGATGCCGTGCTGACGCCGGATTGGATTGCGTGACGTAGGATCAAACTAGACAGCACATTCCATCGAATCATCCTGATCCATGTCTTCATCATCCCCTTCCATGCCCGTTCGATTCGGTATCCGCGCCGAACAGGCCAAGTGGGAACTTGCACTTCCCGACGGTGCCCGTCGATTGATTGCATCGGGCGACTTCGACGGCCGTGACAAGGAAACGCTCGCCTGCTGGCTTCGCAGCGAACCGGTGCTTTCCCAGCGACTTTTGGTTTGGTGCAACACACCGATGTACAACCTGTCGCGGCCCTACCAAACGTTGGACGATGCCGCTCGAGTGATGGAACCCTGCGATTTATCGCGGCTGGCATTCCTCTGCTGGGTCCGCGGTATGATGCTGCCCGAAAAACGCATCGACAATTACAGCCGCGATCGGTTGTGGGCACACTCCATCGCGGTCGGATCCGTGGCGAACCTGATCGCCCGCACCTGTGCGCTAACCGATCCCGGCCTGGTGATGGTCGCCGGGACGCTGCACGACATTGGAATGCTGGCCAGCGAAAAGCTGGATCCCGTCGCATTCGCAGAAACCATCAGCCAAACCGACCACCTCTCTCCCCTGCACGAAGTCGAGCAGGAAATCCTCGGTTGGGATCACACTCAATTGGGCCAGATCATCCTACGGCAATGGGGAATGCCCGACGCCGTCCAAACAGCTGCCCGCTATCACCACGAACCGGACCGAATTTTGGGCCAACCCGACGGCCAAACGGTCGCTTGCGTGGCCATCGCAAACTTTTTGTGCAACCGAAGCGGCTGGTCATCGACCAAATCCGCCGTGTTGCTGCCGCCGTCGGAGGCAACTTTTGGGCTGCTGGGCATCGATTCCGCTTTGCTAGCCGTTCTTTGGCAACAACTTTATCCCGCGATCGAATCGGCCTCTGGTTTGCGATAACGAGCCGCTGATTCCAGAAATATCGCTAAAACCCGCCGAATAGCATGTAGAGAGCGACCGCAGACGACGATGAACAGTGCTCACAGGAAGCATATCGGGACGCTCAAAAGCGTCTTCTCAGAAAATTCGCCAGAAAAGCTTCGTTGCCACTTGCGATCCAAGATGAGTCCCGATATCTTTCCGCCTCGCTGACACCGGTCAGCCAACTTCGCCTAGCGAACGCGGCCGATCCACGTCAGCGTCAACCGCCTGAAGCGGCTCAAAAGTTTTTTAACTTTCGACCCTAAGACCGGTTGACGAAAACGAAACACTTCCCGATACTAAGGGAACAGTCAACGACACTGGCCGGCACCGAAGGGTGCCAATCACGCCACTCAGCGACTAATTGATCTTTGACAATTTGGTGATGAAACTTCTGTTGAGTTCAGATTTGCGAGGTCATTTCTCGTGATTCTGCGGCGGGCTTGCCCGCCACAGATGAAGCGAAAAAATGGCGAATCGCTGGAGTCTTTACCGAGGCTCCAGACCAGATCAGCTTATCGGTTTTAACTTTGCTTTCTCCCGGTGTGACTTCGGTCGCACTGGTGAATCAATACAAAATTGAAGGGTTTGATCCTGGCTCAGAATGAACGTTGGCGGCATGGATTAGGCATGCAAGTCGCACGAGAACTTCAATTAGCTTGCTAAGCGAAGGGACAGTGGCGAAAGGGAGAGTAACGCGTGGTTATGTACCTCGGAGACTGGGATAGTAGCGGGAAACTGCTAGTAATACCGGATAATATCTACGGATCAAATGGTGTGATTCCGCTCTGAGATCGGACCGCGTACTATTAGCTTGTTGGCGGGGTAATGGCCCACCAAGGCTGCGATGGTTACCGGGTGTGAGAGCATGGCCCGGCTCACTGGGACTGAGACACTGCCCAGACATCTACGGATGGCTGCAGTCGAGAATCTTCGGCAATGGACGAAAGTCTGACCGAGCGATGCCGCGTGCGGGATGAAGGCCCTCGGGTTGTAAACCGCTGTCAGTTGGGAGGAAATCCATGAGGGCACTCTCTCATGGTTGACCGATCTTCAGAGGAAGGACGGGCTAAGTTCGTGCCAGCAGCCGCGGTAAGACGAACCGTCCAAACGTTATTCGGTATCACTGGGCTTAAAGCGTGCGTAGGCGGCTTGGTAGGTGAGATGTGAAAGCCCACGGCTCAACCGTGGAATTGCGTTTCAAACCCCCAAGCTCGAGGAAGATAGGGGTGATGGGAACTTATGGTGGAGCGGTGAAATGCGTTGATATCATAGGGAACACCGGTGGCGAAAGCGCATCACTGGATCTTTTCTGACGCTGAGGCACGAAAGCTAGGGTAGCGAACGGGATTAGATACCCCGGTAGTCCTAGCCGTAAACGATGAATACTGGGTTGAGGGGACTTTCACATCCTCTCGGCCGTAGCGAAAGCGTTAAGTATTCCGCCTGGGGAGTATGGTCGCAAGGCTGAAACTCAAAGGAATTGACGGGGGCTCACACAAGCGGTGGAGGATGTGGCTTAATTCGAGGCTACGCGAAGAACCTTATCCTAGATTTGACATGCTTGAGAACCTCTATGAAAGTAGAGAGTGCCCTTCGGGGAGCTCTTGCACAGGTGCTGCATGGCTGTCGTCAGCTCGTGTCGTGAGATGTCGGGTTAAGTCCCTTAACGAGCGAAACCCTTATCTTTAGTTGCCAGCGGGTAATGCCGGGGACTCTAAAGAGACTGCCGGTGTCAAACCGGAGGAAGGTGGGGATGACGTCAAGTCCTCATGGCCTTTATGTCTAGGGCTGCACA
Organism: Rubripirellula lacrimiformis; assembly: GCF_007741535.1. NCBI lineage: Bacteria > Pseudomonadati > Planctomycetota > Planctomycetia > Pirellulales > Pirellulaceae > Rubripirellula > Rubripirellula lacrimiformis. Next base: position 6,574,693 of record NZ_CP036525.1, read on the forward strand.
CGTCCTACAATGGTACGGACAAACGGACGCTAAGCCGCGAGGTGGAGCAAATCCTAGAAACCGTACCTCAGTTCGGATTGCAGGCTGCAACTCGCCTGCATGAAGCCGGAATCGCTAGTAATCGTAGGTCAGCATACTACGGTGAATGTGTTCCTGAGCCTTGTACACACCGCCCGTCAAGCCACGAAAGTTGGAAGGGCCCGAAGTCGTTAAGCTAACCCTCACGGGAGGCAGGCGCCGAAGGTCAGTTCGACAATTGGGACTAAGTCGTAACAAGGTAGCCGTAGGGGAACCTGCGGCTGGATCACCTCCTTTCTAAGGATTCTTAGAACATGGTGTTCTCGGGTGACCGAGATCATCGAATCTGTGAAAATGACACTCCAACTGACTCAACAGAAAACACCGCCCTCGGGCGAGCTTCATCACCAACATATCAGCGAAAGACCCGCTTTGGCACGTCGCCAGCCAAAGCGGGTTTTTTCGTGCGCGCTCAGAATCGCAATTTCAACCTACGCGTCGACATACGCGTGGCACAAACTCGCGTGGCACAAACTCGCGTCGCCAAACTCGTAGCGCAACTCGCCAAGAGTTTCGGCCACCGCACCGCGTTCATTCAACGTTGGTGCGCATAAGGACGACACCCCAAACGCTTCATTCCCCACGTCCCATCCGTTTCGCAGCACGGGAATGCATGATTGCCGGATCAGCGTCGCTGCGTTACGAAATCCGTACGCACACCGCATTTTGTCGCCAAATGTAGGCCGGACCAAGCGAAGCGCCGCTCCGGCATCCCATCGACGTAACGGATGGACAAAATTGCCGGATGGGCGTCGCTCCGCTCCTTCATCCGGCCTACGTCGTCACTTCTCGTCGTCACTTCTCGTGGCCAAACTCGTAGCGCAACTCGCCAAGAGTTTCGGCCGCCGCACCGCGTTCATTCAACGTTGGTGCGCATAGAAACAACGCCCCGAACGTTTCATCACCCACGTTCCAATCGTTTCGTGGCACGGGAATGCGTGATTGCCGGATGGGCGTCGCTGCGCTCCTTCATCCGGCCTACATTTCTCACTCCTCTCACCGAGGCGATTTTCGGCGGGGCGGTTGGGTTGGCGCGGGGGCCCCGGCGACGGCGGCCATTGATCGGGGGGCTAGACCGGCCGCGATGAACAATTGATTCATCCCCACCATCAATCGGTGCCATGCGTCGATCGCCTCGGGCGTCCCGATCTGCAACGCGTCGCTTCGATCAAATCCCTTTTCACTGATCTGAATGATGGGATCCAGATGCAACAGAGCCTCGATCATCAAATGGTTTCGGCAATCCTGTTGGTCCAACCCCTCGTCATCGTAGATCCACAAATGCTGCTGCAGTGACTTGTCGATCGCCGCCAATGCAGCTTGCCGTGGAGTGTCGGCGATCAGGATTCCCTGGACGGGACCACATTGCACATAGAACTTTGCCACTGGATTTCTCCTCCGTGAGGGCGGATCATTCGGAATCCCCGGACAGACGTCCGAAGCATCGCCAATGCCGACGATTTTCATCATCCGATCAGCGACAAAAGAATGATCGCCCACAGGCATGACACGTTAGGTCACACCCGCTGAAACCGCCCTGATTCCAGTGTGTTTGCGATGCGTCCGGCGTACCGGTTGCGATGCGATGCCAGCCTTCGTGCCCCCCCTTGGCGGCACGCTGTTATGGCTGAGGCTGATCCTCGGGTTGAACCGCAGGCTGGACCGGTTCACCGAACTGGAACGTCAACAGCTCGGATCCAATTTCCGCGATCACGCGGCCGGTCACCGATTGAACATTCAGACGAACTTCCAGTTCATTGTTGCCACTGTGAATCGGCCGTCGTTCCTCCTTGAACCACTCTCGTCCGTCACGAAGATCCAGCCCCATAACGTCCAAGTACTTGCTCCGGCTCTGGACCGAATGAGTAAACGGGCTACGTGCCAAAATCAGGATGGGTGTGGCTGGTGCTTGCGTCAACGTGCATCCCCACGGTTTATCGAACTCAGTTCCCCAGCGAAGCGAGCCATCGTTCATCGAAATGGCAAACACCCCATGCGTGGTTTGGTGATACGCACCATCCCCGGTGCGAAGCTGTTCGATCATCTGAACTTTGGGCCGAACGATGCGTCGCTTGGGCAAGATGATCATCTGGTCATCCAACAACGTTGCGTACACCTCGTCCAGATCGTCAAAGGCGGGCAATTCGGGACGCCCGATCTCTCGACCATCAACCAAGTCCCAAATCAAAGCCTGGCCGCTACTTTCCAGCATCACCAGGTAACGTCCATCCACGATTCGGCCATAGGCAGCCCCCGCGGATTCCCCATCCGCAGTCTTCCCCGTGACCGTTTGTTGTTTGACTTGGTCGGTGAACGGGTCGACAAGCACCAACCGAAACGGACCCGCCACGTCGGCTGCGCCAGAGACCAAGTCATAGCCCAACACATGCCGGCCAACGGATTCCCAGACTTCGCCGTGAGTCCAACGTTTCGTTTCAACTTTGCGTCCATCCAGCACATCAAAGAAGACGATCTCGGAAGTCACCGGTGAAACCACCGCAACCAATTCACCGTTGCTGACAACGACGCCACTGCGTGGTGCGGTTGAATTCCGCCACAGGGTTTCCTTGGTCATCAAATCGACCGCCACTAGGTCACCGCCCTGAAGCATCAGCACGCGATCGCCCAGGATCGGGCCCATCTTGAATTCGGGAATCACCTTCGCCGCACTTGCCGAATTCATATAGCGATGGATCACTTGTTCGCCGAACGGGGTCGGCACCCCGCGACGGTTGGCGATCGGGTTTCCATCACCCGACAAATTCCGCTGCCACAAAACCGCCTCGGTATCATTCCCCAATAGCCCATACAGATTGATCATCGCCAATCCGTTGGGCAACAAGACCGACATCACGCCGCCACTGATCTGCGCCTCTTTGTCGATCTCTTCACTCTGGCGGCTGCCTTCGATCGGGATCATCCGCGGCGTCCCGTTCGGGTCGCGCAGTGCGAACGGCAGTGTCCCGTCGCTAATCAATTTCCAACCTTTGAAACGCTGGCCGGCAAGCACTTCGGTCTTGGACACCCGCTGGGAATGATTCCCAAAGCGAGTCCGCAGTTGACGAGATTCCCAATTCACCGAAACCTTTTCAGGCCAGTTGGCCGCAAAGATATTCACCTTCGCCGGCTGATCATCCTGCGCCGATGCATCGCCTTGTTTTTCGATCGCACGCAACACAGCCAACGAATCTTCGACCAATCCACCCTGCGCGTAGGCTTCGGCCAACAGCACCGCATCCTCGGAAGGCCAGTTGGCAAGATCGCTTGCCGAAAACAATCGAGTCCCCAACAGCATCCGTTCCAGCCTTAGAAAGTCACCTGCACTCTGATAACGTTGGGCCAGTTCATCGCGAACCGTTTTAACGCCTTCGAATGGCCGGAAATGACGATAGAAACGTTCTTGATCACTGGTCGAACTACTGGTGCGTTTGCCGGCGACGCTCGCCAACATTTCATTGATCGATTGAATGTCGTCTTCCGATGCAACCCGTGCGACTTCGTCCACCCGCGCCGCCAACCAACTATCCAACGTGCATTGCCGGGTCAGGTCATCAATCACCTGATCGGCAACCGAATCGGACATCGGCTCGGCAAGCAACAGCGACGAAAAGTCGATCAACAGTTTTCCGGCTTCCAGCGAATCCTGCTTATCAAGTGCAGATCGAATTCGCAGCGATAACAGTTCGACCCGTTGGGCAGGCCGATCGATCAGCGAGTCCAAGGTTTCGATCAACGCCGGATCAACATCCGCGTTCTGACGCAGCAAACCCAGCATGGCCGAAATGCTAAGCAAATGAACTTCGTCGTTATCGGGTTCCATCTGACGAGCCCGCTCTAGGTACTCCAACGCCTCGCTGCGCTGTTCGCGCTGGATCAGCAATTCCGACTTTCGCACCAGCGCCTCGAAATCGTTGGGATCGTTCTTCAGCATGCGGTTCACGATCGGTTCCAACGTGGCTTCGCCAAACGCGACGGCCAACGATGTCGGCCCCTGCGCGATCACGTCCCCGTCGACCGCAATCAAATTGCCCAACGGGTATCGGGTGTTGCGGCGTTGGAGAATGCTTCCGTCTTTCAAAGAAACTTGAATCAATTGATTCGTGGTCGTCGGCACCAAATAGGTTCCCTTTCCGAAAACGCCACGACCCGAAATCTGTTGTCCGGTGGTCAGTAGATCGCGAGTCGTCCATACGCCGGTACCGCTGCTATCCAACGAAAACGCACGCACCGCGTTCCCGCCGACGACATAAAATTGTCCATCACGAATCCCTGCCAAATACCGCATCTGCACGCGAGGCTTTTCGGCGAACAACGACTTGCCTGTTAGCAGGTCGAAACCGAACAAGCGATCCGATTCGATTGGCGTGACCAACACGGACATCCCGTCGGCGATTGCAGCACCGTTGTCCCAACGCTGCATCAACTGACTCGCTTCGACTCCCCGCCCCCGACCGCTTAACGATCGCAACATCTCTGTATTTCGTTCGTACATGGCCCCCCATCGCAACATCCGATCCGCTAGATCAATGGCAACCGTTGCGCCAGCACCGGTAGGACAGATCAGCACGCCCTCGTGATAGGTGGGCACCGCTCCGCCGACGCGACGGATGGGATCGTTATCGATGCCGCCCGATTCAACAGCCACCAAATGTTGTCGCCATATTTCGTTACCGGTCTCCGGGTCCAGACAACAAAGATTGATATCCCCCGCAATTTCGACCATCACGTACAGCCGACCATCGACGGGCAACGGAGGCCCCAGGAAGAACGCATCCGAAAGCGTCGACGCATCGTCTGCACCGGCGCCCAACATCCACGACAACTTGCCTTCGGTTGCCATTTCCAAAGCCACCAAGGTGTTGGTGCTCGTCTCGGCTGGGCGAGTGCCACGGAAGTTCATCATCGGATTGAACGACATCATCTCGACCTCGCCGAGATTGTCCAACATGAACGCGCGCGTTCCATCGCTGGTGACCTGGCCGTATGGAACATCGTTCCAAACCCGCTGGCCCAACAGATCGCCGACACCATCCTCCTGCGTCAAATCGTCGAATGCCAATTCGTCATCGTCGGCAGACTCGGCGACAGGTTGCCAGGGGTAAGTCCACACCCGCTTTCCCGTCCGATAATCGACCCCGACCAACCGCTCGGTCGTCCGCATCAGAAGATGGTCACCAACCCGGATTGGCATCCAACTAGGCGGCGGCAGCTTCCCGCTAGATGCCAGTTCCTCTGCCGCGACCCGCAGCGTTCTCTCTTGCCGCGGACTTGCCGTCGTGCCCAGCATCCAACGTAAATTCGTTAACGGAATCTGACCGGCCGATCCACCATTCCGGCTGGGAGACGCCCCAAACATCGCATAGTCCGACCCCGCATCGCGATCGAACCCGTCAAGCTGCCGCGAACGATCACTCAACCAATCAGCCTGCTGATCGACCGACGGAACGGTCAATGTGGATTCGGAATTCCCACTGCCGATCGCCATTTCACCGGGCGGCAGCGCTGGCACCGGACGCTTCGCCAACTGGCACGCCGACGCATGCAACACCAACACCGACTGACCAAGATGCTGCACCGCACGATCTTGTGTGACGACATCATCCAACAACAAAGACGCTGCCAAAGGATGTCCCAAATACATCTGTTCTTGGGCAAGCAACCAGGACGCTTCGAATCCAGAGAATGTATGGAAGTATCGCCGCCGCACCATCTGAACCTTTTCCCAGTCGCGATCCACGCTGGCCTGATTCAATAACTTCTTTGCGGTCGCGCCGTAACGAAGCTGGTAGGTTTCCATCGCTGCAGCCGGCAATCCACCGATCATCTGCCGAGCGGTGCGCAGCAAACTTTTCTGGACGGGTTGGCCAGGTCCGACCTCTGCATCGGCCAGGAAAAAGTCTTGACCCGACAGATCCGATTCATCCAACTGATCGGCATCTCGCGCCAACAGATCCCCCAGCACGACGACGGCATCACTGCTTCGCTGTTCTTCAAGCGCACGCTCGGCTTCGCGAAGCCGCTGCTCGACCACCCGTGGTGCATCGATAAAACGCCCCGACGCAACCCCCGAAACCGGACGTATGAACCCTTGCGCGAAAACGACCGATCCAACAAAAAACGGGGCCAGCAAACCCAACCCCGCCAATGCGACCATCCGTCGGATAGGCTCACCGAAACTCTGGATACCAGTAGTGGCGAACCAGGGACGATGCGATTGTCGCCGGGAGCACGAAGAAAGAAAAGCAACCACGTTGAAACCTGTCCTTGAAGAAGCCGTCGAGACTCCGTTCATTGTACAGTCCCCAAGGGATCTGCCAGCGGTCTGAAACGGCGAACTTGTCGCCATCAAGGATTCCGAAGCGACCGACCGCCGCCTACGACGAATCCCCCACCAAGGCGGGAAGGCCCCTACAAGAATTGGCCAGCAGCGAATGACCGGATAGGCCCCGATTGGCCCCACCCGATACGCTGATTTCCAGATGGATGACGCATACCAAGTTGGCAGGTCTAGACCTTCAAATGGTCAACGATCTGGTCGAACACTTCGTCGGGCGATCGCATCCCATCCACCGTTCGGACAAGATCGCGACCGGCGTAATAGTCCAAAACTGGCGCCGTCTGAGTATGAAAGACGCGCAGCCGCGCCGAAATGGTCTCGGCATTATCGTCCGCGCGGTCCTCGATCAGCGACCGCTTCAGCAATCGGTCGACCAGGGCTTCCTGCTGCGCGGCCAAGTGCAGGACGAGATTGATCTCGTCATCTTTCTGGGCCAGATAGTCATCCAGCAGTCGTGCCTGATTCACCGTTCGCGGGAACCCATCGAACAAACAACCGCCGGAGCAGTCCGACTGAGCCAATCGCTTGATCACGATTCGCATGACAAGATAATCGGGGGCCAAACGGCCGCCATCGATATAGCTGGCGACGACTCGTCCCAGCGCAGACTCGTTACGCGTCTCACGCAACATTTCGCCGGTGGATAGATGGGGAATCTGCAACCGCTCGGTCAAGCGATTGCACTGCGTCCCTTTGCCGGCGCCGGGCGGACCAATGAAGATGATTCGCATCGAAACATCCTCTTCGCTGCGCCGATTGATTGACAACACATCCGTTGCGGACGCCCGACCATCGTGATGGTGGGCAATCCGAACGCAAACCGAAAAACGTCTAGACGACTGGCGAAACGCCGCCACCCGCACCTTCAAGCAAACCGCGATAGTTCCGCATCACCAGGTGGCTGTCGATCTTTTGCACCAGGTCAAACGCCACACTGACTGCAATCAGCAATCCAGTACCGCCGTAGAAACCGGCGATCGAATAAGGCACGCCCAGCGAACCGTAAACAATCGTTGGCACGATCGCGACGATCGAAAGGAAGGCCGCACCGACGTAAGTGATCCGGACCATGACCTTTTCGAGGTAGTCCGTCGTCCGCTTGCCAGGCCGATACCCGGGAATGAACGTTCCGCTGTCACGAAGGTTGTCCGACATTTCCTTCGGATTGAAGGTGATGGCGGTCCAGAAGTAGCAGAAGAAGAAAATTAGCACGACGTAGAACAGGTTGAACACGAACGACCCTTGGTCATTCAATGTCAAACCGATCAGGTTCAATGGTTTGAACAGTGCACTTTCGCTACCGACAAAGCTGGCCAATCCACCCATCAACATGCCGGGGATGATCAGCAAACTGCTGGCGAAAATGATCGGCATCACGCCGGCCTGGTTGATCCGCAGCGGAAGGTGTTGGCGAGTTCCACCATAGACGCGGCGACCGCGAGTGAACTTAGCCGATTGAGTAGGAATCTTACGTTGCCCCAGCGTGATGAACACCACTCCAAAAACAACACCGACAAACAGAACAACCAACAACACCAAGGTTTCGATCCCGATCTGTCCGCGGCTAAGCCCCGTCAATTCGGTCTTCATGTTGCGAACCAATTCGTACAGTGCCTTTGGCATCTGAGCCAAAATCCCTGCCATGATCAGAAGGCTGATCCCGTTGCCAATTCCGTGCTCGTCGATCTGTTCGCCCAACCACATCAAGAACACGGTACCGCAGGTCATCACCAAGACGGCAACAAACTGCCAACCCCAGAACAATGAACCGTCGGCCGCCATGAAGTTCGGGTTGATGTCACCGTTGCCCGACGGGCCACCGGACATCAGCATGAACTTCAAATACATGTAGCTCTGCACGACGCAGATCAACACGGTCAGGTAACGAGTGTATTCGTTCAGTTTCTTGCGGCCTGCTTCGCCCTCTTTCTTCAGTTCCTCGAGCGGCTTGTAGACGCTCCCGAGCAACTGGAAAATGATCGATGCCGAAATGTATGGCATGATCCCGAGGCCAAAGATCGTTGCTTCGCGCAAATCGCTCGCAGCAAACAGCGTAATTTTCTCGAAGAACTCCGATGCGGTCCCACCAGCGTCACCGATGTTCGTAGCGATCATTGGTAGCGGAATGTGGAAACCGATCCGATAAATCGCCAACAATCCGATCGTCAGCATGACCTTCTTACGAAGCTCAGGAATCGAGAAAATGATGCGCAGCTTTTCAAACATGCGTCAGGTCCGTCTTGGATTCGCGGGGGCAAGTGAAACGAAAGCGTTCACCGCCGGGGAGAATTTTGGGGGAGTTTACCGGTTTGCGATCGGCGTGGCGATAGCAGGCTGGTGTGTTATGGATGAACGCCCAGTCGATGACACTAACTTGTTATTGGAAACAAGCCGGTGACTTCGGCTGGGCGTTCAACGAATGCCGATTGGATGACCCAAAGGGACAACTATTTCTTTGCTTCAGCCTTCAGTGCTGCGACTCGTTCGTCCGGAGTCCGCTTCGCAACCAGCTTGTTGATCGTTCCGCCAGCAGCGGTGATCTTCTCTTCAGCCGACTTGCTGAATCGGTGAGCCGATACGGTCAGTTTCTTGGTCAGTTCGCCATCGCCGAGGATCTTTACCTCGTCGAAAGTTCCCTTTGCCAAGTCTTTGGCGGCCAAGGCTTCCAATGTGACTTCGTCACCATCGTTGAACGCTTCGTTCAGACGTGCAACGTTCACCGCGAACACGGTCAGTGCCCAACGATTATTGAAACCACGCTTTGGAATGCGCCGAATCATCGGCATCGCACCGCCTTGGAAGGTCGGCTTGCGGCTGTAACCACTACGGCTCTTGTGACCATTGTGGCCGCGTCCAGAAGTCTTGCCGTGGCCGCTACCGGAACCACGTCCGATGCGTTTGCGAGGCCGTTTCTTCTGAATGCCGCGGTGGACATCGTTAAGTTGCATGACAAAAGACCGATAAAAACGTTGTCTGTTTACAAATGTGTTGGTGCTGCGTGGCCCCGCCAATGGAACCGCAGTTGAACTAGCCGGCTAGTTCTTCGACCGACAACCCACGCAGGGCAGCGACCTGATCAACCGTCCGCAACTGCGAAAGTGCATTGACGGTCGCTTTGACCAACGTCACAGGATTATTGGTGCCGTAGGACTTGGTCAGAATATCGTGAATTCCGGTCGCTTCGCAAACCGCACGCACAGCTTGACCAGCAATGATACCGGTACCAGCACCCGCTGGGATCAGAATCACCTTTGCCGCGCCGTACTTGCCGATGACTTGGTGAGGGATGCTGCCCTCGACCAAAGGAACATCGATCAGGCTTCGGCTAGCTTGCTTTTGAGCCTTTTGGACGCTTGGCGGAACTTCGTTCGCTTTTCCGTAGCCCCAACCAACCTTGCCGCTGCCGTCGCCGACAACAACCATGGCTGCAAAGCTAAAGCGACGACCACCTTTGACCACAGCCGCACAACGCTTGATCTTGACGACGCGATCGAGCATTCCGTCGGGTACGCTCGATTCTTCTTGCTTACGCTTGCCGCGTCCGCCGCCACCGCCGCCGCGATTTTGTGATGAGTTACTGATGGTTCTAATCCTCTTAAAGGACGCTTACGTCGTTGTAGGTTGTTGGAGGGTTCGGCAAACTTCGTCGACCGATTTAAAACTGCAGTCCGCTTTCGCGAGCAGCTTCGGCAAACGCTTTGACGCGTCCATGATATTTGTTATGGCCGCGGTCCATCTTGACCACGGTGATGCCAGCAGCGGTTGCCCGTTCGGCGATCATCTTACCAACCGAAGCGGCAGCGTCACAGTTGCCACCGATCTTGATCGATGCAGCTTTGTCCCGAGTGCTGGCGCTGACCAGCGTCTTGCCGGCCGCGTCGTCGATCAACTGGACGCTGAAGTGTTTCAGCGAACGGTGGATGCACAAACGCGGGTGCGTTGAATTGCCCCGCAGATTGTTGCGAACGTGGTTACGGCGCCGGAGACGCTTCTTTTGGATGATCTTGTTCTTGTCCATTTTGTGTCCGATCGATTGTGGATCGGCCTTAGCAATGGTTCGTTGGGCAAGCGAGTTGTTTGGCAAGCTCGCAAATGAATTCGAATGTTTTGTGCGGTGACCGGACTACTTCGTAGCCGACTTACCAGCCTTGATCTTAACTTGTTCGCCTTGATAACGAACACCCTTGCCCTTGTAAGGCTCGGGTTTACGCAGCGATCGGATCTCAGCTGCAAACTGGCCGACGGCCTGCTTGTCACAGCCTTGAATGACGACGTGCGTTTGATCGGGACAGGTCACGGTCAAATTGTCAGGGATCTTGCGATGCAGTTCGTTAGCAAAGCCAACACGCAACTGAAGGACACCGTTTGAAATCGCAGCCAGATAACCGACGCCGACGATTTCGAGCTTCTTTTCATAGCCCTTCGTCACGCCTTCGATCATATTGGCAACGATCGCTCGGGTCAGCCCGTGCAGCTCGCGAGCCACACGTTCATCGCTGTCGCGTGTCACGATTACTTCGTTGCTGTCTTCGTTCAACGCCACGGTTACTTCCGGGCGGTGTTCGAACGACAACTTGCCTTTGGAACCCTCGACGTCAATCGTGCAGCCAGAAATCGATACTTTCGCACCGTCGACCAAGGGCACCGGTTTGTTTCCAACGCGACTCATAACAAATGCTTTTGCTTCAAACAGGTACGTATTTTATCAATTCACAGCCGGGCCACATCGGCCAATTGGGCTCTGCTGTATCGCCTACGATTCGCTATTAAGCGATTTCGCAGACAACTTCACCACCCAGGTTGTCACGTCGCGCTTCGCGATCGCTGAGAACCCCACGGCTGGTGCTAATGATTCGGATACCCAGGCCGCCTAGGACGGGCTTGAGTTCCTTGCCGCGGCTGTAAAGCCGACGACCTGGCTTGCTGACGCGTTTGATCGTTTGGATCACGCGTTCGCCGTTGGGACCGTATTTCAGTTCCAAACGTAGCGTCGACGAAGGATTTTCCTCGTCAATTTCCTTCCAATCCCAGATAAAGCCTTCGCGCTTTAGCACGTCGGCGATGCCCTTCTTGAAACGGCTGGATGGAATATCGACATAAGGCTTCTCGACGCGAACCGCGTTACGGATACGTGTCAGCATGTCGGCAATTGGATCAGTCATCATAATGTTGTCGGCTCCCCTGTAGGATCGTTAATCACCAGCTGGCCTTACGAACGCCCGGGATCAATCCCAGGTTAGCGTTCTCTCGGAAACAAATCCGACACAGCCCGAACTTACGGTAAACCGATCGAGGACGACCACAAAACTTGCAGCGGTTCTCTTTTCGAGAGCTGAATTTCGGCGGACGATTCGCCTTTGCGACTTTCGATTTACTTGCCACGGGGTGACTCAGGTTTCTTGTTACAGGTCCAATGATTGTTTGTTAAAACCGTTTAGATCAGGCTTTCGCCATCCCTAAGCAGCTCCGGTAGCTTTCTTGTCCGCTTTGAACGGCATGCCGAACAAAGCCAACATTTCGCGAGCTTCATCGTTCGTATTCGCTGACGTCACGATGGTGATATTCATCCCTTGCGGGCGTGTGTATTTATCCGGGTTCAACTCTGGGAAGACCAATTGCTCGGTCAGCCCCATGGTGTAGTTTCCCCGACCATCGAACGCTTTGCGACTGATTCCGCGAAAGTCACGAACACGTGGCAGCACGATCGAAATCAACCGATCCATGAACTCGAACATCCGCTGGCGACGCAGGGTCACCATGCATCCGATCGGCATGCCTTCACGCAACCGGAAGTTTGCGATCGACTTACGGGCGATGGTGATCACTGGTTTTTGGCCAGCGATGTCGGTCATCGCTTCGTACGCCAGGTCAAGAATCTTCTTATCCCCGATCGCTTGGCCAACACCCATGTTCAGGGTGACCTTTTCGATCGTTGGGATTTGGTGTGGATTCTTGTAGCCGAACTTGTTCACCAATTCTGGTCGAATGGTGTCCTCGTATCGGACCTGCATGCGTGGTTTGTCGGACATGGAAATATTCGTTATCTGTTTTGCAGTGTTCAGTAATACAAAGCCGGTTACCGACCTTGGTCACGCCGAAGAGGCGTACTTCGTTGCGTGGCGTCTAGGACGCCGTGTATTATCTTACGCCTTGGCGGCGTGTTGGGCTCGTGCCGGAGCGATCTTGCCCAGGCTGTTGCCAGTTTTCTTGGCGTAACGTTCTTTGCTTCCATCAGCCAGGAAACGAACGCCGACGCGAGTTCGCTTGCCGTCGGCGGGATCCACCAACATGACGTTGCTGGCCGCGATCGGCATTTCTTTGTTCAGTCGTCCGCCCTGCGGATTTTTCTGGCTGCGACGCACGTGCTTCCAAACACGTCCTGCACCCTCGACGACGATCTTGTTGGCTTTGCGATCGATCTTCAGGACCTTGCCGCGGTGACCTTTGTCAGCGCCGGCGATCACTTCGACCTCGTCATCAATGCGAAAATTCATGGCAGAAACAGGTGTAGGGTATTAAGTTTTGGGTATTAGGTCGTAGCGGCGGTGTTTTGGGAATGGGCGTTCTGGCGATATCCGCCGATAAGCGTCACTTTCCCCGTCAAAACCGGTGCTAAACCACTTCGTTGGCCAGCGAAACAATTTTCATGAAGCTACGATCACGAAGCTCACGAGCAACCGCACCGAAAATGCGGGTTCCGCGAGGGCCTTTATCCTTGTCGATCAAAACCACAGCGTTGCTGTCGAATTTGATGTAACTGCCGTCAGCACGGCGAGTGGGTTGTTTGGTTCGCACGATGACCGCCCGGACGATAGCCTTTTTCTTGACTTCGCTGCCTGGGATCACACTTTTAACGCTGCAGACAATCACGTCACCCAAGCCGGCGACGCGGCGACGTGAACCGCCGAGGACTTTGATGCACATCACTTGGCGTGCACCAGTGTTGTCCGCAACGTCGAGTCGAGTTTCTTGTTGAATCATTTTCGTAAAGTCTTGTTAAATCTTTTCAGGTCGTTTGACGCACGTCAGGTTCGATGCGGGCATCGGCACGGTCGGTGCCGAATCCCTCGGACGCCTAACCTCTAGCCTTCGGCCGACTCTTCGCCACCACTGGCGGCCGCAACGGCATCCAGTTCGGCTTGCTTCCGTGCGGCACGCAAGGCAGCAACGTCAACTTCGGTGCTCTTTTCCAGCACTCGAACCAAACGCCATCGCTTTAGCTTCGACAACGGTTCGGATTCGATGATTTCGACGCGATCGCCGGCACCCGAGTCGTTGTTCTCATCATGCACATAGCAGACGGTACGACGACGAATGTACTTTTTGTACTTCGGGTGTTTGACCAAACGGGCAATTTCGACACGACGAGTCTTGCTCATCTTGTCACTGGTCACGATTCCGGAGACGACACGCTTAGGCATGGAACTTCTGTCCGATGTTTCTTTTATTCAGCAGTTGATTTGTTTGATTCGGCCAACACTTGCAGCGTTGCTTACTTCGCAGCAGCTACTTGCAGGCGCTGAGTTTGGATCGTCTTGATCCGTGCAATCATGCGACGATTCTTCATGATCTCGCTGGGCGTATTCAAACGCTCTGACTGCGATTGGAATCGCAAACGGAACAGAGTCTGAGCGGCCTCTTTGGCGGTCGCCTCGAGCTGCTCGTCGCTCATCTCGCGTAATTCAGTGATGTTGCTCATTGGAAAGCAATTAGGTAATAGGTGTTGGGTATTGGGTTATCAGGCTATCGAAGCAACAAGCCGGCGACAGACAATGCTGTCACCCGACACCTGTTACCTAAAACCAATCTTTAAGCAGGCCGACGTTCGACGAATCGAACTTTCACCGGCAGCTTGCTGGCCAAACGAGCGAAACAAACCTTTGCTTGTTGTTCCGTCACTCCGCCGAGCTCATAAAGGATCGTGCCAGGCTTGACGACCGCGGCCCAAAAGTCAGGCTCACCCTTACCTTTCCCCATCCGAGTTTCCAGCGGTGTGCTGGTCACTGATTTGTCGGGAAAGATTCGAATGTAAAGCTTGCCTTCGCCGCGGACGTACTGCTGTGCAGCAATACGACCGGCTTCGATCGTCGTGGCTTTGATCCAACCGGCATCCAAAGACTGGATGCCATAGTCACCAAAGACGACCGTATTGCCGCGAGTCGCACTACCTTTTATGCGACCTCTTTGGCTTTTTCGATGCTTGACCCGTTTGGGCATCAACGCCATCGGTTTCGTCTCCGTAAGTACCTTGGTTGATCCACACTTGAATCCCGATGTGCCCCTGTGGCGTCATCGCTTCGGTGAATCCGTAATCAATTTTTGCTTGTAGCGTGCTCAATGGAATCGAGCCTGCAATCTGCTTTTCGCGACGAGCCATTTCGGCACCGCCTAGTCGGCCGGCCAATTGAACTTTGATGCCTTTGGCACCAGCATCCATGGTCGTCTCGAGCGTTCGTTTCATCGTCCGGCGGAAACTGGACCGCTTGGACAGTTGTTGTGCGATATCCTGAGCCACCAATTGGGCTTGCAGTTCAGGGCGTCCGACTTCTTCAACCTTCAGGTTGATTCGGCGGCCGATCAGGTTCTGCAACTCAGCTTGCAGAACTTCGATCTCTTGCCCCTTCTTGCCAATGATCAGGCCAGGTCGAGCGACGTACATCATCACGCGAACTTCGTCGCGAGTACGTTCGATCTCGATCCGGTCGATCCCGGCACTCTTGTATTGTGTCTTTTTGGGATGGTTGGTAATGAAGTTACGCAACTTGCGATCTTCGACCAACAAATCGGCAAAGTCTTGCTTGGACGCATACCACCGACTGCTCCACCCACGGGTGACACCAGTACGGAAAGCGATTGGATTGACTTTTTGGCCCATCAGGGACTCGTTGTCTTTATGAGGGTTGGATGCGGTTGAATCAGACTTCGTCAATTGGCGTCAAAGCGACGCGAATATGACTGCTTCGTTTTTTGATCATGAACGCCGTGCCACGGGCACGAGGTCGGATCCGCTTGAACATTGGTCCGCCATCGACGCAGACTTCCGTTACCACCAATTCTTCGATTCGGTGGCTGCGACCGTTGTTTTGGTCAGGGTCCTGAGCATTGCCAATGGCGCTCTGGATAACTTTTTCCAGCATGCGGGCTCCACGCTGCGGCTGATACTTCAAAGTATCAAGCGCTTCGTCGGCGTACATGCCTCGCACCAAGTTCGCTAGTAAGCGAACCTTTTGGGCGCTGATTCGGGCACCTTTGTGCCGTGCATTGAATGTTGCCATGATTGTTTGCCTCGAAGTTTTACTTCTTGCCGCCCTTGCCGCTGTGACCCTTGAACGTCCGGGTCGGTGCAAATTCGCCCAACTTGTGGCCTACCATGTCCTCGGACACTTGCACTTTGACATGCTTGCGACCGTCGTGGACCATGAAGGTCTTGTTGATGAACTCAGGAACGATCGTGCACGCACGAGCCCAGGTCTTGATCGGTTCGTTGCCGCCGCCTTCGATCTGCTTCTGCACTTTGAAGAACAGCTTCGGATCGACGTACGGGCCTTTCTTGAGACTTCGACTCATAGGGGACGGTTTTAGGTGTTAGGTAGTGGTTGTTAGGAAACAAGCTGGTCTTGACTGTGATCGGCCTAGTGCAGCTTCAACTGGCCATAGCGACGACTCTTGCGACGGCGAACGATCGAGCTGTTACTGCCCTTCCGACGCTGACGAGTTGAACCGCCCTTAGCACTCTTGCCCTGCGGGCTAACCGGGTGACGTCCACCCTTGGTCCGGCCTTCACCACCACCGTGCGGGTGATCTACCGGGTTCATGGCTGTACCACGAACGTGCGGTCGACGACCCAACCAACGAGCCCGACCGGCTTTCCCGAGTCGAACCTTCATGTGGTCGGTGTTTCCGACTTGACCAATGACTGCACGACAGGTGCTTGGAACCCGTCGGATTTCGCCGCTAGGCAAAGCCAACTGAGCCCAATCGGCCTCACGTGCCATCAAAGTCGCTTGAGTTCCAGCCGATCGACAAAGAACCGCACCACGTCCGGCGCGAAGTTCAATGCAACAGATCGTTGTTCCCAAGGGAATGTTTTTCAGCGGCAGACTGTTGCCGACAACTGGGGCGGCGTCAGGTCCGTTCTGGACCTTGGCTCCTGCCTTCAATCCAGCCGGTGCGATGACGTACACTTTTTCGCCGTCGCTGTATTTCAGCAGTGCAATCCGAGCCGAACGGTTCGGGTCGTACTGGACCGAATCAACGGTTGCCATCACGCCATCTTTGGCACGACGAAAATCAACCACCCGGTACATCTGCTTGTGACCGCCACCGCGGTGACGTGCAGTGATTTTACCTTGGTTATTTCGTCCGCCGGTCTTTCGCTTTGGCTTCAACAGCGACCGTTCGGGCTTGTAGCCCTTGGTCAAGTCAGCGAAATCGCTGACCGACGCATTTCTGCGTCCGGCGCTGGTCGGCTTGTATATTCGGATGCCCATAATCAGTTTTCAGTTAGCAGTGTTCGATGTTCAGCAGTACGACGCGACGAATCAGACCTAGAAGAAATCAATGCGGTGATCTTCATGCAGTTGAACAATCGCCTTCTTCCAATCACTCGTCCGACCGTAGCGGAACTTGTAGCGTCGGAGCTTGCCCTTGCGAGTTTGCGTCCGAACCTTCTTAACCTTCACACTGAACAACTCTTCAACCGCAGTTTTCACGTCCAACTTGGTCGCGTCACGGTGGATTTGAAAAGCGTATTGATTGTTGCGTGAAGCCCGGTGCACACCTTTTTCGGTGACCAACGGACGCAGCAAAACTTGATGCGATTCAAGCTGAATGCCGTTTCCGGAACCAGCTGATGGTGATGGTGCTTGTGGTTTCATTTCTAATTCGCTTCGCTTGTTCGATTTTTCGCTTGACCAAGACAACCGTCATCACGGCGACCGGCGCCGGACAGACCAGTCTACTCAGCTACGTCTTCGTGGACATTCGCACTGAACGAACCGTCCTTGATCTTGTCCAACGCATCCCGAGTGATCAGCACTCGCTTCGGCTTCAGCACCGACAACGCATTCAGTTCCCGAACTGGGTGAACGACAACACCAGCGATGTTGCGTCCGCTCTTGTAAATTCCAGCGTCCTGTTCGGCCGTTGCCACCAAGGTGGTCGTTCCTTCAAGCCCCAAAGCCTTCAGCACACCAGCCATTTGCTTGGTACTGGGCGAATCGAAGCCCAACTTGTCGATCACGACCAATTCGCCGTCATCAATCCGCGAACGGACCGCCATACGTGTTGCCAAACGCAAAGCCTTCTTATTCAAGCGATAGCTATAATCGCGAGGCTTTACCGTCTTAGCAACACCACCACCAACGCGGACTGGCGAACGACGGCTACCTGCACGTGCGTTCCCGGTTCCCTTTTGGCGATACATCTTCTTGGTCGTACCGGAAACTTCACCACGAGTCCGCGTGTTGTGCGATCCCTGACGAAGGTTTGCTTGGTACATAACCACCGCATCGTGCAACAACTGCTTGTTGACGCGATTGGCAATTTGTTCGGTGTCGATTTCGTACGTGCCGACTTCGCTGCCGGACTCGTTAAAAACAGTTAGTGATGCCATAACCTTAACCCACCTTGTTCGTTTCGCGGATCGTAACAAACCCGCCATTTGGCCCAGGAACTGCACCGCGGACGAGAATCAAGTTGTTCTCGGCATCAACGCGGACAAGCTCAAGATTTCGCGAAGTCGTTTTCGTGTTGCCGTATTGGCCAGCCATCTTCTTACCGGCGAAGGTACGACTTGGCGAGGCACTCATACCAGTACCACCAGCGTGGCGGTGACACTTCTTGACACCGTGCGAGGCACGCTGACCAGAGAAGTTGTGCCGTTTCATGACACCAGAGAAACCGCGGCCTTTGCTAGTGCCGGTAACGTCGACCCGCTTGACTTCAGCAAACTGATCCGCAGTAACCGTCGCACCAACTTCCAAAGAGGTTTCGCCGCGGAATTCGCGAACAAAACGCTGTGGCTCGCAATCAGCTTTCGCCTGGAGCTCAACACCGGCGCCGGACAACTTCTTACTACGCTTGCTTTCCAACTTAGCGACGTGGCCTCGCTCGGCTCGTTTCGCCAAGCGACGCGGCTTGTCTTCGAAACCCAACTGAACGGCTTGATAGCCATCGCGATCTTGACTGCGAACCTGCAGCACATGACACGGACCGGCCTGAATCACGGTCACAGGAACTGCCCGACCGTCTTCCAAGTAAATCTGAGTCATCCCGACTTTGCGGCCGAGGATTGATGGTGACATAGCTTCTCTTCGCCCCGTTTGTTGCGGAGCGTCCGTCGTTCGTGTTGAATCCCAAGTTCGCCCGTGCCGAACTTCCAGTGACACCGAAATCTTCGAGACCTCGCCACACGCCGTGCCTTCAAGACACAAACCGCGACAGCAAAACCGAGACTGCGATGCACCAAAGTTATCGACCGGGCTTCCGTTTCATCCGGAAACCACTCGTGAAGTAACTTCGCGTTGGTGCCGACCGACCGCCCCACAGAGTGCGGGACAAGACGACCGATATAAAAAACTCTTAACTACCGTGCCGAGGCTTTGATTTTGATATCAACGCCGGCAGGCAGGCTTAACTTATTCAATGCTTCAATCGTCTTGGCGGTTGCCTGAACGATATCGATCAGACGTTTGTGAGTTCGAATCTCGTACTGTTGACGAGACTTCTTATTCACAAACGGTCCCGACAGAACGGTGTAACGTTCGATACGGGTCGGCAACGGAATCGGACCGTGAACTTCACTGTGCGTTCGCTTTACCGTGTCGACAATTTCTTGCGCACTCTGATCCAGGACGGCGTGATCGTACGCTTCCATACGAATCCGAATGACTTCGCTTGCTCCAGCAGACACTGATGGATGACCGGTAAATAGGAGGTGTTATAAAGTGGGTCCGCCAGCGATTGAGATGAGCTCGGAGAGACCTGCTCACCTGAATTCTTTCTGAATCGCCAGCTCGTGCGAGCCGATCTCGCTTCGAGAGAGCGGAAAATGTACGGCCGGTTGCTAAATGCGTCAACGGCTGTTGGGCTTTTGAGAAGAAAAGTTTTCAATTCAGGGAAGAAAACACGTGGCAGATAGGCAACCAGGGAACAATAGCGATGATTTAGCCGTGTTTTCATGCGATCAAACCGCCGTGCCAATTCCAGAACAACCAGCATTGTCCGACCAAACCGACCCGATTGATCCGGCCACGAACCGTTTTCGCGCTCGGTCGGACTGGTTTCTTCGCGCTTTGATGGGGCTGACGGCGATCTTGCCGATCGGATTGCTGGGGGTCGCCGGCAGTTTGCGGCCCAACAGCGCCGGACTGGGGACTCACCAGCAATTGGGGCTGCCGCCCTGTTCCATGCGAGTCATTTTCGGCATTCGCTGTCCGGCGTGCGGGATGACAACATCCTGGTCCTATTTTACTCGGGGGCAGTGGCCGGCGAGCGCCGAGGCGAATATCGCGGGCTTTTTGCTCGCTCTCATAGCCGTCGCGTTCTCTCCGATCGCGATTCGAGCCGCCATCACTGGCCGGATGCCATCACGCGGCACCCAGCGATACGCGACTCTGGCACTGGTTTCGATCGCGGCGATCGCCTCGGTCCAGTGGCTAGTCCGACTTTGGGTCGCTTAAACCCGCGGCAGTGAGTGTTCCATCGGGTTTACACGAGGCTCGGCAATGGCCTTCCGATCGGGCGGTGCACCCAGATCGACAAACCTGCACCGCGAAGAAATGAATTATCGGTGTGGCGAACATCGTCAAAAACTTCGTATGACGGCCCCAACACGCCATTTTTTTTGTTGATTCGGCCCTCCCCCGAAGGATTCGTCGCGATGTCGACTGCCCCAGCTGCCCCGTCCCGCCTGCACCGCCGACGCCTGGCCACCAGCGTCGCGCTCGGGTGCATCACGATCAGTGCGATCTTCCAGTCCGGATGTCTCGGATTGGCGTCCAACCTGATGCACGCAGTCGGCATGGACATGATCCCAGCGGAATACGAAGGGTTCGAAGACGCCGCCGTCGCAATCGTGACGGTGACCGATGGCAGCCAATATTCCAACGATATCGCATCGCGAGACCTTAGCCGCCGGGTCGGCGAAGTCCTGACCCGCAAGGTCAAGAAAATCCAACTGGTTCGCGACGACCTGATCGAACAGTGGCGTGATACCAACGGCTGGGATTCACTGGATTTCCAGTCCATCGGCAAAGGCGTCAACGCCAAACAAGTCCTAGCGATCGAGTTGAACGGGCTGCGACTTCGCGACGGCGCGACACTCTTCCAAGGCAGCGCCGACGTGTCGATCAAGGTGATCGACGTCGAAACGGGCAACGTGGTCTATTCGCGAAGCCTGGACGAATACACCTATCCGTCGATGACCGGCCAACACACCAGCGAGACCACCGAAACCAGATTCCGCAAGCTGTACCTCAGCATGCTAGCCAACGAAATCGGACGCTCGTTCCACCCCTACGACTTGAACGAGCGAATCGCACTGGACAGCAAAATCGCCAGCCAATGATGGTCTGACCGAGAGCCTGAACGGCGGACAAAATCGACAAACCAACAGCTCCACTGGTCGCCGGTTTCCGCAAGAAAGGGCAAGCCAGTGAAGTAGGCCGGATCCAGGAGCGAAGCGACGCCGATCCGGCAATCACAAACCCCGCGTGCGCATCAGCACGGGATCGTCCATGACGACGACCAGCAGGCCGCTATCGTAAACGGCTGATTCAATCGACAAAGTCTTGATGACTTCCCGCTACGAATCGCTTCCTAGCGTTTGCGTCTTGCTGCGAAGGCCGCCATGGATGTATAGCTATAGCCGGAAAGCCCTTCGGCTGAACCGATTCCCATTTTTGCTGCTGTTTGAGCCTGGAAGTCATGTCGCGTTTCTTTTTCGGAATGATCGTCGGTGCGTCGCTGCTGTACGTGGCAATGCATTACCACGTCGTTCGCGGCCAAGAAGGCGTTTTCTTGGTGGCAAAGATCAGCAACAACCTTTCCGATGTTTACGTCGACACGCGTCAGTACACGCTGAACGATTGGAAGCAGCACAAACCGTTGGCCGCGGCGATCATGCAAAGCAAGCAATCGCACCTGCTGGAAGACGCGTCGCTGAACGGATTCCGAACGACCGTGTCGGGATTGGTCGACGGCCTCTTCAGCGACCGATAGGGACAGCGATCCCCACCAGGCTGCAAACACCGGCGAGATCGCGATTCGCTCGCCAGCGGCGTCTTCACGCGTCTTCACGCGTCTTCACGCGTCTTCACGCGTCTTCACGCGACTTCCCATGGGCCGCACGCCCCAACGCCAGCACGCCGCGCAATGGGCGAAACCGGATTGATCCGCACCCAATGCGTAACGCGATCATTGGTTGCGATCGCTCCAGTTTCTAATCGGATCCAGAATCCGGGCTGGTAGTCCGATTCACTTCTGTAGGCCGCCCGCTGGACACTGCGGTGCCTGGCCGAACGTTTGCCTTGCAGCACCGGCAAACTCAACCTCCCACCTTCCTGATCGCCCTCCCGGCGGCCTCAATGGAATTGATGACCCATGTCAATGTACCGCAATCGTTATTTCCTGGCCGGCATCCTGCTGATCTTGCTGGGAGTTCAGTTTCGCATGGTTGACTCGTTCGTCTTGAACGAATCCACGACTCGAGCGTTGGCCCGGGTCACCAAGAGCACGCCTGTGGCTGACAACTCCAGCATGACCTCGTTCATGATGCAGGTGCATCCCAAACCGATGAAACGCGTCACCCCACCGCGATGGTTGGGATTGGCCATGATCGCGGTCGGTGCGGTGATTGGCTGTCATGCAATCGTGATCCCACGTCACAACCACTGATTCGACCACCGACAAGCAACCCGTCCCCGGGTCGAACGGGGATGAAGCACTGACAGCGATCGAGAACCGGAAAACCAATCGATGGTTTCCCACCCGCGAAGGAACGCGAACAGGCGAACGGAATACGGCCAATGCGTCCGAATCCTTGATGGATTCCAACGTCATCTGGCCCGAAATCGCTTCCCCCCCCAACTTCCTCGCTCCATTCGAGTTCGCCACAGATGTTTTTATTACCGATCATCCTTTGGTGGGCAAAAGAACCGATGCGATTTGCAATAGGCAAGACACGACGAACCATTTGCACCGCCATGATGGCCGCGATCGCCGTCGCTGCGACCGGGTCGGCGACCGACCAAAGTGCGTTTGCCGAAGACCGATTGGGACGCGGTGACCGGAACGCCGACGGCGCCGATCCCCAAGGCGGCAACCAGCGACTGGTCGTTGCAAAGGACGCCCCCCCAATCCTTCGCGAAGGAACCAAACTAGCGGCGACCGAAGGCCAGATCATCCTGCTGGGGCGACGTTGGGCCTTTGTCCCCGATACGGCGGATGAAAGCGATCGCGTTGCCAAACAGAAGACGCCCCAAACGTTTCGCCTAAGCAGCCGGCCGGTGATTTCCCCCGCCACATCCGCCGGATCGCGTTCACGATCGTCTCGATCCAATTCGGACTTAGCCAACGGTTCAGACGCCGCAATCCCGCCCGAAAAATCCAGCTGGAACTGGGGCAAAGGCCCCGAAAACACTCGAACCGAACAAGCCAGAAAGTTGCTCGGATCGATATCGATGGTCAAAACACGAAACGAATCGGACGGAAACGAGAACGCTTCGGCCCACCCGAAAACTCAGTTCCTGCTGACCGAAAACTTGAATCTACAACGCATCGTTGAAGCCATTCGCGACGACGCAGCGGACGAAAAGTGGGTACTGACCGGCGAAATCAGCGAGTACTTTGGCGAAAACCGACTGACCATCCGGACCGCCCAACGGTCCAACCACAAATAACGCCGCCCGATACCGCCGCTGCCCAGCGGAGGGACGCGTTCGGAAACAATCGGCAACCGGAGACCGCCAACCGGAGACCGGAGACCGCCAAGCAATCGCGCCAGCCGACACGCGATGAGGCTCATAAATTCGAGCCATCTCAGGCCGCAATTCACCCAAAGGGGAGATTCGACAACCTAATCACACGGCTAGGGGCATGCTGGCTCTGCAGAAGTTTGCACGTTCGCAACTGCAGTGATAGGCTTCCCCCGTGACGGCAACCGTTTCCGAACAAAATCAGAGAGACTCTCCTCTTATGTCCAACGACGAACTCCTTTGCGTTCGAGTGGAAGGTTCCGAGACGACTGTTTCTTTCTCGCCTGATCACATCAACCGAATGGAAACCGCACGGAGAATTTCCTGCGACCTATTCGAGTTGATCGAACATCAGCAGTCCGAAGAGACCGAATCCGATCACATCGTGCTGAACTTCGAAAACATCGATCGAATCGGCTCGGCCGGCTTGAACGAGCTGATTGGCATCAAAAGCAAAGCTCGCAGCCACGGTGTGCGACTGGTGCTCAGCAATGTCCAGGAATCCGTCCGCGACGTGTTTGCGATGACGCGACTGGAACGAATGTTCGAAATCGAAGGTCCCGAAGGCCCTGTGCCGACGCTGGGCTAAGCTACGGCATCGCTTACTGGGCAAGCTCTTATTGATCCGACGCGGGATCTTCGATCGGTGTGACGACGATCGTGTGGGTCACCGGCACGATGGCATCGGAGATCGCCTGAACCAGCGGAGCTCGAACGGCTTCGGTGCGTTTGACCGCCGCCTCGAAATCTTCCCGGCCCTCTTTGCCGTGGAAGATGTTCTTGACCTGTTCGGTCTCGTATCGCTGCTTTTGCGTGACCGCTTCGTCGGTCTTTCGAAAGACTTCGGAAAAGGGGTTGTTGGTGAATTCCTGAACCAGATTGATCCCCTTGGCCAGTTGGTCGGCGGTGAAGGTTTGCGACTGATCGCCCCAAGACACCTTGGCCGAACCACTTGGCAACGACGTGACGACCAAGGTGAACCGATTCAAGTCTTCGAAGAACGGCACAAGCGTCATTCCCGAACGCATCGAATTGGAATCATCCAATTTGCCTTCGGGGCAAAGCGGATGGCGACGGCTTGTGATCGTCATTTTTCCGGGTCCAGCATCGTCAACGGTGTGCCCATCGGATGCGTCCGCTTTGCCGGTACCAAAGTCCATCGTGAACGATCCGATGTTGCCGTCGATCCCGGTGGCGTGAAGGTACGCATAGGCCATCATCACGTGCCCCGCCCATCCGGGGTGAATCCCATCACGGCCGGCCACTTCGTAGGGCGGATCGGCACCGGCGTACTTTTTCGAAGTTGCAATTTGGGCTTTGTACATAGGCCAAAACACATCGGCGAATCGCACCTGTTCGGCCTCGGCAATCTCGATACCGATGTCGCGTAGCGCGCACAGGTTCAAGTTGTGTTCGTCCAGAGTCCCGTTTCGACTCTTCACCCAACTCGCGATTTTCCCGGAACAGCCTGGCGATCCCAAGACGACTCGCGCCCCAGCCGCCTTCAGTTTTCGGACGATCGCCGTGTAGTGATCGCGGTACCAACGGCCGTTGGTTTGGTCGAACGGACGATAGCGGGCGTCGTTCATTCCGTAGGACAAGGTCGCCACGGTAGGATCAAAACGCAGCACGTCCTGGTCCAAGCGACGCAACATTCCATCGGTCTTTTCGCCGCTCCAACCATATTGGCGTACCGAGATGTCCAGTTCTGGATGGCACAGCGTCAGGTACATTTCGATCAACCGCGAATACATCACTTGTTGAGTGATCGAGTCGCCCAAGATGGCCAAGCGGTCACCCTGGCGAAGCATCATTGGTCCCGGCTGAGGCGCCAGCATCGGATGAAACTTTTCCAGTTCCGGATCCGCCGGTTTCGACTCGTACGCGTAAGGACCCAATACGATCGGGGGCGACGCCACCAATTTTTCTTGGCTCCACACAAGATCGGTAGGCCCCATTGCCGCAGCAACGCAGCCCAACAACAGCATCAGTACATTTCGCATTCGGAGTCGCTTTCTAGAGATTCGAGGTTTGCAATGGTGTTGGTCGCTAGCGGCCCCAAGGATCATTCCCGAGCAAACACGGCTCGCAACATCCCTTCGGCTTTCGACCAGGTTTCGTATTCTTCGGTTTCTGGCACACTTCGGGCGGTGATTCCGCCACCGACCGGGATCTGCCAACGACCATGGGCCGACGTGATCGTTCGGATCAAGATGTTGAAATCCGCTTGGTCGCCGGCGCCGATGTAACCGATGGAACCACAATAAGCACCGCGAGGATGCTTTTCCAATTCGGCGATCGTTCGCATCGCCTCGATTTTGGGTGCCCCGGTAACACTGCCGCCGGGAAAGCAGGCCATCAACAGGTCGACCATCGATACATCGGGCAGCAAACGGCCTTCGACCACCGAGACTAAATGCTGGACAAATTCGTACCGTTCGACTTGGCAAAGCTGCCGAACGACGACCGAATCGTCTTCGCAAACACGCGACAAATCGTTACGCATCAGATCGACGATCATCACATTTTCGGCGCGGTCCTTCTCGCTTGCCACCAATTTCTGAGCCAGTTTCAGATCGATGTCGTCATGGCCGGTACGCCGCACCGTTCCCTTGATCGGACGCGTCTGAACGACGGGCCCTCGGACCTTCAAAAAGCCTTCGGGCGAACTCGACAGCACTTGGAAATCGCCGCCGTTGTAGTAGGCGCCAAATGGTGCCGGATTGGACTGACGCAGACTCTGGTAGAGCTCGCCTGCGGGCCGGTCAGCCTGACACAACAACCGCTGGGCCAAGTTGACTTGAAACGAATCGCCGTCGCAAATTCGGCGGACAATGTCGGCGACGGCGTCACAAAAACCTTGCCGAGTAAAATTGCTGACGACGCCTGCATGATCGGTCGCGAACTCGTATCCCGAACCGCCGTCCTGGCCAATCGGCGAACCCTCCGTGAGCTCGGGCGGGCAAACCGATGGCTCGCCGCCGACCGAGATCGAATGGGATATTGGCGGGCCAGCCAGCAAGGATTTGACGTCTGCGATGCGCTGCCGAGCAGCCGCCATACGCTGACCATCCGCCGGCGCAGTGATCCCGGACCAGCCCTGGGCGATGATCCATGCATGCCCGGTGGAATGATCCACCGCGATGGTCCAATCGTAGAGTCCGACGGAGATCGCAGGGGTGGGCAAATCGTCGTTCGCCGCACGCCCGATCGGTTCCAACCAATGTGCGGCTTCGTACCCGATCAAACCTGCCACGCCGCCTTGGAACGGAGGCAGATCGGGATCTAAATCCGACGTGATGGATTCACAAAGCTGTGCCAGGCCTGGCCAAGGGTCCGCGTCACCCGGTGACGCAACCAGCGATTGGATCGGGTCACAGGTCAAAAACGAATAGCGTCCCAATGCCGTGCCGTCACGATCGACGGGCCCCGAGGATGCGGAATCCAACCACAGGCAGCCAGCCCGTCCCGCCAGACGCTGAAACGCATCGAGCAAACAGAAATCTGCGGGCAAAGATTCAACCAACGGGAACTCAGATGATGACCGCTGCCGGTCCTGCGTCTCGCTCACGAATCCGACTGGACCTCGCCGGCCCCTCTGGGCTGAAACCGAAAGTTCTTGCTCTGCGAAAAGAACTCGATCGGGTTCTCGTAAACGACTTTTCGAATCAACGATTCGCGGTGGCCGCGACGCCGCATTTCGAAAATCAAATCGGGCACCGCGGTCGGCTTGCTGGGGCCCCAGTCACCCGCCGAATTCGCCAACAACCGTTCACCATCGTAACGTTCGATCATGTCCGCAGCCCGCTCGGGAGTGCACTTGGTGACCGGATACAGGGTCATGCCAGCCCAGAAACCGCGGTCCAAGACTTCGCCGATCGTGTGCTCCTCGACATGGTCCACCAAGACCCGCGATGGATCTAATCGAGAATCGTCGCAAAGCATGTCCAGAATCATGCGAGTTCCCTGGTATTTGTCTGCCAGGTGCGGCGTATGGATCAGGATCAACTGTTCGAACTTGGCCGCCAAATCCAAGTGTTCTAGGAAAATAGTGGCTTCGTTCTTGGTGTTCTTGTTCAGCCCGATTTCGCCGATCCCCAGGACATTGGGCGAGTCCAAGAATTCGGGAATCATCGCGATCACGTCGCGCGACAAGGATACGTTTTCGGCTTCCTTGGCGTTGATGCACAACCAAGTGAAGTGTTGGATCCCGTACTGCGCCGCCCGTTTGGGTTCGACATCGGTCAACTGCCGAAAGTAGTCACGAAAACCATCCGCGCTGCCACGGTCGTACCCCGCCCAAAAAGCAGGCTCGCTCATCGCAACGCAGCCCATTCGAGCCAGCGTGGCATAGTCGTCGGTGGTCCGAGAAACCATGTGGATGTGCGGGTCGATGTAGTCCATGGTGATCTTGTCAGTGGTTGGAGGCGGGAATTTGGGGCGGGGATTCAGCGGGACGGGCCGGTGACGTTCAAGGTTCCACCGTGCGTGGGATGCCAACAGCCACAGAGATCAGGGGTTGTCTCCCCCCGGTGTCAGAGTGAGGCTGCGATCGGCGGTGGCTGGCTTGATCACAACTGCATCGTTGAACGCCAATCCGATTGAAAGGGTCGCGAAAAAAGATGCTGCAATCTGGCGGCCCGATCGGCCCCGTCGCTGCTGGCACAGATCTCGATCGCAGCATCGATCTGTCCGCGACGGTCTTTCTGATCAGCCGATAGCCCAGCATGATCTTGGGCAGCGCGGTCAATCCGATCCAAAGTCGCGGCGACTTCCAACAACTTGGCGCGTACGTCCAAGAAAGATTCGTCCAAAATCAGATCAGCGTTACGGTTCATCGTCGGGGTCTACCGGAATCTAACGAGTGCGGTTGGATGGGGGATAGCGTGCAATTCGCCTGCGGCCCGCCTTCGAACAGTTTGGCAGTTCGGCGACGGCGAACGCAACCATACGGTCCATTATACCGATCCCGGATGGGGATGATTCTTGCCATCCATCATCCGCCTTGAATGGCGGGTTATCACGGGCACCAACGAGGCCGCCCGGGGGGGGTGGATCTGTGCGGTTCACGGCGTCCATTTTCTGCCGCGCCATGACGGCGGAGCGAACGATTTGCACCCGCAGAAGGGTTTCTCGAACCCGAGGAATCTTGAACTTGGGGTCCCTCGAACCGGCCTCCCCCCCGTCGGCGCCGCATTGTGGTAACGCCTGGGCTGGACACACCGATTGCACCATCGCCCCCCCTGTACCTGAACCTGATTCCCACGTTTCGGAGAAAGCCGGGCGGTTCAATGCGAGGTAGATTTCCAAACTGGCCCCACCTCCATTCCCGCTGCGCACACACCAACTGCGCACACACCAAAATCTGATCCATCTCGATCCGTTGGCAACATGCAAGGCATTTCCTCTACCTTTGAAACGCTTGCCACCACGCGAAATGAATCCGCGGCCGGTGTTCTGATCGATGCATTGAGCGACGCTGACCAGGGAACCCGAGAACTAGCACTGGCGGCTTTGCTAAGCCGAACCAATGACGATTCCCCGGCCAGATTGTTGGCCAACTGGGACAAAATCCAGCCGCAGGACCTGGTCCACATTCGCGGCAAACGAAACTGGATCTCCAAGGCAGTCGTCCAGTCGCTGAAATCTCATGACGACTCGCTGGGCCAGACGATCGAAGTTGCCAAGGTTTTGGGGATCAACGAAGCGATTCCCGATCTGATCCAACTCGCGGAATCTTGCGCCAACCATTCGATCCGCCAACAGGCCAGCTTGGCGGTCACCACCTTGGTCGCCCCGCTTGGCCGCGACGCCCGCAATGATCACCCACAGGGGACCGTACGAGACCCCATCCTGGCACGGCTATCGGATTCGGTTCAACGATTCTCGATGCATCGAAATGCTTTGCTAATCGAAGCCTTTCTGCTGACGGCCACCTGGGGTGACTCTGCACTTCGTCAGATCATCAACGACGGCGGGCCGATGCTGGACTTGATCTGCAAAAGCCTGGCCCAAAGCCAAACATCGGGCGTGATCGAACTGCTTGCCGGTTTTATCCATCGAAAATCGCTGCCGCCACGAATCATGGAACAGATGCGGTCGCGATCGGACGCCGCATTCCGAGACGAACTGCTGCGCTGCGTGGGCACCGATCCATCGCAAAAAGTAATTCGCAACCTGCGCGACATGAAGATGCCTCAATCATGCCGAGGCGGCGAAACCTTGATTTGCGAAGTTGCCCCCGACCGCCGCGCCGCCATCGTTCATCTGTACATCGCAGCGAACGACAATAACCTGGAAACCCTGCACCTGATCACGGCCGTCGTGCATCAAGGCGGTCCTGGATGTGTGACCGCTGCTGCCCTTGGCCTAGCGCGATGTGGCATTCCTACCTGCGAATTGTGGATGCAAGCTGCGGTTCTGATCGCCGACGGCGATGCCGAGGCGATCGCGTCGAACGAAAATGCGAAACTGCTGAATGACCTGATCGAACTGCTGGACCACGACGAACCCGCGCTGGTACGCGGGATCCAGCGTGTGCTTTCCCCCCTGCACACAGACGCGATCCTGCCGCAGTTCGAAACGCTGCGACTGCGCAGCCGACGAAGGCTGGGACGCGTGGTGATGATGGTCGACCCAAACGCAGTGGAACGAGTCCGTGACGCTCTGCGACACCCGGTATTGACCCGTCGCCTGCAAGCGATTGCGATGGCCGATGCACTTGCGATTGTCGACCTGTTGCCAGATTCCTTTACGCGAATTTCAAAGGAAGACCATCAGGAAGCACGCATGAAAGCGGCCGCTGCGATGGCCGATGCCAGAGGCAACGAGACACTGAAATTGCTGCAGGACATGGTCCAGATGCCCGAGAGCCCGGTACGTGACGCCGCTGTCGCCGCGCTCCAACAACGCCAATCCGCCCGATCCCGCTAGGTTCACCGCATGGCATTCTTGAATTCAGTGATCCAACACACCGCCTTGCTGGCAGAAACCCATCTGACCGAGCTCGCCGATCAATACCAAGATGCCGTCATTGAACCAGGAACTTCGTGGTGGTGGTACGCATGGATTCCAGCAACCATCATCCTGCTGGGCGGACTAGCAATGCGGTTTGCCGACCAAGCCCCAGCCATCACCAACACACCGCTGGGAATGCTCCGCGAACTGTGCAGCACACACCGAATCAAAGGCAAGTCGCGGGTGTTGCTAGAGGAGATCGCGGTAGCGGCGGCCATCGAGAACCCCGCCACGATCCTGCTGAACAGTCGCCGGTTTGACGAGGCAACCGCCATCGCAGCGAGAAGAATCACGTTGGACACCCGGCAAAAAGCATTGTTGGGAATCATACGACGCCGAGTCTTTGTCGACGATGCGGCATCGTAGCCGCCGCCCCGAACCCCGTTCGCCCCCGAGTGAACGCATAAAGCCGCAGGACGAAAACGCCGTCCCGCTTGGATTGCCGTGGAATGAACCGAAGGAGACGCGCAGGCCGGTGCACCGGAGCACTAGAACGACCGGGCAAACTCTGCGCCGAAGTACGAGCTTGGAGTTTGGAAGCGGGTTCACGGCCTGCTATTCCGACGGCAACTTAAACTTAAACTTAAACTTAAACTTAAACTTAAACTTAAACTTAAACTTAAACTCGAACTCGAACTCGAACTCGAACTCGAACTCGAACTCCTCGCCGGCACTCCCAAAACCCAAACTCAGCCGCGTGCCATCACCATCTCCCAAACGATCGTGTCACGCCCCCCATCCCAGCTGACTTATCACTGCCCTTCGTCGCCGGTTCGATCGTCCAAGGTTTCTTCGATCTTCGCGTAGCTAGTGATCATCGATTCCAACTGAGCTGCCAAGCGGTCCAGATCGCGACCATTGTCAAGCGATTCGGACAGCAACGGGCGTAGCCATTCTTGCATCAAGTGAAACTGGCCCTTGATCAATTCGGCCATCTCTCGGGGAACCTTGTATTGGACCAACACCTTTTGTTCGGGCGGAGCCAAGGCTTGTTGTGCGCTGATCTTTTCCAATTGTTTTCCGGTCGACGCCAACGATTGCGCCAACTCAGTGCCGGTCGCGGATAGGCTTTGACGCACCATATCAACTCGCGCGTCCATCCGTTCCTCGGCGCCATTGTCACGGGCCGCGATGGCACGAGAGAGGACTTGCCGGATCGATTCCAATCCGTCTCGCATCGACGCCAACTGACGCATCAACTGACCGGCCTGATCCTCGCTGTCCATGCCCGACATTCGAACACTTTCGACGTAGGCATACTTGATCCCGTCCCAACGTTCCTTTTCGTCGACCGACAGAATCCCCATCAGCTCTTTGAACTTCAACACGTTGGCTTCGTTATCGGTCGTCAACGTCTGGGCATCCTGTTCGTAGCTGCTAACGATCAATGACTGCAGCTCCGAATCATTCATTACGCTGGCTACTTTTTCCGCCATCCGGTTCATGTTCCGGTAACTTCCCTGCAACTTGAACGGAGGCTCGGTGCGGTACGCATCGGCCTGAGCCGCCGAACGGATGTAGGCTCGGTTCACTTTCAGCACGACGTCGCGCACCCGCAACAGCTTTCGCATCACTTCAAACATCTCGCGAACCTGATCCATCGACAGGTTGCTTTGCAGTTCGATGCCTTCCAGGGAATCGCGTCCTGCGGCGACGATGATCGCACGAGCGTCTTCGGGGGCGGCCGTTGAAAGGGGAGCCAGCACTTGATTGCTGGTCAAACAATTCTCGAGGTAACTCATTTCGAACGCATCCGCGGACTCGCCAATGATTTCGCCCAAGTTGTAAACGTCCGCTCGGTTGGAAAGCATATCGGGAACCTGAAAACGATCCCCCGATTCGGTGTACGGGTTGCCCGCCATGACAACAGCGACCCGCCGCCCACGAAGGTCATAGGTCCGTGTCTTGCCGTTCCGCACACCCTCGATTTTGCGAGTCGCATCGCATAGCGAGATAAACTTTTGCAGCAGTTCGGGGTGTGTATGTTGGATGTCGTCCAGATACAGCATGACGTTGTCGCCCATTTCGAGCGCCAAGTTCAATCTTTCGATCTCTTCCCGCGCCGCCGCATTGGGTGCTTCGGCCGGATCCAACGACGTCACACCGTGACCGATCGCCGGACCGTTGATCTTCATGAATACGATCCCCAATCGGTTGGCAACGTATTCCATCAACGTCGTCTTGCCGTACCCCGGCGGCGAGATCAACAGCAACAGCCCCATCCGATCGGTCCGCTTGTCCTCGCCGGCAGCGCCCATCTGTTTGGCCAAGTTATCGCCGATCAACGGCAGATAGACTTCGTCCAACAGTCGGTTTCGCACGAATGACGTCAACACGCGAGGCTTAAATTCTTCCAAACGCATACCGTCACGAGCGTCGTCGACCAATCGCGTTTTGGTTTCGTGCAGTCGGCGATAGCGTGGCACGACATCGCCACGGTAGCCACGCACGCGGGCCAGCATTTCATGGAAATGAACGGGCATCTTTCCAGACGCAATCCGCCCGTGACTGCCCGCCAAATGATCCAGAGTTCGAACGACCGGGGCATCAACCACCTTCATCGATCCAACACCACCATGGATCAGAATCCACGCCAATTCATCACGGTACCCAATGGCGGGGTCCGCCGAATCAGCATCCGCATAATCTTCCAAGAACGCATCCGCCCAGTTTCGTGCCAGTACAAACGAACGAATCGGATCGGCCACCTTTTCGAACTTAGCCGAAGACCTGGCATTGAACTTTTCCAACAGTTCCGCCGCCCGGTGACTCGCCACGGGCTTTTTCGGTGCGTGAGTCAACTCGTCAAACAAGTAGTGTGCGATCCGCTGCGGAGTCACTTGGTCGCCGAATAACGGCCCCCAAATTTCCTGATCCGCTGCTGACATCTCTGTTAGGCGTCCACGGAACTCGGCCGCGGGATGCGCCTGCGGGTAAGCCTTCGCCAAGGCGGCGAATCCACCGATCCAATCGACCAAGGCATTGCGATCCTTGGCGGCCAACAATTGAGTGAACCATAGCTGAGCCGCCGCACGGACCACGGGCGAATGCCGCAGCAATCCGATCTCGGAGTTCATTTCGATCAACGCGGCAAGAATCGCAGCGGCATCACGGTCATGAACGCCTTTGGAGTAACCTTCGTCGTATCGCCCCGACATTTGTTGTTGAATCAGCGTCACGCAGGCATCCAAGGCGTTCGGATCCGCAGCGGTTCCCGAGACGACCGGCAAACGCTGACCGCTTTCAAACAGGTCCACAGCCAAATACTCAGCCCGGTAGACGTCGCTGTTTTCGCTGATCAGTTCTTGATTCCACAAGTCCTGGGCAGCTTTCAAATCGGGATCGCGAAGCGGTTCAAAAAACTGAGTTCCCGTCAAATGCAGGCACATTTCACCGCCGCGCAACACCGTTGTCAGATCCAACGGCTGTGTGTTGACGGCAAAGCGCTGCTTGCCCAACCGGATGATGTCACCACCATCCTCGTACAAATCTTGACGATCCTTCAACTGGCGAGTGGAATCTTCGCGAATCGTTTTCAAACGGCTCTGCAAGTCTTCGACACGAACGGCATCGTCCAGATCGCCAAGCTGACCGATGATGTCGCGTACTTTTTCGACCATCAGGTCGCCGGCAAAGTAGGCTGCGATTTCGTCGGTCGACTCCATTTTGCCGACCCGCGAATCGATCCCTTTCAAAATCCGGCCAGCGGCCGACGCTAAAGATTCGGCTCGTCGATTTCGTTTCTCGACCAACTGAACCTTGCGAGATTCGAATGCCGCATAGACGTCTTCACGTCGCTGGGCCAACTGGACGACGAAGTCATCAAACTCGGCAAAACGCCCCTCCAACTCTTCCAACTGGACCATGACTTTCGTCAAGTATTCGTCGCATTTCGCGGGCGAATCGCTGACGTCCAAGTAGCCAGAAACGGTCTGTTCTAGCAGCTTCAACTGCGACGCAAATTCGGCCTTGCCTTCGACACTGGTCAGTTCACCGACCCGAGCCTTTAACGAACTTCGAACACGGTTCAACGACGCAAACACGTCGCCAATCGAATCGATAATTTCGGTCCGCTTGGTCGTATCCTCGATGCGCAGATTGCTGACCGTTTCCGTCAACAACTCCAACTGCGATCCCGCCTCGTCGATCTCTGTCCCAAGTTTTTTTGCATCAGATACCGTACCAACCTTGGCAACCTTGCCACCCGCGGTTTCGACTCGTTCGACGTAGGGGTCTAGGGATCCAGGCGTCAGCAAGAAATCCACACAACGGCGACTGAGCCGTTCCGATTGCTCGGCGGTTTCCTGTTCCAGTGTCTCGACGACGGCGGTGTCGACATAGCGAAGTTCGTTCAGCCCCAATGCGTGGCCACGCTGCTGGCGCAGTGAAGCCAGTGCGGCGACGTAGTCATCGATCGTTTCGAAGCGGCCACGCTGGATCGATTTGACCAACGCATCGACTGCGGTCTGGACCTCTTGGGTGCGTCCTTCGGTATCACGCCGAACTCGCACGACCTTTTCGAACTCTTCGACCGCCGCCCCCGCCGCTTGGCGAATTTTCTGCAACGGCTGTGATAACTGTTCGGCTTCTTCCTTGTCGATCCAGAAATAACTGTCCAGCACATCGGATGCCTTCTTGCCAAGATCGACATACAACCCTTCGTACGAGTCGTCTTTTTCGATCAACTGCAACAGTTCGTTGCATTCGGCCATTCCACGAACGATGTCTTTGTTGCCAATTTTGAACAACATCGAATCGGTTTGATTCTCTGGCACAAAGCTGGAATCGGTGAACGGGGTTTGCCAGATTTGAATGGCATGGTGTTTCTGTGGCTCGTCCTGAGTCCGAAAAACGACCATCTCGCCCCGTTCAAAGAACGTTTGCCCGCTGGACACCATCGGCGTTTCAACGCTCTGACGAATCAAGTTGTATCGCAGTTGGACGTAGGTACCCGATTGCCGATTGTAGAACAGGTACAGATAGTCCTCGCCATTGGGCGCGGCGATCGTGCGTTGGTAACGCATGTCCAACAAACCGTGGTCGAATCGTTTGAATTCGCCAGTTTGCAAATAGTACCCGCCCGGAAAAATGATCCCGTGATCGCCAGGCAGCATCACACAACAGCTAGCGATTTCATCCAAACGCATCGCTCGCCCGAGCTTGCCATTGAACAAAATGTAGCGAAAGTCATTCTCTTGATAGGGTTTGATTTTCATCAAAACCAAGTGCCCGACCACCGCATAGTAGATCTCGGAATCATCCAGAGTCTGGTCAGCGTGATCCACCGGTTCGGCGTAGATCCCTTGGCCGGTGTCGGTGTTGTTTTCGATCTTGATCGTCAGGTCACCACCGACCGTTTCGACAAATACACGATCCTCGATCGAAATGTGCGGGTGGGCCCCGTAGTGGTGCTGATCGCGTGTGGTGCGAGTCCAGCGGAATTCGTGCTGGGGCGGATCTTTGACTTCGTGATCGCTGCGATTGTCGATGTATTCGATCGTGTCGGCGGTTGCCCGCCACTTGAACGACTTGATATCACGTTCGGTCTTGCCAACCTGAAACACCATGTGCAGCATCGGCCCGACACGGAAGAAACGCGTGAACCGCGTGTCTTTGTAAAATCGGTACAGCTCGTGAAAATCGCTGACGAACCGTTTTTCCCCGATCACATCGAGCGACGATTCGTGGAACTGATTCTCACGCAGTTCGTAGACCGAAAATACGTCTGCCAATTCGATTTCGTTCTTCAGTCCGAATTGGACGTTGTAACCAAACAAAAATTCTTGACCGACCGACACGATGTCACGCGGCACACAATTGTGCTCGGTCGTGACGCGTTCGGTGGCGATCAGTGACGTTTCGATATTGCCGAATACGTCCGCGCGTGATTCGTTCAGCTTGGCCAAACGGTCACGAAGATCGGTTGCCGCTTCACGCAGTCGATTGCGCAGGACCTCGTAGGTACCAGCGGCAAGTTGAGTGTCAGTCATGCAAAGCTCCTGACGCGATCAACTCGCACGGTGGGCAAAGAGATTATCTGGCAAATCGATTCGGACATCGTCAATCGTTGTCGCTGGTGGATGGATGGCAAAGGTTTTCTGCCGCGGGTCTGGCGGCCGCCTGCTGACATGGCGAGCCACTGCCTTCAACATGCGGCTAGTGTCTTGCCGCTCACAAAATTGAATTCATAGGCTCGTCGGGCTGAAACCTCGTTGGCAACTTAGCCCGCTGGTTCGCTTAGGCGGACGCGGGCGGTCATACCGCCCGCGTTCGCACATCCAACGTTAGGCCTTCTTGCCGCCTATGGCTGGCTTGGCAGCTGCCAACAGTCGTCCGGCTTTTTGATCAGCGACGTTGGCGGTCCCGGCCATGCTTAGCAAGCTGGTCAGTTGCGATCGGACATCGTCGGCTTTGGTCATGCCCATCATTTTGGCAATCAAGGCCGCAATCGACAGGTCTTTGATGCCGTCGGTGTCAAGATTGAACTGTTTGACCAAACCCGAAAGCTGGTCTTGGAAATAGTCGGCATTGCCATCGAAGAACGTGTCCTTGATGTCCGTGGCGACTTTGCTGTTGTAAACAAAGCGGTCGATCGCCTTGCCGCCCTTGACGGCGCTGGTGATCTGGTCAAAGAACTCTCCATCACCACCAACAATATCGATGCGTGCACTCTTCAGCGCGTCGCCCATGACACTGGCTTGGCTTTCGGCGATGCCACGCTGTGCGTCGATGGCAGCGATTTCGACTGATTTTTCCTTGTCCAGTCGCAGCTTGAATTCTTCGTGATCCTTGCCGACGCTGTCCAACTGTTTCATCGCTTCGGCCTTTTCGGTAATCCCGATTGCTTCGCTGCGATACTTCTCTAGTTCGACATTGGCTTCTGCCAGACCCTGCTTCTCGCTGGCGGACGCCTTGGCTTCGATGACCTTCGCTTCGGCCAAACCACTGGCTGCCTGGGTCGCCATGGCTGCTTCGGCCAACATCTTGGCAGCTTCGGTTTCTTTCTCGGCGGCATCTCGACGTGCGTCGGCATCGATGCGGACCTTTTCGGCCAACAAGGTTGCTGAATCTCGTTCGGACTGTGCCGCTTTGGTGACGCGAATCAATTCTTCTTCGGCCTTCATGTCGGCCGCGGTGACTTGCACCTTCTTCAAACGATCGGCCTTGGCGATGTCTTCGGTGTCTTTGATTCGTTCTTGTTCTTCGACGACGGTGCGTTCGATCGCCACCCGCTCGCGAATCACTTCTTGAATGTTGCGTTTTTCAACTTCAATGGCCTTCTCTTTTTCGATCTCGGCCACACCTACCAAACGCAATCGTTCGGTCATTTCCAGATCGCGATCACGATTGACGCGTTCCAGTTCGACCGCGTCAGTTTTTTCTTTGTTCCGCATCGCGACCAAGACTTGGCGGCTCTTGTTTTCTTCGGCGACGCCCAGTTCTTCTTCGGTTTGAATCCGAGCACGTTCGGATTCCAAACGCTGCTCTTCGCGCACTTTGGCAGCCGACGCTTCCTCGCGTGATGTGATCTCAGCAATTTCGCGTTTCTGCTTCTCGACGGCTTCGACCCGTTGCCGTTCCAGCGACAGGATCGTTTCCTCGGCCTCGACGTCCTGCTTCTTCAGCGTCTTTTCTTTGTCCCGCGTGAACTGGTTCTCTTTGACCTTTTCGTTCGACGTCAGTTCGGTGATCTTCTTGATACCTTCGGCGTCCAGAATATTGGTCGGCGACAGCATCGACAGCGGGGTCTGTTCCAAGTAGTCAATGGCCGCGTCATCCAAACGGTATCCGTTCAAATCCGTACCGATGACCTTCAAGATCTCTTCTTTGAACTTGTCACGCTGGTCATACAGATCAACAAAATCGAACTGTTTCCCGACCGTTTTCAGTGCTTCGCTGAACTTGGCATCAAAAAGTTCACGCAGTGTTTCCAGTTCGCTACAGCGCCGGGCACCGATCGACTGGGCGACTTCCTTCATCTCTTCGTCGCTGTTATCGACACGAATGAAGAAGGCGACTTTGATGTCCGCCCGGATGTTGTCACGGCAAATCAGACCGGCGCTGCCTTCACGATCAATCTCGAAGCTTTTCAGCGTCAGATCCATGAATTCATATTGGTGGAACAACGGCACGATGAACTTGCCACCCGCCGTGGTGACATCCAAGCCGCCTAGACCCGATTTCACGATCGCTCGGTCGGGTCCGACCACGATGAAGTATTTTTTGAACGTCAGCAACAATGCCAAAAGGGCAAAGCACGCGATGTAGGTAGCGATCCATCCTCCCGAAAGAAAGTTGACCGCCAACAGTGGAGTAGACAGGGTCACGATGATGTCTCCGTAGGAAGATGAGTTACTTTGTAGATGCGTGTTTTTGAATCAAATTCGATGATGCGAACTTCTGTGCCCTTGGGGATGTCAGGCCCGTCGGTGCGGATGTTCAACAGCAAAGGGGCTGCGTTGGTGCGAAACTTTGCCTGCCCAAACTCGGATGTTGCTTGGGAGGTTGTGATTTCGCAGGTTGCACCGATCAACCGGGTTTGGTCATACGATGGTGGATCGACGAAGTAACCGACCAACGGCTGGGTCGCCAATTTGGTGATCCCGGTCGCGATGACCAAGTTGCGAATCGACAACAAGGTGCTGGTTAGCCAAGTGGGGTCGTAGCGATGGATATCGAAGTGGTGCCAAAGGCCGTAGGACACTGACCAAAATGCAACAGCGAAGACGCCACCCCACAGGATGACGGGCACCTTGGCAATGTTGGTCCAGCGAATTGTGGTTGCACCGATGCCGTGCAGAAAGTCGATGTCCACGTCCACTCCGCCAGCGTCTGGAACGTCGACGTCGACATCCAAATCGGGCAGATCCATCCCCAGATCGATCAAACCGACCAGGGCAAACAACGTATACAGAACCAGCAACGCCACTAGAATCGACGCGGGCCACACGGGACCGACGAACATTCGTTCAGCAAGCTGGGTCAGCGAATCGGTCACGGTTACGTCTAGCCTGTATGGGGGAACGTTGAAGCCTACGACCTAGGCACCGTCGGCCCGCCACCAGGGCGCTGATCCATCCTGAATTCTCCGCTTTGTTGGCGAACTTTGCCGAATTTGCGGAATCCTCCGTAGCCTAGCGCTGATCAAGCAAAAATGTCACGATGTCGACCAACTCGGCCTCGGTCAGCGCTTCATCCAGCCCAGCCGGCATGATCGATACCGCGCTGGCAGCGATCTGATCGATGTCGTCCGCAGCAATCGACTCCATCTTGCCGTTCGCCTGTTGCAACTGGATGGCCCCTCCGGCGTCCTCGACTACCACGCCCACAAAGGCACGTCCGTCGACGGTCAACACTTTGTGGGTTGTGTAATCCCGGACAATGCTGGCCGACGGAAACACGATCGATTCCAACAAATCGCTGGCGGATCGGTTGGCGCCGATGGTGGTCAGGTCAGGCCCAACTCGATTCCCTTGCTGGCCGATCCGGTGACAGGCACTGCATTTCGATTTCTCGCTATGGAAAACCATCCGCCCCCGCGCAGAATCCCCCTGGGACAGATGCTGACGAATGGAAGCCAGCCGATCCAGTTTCTGTTGCTGATGCTGTTTCAATCGATCCAAGATCCGGTTGGCCTGATCAAGAGTGTCGGGCGGGAACCTTAGAATCACATCAGAAAATTCATGGACGGCCAAACTTAGCAGCGCATCGGCGGAATCCATCGCATCCAGAAAGGATCGCGCAGCATCCGCGTCGACGGGACTGGCAAACAGCGGCAACAATTGACGCAATTGGGCGGGTGATGCATCGGGCAACAACTCAATCACTCGGGGCAACTGATCCGCCGCAATCTTGGTCGTACCGATGATCTGGATGACCTGATTGGATACCGACGGCGGCCCCAATCGATACCAAGCAAGCAAGCGATCCAACATCGACGATGACATGCCCGCACCGCCGGCGGCTCGGGCTGCCATCGCGCTGATTCGCAGCGAGATGGAACGCGTCTGATCGTCATAAATTTGAGCCAGCGGTTGATCAAAGGTATCCCCCGACATCGATGCGACCGCCGCGATTGTTGGATGAACAATCCTGTCATTATGATCGGACAGCCGTCGCTTGATCGAATCAATCCAACCGGGGTGCAAACCCGAGTGATTGCCATCGGCGATCGCACGCAACACCATCAACTGCGTTTGCTCCGGTGCACTCCCCTGCAATCCCATCGACGCCAGTTCCGCGACCGCTGGATCTGCGATGAACGCGGACATCAACTTCTCGATCGAATCGGACCAACCATTTCCATCGTCCACCTTCATAAGGTCCCGCATCCACTGAACGATCCTCGGCAACCACGCCGGATGCCCGATCGCAGTCTGAACTGCAAAACGGCGGGTAGGTGGATCGTTGGAAGTCAAACCCGATGCGATCTGCGAAAACGTCAATTCGTCAGGGCTGATCTGATCCAACGCGATCCAAACGCCACGTTGGACCGACGCATATTCCTTCGACTCGCGATCCAGTAAATCATCTTGCTCTACGGCGTCCCACGCCTGCCGAATCGCTGGCGAATCGCCGATTTCGATCAACGCGTAAATCATGGCATGTTCAGCGGACCGATCAATCGTATCGGACTGCAACGACCGGATCAGCGCGGGCACTGCGTCGACGGCACCGACCATCCCGAGCGTCGCGGCAGCTCGCCGGCGCACCCCCATCGATTCATCCGACAAACGCAAGATCAATGCGTCAACATTGACGTGCGGCCCACAGCGTGACAATCCCATGCATGCCGCTTGCCGAATCGTGGGATCCACGTCGTCTAGCGCGACAGCGATTGTCGTCGCAACATCGGACACCGCAGCATCATCAACGGCCAATCGCGTCAACGTCCAAACACTGTTTCGCCGAACCGTGGCATCATCGTCGGCAATCGACCGGCCCAGCGATGGCAACATCCGTTGTCCCCGCGCTGCAGATTCACTGATCGCACGCTGCCGAACCGCGAATCGCGGATCGCCCATTCGTTGGATCAGTTGCGACGGCGAAAGCATCGCCCAATCGATCTGAAGTCCACGCGGATCCAGGTCGGATACCAACTCGGGTGCTGACGTTTTCCGAATTCGATAGATGCCTCCCAACACATCGGGCTTGGCAAACTGGGACGTCGGACAACCTCGG
This sequence comes from Rubripirellula lacrimiformis, assembly GCF_007741535.1. Taxonomy (NCBI): domain Bacteria; kingdom Pseudomonadati; phylum Planctomycetota; class Planctomycetia; order Pirellulales; family Pirellulaceae; genus Rubripirellula; species Rubripirellula lacrimiformis. Next base: position 6,616,282 of record NZ_CP036525.1, read on the forward strand.
TAAAACCATCCTCCCGTGTCGATCACCAACAAACTACCATCCGCGTCTTCCAACACGTCGGTGGGATGAAAATCGCGGCTAGTCGATGACAAGAATTCGTGCTGTGTCGCGGTATAGGTCGATCCGCTTGGTTGCAGATCAAGTCGAACGACCTTGCCGCCATTGAAGAAGGTCGCGAATAGGTTATCACGCCATCCATCATCCAACGCTCCGCTGCGATAACGTGTCATTCCAGAAACGGCGACATGTCCAAAACCATGCGTTGGTTCTAACACGTCGCCGGTGATCTTCATTTCTTCTAGCACTTGGCGTCGGTGTGGATACGCGCCACCGTGCAACCAGTGGACCAGCGCATCCACACGTGGGCGACTACGAATGATATTGACGCTGCCCAACAGATCACCCGAATCGGTGAAGTCAATTTCAACCGGGTTGTCCATGCCGCCGCCACAGTGGATCTGTTTATCGGAACCATCCGGCAGGCAGGAAAACAGATAGGAACCTTGACGCTGGCTGGTCACATTGCCAGCCTCGTCGCGAAATTCGTGACCGTGAAATCCGTCGGTCCAATACAACCGGCCATCGGGACCAAAGAAACAACCATGCACGCTGGCGGCATTGCCGTTGTAGCCAAACTTCGAAACCAGCACCTTGCGTTCATCGGCCACACCATCGCCATCGGTGTCGGTCAATCGCCAAATGTTCGGTGGGGATGCCACGTACAGTGACCCGTCATGCCAAACGCCACCCATCGGAAACGTCATCTTGTCAGCGAAAACGGTGGAAGCATCGAACCGCCCATCGCCATCGCGATCAACCAACTTGCGGATCGAATTGGGAAGTTGATCTTCCAACTGTTCCGCCGTTGCGTTCACGCCCGCGTTGTTGCAAACGTACAAGCAACCGGCGTCGTCAAAACAGGCCATCGTCGGATGGGTAACCAACGGTGGACCGGCGGCCAGTTCCACCGTGAATCCGGCGGGCACCTGGATTGATGCGGCGCCCAGCGGCGCGTCGCCGAAATCGTCCGCCCAGCAAAACCCCACAGCGATGCATCCACTTAGCCAGCACGATGCGGCCAACAAACGGCCCAAAAAGCGTTGATTCATGAAACGACTGCGACGATCAATGGAGGACGTAGGTGCGGTCTAAAACGGTCAACCGCCTACGATAGCCATCTGCGTCAACGATTGCGAACTGTTGCCCCGATCCTCCCTGAAGTTGATCCAACGAACCCTGATCGCCCGAGGTCCAAACTAGCGTGCGTCCCACCACCAATTTTGGACCACGCGTGGTCGGTCGGTGGGGACATTGGCCATCGACGAAAGCGATGGATAGTTGGCCACTTCGCCGACCAAGGTTGCCGAAGCGTTGACGGCGACCCCACCGCTAGCGATCAACACGTGGTGGATCTGCCTTGCGTGTCGAACCCGATGCAGCACGGCGATCGATTCGACCTGACGGGGCGTTGGCATGGTTGCCGAGGAGACGGAGGATGACGAAGTGGACGCCCACTGGGCGATCAATTGATGATGCCCGGGTGTCTTGACCGATCGCCTCAGCAACTCCGACACCGACGCCGCTTGGTAGATCGCTTCGAGAGATCCATAGACGGGGTACTTGCTGCGAATATCGTCAAAATGTTGATTGAAGTCGGCAACGAACATTTCCGTTCGAAAGTCCTTTGTCAAATTCCCTCGCGCCCCATCAGCCATCGCTCGCTCGTTCTCGCCCGACAAACGGATCGGCGAACCGGCGATTTCAAAAATGGTCCGCTCGGCGTCTGCGCGGACGCTGCGTGGTGACGCGGTGAACCAAAGTCGCAACAACAAACCATTGGGTGCCCCACGATCGATCGTGGCATCCGTCACATCCAAGTAGTTCATCGCATTCTCTGGCATCGGATGCACGCCCAACGCCAACTGTTTCATGTGCCGATCGGCTTCGACCATCAGATATCCGATCGATGTATCCCCCGGTGTTCCAAACACTTCGACTCGCTGCATCCCCAATGCCGCCATCAAAGCATCGGCCGACTTCCCGATCGGAATTCGATCCGCTTGCACATCGGCGGCTACCGCGGCAGAACGCTGAAGGCCGACCGTTGTTGGATCGATCGTGCAGCCAAACTTTTGTCCCGACAAAACGGATGCCAGCGAAGTGATCAAAAAATCCATCCGCAGCGCACCCTGCGTGGTCACGCGATCTCGCAGCACGCCATCGACCGACTCGATCCCGCCAACTTGACCCGCAATCACGATGTCATCACCACGGGGATCCAAAAACACGAAGCGGACATCCGACAATCCTGCAGTGTGCAACATCGCTGCAGACAATGGGGTTCCAGAGAACCGTCGGCGATTCGATTCGTCCAGCAACCGTCGCAGCGAAACGCAACGAAGTTGAGACGGCATCCGCCAACGATCCGCATCCGGCACCGCCGATGTTCGGCCGGCCAGCAACGATACTTTCAAATTTTCAAGTTCGTCCGATGCCGCGACTGTTTCACATGCATGAACGGTTCCCTCGGGGTCAACGTAAACGCCTTGCGAATATTCTTTCATCGAACTGGGGCCACCAAGAAGATCCCAGGTATCGGGCACAACGGTGGTCTGAATCAGGTCGATCAGCGAATCGAAATTGGCGAACGACGCACCGCCGGCTGCGCGAATATCATCGATCGCTTGCTGGCGAGCGGCGGGGGCGTTCATCGATCGAATCGTCGATTCGGCACCAGCCAGTTCGCCCGACGAACTTTGCGACGAGGCAATTTCAGCCAAAACGATCGGCTGTCGGTCAGCCGGCATCCCGCCCACCATCGCCGCGGCCGCCGCAAACTCACCCGCCGCCAAGTGGCTTGCAACATCCTCGGCCATGCCCCTGGTCGCACTCAGGCACACCAGCGTGCAACATGCGATTGCGATCGATCCCGTTGCCACTAACTTGCGTAGGTTCATTTCGGTCTCGCGTGTGTTGAAGAAGGAGTCATGCCGGTACGTTCGCCGGACATCATCTGTCGCCATCCGCAGCGACAAACATCAGCCGCTGGAAAGTGGCGGAACCGTATCCCAGAGATTATCGTCGAGTCGCTGTTGGGGCACGAACCGTGACTTGTAGTTCAGATGATCGTTGTCGGCGACGTACATCCCTAGATAAGCGTAACGCCGCCCCGAATCTTTCGCCCACTGAATTTGCTTCAAAATGGCGTAGGTCCCCAAACTGAACCGGCTGGCTGCGGGATCAAAGTGCGTGTAGACCGCGGAAATGGCCGATTCGCCCACGTCGACAATGGCGATCGCGATCAACGATCCGTCAAACCGGATTGATAGTTCGCGAGTATCGCAACACGTTTCGGTCAAAAACGATCGGTACGCTTCGGCTGTCACCGTTTCACCATCGGTGCCGAGATCACGAATCTGACGATGCTGGTTGAACAACCACACCCTGCGATCGTCGACCAGCGGCCGCCCCCATTGGACCTGCAGTTCACGGTCGCCGCGAACCAGAACGCGGCGCATGGAACGAGTCATCTGAAACTGGTCGACTTCGATTCGCGTTGGCTTGCACTCGCGGCACTGCGGGCACTCGGTGCGATAAAGGAACCCACCGCTGCGACGAAAACCGGCTGCCAACAATTGATCGGTCATGCGATCGGTGACCGGACCAACCGGCATTCGCAGCGGCATCCGAGCAACGACGTTGTCACGATACGGGCAGGGCTGCAGTTCGTCCTGGACAACGACCAGACGCAGTTCCCGCATCGCGTTGTCGGGCAGCGTTTCGGGATGACTCACACGTGAGCCCTCTTTCGCGAAGAAGCATCAATGGATAGACGCTCTCCATCTTACCCGATGCCGTGATACCGATGCGAACCCGCCCAATGGGTTGGCCGCTGGTTAGGGCCCGACAAGGCGGGCGCGAGCGTGGGGAAGGGGAGAGAGAGTTTAAGTTCGAGTTCGAGTTCGAGTTTAAGTTTCAGTTCAATACCGCTAAATTAGCGTTCCCAAAATCGAGCCTCCCTGCCAGGATCGTGGTGTTGAAATACATCACCCAGCAAGGAGGCTGCGATGAAAGAGCTTGGCGTTTTTTGTGGTTCAGAGCAAGCCAAATTTACGAGTCAGACCGTCAGCGAGCGAATCCGATGCCTCAAGAGGATCATCTCAAAACGCAAGGTCAATGCGATCATTGGCAAGGACAATCCTGACCGAAGGAAGTGTTCAAAATGCCCGGCTACCATGATGGTCTGGTTCACCATCGCACTGGGGCTTTTCGGCGATGATTCGTACCGACAAGTCTTTAAGTCACTGCACCGATTCGCCAAGAATGCGACACCGACTCGGAGTGCATTGACGCTGGCAAGAGCCAAGCTTGGAATTCCAGTGCTCGCCGAAGTCTACCGCAGTGTCGTGAAGTGCCTTTGTAATGAAACGACTCGCGGTGCCTTTTACCGTGGCTTACGATTGGTTGCCGTCGACGGGTTCGTTTTGGACTTACCCGACAGCGAAGCGAACTGCCGAGCCTTTGGAAAACCCAAGAACGGTTCTTCACTGGGAGCCTTTCCCCAGCTCCGGATCGTGGCGCTTTGCGAAGTCGGTTCGCACGTCTTCTTCGAATTCCTTGCCAAGCCGATTCGCTGTGGGGAAGTCACACTGGCCAAGCACGTTTATCGCAGCCTTCCTGCGGGTTCTTTGCTGACCTTTGACATCGGTTTTTTCGCCACAGAACTCGTAAAAATCGTCCTAGAACGGAAATCGCACTTCCTCGGTCGAGCGAAAGTCTCACGCATTCTCAAGCCGATCGAGACGCTGCGTGATGGATCTTACTTGGCAAAGATTTACGACACCGACTACGAACGAATTCACGATCGAAACGGAACCACCATTCGCGTCATCGAGTACACCTTGGATGACCCGCAACGTGTCGGACACAATGAAGTTCATCGCTTGGTCACCTCCATGCTTGATCCATTGGAACATCCCGCGACGGTGTTGATCGAACTGTATCACGAGCGTTGGGAAGAGGAGATCGCGATTGACGAGATCAAGACTCATGCACGCACTGCCGCGACGCTTCGCAGCCAGAGTCCAGCGGGTGTGATCCAAGAAGTCTACGGTCTGCTGACGGCACACTTCGTCGTTCGCAAAACGATGTTCGACGCGGCTTCGCAGGCGACAGTCGCGCCGCGTCGAATCTCATTCACTGGTGCATTGAAAATTCTCCGCGTTCGCCTCCCCGAGGCTCCTCGCAGCGATCGAGGGATCAAACAGTGGCACGATAACTTGATCGCCGAAATCAGCGAAGAAGTCTTGCCCGAACGTCGCAATCGAATCAATCCGCGAGTAATCAAAAAAACGCAAAGCAAGTGGCCCAAAGCACGGCCTGAACACCGAAAACTGCCGAAGCTCGAGAAGAAATTTCCAGACGCCGTCAAGGTGCTAATTTAGCGGTATTGAGTTTCAGTTTTCAAACCCGTTTCCCTGAGCTCAACTCGAACTCGAACTTGAACTTAAACTCGAACTTTTCCCCGGCGTTAAACGATGCCATCGCAGCGCAGCGATCCATCCCCGTCCTAGGCAATGGCCGGTCGATGGGCCCGACAAGGCGGGCGCGAACGTGGGGAAGGGGAGGGAGAGTTTAAGTTCGAGTTCGAGTTTGAGTTTAAGTTTTCAAACCCGTTTCCCTGAGCTCAACTTGAACTCGAACTCGAACTTGAACTCGAACTTTTCCCCGGTGCTAAACGATGGAGAAACCTCGACGCCACCTACCTTAACATCGACATCCGGCAGGCCAGCAATTCAAGTTTGCCAGCCCACCATTTGTCGAAGATCAATCCCACCACCACTGACCAGCGGCCAGATCGGCGGGACCGGCGGACTGTTTCACTTGCGTGTTTTCGCCCTTGGTGTCGATGGTGACGTGGTCTTTCTTCAGTGCGATGCGAGGCTGCATTTGGACGCCGCCACCGAGCGGGGTCATCAGTGTGTTGCCCTTCCAGATCGCGTTGACCGCGGTTTCCACTTGCTCGGGTGCTTGGTAGGTCTGAACGGTCACTTTCGATTCGTCCATCAACACGCTGGCGTCCCACTGGGCCTGTCCATAGAAATCTTGTTCTTGGATGTAGGCCGCTGCGATGGCCACATCGATCAATTGACGCAGTTCGCCATAGACTCGAACGCGTGACGCGATCAGGTTGAACTGTTCAGTGAAATCTCGGCAAAACGCTTGGCTGGCAGCATTGACGCGGCCACCCTTGACTCGTTTTCCACCGGCGGCGACCCGTTCGTTGGCTCCCACCAACTGGACACCACGTTCTTTGATCTTCATTGCCAAACCGTCTTCGCTAACGGCGACACCGTCGTAGTTCGGTTGGAAGTACCAACGTTCCATGGCGTTGGCTGCGACGCTGGATGGGCTGGCACGATCGACATAGCTTTGCAGTCGAACCGGCAGTCTTTCGAGTCCGATACCGACCAACTTCATTCGATAATCGGCTTCGACCAACACGCGGGCAAAGTGGGTGTCGGTGGGGATACCTTTGAAGGAAACCGTTTGCAGGCCCAGGTTGTTCTTCAGTCCCATTGCCAACCGGCGTGCATCGCTCGGTTGAACGCGGCCTCGAACCGAGGACAGAAAGTTCTGCATCGATTGCAGGCCTTCGGGGGTCGGATCGATCGAAACGCTGATCACCGAAGTCGCTTGGCTGCCAGGTGCGTAGGCGCGAAGTGCCGTCACCATGTCTTCTAGCAACACCACCGGGCGACCCGATTGCATCCCGATCAAACGGTCGGTCGGGTCGGCGAAGAATCCTTCGGCTGGCCCGGCGATCACGATGTCTTGAGTTTCGGGGTAATAGAAGACGTATTGAACGGACGTCAGCCCGGCCAAGGCCTTCATTTCGTCTTGGATGCTTTCGCCAGCAGCGATTCGATCGGCGATCGCAGCTTCCAAACGGTTCAGCGAAATCTTTCGCAGCGGGCTGGGATTCATCACGTTGGCGTCGCCAGCACCGACTTGGGCGCGGGCTGCGGCCAGACGCTGCACAGCGACTCGCGGATCAAACTGCTTGACCCGCAACACGCCGGTCGCATCGACGTCGATACCAGCGATCGGCTGACCGATCAGAAGCGTGTCTTGATTGGCGCTGCCATCCTGGGCATGCAGCGATTGCGAAGACGCCAGAGAGAGACCAGCGAGGGCCACGATGGCAAAGATGCGTTGGTACATGTTCATTGATGGGGGACGCCGAAGAAGTCAAACCGGGAAACGAACCGGGAAAAGGGGATTCCACACAGGCAGACCTGCCAGGTTTCCTCTCTGACGATAATCGCAAAATAGGCGTCCAGCAACAAAACAAGCGGTCCGTTTGGGTAAACAGGGCTACTTTCGAGCGGAATTTCGGGTCGTGCGGGATTTCTAGGTCCGGAGGCCTATCCAGCCCGGATCACTTGCCAGCCTGTCCCGATCCAATCCCACCGCAGCGTGCATCGGGGCAAAGATCCGTCCGATCTGCGTTTTTCGGCAAATTCCGCTGACGGGAACCTTGGAAGCCCAATTCGGGCCCCTGCACCAGCCACGACGGCGACGATGACCGGGGCTGGCGGGCCGAAAAGCGACGCTAGCCTGGGCCAAACCAGTCGCATGCTGGTCCAACCGGCGACCAGACCCTAAAATCCGCGGCTTGCACGACCACACGATTCCTAAACTTTTTCCCACGGAATAAATAATGAGCGGCGACTGTGACTTTGGTCTGATTGGATTGGCAGTGATGGGCGAGAACCTGGCCCTGAACGTCGAAAGCCGTGGGTACAAGGTCGCCGTTTACAATCGGACGACCTCCAAGGTAGATGCGTTGATGGAAGGCCGTGCGAAGGGCAAAAACTTCGTCGGAACTCACACCATCGAAGAGTTCGTCAAGTCAGTCAAACGACCTCGCAAGCTGATGATGCTGGTCAAAGCCGGCCCCGCGGTGGACGCGCTGATCGAACAATTGCTGCCTTTCTGCGAACCCGGTGACATCATCATCGACGGCGGAAACGAATTCTACGAAAACACCGAACGACGCACCAAGCAAGTCGAAGCGGCCGGCCTGCTGTACGTCGGCTGTGGCGTATCGGGTGGCGAAGAAGGTGCCTTGAAGGGCCCCAGCCTGATGCCAGGCGGTAGCGCCGACGCGTGGCCCCACATCAAAGAAATGTTCCAGTCGATCGCTGCCAAGGTTGGCCCCAACGACGACATCCCATGCTGCGAATGGCTGGGCAGTGGCGGTGCGGGCAACTACGTCAAAATGGTCCACAACGGCATCGAATACGGCGACATGCAGCTGATCTGCGAAGCCTACCAACTGCTGCACGAACTCGGCGGGCTGACCAACGACGAACTGTACGACGTCTTCGACGACTGGAACCGTGGCGAACTGCAAAGCTATCTGATCGAGATCACTCGCGACATTTTCAGCGTCAAAGACGACCAGGGTGGCAGCGATCACTTGGTCGACAAGATCCTGGACGTCGCGGGTGCCAAGGGAACCGGCAAATGGATGAGCCAACTGGCGCTGGACCTCGGTGTGCCTAGCACCCTGGTCACGACCGCCGTGTTCGCTCGCGGTCTGTCGGCTCAAAAAGAAGCGCGCGTGCGAGCCAGCAAGACACTCAACGGCCCCTCGCCATCGTCGAACCCCGAACTGCAAGCGATCGCAAAATCGCTGATTGGGGATCGAGCCGAATTCGTCGAAGCAGTCCGACAAGCACTGTACGCATCGAAAATCGTTTCGTACGCCCAAGGCTTTGTGCAACTGCAAGCCGCGTCGGCCGAACACGGTTGGGGCCTCGATTACGGGGCCGCTGCACTGCTATGGCGTGGCGGATGCATCATTCGCGCCCAATTCCTAGACCGTATCAAAGAAGCGTTTGACGCCGATGCGAACCTGGAAAACCTGCTGCTGACCGAGTACTTCGAGAACGCGGTCGAGAACGCTCAGGAAAAATGGCGCAAGGTTGTCGCCGTGGCGTCGGTGATGGGCATTCCCGTCCCCGCGTTCAGCACCGCCCTGTGCTACTACGACGGATACCGCATGGACCGCTTGCCCGCCAACTTGCTGCAAGCCCAACGTGACTACTTCGGTGCTCACACCTACCAGCGGACCGACAAAGAAGGCACCTTCCACACCGAATGGATCGATCTTCGCAAAGAACCCAAAGCCTAGTCGCAGCTGATGCCACCGCGCCTAGCGGTAGGCGATCTCAGCGCATCGATCAACTTCGAAAAGGGACGCAAGCCATCCGGCTGCGTCCCTTTTTTCGTGCCTATCGAAAAGTGAATGGTGCATCCACTTTAGGATGGATCAGGGATTGGAAACGGGATCGGGAGGGTGGGATCGACCGTTTGTTTTCCGGAGCGGGGTGGGAGGAGAAGAAGAAGTTCGAGTTCGAGTTTAAGTTCGAGTTTAAGTTTTAGACCTGGAAGACGTGCAGGAAACTTGAACTTGAACTTGCACTTGAACTTGCACTCCAAGCCCAGCAGTGTCAGTTCGACAGCACGGTCAGAAATTGCATGAAAGCGTGATCGTTGTCGGCCACGCGATGCTGCAGCGCGGTTGCCAGAATCCCTCGAACGGCTTCTCGATACGCTCGCGGCGAAACGTCATCGCGGTTCTCGATTTGCGCCAGCCGCTGCATCAGCTGCTGACTTCGATCCTGGCTTGGCGTGCTGGCGGCCAAACAGGCTCGCAGCGACACAACCAGTTCCGAGTCGCGGAGACCGCTTTCTCGGTGAGCGGCCAAGATGTCGACGACCAGCAGGCCCGACACATCCACCTGGTTCGAAGCCGACGACTGAGCCGCGCTGGCGCCCGTCGAATCAACGGCCCGCGGACGCCGGGACCTGCGCCGATCGGCTGCTTTGAGACTTCGTTTCAGGTCGTTGTTCTTGGCCATCTCAGATACTCACACCGGGGCGTCCTGCCTGAGAAAAGGACCCCAGGTAGGGCGATCACGATACCACGAACCAGGCCAGTAAGCAAACTTCGGCACCATTGCGCCAGTTCACAAAAACAACCTGAGTACAAAACGATCCCCACATGACCGCGTCCAATCCGATCGCCCCCCCGAAGCACAAACCGCAAACCAAGTAGGCGGGATCAAGGAGCGGAGCGACGCAGATCCGGCAATCACGCTCTCCCCACACATCTCTCCCCTTCCCTCTTGCTAGCTCCACCCCCAAACTCGCCCGAACGTCCGAACGGGCACGAAAAAAGCCCGCCATCGGATAGGGCACCGCTGCCGGGCTTCGAAGTGATCGATCGTCTTTGACGGGGTTCGGCCGAGGCCTACTTTCGCTTCAACATCGACGTCAGTTCTTCGTCCAACTCGGCCGCACGGACGTTGTGGCGGACGACTTTGCCGTCGGCGTCGATCAACATCATCGTGGGCAGGGTTTGGACACCGAGTGTTTTGGCCAGCCGGCTGGATTCCAGCCCACCAGGTTCGAACATTTGCACCCAAGGCAGGGGATTTTCACGCAGGTAGGCGGCCGCCGATTCGCCGGTGGCATCGACGTTGACGCCGACCAATTGCAGCCCAGCCCGCTGGTACGCCGCTTGCAATCGACGCAGCAATTTCATGTCCTGTTTGCAAGGTTCGCACCAAGTTGCCCAGTAGTGGACGACGACGGGCTTGCCACGCAGGCTCGCCAGGCTGAACGATTTTCCGTCGATCGTGCCGCCTTCCAATTCGATGCGACGTCCGACCGAATCCAAACGCCTAGCCGCTCCGGCTGCCTTTTCGCCGGCATCGGTGCCGGGGAACGCCGCAGCGACCTTTTTGTAATAGTCCAGCGCTTCGGCTTCCTTGTCCTCGAATTCCTTGCTGAGCGCCAGCTGCAGGTAGGCCTGAGCGGTCTCGGGGGTGCGAGGGTAGCGATCCACGAAACCGGTCAGGGCTTCTAAGTACCACTTTTGGACTTCGGCGAAATCGGCTTCGGGCGTTTGACGCAGCACGTATTCGGTACTGATCGCCTGATAGTCGGCATAGGCCGCCAACTGTTCGTCTTTGCTTCCGAAGCGTGGCGAGACTTTCCGCAACCGTTCCATCCCGTCGGGATAGGCACCGCTTTGGATGGCCAAGCTAAGCGTATCGACCAGCTGACGAACCCAAGAATCACGTACCGCGTCGCCTTCGGCATTGCTGATCAGATCTTCGATCACGTCCGCACGTTGACCATGCAGCTTCGCGATATCCGATTTATTGGTTGCCTCGGCCAGCTTGCCATCGACGGATTCCAATGCCGTCACCAAGCGCTGAGTCGCTTCGCCGATCCCGCCGGCTGCGGCACCGTTGGCGATACCTGATCCGCCTGGGGTGAAGAAGTTGCCGGTCGTTTGAGCGATCGCCTCGCCGTCACCACCCACCGAAGGCAGTTCGACCAATCGCCAAGCGTCGTCCGATCGGATCAAGGTACCGACCAACAACTGGCCGCCCTTGTCGGATTCTTCGAACATCGCAACGGCGTTTTCGTAAACCATCACGTCGGATGTCGAACCGTCGGTTCCCTCGGGCACGATCCCGGGAGGCGAAGCGGCGAACTGGACCCAACGGGCCTTGGATCCGACCGAGGACTGACGTTTCGCCAGCCCTTGGAAATCGCGAGCCGCACGATCCGCCTTGGCAGAGAGCAGTTCTGTTTTTTCTTTTCCGAGCCCTAGCGATTTCAGTTCGTCGGCGGTGATCAACAAACGCGCAAACCGAGCCGCGTCAGCGTCCCGCAGTGCAGCGACAAGTTCAGCCGAGACCTCTTCGGCCGAAATTTGTTTCCAACGGTCGATGCGGCCGTCTTCGTCATCATCCATCCCCCAGCGGGTGCCGCCGGTTCCCAACCAACGATACTGGTCCGCTTTGCCGTTGAAATCCTCGTCGACATCTCGATAGACCTCGACGCCGAATTTGTAATAGCTCCACAAGTCGATCTTCTTGTCGCCGTTGGTATCCGCAAATCGCCGCAGCATCATTCCGTCGGGCGAAACCACTTCCCACCCGAACCAACCCTTGCGGTCGATATCGTTCACGCTGCACTTGGCCGCGACATCGGGCGTGACCGTTTCAAAGTCGACACCGTCCTGAACAGGCTTCAGGGCCAATGCCGACACGGGGCTGGGCGAAGCAGCAACCGCAGACCCTGCCACGGACACCACCGATCCAGCCACGGCTCCGGCCACAATTAGTCGTAGACGTCGATTTCCAGCGATCATCCTGGTCCCACCTACGCGGGCTAGGAAACGTCGCAACAACAAATGATCCGTCATCCGGTTGAATCTCATCAGCAGAAAGGAAGGTTAGCTGCGAGACCCCCACCATTGATGGCGCCGGTCTCGCGGGGGCCACAATCACCATTGTGCCGAACCTAGCCGACAAAGAAAATGTCGATTCTGGACCAACAGCAACGATTCGGAACCAGTTTCTTCGACCTCCGAGCCGTTTATTTGCAGCGAAAATACCGGTAAAGACAGGCATTCTGGCCAGAAACCGGCAAGAAGATGCGAATTCGACTGCCAACTTCCCTTTACAGCGAAACCAGTTTCCGTAAACTTTGCCGCTCTGATCCAGCCACCTTCACGACTTGCTCGTAAACGGCGGCAGAGAACAGTACGGGCGTATAGCTCAGTTGGTTAGAGCGCGTCGCTGATAACGACGAGGTCCCAGATTCGAGTTCTGGTACGCCCATTTGATTGCCAGGCTGCAAACAGCAGCCCGGCGATGCCGAAAGGCACCAAGCCCGCACATCGCGGGCTTTTTTTTTGCACCTACGCCATTCCGGATCGGTTCACCGGCGCCTCGGCCGGGAATCGACAACGAGCCTTTCCCACGTCACCGCGGGTCTGGCTATCGCGGGTCTGGCTATCGAGGGCCAGTCATCTGGGGTCTGCCCATCGCGGATTTGGCGAGGCAATCTTCCTTCTTGAAACGCAGCCAGGCAGTCGCCCACCCGGCACGCCGCCACTCGCAGCCCAGCGAATCCGTTGCAACCGCGGATCAACCTGGGTAGCATCCGGCTTGCTGGTGGAAGAGATTTCCCAATCGTCCCCGGCAAACGTTAGCCCCGGCACCAGATAGGCCAGCCCGACGATGACCGAAATGCCACGGTTGACCGTGCTAGCAAATCGTCTTGCGACGAAACGCGGATCTTGCCCAAAGCCGACCAGTGGCATGCGTGGCCGACCGCCATTTCGACTGCCCTATTCCTTATCGGGCAAGCCTCGGCATTCCTTACTCGGCAAGCCTTGGCCAACCCAGACAACCTTTCCTCTGGCATACAATTCCCCGATACCTGTGCGCCGACTCCGCCACGCCCCCCGCCAATCGCCTCACCTGCAAAAAACCCCATGCTGCACCGATCACACACAACCATCCTGGCCAGCCTGCTGGCACTGACCATCGTTCCGCTTGTTGGCTGCGGCGGCAACGATACGAATCAAACCGGTGCCAGTTCGAACGAAATCCAGGACTACATCTCGGCCAACCCTGACAAGGCCGAATTGGCAGAGGACGGCCCCGTCAGCGAAACGGACGAGTTTGCCGCCGGCAACCAGTAACCGGCAGTCGAGCGCGGCGTCTGGATGGGAATCCGGCTGCTGCCAAACCGGCGGACCTTGTCGGATGGGGTCCCGCAGCGTCTAGAATTCACAGGCGAATCGGCAACCCACCGAAGGTTGCCCACGCCCTGCGCCTCAGTATCATTTTGATTTTGATTTTCATCTACCAGGCAAATCCATGAACATTTCCGTCCGCCGCAGCGGCTTCACGCTGGTCGAATTGCTTGTCGTGATCGCAATCATCGGCGTGTTGGTTGGGTTGCTGCTGCCAGCGGTCCAAGCCGCACGAGAGGCGGCGAGGCGAATGAGCTGCAGCAACAACTTCAAACAGATGGGACTGGGTTTCCACAACTACCACTCGGCATTCAACCAGCTGCCCAAAAGCCGCGGTGGCACATCCAGGCTTTACGGATCGACCTTGCAAGCACACCTGCCTCGATCGCCGGGCGGCCAATTTGGCGGCAACAACCGCAACAACCTCAGTGCGTTGGTCCCATTGCTGCCGTTCATCGAACAGCAGGGCCTGTGGGAACAGATCAGCAATCCCTTTGCGGTCACCGACCCAGCGACTCCGGAGCTTTACTACAGCGCGATGGGTCCTAACCCCGAAATGGGTCTGACCGGACACTCCAACGCACGCTACGACCCGTGGATGACGGATGTTGCGACCTATCGCTGTCCAAGCGATCCAGGAGCCGGGCTGCCGGCACAAGGGCGAACCAATTATGGCGTCGGCGTCGGCGATGCTCTGGGACAACAGAACACCGGCGGCGTCAAAGAAACTGGCGAGCCCGATGCGACCGAGTACCCACGTGCATCGAAGGCATGCCGTGGAATGTTCCGATCGCGTGTCCGAATGGCATTTCGTGATGTTCTAGACGGCCTTGCCAACACCGTCATGGCGGGCGAGATGAACACCGACCTGGGCGATCATGACGTCACAACCCAAGCCATCGATGATGCATCTTTCTCGGCCACGATCATCAACAACCCGTCGCTGTGCAGCACATCGATCCACATCGACCCGCAGCGTCCGTCGTACTGGGTGAACACATCCACGGCCTTTGCCGGAGGAGCCCAGATTCAACGCGGACTCAAATGGGCCTGTGGTTTCCCCGTTTTTTCAACGATCACCACGATCACGCCACCGAATTCGCCAATCTGCAGCACAGGCCCCAGCACCTGGCAACCAGGAATCTATGGCCCCAGCAGCCGCCACCAGGGCGGCGTGCACGTGTTGATGGGCGACGGGGCGGTGAAGTTCATCACCGATTCCATTGATACCGGAAACCAGACCGCTGGCAACATTTGGTGGAACGGAACCGGACTTCGCGCTGCCGGACAACCTAGCCCCTACGGGCTATGGGGCGCCCTGGGAACGCGAGCCACACGCGAAGTCATCGACCAAGAACTGTAAGCCCCCCACTCCCAAACACCCCGTCGTGAACTTCGCCAGCAGCCTCTCCCCAGCTATCCTCCCCACAAAAAGACGAGCCGGGCGGGGGATTCAAGCCGCACGGACCCGCGGGACGGGGCGCAATGCCCCCCGCAATGCCGCGCAAATGGGCCTCGATGCGGAATGCTAGGCTAGACCGCTATTATTCATAGCGAATCACGATCCCTCGCACCCGCTGCCGTGCCCCTGATGCCAGCGGCCCTTGCCAGCTCAGCATCCTGTCACAGGACCGATGCCGTTGTGCCTGCGATGCTTGCCCAGCCTTCTACCCTTGCAACGAGAGCAACGCGGTGACGAAATCGACGGCACAGACCGACCTGACAGTTGACGGGGTGGATCACAGCGTGATGGACGAAACCATGCTGGCAGAGCCAGCCAAGCCGCCATCCGACATCGATCCCGCCGGGAAAGCAAAACCCAGCAAAGCAGGGTCGTGGCGAATGGGCCTGGTGCTGGGCAGCGGACCTTCGATGAGCGAAGAATCGCATCGACGGCTGCAGGAACGACTGCGACTGGCATCGCTGCTGATGGGATCCGGGTTCGCCACGTACTTCATTTTGAAATTGCTGGGCATTTTCCATTCAACGGCCGAGCCTCGCCCGATCGTATTTTGGACTCACCTTGCCGTCACCATCGCTGAACTGGCCATCGGTTGGCGATTGTGCGTGAACTGCAAAATGGCGCTGCGGGGAATCCGGATCGTCGAGGCGATCGTTTTTGGTGGCCCCGCGATCTTCTTTGTGATGATCAACTTCCAAAACCTGAAAGATTCGCTCGCAGCGGGCTACATGGCGGACATCTCGCCGCCCTGGCTGCTGTTGCTGTTCACCTACGCACTTTTCATCCCCAACACTTGGCAACGAGCCGCTGCGGTGATTGTCCCGCTGGCGATGATTCCGCTGGGCATTACCGTGGGGGCCCGGCTGACATCCGGAACCTTTGCACAGGTGATGTCGGACGATCCCGATCTCCGATTCATGCTGATCCGGCTCTTTCTGACCATGATCTGGGCCGCCACGATCGCCATTTGGGGCGTGCGATCCATCCGATCACTGCGGCGTGAGGCCTTCGAGGCTCGCAAGATGGGCCAGTACCAGCTGAAGAAACTGCTGGGCAAGGGCGGCATGGGCGAAGTGTATTTGGCCGAGCACCGCATGCTGAAACGCCCCTGCGCCATCAAACTGATCCGCCCCGAGATGGCTCAATCGGCTCAAAACCTGGCCCGATTCGAACGCGAGGTGCAAGCCACCGCCAGATTAACTCACTGAAACACCGTCGAAATCTACGACTACGGCAACAGCGAAGACGGCACCTTCTACTACGTGATGGAATACCTTCCAGGGATGAACCTGGACGAAATCGTGAAGGGGAATCACCCATTGCCGGCCCAACGCGTGATCCACCTGCTAACCCAAGTATGCGACGCGCTGGCCGAGGCGCATTGCCAGGGGTTCATCCACCGCGACCTGAAACCTGCCAATATTTTTGCCGCCCGCCGCGGTGGGATGCACGATGTCGCCAAACTGCTGGACTTTGGCCTGGTCCGCCAAACCGCACCAGCATCGGGAACGTCCCAACCCGACAGCGACTCGGCGGACGACGGGCTGACCCGCGACGGGTCGATCACCGGGTCACCGCTGTACCTGTCGCCGGAACAGGCGATGGGCGAGCCCCCGGATCGGCGTAGCGACATCTATTCGCTTGGTGCGGTGGCCTATTACCTAACCACTGGGCAGCCGCCGTTCGTGGACTCCAACGCGATGCGGGTGATCATGTCCCATGCCCGAGACATCCCGACCAATCCGATGGTCCTGACCCCCGATCTGTCGCCGCAATTGGCCCAGGTCATCATGACCTGCTTGGAAAAGAAGCCCGAGAACCGTTTCGACAACGTGCATTTGCTCAAACACGCACTGCAGGATTGCGTGATCGATCGCCACTGGACCAATGACGACTCCGCGGCTTGGTGGAAAGACCATGGCTGCCCGCACAAAAAGAAGCTGGATGCCGAAATCCTACAACTCGCTGCAGTGTGAATGGGAACATCAAAATCGTCGAACGGTCCGAGTGGATCCTGATCGCGCCGAGCGATCACCCGTCGGGCTCTCGCGACAGCGAATCACCATTCCCCTGACGTCACCCCGGGAAACGGAACCTGGGCAGGAAGCGTTCCGAATGCAGGCAAAACACGGGCTGAATCTGGCGATCCGCCTTCGATTGCGATCACCCACTGTGTGGACGGCGAAGACGCATGTTCGCCGGGGCCCCACCAACCCACCCTGCCCGCCAGACCAAATGTCCGCCCCGCCCAGGGATGCTCTGGGGCGTAAAACCATCACCATCCGCACGATCTGAGCGTAAAAACTGGCCCCTGCGCATGAAAGTGACGAAAGGCATGTAAACAGGGCTTGCCTGGCAAATGCCTTCCCGTATACTTCCGCCCGTCCTACTAAGGATGGGCGTTCGCGGAACTGATTCAGGCCCGCAAACGTCGCTGGAAAGAGACACCGGATTCGCTGACGAAACCCAGGCAAACACTCCTGTCGCCCGTCACGAACTTCCTGTAATCTTTCTTCCCCGGGGGTATAGCTCAGTTGGGAGAGCATCTGCTTTGCAAGCAGAGGGTCGTCGGTTCAAGTCCGTCTACCTCCACTTTGGAAGTTTCGAAACCGGTTCATCCGATCGAAGCGACCATGGGAAACGTTGACCGATTCATTCGCTTGTGCAACAAACGAACCGAATCATCGACCTTCCCGAAACATTTTTCAAAAAACCGTCCTTTGGCCCTTGCGTCCAACGCCCGGATTTGCGAAAAACCCCGACCGCGACGAAAACAAACGTCGCCGAGAAGACCTCAAGAAAACATTTTAGATTTCTTGGCTCACCTCGGTTGACACGGCTCACCGGCCACTGTAATCTTCGCCCCTCACTGAGAAAACGACCGGCTGACTTCTTCACCTCGAAGAAGCTGGCCGGCTGTTTTCAACGACAGCGACTTCGCTCTTAAGGCCACAAGCCGGCGGCGAAAACTGATATTTGACAATTTGGTTGTTTGGTAGTTGGCATCTAAATAAGAAGCAACTGCGAAGCTTTGGACGACGGACTTCGGTCCGGAATTCGAAGCCTAGTAATATAGTTCTTTAAGAAGCGCGGCTAATGAAAGATCTTCGGATCGGAAGTTAGCCAATAGAATTCTAACATGATTCTGTGCGAGCTTGATGTCGTTCCACTGGCGAAGTCTTCACGGGCTAGTCTTTAAGGGCAGCATCAAGCACATGTGATATCGTTAATTATAGATAACTAACGAGATTACGGGTTTAGCCAACATTGAAGTAGTTCCGGTTTCGACCGGGGCTGTGTCAATGAAAGCTGAGTTCGGGATTTCGATGGCCAATCTATTAAGGGCACATGGGGGATGTCTTGGCGTTGAAAGAATGAAGGGCGTGGAAGTCTGCGAAAATCTTGGGGGAGCTGACAAACAAGTAATGATCCCGAGGTACCCGACTGCTGCACACTGAATACATAGGTGTGTTAGTAACAACCTGGTGAACTGAAACATCTAAGTAACCAGAGGAAGAGAAAGAAAAATCGATTCCGTCAGTAGCGGCGAGCGAAATCGGAATAGCCCAAACCGAGAGGGTTTCCCTCCCGGGGTTGTAGGACTCCAATATCGGATTGTGTGTTGTTAGTGGAATCTCTTGGAAAGGAGAACCACAGAGGGTGACAGTCCCGTACACGAAAATAAACACACACTGTAGGAGCACCTGAGTAGGTCCAGTCACGTGAAACCTGGACTGAATCGACGGGGACCATCCCGTAAGGCTAAATACTCTTCAACGACCGATAGCGAACCAGTAGCGTGAGTGAACGGTGAGAAGAACCCCTGCTAGGGGAGGAATGTGAACCTGAAACCATGTGCCTACAAGCGGTCGGAGCCCTATGGTCTAGCTTGCTAGAAAATGGGTGACGGCGTGCCTTTTGCATAATGATCCGGCGAGTTGTGGTAAACGGCTTGGTTAAGTCCTTCCGGGACGAAGCCCAAGGGAAACCGAGTCTGAATAGGGCGTATGTCGTTTGCTGCAGACGCGAAACCTGTGTGATCTACCCATGAGCAGGTTGAAGCGCGGGTTAAACTGCGTGGAGGACCGAACCCACTTAGGTTGAAAACTGAGGGGATGACTTGTGGGGAGGACTGAAAGTGTAATCAAACCAGGAGATAGCTCGTTCTCTCCGAAATATCTTGAGGGATAGCGTCGAGTTAATTAGTTACCGGGGGTAGAGAGACTGAATCGGATGGGGGCCCTTCCCAGGGTACCCCACCGAACCAAACTCCGAATACCGGTAGCCGTACCTCGGCAGTCAGTCCCTGGGGGATAAGCTCCAGGGTCGAGAGGGAAACAACCCAGATCGCCTGCTAAGGTCCCGAAGGACCACTTAGTCACTAAGGAAGTTGAAGTGCTGTGACAGCTGGGATGTTGGCTTAGAAGCAGCCACCATTTAAAAAGTGCGTAACAGCTTACCAGTCGAGCATTTCTGCGCCGATAATGAACGGGAGTAAGTGGTACACCGAAGCAGCGGATTCTAGATTTATCTAGAGTGGTAGGAGAGCGCCGATGATCAGATACGAGCCGTACGGTAACGAGCGGTGTCGGGGTCATCGGGTGATTATGCCGGAATGAGTAACGATAAAACAGGTGAGAATCCTGTTCGCCGAAAGCCTAAGGTTTCCTGGGGAAGGCAATTCCGCCCAGGGTTAGCCGGTACCTTACCCGAGGCCGAAAGGCGTAGGGGATGGATAGTGGGTCAATATTCCTACGCCAGGTACACATTCGATGCTGGGACGGCGTCCGGAAAGTGAGCGGTACGACTAGAAATGTCCGTAGCGACCACTGAGGTGTTGGGGGTTAAAAGACCCGACATAAGCCAAGGTATAGCTCGAGAGCACTTAAGTTCTCGAAGTCATTGGAAGGACGTCCAAGAAAAGCAGCTAAGTTATGTGTGTACTTGACCGTACTAAAACTGACACAGGTAGGCGAGATGAGAATTCTAAGGCGCTCGGGAGAACGGTGGTTAAGGAACTCTGCAAAATGGCCCCGTAAGTTCGCGATAAGGGGCGCCCTTGGCGGTTCACGCTGCTGAGGGCCACAGAAAATCGGCTCTAACGACTGTTTATCAAAAACACAGGTCTCTGCTAACACGCAAGTGGATGTATAGAGACTGACGCCTGCCCGGTGCTGGTAGGTTAAGGAAGAAGGTTAGCCTCACGGCGAAGCTTGCGACCGAAGCCCCAGTAAACGGCGGCCCTAACTATGAGGGTCCTAAGGTAGCGAAGTTCCTTGTCGGGTAAGTTCCGACCTGCATGAAAGGCGTAACGATTTGAGCACTGTCTCAACCACCGACCCGGTGAAATTGTAGTTGTGGTGAAGATGCCACATACCCGCGGTTAGACGGAAAGACCCCGTGAACCTTTACTGTAGGCTGATATTGGGTTGAGATATGTTCTGTGTAGGATAGCTGGGAGACTTTGAGATCGGCACGCTAGTGTCGAAGGAGTCGCTGTTGAAATACCAGCCTGGTCATATTTTAATTCTAACTTTGATCCCCTGAATCGGGGCAAAGGACAGTGTCAGTCGGGCAGTTTGACTGGGGCGGTCTCCTCCCAAAGAGTAACGGAGGAGTGCAATGGTACACTCAGCCTGGTCGGTAATCAGGCGTAGAGAGTAAAGTTAGAAGTGTGCTTGACTGCGAGACCCATAAGTCGAGCAGGGACGAAAGTCGGTCTTAGTGATCCGGTAATCCCGAATGGAAGGGTTATCGCTCATCAGATAAAAGGTACTCCGGGGATAACAGGCTTATCGCATCCGAGCGTCCACAGCGGCGATGCGGTTTGGCACCTCGATGTCGGCTCATCACATCCTGGGGGTGTAGAAGCTCCCAAGGGTTTGGCTGTTCGCCAATGAAAGTGGTACGTGAGCTGGGTTCAGACCGTCGTGAGACAGGTCGGTCCCTATCTGCCGTGGGCGTTCAAAACTTGAGGAGATTCAACTTTAGTACGAGAGGATTTAGTTGGACGTAGCTCTGGTGTACCAGTTGTCGCGCTAGCGGCACGGCTGGATAGCTAACTACGGATAGGATAAACGCTGAAAGCATCTAAGCGTGAAGCCCGCTCCGAGATTAGGTTTTGTAAGTCATTGCGACGAAAGTCCCCAAGAAGACGACTTGGTTGATAGGCTGGACGTGTAAGCTCGGTAACGAGTTAAGCTAACCAGTACTAACGGACGAAGGTTTGGCCATCGATATCCCGCACTCAGACTGTTGGAATTCGTGGCTTGAGCCGAGAAGTGAATCAGAGATGATTCAGCAAATGAAGAAGTATAGGTTCAAGCCTGCTTCGAAAAACAACTGTAACCGCATCTTATTTAGCGACGAGTTTGCCTAGGCAAATGAGTCACAACTACCAAACAACACGTCACGATCACGGTGAAATACCCGTGGTCGTGGCTTTCCGGCGACCATATCTTAAAGGTTATACCTGTTCCCATCCCGAACACAGAAGTCAAGCTTTAAGAGCCGATGATAGTGCATACCAGTGCGAAAGTAGGTATTGCCGGATTTTAAAAAACCTTCTTGGAACGCAAGTTCCAAGAAGGTTTTTTTATGCGCGCATCAGGACGAAAGGTCGGTCGCCTGCCAAGCAACCCCGTAGCGAGACTCGCCAAGAGTTTCGAAACCGACGCCCACAGGCCGAAAGTCTTGGCGACTTGCGCTACCGAAGCGCGAAGCCCGTAGCGAAACTCGCCAAGAGTTTCGAAACCGACGCCCACAGGCCGAAAGTCTTGGCGACTTGCGCTACCGAAGCGCGAAGCCCGTAGCGAGACTCGCCAAGAGTTTCGGCAGCGACGCCCACCGGCCGAAAGTCTTGGCGACTTGCGCTACCGAAGGGCGAAACCCGTAGCGAGACTCGCCAAGAGTTTCGGTAGCGACATCCACCGGCCGAAAGTCTTGGCGACTTGCGCTACCGAAAGGCTAAACCCGTAGCGAGACTCGCCAAGAGTTTCGGCAGCGACACCCACCGGCCGAAAGTCTTGGCGACTTGCGCTACCGAAGCGCGAAACCCGTAGCGAGACTCGCCAAGAGTTTCGGTAGCCGGCGCCCACCGGCCGAAAGTCTTGGCGACTTGCGCTACCGAAGCGCGATGCCCGTAGCGAGACTCGCCAAGAGTTTCGGTAGCGACACCCACCGGCCGAAAGTCTTGGCGACTTGCGCTACCGAAGCGAAACCCGTAGCGAGACTCGCCAAGAGTTTCGGCAGCGACGCCCACCGGCCGAAAGTCTTGGCGACTTGCGCTACGCAATGACGCCTCGCACCGATCCCGGAGCCAATTTTTCAATTGCGGCGACGCTGAACTTCGCTGTCCTCATCGCTCGGTTTCGGCGGTCTGCTATGATTGGCGTTCGGCGGTTCCCGAATCCGATTCGTCTCTTCTTTTGGAAGGTTGCCTATCTTGGCTGCTCCGTCCCGGCCCAAAATTTGGGCGATGCTTGGCGTCTTAGGTTTGGTGGTCGCGGCGCTGATTTATTTGAGTGGCGGATCAGACGATCAGTCGCAGTTGGTGGATTCACTGCGTCGAAAGAAGGCGGCATCGTTTACACCCGTGACCGATCGCGACGCGACTCCGGATATCGTGCAACTGACGCGAGACGTTGTCGCTCAGAAACGGGTCATTCCCGGTGCTTGGGTCGTCCAAAAGAACGATATTGCTCGCCCGCGTCTGGTTCTTCCCTTTCATTCACTCGATGGACATCCATCGCCAGCTCCTACAAGGGAGGCCGCAGATACGGCGGTTGCGGTCGCGACGGAGTTTCTTGGCGCCGATGCGTGCGTGGATTGCCATCAAGAGCGTCACCAGGGATTTGTGCACACCGCGCACCACCTGACCAGCAGCATGGTTCGCGATGGCGGAATACAGGGGCCGCTGAAATCGCCCGGGAATCAAATGACAACGGTCGACCCAGATCTTTCTTTTACCATGCAAGAAAAGGACGGTGTGGCCGTTCAAACCGTGGCGCTTGCCGATTGGAAGGTGGATGTTCCAATGGATATCATCACGGGATCAGGCAAAGTTGCGCAGACGTTTTTGTATTGGGACCAGGACCGACTATTTGAATCCTATGTCTCGTATTTCAGCGGTCCGCAGCAGTGGTTAGCCAGTCCGGGCTTTGTTGATTTGGATGCCAATTTTGTGCGACCGATCCTGCCGGAGTGCTTGGAATGCCACGTCACGTACATCCAGCAGACTGAACCACCCAATCGATACCTGACTTCGTCGGCGGTATGGGGCATTTCGTGCGAACGATGCCACGGACCGGGCAAATCGCACGTTGATTTTCACACGTCGAATCCCCAGGCAAAGGAACCTCGCCATATCTCTAACCCGAGCGATCTATCCAGAGAGCGACAGTTGGATATCTGTGGCCAGTGCCATTCGGGGGCGTTCGATTCGAAGAAACCTGCGTTCAGTTACCGCCCCGGCGAAGACCTGAGCGAATTCCATCAGACATTGAAGCCAGATTTCGACGATAGCGGAATCCACACCAGCAACCAATCGTCACGACTGCGGATGAGTGAGTGTTTCCAGAAGTCCGAAATGACGTGTACCGCGTGCCATGATCCCCATGTCCAGCAACGCGGCGATACAGATTTTTTTCGACAAGCGTGTTTGCAATGCCACGAATCGGAACACTGCGGGATGCGTTCCGAGCTTGCGTCTGAAGTTGCTGACCGTTGCGTCGAATGCCATATGCCAACCGCACAGATCGACGACTTGGCGGGAATGAAACTGCAGGGTCTGACATTGTCGATGGCGGACCACTTCATTCGGGTGGACCGGCAGGTCGCCGAGGAAGTCAACGCGTCGGTGATTGATTCCACCAAATGACACCGTCGGGTTCGTTGTTACCATTTTCGCGTAACAGATTGCTGATCGCGAAATCGACGGCTCCATCGTTGTCAAAATCAGCAACTTCGATCGACGCATGCTGGTGGATACTTTGCTGAAGCGATGTCTTCTTGAAGACGCCGGGTTCGGTTTGGATCAACATCAAAATGGACGCCATGTGCAGTTCCCCGACGTGATCGCCGACCGGACCAGCTATCAATGATCCGGCGACCACGTCCATATCGCCGTCGCCGTCAAAGTCAGCGGCTTTTGCTGTAAGAACGCCAGGCATTTCGCACAGTTGGTGATGTTCGTAGGGATAGGATCCGTCGTTTTCCAGCCAGCCGACGGCGTGGTACGGCTTGATCCCTCGGTCGAACGAGTCACCGTTGGTAAACAGAACATCCAGGTCGTCGTCCAGGTCCATGTCCACCAATTGAAGCCCGGATGAACCGTAGGCGGGGTCCGGAGCCTGGAAGATGACTTTTCGCTGGAACCCTCCTTCCCCATCGTTCAAGAATGCTTCGACGGTTTCGTGGCCCTGGCTGATCAAAGCGACGAAATCCATGTGCCCATCGCCATTGAGATCAGCGGCAGGAACATGAATCGTCCCATGGCGATCATCGACGACGTGAGGCAAGAAGTCATTGGCGGAAATGTTGGCGGGATCGATCGCATCGCCGGCCGCCGAGAGATTGTTTTCTAACATCACAATGCGGCCGCTGTTTCGCCAGCCAAATTCGGCGACCATCAAATCGATGTCTCCATCGCCATCAAAGTCCGCCGGTTGTACATCCGCAACTCGTCCCAATCCGTCCACCAGCACGATCTGTTGGAATTCTTCGCTATCGGGATCGCGACGCAACCAAACCACGCGTCCTAGATTGCTGTCGTTGGCATCGAACTCTCCGATATCAGCAACCACTAGGTCTTGATGACCGTCGTCGTCCAAATCGCATGCTTCGACATGCACCGGCTGAAACAGGGTGGCGAGTTGCTTGGTGATTCCGCCATCCTTTTGCGGCCAGTGAGCCACAACCGCACCGGTACCGATATCGCAATAAACCAACGCAGGCGAATCGGAGATCCCGATATCAAGCCAGCGGATATTGGCGATTCCCGGCGGCCGAGGCCGGCTTTCCCCCGGGGCGGTCAGACCGAAGCCTTGTTGATCGAACGGGATGTCGCACGGCGGATCTTTTTCGAACCATGGCGACCAATCGAATTTGCGAGGTGCCTGGGCTTTGAAAAATGTGATCACGTCATCGCGGTCGGGTACCTTCAGATCGGATCGCCCCGACAAGGTGTAAAGCATGAAGCCCTGGTCAACTTCGGCAACCCAATCGGATCGGATCGAACTGCTAGGCATCGGCATGACATGGCAATCGGCACAAAAGGACTCGATTTCACCTCGCACCTGCTCGACCCATTCCCGTTGATGAATGTTCGCAATCACGGGCGTATCCCTGGTGGCTGCCGAAGTCACGGGATCGGCAGCGGACGGCTGCCCGTCGGCAACAGTTTCGGACGCTCGATCGCGGCATCCAACACTGGCGGTAACGACCAGCAAGCATGATGCGAAGATTGAAAGTGTTCTAGATTTTGGCATTGGTACAATACGATTGTGAAATCGATGCATGACTTTCGGAAAGTGACTGAGTGACGAGGCCTCGCCTCGAAGCCGGGCAACACCATCCCCCCCCTGCGACGGACGGGTCTGACCGGTGGCGGCAGAATAAGGTCAGTACACTTCTTCACTGCTGCACCACTATTCTATTGCCAAGTCGATGCGCTGTCGCAATCGCGAGCATCCCCCCTAAGAACCTACGAGAACTAGACCGTGCTGGATCGCCAAACTGTTCGTCGATCATTTTCCGGGGCATCGTCTTGGGAATCGTTGGTTCGGCCGCGGCAATTCCAAGGCGGGCAGTCCGCCGGATCTCTATCCCGGTCACGGATTCGCCAACACCTGGCTGCTGTGATCGTCGGAATTGCGATGATTCCCGGCTGCACCCAGCAGCCCCAGCCCGATGTGCGGACACTTCCCGAACGCCCGCTTCGCAAACTGCAATCCGCAGCGAGTCGCCAACTGTGGCCTCAAGCTTGGCAATATGCAGACGCGGTTCTGGAAACGCACGGCGACGATGCGGACGCCATCGCAGCCGTGGCGATGGTGGCTCAGCAACTGGAAAAACCCGACCAGGTCGCGGAGCTACTCGCGAAGGCCTGCCGTGTCGAATCGTATCAAAACGACGATCGGGTGCGGCAAACGATGATCGCGATGGTCGCTGCCGGCAGGCTGTACTCTGCAATCGAACTGCTAGAAGACGCAACCCAGCCTCATCCGTCTCGGCACGTGACGCGGCGATGGTTGTACGATTTGTACATCAACGCCGGAAACACGTCGGCAGCCAAACCCCATGGCCAAACGCTGATCCGCCAACGTCAATTTGATCAGAAGCTGCTGCTGTCGATCAATTCGGACACTAGCGAAACCAGGGACGCTGGTTCCACCACCGAAATGGCCCGCCGGAATCCGGACGACAATCGTCCGCTCCTTCGTCGCGCGAAGATGCTGTTGGATTCAGGGGCAAACCAAGACGCCAGCGACCTGTTGCGACAAATCGTCGATCAGAACCCAGACTTTGCTCCCGCAGATGCCTTGCTAGGCCAGACGCTGGCGATCGCTGCGGACCGTGATGCATTCCTGCAGTGGGAAACCAAACCACACAACGACGCGACACGATCCGAAGCCGGGTACTGGATCGCCAAAGGCGATGCAGCGGTATCGGCCGGATCCCTCGGTGACGGGCTGCGTTATTTCTGGCAAGCGACTCAGCGGAATCCCGACCTTCCCGATCCGTGGTCAAAGATCCGGAACCTGATGCCCAAAATGGAAATCAGTGATCCGGAATTTTCCACCGCAATCACAGAACGTATCGAGCGTCTTCGACGAGTCCAGCAAACGATGGATCGCTTCGACCGGATGGGTGGCATTTCACGCCAGTTGGCCAGCGAAATCGCTACCGACCTGGCCGGGCTGGGACGACTTTGGGAAGCCGAAGCCTGGGCTTCGATGGCCACGACTCTGCCGCAAGACAAAAGCGTCGATGTTGAAAAGGTTCGAACGCAGATCATTGATCGGTTGAACGATCAGACTCCGTGGCAGATCACCGATGGGCATCGAGAACTGCAACCCGAATTGCCGCCTGCCGTGCAAGCAAAAATCTAGACCACCGCCGCCATGCGAAAGTCCGCCAAGGTGATTCCTCATCGAAGGTCGAACCCTCATGACGGTCTGTTGATTGAATGAGCCGTTTGGGCGATAGCCCCGGTTCTTGGGGGGACGTAACCGAGGCTATCGCCTAACGGATCATGAAATCAGCGACAGCGTTGACACCAGGAACCGCCCGAAACTTGGGAAGGCGTGGTTCACTGCGCCGGCGTTGGGAGCGCAAAAAAAACCGCCTCCCGGAAGTCCGGGAGGCGGCGAATGGAAATCGGTAGAACTCTAGGGCTTAGAATTCTTCGCTGATCACTTCTTTGCTAGCGCGAGTACCGAGAGCTCCCCACAATCCATAGGGGCTCTTCGCACCTGGATCGGGGAATGGAGCATTCGCGGTTCCAGCATCGATCGAATCGGTGATGAACTTGACAGCTCCGTCACCCATCAGCACGTGAACACCACCTTGGTGGCGACTGCTTGGAGGAGCGATCGCACCGTTTTCAGGCCAGCTATCGGCACAGATGCCTTTGTTGGGGCCCAAGATCGTGTTGACCGTTGCAAAGATCGGTCGAGCGTTGGCCCAACGTGATCCACGCGATGTTCCGCCACCTAGACCGCGAGGCTCGTCACCAGGCGATTGACCAGTTCCGGGACTGTCAGGATCGATCCAATACTGAGGACGCAATGGGTCCAAGAATTGTTCCTCACAGTGGTTCGGGTTGGTTTGGTAGGTACCACTGGTGGTCACTGCCAACGAAGTCCGTTTGTCGCCATCGCCTAGGTCCGAAGCGATTTCAGCCATTGCGATGGTATTGGACAATCCGTCCAAGATATCGCGGAAAGCCGACTTGTCGCGAGGAATGAAGAAACCACGGTTACGTGCTTTGTTCAAACCCATTGCCCAGCTGTTGGGCGTCAAGTTGCCGTTTTTGCCACCGTTCCAACGATTCATGTTGTCGCCAACACAAGGGGCGTAGTTGGTACGTCCCATCGCAGGAGCACCCTGGCCTGGGTCGCTTGGGCAACGCAGGAAAGGAAGGTCGGTCATCCAAGGCGAGTAGTAGTTCCGGTCAGATCCGCCTGGTGTTGGCGTTGGTCCCATGGGTGGGAACGTGATGTCCGGAGTGCCGTCACCATTGGTGTCAGCAGGGAACGGATTCGAAATCTGTTCCCAGGTTGCTTGAGCTTCGACGAACGGGGTCAAACCAACCAACATCGTCAGCAATTCGTGATTGCCGAAGTTGTTGTTGTTCCACCAATCATTCGCACCACCGGGACCCGCATTCAGCGGAGCAACGGGAGTCGTGCCGCCGTAATTGGTAGGCAACTGACTGAAAGCCGAGTGATAGTTGTGAACAGCCAATCCCAATTGCTTGAAATTGTTGCTACAGCTCATTCGACGAGCAGCTTCTCGTGCAGCTTGGACGGCTGGCAATAGCAGCCCCACCAAGACGCCGATGATGGCGATCACCACGAGGAGCTCGACCAGCGTAAAGCCGGCTCGAGGTTTCAAACGATTCAACATAAGGACTTCTCCAAAACGAAACAACGAAAAAGAAAACGCAAAAGAGTTCGAAAACAAGGGCGACATCTCTGCCGCCCTTTCGCTTGGCAAGCAATGAATCCTCGGTCGCGGATACAACCGGAAACCGATTCAAAGCGAGCCACTTGTGTATCTATGCAAGATTCGCAAATAGCAGACGGAAAACTAGTTCCCCATCTGTGCTGCCATTTCCTTGTCATATTCTGCTTGCTCAGCAGCGGTCAGCTCGACCGATTCTTCGGCGGCTTCCGGTGCAACCACTTCTGGTCCGCTGCCACCGCAACCGGTCAGCGAGAAGGAGAAACAGGCGGCCAAGAATGCAAGTGAAAGCAATTGTTTCATCAGGGGTAAATCCTTTCCTGGTCGTCGGCGCGCACATTTCCTACGCGACGGACGATTTAAAATTGAGATGCGCGGTAGCAACCGCGGTGTAAGAAAAACGCTCATCCGTTATCTTACCGTGAAGGCGCGTATCCACCGCCTTAAAAGGTGTCGCGGAGGTAAAAAATGTTAAAAAAGGTGCCTTCAACGCCATTTTCTTGGCGGATACCCCACCCCGATGGGTTGTTCCCAGGCTATTCTGGTGCTGATGCACACATGGACACACCCCGTCGGGGTGGGTGGTTCAGGGATCCAAGCGGAAAGCGTCCGCGTGGGACTCTGCGATAACCCAGGACAAATCACCTGTCAGCCCATCGAAATCTTGGGTTTGCCCACTGGGCCAAGTCACCGAGACCCGAACCGGTCCCTGATGATCCCCTAACCCCAGCACGATCTCGGGCTCGTCGCGGCAAAGATAGCCGTCACCGGTGGTCACTTGGTGATGATAGGTGCGATCCCCCGCGAAAACCTTGACCGAAGCCCCGATGGGATCTCGACAGGACTGGGTTCCGACCAACCGGAGTCGGATCCAGTGATGCGAAGTCGGGGTGCGATTGACCAAAATGGCGGACTTTTCGTTCAAATTCGTGACCGCGACGTCCTGCAACCCATCGCGATCGAAGTCCAGCCGCGCCATCGCTCGGCCCACGTGGGGAACGCCCCAATAGCCGCTTTCGTCATCGACTTTCTGGAGTTGATAGCGGCGATCTTTGAACACCAGCAACTGCATCGGCTGTTTGAACGGGCCAGTGGAGTCGGTGGAATCGTCGATGTAGCCGTTGGTGACGATCAGTTCGGGCAATCCATTCAGATCAAAATCCACCGCAGCGGTCCCGAAACCCAAAACATCAAAGCTGTGCCGATGCATGCCGGAACGAATAGAAAAGTCCCGAAACCCCGACTGGCAGCCATGAAAGAGCGATGATGGTTCGTTTTGAAAGTTGGTGATGTGCAGATCGGTAAGACCGTCCTGGTTCAAGTCGGCAGCCGCGATTCCCATCGATGCCGATGGATTCCCGTAGCTGCCAAACGCACAGCCACGAACCATCGCGTTCTCTTTCCAGTTCCGATCTTTCCCCGACGAACAGCTCCACAATCGATCGTTCCTTTGGTCGTTGCCGACAAAGATAGGGTTTCCGCCGGATGAATCTTGATGAGGGTTTCGAAGACCGACGACGATTCCCAACGACGTGTCGGGATTCTCCATCTTTGGCGAAATCACTTCGGTGGCATCCGATTCCCAGCCCTGTTCGGTTCCGAAGACGACAAGGTTCGGGGCGCCGGCAAAACTAGCGGGCCCGATCAGATACGTTGGACGGCCCTGTTCGTTGCGTGGTGGCTTGTCCCAAATCTTCTCGCTTTCGGCGTACGCCAAGACGATCAAATCCATCCATTGATCCGCGTTAACGTCAGCAATCGCAATCGACGCAGGCATCCATGTGGTTGGCTTGGTGATCATCACATCGCGGCGAAACGTGCCGTCGGTGTTATTGGTCAGCACGACAACGGATCCGAACTGATTGATCGCCAGGTCGTCAAATCCATCCTGATTCCAGTCGCCGGCGGTGACACCGATCGAATAGGAATCTTCGGATGATCCGGCCCATTGGCTGACCTCCACGACTTTTTGGCCCAGGTTTCGGTACAGCGGATTGGACGCGTCGGTCTTGAATTCAGGCGGATCCGCCGCCCCTTGGGCAAAATACAGATCACAGGCCCCGTCCAGGTCATAGTCCAACGCGGCCACACCGCCACCGAGAGCTTGGTAGATCGTGAAACCGTCTGACTGGTCGCTGGCGGCGACGCGAAACTGGTGATCCAACCCGACCGATTCGGCAACGTTGTTCCACCGTGCGGTTTCCGGTGGATTGGGACAGGAATGGTGTTTCCAAGCCAGTGGTGTCGCCCCGGATTGGCGCGATGCAAACGGGAACTTGCCGGCATCGCCCTTGGGCCATTTCATACCGGTCGGTGGAAACGCGTCCGGTGATTTTGCCAAGCGATTAAATTCAGTCTGCAGCGGCGTCATCTGCTCTGCCGAATCGCCCCGATGACTGGCAGCCATGGATCGCCATAACACAGCTTCCAAGGGTCGATCGAGCGGTTCCAGCCGATCGGCCAATTCATCCATTGTCTTCGCGATCGCGTCCCCTGCGGCGGGGTCATCTGTCCCGGTCATCGTTGCAATCTGATTGCTAAGCCGCATGGATTTCAGCAGATGTCGAAAGCGAACTTCCCATTTCTCGGCGCTGGTATCGTCGCCCGCCGTCAGGTAGGCCTGGCTAAGCCGCTGAATCGACGCGGCGTCGGTCCCGTCGATCGAAACCGCCACCGATAGTTGGGCGATTGCCGCATCCGTATCCCCCTGCCGCAGCGAAAGAATTCCTTTGGCGGCCCAGTAGTCCGAGTACATTTTTTGAAAGCGGTTGGCATCATCGATGCGTTTCAGAGCCGCTTCGTCCTGCTGGGATTCAGCCAAGATTCGAGTTCGAAACGCTTGCACGTCGGGCGGTACAAATTTGCCAGGCGATTCATCTTCGGCAGCCTGGAATTCGCTAGCCAACAAATCGGCAGCCGCCTGATAGGACCTTTGCTTGAACAGTTCACGAGCCTTGGCAACCGCCCCGATCGAGTCGGCGGCAACGGTATCACCGACGGAAATCAAGGTTGCCAGTTCCGATCGCCGGATATCACCGCTACGGCACAACGACCGCAAGGATCGCTTGGCTGCGTGTGGACGCCCCATCTGGGTCAACAATTTGGCTAGTCGACGATGGACCATGGCGGAATCGGGAACCGCGGCAAGAATCTTTCGATAGCACCCGATGGCTTCTTCCGGACGGCCCAATTGAATCAACCATTCCGACGCCGTCCCGAGCGCTGGCAACGCGGCGTCCGAGTTCTGGATGATCGGCTGTTGAAGCGTCTGCACCGCGTTTTCGAGGTCTCCTTGGGCAGCCATCAATTGCGCAAGCGTAAATACGGCTACCGGATCGTCCGGGTTGGCGACCAAATGCGATCGCAGGATCGCGTCGGCCTCGGCAAAGCCCTGACTTTGGATCAGCATCTGGACATGTTCGGCCTGAAAAGGCACGACCTTCGATTCCACCACATCGGATCTGGCCGCAGCCGGATCGACATCATCCAGTGAATTTTTCCCGGGCTGAACGGCAACCGGGTCAGCCGCTTGATCGGTGGGCGCTTGATCGGTGGGCGCTTGATCGGTGGGCGCTTGATCGGTGGGCGCTCGATCGGTGGGCGCTTGATCGGTGGGCGCTCGGGATGGGGGACCACAGCCGATCGCCAGCAGCAGAAGGACAGCGAACCAGCCCTGTAACAACGAACAG
Source organism: Rubripirellula lacrimiformis (assembly GCF_007741535.1). Classification (NCBI taxonomy): domain Bacteria; kingdom Pseudomonadati; phylum Planctomycetota; class Planctomycetia; order Pirellulales; family Pirellulaceae; genus Rubripirellula; species Rubripirellula lacrimiformis. The sequence continues at coordinate 6,648,755 of NZ_CP036525.1, forward strand.
GGACGCAGGTGTTTTTTCGGTCGGTGATCATCCAGCACAGGGTCGCTCCGCATAGAAAAGTGTCCGGCGGACAACGACGGCAGCGCCGAGGTCCCCCAACGAATCCTAATACCGGCCGGTTCGGGATAGAATTTTTGCTGACGTCGCGGCGAACCCCGGTGACGATCTTGCGTTAACGCTGCAGCCACTTTCGACGAGAGGGTTCGCCATTCCAGGACCAAAAGCTGCGTCGACTTGGGTGACGAACCATCCGTCGCGGGCATTCCCAATGCGGACCTGGGCTGGCAATATAGCAGCTGCGCAGGTGCCAATCCAATTTGTGATCGGCTAAGGATCGGTCCCGAAACGACGCTGCGACTTGGTTGCCAGCGGCCGCAGCAAGGTTTTGACCGAAGCGTTGGGAGCGGAATTCGACATTTCCAGCCCAATCAACTCGTCGTAGCCGTCGACTTTCCCCAGGTCATTGATTGCCACCAGAATCCCGTCGGCAGGAATCAAATCCTTGGGATTCAATCACTTGAATTCTCTGATCCGCTGCGACGGTGCCAATCGCTTGGGTCTCGCCGCTTGGCCAATCCACAATGACGTCCGCTTGGGTTGCCGCCCCCAGCCCGAAGGAGACGACAGATTCGTTTCGGCATAGATAGCCATCCCCAGCGGTTACCATTTCCACACGTTCACATTTTCCAACCTGCACACGAATGAGTGCCCCAGTTCCATCTCGCTCGCTCTTCGTTCCCACCAAGTGAATCTGTAACCAATGGTGCCCACTTTGCGTTTGATTCAGTAACAGCGCCGAACGCTCACCGAGGTGCGTGACGACAAAGTCCGTTTTCCCATCCCGGTTCCAGTCAAGCTTTGCCAATCCACGTCCAAGATGCCCTTGATCCCAGTAACCCGAGTTCCTCTTAACCTCGACTTGTTTAAATTTCCCCCCTTCGTTGCGAATCAGTTGGCAGCGTTGGCGGAATGGTCCTGAGTTTTTGATGGAGTCATCAAGTTGCCCGTTGGTGACCACCAAATCTCGCCATCCATCATTGTCATAGTCAATCGCTTGGCAGCCAAAGCCGACCCTTGGACGAGTCGGGGAATCCAGGCCGTATTGGACACTGCGATCCTGGAACATTCCGTTGCCGTGCATGAACAGGCTAGAACTTTCGTTTTCAAAGTTGGCAATGTGGATGTCAAACAGCCCGTTGTTATCGAAGTCTGCGGCGGCGATGCCCATCGATCCCGTTGCAGTGCCATCAAACCCGTAGGCGCAGCCAATCAGGGACGCCACATTCGACCACTTTCCCCGCTCGGGATCACGGCCCCAGAGCTGATTGGGGTACAGGTCATTGCCCACAAAAATCTCGTTGCCAGGCATGCCATCAAAATTTGCGATGAGCACTCCTAGTCCTGGTAACCCAGCGGATTGTTCCATGCCAACGGATGGGCTGACACGCCCCTGGCCATCATTGATCATCAGTTGATCCGCGGTGTGGCTGAAATCACCCGGTGAAACCTGGTCAAGAACTCGATTCGATAAGTCTCTGGGCGGCTTTTTGGCGATTTGGGGATCGTCCACGTAGTAGACGCAAAAAAGATCCGGCAACGAGTCGTCAGTCACGTCCGCCATCGCGATCGACGAAGGCAGGCGTTGAAGATTGGGAGTATCAGCTAGCGGACGGCTGGTGAACGTTCCATCGCCGTTGTTGATCAGGAGCGTGTTCACGCCCAGGTTGGCTGAAACGAGATCAGGAAAACCGTCCTGGTTCCAGTCGCCACTGGCCACACCCAGCGAATACCGTGTCTCGCTCGCATCGGCGCGTTCGGTGACATCCAACAGCGAATGGCCGACGTGACGAAAGAGCTGATTGGAAAGTTGGCCACGGTAGGTTGGCGGTTCCGCAGCCCCTTGAGCAAAGTACAGGTCGCACGCACCGTCCAAATCAAAATCACAGACCGCAACTCCACCACCAAGTTGCTGGTAGATCGAAAATCCATTTCCCGTCGGCTCGGCAGCGACCTGGTACGTATGATCCAACGCGATCGCAGCAGAAAGATTCTCGAATTTGGCGGGCGCCGATTGGCCGATCCTGTGCGAGCAGACCGCAGGATTTTCCAGCGATGATGTTGCCACAAACACATTTTCTGGCAGCGGATACGTTAGCAAATTCGATCCATACAATCGAACGCTCGCCGATGGAAAACCACGCTTGGCAGCCACCAGACGTTCTCGCTGCTGGCGTAATCGAGTCAGCATTTGCCTCGTGTCGGCGTGCTCTGCGATCCCTTCCGCACCGGTAGCGGGATCCGAAAGCACGCCAACCGTTGCCACCCATTTCCAGAGAGTGGCTTCGAGTGGACGGTTGAGTTCCGCCAGTGATTCGGCAAGTTGCAATGCCTTTGCCGACTCTGCAGGGTCAGCGGCAGCCAATTCACGATTGAGTTTCATTGATTTCTTAATCGCGAACGAATAGTCTTGCCATAACTTTGCCTGTTCCACCTCACCGATGGTCTGCAGCGCTTGGCGAAGCCGGTTGACCGAGCGCAGGTCAGTAGGGTCACGGTCGATCGCTTCGGCCAGCGCTCGGATGGCCGTTTCGAACCGCTGCTGCCCCAATTCCAGTGTGCCAATCGCGGCCCAATAGTCAGCGTGTTTTTGGGTGTCTTCGTCAACTTGTGAAAGCCACCATTGGATGGCCGTGTCGTGTTGCCCCTCGCAAACCGCCCGGCCATAGAGCGCGACCACGGACGGCGGTGCCAGACCCTGGGCGATCATCGGACGCACTTGCTCGCCCGCCTCGCGATACCGTTTCTCGGTGAACAAATGCCTGGCGATCCCGGAGGAGCCGATCGGCCAGTACATTCGCTGGTTTGGATTCGCCGCGGCGTTTGACGTGTCTTCGGGGGCGTCATGCATCGCCGTCGACAACGAAATCAACGAATGAAGCTCGTCTTGCCGAATATTTCCTTGTCGGCATAATTCGCGAATATGTACGGCCGCTTCGTGTCGACGGCCTTGGCGGTTGAGCAGATAAGCGAGCTGACGCCGAGCTCGAATGGCGCTGGGAACGGCGGAGATTACTTGAAGGTATCGACGCTCGGCTTCATTGTACCGTTCCAACTGAAACAGCCAGTCGGCCGATTGTCCGAGGGCGGCAAGCCCGGCTTCGGGATGATCCCAGGGGATTTGCTCGAGTAGGTCAACGGCCATGTCCAGTTCGTTGGATCCCGCGGTTAGCATCGCCAAGAAGAACAGTGCCTCGGTATCATCGGGGCTGATTATTAAAACTTGCCGCAACCGAGACTTAGCGGCTTCGGGATCCCGACCGGCAAGCTGCCTGGATTCGTCCCGCAACCGCTTGCAAGTGCGTTTCTGATTCGCCACTCCAGATTCCACCTCGGCGATCGGCACCGACAAGGCTTGCGATGGAGCAGGTTTCTGCCGTTGGATATCATTGCTGGTCTGCTGCCCAGAACCTTCTGGTGAGACGCGTGAAATCTCCTCAGGGGGCAGGCGTTCGCAGCCAGTCATGCACTGCGCCGCAATCAGAATCCCGGTAGGCAACCATTTCATCAAACCATTCCTCTCGTGACTAGTCATCGGCAGAGCTTGATTTCGGTTCTCCCGGCCCTTGCAGCGTACCGGCAGCGAAGCGCACACGCAAATTATCGCTGGACACTGAATTCTTGCTCGTTCTGCGGTAGCCCCCTGTGGCGATTCTGCGCGAACGTTTCAGCCACCCTTTGTCGATGCCAGCCGCGGTGCGAGGGTTGGACCGTCGCTGGACGCCATGCATAATAGGCTTCCCCCCCCAGCATTCCCCTGGTTTCCCCTCCTGAAAGATTGGCGTCACTTGATCAACCAGCCGGAAAACGAGCCAGCAGCCGTCGACATCGATGGCAAAACGCCTTGGGGGCTGGCGACGCAACAGCCCGCGGTATCGTTTGTCATCCCAACGATGGACGAAGAACCGTCGCTCGCAAAACTGCATTCGGAAATCAGCCGAGTTTGTGCAGAGCAGCAGATCGAACACGAAATCATTTTTGTCGACGACGGGTCCAGTGACGGTTCATGGCGGTTGATCGCATCGCTGGTGGCAAGCCATCCGGGCACCGTGGGAATTCGATTTCGCCGCAACTTCGGCAAGGCGGCCGCGTTGGAAGCTGGGTTCGCCGCAGCAAGAGGAAAATTCATCCTGACGATGGACGCCGACTTGCAGGACGATCCCAAGGAAATCCCTCGTTTCCTAGCCAAGATGGACGAAGGTTTCGATGTCGTTAGCGGATGGAAACGTGTTCGGCATGACCCCTGGCATAAAGTGCTGCCCAGCCGCGTCTTCAATGGCATGGTGAGTCGATTGACCGGGGTGAAGTTGCATGATCACAATTGCGGATACAAATCGTATCGGCGCGAGATCTTTGACGAGGTTCGGCTGTACGGCGAACGGCATCGATTCGTTCCCGTGTTGGCGGCCGCCCGCGGATGGCAGGTCGGCGAGATCGAAGTGGAACACCACGCGCGTGAATTTGGCAGTTCCAAATACGGTGTTTCGCGGCTGGTCAAAGGGTTCCTGGATTTGCTGACGATCTATTTCGTGACCAGGTTTTCGGCACGTCCGCTGCACCTGATCGGCACCTTCGGTTTGCTTAGCTTTGCCGCCGGCGGGATGGGCATCGTGTATCTATCGGTTCGCTGGTGCGTGTCCCGGCTTTCAGATTCGATGGTCGATTTGCACCTGCACCAAACGGCCATCTTTTACTACTGCATTCTGTTTGTCCTGCTGGGATCCCAGCTCTTCTTGGCCGGATTGTTGGCGGAACTGATCGTTTCCAAGACCGACGACCGACGCACCGTTTACAACATCGCCGATCGATTGCCCAAGTGATCAGCCCGCCAGCTGTTCCTCCCTGTGAACCGCTTTCTTCTTTACCCGTCACCACTTCACAATTCCGTCATGCGTAAAGAAGAAACTGCTCGTCAACAAACCCGGTCCATCATGGGTCTGATGATCCTGATCTGTTTGTCGATCGCCGCAGGCCGTATCGCGGTCGTCACCAGTCCCGAGGGGAACACGGCGTTCCTGTCGGCGAACGACCGCAGTCGATGGTGCACCATTTCCAGCTTGGTCGAAGACGGCACCTACGCGATCGACCGACAGATCGCAATCAGCGATCCGGTGCATCGCAATCGCCGACCTTGGGGAACGATCGACAAGGTTCGGCACACAGGATCGGACGGGCAATTGCACTACTACAGCAGCAAGCCGCCGCTGTTGCCGACGATGATCGCAGGGGTCTACAAGATTCTGAACCTGTGCACCGGGATGACCATGACGGCACAGCCGATCTATGTTCCGCGAATCTTGTTGGCGTTGGTCAATCTGCCCCTGTTGGCAATCTTCCTGATCGCGACCGCGCGCGTGATGGAACAAGTTTGCCAGAGTCGGGCGGGTCGAATCACGGGGACGGCGGTGACCTGTTTTGCGACCATGATGTTGCCGTTCACCGTCTCGCTGAACAATCACTTGGTGGCCGCAGCGTCAACGGCATTGGCAATGGCGATCTACTTGTTCATCGCTGATCGCATCGCCGGTGCCCAACGTGGCGACCGACTGGGCGTTGGTTGGTGGTGGTACGGCGCCATCGGAATGGCATCCGCCTTTGCCGCTGCCAACGAATTGCCCGCACTTTCGATGACCGCGCTGTGGATGGTGCTGTGCTGTCTGTTGAACTGGCGTTCGGTGACACCCTTCATCGGTGGCGTGGCGGTGGTTGCGATCGGCTTTTTTGGCACCAATTGGATGGCGCACCAAAGTCTAAAGCCGGCCTACGGTCACCGTGGTGTCGGCAGCCTGATCGCTCGGATCGACTCGGCCGGCGACTCATCCAGCAATGATCCCGATTCGCCGTTGGCAACGGAAATCCAGTCGATCCTTTCCGACAAAGGCCTGGCACCGTCCGATGCGACTTTCCAAATCACCCCATCAGATGAAGCGGGGCGATTCGTGGTCCAGGCCGATGGGCACCTGTTCGCACTGGTCAACCAGGAATCCGCCTGGCAACTTTCCCACTGGGACGACTGGTACGAATACCCCGGCAGCTACTGGAAAGACGGCCGACGCCGCGGTGTCGACAGGGGCGAACCGTCCAAAGCGGTGTACCTGTTCCAAATGACATTGGGGCACTACGGCATCTTTTCGCTAACCCCCATCTGGCTATTGCTACCATTTGGGTTCGCGATTTCATTGCGAGTCGGCGCGTCGGAATACCGCTGGATGGCGGGCGCTACTTTGCTAGCAACCCTGGTTTGCATTCTGTTTTATGTCAATCGACCGATGATTGACCGCAATTACGGGGGCGTCAGCACGTGTTTTCGGTGGGTTTTGTGGTTCGCACCGCTGTGGTTAGCGATCATTGCACCGGTTTTAGACGAATGGTCCGAGAGCCCCAAGCGAAGGCGGATCACGGGTGCATTGTTTGCCGCCAGCGTCTTCTCGATGTCGACGGCGCTGGCGTCGCCGTGGCAATCCCCTTGGCTATACCGGTTTTGGCAGTTTTTGGGGTGGATCGGCGCTTAGCGGCAGGCGTACCATCGGCGATTAGGGTGTGCACAGTCTGTGCATCTTCACGCGCGAACCAAGGGACGGTTCGGCAAAGCCATCGGAAGGCACCACAGCATTGGCCGGCACGACGCAAAAGGCGCAGCCACGTCGATCGGGACGCATGTCGCGATGGTTGTTTGCTGCGCTGATCGTGGCCGCGTCGCTGTTGGCGATCCGTTCGTTGGCCCCACAAACGATCGGTGAAACGGCGCGTTGCAAATTTCTAAGCCAGCTTCGCGAGCATTATCCCAACCACGATGTCTCGGTCCGCCACGGGCACTTTGACCCCAACGTCGGGTTGGTGTTCGAAGATTTGCGGATCAGCGAACCGGCATCGTCGATGCTGCAATTCCGGTCTCGTGAAATGGTCCGGATCGAACGGCTGACGGTGATCGGGGATCTGCACGCCGAAAAGCTATTGGATCAACAGAATCCACTGGTGACTCGCCGTGTCTTGGTCGAGGGACTGACCGCCAACCTGTGGCTTGAAGACGACGACCAACTATCGATCCTGTCGTTGCTGCCCCTGCCAAAACTCGGGCCGGCCGCACCACGCATCGATCTGCGGCAGGTCCGATTGCGGCTATTGGGTGATTCCCCCAGCAGTCGCCCGATCGACGCCGAGATGTCCGAGGTGGTGATCCTGAACCACGTTCATCCCGATCAATCGGTCGACACGGACATCACCGTGGTCGGCGCCACGGACTTTGCCAACGACGTCAAGTTGAAGGTGTCGATGCGAGGCGGTTCACTGGACGTTCGCTGTGCGGCCAACGGCGTGCACTTCAACCGCCGTCTGTACGACAACCTGCCATCGGGTTGGCGACAAATGGTGCACCACGCCAAAGACCTGAACTGTGTCTGCGATTCATCGATTTCGTACCATCGAACCGCGGCGGGGAAAACCAACTACCAAATTCGAACGGCGATCCACGATGGGCGTTTCGCGCACACACGGTTGCCCGAACCCATTTCCCAGATCCGTGGCTTGATCGTGTGTGACCCATCGGGGCTGACGATCGAAGCATCGCAAGCCAACCTGGGTGACGCGATCATGCAGATCACCGGCAAGTTTGCTGACCTGAAATGGCCATGTCAGGCCGACCTGGAAATCCGCACCCGCGGATTGTTGTTGGACGATCGGTTGTCATCCGCACTGCCGGCATCCCTGCAAGAAGGGTGGCGAAAACTGCAGCCCTTTGGCCGCATCGATATCGACGCCAAATTGGCCCATCGCGACGGCCAGTGGCAAACCGATGCTGACTTGACCTGCAAAGGCGTCGACGTACGTTACGAAAAGTTCCCCTATCCGATCGAACAAGTCGTCGGCCCGATCCGACTTCGCAACAACATTCTGACGACCGAAGGTTTAAGCGGACGGATCGCCAGCCAATTGATGCAGTGCGCATTCCGGCTGCCCACCAAGCCAGAGATCACCCACGAAAAATCGTTAGTCGTCACCACCGACGGTCCCATCCCGATCGACAATTCGTTGCTGAAATCGTTGTCGCCGCGAGGCGCCGATACGACCGGGTTGGAATCATTCGTCCGCTCGCTACGCCCGCGTGGTTCGATCCAACTTGGGATGGCGGTTTTTGCGACCGATGCGCGGGGGCACCAAACCAAAAAGATTGAACTGAAAGTCATCGACGGTCACATGCGGTACGACAAATTCGCGTACCCGTTGTACAACGTGTCGGGCGGCATCGTCGTCGACAATGACCTGGTGACACTGTCGGGATTCCGTGCAACCAATGCCAATGCTGGCGTCATCACCTGTGATGGCACCTACCGAATGCCGACCACGCACACGCCGCCCGCCCAGTTCCGAATCACGGACGACCAGGTCGTCGCGCCGTCGGTATCCCGACTAGACATGAATTTCCAAGCATCGAACGTACCGATGGACGAATCGTTGCGGTCGTCGTTGCCATGGACGACTCAGCAAACCTGGGATGCGATCTCCCCGAGCGGTGTGCTGGACGAATTGAACTTACGGCTGGGCAAAACCGGCGTCGATGGTCCCATCCAATTGGACATCACGGCCCGTCAACGGGATCACGGACAGGTCACCAACCGCATCCTTAGTATCCGACCGTCATCGCTTCCCTATCGGTTGGATGTCACCGGCGGCGTGGTTCACTTTGATGGATCCAGTGTCAAAATCGAATCGTTGTACGCCAGCCATGATGCATCCAAGCTATCGGCCGAAGGGGTTTGCGTGCAGGACGACGATGGCCGCTGGGTGCTAACCGCACAACTCCATAGCGGCAGTCGGCTTCACCCGGATGCCGAGTTGATCGCGGCCCTGCCAAGTCAGATGCGGGAAGCGATGCGACGACTGCAACTTCGCGGTCCGGTCAGCATCCGTGGCAGCACACGATTGACGATCCCCGACGAAGCCCGCCCGGAACCGATCATCGATTGGGACTTGGACCTACAGCTGGAGGGCAACCGAATTGCGGATGTCGGACCGGTGCATTCGCTGCGTGGCGAGATCTCCATCAAAGGCACTCGAAACGAATCGATCTTGCAAGCCGACGGGCAAGTCAAAATTGACTCGATGCACATCGACGACCTGCAAGTCACAGGAATCAGAGGCCCGTTTTCAATCAACGACGATCGACTGTTGTTGGGCGGCAGATCGACACAGCGTCGCATTCCGGCATCGTTCCGCACATCGAACGTTGCCCCATCAATCAGCGGCCGATTGTTCGACGGTTCGATCGACATGGACGGCGAGGTGATCCTGTCGTCGGGAGACTTCGATGTTGGTGTCGCCGTCCAAAACGCACGCGTCCCGACCCTGTTGGCTGACTTCGGCTACGGCGATGCCGATCTGACGGGGACGTTCACCGGACAAACGAAACTACAGGGCAACCTGGGCAGCAGCGACTTACTAAAAGGCAATGGCGCGGCGCGAGTCACCGGAGCGAACCTGTATCAGTTGCCCATGATCGTGAAGGTCATGAACTTGATCAACCTGAAGCCGACCGAAGACGTGGCATTCACCGACGGGGAAGTCGAGTTCACGATCTTTGGCGATGCCGTCACGTTCAACGATCTACAGATTTGGGGCGACCTAGTATCGCTGCAAGGTGGCGGCACCATGAACCGACGCCAGGAATTGGACCTCACCTTCAACACCCGAGTCAGCCCTCAGAATACGTTCACCAAAATCATCCGACCGCTACGCAGCCAGCGATACACTTTGATGACGATCGACGTCACCGGACCACTTAGCAATGTCCAAATCGAACGCCGGGCGTTGGATGGCGTGGGAGAAACCCTGGGCAGAATCTTCCCCGGAATGGGCGGGCAAGAACCCGAAACATCCGCCGATTCAGGGGGTGGGTTTGGTGGCTGGTTCCGCTAGTTTTCGGGTTTGGATGGTGGAGCAGAGGAGAGTGCGAGCAGACGGGGTAGGACGAAAGTGGAGAAGGAAGGACGGGGAGTTTAAGTTCGAGTTTAAGTTCGAGTTTAAGTTCGACAAGTTGGAGGAGGAGGACAACGGTTTGATTAGAATGGGGGCGAGATGTGATGAGTCGAATGAGATTGTCCGTTTTCTAAGCCGGAGACTGTCCCGCGATGAATATCAATCCGACGCCAGCAGCGGCTTCCGTTGCAGGCGTGTCACGTGCCGTCGCCAAAGGTGGCGAAAGCGAAAAACAAGCAACTGACGCGACCAATAAATTGGCCGCATCGGAAACGCCCGGCGGCAACCACGCCGAACTCAGCGAGATCGACAAGGGAAGCCCCACCGGTGATCGCGGTGGCGATGGACGTCAAGACCTGGACACCTTCGAAGGTCATGACGATGAATCCCAGAATTCCGATGACAACGGTGAAACCGGATCATCGGACATCGCGGCGACGGCGAAGCAACCGACGACGGACGCCGATGGCCACTTGGATTTCGAAGCCTAGTGGTTTGCAACGAATCGAACGACAGATTCTCGCCAGCCAACCATCGCCGACCTTTCCGGGTTGATCACTAGCAGCCCGAGCGAATCGCAAATTTCGCGGTCAACGAAATCCCCGGTTCGCCCCGCAACCAGTTCGCCCCGCAACCAGTTTGCCCCGCCACCGGTTTGCCCCGCCACCGGTTCGCCCCGCCACCGGTTCGCCCCGCCACCATCGCTGTCCCCGGTCGGGCGTCCGCAGATCCAGCGCAATCGTCAGCGTCAGAATCCGTTTCCAAGACTTCGCGTCCCGAAGCATCGGTAGATTAGGAACCGCTACCACAGCGATCTACCATGACGATAGCCGTCGTTCTCCGACAGGCCAGCAGCGACGATTCTCTATTCCTCGTCGTGCTGCGATCATCGCTTCATTTTCTTCAGGCTGCCGTTATGACGGACCAGATCGAGCACATTGAATCCAACGTCCGCGGTTACGCAAAATTGTTTCCGACGGTTTTCGATACCGCGATCGGATCGACACTGTGCGACCAATCCGGAAAAACGTTCATCGACTTTTTCTGTGGCGCCGGAACGCTGAATTACGGGCACAACCATGCGGGAGCCAAAGAAGCGTTGCTGCGATACATTTCACGCAACGGCATCCAGCACTCGCTAGACACCGTGACGACTGCCAAAATCGATTTCTTGACAGCCTTCGAAAACACGATTCTAAAACCTCGGCAACTGGACTACGTCGTTCAGTTCACCGGGCCGACGGGAACCAATGCGGTCGAAGCCGCGATCAAACTGGCAAAGAAACGCACCGGCCGATCGCACATCGTTGCCTTTACCAACGCCTACCATGGCCACACACTCGGGTCGCTGGCGTTAACCGGCAATCGATATTTCCACAACGACCTGTACGGTTCTCATAACGACGTCACCCACTTGCCATTTGATCGATACCTGGGCGACTTCGACACCTCAGCGATCCTGGCCAAAATGCTATCGGATTCAAGCAGTGGGTTGCCACTGCCGGCGGCCGTGATCTTAGAAACCGTCCAAGGCGAAGGCGGCATCAACGTCGCCAGTACCCAGTGGCTTCGCAAGATTGCCGAACTTTGCACGGCTAACGACATCCTACTGATCATCGATGACATTCAGGTCGGCAACGGACGCACCGGAAAGTTCTTCAGTTTCGAAGAATCCGGCATCCATCCGGACATTGTCTGTTTGTCGAAATCGATTGGTGGCGGACTGCCGATGTCATTGGTTTTGATCCGCCGTGATGACGACGTCTGGCAACCAGGCGAACACACTGGCACGTTCCGCGGAAACAACTTGGCATTCGTCGCGGCGACGGCCGTCTTGAAACACTGGGACGATCCCCACTTCGAATCTCAGATCGAAACACGCAGTCGTGTGATCCAGGCTTGGTTGACGGAAACCTGCCAACGTTACTCATCGCAATCGTTTGACCGTCGCGGACGCGGACTGATTTGGGGCTTGGATGTGCGATGCGGCAAACTGGCTCGCCAGATCATCGATCGTTCGTTCGATGCGGGATTGCTGATCGAAGCCTCTGGCGCCGACGACCAGGTATTGAAACTGTTGCCCGCGTTGACGATTGAAATGCCGCTGCTGGTCGAAGGATTGAACATTCTGGATCGGGCGATCGCCGCGTCGATCCAACCGGCGAATTCGACCGCCGCCAATTCCACGGTTCTAACGCCGCACTTTCCTGCGCCTGCATTCTCGGGATTGCTGAGCGAATCGGCGGCATCGGGAACCACGCGTTCATGATTTCGTCGTCGATCCAACCGTCCGAAGACTTGGTCGCGTTTCCTCGGTTATGGTCGCGTCAGGTCGCCAGAACTCCGGACCGCATCGCGATCGTTTCCGAAGATGGCCAGTGGACGTACCGGCAACTCGATGCGATGTCGCTGCGGATCGCATCGCAGTTGCACGCCGCCGGCGTCCGCGCGGGCCGGTGTGTCGGGTTATGCGTCGATCGGTCGCCCGAGGCCATCGCGTCCATGCTGGGGATCATGCAACTAGGTGCCATCTTCGTGCCACTGGATCCCGAGTATCCGGTTGACCGACTTGCCTACATGGTTGCCGACGCCAACATCCACACGATTGTCGGCCATCCCCATCATCGCGATTCGATGGGCGACGCGATGTTGGACGATCAACGCGGGCCATGTCGCTGGATCGATTGTGATCCGAGTCTGTTCGGTTCAACGGGCACCGATGCGCCGATGAATCCCTCGGGCGATCCGGTCCGTTTCGACCTGCCCGAAATCGCGCCGACGGATCTGGTTTACATCATGTACACATCGGGGTCGACCGGACGCCCCAAGGGAGTTGAAATCGACCATCGGGCGTTGGCGACTTATTGTTTTGCCGATATCGATTGTTACCAGGTGGTCGAAAGCGACCGGACCTTACAGTTTTCGACACTGAACTTTGACATCGCGATTGAAGAGATCTTTCCGCCGCTGTTGACCGGCGGCGCCGTCGTCATCCGGCCGCGAGGGCGGGCAAGCGATTCGAACGAATTGTCCAGCCTGATCGACCGCTTTGATGTGACCGCCATCCATCTGGCCACCGCCTACTGGCACCAATGGGTCGATCTGATGGTCGCTGCCAAACAACGGGTACCAAGCACACTGCGATTGATGATCGTGACGGGCGAAAAAGTATCGGTATCGCACTACCGAAAATGGCAATCCATCTGTGACCAGGACGTGCTGTGGTGCAACGCGTATGGACCTACCGAAGCAACCGTCAGCGCGACCGTGTTCATTCCCGACGATGGTTTCGATGCCGCCAACATGCCGATTGGCAAACCGCTGAAACGTTATGACGCATTCGTGTTGGACGCAGACCTGAACGTTCTTGGCGAAAACGAAACAGGTCAATTGTTCCTGGGCGGTCCGGCACTGGCGCGAGGCTATCACAATCGCCCCGACCTGACCGAGGCCGCGTTCATTGAAACCGAAATCGATGGCGTCCAACATCGTCTGTATCGAACCGGCGACATCGCTCGTTGGTTGCCTGACGGGAACATTGACTTCGGCGGCCGCATCGATCACCAAATCAAGCTGGGTTCCTATCGAATCGAACCGGCCGAAATCGAGGCCGTCATCAATGACCATCCCCAGGTGCTTGAATCGCTAGTCAGTTACGACGAAGTCGATGGAAAGAAGTTTCTAGTGGCCTACTTGGCTATCGGCAGCGAAACGGTCACCGCAAATCCGATCGCCAGCTATCTGAGATTGAAACTGCCACCATACATGGTGCCCTCTCGATACGTTTTTGTGGACGCGTTCCCCAAAACGATCAACGGAAAGATCGACCGCCGCCGACTGCCTGCGCCGGACCAGGGGCAAGTGCCACGCCAGGATTCCTATGTCGCCCCGGAAACCGACCTGCAGAAATATCTAGCGGATCTGTGGCAGGACGTTTTGAACCTGCCTGAAATTGGCATCCACGACGACTTTTTCTTGTTGGGTGGCAGCTCGCTGTTGGTGACCCAGATCGTGGCACGCTTGACGACGGACATGGCGATCGAGTTGCCGGTCCGCGATTTCTTTGCGAGCCCAACGATCGCCAGCGCAGCCAGGCATCTGGAAGGCATGCTGGACAACGAGTGCAGCAATGACAACGACGAACTGGTCGCGGCAAGGTCGAAACTGCCGCTGGTCGACGCGGACTATTTCACCAGCGATGGTGACCGACTATTCAGCGTTCGGTATGCCCCCAAGTCTTGTCGCGCCAGCAAATCCATCATCCTGTGCCATTCGATCGGCCATGAATACGCACGCGGACATCGCAATCTGCAACAACTGGCGATCCAGCTTTGCAAAATCGGTTACGAAGTATTGCGATTCGATTTCGCATCGACCGGAAACTCCGAGGGCGACTGTGAACGGCTGGACCTTGCGACGATGCAACAGAACTTGGTCGACGCCAAACGGTTCATGCAGATGCGTAGCGGGACCGAAAGTGTTTCCGTCGTGGGACTGCGGTTGGGTGCTTCGATCGCAGCCTTGATGCCGACGGGAACGTTCGACTCCGCCGTGCTTTGGGATCCCGTCATTCGCGGCGATCAGTTCCTGGCATCGCTGGACCAATTCCACCAGCATGCTCTCGAATCGCTGACTCGGTTCAATCAAATCCGATCCGCCGGCCCCATTCCGCAGCGGTATGGGCAAACGATGACCGACCACAATCGCAGCAGCCTGGAATCGTTACGTTTGGATCAATCCGATTGCGGACAGACGGACCTAGGATCGATCAAGCGAGGCCAGCCGGACACGCTGGTCGTGCTGACCGACGGTTGGGATTCGACACCGGCCGCATTGCATTGGCAGCAACGACAGCCCAACGTCGTGCAAACTCAAGACGTCGCTGCCTGGAACGATCATCGATTTACCGAAAGCGCGTTCTCGTCGCCGGAAAGTTTCCGTGCGATCCTCCACTACTTTGGCAATCGAGACTAATCATGGACCATGCCATTGTATTCGGATCCTACGACCACCTGCTGGGTGTTTGGAACGACGCCGAAACCACTGCCGCCGATTCAACTTTGAACACCGCATCCGATCGACCGGGGCTAGACGATGACGTGGCCGTCGTGATGGTGACCGCGGGCATGCTACATCACGTCGGTCCGTTCGGATTGCACTGTGATTTGGCTGCTGAATTGTCGCGATCGGGAATCCCGTCTCTACGATTAGACCTTTCGGGAATCGGCGAAAGTTTGGGCATTGGTGTGGGTGGACGATCCATCGACAGGGCGGCTGACGAGATTCGTCAGGCGATCGACTGGATCAGTCAACAGCGCACCGGTCGGCCGATTCGCCGCATCGTGATGTTTGGACTCTGCAGCGGAGCGGACGATTCGATTCACGCTGCACTTTCAGATGATCGGATCATTGGCGTGGTGGCAATGGACGGATGCGGATACCCGGCGGGGGCCTTCACTTGGCATCGTATGATCGGCCATTATCTGCCCCGACTTCGGCAACCACGCAAGTGGAAACAATGGTTGATGTCCCGACTGCAAAACGATCAAGCGGCGCCCAGTTCGCTACAGCCTGGGTCAGACATGCGTGAATTCCCATCACGCTGCCAAGCCGCCCAGCAAATCCTGTCACTAGCCCAACGGTCGGTTCAGGTGCATTTCGTTTACACCGGCGGGGTCGACGACTATTACAACCATGCTGGCCAGTTCGCCGCAATGTTCCCCGAGTTAAAAAACAGCCAGGGGATCACCAGCCACTATTTCCCGCAGATGGATCACGTCGCACTGTTGGCCCAGGATCGATCAGAATTGATCCACCACGTTTCTGACAACGTCCGTTCGATGTGTCGATTGTCGGCAGTACCGCGTCTGGAATCTGAGTCTGACGTCGAACAACGCAAGGACTTGGCAACCGCGTAATCACGCTCGTTGGCATTCCCCCAGTCCAAGCCCAGACCGGTCGTGGGGAAAGCGTGCTGCCCGGGGGGGGATCATTCCTCTTCGTCGAACATCATCACGCTGGCCGACAAGTCATGCTCGTCTTCCAACAACGTGTCTTCCAGCGCGGTGCTAGAGAGCGACAACTGATCACAATATCGGCGACAGATCTCGGTTGCCAGATTTTTGTAGAGCTGTCGGCCCAGCTTGGGAAACCGTCGCGAGAGCGCATCAAAGCGACGCCGCGAAATGAACTGCAGTTCTGCATCCTCCGAGATGATTGCTGACGAAAGTGGATTGCCGCCTCGCAGCAACATCGTTTCGCCAAAATAGGATGGGCTGACCAATTCGACTTCTCGTCCGTCGGGCGTCTCCAGTGCAATCCGTCCTTTGTGGATGAAATAGACACCGGCATCGGGCCCGTTCTTCACCGCCAATCGCTGGCCGGCCGACGCGCAGACCAAATCCGAATGGTTCAGCAATCGCATGGCTCGGCTTTCCGACAAACCTTTGCATAGGAACGAATCCTTCAACAATTTCAGTCGTCGCCGCAGATCCTCTGGTCCCCCGGTCGGATCATCGCCCGGGCGGGCCAGCAAGGTGATGGCGGTGATGTTGTCGGAACCACCGGCATTCATCGCATACTCGATCAAGGCCGATGGTGCCGACTGCAACCATTGCCGATCGACCAATTCGCCCAGTCTTGCCGCAGCGGGCAGGTAGTTGCTTAACCCATCGGAACATAGAACACAGACGTCATCGGGGAACAAATCGAACAGCAGCGTTTCCACCTCGACAGTGCCTCGAGTCCCGATGGCACGCGTCAGCACGTGGCTGTAGCGGTCCAGTTCCGGGGCGTCCGGCGACAGTTGCCCCTGGCTGATCATTTCGTTGGCCAACGTATGATCGGTACTCAATTGATGCACCCGATCATCACGAATGACGTACAACCGCGAATCACCGACGTGCCCCATGATCGCTTTGGCGTCCAACACTAGCACCAACGTCAGCGTGGTTCCCATGCCTTGATGGCCAGCGAGGACCATTCCCAATCGATACAGTTGGTCGTTGGCAAATTGAATTGCCTGTTCCAACATTTCGACGACCTGGAAATATCCACCGGGTGACTTTCCGGCGGTCGCCAAAATGGACTTCCGTTCTTGGATGTACTGGCTGGCAAACGCGATGGCACGCTCGGACGCAACTTCGCCCGACGCGTGCCCGCCCATGCCATCGCAGACCATATACAACCCGATCGATTCGTCGATCAGAAACGAATCTTCGTTTCCCGTACGGACTCGGCCGACATGGCTATCGCCGGATGCTGTGATTCGCATTGCTAAGTTCCTTCATCAAGAGTCGTCGTCGTTTGCCGTTTGACCGACACATGATGGCTCGCACATGCGTATCAAATCTCGTGCGTTTTACCGTCTTCTTCGTAGACGATTTTGTACATGTCGCGTTTGCGATCGTTCCAGTTTTGGACTGACCCTTGTTCACGGTGCCGTCGCAGTTGTTCGAAATCCAGGTCATGAATGATGACCGTTTCGACGTTGGGATTGCATTCCGCCGCGATCGCATCGCGAGCGAACTCGGCGTCGGCGGGGGTAAAGATCCCGGACTGGGCATAGTGAATATCGGAATTTTCCACGAACGGTAAATTCCCGGTGCACCCCGAGATCGCCACATACAAGTGGTTTTCGATGCAACGCGCCTGGGCACAATACCTTACCCGCAAATATCCATGGCGGGTGTCCGTATTGAATGGCACGAAGACGATCTGTGCACCTTTCTGGGTTGCAATCCGTGTCAGTTCTGGGAATTCGATGTCGTAACAGACCTGGATCGCGATCCGTCCGCAATCGGTATCGAACACTTCGACCGATTTCCCTGGATTGACTCCCCACCATTTTCGTTCACTTGGCGTGATGTGAATTTTGTACTGTTTGCCGATCGACCCGTCGCGGCGGAACAGATAGGCAACGTTGTACAGCGTGTCATTTTCGACCACGAACTGTGACCCACCGATGACGTTGATGTCGTACTTGATCGCCATCTCGGTAAACATGTCCAAGTACTTTGGCGTATAGTCGGCCAGTTGGCGGGCCGCTTGGCCTGGCCGCGAAGCATCCACTCCCGGCAGCGACAGCAGCTGGGTCGTGAACAGTTCCGGGAACAGCACAAAGTCGCACTTATAGTCCGATGCGGTATCCAAAAAGAATTCACACTGCTTGGCGAACTCTTCAAAAGTCTGGATCGTCCGCAACTGGTACTGAACCACACAAACGCGGATCGGTTCGATCACGTGATGGAATCGGCGTTTGGCGCCCGAGATGTATTCCAGGTTGCTCCACACGGCGTGCGTGGCGTACCCACAGGATTCCGTATCCGAGGGCAGGTAGTTGGGGGTCAGACCACGAACGACAAAGCCGTTGGACAGTTGTGCGGTCAGCACCGGGTCATAGCTATTCTTTTCCAGCACACTGTCGATGTACTCGCGAGCCGACATTTCCTGGGCAAATTTGTGATAGCCAGGGATCCGACCGCCGATGATGATCTGCGATAGATTCATCCGGCGGCAAAGATCTTTGCGTGCATCGTACAGACGCCGCGAAAGTTTCATCCCACGGAACTCGGGATCCACCATGATCTCGATCCCATACAAGGTGTCACCCTTGGGTTTATGGTTTCGAATGTAGCCCGAATCGGCGATCGCTTTCCAGTTATGCCATTCCAGACCGGCGTCATATTCTAGGATCAGGCTGGACGAGGAAGCCGCCAGTTTGCCATCGATTTCGACGCAAAGTTGCCCCTCGGGGAAAACCGCCAACTGGCTTTCAATCTGGTCGCGGCCCCAGGGTTCCATTCCCGGAAAACACTTGCGGGCCAACGCGATCAGGTCATCAAAGTCGTCGATCGTCAGTGGGCGAACGACCATCTTCCATTCAAATTCAGCTAAATCAAGCGGTTCCATGGCAGACTTCCAAATCCCTCAACAGGCATCGCGGTTACTCATTGCGACGAAAGACCTCGCAGGCAGAACGCGGGCAGCATTAGAGCTATTCGCGATCCGACGACAAGTGATTCTTGACTGATTTTGCGGGAATCGACAGCCAATATTTCAATGGCACTGAAAGCTCCAATCGGCGTAGACTGCGGCTGTCACCGCGGAATCATTCTTGCCATCGTTCCCGGCGTTCACTCTTTTCCTAATCGCGAATTCAAGCAGAGCATCCCATGATCAAGCTAGGTATCCTGTCGACCGCCCCTCGTTGCTACAGCACTCGGCGCCTGGTCGCCGCCGCCAAGGATCGTGGGCATAAGGTGTCTGTGGTGAACACCCTGAAGTGTTCCATCGATCTGCAATCCGGCAAGCCAGACCTGTATTATCGCGGCAAGCCCATTGCTGATTTCGATGCGATGGTTCCTCGGATCGGAGCCAGCATCACCTACTTTGGTACCGCCGTGGTGCGCCAACTGGAACAGATGAATGTGTTCGTTTCGAACAGTTCGGGAGGGATTTCCAATAGTCGCGACAAACTGCGCAGCATGCAGATCCTTAGCCGTCACCACATCGGCATGCCGCGGACCACGTTTGTCCGAGACCGTGCGGATGTGATCCCATCGATCGAGCGAATCGGGGGTGCGCCGGTGATCATCAAACTGCTGGAAGGCACCCAAGGCGTCGGAGTGATCTTGGCCGATTCGATCAAGATCGCCGAAGCCATCATCGAAACCCTGCAGACAGCCAAACAGAACGTGTTGGTGCAAGGCTTCGTCGCCGAAAGCAAGGGACGCGATGTACGAGCGTTCGTGATCGGCGATCGAGTGATCGGTGCGATGCGGCGAGTCGCCCAAGGCGACGAATTCCGCAGCAACGTACACCGTGGCGGCCAAGTCGAAGCGATCGAACTGGATGACCAATACCGCGAAACCGCGATCCGGGCCGCCCAGATCATGGGGCTGCGGGTCGCAGGCGTGGACATGTTGGAAGGCAAGGACGGTCCACAGGTCATGGAAGTCAACAGTTCGCCCGGACTGGAAGGAATCGAAAGAGCGACTCAAACCGACATTGCCGGGGCCATCGTCGACTACTGCGCCGCCCATATCGATTTCCCCGAAATGGACATTCGACAACGGTTGACGGTCAGCCGCGGCTACGGTGTTTGCGAACTGGCTGTGCCCGAAGGATCTCACTTTGTTGGCATGACGATCGCCGAGGCCGCGTTCACCGACAAGGACATCAACGTGCTGACGCTGTACCGCGGCAAAACCGTGATCCCCAACCCAAAACATTCACGAACGCTAGAACCGGGTGACCGATTGCTGTGTTTCGGTAAACAGGAATCGATGAAGGGGATGGTCCCCAGCAAGACCCGGAAACAGCGTGCTCCGAAGGTCAAATCGCTGGATGCCGAAATGATCAGCGAAGCAGCATCCGGATCCCACACGTCCTAGTGGTGAGAGTTCGATGCCACGGGTGTTCGCAGGTTTTCGGCCTGCGGTGCCCGCTCTGGGCTGTGCGGTAAACTAGAACATTTGCCGCTGCATGTTGAATTGGCGCGCTCGATCAGAAACAATGGGTGGACTGAAACCCCCACCGGGGTCCACTGGCCCCATTTCTTTTCGCATCGATTCAATATGCCGGACCATGTCTCTACACACTCAATCCCGCCGCGATGGAGTCGGTTCGGCGCGATTGCCGCATGTCTTGCGATAGCGGCGGTTCTGAATTGGCCCTATTCGTACTTGGCGGTGGAACGAATCTCGCGTGGGGGCATGGACACGGTAGTGGATTTCGGATCCCTGGCTCCCGCACCGCCAACCATCGGCGGCTGGCCGGTTCGGTACTGGGTATCGTATCCGCCGAGCAGTGATACAGCCGCCAAGGTCCATCGTTTCTCCTGGGCGGCGCTCGCGATCAACCTTGCCGCGATCGCCGTGGTGGCCGGCCTGCTGACGATCTATGTTCGCCGACGAAATCGAGGTCGCGTTGCGACGCCCCAGCGCGGCATTCGGATCTCGATCGCCGATGTCTTGTTAGCGACCAGCTTGGTTGCCATCGGGTTCGCTCTTTGGCAACGGCTAGAAGGACATGCCAAACAATACCAAGAAAAGGCTCTCACATTTAGCAACATGGGAGCCGCCTATGTGGCCGAAAGCTGGGTCCCAGAGATCATGGCCGATCATATTCCCCAAGCCGTCACCGCGCGGATGCGGAAGTTCCGATTTGTTCGAATGGAACAACCCAATTCGGCGCAGTTGCAATCAATCGTTGACCTGGACGAACTGCAGGGGCTGCGAATTGGCGGTGGCGATTACGATCTAAAAATCTTCGAACAGCAAGTCAACAACATCCATCTTGTCGACTTGCGACTAGCCGGACGACCATTGGATGTTCGCACGTTCCAAGCGATCGCTGCGATCCCCAGGCTAACCACATTAAACCTGAACCGAACCAACGTTACCGCCGATGTGTTGCAGCGTTTGGATCCGATGATGTCGCTGCAACGGCTTAGCATCATGCACACCGACGTGGTCGCAGACCAGTTGGCTGCAGCGATGGACGGATCGTTTTCTGGCGATCCCCAACCGTTCGCTCGGACGCTTCGCGAATTGCGTTTGGGGCATCCGATGCCAGGCGATTCGGATCAATTGAAAATCATTGGCTGGCCCCATTTGGCGTCGTTGACCATCAACGAATTGGAATCGCAACCCAATTCAAACGCCATGACGATTGAACTGGCCGAGCTGCCGTTATTGAAAACATTGGCTCTCGATTCGTTTCAGAAGTACGACCTAACGCTTCGTGATGTCCCTGTATTGTCCAACATCAACGAACAAACCTATCAGTCGATTGAACGTCTTCCCCGCAACGCATCCATCCCCGGCGCATTATGGTTTCGTCGCATTCAAATCGATGGGGCACCACAGTTGCAACAATTGTCATTTGACGCGCGAAGCATCGAAAGTTTCCGTTACAAGGACACTCCCCAACTGAACAAGCTTGGCATCGCCGCCTACGACCGAGCCCGGCAAGGATCGCAACCGCTGAAACAATTGTCATCGGAAGCAACGCAGGCGATCATCGCCGGAATTGGCGGTGGTGATGGGCCTGCGTTGATCGACCTGGACCAGGTTCCGCTAGGCGATGTCGACCTATCGCCGCTGGCCGAGAATAAGGGCATCACCGAATTGCACATGGCGGGATCGGGCGTCACCAAAGACCAGTGGCGAAAATTGGCGGCGATGGCGCAATTGACCAGCTTCGCAGTGGATTCAAGCGACACCGATTCGGCCGATGTGAAATGGATTCTGGATTCGTTCCCGCGACTGGAACGACTGCGATTGTCGCCGAAAACGGACACCGACAGCGTCATGTACTTTGGAATGAATGCCGGAATGGAAATTCCGTCGCTGTCCATCATCGATCGCCCCCATCTGAAATCATTAGAGATTGGCGACACGATGACAGCCTATTTGGAAGAGGCAAAAATCATTCGATTACCTTCGTTGGCGATGGACCTTCGGCTGGGGAATGTCGGTCACCTTGAATTGATTGACGCCCCCGCCCTCCGAGGATTCTCTTTGCAGGGACCACTGTCTGCCAACAGCACCATCAGCGGCCTGCGTGACCTGCGATTCTTTGGCGTCGGCGGTCCCGGAGTCACCGATCAAACGCTGGCTGCCCTGGAAAGTTGCCAAAACATCGACCAGCTAACCATCGCTTACCCCGACGTAACGGCCGACGGTCTGCGTTCGCTGCGGATCCGCGACACGATGACGTCGTTGAACTTACCCGGCACGCCGCTGGACGATTCGATCGTGCTGACATGGCCGAGGCTTTCGGTCCTGACGAACCTGAACCTGCGGGACACGAAGGTGACGGGCAAAGCGATCGCGCATCTGTGTTCCAATTCGGCACTGACGCGATTGGTGCTGGATCACTCGTCGGTTGCCGACACCGAATTGGACTTCCTATCCAGTTGCCTAGAACTGAAAGAACTGTCGCTGCGTGGTGTCGGGATCAGCCCACAAGCGCTGGATGCATTGCTGGCGAACAACTCTCTGGTATCGATCGATTTGGAAGACGCCACGCTGACCGAGGCACACTTCGACGCGATCATCCAATCAGGACGATCCTTGCGATGGATTGGAATCGGCGACAACGAGATACCGGAGGCGACCTTGGCACAACTGATGTCCCGTGTGCCGGAGTTAAGTCTGAATGTCGAACCGACACGATATTCCACGGAACTCGCTGCCAAACTGATTTCTTCGGGACGAATCGTCGACCGTGATCAGTGGCAGATGAACCAACTGCAAGCTCGTTGGATGCAGCAAGCGCAAGCAGGCAGATTTTTCGCAGCCTCGATGATGGGCGGAATGTCGCATGCCGAAGAATTGATCAACATTGACGCCTTTGCCCAGTTGAAAGAATTCGCCCAACAACCGGCCGGTCGGGTCAGTGGCAATCCGGCGGCAATCTTGATCCCAGAGAGTCCCGCCGATCCGGATCGCGCCGTAGACGACGTGCTGCCAGACCTTCGATCCGACGAACCAACCGAAGCCCCCAAATCGAACCTGAACCCGAACGAGACAAAATCATGAACCGCAAACTAGCAGTTGGGTTCCGGGTTCTATGCTGGACGACGATCCTGTTGGCGGCGGTCGGTTGCGACGATCCGGTGTTTCGCCCCGTAGCGTGGATACCGCCGACAGCCGATTGGACGTTGGCGGATAGTGACGACTCATCGACCTATGAATGGCCGATGACCAATTCGGGGTATCAAGTCAACCGTCCGCCGCAGATGGCATACGTCACTTCATTCGATCAAAAGCTGACCTGTCCCGACCCGGTCACCGCCGAATTGGTGCCTTGGCCAACCGAAGGAAAGGATCAAGCGATGCTGACTTTCCTTGAAAAAGCTTATGCGGACCCGGCCCCCGAACTAGACGTCCTGGTGGAACTCGACAAGACGCAGTTTCTAGGCCCGCAAGCCTTCGATGTGTCGTCGGACGGTTCGCGTATGGTGTTGATCGATGCCCAGGGGCTGGCGATGTACAAGATGGACGATGGATCCCTGGTCGGGCACTTGGCACTTCCCGCGGTATTCGCCGCCGGCGCGGCTGCCCCCGAAGCGGTTCGTTTTTGTGGCAACAGCAAGGACATGCTGGTCGCATCCGCCGACACCATCGTGCGGATCAGCAGCAAGGACGGATCGGTCATCGGCCAGTGCGACGGTGTCGGTGATCCCATCGCCCAATGGTTCGTGAACATCAACGACGATACGACATTGATGCGGACCGAGTCGGGCCAATTGTTCGGCGGTGATTCGCAGCTGAAAACATGGAACGACTACAAGCTGCGGAACCAAGCCAAAGTCTCTGCTGCGGCACTGAGCGACGATGGGTTGAAAATCGCGGTTGCCGTCAACCAGGTTCCACGCCTCTACGTCCAAAAGGACTACCAGATCGTCGAATCGGTCAACGATGACGGTCCCGAATCGGTGCGATTGGATCCCAACATCGACGTCGCGATCAGTGGAGGCCAATGCGTCTGGGCCGACCAAGACGGCATTTTCCAGCTCTACTATCAAGACGGAAAGCTGGAGCCGGAAAAGCTGCTGTACCACATGTTTTGGCAGCCGCATTTACTTTCGCCCGTGAAACCGGATGACGAATCCCATACTTTCTTAATTGCCGGCACACGTTTCTACCAAGGTGCCGAACAGCCCATCCTGTTCTTTTACAACACACGCAATCGAGCGCACTCGCCACCCAAAATTCTAAAACAGATTCCCACCCGGATCGCTCACAGCCGCAGCGGTGACCGGCTAGCGATGTTGGAGGCCGGGCAACTGAAAATTTGCCAACAAGTCAGTTGGCCCAAACACGGTTCCGGGCAAGTCAAATGGTGGGCCTACTGGCGTACCGTCGAGGGCAAGTTTGACGTGCTGGAGGAATTATTGGCGATCATCGATACCCAGCACCGCCTGGGCTATGGCCGGACATCCGAGTCGCTGCGTTCTTCCCTGTTGGCGGGCATCGCCTATCGGGTAAGAGAACTGATCGAATCCGAACCGGACGGGGAAGCGATGAAAAAGTTCACCGCCTGGAAAGAAAGCGGCAGCACGATCGCGCTGACAGCCGATGGCATCGGGAACCATGACTACGCTTGGCAATTGCGCGGTTCCGGCTTCGCGAGCAGCGTCACGGCCAGCGGCTGGGAGGGGTTCGAAAAACACATCCAATCGGCGAACAAATCGCTGCAGCTAGCGATCGATTCGGGCGAAGACCTACCGCTGGCAGCACTGGAAGCGTTCCTGACATGTCGCCTTGAAACCGACGGCAGTCTCGACAACATCGACGCGATTGCCCGTCAAGCAACACAGCGGTATCCCGGCGAACTAGAGCCACACCTGTCGATCATGTTCAAACTGATGCCGCAGTGGTACGGCGAAGAGGGTGACGCTGCCAGCTTCGCCATTTCAGTCGCAAAAATGCTTGAACAACCCTACAGCGATCTGTTGTATCTAAAACTGGCAGCGATTTCCGCATCATGGCGGGATGCCAGCAACCGGAAGTTCGATTCCCAGCGGGCAGCCCGAGGATTGGCTGAAATGGTGCGTCAATCGGCTGTCCACGACAACGTGTTATGGGACCTATGGGTAGATTTATTCATCGACCGCTCGCACGCCACATTGATGGACGCCACGTTCGTGCACCTGATGGAAACCACCGCTGCCGTTCCCCAAACATTGGGGAACGGCCACTACCGTGGAATCGAAAACAATGTTCACGGTGTCGCCCAGGCAATTCGCAAAGGCGAGTTTCGCAATTCGCAATGATCAGTCCGCCAAGTACTTCTTGCGGTACTTTTGGAACAGCATCGTGTGCCGGCTTGTCAAATCGACCGTTCGCCCACCGATGTAAGCATCCGTCACTTGAGTCTGCGTTTGCAGGATATCGCCGTCGCACACGATCAGCGTCGCGTCTTTGCCGACCGTCAGCGAACCGATTCGATCGTCCACCCCCAATATCTTTGCGGCGGTCAATGTGATCGCCTCGATCGCTTTGTCCGCTGGCAATCCGTAGGCAACCGCATTGGCCGCATGATACGGCAAATTACGAGCATTGGATGATCCACCGGGATATCCAGGTCCTTCGCCACAGATGGAAAACGTCACTCCCGCGCGGCGCAGCCGATCGGGCAACGTGTACGGAGCATCGTAGGGATCATCGCGATGCATCGGCAATCGATAGGTTCCGGCAACGATCACCGGCACGTGATAGCGTTTCAACAGATTGGCACAGGATTCGGCATCGTAACCGCCATAGATCACCAGATCGATGTCACGGCCCACCGCGTAGGCAACCGCAGATTCAATCGAAGCCTGGCGGTTGGCTTCCACAAACATCGGTTGCTGTCGACGCAGGACGGGCAACAGTGCCGCCAACCGCAGATCCGAATCGACATCGATCTCGCCGGCTTCCACCGCCTTGCCGTAACGTTCGGCTTGATCAAACCACTGATCCAAGTCTCGCAGTTTCTCGTCTCGCTTTTTGGCCTCGGCCGCAGCGTCGTTGTCCCTGGGCATCAGCGCATCCCACTGAACGCTTAGACCGGCCGGTGCACGCAGATTCATTTCCGCAGCTGTCCATCCGTCCAATTGCATCACGGCGGTTTGCCCACGCACAAAAGGGCCACCGGGGGACACGTGCGCGATCAGCACACCGCCGGCACGGGCGACCGGGATCAGTTCGCTGTCAGGGTTCACCGCGACCCAGGACCGGACGTTCGGATTTCGATCGCCGCGTTCCTGCGAATCGACGGTCTCGCCAACCGACAAGATCTCTCGCAGCCCCAGGTCGGTCATCGACTCGATCAGCCCCGGGTAGACATGTTTGCCACTGCCGTCGATCACTTGCGCGTCCTGGGGTTCATCCACGGATTCCCCGACCGCGACAATTCGACCTTGGTCAAACAGGATCGATCCGGTTTCGATCACGGCGCTATCGACAGGATGAATCGTCGCCCCGCGGATCAGGATTGGACGCGACTGTGGCCGTCCGGGAATCTGATCGTTGGCGGTCAGGGTCGTTCCCATGACCGTGATGCATGCGAAGGCTAGGACACGTATTGGACTATTTGAAAACATCATTGTTGACCTCCGCGGTTTCCACCGGCATTACAGAATTCGTCGTATCGCAACCATCGATCTTGTTCATCCACCGATTCTTTCTTGTCCTTCTTGCTAGCCGGTTCGCCCGAACCGGCCGCCATTTGAACCAACCGAGCCTTCCATGCCTGATCTCGTTCTCGCAGTTCTTGTTGCATCCGCAGCGAAAAATATTGGCGGCCATCAATCCAAGACTGCTCGCACCGCGTCGTCGTTGACAACGGCGGTCCGCTCCAAACGATCAGGTCGGCATCTTTGCCGACTTCGATCGATCCAACACGATCGTCGATGCGAAGTTGTTTGGCGGGATTCAGCGTGACAAACTTCAACGCTTCTTCCTCCGGCACGCCACCGTACTTGGTTGCCTTGGCCGCCTCGGTGTTCAGGTGACGGGCCAGTTCGGCATCGTCACTGTTGAACGACACGACCACGCCGGCGTCATGCAACAGAACCCCGTTGTAGGGAATCGCATCGAAGACTTCGAACTTGTAGGCCCACCAATCGGCGAACGACGAAGCCATCGCACCATGTTTGGCGATCCGGTCGGCTACCTTGTAACCTTCCAGAATGTGTTGCAACGTTCCAATTTGGACGTGAAATTCTTCCAACACGTCCAACGTGGCGACGATTTCGTCTTGGCGATAGCTATGGCAATGCACCCAGCGATCCCCGCGTTGAATTTCCACGATCGCATCCAGCTGCAGATCGCGACGCGGCGGCAGTGTGTTGCGGTCCCCGCGATCCCAAGCTTGCCGAGCCGCGTCGTACTGCCGGGCCGCCAAGAATTGGTCTCGCAAAATCTGTTCAACGCCCATCCGAGTATTGGGATACCGATTGGGCGATCGTTTGACGTTCTCACCGAGCGCGAACTTGATTCCCGCGGGCGCTCCGACAAACTTCATCCCGTCCATCGACGCACCCCAGCGAAGTTTCAGCGTCTGGCTTTGACCGCCGATGGGGTTCGCTGATCCGTGCAAAATATTGGCCGTGGTCACGCCACCGGCCAGATGGCGATAGATCGAAATGTCACTGTTGTCGATGAAGTCCCCGATCCGAACCTCGGCCGTCACGACCTGGCCGGACTCGTTCACGCCACCGTCGGTGCCAATGTGCGAGTGACAATCGATCAGCCCCGGAGTGATGTGTTTTCCACGGGCATCCATGATGCGGCAACCGGGTACCTCCGCCAACTGCGTCCCGACATCGACGATTTTCCCATCGCGCACAAGGACGTCACCGTTGACGATTTTCCCCTGGTCGCCACAGGTCCAAATGGTTGCTCCGCGGAACAAGACGACATCGACCGCGGGCGGTTGGGCAAGACCGTAGGCACCCAAGGGGTACACCACATCGATCGGCAGATCGGTATCAGGCTGTGCTGCGTTTGAATCGGCGGCGACGGACTTCGGCGCGTCCGGCTTCGAAGCATCCGACTGCGAATCGGCATCGTCGGCAGGTTCGGGCGGTGCATCTTTCTTGGTTTCATCGGCTGTGGATGTGACTGTTGAATCATCCGACGGTGACGATTGGGAATGGGACGATTTGGGCTGGACCGAACGAATCGCGATCCCCTGGGTGTCCCCGCTGGGCGGCGTCCAGGTCGCTAATACCTTCACGTCGATGTCGTCGTCACGCGTTGTTTCGACCGTCAACAGAGTGAAAGTGGATATCCCCTCGGCAAAACGATCGTCCAACGCGTGCAGCTTGGCCTTTCCGGATAACCGACCGCGTTGCCGGATCAAATCGGTCAACTTCACCGATCGCGGCTGGTCAGCGGCCGGTGCATCGTCGGATTCTGCGTCGTCGGATTCTGCATCGCCGGATTCCTTGCTGTCGGAATCATTGTCATCCGATTCCACATCCTCGGACTCCACCGGTTCAGCTTCTTTGTCCTTGGCTTGCTTGTCCGCGGCTTGCTTGTCCTTGGCTGCATCCGACGGGGGATTCGCCAAGCGAAGGGTCGCCTCGATTCCCTTTTTCTTCTTCACGAACTCGACCGTTGCTTGGACAGGCCCGTCACTTGTCGTCAGCCCGATTTCCCACTGCCCAATCAAGGGGTCATCCGGTCGGCTGGAATCAGCGTCGAATTCAAATCGTTGACCGGCGACCCAAGTTTCGACCAACTTGGTTTCCGTGTCGAACAGATCCCCGCGGGTGATCACTAGGCTAGCCAACATCCCGGCTTCGACACGGCCAAGCGAATCATCGACGCCCAACCATTTTGCCGGTGTCGTGGTCAGCGCGGCGTGAGCGACGGTGGGATCGAGACCGCGTTCGACAGCGACGCGGACCTGTTTGATAAAGTCGTCGACATTGTCCAAACCATCGGTGGTCAAACAGAAGGGCACACCGGCTTGGGCAAGCCGAGCGGGGTTTTCCGGAGCCAGATGCCAATGCATCCAGTCCACTAGCGGCGTATTGCGAACCTTATCGACGGTCGCCGTGCTGGGTGCGTCGGGGAAATCGACAGGCACCAAGATCATCCGCCCCATCGACTTGATTTCATCGATGGCTCGGTACTCGCGGCCCGATCCACGCAGAATCATGTTCAGTGAAAATTCGTCGGCAACGTTTCCCGCTCGCAGCGCCATCCGTTCATTGGCCGCATCGATCACAACGGTTCCCGAGTGCATCATGTCTGCGATCTGTTGCAGATCATCGCTGGGGTCGGGTCGCGATAGCCCCGGGTCGATCTGGTAGGTCCGCATGGCGTCCTGGTACCACTGGGCATCGTAGAACGTTTGTCGCAGCAGCGCCGTGGCGCCCATCGGCGAATTGGGATAGCGATCACGCGACTGGCCGCGTGGTTTGGTCAGCGTGGCATGGTGGAAAACATCCGCGACAATCAGACGTTGGGCATCGTCGGGATCGACCAGGGCCACTAGGCAGCTGGTCCCTTTGAAGATCCCGCCCTTGGGAGCCAGTAATTGCGCGGCAATGCCTTGTTTGCGTAGTTTTTCGATTCCGTCATGCGTCTGGTTGGCGACGTGGACCGCCCGATTGCGTGGTGTAACGTTCCCATTCCAATGTTTCGCCACTTGCGGCGCCGTCTTCTCCGGCACATCCACATCGTGCATCGCGTCGATCAGGCCGGCATAGATACGTCGTCCGCTAACGTCGATACGCTCGGTCCCATCAGGAACCCTTAGCGGTCGCCCAACCGCCACAATGGTTGTGCCATCGATCAGCACGTCGGCATCGATGGGATCGGCACCCGGCGCGGTCACGACCTGACCGCCTTCAAGCAATCGTGGTGCTGCTGCAGAACTGCGCAATCCTTCGGCAGGCTGGACCGAAGTCGCATAGCGACCTGTGGTTTGGGAATACGCCATCGGCGCGAACATAGCGGCGGACAACAAGCCAACCGTGATCGCGAGGGAATGTAAACGCGTCATGCAGAGCACCGGGAAAGGGATCAGCGAACAAAGTACTGGCCCCCAATTTAATCCAATCCCGATCGACAAGCAGCTTGAAAGCGGGCAGCGAGCCAGTTCTTTCTGCAGCTGCTAGTTTTCTGCGCATCGTATGCAAACGACATCAGCAGCGGGCCAGCTACCCCCACCGCCCGCCCGGCATCGGCATGACCATCATCATCCGATTTTTCAAATTTTTCCGTCGGTGCTCAGTCGCGGAATCGCCACCCCAATTTGGTCGACGGCGTCGCCGCCATCCCAATTAGGCCATCACCGACCGATTGCTTGGCACGGTCGCTGGTCGCCCAGATCGGACTTCGGCCTTCGGATTGCATTGCACCCTTTCGACAGCGGATGACTTTGCAGCCAGCCGAACACCGACTGATTGCAAACGACGCTATCACGCAGCGAGCCATCGCAAGGAACCTTGGCCGCGTCCCTCTCTAACCCCGTTCCATTCTGTTGATCTCATGAACACTCGCTTCCGTACCGTACGAAGTCGTCTCGCATTTACCCTTGTCGAACTGTTGGTTGTCATAGCCATCATCGGCGTATTAGTCGGCCTATTGTTGCCGGCCGTGCAGGCGGCTCGTGAAGCTGCCCGACGCATGCAATGTTCAAACAATCTGAAACAACTCGGATTGGCCATTCACAACTACCACGGAACGTTCCAGCAGTTCCCCGCCAACATCGGCACTGACAAAGACCTGTGGGAAGGATCCAACCGGACCAGCAACGCGTCCTGGCTGACCATGATCTTGCCGCAAATTGAAGAGTCAGCGGCGTACGAGCAGTTCACCTTCTCGGGCACTGACTTTACCGATACCGGCAGCGGTACGAACTACAACTGGGAAGTGATGTCGAACCTGCGGGTTCCAGGCTACAACTGCCCATCCAACCCGATGCCCAACGAACGGACGCACACGGCAACGGCAGGCACCCAGGCGATCGGGGCCCCGGAGACCTACAACATCCAGATCCCTGATTATGTGGCAAACGTGGGCTTCTATTTCCGCCCCGGAGCCGACTCATTTGCTTGGGATCGATACTACGCCAACACCGCGACCTGGACCGGCTACGGATGGCTTCAAGACGACGGCTTTCTGTCGATCATCAACAATGTTTTTCAGAAGCGCCGCTTCTCAAGCGTGACCGATGGCACCTCGCATACGCTGGCCGTCGGTGAACACTCCAATTTCCTGCATCACTTCGACGGAACCAAACAAGACTCGCGTCCAGGACGCGGAGCAGGCGGTGCTTGGGCTGCATGGCCCAGCCATTTTGAATGGAGCTCGGCATCGGGCCGCACCAGCAACGTGACCGTACCTCGCTATCCCAACAATAGCTTGTACGCCAACAACTACACCCAGAAAGACGAGAACACACTGCACAACGGTTACCGAT
Organism: Rubripirellula lacrimiformis; assembly: GCF_007741535.1. Lineage (NCBI taxonomy): Bacteria > Pseudomonadati > Planctomycetota > Planctomycetia > Pirellulales > Pirellulaceae > Rubripirellula > Rubripirellula lacrimiformis. Next base: position 6,680,720 of record NZ_CP036525.1, read on the forward strand.
CCGCTCACACCGGCGGCGTCCAGTTTGTGATGGGTGACGGATCCGTTCGATTCATCACCGACAGTGTCGACTTCGTCAATGTCTTCCCCGCTCTTGCCGGTCGTGCAGACGGCTACGTGATCCGCGAAGAACACTGATCCCAATCGCGAACCACTTTTCGACCCATTGCGTTTCCATGTTTCCAACACAGCACTCCCTATCCACGTTCAATCCAATGTCCATCAACAAAATCTCATTGACTCTTGCAATCGGATGTCTCACCTTGGCTGGCTGCAGCCCTTCGGGTCCCCCCATGGGATTCGTCAGTGGCTCGTTGACCATGTCAGGCCAACCGATTGAAAACGGCAGCATTGAATTCGTCCCGCTGTCGGGCGGCCGACCCTCTCTAGCTCTGTCCAACTCGGACGGCGAATACGAGGCCTATTACCTGCCAGGCGTGGCCGGTGTGATCCCAGGCAAGTACAAGATTCGGTTCGAAATCGGCAAAAGCAGTCCCAGCGATGCTGGGATCGATCGTCCCAAACGGGGCCGTCGCCCCACGGGCAAACTGGTGCTGGAACCAAGCGAAATCGAAGTGCTAGCTGACACCAACGAAATTCACTTCCAGTTGGTCGAACAAAACAGCTAGTTCAGACGGTGGCGGCTGGTCCTTTGTCTGGGGGCACCCGGCCAGCCGCCATCAATCTGCGACATTGAAATTCCAAGGGCCGTGGGCGAACAGACGTTGAAAGACGTCCCCGCCCGCGGCCTTTGGTATTTCGGTTCCCGAGCTTGGATTTGCAAGGTTTGCGTTTCCACAATCCACCCCCGGCACAAAATCGGATGCCGGCTTAGAACCGGATGCCCAGATTCGGACATCACTGGCGAACCATAACCCCGCATCGGTTCCCATCAACAACACTTGATCGGCAGCGACCAGTCGCGATGGTGTCAATCGCTGCTTTCGCCACGGGATCGACTCTGCCGCCGCCCATTGCTGGACCATCTTTTGTGTCACGCCCGGCAAGACCTGGTCCTCCGGTGGCGACGTGATGATCCCCGATTCCACAATCGCCAAGTTTGCGATGCTAGTTTCGGTGATCGATCCGTCCGCATCCACCAAAACCCCCGCGGCCAACGGATGCACCGATCTTGCGATTTGGTCGGCACGAAAGTAGTGCAACCGGCAGCGTGTCTTGATCGACCGCGACCATGCGTCCGGCGATGGCTGACAAACCGAGGTGACCACCAACGGTTGCCCTGTCGCCCAACGTCGGCGGTGGGCTGCGTCATCCAGACGGTTCAGGTGCATGCCAATGGTTGGCAAACGGTCCGCCGCATCAATCCCAACATTCCCAGGCGTTGCGAACCAGGTGATGCCAACGTCATCCGTCGCCGAGTCCCAATCACGATTACGAACCAATAACTGGTTCATCAACGACCGCATTTCATCGGGCGGGGGTGTCCCCACGATCCCCAGGTAGTCGAGCGATGATTGCCAGCGGCGGAGATGCAAATCGACCTGCCAGGGTACACGGTTGTAGGTCCGCAATCGTTCCACCACGGTGACAGCCTGGCGAAACCCGGCGTCATCCACCGAAACTGACATTTCGGAATGATTCACCCAGCGTCCGCAAAGGTATCCAACGGGTTGCGAAGTGGAATCGGGCATGTGCACTACTGGGTGACCAGGTCCGAGTGGATCAACCGAGCCATCCCGGCCCCCGCATTGCACGGCGATTGGTAGTAATCTAGTTCCGAATGCTGCAGCCCGACCACGGGCGCACAATCACGCGAGTGCACCGGAAGCTTGCTTCCGTCGATTCGCGGCGCGAATGATCGCGGACCGGTGTACCCCAAGGCCAACTGACCGCGGACTCGGTCGATCAACCAATATCGCTTCAGCACCGCGTCGCGTTGATTGTAGAACAGGAACAATTCGCCAAGATTCTTGGTCGCTTCGCTGTGATAGCCACCATGGTTCATCCAGTTACTGGCGATTGCCGGTGCCACCAATCCCGCATCCACGTTCATTCCAACGATGGGCGGTCCCGATAGCACGCGTCCCCCCAACGATCCGCCGGCCAGTGCGTGCAAGGATCCCGTCACCACGCGGGCGCCGAAACTGTAACCAATCAGACTGGTCGGTGTCGCGGATTCAGCATGATGCCTTAACAGCCAAGCCAAGTACAATCCTTGCGCATCGGTGCGTTGTGCTTTCAGCCGGACGTCGTGGGCTAATATTCCTTGTTGTTCACTAGGCCAACTAAAGATGACCCAATCGAGCGGTTCGCGGCTTCGAAACTTGGCGATGCTGCGATACACCGTCAGCCCCCGCCCCACGACGTCGCCGGCATCCATCCGATTGCCGTGCACATAGACAACGGTACGCCGACCTTCCGATCGGCTTGCCAGATAGTCTTCGATCGACGAACTGGAACGCTGCCCACAACTGTTCAGCTGATCGATATCGAATCGCGGCATGTCCAGGTCAGCGCATCCCGAACTGCTGGTGATGCGACGGGTGCTGAACAACCACAGCCGGTCCGCATCGCCAACACTCAGCACATTTCCATGCAGCACATTGCCGCCAAGGACGTCTTCACAGACGACGTCGTGATTCAGTGGGTCGCCGTTTGGGACAGTGCTGTTGATTCCCCCCGGCGTCGCTGACTGGTCCAGGATCAACGGATACTTGGGGGGTTCGGTTTGTAGGGCGGCATCCAGTAGTGCGCGATCCCCCGCGATCGGGTCATTTGACTCCATGGCGGGTTTCGCCAAGTACGGTTCGGGCTGCCAATCCACGGGCAATGGGTTGCCACCGTGCAAAGACAGACCGCTTCCTAATAGAGAAAGAGTCGAACAAGCGGCAAAAACAGCGGCTCGCGCAGATTTTCGAAAATGAAAGATCATGTTGATTCAAGATTGGCAGGTCGTGGGGTGTTGCACCATGTCACCAGATTGTTGCCTAAAAAAAACGATGTTGCGTTTGCACAACACACATAGCGTCGTACTTTTGTTCGGTCTCCTACTCGAGATCACCGAATACGCTCGCTATGCATGTCAAGGAAACAATAATGAATCAACGAATTGCAACGATTATGACGGCGGCAACGCTGTTGATGGTCAGTTCGGGATGCGGCACAATCCGGAACTTCATGTTCGGCCGGGGCGCCCAATGCGGCCTGTGCAACAAGCTAGGCAGCTGCCTTCCCTGTGGTCGGTTTGGCAACATGGCACCGGCGGCGGCACCGTGTCAGTCGGCACCACTCGCTGCGCCAGCATACGCCCCGACCTATGCGCCGGCCTATGCCCCGGCGGCACCCACCTGCCAAGCGCCCGCGCAAGGAGTGGTCACCGCTCCGCCATGCGGATGCCAAAACTATGCCGGCATGGAACAATCGTCCGACGTTTACTCCAGCGGGATGTGCGGCTGTGGCAATGATTATGCCCCAGGCGTCCAAGATCCTTACCTGCAGTCGTCCCCCTACATGGGGACCATCCAAGGTGGGTCGACCAATTACGGCGAACAGATCATCGGCGACACGGGATACCCTCAGGGTGCCCCTGTCCAACCGGAGAGCAACTGGCAGAATCGCACTCAGTCTCGAAAATTCGATACCGACGGTGCCAAGATTCTGTATGAAGATCCGATCCCATCGAACGCCAAACCTTTGTAAGCATTGATTGACGGTCGAGTTAAAATATGAAATGCGTGTGGGCGTCGTCGCCGACCCTGCACTGCAATGTAGTGAATTGACAAACAGAGCGACGGTCGGAGTGGAACTGCTTTTCGCAAGCAGATTTCTGCTCCGACCGTTTCGGTTTTTCCCATCGAAGGTTTTCGCTGTGCTGATTCCCCGAAACCACCTGACCGCCTTTTCGCGCCGACAATGGTTGACCACCGCAGCATGCGCCGGCGTGGCATCTTTGACGGCCGGTCCGCTGGCCATGGGCCAAGCCAACGCCCAGGTACCAGACGGCGGCGCGTCCAATGATTCAGGTTTGGGTGGTGGGACTGGTTCCGATCCCGGAGATACTTCCGGTGCCAGTTCAACAGCCAAAGAACGGCTGATCTACCAGTCCCCCCAAACACAGAACTGGAAAATCGGTCTGATCCTAAACACACCGGTGACTTGCACCAATGTGCTAGCCACGTTCATCGTGCCGATGGACTGGCCCGAACAAACGGTCACAGTCACCGGCAGAACGATCGACAATGCAGTCTCGGGATGGAAGACGCGTGACCTGCCCGGCGGTGCGCGCCAAGTTGTGTTGCAGATGGCACGTGTTCCCGGCGGTTCGACGGTGGAGATGACATTCGAATTTGCGATCGCACGATCACGGATTTTGCCACCGGACCTGACGGACGACTTAGTCATTCCATCGCGTCCGCCTCGCGACCTCCGCGTCTTCATGGGCAATAGCCCCAACATCGATACCAGCCACGGCAAGATCCGAATGGTGGCTCGCGATCTGAAGAAAGAACCGGCGGACAACGATTGGCAACGCGTCGAACAGATCTACGACTATGTACGCGATAACGTCGAATACATCGAAGGCCCCATTCGAAACGCATCGGATGCTTTGAAGGATGGCAAAGGCGACTGCGAAGACATGACCAGCCTGTTTGTCGCGTTGTGCCGTAACAACGGCATCCCAGCACGGATGGTATGGATCCCCGACCACTGCTATCCCGAGTTCTATCTAGAAACTCCTGACGGCGAAGGCATTTGGTTTCCATGCCAAGCCGCTGGAACACGTCAATTTGGACGGATGGACGAATACCGTCCGGTCCTGCAGAAGGGCGACCGTTTCAAAGTGCCCGAGAGTTCGTCGCCGCTGCGTTATGTCAGCGAATACTTTCGTTGCGATCGCAAAGGCAAGTCGGACCCGCGGCCGAAGTTTGTGCGCGACATGATCGACGTTTGATTCCTGCCGGATCGGATGGCGCAGCGGTCGGGAATGTGGCGGAGACGAAAAAGGCTGAGTGGTGGCGGTGGGGAATTCTGGCGAATCCCACTACGGGAGTGTGGAGGTCGATTCGACGTCGTCGGCTGGGGAAGCATCTGCTTCGTCCGCGTCTTGCGATGCTTTCGATTCAGTGGGGTCTTCCATCGATGCGATCTCGATCTGCAATAAAATTTCTTTGCCATCGCGGCTGATCTTGAATTCTTGGAACGATCCCACTGGCAACCGTTCGATCGCGGATTGCAAACTGGCCGCATCGCCGACATGCTCGCCATCGATGGCGATGATCACATCAATGGGCTGGATACCACCGCGCTGGGCTGCAGATCCTTCGATCACTTGATGGACCAAGACACCTAGCCCGACCGGCAGCTTGAACATCGCTGCGATCTTGGGATTCAATTCAGCGATTCGAAGTCCGATCGCAGCGCGGCGGACCTGGCCATGTTCAGCCAGTTCGTTGGCGATCCATTTGGCTTGGTTGATTGGGATGGCAAACCCGATCCCCTGATAGCCACCGTTACGAGTGGCGATCGCGGTACTGATCGCGACGACCTGTCCATCCAAGTCGACCAACGGACCACCCGAATTGCCGGGGTTGATCGCGGCGTCCGTTTGGATCATTCGGCCGCGAGTGATCCGACCTAATTCTCGGTTCTTGGCACTGATGATCCCTGCGCTGACCGTTGCTTCCAAACGGAACGGGCTGCCGATCGCTAGTACCCAGTCGCCAATTTCCAGTTGTTCGGAATCGCCCAGGTCAGCGAATGGCAGGGGTGCGTCTCGATCGATTCGCAGCGTTGCCACATCACTGGCCGCGTCACCGAACACTTCGGTCGCGTCAAATTCGGTTTCGTCCGACAATTGCACGACGACTCGCTTGGCACCGGCGATGACATGGTTGTTGGTAATCACGCGACCGTCTTCACTGATGATCACGCCGCTGCCGATTCCCGTCAGCTGTTTGTCGTCGGTTTCCGGATCCTGGGTCGGTGATGAATCCTGATCCGAATCGGGCGATTCATTGGAACCGCCGCGCTGGGTCCCACCGTTCGGGGGCACGCGGCCCAACGTCGGTGCGACCGGTTGCCCGTACGACAAGATGGTGACCACTGCGGGTGTCGCACGCCGGGCGGCAAATCGAAACGCACGAGACAGAGCACGCGGCCCGGCCTGGACTTCGGCAACGACCTTGGACGGGGTGTCAGCTTCGGAAACCTTCGGTGAATCTGCCGGCGTGGCGTCTACCGCATCGGCGGTCGTCGGTGACTGCGCCAACACGGTCGACCCGCTGGACAACCAGCAGAAGGCCCAACCGAGAACCAAAACAAGAGTCAATCGAAGGTGCATGCGGGGATCGCGGTCAATCATCGTTGTTATTCCTAGCGAATCGCTTTGATCGTAAGATGGCAATATAACGATCAGCTTTGTGTCTGTCGGCGACTGAACCTACCAGAATCTGTGAACCGGTCATGCTTGCGTCTACCTTGCTGGCAAAGAAACGCGACGGCCACGAACTATCCGATGACGAAATCCGATTTCTGATCCACGGTTTTTGTCAGGGGGACATTACCGACTATCAGATGTCCGCGTTGGCGATGGCAATCTGTTGCCGCGGAATGACGTCCCAGGAAACCGCCACGTTGACCGTTGCGATGCTGGAAAGCGGATCACGGTTGCCTCGCACAATGCATGATCGGCCTCGAGTCGATAAGCATAGCACCGGCGGGTTGGGCGACAAGGTTTCCCTGATTTTGGCACCGCTGCTTGCAGCCTGCGATGTGGACGTCCCGATGGTCAGCGGGCGAGGCCTCGGGTTGACCGGCGGTACGCTGGACAAATTGGAATCGATCGAAGGATTGACGGTTGACCTAACAGCCGAACAGATGGCTGGACAACTGGCCCAAACCGGCTGTTTCATCGTCGGGGCCAATGATCAAATTGCCCCCGCAGATCGTCGCCTGTATGCACTTCGCGACGTGACGGGTACGGTCGAATCGATCGCGTTGATCACGGCCAGCATCCTTAGTAAAAAGCTTGCGGCCAACTTAGATGCATTGGTCATGGATGTGAAAACGGGATCCGCCGCTTTCATGAAAACGGAAGCCGATGCCGTCGCGCTGGCAGAGTCCCTCGTGTCGGTCGGCCGCCAAGCCGGGCTGAACACGATCGCGTTGATGACGGACATGGACCAACCGTTGGGATCCACGATCGGCAACGCCATCGAAGTCAACGAATCGGTGGACGTGTTAGGTGGCCAGCACGGCCCAGTACGTGACCTAACCGTCCGGCTAGGTGCCGAACTATTGGTCCAAGTGCAGATGGCCGAAACCGTGGACGCCGCGGAAGAGCGATTGTGCCGAGCGATCGACGGCGGTCAGGCGATGGAAAAATTTGAATCGATGATCCGCGGCCAGGGGGGACGACGAAGTGGCCCTCTGACGCTGCATCCGCCGACTCCGATCCTAGCGGATGCCGACGGTTACATTGCAAGTTTCGACAACCAAACGATCGGCCAGGCGATCGTTGCATTGGGGGGTGGCCGACGCAAGGCGGGCGACCCGATCGACCATCGGGTGGGCATCCAGGTTCGTCATCGAATTGGCGACAGGGTCCAGCGTGGCGAACCGATTCTCGTCTTGCATTGCCACACCCACCAAGCCAGCGAGTATGCTGAACGCCTGCATCAGGCGATCACGGTCAGTGAAACTCTGGTCCGCCGGCGAGAACTTATCCTGAGGCGATTCCACTAGGCCGGCTGCAGATTTGCGTCGTGACACGCTGTCGCTATCGGCCATGGATCGCCTGTTTTGACCAAGCCCCAACCATTTGCATCTTTTCCTTTCCGCCAGACGAAGAACATGCTCGAGCTGAAACCTCACGAAGTGGAACAGTTGGTTCATTCAGCCATCAATGCTCGCGACCAGGCATACGCGCCGCACAGTCACTTCTATGTCGGTGCAGCGATGCTGATGGATGATGGTGAAATCGTGTGCGGATGCAATGTGGAAAACGCCAGCTATTCGATGTGCCTGTGTGCCGAACGGGTTGCAGCGTCCAGTGCCGTCGCGGCCGGTTATCGCAAGTGGCGAGCGATTGCAATCGCCAGCGTCGGCGGAGTATCGCCGTGCGGAGCCTGTCGTCAATTTTTGGCTGAATTCGGTCAGACCACGACCGTGATCATGGTCAACGTGCTGGATGGCAGTCGCAAGATCCGAAAACTCGCGCAGCTATTGCCCGACGCATTCGACGCGTCGAACCTGCCAAGCCACCCGTAATGAATGACCGCGGCGCGGTTCAATCGGCGATGCGATTTACAGATTGGCCGGTGCGGTGACCGACCACCCCAGCGCCCACTGCAGTCGGAACTGAGCTTGGTTGTGCGAGACGACCGATTGCAGGTAGGCCCGCTTGGCCGATTCAAGAGCCTGCACCGCTTGCAGAACTTCGATCGGCAATCCTTCGCCATCGCGAATTCGTTCCACGTTGGACAGGTACGACTGCTGGGCCGTTCGAATGGCTTGCTGAGTCATGTCGATCTGTTGGCGGCGGAAATCGACTTGGCTGTAGGCTTCTGAAACCTCCAATGCGACTTGGTCCATCACCTGCAGTTTTTGGTACCTGGCCTGTTGGACCCTGGCGGCGGATCCGCGACGGGCAGCCCGTTCGCCGAAGCCAAGGTTGCGAACCTGCCATGTCATGGCGGCATCAAAATCATACCGGCCATCGACGTCATCGATATCGCCACCGAGTCCACCACCAAAACCGCTGGTGCTGTAACCGAGCAAAACGCTGGGGACGAACGGAGCATACTTTTCTCGCTTGAATGCTTCGCAGGCTGCGGCCACCAATGCTTGTGATTCTTTCAGCTCGGGACGCATCGAAAGGCCGGTGCTGATCAAGGATCCCTTGTCAGCATCGATCGCGACCAGATCCAACGGGACCACGTTGACGTCCATCGGCTGAATCTCGGTCCCGGCATCGATGCTGATCGCTTGTGCCAAGCGTGCCGAAGCGATGGAGATGCGTTCGCGGACGCCGATCAATCGACTTTCCATCAACGTCAACTCCGTGCGCATTCGATCCGCATCCGCCTGAAGCCCTTCGCCGGCCTGAGCGTAGTCGCTGGTAATTTTGGACAGCTCGGCTGTCCGATCACGAGATTCCTCTGTGATCCGAGCATCTTGATGAGCATCCAACAGTTCGATGTAGGCGAGCGATGCGGTCAACATTTGTTGGTTTAGGACAGCGGTGGCGGCATGCCCACGAGCCCAAGCCGTCTTCTCTGCGATTTCCGGTTGGAAGATTGCGTCGGCCAGATGGAACTGAGCGACCAGACCCGGACGCGGTGTGGTCCCCGCCCCCACAGCCCCGTTGCCCAATCCGTACTGGAACGAATTGCGGTTTACATCGACGATCGTCCCATCGCTGGCCTGGTAGTTGCCGTCGTGGCGATGAAAATTCAACCCGCCTTGGATCGATGGCAGCCACAGGACTTCGGCTTGGGCCAATTCGGCGTAGGCCTGCTGGACTCGCCACTGTGCGAAACCAACCGCGGGGTGCTGTCCACCGACGTGCGCCAGCGCCGATGGCAAATTCAATTCGATCACGCCATTCGGCATCGCTGACGACCCATCGACGATGGTGGATTCCATCGCGATCCCGTTGGCATCTTCGAAGGGGATCACCACGGGCGTGATGGACGGCGTCTGATCGTGTCCCATCGCAGGGTGGATGACCGGAACGTCATCGGCGTCGACGACGCTTTCAAACGCGGCCTGGGAAAACGTGCTGGCGGGCGAACTGGGTGTCGTTGTGACCAGGTGTGCCGGTTCAGCCGATACGACCGGTTCCAGCCGGTACTTGCGTCCGTCGATCGTCAACGTTCCGCGTGCACCACTGGTCTCTGGCACCGCGTCGTTGTGCACAACCGCCTGTACAGCCGCCTGCACAGCGGACTCTTCGACGGGTTTCGCAGTGGAATGGAGGTCGGCGGCCAGGAGATCCCGGTTTGTCTTGGGCGAACGCTGCGAGATGGCCGGCAGAGGGGGCTGGGTTTGCGAGGGTGGCGTTGCCGCCACCTGGGCCGCGGCAGGCACGTCTGCGGGCTGAAATGCCAGCCGCTGATTGCTGGCACAACCTGTTAAGCCGGCTAATCCCGTCAAACCCAAGGTGACTAATAGGCGGGGCATCCCGTCCTCCGTTTTTTCCGTGGCGTTCATTTCCATTGCACGCGTTACTCCGAACGCGATGATCACACGGAAAACTCTTCGGCAAACGAAGGCGACGATGGTAACGACTGTTCCCACCAGATTCGTGACTTCTGGACTCTGGAATCTCGAATGATCTCGTTACGCCAATTACACTGTTTGATCCTACCGGCCAGAGATTTTCGCCGCTGATGATTGTGCCGGCTGTAGGGATTAGACCGCCGCCGCAAGTATTCCATTCATGACAACGGTAGACATGCAAATTCACCGATCCGCCCGATATCACGCCTTGATCATCGGAAACATGATCATCCTAGCCGGGTGTTCGCCCAAGCAAACGGCGTTGAAGCCACAGCAGGATGTCCGGGACATCCCCGTCAAAACGGTTGCCCTAGCGACCACCGAAGTCCAGCGAACCACGCTCCAACCGGCATCGATTCACGCGTTCTATCGAGCCGAGATTCGTGCCAGGGCGACGGGCTTTGTCAGTGAATTGAAAGTCGATATCGGCGATTACGTCGAAACCGGGGCCGAACTAGCGGTCATCCATGTTCCGGAGATTCGAAAACAGCGAGAGATCACCGAAGCCAGAATTCAACGATACGAGGCCGAGGAACAACGAGCCCAAGCAGGCATCCAACTTGCCGACGCCCGCGTCCGGTCATCCCAAGCCATGCTGGCCGAAGCCCGATCCCAGATGGCTGGCGTCGAAGCGTCGCTGGCAGGATCAGAATCCGAATTCAATCGCACCCAGGATTTGGTCGATCGCGGATCGCTACAGAATCGCATGTTGGACGAAGTCCGCATGAAACGTGATTCGGAAGCCGCTCGCAAAGACGCCATGGCATCTTCGATCCAGTCGGCCCAAGCCGAGGTCGCGGTCGCCGAGGCCCAAGCCGCTGCCGCTAAGGCGGACCTGGTAGCCGCCAAAGCCGAGACCCAGGTCGCTCGCCGTCAACTGGACGAAATCGATGTGATGATCCAGTTCGCTACCCTGCGGGCTCCGTTCACCGGAATCGTTACCGAACGAAACATCGAACCGGGCGACCTGGTTCGCCAATCCAACGAAGTTGGAAACGGTCGACCGTTGTTCGTCGTTAGTCAAGTCGACAAAGTCCGCGTCCGCATCCCGGTCCCCGAGTCCGATGCACCATTGGTTCGACCGGGTGACGAAGTTCGATTGACGTTCCCATCGTTTGCATCGGAGGCACCGATCGTCGGCAATGTCACCCGTCGCAGCGGCGACCTCGACCCCAGCACACGAACGATGATGGTCGAGGTCGAACTGGACAACGCCGACGGCAAACTTTTGCCCGGCATGTTCGGCCAAGCTTCGATCAATCTATCGACCAAGATCGCTGCCAACATGCTGCCATCCCAAGCGATCCGTATCGGCGAAAACGGAAACGCCTATGTCTACGTCGTCGGTGACGACGAGACCGTTTCAATCGCGGAGGTCACGATGGGCATGGACGATGGAAATTCGATCGAAGTCTTAGCGGGAATCCAACCGGGCCAACGGGTGATCGGTTCGCACCTGAAGCGATTTGTTGACGGCCAAAAGGTCGTTGTGTTGGGGGACCGGAATTAATGTCCTTGATCAACTTCTCTCTTAAAAATCGCTTCGCCGTATTGGCCGGCGCGATCGCACTTTGCGTGCTTGGTGCCTCCGTCATTCCTGGCATCACGATTGACATCCTGCCGGATTTCAAAAAGCCGGTCGTCGTCAGCTTTTTTTCCTATCCGGGACTTCCCACCCTGGACATGGAAAAGTCGGTTTCGTCACGTGTGGAACGCGCGTTGACTCTAGCCGGAAAGATCGAACACCAAGAATCCAGAACGGTTCCTGGCGCCGCGGTCATCAAAGTATTCTTCCAACCCGGTGCGGACCCCAGCTCGGCGATGAACGACATCGTCAATCTGGAGGCCAGCGATATGTTTCACCTGCCACCGGGGATCGAGTGGCCTTTCACGCTGCGGAGCGAGCCGTCGAATCTGCCGGTCGTGCTAGCAGCGATCTCGGGCGAAGGACTGAGCGAATCCGAACTCTATTCCATTGGCTACTACGCCGTGCGAAACAAGATGGGCGGCTTGAAGGGCGTCCAGATTCCGCACCCATTTGGCGGAAAGTTCCGACAGATGATGGTTTACGTCAATCCCGACAAACTGCGTGCCTATCACGTTAGCGCCACCGATGTTGTCGACGCGATGCAGAAAGCCAACCTGGTTTTGGCAGGCGGAACCGCCACGATGGGCGGAACCGATTACCAGGTGCACCCACGCAACACGCTGCCCAACATCGAAGACATCGAAGCGATTCCGGTCGCGGTCCGTGACGATCGCCCGATCTTCATTCGCGATGTCGCGCGCGTCGTCGATGACGCCGCACTGCAATACAACATCGTCCGCGTCAACGGAACTCGCAGTGTCTATTGTCCATTGCTACGCGAACCGGGCGAAAACACCATCGCGGTGGTCGATCGCATCTATGAAGGGATCGCACGTGAAATCCCCAAGATGAAGGAACGCGGGGATATCCCCGAAGCCACGCAGGTCACACTGGTATCGGACCAATCCAGTTACATTCGCAATGCGATGTCCAACCTGCTGACCCAAGTCGGACTCGGCGCGTTGCTGGTCGCGATCGTTGTCTTTGTCTTCCTTCGCCGCGTGCTGCCAACGATCATCATCGTGTCCACGATCGTATTGGCGATCTTGATCGGAGCGATCGGGTTTGCGTTTTCGGGACAAACGATCAACGTGATGACCCTGGGCGGGATCGCGTTGGCGATCGGGACAGTCGTCGACGCGGGCATCGTTGTGGTGGAAAACATCATTCGTCACTTGCGGATGGGCAAATCCCCGTTGGAAGCCGCTCGCCAGGGAACTCAGGAAGTCTCGGGCGCCATCCTGGCGGGTACCGCGACGACCTTGGCTGTGTTCTTGCCAGCGTTGTTTTTGACCGGCATGATCAAGTACCTGTTCACCCCATTATCGCTGGCTGCGACGTTGACGATCGGTGCGTCCTATCTGTTGGCCCTGACCGTCGTCCCCGCCTACTGTGCGACATTCGTCCGCGAGCGGGTGCAATCCAAGAATGCCGATTCATCGGATCGCGAATCGGATCCGCGAGGCCTGTACGGTCGACTGTTAAGCACAGCGATGAAGACCCCGGCGATCAGCGCATTGGTGATCATCGTCGGTGTCGGTGCATCCTTTGCTCTCTTGCCACGGATTGGTACCGAGTTGTTTCCGGAGGTGGATTCGGGATCATTCGAACTGCGACTCAAAACGCTGCCCGGAACGTCGCTGTTGGAAACCGAAAAGTTGGTCGCTCGGATCGAAGACTCGATCAAGGGCATCATCCCGGAAGAACAAATCGAAACGATCATTTCCAACATCGGGTTGCCCGTCGGTAAGGGAGCCGGTTTTTCGACCGTCCTAAGCTCGAACTCTGGGCCCGACACGGCTTATGTGATTGTCAACCTGAGACAACAGGGCCGATCCACTAGCACGCGTTCGTATATCGAGACGCTGCGGAGCACGTTGGCCGACCAGTACCCGCTAGAAGAGTTTCTGTTCGTATCCGGTGGCATCGTGAACATGGCACTGAACGAGGGTGTGCCGACGCCAATCAGTGTGCAGGTTTCGGCCGGAACGTTGCAGCAATGCCGGGATGCCGCTGAACGCATCGTCAAAGCGGTGCGTCCGATCTTGGGAACCCGCGATGTTCAGATCGCCCAATCCCTGGACTATCCGCAATTCGATGTTCAGGTGGACCGGACACGTGCCAAGTATTTGGGTGTCGACCAGGAACAAGTCGCCAAGACGGTCTTAACCGCATTGGGGTCCAGCGTTGGATACGATCCAACGATCTGGATCGATCCCAAATCGGGGACCGACTTTTTCATGGGGGTTCAATACGAATCGAACCAGTTCGAATCGCTGGACGAGGTCCGCAACATTCCTCTGTCGTTGGATACCGCGGACGGCCCGATCACGATTCCCCTATCCAACGTGGCGACTGTTAGCCGCGTGACGATCCCTGCGGAAATCGCTCACTACAACATCTCCCGCGTCAACGATGTGCACGTCAACATTTCGGGACGTGACTTGGGAAGTGTGGCGGCCGATATCGATACCACCTTATCGGAAATGGAATTCGACAACGGTGTCACGGTGACGCTGCGAGGCCCGGTGGAAAAGATGCGTTCGGGCATGAGCATGCTGGGCGTGGGGTTGGCCGTAGCGACGCTATTGGTCTATCTGGTCCTGATGGCTCAGTTCCGATCCTTTGTCGATCCGCTGATCATCATGTTGGCGGTTCCGCTGGGGATTGGCGGCGTACTGATCGTTCTGTACTTCACCGACACCTACATCAACATCCAATCGTTGATGGGGACATTGATGATGATCGGCGTGGTGGTGAACAATTCGATTTTGTTGGTCGAATTTGCGAACCAGCGTCGCAGCGAAGGTTTGTCGGCCAGCGAAGCGGCGCTATCGGCCGCTCAAATCCGACTGCGTCCGATCCTGATGACATCGCTGACCCTGGTCGCGTCGATGTTGCCATTGTCGTTCCAGTTGGCTCCGGGCAACGAGGCGATGATCCCGCTTGCCCGCGCCTTGCTGGGCGGCATGGTCGTTTCGACGGTGCTGACCCTGGTGCTGGTTCCGTGCGTCTATTCGCTGGTGCACCGCAAGTCGTCGCTCGCCGCATGATCGCGGCGAGGTAGGTCCGGCCGAAGTCTTGACGGATTTCGCGACCGGATTTGGACCGCCCATCGGCCGAAAGTCTTGGCGACTTGCGCTACGTTTTCGGCCGATTGGATTCCCCCCATTGTTCGCTCGGGGGGCGTGCGTTACGAGGATGGCGACAGTTCTTTTCGCTTCTCGGCGATCAAAGCCAGCAGAGCACGCTGTGGCTTGACGAACTTGTCGACGCCTTCGGTCATCAAGGCCTTGTGCATGTCGTCCAGGTCCAACTTCGAATCGATTTCGTCTTGAACACTTTGCGGCGGCATCTGGTCGACCGTACGGGTGAACTCGATCCCGCTGTCGGCAACCGCTTGGTTGGTTTCCGGCGGATTGGTTTGGATATCGCTGCCGGCCAGTGCCTGCACGTACTTGTACGGCGGGTCGTTCGGGTTCTTGGTACCGGTGCTGGCGAAGATCAGTTCCTGGGATAGCGGCAGATTCTTGTCAGCCCAGAAATTTTGGTTGTCCTGCCAAACTCGTTTTGCATTCAAGATGCCGACCATTCCCTGGGCATCGTCGGACAGATCGGGAAGTTGCTGTTGGGTGTAAACATCGATCCGCGAGATGAAGATGCTGTAGACCGATTTGAATTGGTCGCGATTGGCAAGTTGCTTGGCCCCGGCCCAAACGGCGTCGCGTGCTGCGCGGTACTGATCCAAAGTAAAGATCAGGGTCACGTTCAAGGTCACGCCGGCGGCGGCCAATGGCGTCAGTGCTTGCAGCCCGGCTGACGTGGCTGGCACTTTGATCATTCGGTTGGTGTGCCCGGCGGCCCACTTCTTTCCAAGTTCAACGTACTTCGCGACCACATCGCTTTCGTCGAGGCCCAAGCTAGGATCTTCCAGCAACGGGTCCAATTCGAAACTGACCCAGCCAGCGTCCCCATTGGATTGCTCGCGAATCGCAGCAAACTTGGACTGGGCATCTTGGACCAACGAATCGGTGATCGCCCAAGCAATCGCGTCGTCGTCATGGCCTTCGCCCAACAGGGATTCGATCTGAGCGTCAAATCCGCCTGCCTTCACGATTCCAGAGATGATCGCCGGGTTGCTGGTGGCCCCAACGGCGCCCCAGGCAAGATTCTGGTCCACTTCGGCTGGTTCGACGGAATCGAGATACAGCTTGGTTCCGGTATCGATCAATGATTGGATGGAGTTGGCCAACGTTTTAGTTCCGTAGTGACGAGGGTGTTGGGGGACTTTCAGCTGACAGTCTATCGGCTCTCGCAAGGCTCACCCACCAGTGCAGAGGGGGACAAAGGCCACGCTGGGGCATCTGGTCGCACCGAGTCATCTCGTCGCACCAGCCCATCTGGACGATCTCGGCCTGGGCAATATCCGCTGCGGCGATCACAATAAGTCGAGCCCAGCAATGAAGTTGGGTACATTGATGGGGACCTGACCCTGGTTGCGGAAAACGGCGGACGATCCTCAACCGCGGTCATTTCCCCCCCGGTTAACCTCGCGACAATTCGTTTCCCCCCGAAGAGAAAACTGATGAAGCAACTGATTGGACTTGGACGCGACACATGGTGGCTGTGGCTGGGATTTTTTGTGTTGACGATCGCATTCTCGTTGGTCGTCGGCAAATTTTTCTTGCTGCTGTTACCTTGCCTGCCGATCCCATTCATCTATTTCGCGTTCAACCGATACGACGAAGACGGAAACGAAAAAGCCGATTTGGGCGATTAAGGTTCGAATCGCAGTGCCGCTCGCCCGTCGGTCGACCGGTTCGGAAACGACCGACCACCGACGGATTCGGCCAGCCACTGAACAGCCAACCCGATCATGGGGTGTCGACCATCGGTCAATTCGGGATGGACACTAAAACACAGCACGCGGCCGTCCCCGAATTGGCCGCGAACTGCCGCCGAAGTCCCCGCCATCACTCCCCGTGGCGATCCGTTCTTGGAAATTTCCGAGTCATAGATGGCTAGGCTCTCGTAGTCCGGGACCTCGGGATCGTCCCATTCCCGCCGCGCCAGCAGCGGCCCTTGCGCGTAATAGATCGACATGTCGCGGCGATCGTGCCCGAACAAGGCAGCCCCATCGGGTGATAGCCGGATCGACACCGTGCCATTTCCGCGATTCCAATGCCGTCGATCAACGACCTTGGCATCGATCAAATTCAGCGACCAGGAATAGTCATTGGTTGCTAGATAGGCGCCGGCGCAAACGCCAAGGTACCCGCCCCCACCGCGGACGAATTCTCGCACTGCCTGTGATCCTTCGGGACCAAGCGTCTTGCCCTGCTTGCTACCGCTGCCGCCCGGGTGCACCAAGACATCGACCTGCATCAGTCCGCCGCTGCGAATCTGTTCAGCCGCAATCCGAGTGACCTGAAACCTGTCGTCCTTGGCGGACTGCAAAGCAGCGATCAACTTCTCGCTGCTCTTGCCCACCCCGGGTCCCTCGAAAACGGCAACCCGAACCGGCGGTTCTTCTGCCCATCCCTCCGGCCACCCCAAGACGGGGAAGAGCAACCACAAAACCAGGGCTCGCAAAATCATCAACATCTCGCTCACGTTGGATCGAATCGGCCGCTAGCAGAAGCCCCGCTAACAAAAGCCCGCGACTGAAACATCGTGTTTGCCAGCGCCACGTCGACGTCCCAGTTCATGATGCCCGACCATTCTAGTCCGCCACTCCCCACCCAGCACAACCGCGGGGGGGGCAGTCGCTGCCGGACGCCGAATCGCGAAACACGGGGAATTCGCCGCGAATTGTCGGGTCTGTAGCCCGCGTTTCGGCGTCGGGAGAGCAGGGCGGGCCCGGATCTTGGAAAATTTCCGCACCAAGGACTTTTGTGACCTAGGTTTCTAATAGACCAGAAAGTCCCCTCTGTCCCGAACCCAAAATCCATGACTCCTTCGCCAGCCTCGAACCGACGACGCTTCCGTCGCGACTCCAATCGCAGCGGCATTGCGACGGTTGAATTCGCCATCGTGTTGCCCGTTCTGTTCGTGCTGACCCTCGGCACCATCGACGTCTGTTCGGTGATGTTCTTGAAAGAGTCGGCCGTGCTAGCAGCCTACGAAGGTGCTCGCCAGGGCGTCGCCCGCGGCCGAACCAACGCCAACGTCACCACACGAGTTCGCGAGTTCTTGGATGAACGGAACATCCAATACCAATCGGGCAGTGTCTGCACCTTCAGTTCGCCGGGATTCGAGTCCGCCGAAACGTTGGAAAACGTCACGGTCACGGTCAACATCCCCGCGGCCGGGAACCTACTGATTCCCACCGAGCGATTCGCTGAACTGATTGTCACCGCAAGCGTCACGATGCGAAAAGAGTACGAGAACTTAACCAACAACTAGTCGTTGTCGTCACGCCCTTAAATTCACTATGAAAAGACACAACCAATCACGACCGATTCGCCGACGACGCCGATGTGGGCAGTCACGTCTAGGCGCATCAGCCGTTGAATTCGCAATCATCGCCAACATTCTGTTGTTGATCATCCTGACGTGCATGGAATTTGCGCGGATGAACATGGTCCGCAACTTGGCACAGGATGCGGCTTACTATGCCGCTCGCCATGCGATTGTTCCGGGAGCAACTTCGGCCGAAGCCGAAGGCGAAGCCAACCGCATCATGGGGTCGCTGTTAACGAACGGTTACAGCGTGGCGGTATCCGAGCTGGATTCCGAATCGACCAACGTGACGGTCACCGTCACGGTCGACTTGGGCGAAGTTGCAATGTTCGCACCGTTCTTCCTGCCAGAGTCGGACATTTCATCCACCGTACGGATGCGAACCGAACGTTACGACGGATTCTACGAACAGTGATCCCCGGTCAGACCGTGCAGCGTCCGCGCATTTGTGCGCAGCGGGCGTTTGGCATCGCCTGATTGCCCCCATCGATTGAAAAACACCATGTCCGGAAACAAGATCATGAACACCGACCGAAAGTCCGTCGCATCGACAGTGACCAACCGTTGTGCAGACCACGCGGCAACGAATCCATTGACAACGCGTTCCGCCATCGCTGGACGGAACCGCCGAGGCGCGGTCTTGGGCTTGTTGGCGGTACTGCTTCCGGTGCTGGCAATCCTATCGGCGTTCTGTATCAACACCGCGCAAATGCAATTGACGCGTACCGAGCTGATGGTAGCGACCGACGCTGCTGCCCGTGCCGGCGGACGCGCACTGAGCGAAACGCAAGAAGTGTCGGCGGCCAAAACCGCTGCTGCGACCACAGCCGCCATGAACTTGGTCAACGGCGAACCGCTGCAACTTCGGACCGATGATGCTGCGAACGAAATCGAATTCGGTATCACCACCCAACCCAACGGTTTGAATGGACGATACGTCTTCCAGAAGATCCCCACCGCGCAAGTGGCCAGCGGCAACGAAGTGGCTAGCGCGATGCGAGTCCTAGGCCGGCGTGACAGCGGGTCATTGTCGGGACGCGTCCCCTTGGTCATTCCGGGCGTGTTGAACGCCAGCGACTTTGAATCCACCCAGGACGCGGTCGCGATGCAAGTCGACCGTGACATCTCGATCGTGTTGGACCGATCCGGTTCCATGAGCTGGATCACCTTCGATTGGCCAAACGGAACATCGCCTTGGAACAATACCGTTCGCAACGCAGCGATTGACGCCGGAGTGATGTACTACCATTGGCGGTACGGCTACCAATACACCTACGGCAACGATAGCGACAGCTACCAGCAATGGGCTTGGGAAAACTACTTCAATCTGGGGCCGGCGCCCCAACGTCCTTGGGACGACTTGGTTGCCGCCGTGAACGCTTTTCTGAATGTGTTGGACAACACCAGCCAGGAAGAACAGGTATCCGTTGCTAGTTATTCGTCCAATTCGACCTTGGACACATGGCTAGAGAAAGACTTTCAGGTGGTTCGCGATACCGTCGACGACCTGTATGTCGGCGGTAACACGGCGATCGGAAAGGGAATGGAATCCGGCATCACCGCTCTGTTGGCAAGTGCCGCGCGACCTTACGCATCCAAAACGATGGTGGTCATGACCGACGGCATGCATAACAGCGGCATCGATCCCGAAACCGTTACCACCAATCTGGTCGGTCAGTACAACCTTACGATCCATACCGTCACGTTTGGCTCGGGTGCCGATCAAGCCAAGATGAAGCGTGTCGCCAATAAAGGCGGTGGCAAGCACTACCACGCTTCGTCAGGTGCCGAGCTAGTCGCAATCTTTGAAGAGATTGCCAACAACCTACCAACCATCATTACTGAATAATCGAAATGTCAACCGCCATCGACCTTGCCGATCAACAATCGGTTTCTGCACCGTCGCCACGGCAGCACGAAAAACACGCTCCACGCGATGTCCCTCGCGCAGCCCCGAAGAAGGCAAACGCGCTGAAGATCCTTTCCATCGTTTGCTCGATCGGAATGCTCGTTTGGACGTTCGCGTCTGTATTGTCCGGCGGCGTGACATCGAAACCTGTGGAAATCGAAACCGCTGCGCCGATCGATCCCGTGACGCAGGTGACCCATCAACAATCCAACTCGTCCGCTTTCTATAGCGCCGCAGTTGCTTTGGATGCTGAATTCATGCGAAACCTGCGAACCGGCCAGGAAGATTACGACTCCGCAGTGATGCCCGGGATTGAACAGTCTCGCCAACACTGGGAACAGTACCGCAATCATATCCAACGGGAAATCGATGCTCTTGCAGAGGCTCCCGTCGGATCGCTGGAATGGCAATATCGCGAGCAACTGATCGCCAACAGCAGCGATGGCCCGCTGTAGAATCAAACGACCAGCGGTTAAGCGGCTGCCGAAGAATCGGGGAAAGAACGTTGTAAAAAAACGTTGGCGACTAGGTTTTCTGGCAAAATCCTCGACACCACCCCCGGAAATTCGAACCGAGCCGGAGCACTCGGAAGAGGGTGCGCTTTCAAGACAGGTGCCGTCAATTATGATAGGTCCAACCTTGTCCTCCACCCCATTTCCATCAAGTGCGTGCGAATGTCGATCAAGATCCTGGATCGCCGAAATCTTCCTGTGCATCGCACCGCCCGCGTGAACAGTTTGTGGTCACGTCCCGGCTTGGCTCGCACGGTGTGCTTGCTGGCAATCGGGATCGGATGCGTCGGTGGAATCGGAGCCACCCCAGGCGTCGCCCAGCAGGATCCGTTTGGTTCACCGGCGATGGATGGTGGCGGGCTGTTTGCGGATCCTGGCAACGCGGCCAAGCCTAGCGACGACGACGACATCCTGGCCGAGGATCCCGTTAAGAAACAGCTGCTGGAACAGGCTCGGCGGGGGGACGAACAGCTTGCCGCGTCGATCGCCAGCCTTGCCAGAACCGGCCGCTGGGCCGAGGTCGACGAACTGCTGAAGAGCATTTCCAATCGCAAGTACTCGCAGGCCGCAGCAGCATCCATGGCCACCCAAATTGGACCGGCCGTCTTCTTCCAAATCAAACAGCAGGCGGATGTTAGCGACGAAGCCAAGGCCAGCCTGGATCGGTTGGGGGCGGCACTGATCGCCCAAAATACCGGGGCGGACCGGCTGGTGCAGGCAATCAAGCGTCTGGATAGCCCGTCGAAAGATCAGCGTCTGGCCGCTGCCCGCGTCTTGCTTCATGGTGGCGAAGCGGCCATCGGACAGTTAGCCGCCGCCGCGGTTGCCGAACGATCCGCTGAATCACGCAGCCGAATTTTGCAAACGATGTCGCGGTTGGGCGACGGCGGAATGGATGCGTTGCAGCAGTTGGCAGCCTACGGGACCGCGGACGTACGATCCCGAGCGATCGAATCGCTAAGCCAGTGGGATGCCGACGCAAACATTGTGTTCTTTGCCGTCGCGCTGCACGCGATCGATTCCACCGATCAGGAACGACAGGCTGCGACCGCGGCTTTCGCGAAACTGAATTCGGGAATCCCCAGCGTCGACCTGGCGATCCAGATCGCTTATCGCGACTTGCAGGACCAAGCAGCCTCCGCAACCGCCACCGACAATGACGATGCAACGACGACCATCTGGACGATCAAACCGGAACGCACCGGCGTAACCGCTCAAACCTCTCGCACCATGCTGGCGGCCTACCGCGACGCCGCCGACGCGGCTCTGCGACTGCGTCGAATGGACATTGCCAGTGCTGCAAACGCACCCTGGATCCAAGCTGACATACTATCTAGCAGTTTGGCCTATCGGGTTTTGATCGACCCGGATTGGGGTGACCCTGAACAGATCGAAGAGGTCCTGCAGTTGGTCGGCGGGGTCGACGAATCCATCATCCTGACCGCGATTCAGCGTGCCGCCGGTCAGGAATTGGCGGCGACCGGTGGCACCGATCCGCACGCCCCCAACGCTAGAAAGGGCATTGAAACCGCAGCCATGATCGGACTGATCCGGTTGGCCGGATCGCCGCATTCGCAACTGCAGCCCGACCGTCTGCTTCGATCCAACGGCGGGCGACCAAGCATTTTGGTCCAGCAGGCTTCGTCATCGACGCCTCTGATTCGTTACGAAGCGGCTCAATTGGTCTCTGAATTGGCCGACGGATCAGCCTATCCAGGCAGCAGCCGCGTCCAACGCACCTTGGTCGAAATGACTCGCTTGGGCGACCGCCCCTCGGCAATCATCGTCGAAACTCGGCCGAACTATATCGCTCACTTCGAGCGGCTAATCGACAGCATGGGTTGGACACCGGTCACGGTCGGCAGTGTCGGCGCCCTCCAGCGCGCGATCGATCAGGGCGGCGACCTGCGAATGATTTTGTCGAAAACGCTCTTGTCGGACATGTCGCCGATCGAAATGGTCGACGTCGTCCGCCGCGCCAGCAATGGCGGCGAAGTGCCTTTGCTGTTCTTTGACGATCAAGGGTCCTCGGTTCAAGACATGGGTGTGACGCTGGGCCAATCCCGATGGTCAGCCCCTATGGCGTTGATCGACGCACCAGTATCGGTTCAGGCGTTCGATGGCATCCTTACCGACGTCCAAATGAAGCGGCGATTGCCGGCTTTGTCCGTGCTGGACCGCCAACGATTTCGCGTGGTCGCACAGAAACGACTGGCCAGCGGCGAGAACGAATGAGCCCCTGATCGACCCTGCGATCGACGAATCGAGTTCCCTACCGCAGCGACGCTGATACCGCTATCGTTTAACGATAACTTGATGTTGAAAAAGCGTCGGCCGGGGGATGGAAACCAAGCGAAGCCAGGTGGTGATTCGTCTGACACCGTTTGCCTGCCCCGATCAACGCCTATCATCGATCCGAACGGATCACCCAAACCTCGGCGTGATCCAAGACAAGCTCCCCATCGATACCAATTCCCGCAATCTTCATGGCGATCCTTGGCATTTCCTCCGGCGGTTCGGGATCAGGCAAATCCCAGAGCCCTCCGATTTCTGGAATCATCGGCACATCGCCGGCGATGCAGGAGGTGTACCGAATCACTCGTCGGGTGGCGGCCAGCAATGCGTCGGTATTGATTCTGGGCGAAACCGGCGTGGGCAAGGAACTGATCGCCAGCGCGGTCCATCGACTTAGCCGCCGCAGCGGCGGCCCATTCGTCCGCGTGAATTGTGGTGCCCTGAGCGAAAGTTTGCTGGAAAGCGAACTGTTCGGGCACGTTCGCGGTGCGTTCACCGGCGCCGTTGCCAACCGAACCGGCCGATTCGAAGCCGCCCACGGCGGCACCGTGTTCCTGGACGAAATCAACAGCACGTCGCTGACCCTGCAAGTCAAACTGTTAAGGGTTCTGCAAGAAAAAGAATTCGAACGCGTAGGTGACACCAGCACCCTTAGCACCGATGCGAGGATCGTCGCGGCCAGCAACCGTAACCTGATGACCGAGGTTCGTGCGGAACGTTTTCGCGAAGACTTGTATTGGCGTCTGAACGTGGTGCCGATCGAGATCCCCTCGCTGCGTCAACGCCGCGAGGATATTCCCGCGCTGGTATCGTTTTTCTTAGAACACTACAACGAGGTCAACGACCGTTACGTCGTCCACATGGGGCCCGGCGTGATCGAAGCGATGCAAAGCTATCACTGGCCCGGCAACGTGCGCGAGTTACAAAACTACATCGAACGCGCCGTCGTGATGGCCGAGACCGACGAACTGACGTTGGATGTGTTGCCCGCCTGCGTCCGCGGCGAAACTGAATCCGAAGCGGGAGGCCCCGAAGTCGCCGAGGATTTTGATTCGCTGGCCAAAGCACTAGTCACTCGCGGCCTGACCGAAGTCGGGCCGGCTGCCGGTGAAGTTCACGTCACCATCGTCGAACACATCGAAAGAGAACTGATCGCGCAAGTGTTGACGCAGTGCGCCGGCGTGCAAACCAAAGCGGCAACCCGATTGGGGATCAACCGCAACACGTTGCATAAAAAGATCAAAGACTACGGACTTGGCGACGACGCTGGCTAGACCTGCTAGACCGCGATCGCGGCGCCCCGATCGGAACGATTCAGTAACCGCCGATTCAACTGGCCGATCCCGATCCCAGCCAATGTGAAAAACACGACCGATTCAGGCCGAATCGGCCCCATGAACGATACGCCCAACTGGGCCCAGCCCAGAAACCAGACGGCGACGACCGCCACGATCGCAAAGATGCGGCGCTGGAACGTGGATCCGGATCGCAGCGGCAGCATCGCGAAAAACAGATGGCAAAGGGCGAATAGGAAAATCATCAGCCCGATCGCACCGGTCGACACCAAGATCTGCAACAACAAATTGTGCGCCGTGTAGTTGTGGGTTTGATGCCAAACGTACAGCGAACCGGTTTCGCTGGTCACAAAGTACCCGTGACCAACCAACATCGCTTTTTCGTATTCTTGCCAAATCGCGGTCCACAGTTCGGCGCGTCCCGACATCCCTCGGATCTGATCGCCCGACTGGCCCCGCGATACATATTGGGTTCCCACATCGGCGGTTGCTGAAATCAGTTTGAACCCTGGATCCATCGCCAACATCAACACCGCGATCATCGCTGCGGCCAATAGCGTCATCGCTCGACCACGATTGCTGCTGTACCAAAACAACACTGCACCGATGGTCACAATCGCCATACCGATCGCAGTCCGGCTGTTGGAAAGCAGCAACACGCTGCCATGCACTACGAGGCTTGGCAGGATCAACCGGGAAGCCCAGGGAATACGTCCGATCCGTTGGCACAAGACCGGCAGCAGCAACCCCAACGATGCGGTCGCACCGGCCGCCGTCGGGTGAATCAGACCATCGCCCCCGGTATGAATCCGACCGCGGTCCAAACCGGACACCTCGGGGCTGATCGCATAAGCGACCAACACCACAGCGTTGGAAATCAACAGCACCCAGTTCAGGTGTTTCAAAATCGAAAGCGCGCGTTTGTTGTCTGCCGAAACGATAGCGACCAAGGTGGCATAGAACAGCATCGCGACCAGACTTCCCGATTGCGCAATCGTGACCGATCGAAGCGGCGACCAAATCACACTGACCAACGTCCAAACCAAAAAGGCGTAGAACGGCATCAACGGATCGATTGACCGACGCAGGGCAGTCCAGGAACCGGCAGAGATGATCAGCCAAGCACCGCCAAAACAAGCCCAGGCCAGAATCAGCAGTTTTGCGCTGTCCAACGGTTCCCAGTGCGTCGCCTGAGACGTGGTCGGCATGGTGAATGCCATGGCCGCCAGCAGCCACATCGAAATCTTGATGAAGCCAAAGATTCGCCGCTGCAACGTCGGGTCATCGATCCCGTTGTCGACAATCAAAGCGGATCGCATGTGCGGTGGCGTCGCCGCGGCGTTGCCGGAAAACCAACGAGAGGACATGAGTGGTCGCCTACGAATCCGACGACGTCATCGACGCGACGGTCGCGATGTCATCGGGTTCATAATGCGGCGATACCGGGGCACCCACGTCAGGGCCGTCGCTGCGTTTTTCGAACTTCCAGTCTCGATGGGTCCGTCGTGCAGACCGGGTATCCCGATGACCAGAGGAACGCACCTCTGCCAGCACAGGCAGGCTAATCGCTGCGGCACAGGCTGCGAACAGTCCAGCAATCGCACACAATGCCTTGTTCGGCGTGACCGGTCGGTGTTCCAGCGAAGCCGGTTGGACCACATTGACGCTGGTCAGTTTCTGATCCGATAGGACTTCGTCCAACCGAGCCTGTTCTAGTTTCTCGGCATGTCGGAGATAGCGTTCTTCTAGAATCTGGACATCGTTGGACACCGCTAAAATGGATTGTTCGTTGCGATTCAGTTCGATCGCTTCCTGCTGCAATGCGTCACGCTTTTGCTGCAGTGCTTTTTGTTTTTCCTGCAGACCACTCAGCGTCGCAATGTCCAGCATCTTGTATTCCACCAATTGCTGATGCGCGGGGTTCACCGACCGCGTGACTTCTTTGCGTTCGCCGGTCAATTCAGCCACGATTTTGGCGGCGTCGGCCAACTGCCCTTCGATGGCAACCAACTTGGGATGCCCCGGTCGATATTTGCTTCGCAGATCCTTTTCCAAGACTTCCAATTCGAACAACTGTGTCCGCATCTGATCACGGCCCTCGTTGGCGATCCCGGTGACCTCTTCGGTGATCGTTTCGTCAAAGTTGCGAAGCAGATCGTCGTAGGAACCCAAGCGAGACTTGGTCGATGCGATTTCACCCTCGGTATCAATCAGATTGTCGCGGACTTTGGAAAGTTGAGCCTCCAACAATTTCTGTTGCCCTTCGATCGTGACCAGGTTCGAATCGTTTTTCGCGTCCAACAATTCGACGCGAGCGAGATCCAACTGATCACGCAGCATTTCGCCCTGTTGTTCAAAGAAGGCATAGGTGCCGGCCGAGTGATTCACTTTGGCGTGGTGGGCGACATAGCTGTCGACCCATGCTGCGACGACCTGTTGTGCCACATCGGGCGAATCGGTTTCGTAGTGGACCGAAACCACACTGGATTCAGTGGCCGAACCGATTTCGACACCACGTTGCAGTTTGGTCAACGCAGCCTCGCGTGCCGGCACAGGATCGATCGATGCAATGCGTCCGCGAATTTGTTCGGCAGAACCACGGACCCATTGGGGCATCCAGGACGGTGGTGCCGCGTCGACTTCATCGCCGCTTTCACCGCTTAGGACAGTGTCCACGCCGACTTTGTCGATCACATGTTCCAGGACCTCGCGACTATGCATCACGCCGATCGCCGACTGAATTTCGTTCGCTCGCGTGTGGTGCAAACTGATCGTTTCACCAACGGCGCCGGCGGTAGGATCCAACGACACGCTTTCGCGCCCGATGCGTAGCATCAATTTGGATTCCGACCGGTAGGCTCGCGGAGCAAACAGAATCACCAACACGGTCAGTCCCATGACCGATGCGAATGCAGCTAGCGACAGAAACCAGTGGCGTTTGATCGCATAGGTCCACTGATCAAGAGAATTTGGCATCGAGGCAACTGGCTTATGGGGGGAAATCGTTGTGCCGACCGAATTTCGGTGGCGCCAATGCATCCCACTTTAACAAGCCTCCCAATAGATAAAACCTTTCAATTCGTCATTCTCCGCCGCGGAATCGTGACGGGCCACCCTTTCAACCCCCAAAATCGCTACCACCCGGATGATCGGAATGGGCTTCGTCCGGGCACCGGCGGCCCTACAAAACCCGCCATCCAGCGGTGCCAAAACCGGCAAGACGACGAATTTTCCGCCCCTGGCGTGACGAGCCATACCGGTTCAGTAGATGATGGTGGACAGTGCCTGGTCGGAGACTTATTTTCTGCTCAGTCATAAATCGTCGTTCCCGTTGATTGAGGTGTCGAAAAGCTGTGCCGGCTTGGTTCCAATCCCTCCGATTCCGATTGCTGTTGCCAATCGTCGTGGTCTCGCTGATTGCGTCCATCGCCGTGGCTGCCGCCTCGTACGCATTGGGGGATCGCTGGACCGCGGACCAATTGGATTCGCGTTACGAAGCGATCGAAGCCACGTTGTCCGAAGGCAGCTTCCCGGTGAATCGGCAAATCCTGCGTTCACTGGCTCAACTGACCGATACCGACTTGATCGCCGCGCGCAACGACGGCCAGGTGGTCCAGTCATCGCTGGATGATTCGGCATCGCTGAGTGCCAGCCATCTGGCCGACATCATGGACCAGGGACCTCAACCACCCACCCGGCGAGTGATCACGATCGGCGACCATCGATTTCGATACGGATGGTTCCGGCGAAAATCCAACGTCAGCCGTTACGGCGATGATGGCCCCGTGGTGGTCGTGCTGTTTAACGACGAAAAAGTTCGCTCGGCTAGCCTGCGTGCCGCTGGACTTCCCTTGGCGACCGGGCTGTCGACGGTCGTCCTATTGGGGTCGATCATGCTAGGACTGACCGGTCGGTTGGTGCGACGACTTTCGATGTTACGCCGACAGGTGGACCGCGTCGCCGAAGGGCACTTTGACGCCAAAGTCCCGTTGGGCGAACAGGACGAAATTGCGATGCTGGGGATCGCGGTTTCGCGAATGGCCCATCAGTTGTCACAGATGTGGCAATCCATCCATCGACAACAGGGACAAAAACTGCTGCACCAAGTCGCCGGAGGATTGGCCCACCAACTGCGCAACAGTTTGACGGGAGCGACGATGGCCATACAAATCCACCAACGCGAATGCCCGGCTGCTAAAAACGCAGCGCCCGACGAAAGTTTGAACGTGGCGTTGAATCAGTTGGCCCAGACCGAAGCTCACGTGCGACGACTGTTGCAAGTCGCCTCCGGAAAACAAGAAGCCGACCAACGGCAAAGCGTCGCAGACTGCTTGGACGATATCCGTCCCACGTTGGACGCCACGGCTAGCCACTGGCGAAAAAAACTAGACTGGCAAATCACCGGTGATGTTGCCGGGTCTTGGGTGGCGGACGGACCATCCCTAGCATCCGCGATCGCCAACCTAGTACTCAACGCCATCGAAGCCGCCGAGTCGGTCCAGGTTCGTGTGACCTGCGGGGACACCATCCAAGTGGATGTGATCGACGACGGACCGGGGCCAACCCCACAGGTCGCCGACAACGTATTCGAACCTTTCGTGACATCCAAACCAGAAGGCTTGGGACTCGGTCTGCCACTGGTCGCCCGGTCCGCTCGTCGATTGGGCGGCAGCGTAGAATGGACGCGAGAAAACGATCGCACTCGATTCACCCTGGTCGCCGAGATAACACCCCCATCCGAATCTGCCCCGCCCTCTTCTAGCTCGACCCCATCGCCGTGAATTCCAAACGTGATTCTGCCGTACCCGTGATTCTGGTCGTTGATGATGAACCATCGATTTGCTGGGGACTGGAAAAACTGCTGACCGGATCGGCAATGCCGACGAAGACCAAGTTTGATGTGGTTACAGCATCGTCGGCCGAAGAAGGTTTGGCCAAGGCGGCCGAGCGGAACGTGGCATTGGTCGTATTGGACGTTCGTTTGCCGGGCGAAGATGGAATTTCGGCGCTGCCGAAGTTTCGCGCCGCGACCGATGATGCCCCAATCATCGTGATGACCGCATTCGGTGATCTGCAAACAGCGGTGTCCGCGATCCAGGGCGGTGCGACGGACTATCTGACCAAACCGTTCTCGCTGGACGCCGCACTGGTAGCCTGCAAACAAGCACTGCGTCGACACTTTCGTGACGATGCCGATGATTCGTCCACGTCGGACGATGCCAGCGGTACAGAGTCGCAGGTGTCGGCGGAAGATGACCAAGCACTGCAAACCGCCGCCGCGATGCTGGTCGGCCGATCACCGGCGATGCAGCAGGTTTTTCGGCAAATCGCGTTGGTAGCCGACAGCGATCTTTCGGTGCTGATCACCGGCGAAACCGGCACAGGAAAGGAACTGGTGGCCGCCGCCATCCATCGCCACAGCCGACGTTGCGATCGCCCCTACCTAGCGGTGGCGCCCGCAACGTTCAGCGAAACCGTCGTGGAAAGCGAACTGTTCGGGCACGTCAAAGGGGCCTTCACCGGTGCCAATGAAGACCGCAAAGGATTGTTCGAATTGGCCGATGGTGGCACCGTGCTATTGGACGAAATCGGCGACCTGAATCGATCCACCCAAGTCAAACTGCTGCGAGTGATCGAACAGGGGGA
Organism: Rubripirellula lacrimiformis; assembly: GCF_007741535.1. Taxonomy (NCBI): domain Bacteria; kingdom Pseudomonadati; phylum Planctomycetota; class Planctomycetia; order Pirellulales; family Pirellulaceae; genus Rubripirellula; species Rubripirellula lacrimiformis. The sequence goes on from NZ_CP036525.1 coordinate 6,710,668, forward strand.
ATTCACGGCAGTGGGCGATGTCCGACCTCGCCGCTGCGATGTCCGGATCATCGCAGCAACCAACCGTGACCTGCAGACGGCGATCGACGATGGATCGTTTCGCGAAGATTTGATGTATCGGTTGGCTGCGGTTTCCATTCGCCTGCCCCCGCTGCGACAACGTCACGGCGACCTGCCACTGCTATGCGAATACTTCCTTCGGCGACTGGGGTATCCGGATGCCGGCAAAGCGATCGATGCAGGCCTGCAACGTCAACTCGAGCTCCGCCCCTGGGATGGCAACGTACGCGAACTTCGCAATGCGGTCGAACATGCTTCGGTGATCGCCCGCGGACGACCGTTGACGTTGGACGATTTTCCTCCGCCGCAAACAGCGCGAAACGCACCCTGGGCAGTGCAATCCGATCCCTATGGATCCGGCGGCCCGGGCTATGACGTAGCCGATGGGACGCATGAATCTTCTCCACTGGATTCGCCACTAGCGCAAGCGGCCGAAACCTGGACTCGCCAACAACTGGACAGTTCCGGACAGGACAACATCGACGATCTACACGAACGACTGTTGGCTGCCACCGAACCGGCCGTCCTGAAGGTCGTGCTAGAACACACCGACGGGAATCGTGCTGCGGCCGCCAAGATTCTGGGAATCCATCGCGGCACACTGCGGGATCGGATCAAACGCTATGGCGAAGACACCGCCGATGACGATGGGAACGAACCAGGTCGACAGGAATGATGGGGGATCGACCGATTAGCCGTTTAGCATTTCGTAGCGGAAGTCGTCAAGACTTTCGGCGTCCCCACCTGCTAGGCCGAAAGTCTTGACGACTTCCGCTACGAAAAACGGCCCCAAGCGGCGAACATGAAAATTTGCTACTGGGTTACAGCGAAGTGGTGGGGCGTGGCAGCGGCACTTCTTCGATCCCTGCTTCCTCGGTTTGGGTGTCTGCTTCATCCGTCGCCGCTTCAACAGCCACCGGTTCAACGGGCGGTGCGACCGCTGGATCGTCGGTCATCACCGCACTTTCGACCCATTGGCGAAGCAATGAATGGGTCTGGCGGAATCCGTCAGTCAACCACATCCCCGAAAGCTGGGCGTTGCCCGAGAGGCCTTCGTAGTTCATCAACAGCTTTTCCAGGTCTTGCGGATTTCCATCACGATCGATCGTTTCGATGATCACGTCGGGACCGAGAAAGTTCATCCAAATGTCGGCGTCGTCACTGCGCCGTGAAATCGCCAGAGACAACCGCTCGGCCGCCGACCGCAGCTGACGTGTCAAAACAGCTGGATCCATCGGCAAGTTTTCGTACTCCGGTACCGCTTGCCGTGCGCTCCAATAGTCTCGCGCGTCCGTCGCTGTTCCACCGTAGACCGGATCCGCCCCCACCCCGCGGTTTGCGTAGACACCGGGATCGCCATCGATGGGATCCGCATACGGTTCGACGTAAACGTAATCGGGCGCCGCCAGCACCGGACGACCGTAAATCGGCACCGGATAGAACGGGTCACCATAGACGGGTACCGGCACAGGAATGGGAACCGGGATCACCGCGGCAGGCCCGTAGACGTAGGGCGATGGACCGTAATATCCGCGATCTGCGTATCGATAGTTCCGCTGGATTCCGCGAGCCCCGACGGCGTAGGCTCGTGTGTCCACAGCGGTGAAGGGTGCGCGCACGCGAGTCCCGCCTCCAAAGGGCAACACATCAACGGCTACAAACGGCGCCCGAATGTTCACACCGCCCCAAGGGCCGATGCGAATTTGTGCTTCGGCCTGGCCCACGAATCCCAGCGCACCGGCCAATGCCGTTGCGGCCAGAAATAATCGATTCATCTTTTTGCTCGCGAAAATGAAGGAACGTCGCCCAACGCATCGTCCATTGTAACTGCGAGTCTCTCCCAATCACCAAAATCGTCTTGCCGGCGGCCGATTCCCGCGGAATGCCAATCTGGCCCGACAACCTGTCCCAGAATGGGGGGACGGATCCCCAGCAGCCTAGTATCCCATGTCAGCTGGACGCTGGGGGGCAAAAACATCGTAGCGGAAGTCGTCAAGACTTTCGTAAATCATGGCGAGGTCGAAACTCTTGACGAGTTCCGCTACCTGAAAACCAAGGTGCAGCGATGTACTAGGCAGCGATGTACTCGCCAGCGATTCGGACCGAGTCGCTTAGCTGCGGCCGGACGGGCTGAGTTCGTTTTCGAGGTCGTCCTGGTCATAGGTCAAAACCGAATGACACTTGTACGGATTCAACCGGTCCTCGCCACCGAGTTGGGCAAGATGGATCAAGAACGAACAACCCACGATTTCGGCATCGCATCTTTCCAGCAGCCGACAACAGGCTTCCATCGTGCCGCCGGTGGCCAACAGATCGTCGATCAACAACACCCGCTGGCCTGGCTTGACCCCATCGACGTGGATCTGCAGTTCGTCGGTCCCGTATTCCAATTCGTAGGCAAAGGAATGCAGGTCGAAGGGCAGTTTGCCAGGTTTGCGAATCGGAACAAACCCGGCGCCCAACTGGATCGCCAATGGCGCTGCGAAAATAAACCCGCGTGCTTCGGCAGCCGCCACGATGTCGATCTTTTCGCCCACGTACGGTTCCGCCATCGCCTTGGCGGCGGCGGCCAGCGCTTCGGGGTCCGCCAACATGGGCGTGATGTCACGAAACAAAATTCCGGGCTTGGGATAGTCAGGGATTTCGCGAATGAATTTGGAGAGATCAACCATATCGAATTTGTCGCTTACAAAGTGGTCAGAAAAAGCACAGCGGGCCGAGCCCGATTTTAGCCTACCGCAGACCACCCGAAGGCGGAATGCCGAGACCGTCCCCGCAATTGCATCCGCACACTCGATCGGCCGACCATGGCCGGGGCGGCACGCCTGAATCGGCGGGGCTTCGAATCAGCCGCCTTCGCCCCCCATCCCCGTACCGCTAGGATTGCACCGCGAAGCCACCATGCCCGCCGCGTTTCGTCGCTACCCGTTTGAAGGATTCCCACCGATGAATGCGACCGCAGAAAATGCTGTTTCGGTCAGTGAACTGACTCACCACATCAAAGCGATCTTAGAGGGAACCTTTCCTTCGATTTGGGTTTCCGGAGAAGTATCCGACCTGTCGCGTCCACGAAGTGGGCACCTCTACTTCACCCTGAAAGACGACAACGCACACATCCGCGGTGTGATTTGGCGTGGCACCGCCGCTCGGCTGGGCGTCGACATTGCCGACGGACAATCGGTGTTCTGCTTTGGCGATGTCGAAGTCTATGCGGCTCGCGGCACCTACCAATTGGTCATCCGCAAGGTCCAAAACCAGGGCGTCGGAGCACTGCAGCAGGCCTTTGAAAAGCTGCAAGCGAAACTGCATGCCGAAGGACTGTTTGCGGCCGAGCGGAAGCGACCGCTGCCGCGGCATCCGCGCCGAATCGGCGTGATCACCAGCCCCAGCGGCGCCGCGATCCGCGACTTCCTAGAAGCCGCCTCCGCTCGCTTCAAAGGCGTGGAACTGTTCATCATCCCAGCCATCGTGCAAGGGCCCACCGCTGCCAAGTCGATCGTCAGCGCGATCGCCAAAGCCCATCGATACCGCCCCACCCTGGACGCGTTGATCCTGACCCGCGGGGGCGGCAGTCTGGAAGACCTATGGTGCTTTAACGAGGAACCCGTGGTTCGATCGGTCGCCGCCGCAACCATCCCCACCGTGTCGGCGGTGGGTCACGAGATCGACATCACGCTGTGCGATCTCGCCGCCGATGTCCGCGCCCTGACACCGACCGACGCCGCGACGCGCATTCTGCCGGACGCCAAGATGTTTGACCGATCCGTCTTGGAACTGCAGCGACGGCTACAACGCAGTGCCCAGCACATGATCCAGTCGCGCCGCGAACGATTGGAATACTTGGCCGAACGTCCCGCCATCCGCAAACCGCATCAGATCGTCCACCTGCGTTCGCGATCCCTGGACGAATGGGACGCCCGAGCAAGACGGGTCATGTTTTCCAAAATCAAACTGGGGCAGGCAAAACTTGCCGCCCAAGCCGCAGCGCTGTCGGCACTGTCGCCGCTAAACGTGCTGACACGCGGTTACAGCGTCACCCTGGATGAGCAAGGCAACGCGGTCGAAAACGCCAACCAAGTCCAGCCCGGCGACGTTTTGCGAACCAGGGTCCATCAAGGCCAAATCGAATCGGTCGTTCGCACCGTCCACCCCGATTGATCGGCCCGATCAACGCGGCCCGATCAACGCGGCCCGATCAACGCGGCCCGATCAACGCGGGGTGCAACCTGTGGGCATCGATCGTCCGAACTAGCCGCCGACCACAGCGAAGCCCACCCCCAGAATGATCAACAGCAAAACCAACCCTAGCAAAACCCACACCACGATGGATGTCTTGTATTTGATGTGTGGGGTTTGCTGGATCACATCCTGGTAGTACGGCGAAAAAACCACTTTGCCTTTCTCGCTAAGCAACAAATACAGGATGTATGCCGAGATCAATGTTCCAATCGGAAATCCGATCAAACCAATCGCAGAAAAGATAATGGCGGCAATCCGTGTCCAGGGCCGAAGCTTGCGCAACCCCCAACCGATGAACCCATTCAGGACTCCGAATCCTAGGTAGATCGCTCCGATCCCGCCCTGCACGGCGGAATCTTGGGGTGGCTGATCACCCACGAACACTCCGAGCATCACAATCGCTCCGATCGGCACCATCACGCAGGCACCCAACATGTACAACAATCCGACAGATCGAACCGATGCTTCGTGGTTGAGATGCTTCTTGCGAAACCCTTCGACATCATCCGTCGCCAACATCTCGTCGGAGACGTGTGTCGTCGGTGCGTACGGGTTGTCAGCAACGGGTTGACCAGCAACCGGCGCCGGCGAATGGACTTCGAATGGATCGGGCGATGACGACATCAACGGAACCTTGGCAACGCGAAACAGGAAATAGGTGCCCGCTAAGATAACGCACTTCGATCACGGGGTGGAAAACGATGGTCGCAGATCGGCGAAGTGACGCCGGGTTGGGTCGGCCGAACGATCCACGCCAAACGGATGGAACCGCCGTCGCTTAGTCGTCCAAGCGGATGACTTCCAAATCGCTACCGATGGTGCCGACCGCTGCGATGTCCTGACCGTCGGGTGATACATCCAGCACTTGCACATACCCGCTGCCGATCGCGTACTGGAACAATCGAGACTGTCGCTGGAAATCCCACAGTTCCACTTTGGCACGGCCGCCGCTGAGCAGGTACTTTCCATCGGGCGAAAATTGCATCGTCCAGCTGATCTCTTTGCCGATCAGTGGAGGCAGTTCACGGAACGTTTCCAGGTCCCAAATTCGGATGTTGTACGTGTCGCCAACCGCCAACCATGATCCATCCTTCGAAAACGCGGCCGCCTGACCAGACGCCCAGGAACGAGTCAGCGGCCGCTGGCTGTTCACCTTGCCGCTGCGGATGTCGTATTCAATCAACACACCGCCGTCCGTCGCCAACAGCGTCCTGCCGTCGCGGGAAATGTGGACCGCTTTGACGGCGCCTTCAAAACCGGTCACCAATCCAATTTCCTGGCCGGTTCTGATTTCCCAGTAGCGACTCTTTTTCTCGCTACCGCCGGTCATCGCATGCCGTCCGTCGGACGAAATGGCCATGCATTTGATTTCTTTGGAATGCCCGGCGAACTGCCCGCTCGGTTCCAACCGCCCATCGCGAGCAACCGAAAAGATTGCAATGTGTCCGGTGTTCCCGCCAGCCAGCATCTGGGATCCGTCCGGCGAATAGGCGCAACAGGTAACCGACTGCAGCAGTTCCAACTTTTCAAACTCCTGGACCACGCTGCCATTGGCGAAATCAAACAGCGTGATCTTTCGATCGGGCCGACCGGCGACCACAAACGAGTGCCGCGGATCGAATGCCAAAGATTTGACGCCCCAGCTGAGATCCGAAAACCGAGCCGTTTGCCTCAGTTTGGGAACCGATTGCCGTCCTGGTGAACTGGTGCGACTGCGTGTCCGATTCAACGTCGCACGCCCGCGGTCGGCCGCAGGCATGCTGTCCGGGCGGAGACTGCGTCTTGCCGTCTCCGGTCGGTTCAGGTACTGCCGCGACGCAGTCAGGTTGTCATCATCGCTTAATCGCAGATCGATACAGGCCTCGGCAAACATGTCCTTGAAAACATCCCGTTTGATCGTGCCACCGGCGACCTGCAGCGGACTGAAGATGCGAGCCACGCGCGTCGCATTTTCCAACCGCTTCAAAAAATCATCCGGTTGCAGCCCAAACTCACAGGCCACTTGCTGTAGATCAATGTCCTGGACGAAGCGGACGGACATCGCCGAGATCGATTCGCCGCTACGGCTTAGACTGGTGATTCCCAACCGGTCCAAAACGGCTGAAAACCGGCGTCCGTCCCGCTGGATGATTCGGTCCAATTCATCCGATTCACGATACAACGCCAAGATGTCGTCCGCGTCCTGAAAGGCCGATCGATTGCCCCGCACGGCCGTTCCAATTTCATCCTTTTTCGGGATCACGCCGGCGTAGTGACAGGACATACAGGACACACCATTGGTGACCGTTCGATCGGCACGTTTCGGATCGCTGACGATCTGGGTGGGCCCCTGATCGATCCGGTTCCCATTCGCATCGGTCAACAGATACCCCTGCAGACCATTGGGCAGCGTAAAGATAATTTCGCCCCCATCGTGGCGAAAAGAATCCGCACCGTTGTCTGGTCCAAGCGGATACTGAAACAGATTCTGATGTCCTGTGTTGCCGCCGAAATCATAGCTTTTCCAGTACGACCCGTAGGGCGACTTATGCCATTCGATCAGCCGATTGTTCTGCGACACGCCGGACCGATTGAAGGCGGCACGTATCGCAGTCTCTTGCTCGATATTCGATTGCACGTTGACGCGCAGCATGTCTTCCAAATCGGCATCCGTCGTCGGCATGGCCAACACGCTGTGATACAGCGGCGGCTTGGATGCGGCATGGACGAACCAGTCGATGCGCACGTACGGCATCTCGGTTTCGGCGCGTTCAAAGCAGGACTTCGCGTTGGCTGACGAGAGTCGTAAAAAGTAGGGATTGGCTTGTTCAATCGTCTCCCAAATCGATTGATCCCAATGCACCTCTCGCATGTCTAGCCGAAAGATCGTTCGGGCGGGATCGATCGCCTTCGGCATGATCAGATCGGCATTCCATGACAAACTATTCAGAAGCTTTGCAAACGCGTTTCGATAGGTTTGCAGTTCGTCTTCGCTGACGCCCGCGTTGTACAGATGCGTCAGAGTAAAGTACCGGATGAATCGCTGTGAACGTTCATGCTGCTTTTGAATGTCAGCATCGATGAACGCCACCACCTGTTCGTTGGTCAGGAAAGCCCGTTCGGACTCGGTCACGACGGCAGGCGACCCGGCGGCGAACCATTTCTGAATCGTCGTCATCTCCGCAGCGGTCAAACGCGGATCCTCGCCCACCGGTGGCATCACGCTATCGTCATCGGCGGTGATGCGTTCGATCAACAGCGAGTCTTCGCCCGGCTTGGCGATCGTCTTGGCAAGTTTCCCAAGATTGACGACGAAGTTGAAACCGCCTTCGCTGGTTCCGTCTTCACCGTGGCAACGGTAGCAGGCTTTGCGAAGGATGCGTTCGGTATCGCTGGCCAACGCGATTTCGTCGTGTCCCACCGATAGCGCCGGGGAAGGTCCAAGGGCCGTGTTGCCACCGCCGGCGGTCGGCGCTGCAGTGCCGACCGCCTTCGGCCTGGTTTTCAGGAACGCTTGATCCGACTGGCTAAGCTTTGCGACGGGGATGCTGATAATCGAACCGTCGATTTTCTCCAGAACGACCTTGGCCCCGTGCAGGACCACCAACTTGGCTTCGATCCGAAACTGTCCCGTCGCATCAACCCATTCCCGTGCATTGGCCGCCGAACAGGGCCACATCGCTGCGAACAAAAGTAGCAGTACAGTTCGCATGACAGACGATGACCGGGTCAAAGGGCGACGAGAAGTAGCACCTTAGTGTATCGCATGCCGAGCCCCCCATCGAGCGAATCCTGAGAGCCGCGACTCGCGGAATCCGCCGCAGTGGAACACTAGGAAACGTATTCCTCTTCTTCTTCGCCGGTTGGACGTGAAATTTCCCCGGTGTCTTCCAGATGCCGGACGATGTCGACGATCTTTTGTTGGACCCCTTCGACTTCGCTGACACGGACACTGCCCAGGTATTCCATTTCCTCCTTCAGATTCTCCGCCGCCCGCGTGCTCATGTTGCGCATCACCTTCTCTTGCAACTGCTGGCTGGCTCCCTTCAGCGACATGGCCCACTGCGCCGTTTCGACGTTCTTCAGCAGCGCCTGGATGTCGCGATCGGCCAACTTGCTAATGTCTTCGAAGACGAACATCAAGCGGCGAATTTCGTCCGACAGTTCGGGATCTTCGCGCCCTAGCGATTCCATGATCGTGCGTTCGATCGACCGCTCACACACGTTCAAGATCTCGGCGACGCTTTCCACGCCACCGGTATTGCTTTGGCTTTGATTGACCATGCTGGACAATCGCATTTCCAAACCAAGTTCCAACTCGGCAACGGCTTCCGGACTGGTTCGACCAATCGATGCGATGCGGCGGATGACTTCCAATTGCTTGTCCGGTTCCAGACCAGCCAGAACTTCGGCGGCGTAGTTGCCCGGACAATGACTCAGCAGCAGCGCAATGGTTTGCGGATGTTCATCCCCGATAAATTGCAGCAGCGTTTGCGAATCGACCTTTTTGATAAAGCCGAACGGCATCGCCTCGATTGTCTGCTGCAAGTTGCCGATCATCTCGATCGAATCGCGACCGAGCGCTTCGCGGATCAGTTCCTTGGCACGTTCCAGGCCGCCTGGACTGGCATACAGCGAACTCGCTTTGCAGGTCAAAAACTCGGCAATCACGATTTCCTGATCGTCACCGCCGACCGATTCGGTCTGCGCGATCATGATGCTGATCGCTTCGATGTATCGTGGCGGCAATTGACCCAGGATCTTGGCGGCCGCTTTGACCGGCATGCTCATCAACAGGATCGCTGCTTTCCGCAGCCCTGTTTCGTCGAACACCCCGATGTTGTTTCCTGCCATCTCCATCGCACCTGTTGCTTTTTTCTGCACCACTAGCTTTACCCCATTACCAATATTGCATTCGTCGTATCAGGCGTTATCGGCATGACCGGGGCACGAATCCTCGTGTCGCTCGGAAAGTTCCGGTGGTAACGATCATGCCTGCGGATCAAATGTTTCACAGCCTGCGATTGTGAAACTGGCAGACCCACCGGAGGAAAAACGGCAGTGTGGTTTTACGGCTGTAACCCAGAGACGTGCACACCGCTTGGGCTGACGCCCATGACGGTACGACCATCGCGGATCGTCGCTCCACTTCGAATGATGCCTTGATCGACCAGCGCGGAATGACCAGCGGAGCTTCCGTAGACCGCTTGAACCGCTTGGGTGACGGCGACCGAGGATTGCTGGACCGTGGCTGGCGAAAACAATGGCTGCTGCTGGATCGTTTCGATGTCGATTCTTGGCAGCACCCGCGTCTCGCTAAATTGATTGACCAGCGAAGTCGCCGGTTCCACCTTGGTCTGGGCGACCACAGCCATCGGCTTGGGCGATGGGGCCACCACCGCGACGGGTGGTGCAACCGGAGGCGGCGTGCCGGGTTGAGTCACCAACGCGATCACCAAACCGATCGACAGCACGGCGACCAGTGCGATCTGTTTTTGTTGACGTTTTTTCGTCAGCTCGGCTTTCGTCAAATCATTGGATCCGGTGCTCATATCTGACTCCCACCGATAGCCGGCTGATTGGTCGACGCGGATTTTGTCTTCGTTGATCGGCCTAGCTTTTCTGCTGACGTTCCTGCCGCGGCATAAGGGACGCGGATTTTCAGGAGCGCCGTGCACTCGTGTCGTCCTTGATCGTCAACCGAATGAATATCGCGAGTGATGTCGATCTCGCTGGCACCGATCATCAGCGGGGGACCTGTCGGCGACGCTTCAGAAAGCTGGGACAGAAAGCGACACAAATCGGCATAGACGCCGCGGACTTCACACCGGCCAGTGATCACTCCCACTCGTCCACCGACATGCGTTTCACCCTTGATCGCATGGACGAGGAACAACGAATTTTCCTGGGACAGGCGAACCAGCCGTGTTTGAACGTCTTGCCAACCCACCGATTCGGGGACTTGCAGAATCAAGCTGCTGGCCGCGGACCTGACCTGACGGTGCTGGCCGGCGATCGCTGCGTGACGCTGACGCAACTGGTCGGCGGATCGGACCACTTCGGCAGCTTCGATAAGATCAATCTCGGATTGCCCTATCTGTGTCGTAGTCGTCGATCGAAGATCCATTTTGGCCATCCACCAAGTCATGACCACAAGCACCATGACGATGACGGAGCCCAACAGATGGCATCGCATATTGGTTTGAATCGGAACGGTAATCCAATGGGGGATCGCCGAACGATTTTCGTGTTGATCGTTCATGGCAACATCCTTTCGGCGATCGGTGTCGCATGCACCACCACCATCACAGGCGTATCGGCGACCACATCCGCAGTTCGACTTGATTGCCCCGCCGGGCGTTGGTTGGGATCGGTGTTTCGGAATTGCCGGGACTCCACACCCAGTTGCACAGGCAGGGACGAGGCACGCAAATCGCTATCGGTCGATGCACCGTCGATTCGTGGATTCAGGTTAATGTTTTGAACCCAGTTCGAAACGGAACTGGGATTTGCACGAGCCGTGATCTTGATCGTTGGCTTGGCCCAATCAGGCGGCGACAAGGGACCGCTGGGAACCGTACCATCGGCAGCCGGATCGACCGAGTACTCCACCGGCACCCGAACGTGAAGCGATTCCATCCGGATCGTCGATTGCAACGGATAGGTTGCCTCGGCCACGGCGGCCATTGCCTGCAACAGATCGTCATTGGGCAACGCAGACTGAACGTGATCGCACCATTGCTGAAGCTGGTCATGTTCGGCGCTCAATACCCTGACATCATCGCGCAGTCGGAACAGTGGCATCGATTCAGCAGCCAATTGCTGGTGGCGTCCAAACTGTTGCTGACGACGTACGAAGGTTGTGATTGTGACAGCCACAAAGATCACTGCCATCGCCAAGATGACCGTCATCCAACCGTACTGGACGCTTTGCAATCTGCGTTGTTGCCGATAGGCGGGCGGCAACAATTCGAACCCGCGCAGCGGCGACGCAGAATGCGAAGCTCGAAGACCGGCGTGGCCAATTTGGATCGACATCACTTGCCTCCATTCTTATCGGATGCCAATCCGACACTGCAGAATGCTAACGACACGGAAAGAGCCTCGGTCGTATCGGCGTCCCATTGCTGACGCGTAAAGTTTCCGTTGGCGTTTCGCCGATCGATTTCTTCGCTACCCATTCCGGGTCGAATGCGTCCGGCATAACGCCAAACAGCAACCGGACGTTCAATCAAGCTAGCCAACAATCGGTCCACACCTTCCACCGCGGCAAGTTGGCCGCAGATCAATACAGGCAGCGATGCATCACAAGGGTCGCCCATGCGGCCCGCGTATCGACAGGTGGCGGCGTATTCAGCGGCCACACTGACCAGCCACGATTCCAATTGCCCGACGTGCAGCGATGAACCGGATTCCAATTCACAAGCTGGCAGTGGCCGACAGAGTCCGCACAACACGGACCCCATTGTTTGCCGGGCATCTTCGTTCACCGCCGAAATCAAACCGCCGACGGGGTCCAAAGTCAGGATGGATGATATTTTGATGGCGGTCATCGTGGACGCATGCAGCAGAGCAGCGCCGGGCGGCAAAATGGATTCGACTTCGTAGCCAACATCGGCCACTGCCTTGGCGATCGCCATCGCAGCGGAGATCGGTGTCGCAGCCACTTGGTGCGTGTCGCCACCCTGCACCACAGGCCAATGAACCAGGTGCGCGGGGCTACGAAAAATGGACGCGTCGAACATGGCGTCGCACTGCGACTGCGTTGCCGCGATCTCGCCGACACCCGTTGTCTGGTAATGGACCCAGGTCGACGGCAACGATAGCGTCGCCACCACAGGACTATCCTCGACACAGCGGGGAAGCTGATCGCGAAGTGTATTGGCGACCACGTCCACCCAATCGGGGCAGGGCCCACTACTGGGGTCGATGGGAATGGGAAAACTACTTTGAGTGAACCAGCGCAATGTGGGTCCGACGGAGGTGTCGGATCGTCGCCGTGGCGCCCATCCCATCGATGCCACCGAAACGCGATCCAAACCAACATCAATGCCGACATATCGCGTGCGCTGCTGACGAGTCGTCAACGAGCCAGCCCACGAAGTTGTCGTCGACGTGTATGAATCAGTGCGGTGCATCAAAATGCCGATCGAAGTTGAATACGAAACAGGATGAATTCATCCCGAACTCCGACAGGATTTACGTTACACCGAGCGCAGCGGCCAACGATTTGGCTGCGCGAAGCAGCAATTGCAGCGGCACCAGGATTGCCGAGACGGCACAACCGAGCGAACCGTCATGACCGATCGGCGCGGGATGCCGAATGGTTCCCGAGCGTTTGCATGATGACGAATGTCGCCCGCCATGATCGCGACCACTTGTGGCAACGACGATGTCACCAAGAAACCGGCGAATCGAAGGCAGGGCCTCTCTCCCCCAAAAAACGCTGGATCCCCCTAAGACGTTGGCGACTTCACAATCGAAACCGCGGTGTGCTTGAACGAGGGGCAGTTGCTAGATGCGTCGGTGGCGGCCATCGGAATCAAGGGGTTCGCCTCGGGATAGTACATCGCGACGCACTGTCGGGGGATCGGATACTCGACCGCTTGGAAGTCATGAAGCGTACGAACTTCGCCCTGGTGGTGGCTGGTGACCGTGATTCGGTCGCGTGACACCAAACTTAGTTCTCGCATGTCCTGGGCATTCATCATCACGACTCGCCGGGCGTTCAGGATGCCACGATAGCGGTCATGATTGCCGTAGATGGTGGTGTTGAATTGATCGTGACTGCGTACGGTTGTCATGGCAAATTGCCCCGGCAAAATCGACTGCTCGGCAACCGGGTTGACGGTAAAGTTCGCCTTGCCCGTATTGGTTCGAAAGTCTCGGTTGCGAGCCGGGTTGGGCAAATAGAATCCGCCGGGGCGACGTACTTTTTCGTTGTACCCGTCGCAACCGTAGATAGTGCTGGCGATGCCGTCCCGGATCAGATCGTAATCGTCAGCCCACGCCTGCCAATCATTCTTGGCGCGCTCGCCGACGGTGGCGGCCGCCATTTCGCAGACGATGGCGACCTCGTTGCGCAGCCCATCGGCCGCAGGCTTCAGTTTGCCCTGCGACGATTGAATGACCCCCATCGAATTTTCGGTGCTGGTGAACTGAGCCCGCGGGCCATCCGAGCCAGCGCTGTTCCGCATGTCCATTTCGGTCCGGCCTAGACAAGGCAAAATCAAAGACTGTTTGCCGGCAACCAGGTCCGCGCGATTCAGTTTGGTTCCGATGCGGACGTTCAAACGCGTCTTCGCCAGCGCCTCGGCAGCGAACCGGGTATCGGGAAGGGCCATCAAGAAGTTGCCTCCTAACGAAACGAACACATCGATGTCGCCCCGATGCAGCGCCAAAGCAGTCCGCTGGGAATCGAATCCCGGCTGCCGTGGCGGGTCAAAATCGTAGACCGCTTGAATCTGATTGAGCAACGCTTCGGTCGGCTGTTCCCAAACGCCCATCGTGCGATCGCCTTGCACATTGCTGTGACCGCGAACGCAACAGGGCCCAGCACCAGGTTTACCAATCGCCCCACGCAGCAACAACAGATTCAGCAGCTCGCAAACGTTCTGTGTCCCGTTGGTATGCTGAGTCACGCCAAGACACCAGCAAATGATGATCTTGGTGCTGGACCGGGTCCAATCCGCGGCGGTACGAATCGATTCACGATCAATGCCGCTGCGGTCAACCAAGGTGTCCCAGTCAGCACTGCGCAGATCGGCAAGCAGTGCTTCGGCACCGGCCGTATGCTGGTGAATGAACTCGTGATCAACCGCGGAACCTGGGTCTGCGTCATCCCATTCCAGCAACTGTTTCATGATGCCTTTCAACAGCGGGATGTCGCCGTTGATTTTCACCTGCAGGAACAGATCACTTAGCTGAGTCGAAAAACCCAACATGCCGCTGACTTCTTGCGGGTTCATGAACCCCATCAACCCGGCTTCGGGCAGCGGATTGACCGCAATGATCTTGGCTCCATTGCGTTTGGATGCTTGCAGCGCCGTCAATTGACGCGGGTGATTGGTACCGGGGTTTTGGCCAATCACGAACACCAATTCCGCTTCGGCAAAGTCATCCAACTTGACGGTCCCCTTGCCGATTCCGATCATCTTTGTCATCGCACGACCACTTGATTCGTGGCACATGTTCGAGCAATCGGGCAGGTTATTGGTCCCCAATTGGCGTGCAAACAACTGATACGCAAACGCGGCTTCGTTGGTTGCTTTCCCCGAAGTATAGAAAGCTGCCCGATCAGGCGTGGAGATGGAATGCAGTTCGGATGCAATCAAGGCATACGCGTCTGCCCACGAAATTGGTTCGTAGTGCGTCGCGCCATCACGCAGCACCACCGGCTCGATCAATCGCCCCTGTTGTTCAAGCCAATAGTCGGTGTGCGTGGACAGTTGGGCGACCGAATGCTGACGAAAGAAGTCGGCAGTCACGGTGCGAGTGTCAGCTTCATGCGCTACGGCCTTCGCGCCGTTTTCACAGAAGTCAAAAGAGGACCGTTTGCCATCGTGATCAGGCCAGGCACAACCGGGGCAATCGGTGCCGGATTTCTGATTCAATTGCAACAGCGGCAACGTCCCACGAACCACCCCCGCTTCGCCCCAGGCGTACCGAACACTGTTGAGGACGGCCGGCAAACCCGCGGATTTCTGCTTCGGCGACTTCAGTGTCAGATCGTCCCCCGAATTCTCGGGCAGCAGCCAGATGTCACCGTGATCCGTGACGATGGGTGTTGCGACAACATTCTTGGTGACGGATGCGTTAGCCATTCGAGTTCGCTCGTAGACGCGAAAATTGGAAACAAGATTTTGGAAAGCCAGCGATGGGACCAAACGAATCGGTTGGCGTCCTAAACGATTCGCCCACAGTCATGATAGACGTTGAATCCATCCGGCTTTGCGAACCCGACCAACGTCATGTCATGCCGCTGTGCCAATTCGATTGCCAAACTGGATGGGGCACCGACGGCGATCACCACTGGGATGCCAACGACAAGTGCTTTTTGAACCAGTTCAAAACTGATCCGCCCGCTTAGCACCAGCACAGAATCGGCGACCACCGAGATATCGTCCAACCATTGCCCGCCAATCAATTTGTCGAGCGCGTTGTGTCGACCAACGTCTTCCTCCACAGCCAGCAGACGACCGGTGCGGTCGAACAATCCGCTGGCGTGCAGACCGCCGGTCCGGTCGAACAACGATTGCGAATCTCGCAGACGCTGCGGAAGTTGACCAATCAGGTCGGCCGGAATGGTCGGGACGCCGTCGTGCAGCGGTGTTTGGATTTGCACGCTGACAGCTTCGATCGACGCTTTGCCACAAACGCCACAACTGCTGGTCGTATAGAAATGTCGCTGCAGCCGATCCAGGTCAATCTGCAACCCAGGCCTTAACTTCACTCGGACAACCGAGCCGCTGCGGCAAACCCGGGTGGCAACCACGTCATCGCGGTCGCGAATGATCCCCTCGGTGACCAGGAAACCCACCGCCAACTTGGAATCATCGCCGGGAGTTCGCATGGTGATCGAAATCGAATGATCGACCAGCTTGCCATCGACGCTGATGATGATGCGAATTTCCAACGGTTGTTCGATGGCGACGTCGTCCGGCTTGGCCGTGATCGTCGTACCGCGAAATCGCCGAACCGTGAATTCGCGGATGCCGGGCGATGCTTCCGGTTTCGTATTGGTAGTCATCAGATCCTGGTTCTGGTTAGCCATTTTCGCAGAGATAGCCGTTCCACTCTGACGAAACTGACTGCCAGTTTCAATATCACGTGTCCTCTTCGCCATGGTGCACCGCTTTGAATCCCACCGCTCGCCCGCTGGTTCTGGGGTGCGTAAAGACGGTGTTTTATCCCCGCATGCAACGGAAACCCGCAATCACGCAGATTAGCAGGATCATGCACCGAACCGCCCAGACCGCTCTGCAAGCGTGGGTGTTTCAGCAAATTACCGAATCGGCGTGACGCTGACGCGGTGAAATCGGTACCGACAGTCGTAGGCGCCGAGGAACAGCTTGGTTTTGTCGGGCGTCGCCCAATAGTCGCCCAGCGACAATCGACTCGATTCGCCTGTCCAATCGATGACCCGTTGGCCGTCCACATCGATCTGCACATGCCGATCACGCACCGTGACCACAATCTGTGACAACCGCCCCTGCCGGAAAAGTTGACCACCCAAAGTCGTTTCATTGCCAACATTTTGGCCGTCAACATTCTCCAGTGCACTTTGCGCTGCCTCACCCGCACCGTAGCCCAAAAGTGCGGCAAACCGGTGGTCACCCATTTTCTGACCCAGCAACAGTCCGGTGGGTGGATCCAGCGGCTCGACGATCACGCACAATCGATAGTGGCGAGGCGGGCTAGCGGGAAGCTGGATCCTAGCACCGTAGGCTTTCGGACTGATCAAGCGGCCCTCGGCCATCGTCCATTTCCCATTCTGCCAGGCGGAATCGAGATCCATGGTCGACAGCAAATCGGTTTCGTCACTCAGCTTCGACACCGATGGCACAACACCATCCCCGGTCGCATCGGTGCGATCTCTGGACGGGTTCAGATCCATCGACAACTGGGTGGGTTGCGGCGGAACATCGGGATCCGATCGCACTTGGAAATACCCCCACAGCTCTGCCTGTTCACCGGAATCCAGTTCGGCATCGATGCGATAGCTGACCGGGGTGGCACGGTCGAAGCTCCCCAGGTCGGCTGTTGCGGGTGCCGATACCGATTCACTCTGTGGGATTTCGATCCAGGCGGCATCGATCGCGGTTTGAACTCGGACGCGCAGCGATTTCACCTTGGCGTGCTGTGGCCAAGTCAATTTCAACTGGACCGACTGTCCCGGAACGGGCACCATCGGTTCGGGGATGGCGGTGAATTTCGTAAACAGTTCTAGCTGTGGATTGGAAGGTGGTTCCTGCGGCTGCCACTGCAACCGAGACTTCTGTTCCTTGTCCAACCACGACTCGTTGATCCATCCGCGGTACTGTCCCATGCTCATCACCGACCCATTGCCGGGCTCGGGATGTGGCAACCCCACAGTATGCCCGCATCCTTCGTGGTACACGACACAGTCGCTGCCACGACAGGGAACCCGCCACCCATCGCCGCTTACCAATCCCCAACCGATTCCACGATCGGCAAGGTAAACCGCGCGGGATCCACCGGCGGCTGCCCCTGGGAAATGCTGGCCACCATTGAGGTTCCCATCAAATACGAATTGTCCGCTGGCATCCGGTTTGAGCCGAAAGAAATCGTCCAGTGGTTGCCAATTGATATCGCTAAGCACCAACAGAATCCGAAAGCGGTCGCTTTCTTTCTGAGCGAACTGCAAGCGGCGGTCGACTTGGCCCAAGGTGCGAAAGAAGATCGCATTGGCATCACCTTGACGCAGCTTTGCGGTCGCATCTTCGGAAACAAACGGCTGGGAAAGGACCTCCGTTTTCAGCGTCGACTGGACACCGAATTCTCGCTGATGAAACCATTCGATCCGGCGACAGAAATAGTCCACTCGCTGGCGCCAATCGGGAAGCGGCGTGCGATCCTGAGGAACAAAGTACACCACCGTGACGTCCACATTGGCCGTTTTGTGCTGGCCGTCCCAGGTGGTGGTCTGTGCGATCGCCAATGGCGAAAGCAACCAAAACGCGACCAAATAGAGATTGGAAATCACATACTTCACGGCACACACCCATCTGCGGATCTAGAAATACAATCGGCGCGATGGGGTCCATCGCGGTCCGATCTCAGATTCTAGTCAGCGATGTTCCAAGACGTCGACCGACGGCTTCGTACCTTATTGCTTGCTGATCGTCGAAATGTCCAGCATGGGAAGCATGATCGACATCACGATCCCAGCGACGACGACCCCCATGACCAAGATCACGACCGGTTCCAAAGCAACGACCAAACGCTTGATTTTCCGTTCGGCTTCTTCTTCGTAGAACATTCCGATGTCTTCCAGGACTTCGGCGACTCGCCCCGTCCGCTCGGCCGTCGCCATCATTTGGCCGGCTTCCGGCGGCACGAAGTCACATTCCGATAGCGCGGTACTGGCCGGCAAACCGTCGATCAGGTTGCGTTCGACCTGCCGCAACAGAGCCTGCCAATAGGGGTCCATCGTGGTCTGCTGAGACAACTGGACCGACTGCAACATCGGCACACCACCGTGCACCATCCCGGCAATCGTCCGCAAAGTGCGTCCGGCCTGCAGCGGGCGATAGGCATCACGAATCAGGGGACCGTACATCAGAAACCGTCCTAGCGGTCGCACCACGATGGGATGCGTCCGCAACATCCACATCGTCACCAGCGTGCCGATGACCGATGGGATGATCAGCAACCACCATTGACGACAAAAGACGCCGAACGACAACAACACTTCGGTGTAGATCGGGACCGGTTTCCCCATCGATTCGAAAACTTTGCTGAACTGCGGTAAGACCCCCAGGATCAACGCCGCCAAAACCACGACCGACGCGAACACCAAGATAGCGGGATAGACAAGCGATCCGACAATCGTCCCCCGCATCTGCAATTCACCACGCATCCGGGCGCATACTCTGCCCAGGGTTCGGGGAACTTCGCCGGAACGTTCCGCTGCGGCCAACATCGGCGGCAGCGTCGTTGGAAAACAATGACCATGAATGGCCATCGCTTCCGAAAATGCGTGCCCCGAATTGACGCTCTCGTGAATATCCTGCAAAGCCTTGGCAAGCTTGACGTCGGTACAGTTCTTTGCGACGGCATCGATCGCGTCTGCGATTTCGATCCCGTTCTGGCTCATCACGGCCAACTGATTGACGACCAGCAGCACACGACCGGCGGGCACCTTCGCACCACGGCGTTTCGCCAAGACAGGCGTATGGGCATCCGAATCGCGATCGATGGTTTCGATCGACGTGGCGGATGATGGCTGGTTCGATCGTCCGCCGGACGTACCCTTGGCACCGCCGGACTGGCCGACGGGGCTGGGGCTTGTCGGTTTCTGCCGACCGGCGTTTTGGTTAACCGCCGGCTGTCCACTCGTCCCCTGCCGCTGGTTTCCCGATGGCGGTGGAGTGAATTGAAACGGGGCGAAGGCGGAAGACATCGAAAGCCTAGCAGCAATGCGTTGGGAATGATTAGCGGTGTTGTAAGGTCGTGTTGGTCAAGCGAAGGCGAGACATCAATCCACCAGAGCGACACGAGTGACTTCATCCAACGAAGTCACTGAATCGACCGCCAAACGCAACCCTTCGCTCAACAGCGTCGGGCCTCGGTGGGCGGCTCGGATATCGTCCAAATTCGCATCGTCGTTGATCATCGTTCGCAGCGAAGAATTGCATTCCAACATTTCATAGATCCCGGTCCGGCCTCGGTACCCAGATTCAAAACACTGGGAACAACCGCGACTTTGGGCAAAGGGATGTCGCGTGTCACCTTGGAACTGCAGATCCGACAAGATCCGAGCCGACGGATAATAGGTTTCGCGACAGGACGGGCAAAGATTGCGAACCAATCGCTGTGCGATCACACCGACCAATGCAGCGGAGATTTTGAATCGCTCGATCCCCATATCGACCAACCGGGTGATGGCCGATGCGCTATCGTTGGTGTGCAAAGTACTCAGCACCAAGTGACCTGTCAGTGCAGCCTGGATCGCGGTCTCGGCCGTTTCGCGGTCACGAATTTCACCGACCATGATCACGTCAGGGTCCTGTCGCAAAATACTGCGCAGCGCCTTGGCAAAAGACATCCCGGTATCGGACTGAACCTGTACTTGGTTGATCAATTCCAACTGATATTCGACAGGGTTTTCCACCGTGATGATATTCCGCTGGACCCCTTTGATCATTTCGATTGCCGAATACAGCGTGGTGGTTTTCCCGCTGCCCGTCGGACCGGTCACCAAGACCAAACCGTGCGGACGGCGAAGCATCCGGTTGGCAATTGCCAACGATTCGTCGGCCATCCCCAATCGGTTCAAATCGAACGTCACACTTTGGCGATCCAGTACCCGCATCACGACTTTCTCGCCCAGCACCGTTGGCAGCGTCGAAACACGAAGATCGACCTCGCGTCGATTCATACGGACATGCAAACGTCCGTCCTGGGGCTGGCGATGCTCGGCGATGTCAAGCTTTGCCATCACCTTGATCCGAGAGACGATCGCAGAGTGCAGATCTTTGCGTGGCTTCATCACTTCGCGCAGGGCACCATCGATCCGAAAACGCACCGACGTGCACTTGGCACCCGGTTCGATGTGAATATCGCTGGCGCCCTGGCCGATCGCCTGCACGATCGCATAGTTGACCAGGTTGATGACGGGGCTGCCCTCGGCCAACTGAATCGACCCCGACAGGTCCAGGTCGATGGTTTCCGCATCAAAGTCAAGTTGTTCGACATCCAGGTCGGCTGTCACCGAGTCAACGGCAAAGTCATCCTCGTAACAACGAGGTAACAATCGGTCGATGCTGGCGGCTAATGTAAAAACGGGCCGGATTCGACATCCACTGATTCGGGCTAGCGAATCGATCGCCGACAAATCATGCGGGTCCGCCATGGCGACGGTCAGTTCGTCGCGGACTCGCATCAGCGGCAGTGCACGCAGACGTTCGGCTTCGTCACGAGGCACTAGACCGACCGCCAACGGGTCGATCAAACCTTCGCGCAGCCGCACACCTTCCACACCCAACTGTTCGCCAAGGTGCGGAATCAAGTCGCCTTCGTCGACCAACCCTAGTTCGGTAATGACTTCGCCAAGACGTTTGAAACGACCGCGTTTGGATCGCTGGGTCCCGTCGGCTTCAGCCTGCAGTCGCATGCGTTCGGTTTCGACCTTTTGGTGTTCCAAGGCCGATTCCAATTGATCGGGCCGCAGTAGACCGGCTTCGATCAACCGTTCCCCTAACAAGGCTCCCTGTTTGCGAATGCGCAGGTGGGAACGGGACGCGGGAAGCGCGATCGCGGCGGCGAAGTCATCCGCGGTTTCGATGGCTGGCTGGCAAAGCATCAGGCAAAGCTCCCAAGAGCAGCGGTTAAATCAGAGAATCGCTGGACCGTCGAACCCACACTGGTGATCCGCAGAATGTCGTTGCTAAGTTCGTTCGCCGAACACAATCGAACGCAACCGCCACGCCGGCAACAGTCTTCGTCAAGCGAAAGAATCCATTCCAATCCGGCACCATCGATCAACGGCGTTTCCGACAGGTCAATGATGACATCGGGAACACCACCGACCAGCAACGGACGCACCATTTCATTCAAACTGGCGATCGATTCAGCGCGGACCGGGTCCGTCGGGCGAATTGCGATGACCGCGCCATGTCTTTCGATTCGAGCCATCGTTTCCACCTCCTGCACTGGGTGACTGATTTGAATTGCGTGAAGTTCGCGACGACGTGTCGCTATCCAAGGTTAGCATGCGTTTCGCGAACCCGACCGGGTTCTTCGAGAGAGCACGTGGGGCAGCCTCGGCCCAGGACGATTCCGTGCAGAACCGCGATCAAAGATGCCGCTGAACACGATCCAACTAGATCGTGATGGCGGACCGATTCATGACGGGCAAACGCAGCGTGAACACACAGCCTTCGCCAACGGAGCTGCGAAGTTCAAGATCGCCGCCGTGCAGTCGCGCGATTTCACGTGCAAATGCCAATCCCAATCCGTTGCCTTGCTCGACCGCTTCGCGTGTACCGACACATCGATAGAACTTCTCGAACACTTTCTCTTGTTCGTCTTCGGGAATTCCAGGTCCGTTGTCCTCGACATCAATTCGAATCCAACGATCATCGGCAGCCAGTCGCAGCACCACTTCGCCACCTTCGGGGGTGTACTTCACAGCGTTGCCGACCAGGTTGACCAAGGCCGCTTGCAGTTTGTCGCGATCGGCAAGGCAGATCGGTGACTTGGCAAGGATTCGGGTCGAGATCGCGATGGACTTCTTGACCGCATGGGCTTCGACTTGTTCGGCTGCCAAATGGATCAGCGGCAACAATTCCAACTCATGACGATTGGCAACCATCGAACCGGCTTCCATCTGGCTGACCGTCAACAATTGATCAACCAGTCGGCCCAATCGGTTGGCTTCGCTGTTGATGATATTGCAAAAATCTTTTTGTTGGTCGACTTCCATTTCCTCAGCGGCCACCAGCATCTCGGCATAGGCCTGCAGATTGCTAAGGGGTGTTCGCAGTTCGTGCGTCGCTGTCATCAGGAACTGGTCCCGCGCTTCGGTCGCCAGCGACTGCTGGGTGACGTCCGCCAGCACCCAGGCCAGCCCATCGACGTCACCGCTTCGTCCGGTCAAACGCGATCGCGTGATCCGCAACTGGATAGGTTCGGCAGCCCGTTTTAGCACACGACGACAATGCACCATTCGAATCGGACCAAGCAACCGTTCGATATCGACTTGGTCGGCGGCCGCATCTTCGGCACTCTGATCACTGGACGTTTCCGGCTCGGATGGGTCATCGGTTCCCGAGGGCCCGCCGCGCAAGGCTAACAAGCCCAGCAAATCGACGTCAGTATGATCTTTGCTTTCGTCAAGCTGCAGCAGCCCGCATGCAACGGGCCCCACAAATCGGATCAGACCGTTGATGTCGGTAACCACCCACGCGGTCGGCAATCCACGCATGGCGCGGGCCAACGTTATCGCTTCGCGGTCAAGCGTCGCAGGTGGACGCGACGATCGATCATCGACCGCAGCCGCATTGGATTTCAAGGAATCAAGCAATCCGTTCCAACCGTCGGCGATCGGGTCGCTGCCGATCACGGGACGGACCAAACGCACATCCGTCGACCCCACATCGTTTTGACAGCGGCGCAGTTCCGTTTCGATCGTCCGCAAAGTCCGAATCGATCCCATGGCGACCAAGCCGCCAACGCAGCACGCTGCCAGCGCGGTGATCCACAGCATCGAATGGACCGATGTCTGAACCGGAAAGACGCTTGCCGCAAACGTGCAGACCAGCACGCAAATCGAAACAGCCAAAGATGCCAAACCGACTCGCGTCGTCGACAACGGATAAGATCCGGCGCGGCGTTTTTTGGATGACACCGCTTGTTCGCCACCGATACTCGTTTCCCCCGATCGCCCCGCGATCATCTGAATCGCATCAGGCATTCGTGTGAACTCCGGAGTTGCCGTGCACCGATGCGATGCCCAGCGGGATGTGGGACGATTCTTTCACGTCCTGGCGAATGGCTTCCACCGCAGAGGTGATCAGATCGCTGAGACGTCGTGGACTGAACGGTTTGTGCATGACTTCGACCAAGTCGAATTTCTTTTTCAGCCCCTGGGTATCCAGTTCCAAACCCTTGGCTGTGCATAAGACGGTCGGGATTTTGCCGATCGATTTGTCATCGACAATTCGCTGCAACAGTTCCAGTCCGCTGCAAATGGGCATCTGGTGATCGGTGATCAGGAAATCGATGCCTCCCTTTTTCAGTCGATCAAACGCCGCAGCGCCATCACAGACGGCCTCGACAGCCAGTCCGGTGCGCGCGATCGTAAAGGTCAAAACTCGTCGAAAGACGGGATCGTCTTCAGCAATCAGTACGGTCGTTGCAGAGACGTTCATAATCTTTAACGTTGGAAGGCGTTGGAAACAGAAATCGTCATCAAGAGATAGAGAAGCAAGCAGTCGTCAAAGCGTTGGTTGGTCTACCAGTCGGAACCCAACGTGGCGTCGGCGACGTTCAGACGCAGCGATCCGTTGTGTGCCTTGTAGGCCCAACCGGCATCGACACCGACGTCCACCGCAGCATCGACGTCCGTCGTTGTCGCATCGTAGTGAACCCCTGGTTTGTTTCGAGCGGTGCCGACCATGGGTACCGGGAACGAACCGTTTAGCATTTCGCTCATGGCAACCGTCAAGTCAGTTGGATACGCTGCATTTCGAGCGCGATACATTTCGATCGCATTGCGCATCACAGCCAGCTGTTGGCGAGTGGTGTTTTCTTCGGCGGTCGAAGCGGTATCAAACATTCGAGGCGCGGCAACGGCAGCAATGATTCCCAGAATCAGAACTACGATCACCAGCTCAATAAGCGAAAAGCCTTTGCGGGATTTACGATTCATAACGGATCTATCAGTCTTGTTGGTTAGTGCTACACACCGCCGCCGGCGGATACCCAGCGGCATCACGAACAACGATGAGGAGGACGAAGGAATGCCCCTGACGAAGCCTTGCAGTTGCTTGGCTCAGCCTTCTCTACGGAACCCTACGATGCGACTTCTTGCGCACGGCTGCCTAAACGGCTTTTTCCGATACTTTTCCCCACACCATTGGGGGCCCCCTGTCGTGAGATTCAACACAACCGGAACTTCCGTTGAGGTTTGCAGCGAGTTGTCGACGTAGTTCGCAACTGACGGCGTCACTTTCGATGGCAGTCAGACCAATCGATGTTGCTCGGACGCATCAAGCGATGCCCTACCGAATCGGTCATGTGGCGTGGTTGCGACACGCCGCTGCAAAGGCGATAGCCGGTTCACGAAATTCAAAGCGTGGCCCAGACCGGCCAGTCGGCGGCAAACATCGACGGTCGATCATTCGATTCGCCGGCCGCCAACCTCACGATATGCCCTGGATCGCGGCAATCCATCGCCGACTGGCCGCGGACCGCCGCGACATCGTGGCTGATTCGCACAGCAATCCTCGCGATGGCAAACCGAGGAACCAGCAACTTCCCCGGCCGCCACTGGCCTGACCTTTGCGTAGTTCGACAGGCTGGGTGTCGTCGCCAACGGCACCTGGAATGTCGCCATGCCAGCCAGCCTGAGACCGAGGAATCTGATGCCAAACGAACAACACCCCCATCGGGACAGCAATCCATCCACCGCCCCGACGTCTTCAGCCCGCGCAAGCGGATCGTCATCACAGCCTGGCAAACGTTCCGAACATCGCCCCGTTCTGATCGTTATCTTTACCGTCGCCATCATCTGGTTCGCCGATCGCGCGTCGGCCGACCATCCGATTGCCGGTTGCAACGAATGCGACGCGTCGACTTTGGCCACCACGGTCGCAGGTCCGCAGGCGCCACACGTTCCAATCCAATTGGACGGTGAAACCTATTTTGTGCCCGCAGCCAGATTGCCCCACACCCTGCCGATCCCCAACGACGTTTACCGTCCGCAGTACGCAGAATTGTCTGGGGACTTGGCCAACTTCGATGCCGACGCGGGTCCCGACGGTTGGCGAGTTCGCGTTGTGCTGCGAAACCGATTCGATGAAGTCGTGGTTGCCGAAGCACGAGCCCAGTTTGAACTGGTCACTCGCGAGACGACATTGAAATGGACAGTGCCACTTCAATTTGATGCCACCGGCGTTGCCAGTGCTCGCCTGCCAACCAAGAACAGTGAAGAGAATCGTTTGGGATGGCATGCCCCCCAACGGGTCCGAAGATCCGCCTTGACGACGCGATCGGCATTGCAAGGTTTCGTCACCCCAGCGACGGCTGTTTTCGCATCACCGGCGGCGGTCAGTTTTGTTTCCCCCGCATCGCGATGGTCTGGCTATGGCCGATTCGATTCATTCACCAACAGCCGCGACCGGACGATCCCGGTCGATGCGTTGGCCAGCCGATTGGCAGGCCCCAACCTGGCTCGACTCAGCGTTCGCGTGTCTGTTCCTACCGTCGGAGTGCTGTCTGCGGAAACGTTTGTTCGTGCCCGACCGTCGTTCTTAGTTGACACTTGGGACACCGATCGATAGTCTTGGGTGAACGACGAGCAAACGATTGCCCGGGCCCAAAAGGTTCGGGCCGTTTTTTTGTAGGGTCGCTATTCGAAGACTTTTTTACACCGATTTTCAGCAGCTTCGGCCATGAATCCACAAGACATCCTCCGCTACGTCGACTCGCTCCATCGCGAGAAAAACATTGACAAAGAGTTGGTGTTTTTGGCGATCGAATCGGCACTGCAAACGGCTGCGAAGCGTCAGTACGGCGAAGAAGCGGACATCATTGTTCAGCTGGATCGCGAGAACGGAAAAATCAACGCGACCTTGGAAGGCGAGACGCTGGGCGATGACCAAATCGGTCGAATCGGTGCCCAGACCGCTAAACAAGTCATCATCCAAAAGGTCAAAGAAGCCGAACGCGACTCGTTGATGATCGAGTATCGCGAGCAGATCGGTGAAATTGTCAGCGGCATTATCGGCCGCGCCGACGGCGGCGTCGCGACGGTCAATCTGGGCAACGTCGAAGCCATCCTGCCACGCAGCGAACAGATCCCTGGCGAAACCCTGCATGCCGGCGAACGCGTCCGAGCCGTCGTGTTCGAAGTCCGGGCAACCGGCAACCGCGTCCGCGTGGTGCTTAGCCGAACCCGCCCCCAACTCGTCCAACGTTTGTTCGAACAGGAAATCCCCGAGCTGGGCGAAGAGATCATCGCGATCCGATCCATCAGCCGCGAACCTGGATATCGAAGCAAGGTTGCCGTCAGCAGCGTCGACACCCAAGTCGACCCCATCGCCGTTTGCGTTGGTTACCGCGGCAGCCGAATCAAGGCCGTTCGCGAAGAACTTGCGGGCGAACACATCGACGTGGTGCGGTACAGCGACGATCCGGAAATCCTGATTCCCAACGCCCTGCAACCCGCCGAAGTCGAACAGGTGTTGCTGTGCGACATGATCGGCCGCGCGATCGTGCTGGTCCAAGAAGACCAACTTTCGCTCGCCATCGGCCGCCGTGGCCAGAACGTCCGCCTGGGCAGCAAGCTTTGCGGGTGGGATATCGAAATCATGACCGGCGGCGAACTGGAAGAACAGATCGAACGCGCCGTTGCCGGATTCAGCCAAATCGACGGTGTCACCGAAGAAATCGCACAAGCATTGGTCGAACAAGGATACCTATCCTATGACGACTTGTCGGTGATCGAACCGGACCAGTTCATGGAAATGAGCGGGCTGACTGCCGAACAGGTTGACCATATCGTCGAAGTCGCCGAACAAATGGGGCAGGAAGCCGAACAGGCTGCTGCGGACGAACGACGCAACCGACGCGAACGAGAACAACTGCAGAAAGAAGCCGAGGCTGCCGGAATCGCGGAACCGAAAACACCTGCACCGGAAACACCTGCACCGGAAGCAGCGGCGACTGAAGAAGCGGCTCCGGAAGCCGAAGCGGCGGAAGCGGCAGCTGACCCTGAGGCCGAATCTGCAACCGATGCGGTCGCCGAAGCGGCTGAATCAGATCCCGTAGCGGAATCGGCCGAAGCAGCCACCCCCTCCACCGAGGGCACAGATTCCTCGGAAACCGAACCTCCAACCGCCGACAACCAAGACGCATCAGCAGCCGATTCATCGGACGCTGAAACCGAGTCCGCGTCGTCCGAAAAGAGCTAACGTTCTGCTCAGGCAACCCTCTGGCGATCCCGTCCGAGCGGAAAAGTTGCTACGTTCCGACACAAAGTTGGTTTCTAGACCTCTTCGTGGACGCACTTTTTCGCTATTGTACTGAGACGTTGAACCCGGCGCGGTTCCGGAGTGTCGTTGTAGGATTCCCGCTGAGGCTGGTTTTCAAGGCAGATTTGCCTGTAGACTAGTCACTGGCGATGGAGGAATAGGTTTATGTGACCCACCCAAATTTTCTGAACCCGGCCCCGCGCAGCCCGGCCCGACCCGATACCACGTGATGGTATGGGGAAGCACGGTCGAGCACCCCCCGCACTCACGCAACAAAACACAACGCAAGCGTGGCGGGTTCCCAATCGAATCGACAGGATTTTCACCCCGTGCCCGCACGCATTTACGCGCTCGCAAAAGAACTGAACCTCGACAGCAAAGAGCTGGTTGACATCGTTAAGAAGGTTGGGATTACCGGAAAGGGTTCCGCCTTGGCCAGTTTGACCGACGACGAAACAACCCGAGTCCGAGAACACCTCGCAGGTGCCGCTGCCAAGCCGGCTGCGCCGAGAGCTTCTGCTGCACCGGCACCCATGGGCGCCGTCCGCGACTCTGTTGTCCCAGCGGAACGCAAGCCGGTTGCGATCAACGTCGGACGATCGCGATCGCGGCCCACCAGCGCTAAAAGCGACTCGGGGCCCAAGAGCGATCCTGCTCCTGCACCGACCAAGCCAGCGGTCGAAGAAACGCCCCAGGTTCAGCCTGAACCGGTTGCCAAAGCGCCGGAAGCACCAGCCGCCAAGGCTGACGCTGAACCACCGGTCGCCGAAACTCCGACCGTGGCGAAAACCGAATCCAAACCTGCGCCGCTTGCCAAGCCTGCGGCACCCCAGCGGCCGGCTCAGCCCATGTCTGCCGAACGTACCGCAGCGGCCATGGCCAAGAAGCCCGATTCGCCGACCCCACAGCGGCCTGCACCTACCGCGCCGAAAGCTCCTGAAGCACCGGCTGGTAAGAAACCAGGTTTCGCTAGCCGGATCGCAAGTCGCATGGCGGCTCGCAAGGGAACATCGTCACCCACCGAAGCGGTAGCACCGATTCGGCGCGACCCGACCGTCGGATCCAATAAGGTCCGCTCGTTGGACCGGCCTGCTGCCAGTGGCGATAAAAAGCCCAACGACGCGGCCAAAGCCAAGCGACGCGAACCACGCATCAACGTCAAGATGGCCTCGCTGCCCGAAGTCAGCGAACAGGCCGTGCCGAAAGCCGCCAGCGGCGAACCCAAGGCACAAAAGCCGGACGTCAAACTTAGCCCGGACGCGATCGCTGGTCACCGCCAAGGGATGCGTGCCCCGCTAGAACAACTGGCCAAAGAAGACGACGAAAAGAAGCGAGCAGCCAAACGCGGCAGCGGACTCGCTGGCTTCACCGGCGAAAAGAAACGCGGCACGGTCAAAGAAGAAGAAGAGAAGCCTCGCAAGAAGGGATTGGCCGGAATGGCCAGCCCGCGAGCCGAACGGGGACGTGGCAAATCACGCGGCCGCGTTTCGATGGACGGTTCTTTTGACCGCTCGCGACAATACCGATCCAACCGTGGGTCACGCCGCAAAAACATCAACACCGCGGCACCACGTAAAGATGCCGTCGTGCTGGAACTGCCATGCACCATCCGATCGTTCTCCGAAGCAGCCGGCGTTTCCGTCGGTAAAGTCCTCGGCACAATGATGCAGATGGGATTGCAAGGTGGTGTGAACATCAACTCGCAGTTGGATCTGGAGTCGGCCGAAGCGGTCGCCGCCGAGATGGAACTGACGATCGAGCTGAAGGCGACCGAAACGCTTGAAGATTCGCTGATCTCCGAACTCGAAGATCGCGAAGACGGTGCCGAAACTCTGGTCCCACGTGCCCCGATCGTGACCTTCCTCGGTCACGTCGATCACGGCAAAACAAGTTTGTTGGATTACCTGATCGGCATCAACGTCGTCAAAGGCGAAGCCGGCGGGATCACCCAACACATTCGTGCCTACGAAATCGACAAAGACGGTCGAAAGATCACCTTCGTCGATACACCTGGTCACGAAGCATTTACCGAAATGCGTGCTCGTGGTGCAAACGTCACCGACATCGCCGTTTTGGTGGTCGCTGCCGACGACGGCATCATGCCGCAAACTGCCGAAGCGATCAGCCATGCCAAGGCGGCCGGAGTGCCGATCGTCGTTGCACTGAACAAGATTGACTTGGAAGGCGTCGACGAGAACCGCATCCTGACTCAATTGACCGAACATCAATTGACGCCTAGCGAATGGGGCGGTGACGTCGAAGTTGTCCGAACCAGTGCCACCAAGGGCACCGGGATGGACGAACTGCTGGAAACCCTGCTGACGGTTGCCGAGCTGAATGAATACTCGGCCAACCCCAATCGCGAAGCGATGGGCGTCTGTATCGAATCGGAACAACAAGGCGACCGCGGTGTGGTTGCCAAGTTGGTTGTCCAAAACGGCACACTGCGTGTCGGCGACGTGCTGGTTTGCGGATCGGCCCACGGACGCGTCCGAGCGATGAACAGCACATTGAACAACGAACCGATGACCGAAGCGGGCCCCAGCACGCCAGTCAGCGTGATGGGCTTCGACGAAGCACCGGGTGCCGGCGAACGGTTCCACGTTCTTGATGACATCACCAAGGCTCGTGAAATCGCCCAAACGCGGGCACACGCCAGCAGCCAAGAATCGCTCTCTGGCATCAGCACGAAGGTTTCGTTCGAAAACTTCCAAGAGATGCTTCAGGACGGAACCATCGGTGTTCAAGCCGACAAGGTTCGCTTGAACATGATCATCCGTGCCGATGTGAAGGGTTCGCTCGAAGCGATCGAAAAAGAACTGACCAAGCTGGACCACCCCGAGGTCGAGATCCGAGTGCTGCAGAAGAGCGTCGGTGGCGTTTCGCTAGCCGACGTTACTCTGGCTTCGGCTTCCGATGCTGTGATCGCCGCCTTCAACGTCGTCCCCGACGAACAAGCACGTGCGATGGCAGACGAACGCGGTGTCGAAATTCGGCGTTACAGCGTGATCTATAAGTTGACCGACGAGATTCGGGAAATGATCGAAGGTCGCCTGAAACCGGAAGAACGTGTCGTCGAACTCGGACGTGCGGTCGTCAAACAGGTCTTCAGCATCAGCCGTGTCGGCACGATCGCCGGTTGCTATGTGGTCCAAGGTTTGATCCAACGCGGTTGCCGTATTCGCGTCACCCGTGACGGTCGAGTCATCGGCGACTATCCACTCGATTCGCTGAAACGGATCAAGGACGACGCCAAGGAAGTTCCTCGCGGCATGGAGTGCGGTATTCGTTTGCAAGGTTTCAACGACATCAAACAAGACGATGTTCTGGAAGCTTATCGAATCGAAGAAGTTGCCCGAACATTGGATTGATCCAGTTGTCGGCTTGAATCGAGTGCCGAAGCGGCACGAAAGCCGAATCCACCCGCATCGGGTTGATTCGGCCATTTCGTCACCAACGGCACTTCGATCACCCCTGCGGTGTCTGCGTGGATGCCCGATGATGGATCGATCGGCGTTTCCGCGAGCCCCAAAATCACTGGCGTGACCCTGCTTGGATCGTTGGTGAATTGTTTGTCCAGATAGCAGTTTCCTGATAACCCCGAGTCAACCCTTCTGTGTCCAGTCGCCGTTTGTTGAAAGCCGCCGAGGCGATTCGTGAGGTCGTTGCGTCATCCATCTTGACCGAGATGCGAGACCCACGTGTCCGTGACGTTACCGTGGTCGGTGTGAAAGTCACTCCGGACATGCGGGAAGCCGTTGTGATGGTCAGCATCATGGGCGACGAAGCGGCCCAGCAGCTGAGTTTGCGCGGACTGCAGAATGCAGCCGGATTTTTGCAGAGTAAGATCGCCAATCGGATCGATACTCGATACACGCCACGTTTGCAGTTCAAAGTCGACAAGGGCGTCCAACAGTCGATGGCCGTCGTCGAGATCTTGGAAAAGATCAAACGCGAACGCGATGGGATCGAGGAAGACGAATCGGCGCCGGAGACGGACACCGAAATGGATGTCGAATCCAACGACGATGACGCCTCGTCCAACGAAGACGAATCCTGAACATTGGCCAAGCACGGACGTTGCGGCAAATCGATACGAAACTTGATGGACCGAACCAACGAACCTTTCCTGGTCCTACCAGAAGAGCTGCCCCCGCGGCGCGCTGACCTAGCCGCACCGCGCAACGCAGCCGCTTCACTAACAGCCACCCTCACTCAACGACCTGCACCAAGATGTCTGCAAGCAACCGTGCCAGCCTGATCGGCAAATTGCAAACCGCCCTCAAAAAGCATTACACAGCGTTGCCGGCTCAGCCGACGCGACCGCTGTTGGAACACTTGCTGTACGCATCACTGCTGCAAGATGCCCCCGCCGACCTGGCCGACGAAGGCATGGCGAAGTGCGAACAAGAGTTCTTTGATTGGAATGAAGTCCGCGTCACCTCGGTGACCGAACTGACACAGGTGCTTTCGCGTTTGCCCGACGCCCCCAAGGCTGCCGGTCGGCTGAAAAGCAACCTGCAATCGATCTTCGAAGAGTTCTATACCTTCGACCTGGATCACCTGAAAAAAGAAAACCTGGGCAAAGCCGTTGGCAAATTCGAAAAGATGCCAGGCATGACCCCGTTCGTGCTGAACTACACCGTCCAACATGGTTTGGCCGGGCATGCGATCCCCATCGATTATTCGGCAATGGTGATCATGCTGGCGACCGAAATCGCATCCCAACCCGAAGCGATGTCCGGCAAAGTGCCCGGTCTGGAACGCGCCATTCCCAAAAGCAAGGGCATCGAATTCGCTGGACTGCTGCACCAGTGTGCGGTGGCTCTGAACAAGAACCTGAAAGATAAGACTGCCCGCACCGTGCTGGAATCGGTGTCCAAGGGATCCGGCGATCGGCTGGACGAATGGATGGCAAGCAAGAAGGCGGCAAAGAAACGGGTTGTCAAACGAAAGACCCAAGAAAAGGCCGAAGCCGTCGAAGCCGCGAAGGTCGCCGAACAAGAAGCACTGACGTCGCCGAAAAAAAAGCCCGCCAAGAAAGCGGCTGCTAAGAAACCCGTCGCGCCGCCAACCCCTGCCCCGGCGGAACCCGAAGACGCACAAAAATCGGCTTCGTCGAAAAAGTCGGTAGCCCCCAAGGCGGCAAAAGAATCGGCCAAACCGGCAAAAAAACCGGTTAGCAAAAAGTCGACGCCCGCCAAGGCCGAGGCCCCCAAGGACGCGGCAAAAAAAGAAACCAAGAAACCTTCGACCAAAAAGTCGGCCAGCAAGGCGGAACCCGCCAAGGGCAAGACCTCGTCGAAGAAATCTGACAATCGCAAGCTGACCAAAAGCAAACCTCGATAACCCGGTTGGGCCCGACGTTGCAAATCCGAACAAGATTCGCACACGATCCGGCGCGGAACCCCATCGACGTCTGCGGCAACGTCAGCCATCCATCATCGATCGATATCTTCATCAGTCACCCCCGTTACCCGTTTAGCGGCAAGCGTCATGGCAGGACATTCAAAGTGGGCCAACATCCAACACCGAAAAGGTCGTGTGGATGCTGCTCGAGGTAAGTTGTGGAGCAAACTAAGCAAGGCCATCATCGTTGCAGCCAAGAGCGGCGGCGGTGACCCGGATGCCAATTTGCGACTTCGCAAGGCGATCGACGACGCCAAAGCGGTCAGCATGCCCAAAGACAATATCGAACGGGCCATCAAACGCGGTACCGGCGAATTGGCTGGCAACGAAGTCGAAGAACTGACCTACGAAGGCTACGGCCCCGGCGGTGTCGCCGTGATGTGCGAAGTCATGACCGACAACCGCAATCGCACCGGCCCCGAACTGAAAACGATCTTCTCCAAACTCGGTGGCGACCTAGGAAAGACCGGATGCGTGGCCTACCTGTTTGAACGCAAAGGCCTGTTCGTGCTGCCCGCCGAAGCCGGCGAAGAAAAGGTCACTGAGATTGCCTTGGAAAACGGCGGCGAAGATGTCGAGCCGATCGACGACGGCAAGTTTCAAGTCACCTGCCCGCCTGAAAACTATCAAGGCTTGGCCGACGCTTTCGAGGCCGCTGAACTGACTCCCGAAATCAGCGAAATCACTCGACTGCCACAGACGAACATCGACCTGGACGCTGCCGATGGCCGCAAGGTTCTGCGGTTGCTGGAACAGCTTGACGATCACGATGACATCCAGAATGTCAGCACGAATCTGAACATCACTGACGAAATGATGGCCGACGAGGAGTGATCCAAAAGACGGTGTCCCCGTCCGTGATCTCTACCACGCTGAAATTGAACGTCATTCTCTTCAGCGACGCTGCAGGGGTCTATTTCCCACCAACGGTCGCCATCAGATCGTTGACCGCGTAGGGCTTGGCCGCCGCAAAGGACTCCCCGGCGGCAACCCCGGCCGAAGCCCCCGTCACCGTAGCGGCCGCACGGACCCGGTCAAAGATCGCCGGTTTGTGATCGAACTGGCTGGCATAGCAACGGATCGATTCGATCTTTCGTTCGATCGTGTCACTGACGTCAACGACAACGTGATGCGACAACCCTGGGATCAGGTCCGATTCGACCGCCAACCGAAAGTACATGTGCCGCGAAACGCTGTGCACCGGCAGCTGATCAAAATAGTCATCCCATTTGGTCAACCGACTATAGAAGATCGCGCCATCGGTAATCTGCATCGCTTGCCAGTGATCGGGGGATGCCATCGGCGTCTTGTCGCCAAACCCGATCACCATCGTTGGACGCCAACGACGAAATTCGCGTGCTAGTGCAACCCGTTGGTCAAAACCGTCAAACAGACGGCGATTGGTCAATTGCAATTGAATCCGCTGGTGAACTCCCAAGGCGGCCGCCGCGGACTCTGCTTCTTGCAGCCGTGCCTGTGGCCCTGGACTATTGGGTGTGGGCTCTCCGTCGGTCAGATCGATGATGCCAACCCGGTAACCCTGATCGACCAATTTGGCCAATGTGCCGCCGCAAGCAATTTCGACATCGTCGGGATGAGCCCCGACCGCGATCACGTCCAGCGGCTCGGGCAAACTGATGGTTGAATTCATGGATCCGTGCGGGCTACGGGAATCGGGAAAGGAGAAACCAAGGTTCAGTGACGCCACCAAGCGACGCCACCAAGCGACGCCACCGAGTGCCGTCAACCAGCACCGTTTCATCACAACCCGTACGACCGTTACTAGTTAACCGGACGGGGCATTGGTTCGGCCAAAGCGGTCAATACGAGCCAAGAAGGACGTCCTGGGGACCAACGTCGGACTAGTCTTGTGTGTGTCAGGGAGACGCAAACGACAGCTTGAACAACACCCAGATATAAAGCGTCCCCCCGTGCGAGGCGTGGTCGGTCCTTCGGGATCGGCCTCGCCTTTTTTTATGCGCCAACATCACTGGCCGTTTGCACGCGGTCCTCAATCGACACCGTAGTGCTCGACCTCGGGCCAATAGATGTCTTCGAACGCATCGGGTTGGTGAAAGTCGGGGCTGTTGTCCAAATCGTGACAGGACATGCATTTTTCACGAGCCTTTTCCAAAGGCAATTGCATCGACCGTCGCAGTTCGTCACGCAGCGTCGCCGCCGCGGTCGAACCATCCGCTTCGGCCGCAGCGTGTGCGGCACCCGGACCGTGACAGTTCTCGCAACCGTTGCCAGTCAGATGCGGTGTTTGGGCCAGCGACAGATACCCCGATTCGTAGGGATAGTATTCTTGGGGATTCCACCCGGTCACGTGACAACTGATGCATTCCGGGTCGAAGTGCCTGGAAATATCACTACGTTCGGCAGGCGGATGCACCAAGTGTTCGGTCGCTTCGGCATGGGCCGAACTTTCCCAAATTTCGTAAGCCGTCGTGTGGCATTTGCCACACGCTTCGCTGCCCACGAACTGTTGATTGGATGAATGTTTGATCGGCGGCAGCAGCCCCAATTCGCCCAACCCCAAATCACGCAGTTGGTCTTGATAGTCCTTCATCACCGCACGCATCTCGGGTGCGTCGCCGAATTCATGAGTCAAAGGGACGCGAGCGTACTTCATGGGCTTGTCGGCGTACAAACCGATTAGCCCGGCGTACATCCCTTTGTCTCCGGTAACAATGATTCGCGTTTTGGAACCATCAATCGACTCGGCCTGATAGGTCGGTTCACCGTAACCGCCGGCCACGACAATCAGATCGAACCCGCCAACTTTCCGGACCAGTTCTTTCGCGGATTCTTCTTTGCCAAAGTACAACAGCACGCTGAAATCAGGCGACTTGCCGGCTAGCTCGCTGGCCGCTTCCTTCGCCGATTTTTCGGGATCATTGACCAACAAGGAATCGTCGGGCGGAACCTCTAACGATTCGGGATCCAGAATACTGGTCACACCGATTTTCCAACCGTTCTTTTCGATCAGCTTGGTCTTGGGCACATATTCGGGGTCGAACAGAACGACATTGGCCGACACAAAGATTTCTTGTTCGGCCGCCAAAACCAACAGATCCCCCACGCCCAATCGAACGTCATCGGGGCCGAAACCGACCGCTTCGTATCCCATTTCGTTCAAGGCACGAACGGATTGCTGCAGCTTGATCGCAGCCTGACGTCCATAGCGGCGGACTTGATTGCCGGCATCCATCGGCAGCAACGGCCAACCCTTCTTGGCAAGTGAATCGATGAAGGTATAGCGTCGGGCGACGCCGCCTTTTTGACGATCCAATCCGGTACATCCACACGGTTCGATGTAACCATGCTGTTGCCCGCTGAAGACCAGCGTTAGCCCGGGCGTGTCCCAGGTGCGGTAATCTTCCGGGCCACCCGCCATGCCAGGAAATGCGGGGTCCAAGTCGACACCCGTGGGCTGCGAATCACCGGCGTCGGAAGCCGATCCCGCATCCGGTCCCGCCAAACTTGGCGAACCGTTTTCCATTCTTGGTGGACTGTTCTGATCTTCCGTCGAAGGGTCCTGCGGCGAAGGCGAATCCTTGGGATTGGGTTTGCTGGGGTCCAGACTTGGCGGCGTCGATGGATCGGCCGGCTTTTTGTCTTTCGAATCCAGCTCTCCCTTGGGCGTTGGAATCAACTCGGGCTGACGCGGTGGTTGCTGAATGACAGTCGCCTGCGCGATCCGAAAGGAATCGACAGCGGGCGCCGACGATTGGTCGCTCCACTGTACCCGATTGGTCGCTTCCCCCATTCGGATGGAAACCATTTGGGCGGGAGTCCCGGCAACGCCCAATAGCGGCGGTGGTTGGATTTCGGTGTCCGTCAGCACACCTGGATCGGCGGACTGACCGGTCGGCATCCCAACAGCCAGTTCTTGGTTCCGCGATGCAGCGGGATCCGCAGGCGCACATCCAACGATGGCCAGACCGGCCATGCCGGTGACGATCATCGACCGCAGGCGCAAGCTGAGCGCGACCGCCACTTCCCGACGACCGGGCGTGATCGACGGCAGATCCGACTGCGCCGGACGATCCTCCGGCGTTGCAAGAAAGGAGTCGCCAGACCAGAAATTCATTTCAAACATTGCGACCCAAACCTGTCTTTACGCCCCCCGGATTGCTAGCGACCTTCGATAGCAAACTTAAGCACAACCCGCATACGCGATGCTTTCGGATTGTCCGACTCAATCCATATCGAACCGTAGTCACCCTTATCTTTACCGAGACGTGAAATCGTCTTGTCACTGGGCACTAATTCGATCTTCAGCGGATACAAAACCATCGATCCGCGACTCTTCGGTTCGCCCAACTCTGCCCGAACTACCCCTTCGGGCTTAATCTTCCCAACCGTCAAAGTCGTATTGTCACGCTCTTCGCCCTTTAGAACAACAAACGTTTTTGCGATCAACGAGTCATCTGGACCAATTCGCCCGAAATCGTAAATGAATTCGGTGCCGACCTGAGTCAGCTTGCTGCTTTCCAGCATCCGCAGTGCACCGACGATGCGTCCCTTGACTGGAATCGACGCATACAACTTCGAATCGGTCGCAGACAGCTCCTCATCACCGGCGTCGTCGTCTTTGGTTTCCTGGCTAGTTTCGGAATCCGATTCGTCATCGGGCTGAGCCATGTTGAACCCGAAGACCAGGTTTTGCGAAATGTTGCCTTGCGGCAGCCCGGCTTGCACCTTCGCCGTCACTCGAAACGCCTGAACCGCTTTCTGGTTGCCGGTGCCGAAGTCGGCACGATCGAGTTCTTCGATGTCGAACTCGGAAAGGGCAGTCAGCTTTTCGTCCGAGAAACGCACATCCACGGGGTCGACCGGCTTGCTCATGAAGTTGTAGACCAGCCCGCTGACCTCGAACGGCTCGCCAGCCGCGATCTCGCCGAAGGTCCAAACCTCGGGGACCAATTGAAAGTCACTGACGATCTTTCCGGTGATTTTCAACGTGATCGCCACCATGCCTGGATCGTTGGTCAGCAGCTGAGCGGATTGCCCAAATTCGCTGCTGCCCGGTTTGACGGTCCAGGTCAGGGTGATATCAGTCTGTTCGCCTGGTTCCAGAACCGTCTTATCCAGTTCGCCAATCGTACATTTACAGGTCGAAGCGCCCACCCGCAGCCGCAACTGTCCCTTGCCGACGTTCCGCACCGTGAACTTCTTCTCGCCCTCATCCCCTGGCGACATCACGCCAAAATCGTGCTCGGTCTCTCCGTCGACCTGGACCCGGCCGTAGGTTTCGCTGGCCTCCTGGGACCGCAAATTGATGAATTTGGCCACGTTTTCGGGAGTCACATCGCCCCCCACACGAAAAGGTCCGAACTCCGAAGGCCGATACCCGTATCGCTGGTAATTGATGGTCCAAGCTGTGCCGGTGCCAATCAGCGCCGAAACGATGATCCAAACCCAAAGATTCTTCATGGTGATATCCGAATGAACAAAAACAATGCGTGATGGTCTCTACGCAGCGTATCGGGGACCGGTTCTGTCAGATCGACGACGCTTTTGACGATCCTTTGGCCCCGCGGGAATAAAGAATCCACCGACGGTCGTTTCCGCACCGATTGCCAAGGACGCCGTTGCCCCCATGCCAGCGACGACCGCTATGCCGGGTCCAACAGGCTGGCCAACAACTGGTCCGCCGGGCCACGAATCGGCTGGCTAGCGGCTCGGGGGCCGACGGGTTCGGCGGCGTAGATGGACTGCAAGTACAACGCCCGTTCCAAGTTCCCGCCGGTTTCCGACAATAGCTTGGCTTGCCGAGCCATCCGACGTGCCTTATCCATGTCGCCGGATGCCTGGGCGATGACGGCCAACTGGGCGATCGCCCATTGATCGGCCGGGCTCCACGCCACGACCTGATCGAAAATCTGCTCGGCCGCCGCAAGATCCTCGGCCTGGGAAAACCGCTGGTAGACATGCAACCGGTTCAGTCCGATCTGGCGGTAAACCGACGGATCCTGGCCCGCCCGATGCTTCGATTCATCCAGCCACCGCATCCACGCCTGACGCAGCGCACTGCTGGGGGCGTCGCCCGGTGCCGATGTCTGCTGGCGAACCATTTCCCAGCGGCATAGGTCGGCCATCCACATCGGTGGTGTGACGGCCCATGGATCGGCCTCGATCGCCTCGCCCAGCGACACGCCCGCCTTTCCCAATTGACCTGTGGACTGCGCATACTCGGCCATCGCCATCGCACGCTTCTGTGCCGATACCGGACGCAGCGAAACAAAGTTCAACGTCATGATCAACAGCACGCCAACCGCGGGGCCGGCCCACACAGCGAACCATTCCCCCTGGCCCGCTGCCTTCGGTACGGAGCCAAGCGTTTCAATTTCGACTCGAGTCAGAATGCCTGCGGCCAACCACACCCAGATCGCGACGCCGGGAACCGTCCATCCACCGGCCACGCAAAGATGCACCATCAAAGCCAACAACAACGCCGATGCAATCGCATCAATCTGGGACGATCGTAGCGACCGCAAACTGGACAGACTCCACCACCCAAACGTGATCGCGGCGGGCACTGCCAACAGCCCAACGTCCAGGTCTGGCATGCGACGCCCCACCCATCCCAAGAACCAAACCAAGATCAACGCTGCGCTTGCGCCACCAATCACCCATCCCCAAATCGGCGATCGGACTTCCCCATCGGTATCCGTCTGTCCGTCATCGGCGAATTCACGAACATCGGATCGCCGCCGCAGAGCAAAACGAACCCCTGCTGCCATGATCAACACCAACAGCACGGCCGCCACCCAGCCACCACTGGCCAGCGTTTCGAAAAAGAAATTGTGTGGATCCGAGATCTGCTCGGTCGTGCTGGATTCGCGGTAACGGGAATACATCAATCGAAAATTCCCTGGGCCAGACCCGAACCAAGGATGGTCCATGAACATCCGCCATGTCGCCCGCCAATACTGAAACCGAAATGCCAACGACGCGGGCGCCTGATCAATCCATTCGCGATTCCCGAACAACGCCAGCGCCGTCCCCATCGCCCCGCCAATCGCAACGATTCCGCCCAACGCGATCGCGATCACAGAACGATTCTTTTTGGGCGCATGCGTTGAAGCAATCCACAGCCAAGCGATCGCCGGCAACATCGCCAACATCGCCGATCGACTTCGCGCGGCCAACATCGCGGCAACGCAAATCGCCACCACCAATCCCCACCCGATGCGTTGCCCCCAAGTCAAACCAGCGAATTGGAACCGGAGGACACCGGCCCCGATCACGATGCCCACTAGCAACACGGCGGCCCAAGAATTGGCCAGTGCAAACGTCGCCGACGGTCCACCATCGAACAGCCGGTTTTCAAAACGCATCCGCTCGGCCGTTCCCTCGGGCGCTTCGATGCCAGCCAATTTCAGCAAGCGGTCCGGATCTGCTTGATAGGCCGCTCGGTTTTCCGGCAACGAGATCCATTGTTGATGCAAACCGTGCACCGCCAATCCAGTCGCGACCAGCACTGCCAACCACAGCACCGACCGCCGCATCGATTCGTCGGCGAACAAACGCCGAAACGCCAAGAACGCTGCGACACCGGCCACCCATACCCAGGCTTCATTGGTCGCCGACCGCAGGTTGCCAAAATTGGATCCCCAGTGCGTCGACGTTGCGATGGCGGCCAACATGATCCAACCGGCCAAGCCCCATGCCATCCACGGGATCGCCGATGAATCAGCGGCCAACGGGCGACGCCGCGATAACGCACCAGCCGCCGAAGTGATCGTTGCGATCACCAGCGCCAAGGTCGAAAACCATAGAGCATCTCCCTGTTCGACCGCGATACTATCGCTGGGATGGTAGGCCAAGAACACGACTAGCCCGGCCAACAAGCCCATGGCCAACCGAGACAGCAAGACACTGCGTGACACGGCAACGGATTCCGCGGTCGGAGCGTCGACGGATCGATCCTGGTTGGCAACCGCCGCGACCGGTTCACGAACTACTCTTCGTCTTTTCGCCATCCGGTGGATTCCAAAATGACGACCAACAGCAACATGCAGACGACGATGCCAAGCACCATCACAGCCTGAGTCACGGGAACTTGAGTCAATACAATCGCAGCCAATCCACAAGTTGCGGTGACCAGGTAAATGGTCAACACGGCCTGGGTACGACTCAACCCCAGGTCGACCAAGCGATGCGAAAAGTGACTACGGTCGCCAACGAAAAGACTGCGACCTTCGCGAATCCGAATTCCCAATACGGTGATCATGTCGTACAGAGGAACCGCCATCACGCATAGCGGCGCAAACACCGCATGCGGTCTCGGCTCGCCATCACCAGCAAAGGTCGCCATCAACATCGCAACGGCGACCAGGTACCCGATCAAATAGCTGCCTCCGTCACCCATGAAAATTTTGGCAGGTGGCCGATTGTGCCACAGGAATCCCAGCAGAGATCCGAACACCACCAACAACAACGCGGCGACAAAGAACTGTGGCTGTGCCGTTCCCGGGTCCGGTGTCATCAACATCACCGTGGCCATCGTGCCGGCAATGATCGCCGCCACACCACCCGACAACCCGTCCATGTTGTCCAACATGTTGAACGAATTGATTAACCCCACGATCCAGATCACCGACATCAGATTCGTCAACCAAGCCACACCGATGAAGGCGGTCAATCCAAATCCCATTCCGTAAACCACGAACGCAGCGACCGCAAACTCGATCGCCAACCGCAGGTACTCGTTCACGCCACGGCGGTCGTCTGTCACCCCAAGAACCGTCAACACTGTGCCGCCAGCCAGCACACACCAAAGGTTCCCTGCCTTGGACCACACACCATCCAACAAGGGCACCATGGCGGATGGCATTCTGGACTGCCACTCCGGTGCATGCCGTGCGAAAAAAACCGCCACGGTTCCGATCGCGAACGTACCCACGATGCCCAACCAGATTCCGATGCCACCACCAAGCGGGGTGGCGCGAGTGTGTGTGCTGTGGCCGGACATCGGTGCCAACAGCCCCAATCGGACGGCAAACCATCGGACCGGGTACAGCGAGAGCGCACAGATCACCATCGGCGGGACCACCGTCACAGCCAACAACCACCCGATCCACTGCGACAGGTCTGACAAGAGAATTGGTATCCGAAGGTAGAAGCGAGAAAGCGTCGACATCATAGCCTACGCCCATCCCTCCCCACCAGTTCACCAACAACGCACCCGGCAACTCCCCCCGGTCACCGCCTACGTCTTCATCCATCGGTCGATCACCGAATAGATCGCTTCGTATTTCCACCACGGCAAGTCGCCGAGCCAAGCCCGGGTCAGCAGCCAGAAATCCCGCACCAATGTAGGCCGGATCAAGGAGCCAAGCGACGCAGATCCGGCATCCAACCACCCCACATCCCCCCACCCAAAACACACAAACCACCCCGCGACAACACTTCGCTTGGTCCGACCACCGTCGAGGTAACGGCCGCTATCGATTTCGTTTGATCTCCTTCGATTACTCCAGCGCGGGAACACGCTTCCGAGGTGAAATGGCGATCCTCGCCTCCTTGGCCCCCATAAACAAACGACAAACCCAAAATCCGAACCGCTGCCGAATCCATACTCCGGGCCAATTGGAAACCCGCAGGTGCACTCCGGATGCGCGCCGGTCACCTTCACAGGTTGACGCAAACTCTGCTTTGCCCGTACTAAAGAGTCATCTGGTAGCACTGCTTGGGGCAGCAGGGCCCGAATTCACTGGCAAAGTCGCAACAGAGAGTTGGATGATCATCATCACGGACAAGTATGGGCAACTTGGAAATCGCCTGATTCGGTCCGCGCATTTGATCGCGGCGGCCAAGGAGCATGGAACATGCCTGATGGACCCCATGTTCGCACCCTACGCGTCTTACTTTAAGTCAACTCGAAACAGCGTTTTCTGTCGCTATCCGGTGCGAAAGAGCCTGCGAAGTAGTGAAAAACCTAGCCGGTTATGGCAACGGCGTCTGGCTTATCACCTGACTCGCGAATCAGCCCGCATGACCCAAAAGCTGACAGGTCCTCGGCTGGCGTCTCGCTTCATTCATCTCCAGGATGGCGAAGTTTACGACCTGAACGGATCGGATTTCCGAACCCGTCTAGAGTCCTCGGCCCCCCTTTGGCTAAGCGGTTTTTGGTTCCGAAGCGAGACCTTGCTGCAAACCCATCAAAACGAGGTCCGCCGCCACTTCCGCATCAGTTCGAAACATCAAGCGCCGGTTGATCGGAGGATCGCGGAAGCCAGACAGAGCGGCGACCGTCTGGTCGGCATCCACATCCGTCACGGTGACTATCAAACATGGCAGGGCGGACGATACTTCTTTCCCGTGTCCAAGTATGTTCAATGGATGCGAAGCATTTGTGAACAACTCGGCGGCAAAACTCAGTTCCTGGTGTGCGGCAACGCCGATTTGGATCCAGATCAATTTGCCGGGCTGAACGTCCACTTCGGCCCCGGGCACATGGTCGAAGACCTCTACGCGCTGGCGGCCACGGACTGGTTGGTCGGCCCACCGAGCACGTTTTCGCTCTGGGCGTCGTTTTACGGAAACGTACCGCTGACGATTCTGGAATCGGCCGATCAAACCATTGACGCAAATTCAGACATCACGTCGACCGAACTGGTCCATGCGGCCTAATTCGGGATTCCCACCCGGGACGATGGTATCGGTTCAGCCCGCCCAAGTCATTCCAAAGGCGGAAGCTTTTCAATCGCATCCGTCAGGCCCCAGCTATTGCTTGGGGCGACGTGCTTCCAGCCAGGGCAGTGCGATGGGCGGATTGCCCTTAGCCCAATCAGGCTGTGGGAACCAACGCAGCGGACTGTATCGGGGATAGGTTTCCCAAACCTCCGCAGCTTGCGGATCGGTCTGACGCAGGTCTCCGGTCGCGGTCAGGTAGGCCGTCAAGCGATCGGCCAAGTTCTGCTTTACAGCAGCGGACTTCGAATCGCTCGCTAAGTTATTCAGACATCCGGGGTCGACACGAATGTCGTACAACTCTTCGGCCGGTCGCTTGGCAGTCGCCAACAACAGCTTATTGGCCACCTCCGGTTCATCCACCTGTTCGACAAGCACACTCAGTGTTGGACCTGCATCGATGTCGTGATAACCGCCGCGGTCGGGCCCGGACTTGGAATGCACGACGTTCCCTTCGTCATCATAAGCCACCTCTTTGAAAACCGCTGGGGCACCCGCTGGCCAGCGTTGTGGTTTAAAGTTGCGGATGTACAGGTGCGTCGCTGTGCGGATACATCGGCACGGGTACCCCAACGTATTGAACCGGGATGACGAGTGACGTTCTCGCCCACTGAACACGGCCGTTCGGGGCCACTCTTGCTCGGTCGTCTGCCCGTCCATGCGACCTAGCAGACTGTAACCGGGCATCCGATCTGCATCCTGTGGCGTGACCTCGGCGGCGGCAAAGATCGTTTTCGTGACATCGATCAAACTGACCAAGTCGTCGCTGACCTGAGCCCCTGAAATGCTGGTCGGCCAACTGATGGCCAGCGGCATGTGGATGCCGTACTCGTACAAGTTGGCTTT
The DNA here is from genome assembly GCF_007741535.1 of Rubripirellula lacrimiformis. Taxonomy (NCBI): domain Bacteria; kingdom Pseudomonadati; phylum Planctomycetota; class Planctomycetia; order Pirellulales; family Pirellulaceae; genus Rubripirellula; species Rubripirellula lacrimiformis. The sequence goes on from NZ_CP036525.1 coordinate 6,755,349, forward strand.
GGCTGCGGGGAACGGCATCCCGTTATCACTGGTCACGATCACGATCGTGTTGTCCAGCTGACCGGATTCGGCCAGCCGATCCAGCATGCGTCCCAAATGTTGATCGAACCACTGGATTTCGTACAAGTAGTCAGCGATATCGTTACGAACGATTTCGTTGTCGGGCAAGAAAGGCGGCACAACCACTTGATCGGGATCCACTCCGTTCCGTTTGCCGATGCCGGGATCGTAGCTACGATGGGGTTCGTGGCTTCCGAACCAAAAGCAAAACGGTTGCCCCTCGGCTTGTTCGGCCAAGAAGTCATCGAAGTTGGCGGCATAATCCCGAGTCGACACTCCCTTGGGAGCCTTCATTTTCTGCTTCAGGTAAGCCTTGCCCGCCGGGTTATGTTCCCAGCCCGTAGCCTTCCCCGGACTCCATCCTTTCCCCGTCATTCCGACGTGGTATCCCGCCTCGGACAGTTGGCTGGTGAAGACGGGCAGATCGGTCGGGAACGAACTGGCGTGCGTGCCAGCCTCGCGAATCTGCCAGACTTCTCGCCCGGTCAGAAACGCTGCTCGCATCGGACTGCACCCGGGTGCCGGTGTAAACGCCTGGTTGAACAACACACCTGCCCGAGCCACTCGGTCGAACGACGGCGTCTGTACCGCCGGATCCCCGTAGGCCGACGTGTGTGGATAGGATTGATCGTCCGCGATCGCGATCAAAATATTCGGACGGTCGGCCTGTGCGATGACCACGCAAAGGAAGCACCATACGAGTGCAAGAAAGATTCGATTCATGTGGATCCGCAAGGCTTCAGAGCAGAGAAACTTAAGCCGCTTAGTTTACCTGAACCCTTGGCCCAGTGTTCAGCTTGCTGGTCGACGTTTCGGTGCACGTCTGCGCAACGCCACCCCCGTGATCGCCACAGCCGCCACGAACCAAGTCGTCGGCTCGGGAACAGCGGTCACACCCAACGAACCACGCCACGCCAGCCCATAGTCGACAGCGCGGTCACCGCTGACATGCAAGCGATAGTTCCCTTCCGTCAAGCCGGTCAGGTAGATGTGTTCGAAATTGTCGACGCTACTGATGCTTTGATCGATCAGCGATCCACTGGAATCGAACAAGGCAAGATTCAAGTCGGCCAAGCCACCGCCGAACAACGGATCAAGGCTCGGCTGGAATCCATCGTCGCTGAGGTCGGAATCTCCCACGTCAATATTCCACTGCAGGAAAATCGACAGTTCGTCCATCACCTGCCCACTGGCGACTTCGAAGTCATACAGAAAATCGGACGCAAAGTCCGCGGGGCTATTGAAGTCGTATCCAAACAATCCCACGGAAGTTGTGGGGATGGCGATGCTGCCTTCGAATTCGCCACCCTGCACGATTCGATAGCTGTTGTAAACGTTCAATTCGCCCGCACCATAAACGTCGTCGATCGGACGCGTGGTTGTTCGATCCCAGTCGAAAAACTCGTCTTTCGTTGCCCCGGCCATCAAGATCGCTCGCATCGCCTCGACGTTGGTCGCATTGGTACCGGCGGCTGCTTCGTGCAGCAGCGCCGCGGCCGACGATACCTGCGGCGTTGCCGTGCTGGTCACCGAGGCTGGCGAGACAATGTCGGGGCGTTGTCGGCCGGCGCCGTTGATGACCGTGGTCCCATGTGCATGATTCCCGTCGCTGCGTCCCACGATGATGGCGTTGTAACTGCCTGCCAACAGGTGCGGCAAAGTGGTTGAGTTCCCATTGTTGGAACCGGCGACCATCAACACGTTGTCGCGATTGACGATGTAGTCCACGCGCTGCGAAAAGTTCTCGGCAAGCGGTATCTCGGCTGCCGTTACATTTCCAATGTAACTGTGGTTCATCACCGAATATGGATGGGCCACCGGCGCGGTCACAGTGCTTAACCCCGATGCAACATCGATCCAATCATTGGCGTCGTAGGCAGCGATGTTGGTCACCCCTGGCGCGATGCTGGTCGTGTTGCCAAAGAAAAAGTTAGCGACACCGGTGGCATGCGTACTGGCTGCCGGATTGGTGCCCGTTAGATCCGTGATCGTTTTGCCACTGAAATTGGGCGTTCCCGTGTTGGGCAAATAATTGCCACCTACCAGAGCTTCGGCCATCGCCACGTCGACGCCTGCGCCCGTCGGCGTGGCTGCGCCCAATTCGGTCGCCAACTGGGTGAATCCCACATCGTCACGCCAATCGGCCGACGCGATGGGAATTCCCCCGATCAAAAACCCCGAACTGACGATCATCCATTGGAACAGTCGATGCCGAGGGCAAAACGCATGGAACGACATGGGCTAAAAGCTCGTTGGACCAAAAGAAAAGAACGAAGTGCATTCGGGGGAAGCAACGGAATGCTTGATATCGCCGTCCATACTAGGCACCATTGTAGTTACGCGGGAGGTTATATTCCCGCGTTCAGCCCTACCGGTGCGAAGTACGCCAATGACTCGGCCGAACCACCCCCTGGCCGAACCAGCCCACACCCCCACCTTCAGCCCCCTCGAAAGTAGAGTCCTCCCTTATGCCACACCGATTTTTAGTCATCGCCGTCTTGTTGCTGACCGCGACGACGGTTCAAGCCGAGTTGAAATTTTCGCCTGTGTTTGGCGATTCGATGGTCGTTCAACGCGATAAGCCCATCCACGTTTGGGGATGGACGCAGCCCGGCACCAAGGTGGCGGCGGAGATCGCTGGCCACACAGCCAACGCGGTCGCGGATGACCAAGGACGATTCGATTTAAAACTGGACGCGCTGCCTGCAGGCGGCCCCCACGAACTGGTGGTCCAAGCCGACCAACGACGCGTATTTGAAGATGTGCTGGTTGGCGAAGTCTGGGTCTGTTCGGGACAATCCAACATGCAGTGGAACGTCGGCAGCGCCAACGACGCCGACCTCGAATCCCTGACCGCCAAATATCCCAACCTGCGTTTGATCACTGTCCCGCAAGTTGGAACGCAAGAACCGCAAGACGACTTCAAAGGCCAATGGCAATCTTGCACGCCCCAGAGCGTGAAAGACTTTTCCGCAGTCGGCTATTTCTTTGGCCGCCAACTGCATCAAACCTTGGACGTACCGGTCGGATTGATCGACAACTCATGGGGCGGATCGTCTGCCGAAGCTTGGGTGCCACGCGACGTCTTGAAATCCGAAGGTCAATACGACGAACTGCTGGCCAAATGGGATGACCTCGCCAAAACATTTGACTTCGATGCCGAGCTAGCCAAATGGAACGAGAAAACAGAGAAGTGGAAGGCTGATGGCAAGAAAGGCCGAGCCCCCCAACGTCCTCGCGACGTGTTGTCCGGACAACACCGCCCAGCGAACCTTTACAACGGTGTCCTGCATCCCATCCTGGGCTACACCATTCGCGGTGCGATCTGGTACCAGGGCGAATCCAACGCGGGGCGTGCCTATCAGTACCGAGACCTGTTCCCGTTGATGATCCAAACTTGGCGTGATCATTGGAGCCAAGACGAATTTCCATTCTATTGGGTCCAACTAGCCGATTTCCGAGCCGAGGTCAGTGAACCGTCCGATAGCGATTGGGCCGAACTTCGCGAAGCTCAAACGATGACCATGTCGCGACTGCCCGCGACTGGCGAAGCCGTCATCACCGACCTCGGTGAAGCATCCGACATCCACCCCAAAAACAAGCAAGACGTTGGCAAACGGCTGGCACGTTGGGCGCTGGCCAAAGACTACGGCTACAACATTCCATATCGCAGTCCAACCTTTGCGTCGCTGGAAGTCAAAGGCAACAAGGCTATCGTGAAATTCGACCATGTCGGTGGCGGCCTGGACACCTTTGACGTCAACACCCCGATTGGTCTGACGATCGCTGGCGATGACCAAAAGTTTGTCTCGGCTAGCGGCAAGATTGTCGGCAAGGACACGATCGAAGTTTCCGCCGCCGCAGTGAAGAACCCGGTCGCCGTTCGCTACGCCTGGGCCGACAACCCAGTGGCGAACCTGCAAAGCAGCGAAGGGCTGCCGATGACGCCATTCCGCACCGACCAGTGGCCCGGCATCACCGCCGGAAACGTCAAGTAGTCGCCAAATGGCAAGATTCGACCGACCCACCTGCGGCGGGTGAATCCCCCCGCAGGTTTCTAAAAAAAGCCGCACGCCCCCCGTGGGCGTGTGGCCCGCATTGAACGGGCAAACGCAGGTGATTGGCCGCCGATTGACGCGACCATCTTCTCTTCTGCGGGCTGACCACTTCCGAGCAATCCGGTAGGCTAAACAGAGCGTCTTGACGCTCCGTTTGCTTCGCCCAGTGCAAGGATGATCCCATGTCAGATTTGGTCGCCGATCCAGCCGTCCCACAGCCCGCCAAACCCTTCGTTCACCTTCACTGCCACAGCCACTATTCGCTGTTGGACGGGGCTGGTGACATCAGTCGTTTGGTCAATCGGGCGGTCGACCATGGGATGAATGCGCTTGCGCTGACCGATCACGGCAACCTGCACGGTGCCCTGGAATTTTATCGGAAAGCCAAGGCAGCCAGCATCAATCCGATCATCGGATACGAAGCCTACATCGCGCCCGGTTCCCGGTTCGAAAAGGGCGGTGCCAGCAGCAGCAAAGACGCCAGCTATCACTTGACCCTGCTGGCCAAGAACCACGTCGGTTACAAGAACCTGATCAAGTTGGCCAGTGCTGCTTCGCTAGAAGGATTCTATTTCAAGCCGCGCATCGACAAGGAAATCCTGGAACGACACAGCGAGGGCATCGTCTGTTTGTCCGGGTGTGTCAGCAGCGAATTCAGTCGCGCCGTGATGAAGGGCATCGATACGGCCGAGGTGGAACGCGAAGCACGCGACATCGCCGGTTGGTTCCAAGGTGTGTTCGGCGACCGTTACTTCATCGAGATCATGAACAACGGGATCGAAATCCAACGACTGCAATTGGAAGGCGCGGTCGAAATGTCCAAGCGGATGGGCATCCCCTTGGTCGCCACCAGCGATTGTCACTACGTCAATCAAGAGGACAGTGAAGCCCAAGACATCATGCTGTGCATCAACACCGGGCGTTTCCGAACGGACACGTCGCGGATGAAGATGGAGAACGATCAGTTCTTTCTGCGCAGCCCCGACCAGATGTACGAGAGCTTCCCGGGTTTGGAGGATGCCTGCGCGCGAAGCCAGGAGATCGCCGACTCGGTCGACATCGAGATTGAATTCAACAAGTACTTCTTTCCGAACTTTGAATGCCCCAACGACGCTACGCCGCTGGATTACCTGCGCGAACTATGCATCAAAGGATTGCTGGAACGTTACGAAGGCGACGACGAACGGATCGTCGATGGCGAGCTGTCCGAAGAAGTGATGGCTCGGTTGGACCGCGAACTAGAGGTCATCCGCAAACTCGGCTATCCGACTTACTTCCTGATCGTTTGGGACTTTGTCAATCACGCCCGATCGATCGGTATCTCGGCCACGGCCCGGGGCAGTGGTGTGGGGGCAATCGTTTGCTATGCGCTCTACATGTCGCACGTCTGTCCGCTGCGATACGACTTGCTATTCGAGCGGTTCTTGGATGAAAGCCGTACCGAGCCGCCTGATATCGATATCGACTTTGAAAAAGAACGTCGAACCGAAGTCATCGATTACGTCAAAGAACGCTACGGTTCCGAGATGGTCTGCCAGATCGGTACGTTCGGAACGTTGGCGGCCAAGGCAGCGATCAAGGACGTCGGGCGGGCGTTGGGCGTTCCGCTTGGCCGGGTCAACCAGATCACCGAAATGGTGCCGGACGAACTGAAGATCACGATCAAAAAGGCACTCGAAAAGAGCGCCGACATGAAGATGTCGTACGACGGCGACCCCGAGGTCCGGGAACTGTTGGACCTAGCGATGAAGATCGAGGGGTTGGCACGGAACATCGGCACGCACGCCGCGGCGGTGGTGATCGCCGACAAACCGCTGGACGAATACGTTCCGCTGACCCGTGTGCCCGGCAAACAAGACGTCATCACCCAGTGGTCGATGAACGACGTCGAAGCCTCTGGCCTGTTGAAGATGGACTTCTTGGGGCTTCGCAACCTGACCATCCTGTCGCGAACGGTCAAGTTCATCGAACAGACCACCGGCAAAACCGTCGACCCGTTGAAATTCCCGCTGGACGATCGCGAATCGTATTTGCTGCTGCAGCGGGGCGAAACGAAGGGTGTGTTCCAGCTGGAATCGGGCGGGATCCGCGACTTGCTGTGCCGGATGAAGCCGGACACATTCAACGACATCATTGCGACCGCCGCGCTCTATCGGCCTGGTCCGCTCGAAGGCGGGATGGTCGACGACTACGTGAATATCAAACACGGACGTCAACAACCCGAGTACAAGCACCCGGTGCTGAAAGAAGTCCTGGAAGAGACCAACTCGATCATGGTCTACCAGGAACAGGTGATGCGGATCCTGAACCGTCTGGGCAAGATCCCGCTGGCCAATGCGTACACCTGCATCAAGGCGATCAGTAAAAAGAAAGAGTCGTTGATCAATGCGAACCACGATGCGTTCATCGTCGGTGCGGTTGAAAACGGACTAGCCGAAAAAGATGCCGATGACATTTGGAATCTGATCGTCAAGTTTGCTGGCTACGGTTTCAATAAATCGCACAGTACGGCTTACGCCTTGCTGGCCTATCAAACCGCGTATCTGAAGGCGCACTATCCGGTCGAGTTCATGGCCGCACTGCTGTCCAGTGATATTTCGGGACGCAACTTTGTCCGCAAAGATGCGTTGATCGAACACATGGAAGATTGCGAACGGATGGAGATCGAGGTCGTCCCGCCCTGCGTCAATCGCAGTGCGGCAGACTTCTCTGTCGAAGGCAAGCAAATCTTCTTTGCAATGTCAGCCATCAAGGGCTGCGGCGGAGCCACGTCGATCGTGATCGAAGAAGAACGACGGCAAAACGGCCCCTTCAAGGACATCTTTGATTTCTGTGAAAGAGTCGATCCGAGTGCCTGTAACAAAAGCGCGATCCTGACACTGGTCAAAGCCGGTGCGATGGATTGCTTTGGCGCCAAACGCAGCCAATTGGCGGCAGTGATCGAACGCGCTGTCCAAGCCGGCGCGGCGATCCAGGCAGACAAAAAGAGTGGGCAAACGAGTCTGTTCGGCGCCTTCGAGGACGAAGAAGACGAAGAGGAAGCCGCCCCAACGCCCATGCCGGAAATGGAAGAATGGCCCGATCGCGAGAAGTTGATCGCCGAAAAAGAGGTCCTGGGATACTATCTGGACAGCCATCCGCTGGCTGAATTCGAAGCTCGCCTGAGTGCATTCCGCACCCACATGACCGACAAACTAGCCAACGTCAAAGACCGCGGCGAAGTCGTGTTGGGTGGCATGATCAGTTCGGTCAAGATTGCTCACACCAAGAGCCCCAAACCCGGACAACCGTCGAAGTACGCCAACTTTGACCTCGAAGACATGCAGGGCGCCATCCGATGCATCCTGTGGCCCAAAGGGTTTGCCGACTGGGGCGATCGAGTGATCCCCGATGCAGTCGTCCTGGCCCGCGGCAAGGTCGATCGTCGAGGTGGTGGCGACGAAGCAAACTTGATCATCGACGAATTGATTCCGTTCGAAGACCTTGAATCCCGCTATACCCACGGGATCCGAATCATGCTGAACGAAGAAACGCATGATGGGCCGACCGTCACGCGACTGAAAGAAATCGTTCGCGGCTATCCGGGCACCCAAGAACTGCTGTTCACGATCAAGCTGAACGAAGGCGAAATCGTTCAGCTGAAAGCGGACAAAAGCCGCGTCGATATCACTCCCGAACTTCGTGACCGAATCGACGACTATCTTGGCCAGGGCAGCTATCGCCTGCTGATGACAAAACCGAGATAGTTTTCAAGCGACGCGATCACAACGCTGCCAATGACACCACTTCCCCCCTTTGGATCGTTGATTCATCGGGTGAACGATAGGCCGCCGGTGGTGGCACCGTCCAGCTTGAAGGTGAATCCGGTGGCATTGCCGATCCACTGGCCTCGCATTTGTTGCTGATCGCCCGATCGGATCAGTGTCAGTTGGTCGCCGGCCAAGTCGTAGCGACCCGAGAAAGAATTGGACGATCCGGCCTTGGTGGCTGTCCAAGTGAACTGGCCGTCATCATTCAAAACCAGTTCCACCGACTGATCGCCAGGCAACGAAACTTTCCACGCCCCCGTGCTGGGCGATGAAACCGCAGCGGTCGACGCGGCGGTGAACTCGGGAATCAGCGACGACACGGCCGCATCGGTGGTGGGCGCCGATTCGCGGGTCAGCGATGCCAACATCTGCAGAGCCGATGGGGTCCCCGTCGATGCTGCGGCAGGCGACACGGGTGCCGGAGCCGCCAAGGTTGCCGGCTGTGACGATGCTGGTGGTGCCGCGGCCCGCGACGATGGGGCAATCGGGGCCGGTGCCTGCGTCAGTGCGGGTGCGGGTGCGGGTGCAAATGCCTGAGTCGGGGCTGGTGCAGGTGCCTGATTCGGGGCGAATGCGGGTGCAGATGCCTGCCTCGGTGCGGGTGCGGCCTGTGCGAAGCCGGGCTGCGACTGGATCGGCCGAGCGTAGGAAGAATGCCCGTAGGCCGGTTGGGAATGAACAGGTTGCGGGTGGACGTATTGCGTGTGAACCGAAGCAGCGTAGGTCGGACGAGCCGAAACGTAGCCGCCACTGTGTCGTCCGAAGCTGCCGCCGAAACCGCCCGAGAAACCGATGCTGCGTCCGCCGCTGCCGCCACAAGCCACTGCCGAGACGCCGCTTACTGCACTGCAAGCGATCACGCCGGCGATCATCAGTCGTTTGAAATTCTTGGTCATGGCTAGGTTTCCTTGGAAAGGGAACAGGTGGGGGTGGATGCGGTCGGCGGCCAGTCGTTTGCTCGCCAAGATTCCAAGCGTCCTCCAGTCCGATGTGTTACGAAACTTTCGCTGGAAACTTCGAAAACGAAAAATGGGGCGTGATCAGCCCGGGATTCCCCGCCGCTGATTCGCCCCCTTTTCCCGAGCCAACCCCCGTCGCCTCGTACCTGCGATCACTGAGCCAACCAGGACGCCAGCGTTTCGGCGGATGTCTTGGAAGACGCTTTGGGCTTCAGTTCCTTGCTCATCGCGGCTGCGATCCGAGCCACATACTCGATCGTGCCTTTGATCGCTTCGTCCGGTGCGGTCGCGTCCAGCTTGGCGACATACAAGACCAGGAATTCACCGTCGGATTTCTTTTCGATCGCCCAGGCTCCGATCTTGGTCACCGAGCTCTGACGCAGCAGACGGTTCATCAGTGTCGCCGTCGGTTCTTCCTTGCTGACCTGAACAAGCGACCAGACTTTGCGAACATCGGCTCGCTGGAAGTACTCGGTGTCCTTGGCGACATAGACGGTTTGAGTCGTTTCAGCGGCGATCTTGTGCTCGATTTGGTAGTGACCGGTCGCGTTAACGGAGTGCTCGATGCCGGCGTCTTCCAACAGTTTCTTGCTGGCGATCGGTGCCGTCTTCCAACTGCTGGCCAACATCGCCCGAATTTCGGACACGTCCACACAGAAGCTGATCAGCGTGTTGGCGGGCGAAAACGACTGGGCCAGTGCAACCAGTTTTCCGTCGGCGTTCACGATCGGGCCGCCGCTGTCGCCAGGCTGAATGGGGCTTTGAGTTTCGACGGCGCGAAAGTCATGTTCGCCGTGGTTGGACTTGAATTTCTTGTCGTACACCGCTCGTACCGAACCGGTCGTCGAAACCCACATCACATCGCTATTGCCGGGGTTTCCGACCAATTCGATCGTGGATCCGGGCTTGCTACTGCTGTCGGCCAGCTCGATCGCCGTCACGTCTTCGGGCACCTTGGGCAGTTGAATCAGAGCCAAGTCGCGGCGGCGGTCCACGGCCACAACCTTGCCGGGCTGAGCCAAAGTTAGGACGTTGTCCAGATAATGTTTGCGTTTGACATTGGGAATGCCGTCCTTGATGTCGGCAAAGAACACCACGGCGGTGCGGCTGTCGCCGACGACGTGGGCGTTGGTCAGCACGATTCGTTTTTCGGCATCGACCAAAACGCCCGTTCCAGTAGCCGTTTCGTTGTCCGCATTGCTGGTGACGATCCAGGCGGTCGATCGAACGACACGAGCGTAGGTGTCCGCGTCGGCGCGAGCGGTCACGGCGATCGTGCAACCGATCAGCAACAAGATTGCGCGGCCCAAGATTGGCGATGGGTTCGATGCGTGGGGCACTGGAGCAGACATGATGGTGAACCTCGGACGGGGACTTGGGGGGTGTTTGGCTGTATCACTCAGCGGCAAGTCGACCGAAATGTTACGAACCCCGGCGGAAAAAACACCGAATGTCTTGGCCACAGTCGCTACGGCGTCCCCAAACCCGATCCGCAACCGTAGCGAGACTCGCCAAGAGTTTCGGCCTCCATTCATCATCGCGTGGGAAAGAGGACGCCGGCAGAATGATGATGGGGGGCAGCGTGGGGAAAGTAGTTCGAGTTCGAGTTTAAGTTCGAGTTTAAGTTTTTGGGCCGCATGTCAGTGCCCAACTTGAACTTGAACTTGAACTCGAACTTGAACTCGAACTTGAACTTGAACTCGAACTCCCCAAACCCCAACAAAAACGACCATTGGGACGCTCCTCCGCTGCCCCCCAACAAGTTTTCAAAACTTTTCGGTAACACATTCCGGCGGCTGTCGCTTGGTGGGTTAGTCAAGTGACGCCCAGCGACGACCGAGACACGGCAGACTCACGATCGCTTTCACCCCACCACCCTGCCACGCCAAGGAATGTTTCCGATGTTCAAGAAAATGATGTTTGCGATTGCTCCCATGATGCTGATCGCCGGTTCGGTTGTTGCTGATGACGATCTGCTTTCGGCACTGGCCAAGATGGATGTCGACCAAAGCATGGTGTCTGGGGCCGACATCGCTGACGCCAAGTTGGGGCAAGCCGATGTTGACGCCTTGCTGGGCGATGACGATGCCAGCAGCGAAGACGCCATCGCCGCTTGCTACCGCCGATTCCGAGGCGGATACGGCCGACACTACAGCAGCTATGGAAGCTACGGACACCGCCACTACGGATCCAGCTACACCACTTGGCACAACCCTTGCCACACGTCGTACCGCACCTACACCCACTGCTACACCCCGGTCTACTGCCCACCGACCTACTCGTACTACACCCCCAGCTACACCAGCTATTGGGGTTGCCACTAAGCACACCACATTCGACCTAGCAGCCGCCATCCCCAAGCTCGGCTCACTCTCCCCAAGCTCGGCAACTCTAGCGATCGCAACTCCAGTGATCGAAGTTGTCGGGCTTCTTTCGTACTCCCATTCCATCATCCCAACCGACCCCATGGTGATCCCGATGAACGTCTACTCTGTTTGCCGCTACGTGGCCTTTGCCAGTCTGGCCACAACGATCTTGTTCTGTTTTGCCGCTGTCGCTCGCGGCCAAGAAATCCAAACCTGGCAAGTCCTGCACGGAAGCCACCGCTGTGATCACGTGATCGCCCAGGTCATGCGGCACGGCGTCAACCAAAGCGTGGACCGGTCCGCGGGCGTTGGCTTCACGGTCGCAACCCCCAACGGATTTGCGACCACACCAACATCCGAAATCGGCGACCTTGACATCGTGTCGGTACACCGCTGCGATACCGCCGACGGCAGCGTCGCACCTCAGTTCGCCGTCGTCGTGATGAACCAAAGCCAACGCGAAATCAGCGACGTCGAAGTATCGCTGGTCGCGTTGCTCGGTCAAATTCATCCGCACTGCCCCACCGCGACATCCTTTTCGACGCCGATCCCGCCCTGCACGGCGGCTGAGGTGATCGTGACGCTGCCGGTCGAAGCATTGTCGATGGGGAATCGATTTGGCAGCGTTGTCGGTTTCCAAAGCCTGGTCGTCTGTATTGACGGACACGACGAATGGGTCGAAACGAACGAAGCCAACAACATCCTGGCGATAGGCGTGGGGGACATTCCCGTTGCCGCGCCGGCACCTAGTGCTGGTGCTGACGCATCGCCCGTGATGAAGTTGCCCACGATGGAGTTCTCTGGGGATGAGTTGCCGACGATTGCACCGGGAACGGTTGAACCGATCGGGTCTGGTCAGGTGGGGCAAAATCCAGCGGGCGTGATGCCTACGTTGGATGGTGCAACCGCGGTTGCTCCCAATGGGGACACGGACGCCGACTCGCTTAGGATGGCGGTCGAGAAGCTTGGGGTTGCGGATGCGGATGCAGCGAGTCGGCCGTTTTGATGGGGGTGGATGGGAGGTGTTTGCGCCTTCTTACGGTCCCCCCTCACCCGGTCCCCCCTCACCCCCGCCCCCTCTCCCCCACGTTGGATGCGAGCAGAACTCGCATCCAACGCGGGGGAGAGGGGAGGCAGGCTTCGGGGGAAGCGAGTGTGGAGAAAAGGGGAGGCAGGCTTCGGGGGAAGCGAGCGTGGAGAAAAGGGGAGGCAGGCTTCGGGGAGGCAGGCTTCGGCGGAAGCGAGCGTGGGAAAGGATGCGTGGGAAGAGGGGAGGCGGGCGTAGAGGCGGCGGTGGGTGGGTAGTTTGCTGGCCGGTTATGCCGGGGTCGTTGTTAGTTTGGTTGACAGGACCTGTCCCATTCGCGACCAGGCTTCGGTGATCTGATGGTGGATGAACGAGGCGACCAGTACGCCGAAGACGCCCGCGGCAATGGCGGCGAACATGAACGATCGCGACGTCGATGGACTCGACAGCATCAGGGCTCCGCCCAGCAGTGGAATGATCGCTGCGATCAATCGATACAGTTCACCACGATTGATCATTCGGCTTGCACGCGCGTCGAAGTCAGCGTCCTGCATCGTCCGTCGCAAGCACAATGGATAGAAGACAAAGGTTGCCAACCAAGCGGTTCCAAAATACGGATACGCCATCGCAATTCCGCCGCAAATCAAAGACGACATGAACAAGTGCAACGAATCGATCATGGTAAAATCGGGACTCAAAGCTTGAAAAACCAACGGGAATAGCAAGCCTGATGAAAACCACAGCGAACCGCCAATCATGGCGGCGTTGTGCCCCAGATCCAGCATTCCAGATAGGTCCGAACTTTCAATCCGAGTATCGTAACGGGCACCGTCAACAGCACGCACCATGCTGCGAGTCTGCAGAATTGCTAACACCGCAGCCAGCGGAAAGTACGTCAGATTCACGATCCAAGACACCCATCGCAATGTTTCTTTCAAATGCGGTGTCTGCATGACTTCGTAAAAGTTGTAGTGGTAGTTCAATCCACCTGCGATGCCGTGCGGGATCAACAGCACCAAGCAGGCCATGATCCAAGGCGATTGCTTTGACAACCAGGACCGCAGCGATGGATCGGGCGGGTCGAACAGGGTCGCCGCCTGGGGATGAAGTGCCAGCCGTAAACGCCCCGCCATTTCGGCTCCATCGACAAATCGATCTTCCGGTGCGATCGCTAGCGCCCGCCGCAACGTTTTCTCCAGTACCCGCTGAGCCGCCTGATTGTCTCGCATCCCAGCATCACCGATGCTGTCGGAGTTTGGCGGAATCAGTGGACGGTCGCGCGCGCTGAGCTGTTCGGTCGCAGCATCGTTCCATGACAAGGTCGTCGGTTTGACGTCGAACGGCCGGCGCCCCTGCCAAAGTTCCCACAGCAACACACCTAACGAATACAAATCGGCGGGCTCGCGAATCTGATCTTGATCAGCATGGTTCCGATCGATGATCGCGCGCAGGTGCTCTGGCGACATGTAGGCAAGCGACCCACCAAGCGATGCCGCCTTGCCAACCTGTTCGGCAGATTCCGAGAAACTGACATTGAAATCGGCTAACTTCGGCACTCCCTCGGCCGTCAACAAGACGTTGGCCGGCTTCACGTCGCGATGCAGAATCTGCTGCGAATGCGCTTCGTGCAGCGCACGCGCCAAGTGGATGCCCACCCATGCGACCACCTGCGGCCACGGCGATTCGGCCAGCCAGCGACGGGTGGCGGAATCCTCGGGAACAATCTGCGCGGCAGACAAGAGTTGCTCGTCGACCGACTGCAGCAGCATCGTCCCGCCCATGCTGGCCACGGTCTGGGGTGTTCGCCGAGTGTCAGTGATCGTCGCTCGAGCCGACTTAACGACATCCGCCAATGTGCCACCGGGAACGAACTGCATGTACAACAGGTGCAAGGCCGGATCGGTCAGTTGCCGCTGGTCATAGACGCGCACAATGTTCGGGTGATCAAACTGAGCCAACGATTCCGATTCGCCTCCCTTGCCTCGGGAAACCTTCAGTGCCACCAACCGCCGCATTGACACCTGTTGAGCCAAATAGACATGTGCGAACGCGCCTTGGCCGAGTTTCTGCAAGATCAGAAAATCGTCGACCGATTCCCCCAAATCGATTTCGGGCGGCGGCCCGGCAATCGATGACGATGTCATGGCGGCGATCGATTGTTCCAATGGGCCCAGCATGGCGGCGAACGCCGGATACCGCTGTTGGTATTCGGACGCATCGGGCGTTTGTCCCAAATCCTTGCGGATCTGGATCTCTTCCATCACCAAGTCCAGCGGGACATTGGCCGGCGACAACACGGCCGCATCGACGTCCAAGTATTCGTCAATGCCGCGAAACCGCCCGATGTCGGCAACCATCGCCATGTCCAACTTGATCAATTCAACCAATGCAATTCGCCGGTCAACGATGTCGCCCACGGGCAACAACGTGGACAGTTGACTGGGTTGATCGACAGGACCGCGCAGGGCCAACGCCTCTAAACAGTCCCCTAACCAATCGTCAGATCTGGCGTCCGCGGCGTCAGAGTTGGGCAAATTATTCACGGGGATCCGTTCAGGAAATGTACAAGGCTTCGAAGCTGGTATTCTACGGTCGTGGACTTCGCCCGGTTTGCGGCCTGTGACAAACCGAGCATTTCAACACACCTAGTGCGATGATCCGTGTGGAACTGCGATTCTGGACCACACAATGCGACTTGGTTCCAATAGAGGGAAACGATGATGGATGCACCCGATCAAGATCGAGACGACGAATCCTCGGATCAAGCACTGCTATCCCAAATCCATCAGCGCGACCCTGATGCGTTGGCTCGTTATATCGAATCCCATCGGTCCAGCCTGACCGGATTTGTCAGATCCATCACTAGCGACCGATTGCTGGGGACGATCGAACTGGACGACCTGCTGCAAGAAATCTGCACGACGGCGATCAGCAGCTTGGGGACCGCCCCGCTGGACCAATACGAACCGATGCAATGGCTGCAGCAACTCGCTCGCCGCCGAGTCGTTGACGCCCACCGGTTTCATTTTGGCGCCCAGCGCCGTGATACCGGACGTCAACAATCGCTGCATGCAGCGGCGGGTGACGAAGGGATGGGACTGGAACATTTGCTGGCCGCCAGCATGACGTCGCCCAGCGCCGCGTTCAGCCAAGATGTTCGGTTGAACCGCATGCAGCAGGCGATCGCGGAATTGGGCGAAGAACAACGCACTGTCATCCGGTTGCGATACGTCGACGGTCTGCCGACCAAACAAATCGCCCAACAGCTAGGCAAAACCGACGTGGCCATCCGAGTGCTGTTGTCCCGCAGTATGCGTCAGCTGGAAAAACAACTCGAAGACGTCAAACCAAGCCGATAGGTCCATCACTCGGTAAGTCACCCCAATGAACCGGATGGATCAACATTCGCCTTGAAATGTATCACGCATGTCCATCGGCATGCGGTAGTGGACCCAGCCCGGCAACGCAGCCCGGACGATCGTCGGCTTGCCCAACGAAGCTTTCACGCGGTGCGAATACAAACGGTTCTCGCTTTCCACACGGTGGATTTGGTCCCACGGGATCATCAAAGGCGGATGACCGAGCCGAAAAATCCACGGCATCGCCATGCGAAGCCCCTGATCGTTGATGCCAAACGTGACGACCGAGTGATACTGGATCGCGCCCAACGTGGCTGACCGAAAACGGCCCGTTTCATCGGCATCAAATTCATCGCATCGATAGCGGCGGGCCAAACGATCCCACCCGCTGATTCGAGCCATCAGAAAGCTAACGAAGATCCAGGCAGTCGGTATCAGCAGTAGATAGACCATCGCCGACTAGCGGCTTTCGACTTTGGAAAAGATCATCTTGCCAGCGTTCGTTTGCAAAGTACTGGTGACGCGAACGTCCAGTTCTTGGCCAATTCGATTGCGGGCCCCTTCGATGACGACCATCGTGCCATCGTCCAAGTATCCGATCCCCTGCTCGGGACCTTCGCCCGCCTTGATCACTTTCAAACGGAACGTTTCGTCCGGCAGGAACACGGGACGCAAAGCGTTACTGATCTCGTTCAAGTTGATCACGGGAACATTGTGCAACTTGGCAACTTTGTTCAGATTGAAATCGCCAGTGACGACCTTGCCTTCCAAGTGCTTGGCCAACAAGACCAGCTTCAGGTCGACGGTCTGGCCAGCCAACTCGGGCAGCTCGCGATCGAAGATCATCAAGTCCACATTGTCGTCCGCTCGCATTCGGTTCAGCACATCCAGTCCGCGACGACCACGGGTTCGGCGAAGCTTGTCACCACTGTCCGCAATCGCTTGCAGCTCGGTTAAGGCGAATCGCGGCATGATCAACTGATTGTCAAAGATCCCCGTCCCTACCAGATCGGCGATCCGCCCATCGATCACCACGCTGGTGTCCAAAACCAAGGGCTTGAACCCTTTGACCTCTCGCACAAATTCAACGTAGGGAATCAGGAATCGGAAGTCGTCCTTGGTTTGCAACAACACGCTGACACAGGTGTAGCAAAGAATCAAAGCCATCACCATTTGCGGGACTGCTGGCCCCAAGGATGTCGACGCCAGCAGCGGGGCCAGCGCGATCGACAACACGTATGTCAGCAACCAACCAATCAGCAATCCAAAGTAGACCGACGAAATGGTGTCGATCTTCTTCTTTGGCGCATAGATATCACCAACGACCACGGCAACCGCGATCCCCATGGTGCCGGCAAAGACCAACCAAGGCACGGTTGTGGAGGTGTCCGACAACTGTGTGTTGATGATCGCCGAAACGCCACCGGCGCACAGCAAAAATAGAAATCGCAGGATGATCAGGGCCATAGAACCGGTCGCCCGCTAATGCTCGTGAAGGGAGGGGTAGGACGTGGAACGATACGCCAGAATGTCGTTCCACGACCCGCAGTGTAAATCAGCTCTGACCATGTCCCCAGGGGATGGGGCGGCCAATCCGAGGATCATCGACAACGTTTACGCCGTCGGATCGAACTCAGACTGCCAAGATACACGACGCCACTGTACGGGCGTCAACATAATGAACCAGAAAAATCTTACCGCGAATCTCGCCGCAAACGCACCGATGATGGCATTCGGCGACTAAAACTCCCCACCCGCCAATCGCAGTCCAGCACTAGCCATCGCTTGGATCGGCGGGCGAAACGAATTCGCCAGCGATTCCCCCAAAGGGCATCCAAGATCGGACGCCCGATCCATAGCTTTAAACTTCGGCGACGGCCGGAACCACGTCATCCACGATCGGTTCGAACGAATCCGAGGTCATCTGGCTGTCGCTGAGCGTGAAAATCACAAACAGGCCGACGAACACAAACGAACCGACGAACACGATGATGTTGAACGGCTTGTCCCAAGCCAAGTGCATGAAGAACAGCCCGACCAGAACGGCCTTGACGGTCGCGATCCCCATGACGACATAGATATCCATGCTACCGATGTCAAAGCTAGCCTGGGCAACCGTGACGATTGTCAGGAAGACCAGTGCGGCGAACACCGCTAGCAACATCGATACCGGCATCGGGTGCGCGAAATCGTAACCTTCTTTACCATGACCATGGCCGTCATCAGTGTGACCGTGTGCAGACATCGTGTTTTCTTTATCGTGATCGTCAGTAGGAATGAATCGTCCGAGACGGCTTAGCGAATCAGGTATAGCAAGGGGAACAGATAGATCCAGATCAAGTCGACCAAGTGCCAATACAGACCGACATAGTCCACTGGCCCAAAGTATTGTCGATTGAAATCTTGACGAACCGATCGGATCAACAGCCAAACCAGAACGCCGATCCCACCCAGAATGTGAATCGCGTGAACACCGGTCATGCAGTAGTAGATGCTGAAGAAAACACCGGCGGTGCGTGGCGTCAGCACGTTTTCCTGAACCTTCGAAATCCCACCTTCGATATTGGACGAATCGTTGATGACCGATCCAGCGGCAAGAGCCGACTGCTGCTGGCGAGCGATCAATTCGCTTTGCATTCCCGAGTTCGTTGCGTCGGTGGCCAATCGTTCTTGAATGTCAAAGTCACTGTTGGCACTCAACTGCGTCCCAGCCGCTTCGATTTCATGAACGGCGTGCGATTCGTCTGCGTGTTCTTCCGCGTGCGCCTCGGCAAGGTGATCGGCACCATGACCTTCGTCGCCGCCACTTTCCAAGATGACACCCAAGCCAACGCCAACAAAGAAGCAAGCACAGACCACGGTCAGCGGCATCGCACATGCGGCATGGAACTTGTTCCCGCGAACGATCGACACGATCCACCACAGCACCACACCGACCAACAGGATGGCGAACGGCAGACACAAGTACAGCAGATAGTTTGGTTGATCGGCTGGATGCGGGTTCGCCGGGTCGTAGGTGAACATCCCGGCGGGCAGCAAACCCATCGTCCATTTGTGGGAATATTCGATCGATTTCACGCCCAAGAAGATCATCGCACAGGACAGCGTCGCGGCCAGCATCCCGGTCAGCTTCTTGTATTCTTCGGTTTGCGAGCAACGCACGGCCCAGGCCATGGTCAGCGAACTGAACAACAGCACGCCGGTGTTGATCGCACCCAGCTTGGTGTTCAAAAACTGGCTGCAACCTTCGAAGACTTCTGGACGCAGCATCCGAAACATCGCATAGGCACAGAACATACCGCTAAAAAACAGCACTTCGGTGACGAGGAACAACCAGATGCCCAACTTGCCACTATCGAACTGTTGTTCGGGGGTGTCAAAGTGGTGCGCCAAGAACGACGGATGGTCATGATCGTCGTGGCCATGCGCGTCATGCGCGTTGTCAGGGGCGGCGTCGATGGTGGACATGAGTTGAGAATGTCTGATAAAGGGTGCGGACGAACGGGCGTCATCCTACAAATAAATGAAAAGTTACGTAGTCCCAACCAGTGTTGGCAGGAACAAAATTGTCATCTGCGGAAACAGGTTCTGCGTCCACATCGCCTCAGCGCCCTCGGTCAAGAGGACACGCTGGACGACCGGCTACCGATCAGTGGCCGCCATCGGCATGGGCGGGAACCGATTTGGGCGACTCTTCGGGAGCCAGCTTTCGCTCCGGCTCGGTTGAAACGTATCGCTCGTTTTCCTGGTCCCATTCCACGTTGCTGAAGTCGTAGGGATCGCCCACAACCGGTGCACGTTCAAAGTTATAGAACGGCGGGGGACTGGTGCAGTGCCATTCCAGGGTTGCACCGCCCCAAGGGTTGGCCGGTGCTCGTTTGCCTCGTACCAACGATGCCAACAGTACGACCAATGCGATCACCAATCCAATTCCCAGCGTCAGTGCACCGTAGGTGCTCATTTGATGCAGGAATGCGAATTCCGGGTCGTAGGTTGCGTAACGGCGAGGCATTCCGCGGCTGCCCAGGACAAACTGCGGCAAGAACGTCAGGTTGAAACCGATGAAGATGATCACGGCAGCCAGGCGGCCGCCCCATTCGCTGTACATCTTGCCGAACAATTTCGGCCACCAGTGGAAGACACCGCCCAAGAACGCGATCAGCGTTCCGCCGACCATCACGTAGTGAAAGTGAGCGACGACAAAGTACGTGTCGTGAAGGTGTTGGTCCGTCGCCAAGGTTCCCAGGTGCAATCCTGTCAAACCACCAATTGTGAACAAGAAGATGAACGCGATGGCGAAGCACATCGGAGTCGTCAGGCTGATCGATCCCTTGTACATCGTCGCGATCCAGTTGAACACCTTGATGGCCGATGGAACCGAAACGGTAAACGTCAAAGCACTGAAGATGATCGTCGTCAGCGGGCTCATTCCGGCGGTGAACATGTGGTGTCCCCAAACCAAGAAACCCAACAGGGCGATCGCGATCGACGAATACGCGATGAAGCGATAACCGAAGATTCGCTTGTGGCTGTGAACGCTGATCAAATCGCTGATCACGCCGAAGGCCGGCAGAATCATGATGTACACGGCCGGGTGACTGTAGAACCAGAAAAAGTGCTGGTAGGTCACCGGGTCGCCGTTGAATTCTGGATCGAAGATCCCAATATGCATGGTGCGTTCAGCGATCAACAGCAGCAGCGTGATGCCCAACACGGGCGTCGCCAAAACCTGAATGATGCTGGTCGAATAGGTCGCCCACAGGAACAGCGGCATGCGGAACCACGTCATCCCCGGTGGACGCATGGTGTTGATCGTCACGATGAAGTTCAAACCGGTAAAGATCGAACTGAAGCCCAGAATGAAGGCTCCCATCGTGGCCGCGATCACCGAGGTGTCCGTGGTCGTGCTGTAAGGCGTGTAGAACGTCCATCCGGTGTCCAGCCCAGTGCTGAAAAGTGCCGCGATGAAGAAAATCGCACCGATGCACCAGAGGTAAAAACTGGTCAGGTTCAGCCGGGGGAACGCCACATCTTTCGCCCCCAACATCACCGGGACAAGGAAGTTCCCCAGGGCCGCCGGAATGCTTGGGATGATGAACAAGAACACCATCACTGCACCGTGCAGCGTGAACACCTGGTTGTAATAGTTATTCGCTTCGGCACCCTTGAAGATCATCCCTTCGGGAAGAAACAGGTGCAACCGAATCAGCAGTGCCAGCAGCCCCGCAAACGCGAAGGATACGGTCACGCCGATCAGGTACATCACACCGATCCGCTTGTGATCCAAGGTGAAGATCCAGCTGAGCGCACCCTTTGAATTGGTGAGATAGTTCTCGCTCGCGGTCGGATACCCCGGATCGCGAATGACGGATCCTTTCGGAAGTGAACCGGATGACATGGGAATGGCCTCTAAAACGAATGGTTCGATGTGTGTTGTGTGTGGGACAGATGGTCAGCGAAGGGGTTACTTCGCCGCGCCACCGTCTTTGGCGAGCGTCTTCATGTATTCGATCAGCGAATAGATGTCGTCGTCGCTGAGTTGTCCTTTGTAGCTAGGCATGACGGGCTGGTACCCGGCAACGACCTGAGCCTTGGGGTACAGGATCGATTCGCGGATGTAGTTTTCGTCCGCGTTGATCTTGTCGCCGGTGATCATTTCTTCCGGCCGACCGTATAGCTCGGCAAAGGATGGTCCAACTCGCTTGGTCCCATCAATGCTGTGACAGCCCGCGCAACCGCGGTTCTTGTAGAGTTTTTCGCCGTATTCGGCAGGCGGCACGCTGGCGTCCCGCTTGCTGTACTGTTTGATCCAAGCATTCAGATCCTCCAGCGTTTCGTGAACGACGACGACCGTTTGCATTTCCGAGTGGTTCGTACCGCAGTACTCGGCACAGTACAGGTCATAAAAGCGGTAACCATCGGGCGTGAACTGGTGCTCGTCAAAGTTCCAGCTTTCCCCGAGGTCCTTGGTCTGCTTGATGGCCGCAGCCAGTTCTTCGTCGCTAACTTTTTCGCTTGCGACGGTGGGTTTGAACCACATGTAGTTGTACCGACCAGGAACGATGTCCTTTTTGGCACGGAACGCGGGGATGTAAAGGCTGTGGATGACATCGGTCGAACGCATCGACAGTTTGACCGGTTCGTCTTTAAGAATGTGCAATTCAGGGTGGAACACACCCGAGCCGTAGTCGATGGTCCAGCCCCACTTGAAAGCTTGGACGTTGATTTCGTTGGCCCCATCAGGCACGTCTCGCATTTCCAAGAACGCTTTGGCGCCAAAGATGAACATCCCGACCAAGAAGAACGACGGCACGATCGACCAGGTGACTTCCAAGACCGTGTTGTGAGCAACGTTGCTTTCGGCCTTGGTTCCCTTGGGCTTGTTGTACTTCACGGCGAAGTAGAACAACGCGATCACGATCGGGACAAAGAACACCATGCAGGTGATCGTGATCCAATAGTAAAGCGAATCGTTGATTTCCGAGAACGAAGATGCTGATTCGGGAAACCATGCATACGGTTCGCTGTAGTCGCCGAGCAACGAAAAGGCTTTGGGAAGGTTCATCAACATCATGACGGCAATGGGACGATTTGAAATTTTGAAAGGTATCTGTAGCAGCGAGTGAATCGACCGTGATCACTCGCGAGGTTGTTCGGGCGGGCCGTTGTCGACTTCGACCGCGGACGCAGATTGAACGTTCACGTTCCCTTTGCGACCGATCCAATAGGGGGCCAAACACACCAACATCAACCCGATCGTTGCAGCTCCGCCGAGTCGCATGATTCGCCATGCCTGCGGAACGTAACTGTTGCTGTCGGGATCGTAACTAAAGCACCACAGGATCAGTTGATCGACTTTGGTACCGACGGTGCCCTCACCGGCTTCCACCAGGGCTTTCCGTAAATCTTCGGGTTCGAAAGCGACGGCCAGGGAATAACGCGTGATGACTCCCTTGGGCGACACAAACGCCAACATGGCTGGGTGGTAATACTCCCCCGACTTTGCGTCGCGGGTGTACCGAAAACCCAGCACGTCAGCCAACTTGGTAATGATCGGTTGTTGAGCGGTACAGAACTCCCATCCCTCTTCCACACCAGGCTGGCTGGGGATCAGTTGTTCGGTGTACTTCGTTTTTGTTTTTCGCGCGGTCGCAGTCGACTCTTTCGGGTCGATGCTAACGCTAAGCATTTGAAAGTCTTTGCCAATCTGCAGATCCAGATCCGCCAGCGACTTTGCCAACTGGTTCAACTGCACGTTGCAAAGCATCGGACAGTTGCTGTAGTTCAACGAAACAATGGTGGGTTTGTTGCCGTCGATGTAGTAGCCGGTTTTGACCTTACGGCCCATCGAATCGGTCAGCGGCAAGTCCAGTGGAATCTGGGCTCCCAGGTTCTGGTCAACCGTGACGTTTTCAACTTCGCGTGGCACACCATCGTTCAGCGTGACGTCTTGCCCACTTTGCAATCCTTGGGCCAGGACCAGCGATGGCCCACCAGCCAATAGCGAGATCAAACCAAGGGCGACGACCGCGATGGTGGTGCGAGCGTCACCCGAACCCGCCATCGGCCGAACCGACCGGGGGTTTCCGAGCGTCGGCGCTTCGGAAGAGTTAGGTTTCGTCGCTACCACTTTTCTTTTCATTGCTGGAGCCGTTTGCCTTGTCCTTCACCATCATTTCGATGGCGTCTTTGACCGGAATCGTAATGCGACCCGTGTCGGAGTCGACGCCAAATTCAGAGACCTGCGCCGTTTGCTCGCTCAAAATCAGGTTCTGGCGGCGATAATCGCTTTGCGCGGCAGTCTCGGCTTCCTGCCAGTCGTTCATCGTGTAGTACAGCACTTGAACCGCCAAAGCGGTCACTGCCGTCACAACCACCGAAATGATTCCTACTGTGAAGATCCGTTTCACGTTCAGGTCGTCGTAAGCTGCCATGTCTCTATTGTGGTGAAAAACGTGATGGATAGGGGGGAAATTGCCTCCGACTGCGTCAT
Organism: Rubripirellula lacrimiformis; assembly: GCF_007741535.1. Lineage (NCBI taxonomy): Bacteria > Pseudomonadati > Planctomycetota > Planctomycetia > Pirellulales > Pirellulaceae > Rubripirellula > Rubripirellula lacrimiformis. The sequence goes on from NZ_CP036525.1 coordinate 6,778,980, forward strand.
CACGACGCAGCCAATCGCAGGCCGTTTAAACGTTCTCGAAAGCCATGGATTCGGCCAATCGAGGATCACGCACGGCCACCACTTTGGTTCCGCTGGCGACCTTTAGCACTAACCCCGTCAACAAAGCTGACATACCTAGGGCACACATCACTGCCGACGCCACACCGACGAATTGCACCGAATACGGCAATTCGCTAGCAACCGCAGCCTCTGGCATGATGATCCAGAACAGGTCGAAAAAGTGCATGACCAGCACGTAGGCTGCCCAAAACACGACGATTCCCGGGCGACGACGCACATACATGCTCATCAAGCCCAAGAATGGCAGCATCCAGTGCAGGAAGATCAGTGCCACGGTCATGGTCCCCCACCCGCCCAATTGACGGTGATAGATCCACTCGGTTTCTTCGGGAATGTTCCCGTACCAAATCAACATGTACTGACTGAACGCGATGTACATCCAAAACAACAGGAAGCCGAAAATCAGCTTGGCAAGGTCGTGGTAGTGTTCCACCGTGACCTCGTCCCGCATCGCACCCTTTTTCTGCAGCACGAAGGCGGCCACCGCAAGCATGCAGTGAGTTGCCAGCACGCTGCCGGCGAACAGGTACACGCCGAACATGGTCGAAAACCACATCGGTGCCAGGCTCATCACCCAGTCAAACGCTGCGAAAGAAGTGACTCCGCAGAATGCCATCGTGGCCGGACCGCTCCAGTACTGCAGCCGATCGGTGACCGCACGTTCGCCGGTTTCGTCCTGCTGCGTGCTGCCGCGGAAGAAATACAGGGCCAACACGATCCAAACCGCAAAGTAGATGATCGCACGGACGGCGAACCACCCCTGGCTGAGCCAGCGAGACTTTTCGGCCCATGCCAATGCTGGCAAATGGTTGTCGGTTGCAAATTGGGGATCGTCCCAGCGGTACAGCATCCCTTCGCTGAAGAACAACGTCAGCAGGATCGGCAGGAACAGGATCGCCAGGGGGATGACCATCATCATCACCAATTCGGCAATCCGTCGCACGACCGTGCTCCAGCCCGCCCGCACCAAGTGCTGAATCAGCACGAAGAACAGCGAACCGGTAGCCAGCGTCAGACAGTAGACAAAACCGGTCAGGTAGGCCGACATGCCGACTCGTGGGTTGCCCATGAAATTGCCGACAGCCCAGCCGGCGACCAGTAGCAACAAGCCACCGCCCAACATCGGCAGGGTCAATGCCGAAAGGGACGCGGGAAGCTTGAAGGCCGGATCATCGGCGGGTTTGACGACAGGGCGTGCGTGAGACATCAGTGCGAACGCTTGTAAAAATCAAGTGAAGTGATGGTATTTCATGAGGCTGGTCGAGCACCGCGAACCGGTTCGACCGAGCCTTCTTTCGTATCGAACCGATTAGGTCGACGATTTCTTTTCGGCAGCGGCTTTCGCGGCTGATTCTTCGGCAGCCTTTTTCTCAGCCGCCGCTTGTTCCGCTAGCTTCTTGTCGACCGCTGCTTTTCGCTTTTCGATCGCTGCACGCTTGGCGACAGGCACCAAGTCGATGGATGCGTTCTGGCTCTTCTGCAAGGCCCGCACATAAGCAACGATTGCCCAACGGTTTTCGGTCGTGATCTGACCAGCGTAGCCAGGCATTTTGCGAATCCCGTTGCTGATCGTGTTGAACAGTTTTCCGTCGGGATACTTGTCGGCGTACAGGCTGTCCTGGTGCAACGAGGATGGCGGCACCCAAGTGGCGGCCAAAATCTTCTGTGCACGTCGGTTGACCAGCCCGTTTCCGGCACCGTTCATCCCGTGGCAAACCGAGCAGTAGATGCCGAACTGTTCCTGGCCCTTCTGCAACGTTTCCATCGAAATTTCGCGTGGGTTGTCCGTCAACCAAGGCGTGGTTTCCATGACGCTGGCGGTAGCGGCGGCAGGCGCCGCCGCTTCGGCCTCTTCCTTGGCTTCCGCATCATCCAGTGCTCGGACCAACATCGCGGCGCGAGGGCTATCGATCTTAGCCAGCGCTTCGACGTCGATACCGGTCTGGTAGTTCAGGTCCATTTGGCCACGGGCCACGGTACCTGGAACATCCGGACGCATCGCCCGTGCATCGCCGAACAAAGTGGTACTTTGCTGAGCGTCTTTCGAGGGCGAAAAATCCATGTCGTAAAAAACGTGAAAACGCGGCAAGGGACTGTTCGTCACTCGCATCTTCAAAACGACCAACAGTGGGATGATCGACAACGCCATCACCACGATCCAAGTCGTGAAGATGAACTTGGGCACTTTGCTGGGCGAGTCATCCTCGAGCACGGTCGTGATGTATTCACTTCCGGTGTCCCCGAGCAACTTTTCGACACCTGCACGATCGTATCGCGAGTCGGTCGAATCGATGAACAGCACAAACCGGTCGTCGGTCACGCGATCGAATCGCGGATCGGTGAAGACCGGGTTGCTGAATTTCGGCAGCCCGTTCAGAGCCCACATTCCAAAGAACGCACCAAACGATGCGAACAAAATGGTCAATTCAAACGCAACCGGAATGAAGGCCGGCAACGAGATGAAGGGCTTGCCCGAGATAATGTACGGATAATCAATGCCGTTCATCCAGATCTGCATCAGCAGACCGGTGGCGGTGCCGGTCAGACCGCACACCAGCACGATCCACGGCAATTTCGTTGGCTTGATCCCCAGCGCCTTATCGATCCCGTGAACCGCGAAGGGTGCAAACGCATCCGTCTTGGTGTAACCGGCATCGCGAACGCGACGACAAGCATCCATCAGGGTATCGACCGAGGTGTACTCGGCAGCGATTCCGTGAACTTTTTTATCGTTGGTTTCAGACATCGTTATTTTTTTAGTGCTCGTCTTCATGCGACATGTGATGCTGCTTCGCTAATGTCCACTTCACTTCGGCCATGTTGATCACCGGCATCAGGCGACAGAACAACAGGAACAGAGTGAAGAACAAACCGAACGACCCGATCAACATCGACCAGTCGACCCAAGTCGGGCTGAAGTAAGCCCAAGCACTGGGAAGGTAGTCGCGTGAAAGACTGCTGATCACGATCACGAATCGTTCGAACCACATCCCGATGTTCACGAAGATGGAAACGATAACGATGATCCAAGGTGTCGTGCGAAACTTTTTGAACCAGAACAGTTGAGGGCTAATGACGTTGCAGGAAACCATCGTCCAATAGGCCCACCAATAGGGGCCAAAGGCACGGTTCAAGAACGCAAACTTTTCTTCCGGCACTTGGCCGTACCAAGCGATAAAGAACTCGGTGCCGTACGCCAAACCGACGATCGAACCGGTCGCCAAGATGATCTTGCACATGTTGTCCAAGTGGCGAATCGTGATCAATTTCTCCAGCCCCAGCATCGTCCGGGCAGGAATCATCAACGTCAGCACCATGGCGAAACCGCTGAAGATTGCCCCCGCAACAAAGTACGGCGGGAAAATCGTGGTGTGCCAACCGGGAACCTGCGACACGGCGAAGTCAAACGACACGATCGTGTGCACCGACAACACAAGCGGCGCGGCAAAGGCAGCCAGCAAAGCGTAGGATTTTTCGTAACGCATCCAGTGACGCGACGACCCGCTCCAACCCAGCGACAACAACCCGTAGGCCATCCGCCGCCACTTGTTCTTGGATCGGTCCCGGAACGTTGCCAAGTCAGGCACCATTCCCATGTACCAAAACAACAGCGACACGGTGCCGTAGGTCGACACGGCGAACACGTCCCAAAGCAGCGGGCTGCGGAACTGAGGCCACATCCACAAATTCAAACTGGGATACGGTGCCAACCAAAAGGCCAACCAAGCCCGACCCACGTGAATTCCGGGGAATGTCCCCGCACAAACCACGGCGAAAATCGTCATCGCCTCCGCCGCCCGGTTAATCCCGGTACGCCAGTCTTGGCGGAACAGGAACAGGATGGCGCTGATCAGCGTACCGGCGTGACCGATACCGACCCAGAACACGAAGTTCACAATCGGCCAGCCCCAGAATACCGGCGACCGGTTCCCCCAGACGCCAACCCCGGTGTACAGCAAGTACAGGATACAGATCCCAAACCACTGCAGCAGAGCGAAGGAGATCAAGAACCCGATCACCCACGCTTTGTTCGGTTTTCGCTCGGCAACCTGACAAACCGTTTCGGTAATGTCGTGAAACGTCGTGTCGTCCAACACCAACGGGGCACGTTCGCCCGGGCGTTCGACGCTGTTGTCCAGTCCGTTGGGGATGGCAAGTGACATGAGTGATAGGTTTCAGGAGTGTAGGTAGAAAGTTTTAGGGTGCTGGCGGCAGGGCCAGCGGCGAAACGAAACGATCAGCGTTCTTATTCTTTGTGATCGCCATCAGCATGTTCTTCATGCCCATGTTCGTCATGCCCGTGTTCGTCATGCCCATGACCGGCATGGCCATCGTGGCCGTGACCTTCGGAATCGTGGTCGCCATGATGAGGCGCCTTCAAAGTCGCCAGATCATTCAACTGAGCTGCCGTCATCAACCGCTTAGGCGTGTTTCGAACGCGAGCGAGATATTCGGTACGCGGCTTGACGTTCAACTGGCCAAGCATCCCGTAACTGCGAACGTCGGCTCGCTTCTTCGACACAACCGAGTTGGGGTCTTGGATATCGCCAAAGTCGATCGCTCGGGTCGGGCAAGCCGACTGACACGCGGTGACGATGTCGCCATCTTGGATACGACGATCTTCTTTGCGTGCGGTGATTTTGCCCTTTTCGATCCGTTGGACACAGTAGGTGCATTTTTCCATCACACCACGACCGCGAACGGTCACGTCCGGATTCATCACCAACGCCTGCAGCTTGCGATTGGCACTTTCGATGTTGCTTGGATAAGCATCGACACCGTAGCCAACCCCAACGTCCGAGTTGTAGTTGAAGTAATTGAAGCGGCGAACTTTGAACGGACAGTTGTTGGCACAGTACCGAGTCCCGATGCATCGGTTGTAGGCCATCGCGTTGAGGCCTTCGTCGGTGTGAACCGTCGCGGCAACAGGACAAACCTGTTCACACGGTGCGGTTTCACAGTGCATGCACGCGACCGGTTCTTGAACCACGTCGGCGTTGTCTTCATCGCCTTGGAAGTAACGGTCGATCCGGATCCAGTGCATTTCGCGACTGTTCAAGACCTGTTCGCGACCGACGATCGGAACGTTGTTTTCGCTTTGACAAGCCACGACACAGGCGTTGCAGCCGATGCACTTGGTCAAGTCGATCGACATTCCCCACTGGGGCAAGTCGGGCTTTTCGATCTGGATCGTGTTGATCGGTTCGTCCCACGGTGATCCAGCACGGCCAACCTTGGGCACGTGAGGGCCCTTGGATTCAGCAAACTCAGGCACTTTTTCCAGCAATGCCGTGGTGCCTTCGCGGACCAGGGTAAAGCTTCGCTGCTGAGTTTCGTTGCGGCCGCCTTCGTCGATCGCCCAGTGATCCTGGGTGGTCGCGATCTCGGTGTCTTCGTAACGAGGCCGACCTTCGACGCCATAAGCGACCTGCATCGAATCGATGCTTCGCAGCGGCGAAACGTCGATGCCGACAATAGGCACGTCTTTGGCTAGGCTGCCACCGACCATACCGGCTCGGGTTCGACCGTAACCGATGGTTGCGACAACCACGCCAGGCGCTAGACCGGGCATTTCGTAAACCGGCAATTCGATTTTTGCATCACCGACTCGCAGGGCGGCGGCCAATTCGTGCTTCACGCCAAGGGTCCGGGCGGTCGCTGGGCTCATCACCGCAGCATTGTCCCAGCACATCTTGGTCAGCGACTGAGGCAATTCCTGCAGCCAACCATTGTTTGCAAAGCGTCCGTCGTACAAGCCATCGGCCGGAACAAACAGGACTTCCATCGCGTCTTTGTTTGGCTCGGTAACCGCAACCGGTGCGTCGGCGGTCAATGCTTCGCCTTCGCCTTGGGGCTGAAGATCCGATGCCACGACAACGCCTTCGGCATAACCGTCGTGCAGCAGCGATCGCCATTGACGATCACTCATGGCCGAACCAGCCAATTCATCGGCAGTGCGACGAACGATTGCCATCGCGTCGGTTTCGCCATCACCCAACATCGCAGCCAAGACTTCGGGAGTCGTTCGGCCGCCCAGCAGTGGCAAAATCTGAGGCTGACAGACGCCATAATGGCCATCGTCACCCACCACGTCGCCCCAGGATTCCAGCGGGTGCGCCAACGGCAGCGACCACTTGCAGGCATATCCAGTTTCGTCGTCGTATTCACCCAGGTAGATCGAATTGTCGACCTTGGCGATCGCGCCAGCCAGATCGACATCGCCGGGTGCCGTGAAGACTGGGTTGTCGCCCAGAATCAGCAGCGAATCGATATCGCCAGCATTGATCTTGGCAACCAGGTCCTTCAACCCGACCGATTCGCCCAACTCGGCGTCCACCGCTGGCATGAACGATTGGGACTTGCCCAACGAACCCAGCTTTTGATTCATACGAATGCCAGCAGCAACGGCTTTGGCACCCAAGGCTTCGCCGACCACGACAACCGCTTTATCGCCTGCCGCCGCAATGTCGTGGGCAGCAACGTCCAAGAACCGTTCCAAACGTTCGGCGGGGCCGAGTTCGTTGAACGGCTTGTCGCCTTCGCCCGAATGATCCGCTTGATCTTCCCCAGCCAAGGCTTCGACACGACGCCCAAGTTCAGCCAAGAAGGCCGGCATTTGGCTAGGCTGAAGCGCCAATCGCGTATCAGCACTCGCTCCCGTACCGGTGTATCCGCCTTCGACGACATACAGACGGTTCATATCGCCAGCAACAGGATCACGCCGCTTCGCAAAACTGCGAGCCGCGGTGATCATCGCCTTGTCCTTGCCCAGGACATCGGCTTCCAGAGTCAGGACGACATCCGCCTGATCCAGCGACAACACCTGCTTGGCAGGCTTACCGAATACGGTTGCAGTGGCCTGGGCCATCGCGTCGCCCGAAACCGAATCAAAACGACACAGCGTCGCCTTCGGCATTTTCTTCCGCAGCGATTTCAGCATCCGCACGGTCGACGGCGAATGAGTGGGCGACATCAGCACGGCAAACTTAGATCCGCCGGCATTCGACGCAGCGGATTTAACCAGCGACTGACCAAAGGATTCAAACGCATCCCAGCCCAGCGGTTCGCGATTCTCTCCACCGCGACGCAGCAAGAAACCGGCGTCACCGCGAGCACGATCGGGATCGTACAGACCCAGGATCGAGGCCTGCGAAAAGACGTCTGTTCCGCCGCCACCGGGATGATCGCCATTGGGTTCAATCTTCAACGGACGACCGTCAAAGCTGGTGACCAACAGGTTATAAACGCGACCGGCCAATTCGAAATTGGTGGCACGGCTATAGGTTTCGCCGGGGACACGCCCTTCGGGACGGATCACAAACGGCAGAATTTCTTCTTCGGGATAGCGACAACCGGCCGCACCGACCAGCGCCAACGACGCCCCCATCAACTGCATCCAGCGACGGCGAGAAACGCCTTCGGGGAACTCGGACGCTGCGACGGGAAATTCACGATCGAGATACTGTTCGAACTCTTCGCCGCCACGGAACTCAGACAGACTGCGCCAATACTGCGGGCGTGCCTTTTCCTGGGTGGTTTCGGGACTCGAAGGTTCCGTGTGGTTCAGGGTCATGTCGAGAAATTACGCAAGAAGGATGATGAATGGCTGGTTGATCGACGTTGCAGCGAGCCCAACGGCTCGCGGCATGCTGACTACGCCCACCGGAAAAAGCAGGCCAGAGAACACTAGCGGTGACAGACAGCGCAGTGAACTTGCGGATTGATGTGGTGTTCTTCACGCCACTCTTTGGCGAACTCGGCTTGAGCCTCGGGCGACTCAAACTCCCAGTCCAACTTGGTCACAAATTCCTTGGGACGCAGGTGCGGCTCGGGATTGCGGTGACAGGTGATGCACCATGCCATCGACAACTCTTCGTGCTGATAGACCACTTCCATCTGGTCGACGCGTCCGTGACAGGACTTACAACTGACGCCCGAATTGACGTGGGCGGCGTGGTTGAAGTACACGAATTCGGGCAGGTTATGGACTCGTTTCCAAGCCATGCTGCGGCCGGTTTCCCAGCTCTCGCGAATCGGTGCAAGCTTTGCACTTTCGGAATGGACCGCGGCAAGCGAGGTCACACCTTGGTCATTTGCCGGCGAATGGCAATTGACGCAGGTTGCCGTCGGCGGGATCGCCGCATGAGCAGCGTCGAAGACCGTGTTGTGACAGTACCGGCAGTCCATCTTCAGCTGACCGGCGTGGATCGCGTGACTGAAGGGGACCGGTTGAGTCGGCTGATACCCAATGTTCAGCGTGACAGGGTCCGTCAAAAGTCCGCCCATCGCACCGGCGAAGACGGCGCCTGCTGCAGCAGCAACCGCCAGTAAGCCCAGAAGCGGATTGACCCAGCGAGGAAACAAGAACCGTTGCATAGTATTACTGTTTGGCCTGTGAGAGACGAGAGACCGCGAAGTCATCACGGTTCCCTCCACACGGCGGGAGTAGAAAAAAGAAGGCGTCCGATGCCTGTATCGGCGGGCAGTATGACCGTGGTAGTAGCCAGCTTGCAATCCCGACCTGCAATTGAGCGACATTGTGTCGCACTACCGCACAGTTTCGACGCACAGTTGTGCGATTTGACGGCGTTCTGGGAGGCCGTGGCAAACGCTGCGGCCTGACCGGAGCCCCGATTTCGCCTCGCCAAGCCCTCGACCGTCGACCCGGCGACCCATTTTCGCGATCACGCGAAGCCACATCGGGCCCCGACCGACCAAGAACGGATCGCTTTCGGCGCGGCCTGCATGAACCGTAACTTGGACGCATCGCTATCGATCACCTTGGCATGCTGATTTACGCACACCCGATGTTCATCCATCCCGGTCGCCGATCTTCACCGACGCAACCGGTGCAGGCCCCAACGACACAGGCCGTCGCCACCCCGATGGTAGCGACGGCCTGGTGAATGAAAATCATCGATGGAACCTGCGGTGATCCCAACAGCGATCCGATCGAAAATCGCAGGTCGGGTTAGGCGATCATGGCCGAACCGGCAACCGGCAACCCGTTGAACGGACAGGCACTGGCCCCGGCATAGGCACCCATGGTGGGAACCAGCAACAGATCGCCGACATTCATCTCGGGCAACATCTGATCACGCGCGACAACATCGCTGCTGTCGCAGGTTGGGCCCGCCAACACACAGGGATGAAGCGGCCGACCGAACGGATTTTCCGCGATCACGTTGTAGTCCACATGGTCAAAGATTTTTCCCGAGAACGATCCGTAGATACCGTCGTCGATGATGTACCAATTCAATCCGGAACGCAGATTTTTGCCCAACACCTGTGTCACCAAGGTCACGCATTCGGCAACCAGGCCGCGCCCAGGTTCGGCGATCAACCGGATCGGCAAGTCACCGAACACCTCGGAAAGACTTGCAGAGACCGAGTCACAGTAGGTCGCCAGCGTCATCATCTCGCTGTCCCGGTAGGGTGCGGGAAAGCCGCCGCCGATGTCCAACACTTCCAGTTCAAACCCCATCTCCGCAGCTTCGTCCCAGCATTGCCGCACCCGCTCTAGAACGCGGCGGTAGTCCCCTGGGTTCAAGCACTGGGATCCCACATGGAACGAGAATCCCTTGACGTTCAAACCTCGGGATCGCGCGGCGACCAACAGGCCGACCACTTCGCGAGGGTGCGCGCCAAACTTGGCCGAAAGGTTGATCAGGCTGCTGTCGGCGCTCATTGCCAACCTTAGCAACAACTGCACATCGGGCGTGTGAGTCTTGATTTTGTCCAGTTCGGGTTCATTGTCGAACACGAACAGGCGGACACCTTCGTTGTAGCAATCCAGCAAATTTTGACGGGTCTTGCAGGGGTGCGTGTGCAGCATCCCAGCTGGATCGAACCCAGCTTGCTTGGCGGCGATCAGCTCCCCGTGCGAACAGACGTCCACGGAGCATCCTTCTTCATACAAAGTCTGCAACACAAAGGGATTGGGATTCGCCTTGGCTGCGTAAAACAATTCGACTCCTGGCAGGTGGTCGCGCATGGTTCGATAGGTTTGAACCAATTTCGACTTAGAAACCACCAACAGTGGAGTCCCATGTCGTTCACCCAATTCGCGTGCTTGATCAAAAGAGAGAACGCTTTGGGCAGACCGCAGCAACTGCGGTGTCAGGATATCGGTTTGCATAGAAGTGGATTGCACCTCGCCTTCGATGGTTAATGTAGACGTCGACCCAGGATTGGACGGCGCCGAGGGGACAGGAATCTCCGCACTGTTTTCACATCGGTCCCAAACGATGGGCCGGGTTGCACGGAAGACTCGATCGAACAAACGCTTTGTTGGGTCCCGAACCAGAAGAATTCGGGACGCCCGCCGATTTTCACGGCAAGCAAATTCAGAGACGGACGATTCGCGGTCGAATCCTCGTTCTTGGTTGATGCGGGATGCGAATTATCATTCCAAGTATCGGTTTCGCACAGTCGCTTGATCCCAAATTCGCTTCGAATTTTCCAGATCAGTTCCAACCGGGTGCGAAGGGGTCTGCAATTCCCGCTGTGGGCATCTTGGGCATCGCGTGATCGACGACCGCGATCCGGTTATCCTAACGCGTGATCCGTGAGTCCCGGCGTCGATCCTGCGTCCCCCATCATCCCTGGAATCCAACATGGTCCGTTGCCCCGCTCGTTGCCCCGCCCAACGCAAGTTTCCACCGGTTGGGTTCCACCCGTTTTCCATCAGGCTGCTGGCTTGGATAGCCCTGGCCGTGATGGCAGGACCGGGTCATTCCGACTTGCTGGCCGCCCAGGACGCTAGCCGACCGTTGAACGTGCTGGTGCTGTACGCCGACGACTTGGGATTTGGCGACCTCTCGATTCAAAACCCCAAATCCAAGATCCCCACACCCGGCCTCGACTCGCTGGCGCGTTCGGCGATGCGATTCACCGACGGACACTCGTCTTCGGGAATCTGCACCCCCAGCCGCTATGCGATGCTGACCGGCCGGCACCATTGGCGAGACTTTCATGGGATCGTGAACGCTTTTGGAAAATCGGTGTTTGATCCGGACCGGCTGACGATGCCCGAGATGATGCAACAGGCCGGCTACCGGACGGCCGCGATTGGGAAGTGGCACCTGGGTTGGGACTGGGACGCCGTCAAACGACCGGGAGCCAAACCGATGGGCAAAGGACGCAAAGCGGGATTCGGGCCGGACGCATTCGATTGGGACAAAGCGATCCCGGACGGGCCGACGGCGCATGGGTTCGACAGCTACTTTGGCGATTCGGTGATCAACTTCCCACCCTACGGCTGGATCGAAAACGATCGCGTCGTCACCGCCCCCGACCAGATCATGGACACGTCGAAATGGAAACCGATCAAAGAGGGCAACTGGGAATGCCGGCCAGGTCCGATGGTCGCTGGCTGGGATCCCTATCAAGTGCTGCCCACGATCACCCAACGTGGGATCGACTTCATCCACCAACAGAAGGACAGCGACCAGCCGTTCTTTCTGTACTTTGCCTTTCCGTCACCCCATGCACCGATCATCCCCAACGATTCGTTCGACGGCAAATCCCAGGCTGGCCCCTACGGCGACTTCGTTTGCGAGACGGACGATTCGGTCGGTCGGCTGTTGGCCGCGTTGGAACAATCCGGTCAGTCCCAGAACACGATCGTGATCTTCTCTGCCGACAATGGCCCGGAAAAATATGCATACGCGCGTGACCAAAAATTCGATCACTGGTCATCGGCGCCGCTGCGTGGACTGAAACGAGACGTCTACGAAGGCGGCCACCACGTGCCGATGATCATCCGTTGGCCTGGCGTTACCCAAGCCGGCCAAGTCAACGACGCGTTGGTTTCCCAGATCGACCTGATGGCGACGCTGGCCGGCTACCTGAACGTTGACCTGCCCGCTGATGCGGCCGAAGATTCACACGATTTGATGCCGCTGCTGACCGGCCAAGCAGAATCGGTCCGCCAAGAACACGTCCACAACACCTTCGACGGCCAGTACGCGATTCGCAGCGGACCATGGTTGCTGGTCGATGCCAAGAACGGATACCGCAGCCAACGCGACCAGGCTTGGGAAACCAAACACGGCTACGCCGCCGACGATGATCAGCCCGCCGAACTTTATCACCTGGGCAACGACATCGGGCAACGCCACAACTTGGCCGCCGACCATCCTGAAAAGGTCAGCAGGCTGCGTGCCAAACTGCAACAGATTCGCGATGCTGGGAAATCAGCACCTCGGCTAGCAAACTGACGATCACGACGGCTGGTCGATTGCCATTCGGGGTCCAGCCGAACGATACGTCCCACCACCTATTCTCTCGCACCAAGCAATGCCTTCCCATGAACCTGCCTGACTTGAAACTGCCACACCTGATTGCCCTGCTGCTAATCGCGTGCTCGCACCCTGCCGCCGCGATCGCCGCCGACGCGGTCCGTCCGAACGTCGTCCTGGTGCTGTGCGACGACATCCGCTGGGACGCACTTTCCTGTGCCGGACACCCGCATTTAAAAACCCCCGAAATCGATTCACTGGCCGCCGAGGGCCTGTATTTCGAAAACATATTCTGCACGACCAGCCTGTGTTCGCCCAGCCGTGCATCGATCCTAAGCGGGCTGTACGCCCACGCGCACGGGATCACCAACAACTTTACCGACTATCCCGAATCGCTAGCCAGCTTCCCGCGTCAATTGCAAAAGTCCGGTTACCAAACCGCGTACATCGGCAAATGGCACATGGGCGAACAGAACGATCAGCCCCGCCCAGGCTTCGACCACTTCGTGACACACAAAGGGCAGGGTAAGTACTTTGACACCGAATTCAACACCAACGGAACCGGCGGCAAGGTCGTGCCCGGTTACTACACCACCGTCGTCACCGACATGGCGATCGAATGGCTAAAACAGCCGCGTGATCAACCTTTTGCATTGATGATCGGCCAAAAGGCTCCGCACAGTTTCTATCTGCCCGAACCGAAACACGAACATGCCTTTGATCATGTCGAAATCAACTACCCGCATTCGTCATTCCAATTGCACGACAAACCGCAATGGATCCAACAACGTCTGAAGACATGGCACGGCATCTACGGGCCTCTGTTTGATTGGCGAAAAGACTTCCCGGACACTAGCGCCGCCGGCGTCGTCGACTTTTCGGAAATGGTTCGCAACTATTGGGGGACCATCCTGTCCGTCGACGAAAGTGTCGGGCGACTGAAACAACACTTGAAGGCAACCGGCCAGTTCGACAATACGGTGTTCATCTTCATGGGCGACAACGGGCTGCTAGAAGGCGAACATGGCATGGTCGACAAACGGACCGCGCATGAACCCAGCATGCGAGTCCCGATGATCATTCGCTATCCCGGACTAACCCCCGATGGCCCCCAGCGAATTAAGGGACAAGTGATGACCGTCGACGTGGCACCGACCATTTTGGATCTATGCGGCGCCGAACCACTGCCGCACGCCCACGGCAAGTCGATCCAACCGTTGGTCGCCGGCGACACCGACCAATGGCGGACGTCGTTGTTCTATTACTACAACTACGAAAAGCAGTTCCCCTACACACCCAATGTCCGCGCACTGCGAACGGATCGCTGGAAATACATTCGCTACCCGCACGGCGATGGCAGCCCGGACCGCCACATGGCCGAACTATACGACCTCGAAAACGATCCGAGCGAATCGGTGAACCTGGCACAGGCCGCCGAGCACCAAGAACGAATCCTGGGACTGCGGGCGGAACTGGAACGATTGATGAAGGAAGCCGGCATCGACAACGACACCATGCCGCTGGACGAAGGAATCGGCAGCGAATTGCCCGATAAAGCGATTCGCTAACCAACGATCGATCATTGAGTGTCGCGATGAAAGTCATCTGGCCCCCGCCGCGCAGCGGTTTGCGGGGGCAGAGAGTAGAGAGAGGGGGGGGAAGAAAGAAACGACACTTATTGAGCGTTCGTTGCTAAGACGGGTAGTCGGCAATCATTCGGTTGATCTGCCGCTGCAGCAATGCGGTCGCAGGTCAGCCGAACATTTCTTCTAGCTGTTCGATGGAATCAAGCGCGTCTTCCACCGACGACGTCTGGGCACCGGCGACCCGGCCTGCCACGTCACAGTCGTTCAACCGCATCAGATCATCGAACCAGGGATGCGCTGTCAATCGCTTTCGCCGACGAGCCCCGATGCTGTGGTCGCGCACTCGATGCGCTTCCATATGATGACCGATCAGCCACGCGGTACGCTCGGAAATGAATCCATCCAACGCTTCCAACCCGGCGGCCACGTGATCGTCTTTGTCGATTGCTTTGCCGATGTCGTGCAGCAAAGCCGCCAACAAAAATTCTTCGTCGTATGCCGATTCGTCTTGGGCCAGATCGTAAACCTGCAGACTGTGATGCAAGACGTCGCCCTCGGGGTGAACCTTCGGATTCTCGCGAACGTTCTCCAGCGGCAGCAGCAGGGCCAGGAAAACACTCCATCGATCCGGGCGGGTGTCCATGTCATCGAGACACTGATGCAGTTGACTCGGATCAAACCCATGTTCGATCTGGATCAACTTTTCTAGATCGTCCTTCGAGACCCGCTCGATTGGTTTTCCGGTGATCGAACTGCGGAATCGAAAGCCCAACTGAGACGTCGAATACACCGTCAGTTCGATGGGAAATTCGTCGCGGACGTGGATGTGTGTGTAGACCCGCAACTCGTTGTTCTTGACCAACCGTTTCCGCTGGATCGTATGGGATGCCCCCAACGAATCCAGACGCTGCGAGATGACGTCGGGGTGGTTGGTAAAGACATGGATGTCGATATCCGAACCATCGCGAATGCCGCCGGTCAGCACGCTGCCGATCAACTTGGGATGAAATTCGTGCAGTTGATTCATCCACCACAGTCCCCGGACCCGCATCCGCCGCAGCCGATCGGACGGATCGTTTTCGCCGGGCGGCCCGTGGCCTTCGTGGAGACGCGAGAGAATCTGCACTTGTTCGCGAATCTCAGCGTTGCTGGGCAGATCGGATGGTTTGACCCAACCACGCCCAGTTTGGCGAGCTGCTTTCTGTTTCGCTTGGTAGTATTCCGTGACAACACGGCTGTGCATCAAGCGGGCTGCCGACCAGGCGATCTGGCGGCGAAGTTTGGAGGACGACATCAACGGGGTTCGACGACGCGAACCCGACAACGACGAGGAAAGAAAGAATCAGGTGACATCCAGAATAGGCGGCCTAGCCAGCGAAGGCAAACCGTTTTACCGCTGCGACCCGCCGATGCGCCCCGATCCTAGACATCGCTAAAACCCGAACACTCGCTGAATCCCGCCATCGATCCGGCGGATCAGGACATTCATCGTGCCACCGGCGCAGACGGAAATGGCCGTCGAACTCCGCTGACCTAAGCTTCAACACATCGTCGATGCCCACGCGCAATGTCTGTGCGTCTGTCGCCGAGGAACGACCGAGCTTAAAATATCCGTGAGTGACGAGACAATGAACGCAAGGCGGATTTTCTCGTCACCCAAGGCCATCAGCCTTTTGCTTGGATTGCTGGGGATCCTGCTTTCGTGGTGGTTGGCCGGTGTCGAAGCGAGACGTTTCCAATCCGAGTCCCGCAGCAACGTGGTGCAACAACTTGGAACGGTACGTGCGGCGGTCGAAAGTTCGTTGAACAAACGAATCTATTTGACGCTAGGCCTACGCGCATTCGTTTCGACGCACCCCGATTTGAACGATCAGGAATTTGCAAACTTCGCCAGTGCCCTGATGGCTGAGGGCAACGGCATCCGAAGTGTGACGTTGATCCAAGACAACCAGATCAGCGATATCTACCCGCTTCAGGGCAACGAGCTAGCGATCGGCCTGAACCTGCTAGAAATGCCGGAACAACGCAACGATTTCCTTCGGGCCATCGAAACAAAACAACCCTGGCTTTCCCCGCCCATCCGCCTGGTTCAGGGTGGCGAGGCGTTTGCCAACCGGGCTCCCGTCTATGTGAAATCGGACGACGCTGCCGAAAACGAACGGTACTGGGGGATGGTGTCGATCCTGATCAACAAGCAAGAACTTTTGGACGACATCGTTGACGGCCTACCGGATTCACTGCAACTAGCGATTCGCGCACGGTCGTCACAGGACCAGTCCATCCTTTATTTCTACGGCGACAAGTCGATCGAGACGACCGAACCGTTGACCCTAGATGTCAATCTTCCCACCGGGAACTGGCAGGTGATGGGAGTCCCCACCGATGGCTGGCAGCAGCGTTCGCCGGCGTCCTCGGTGATCGCTTGGTTTGGCACGATCGCGTCGATTGGCTTGGCCGCTTTGACGTTCTTGCTGATGCGGTCCAACACACACCTGCGAACCGCACGACATACGGCCGAAAACGCAGCCGACGAACTGTCGCGAAAGAACGAGGATCTAGAAGCTTTCGTGCGAACCGCATCCCACGACCTTCGCGCACCACTGCGGCACATCGATGCCTTCTGCCAAATCCTGGCCGAAGACGCTGCCGACCGACTGAACGAGAACGACCAGGACTGCCTGAACAAGATCCAACGGTCCAGCGGCGTGATGTCGCGTCTGCTGGCTAGCCTGCTGGCGTTCGCCAGGACGGGGTGTGAAGGACTGGCGATGGAAACCTTCGACCTGAAACAGATGGTCCACGACGTGGTCAGCCGCCTACCCGCCCAAGATGTCGACCGAGTGCAGGTGGGCAACCTGCCATCGATCCGCGGTGACCGAACGCTCTTGCCGCAAGTGATTCAGAACTTGGTCGAAAACGGGCTGAAGTACAACAATTCCGAGGATGCCAGCATCCAAATCAACGCGACCACATCCGCAAACGAAGTCACCATCACCGTCGCCGACAATGGAATTGGCATGGCCGAAAATGTGATCGATCGAATCTTCAAGCCCGGCGTCCGGGCCGTCAGTTCCGCAGATTACAGCGGTTCGGGATTCGGACTAGCGATTTGCGAACGCATCATCAAAGCCCATCATGGCAAGATTTGGGTCGAATCGAAGGTTGGCGACGGTTCAACGTTCCATGTTTCGTTGCCCACCGTTTGATCACTTCCCACCGTTTAACCACTGCATCCAACCTGGACACGCAATTCGCTGCGTGTGGTGCATGTCCAACAACGAAAAAAGGGCAAGCCCACGGAGGGCCTGCCCTTTTCAATTTCAAATCGAACCGATCAACGTCGTTTAGGCGGCTTTCAGTTCTCGGTGGTGTTGGGCATAGCCAATCCACTCGGTCACTTCTTCTAGATCGGGCAATTTGCTGCCGCGAGCGACCCGTTTGCCATCGCTGCTGCGAGCGATCACATCGACGATTCCGAACAAATCATCGGCGTCCTGACCAGCCAATTCTTCGGGCGTGGTAACTTCGGCCATGACCAAGAACTGTGCGTCGTGTCCACGCAGCATCGGTACCCGGCAAACCAACGTGGACTGCTGCTGCCACTGCAGCACGGTGTCAGCGTCGACTCGTCGATGTCCTAATTGTTCCGCAACCGTTTCGGGATCCGAATTCAACAGGTCGTCGACGGTGTACAGTCCGATTTGGTTCAGTCTTTCTGCCATACGAGCACCGATCGACGGGGCATCCACGATGTCGCTGTCGCGTTGCAGATAGAAACGTAGTTCGTTTTCGTCTCCACCATCGTTGCTGCGGCGATCTTCGCGTTCTTCTCGCACACGTCGTCGGCCGGATTCACGCCGGCTGGCTTCACGCGACTCGCTTTCTCTCGCACTGCGTTCATAGCCGCGCCCGGTTTGCGGTGCACGCTGCGACCGTGGTTCACGTTCGGCCTGTTCATATCGAACGACTTCACGCTGCACGCTATCGGATCCGGAACGTCCCGAATTGCTGCGGCGGGATTGGCTGCGACCCGATCGCCCGGTGTTCGGTCGACCGGTGCCAGAGCCACCTGCTGAACCGCTGCCTGATCCGCTGCCAGTTCCCGAACCGTAGCCCTTGCCACGTCCCGATCCATTACCGGATCCATTGCCGCCGCGATTACCGCCACCGCCGGATGATCCAGCGACGGGGTAGATACGTTGGTTTGAATCGTCACGATCCGAGGCCGCAGAACCAGCCCCATTGCGGGTGCGACGGCGCGAATATTCATCGGCCAAATGTTCCGCGGTACCGTCGATGGTACGAATCACACGACGGCGACGTCCGCCTGATCGGACAGCGCGTCCATCGGCATCTTCGTATTCGTAACGATCGCTATCGAATTCATAGTCGCCGCGAAGATCATCGGCATCGTCCAAGTCCGCATCCAGATATTGACCACTGCGATCTGCCGCCATGCTGCGGCGATGCCGCGGGGATCCATTGGCGCGACGGGTGGCAACGCGACCACGTCCAAACCCATCGAATTGACGATCGTGGTTGCTGTTGGCGGCCGCAATCCAACTGGTCAGACGCGAAAGTTCGTGGCTGCTGCCGCTAAGCAGCAATTGTTGACCGCATTCGGTCGCCAAAAACTGCTCGACTCGTCCCAACAGATCGATGGGATGAATGGCAGCCAACTGGGCGGGGGTGGTGATGCCACAGCCGACCAACACGCGTGCATCGAATCCACGCAGTTGGGGCACGCGACACGCCAGTCGGCACTCGGCTTGCCAGCGACGGATCGTCGCCGCATCCACGTTGGCCAATCCTAAAGCATCGGCCAAACGATTCGAATCCTGCTGCATCAAATGATTGATGTGGGTCACGCTGAGCCCACGCAACCGAGCGGCCGCTACGGCATCGATCGACGGTGCTTGGTCAATCGGACTATCCACACTTAGAAAGAACGGGCTTTCCGGTGCAGCGACCTGTTTGACGATCTGGCCGCCAGCCACCAACGGTCCAGTCGCCAAGGTTGCCGGGTCATTCGATACGGGGGCCGCATCGCGATAACGTCCTTCGGGGCGAACCACCGGGGAAGTCGTGAATTGATCGGCAAAGTAGTACCCGTCGCGATAGCCGGCACCGTCGACGGCCTGATCGGTTCGAACCGAGCCCTGGTAGGGGCGATCGGGATTCGCACGATCGGAACCCGTCCGGTCGGGATTGTCGTAAAACCCATAAGCTTCGCGCCAAGCCATGTCGAAATCGCGATTGATGTCGTAGGTTCGGTTGGCACCCGAGGTGGCGTAGCGAGCCACGCCTTCGGGATGCATTGATGGCGAAACGAATCCGCGACCGGCCACGGTATCGCGGTCGGAAAACGTATCGCGATCGGAAACCCAAGGTCCAGCCGGACGGACTTCGTCGGCCATTCGATCGCCATAGGTGTGCGGGTGTGGCCCCACGTAAGTTTCTGTTTCGTACTGGGGACGCCACAGCGGACGATGCGGATGGACGGTGCGCTGTCCGTGCACCGCAAATGTGCGGGCACCAACGCGTGTCAACTGTTCTGCCAATCCTTGATGACTGGTAAAGGTGATCACTTGGCGCCCACGGTGGGCATAGTCGGCAAGCGCGGCGGCGATGGGGTGATTGCTACGCCCATGATCGCCATGTTCACCGAACGCCGAGCGATGTTGAACCAAGTCGTCTTGGAACAGTTCACGGTGCGTTTCGAAAATCAATGGAACCGGTCGTCCCAATTCACTTAGCAATTCGCCAGCGGCCAAGCGGACAGCCATCACGGCCAACGATCGGTCGGCACCGCTGCAACGCGACTCGTCTTGCCCATTGATCACCACGCCGGTGGCCAGGCTTCCATCACGATGCGGATTCGCGCTGGGAGCGCGGAATAGTTGATATGGCCAATCGACGCGTCGCAAACGACCTGCCGACAATCGCACCAACCAACTGCTGGCGGCGTCCGATAGCGGTGACTGCGAACGCACCGGTCCAGTATCAACTCGCAATTGGTCCTGCAGACGCTGACGTCGTTCACGCAGCCACTGAACTCGCGAAGTCGAGGACAGACGAGCGTCAATCGCTTGAATCTCGGCGACGATTGCATCACGATCGATCCAATCCGAATGGTATCCGTCAGCCGGTGACGCCGAATATCCGTCGATCGAATCGCCAGCGGCAAAGCCAAAGTACGACGATGCACCCGGGTAGGAAACGTGATCGTGCGCAGCCAAGGAATCGATCACCGGCAAAGTTCGCATCGATCGCCGAATCTCGGCAGCCGAATTCAAGCATTGGTTCAATTCGTGGGTGACCCGATCCAATTCCCCCGATCGTTCGTTGCGTTCGAAACGCATGCCCGGCAAATTCAGGCGGGAATAGTTGCTGCTTGCCGATGCGGGATAGTTCACGTCGTAACCGCTCGGTTCCGATCGCGGCAACCATCGTGGGTCCCGGCTGGTCGGATCCTGACTTAGCAGAGAATGTCGATGGCGGCTGAGCCCTTCGATGGCAGCCACCAACCACGATTCGCTGTGCCGCAGTTCTTCCAGTTCACCCAGATTGGATTCGGCCGCGGGATACGTTTCGGACAATGTACCGGAGACCGCAGCAGCGCCCGAGGTGTAACGACGGACCCCACGCAGATCCTCGCGAATCGCACGCAGAGTTTCCCCTAACGACTGCGGGAACGCCGCATCGGAAGGATGATACTGGCTAGACCGGTAACTGGCCGACGCAGGGATCGATTCGAACCAAGCATGTTGCACGGCCGATGGATCAGCGTATCGGCTTAGTAGCCAATCGATATTCCGCGTCGCCGAATCGATGCGTGCTTCGACTTCGTCCAAGTGGACCAGCGGACGATAGGTGCTGGCGTATGCGTTTTGGTAATGGTCGTCCCATCCGCGCGACGGTTCATAATGATCGATCGCGTGCAGGAACCCATCCAGACGCATCCGTCGCAGCGTGGTTTCGTCGATCGGACCACCGGCGTATCGGGCCCAGGTTTCACGCCCAGCCAACAGAGCTTGTCGTAGTCCGCGAACTTCCAAAAGGGCTCGCCGCCAACGGATCATCTGTGAATCCAGGTCGTCCAACTGACGACGCAAGTTTTCGTCCGACACGGCCGCATGGCTGCCAAACGAAGTGCTTTCGGCGGCGGCTGGATAGTTGTATCGTGCCAAATCAGCGTCGATATTGGCGATCCAACGACGCAGTTCCGATTGCCGATATCGCAGTTGCCGAGCCCGATCGTGAAGCCGATTCAGTTCGTGCTGCCACTGGGTGTATCGCGATCGGGGGATGAAGTGATCGAACGTCGCCGCAGTAGGTCGGGCCAATCGGGCTGCCAATTCGGCGCGGCGAGCAACCAAAGATTCACGCTCGTGACCACGTTCGCCCAATCGAGCGAGTTCCGATTCGACGCTCGCGAGTTCTTCCCGCAAATGCTGTTTTTCTTCGTAGCGACGATCGCCCGCCATGTCGCGGCGATGCCCGGCCACCGAATCCGGTGCGGTGCTGCGGTCGCGATAGACCGAGTCGCGACCGAGTGGCAGAGAACGATAGGTTTCTGGCGAATCGAGTCCGCTGCGTACGCAGGCCGAAACGACCCGAGCGACCGACGTCACGCCGGTATCGGTGATCACACCATCGACCAAACTTTCGGGCAACTGGATAGACTGAATTGCTAGCATCGAATCGGAAGTGCCAGCATTCGCGACGTGGTGAGCCCAGGTGGAACCGTAGGCATGTTGCGTGCCGGTCAGGTCACCGCGTGATTCAAATTCGACGGTACGGCGGCCGGTGGCGGTGCCATCTTTTTCGCGACGGCAATGCAACAGCCCGTGTCGATCGGCCCACACGACTCGCCCGGTCGACGAACTCATCATGCCCAGCGGATAGTCACGGTTGACCAGCGAATCGCGGACAAAGCGAATGATCGCGGTTTTCCCCGATCCGTCCGGGCTGGACACCACATTCAGGTGTTCGGCGAACGGCCCCAATTCAACACAGTTCAGGGGTCCATGGGCGTCGATATCGATTCGGTCCAACAACATGGTCAGGCTCCTCCGTGGCCAATCGGGCTAAAAGCCCGGCAAATTCCATTTTTGCAGTTTTTCGGAACAGAATGGCGTATCTCGCCGCGGGAATCCTGTTCAAAAACACCGCGTCATGTGCGGATGTCGATGGGACTTTAGTCGAATCGGGTGTTTCACGAAAAGAGTGATTTTTCACGCTCTGATCCAGTGTTCCTGATTGGCGGCTGCGTGAAACGAGAATGGCCGGCATCGATTTTTTGTTCTTTGGCGGTTCGGACGGCTGCACGTTTTCGTTCGATTGAGCCGATAACAGCCAGTAGGCGGCCAATAACTGGTATTGGATTTGGCTGCCTGGCTTTGTTACAGGCCAAAGTTACTTGCCCATTTCGGGGACGCCCGAGTCGCGCACGAAACGAACGATCTGAATGTTGGAATCTTTTATGTCACGGTTGATCCGCCTGTCCGGCCCTTCGCAGGTTCGTCCGCTAGGCTGCCGTCCTGACCCGATGTGCCGGGTCGCGGCCCCAGTGTCCGGTTTGGCGATGCGTCAAATGATGGCCGGCCTGATCCTGGTTTCCACCGCTGCGATGGTCGGCTGCCAAGATGGGCCACTGTACGCATTGAAGGCCGCCAACCCCTACTACTCGATGAACGAGTGGAAGAAAGACGAAGAGATTGGGGTCACCGATCACGAGCGACGCGAACAGTTGACGTTGTTGGCCGACACCATCGCAACGATGGCGCCGGAGCGACAGCAGGTTTGGAGCGAGCATCTGAAGCGGATGATCGAAAACGACCAAAGTCCAGAGATGCGACGGTTGGCGGTACTTGCGGCCGGCAACATCAAAGACGGATCGGCACTGGCACTTGTCGAAAAGGGCCTGGACGACGAGAGCATGAAAGTTCGGATGCAAGCCTGTGATTCACTGGGCGACCTCCGCAGCGATCAGGCCGCTCGTCTACTGGCTTCAACCCTCGGCACCGAAACCAACCTCGACGTCAAACATCGTGCGATGGAATCGCTTGCCAAGCACAAAGGTTCGATTGCCACCGATTCGCTTCGGCTGGCCCTGTCGGACCGAAACCCTGCCACGCGATCATTGGCGATGCAGTCGCTGCGTGGCGTGACCGGAAAGAACTACGGAAACGATCCTGATACATGGATCGCCGCTTTGGACGGCAAGCCGGCCGCCGAAGCCGAAATCCGCATTGCAGATCGAGTCCGTGATCTGTGGTAAGCAGGTCGCAGCGGCCCCACCGCGACGACAAAGTGAATTTTTTGGTGATGGCAGGTTGATCAACGATCGCCGGCACCATTCATCAACCGTCAGCAATCGCTGTCGTTCGTCTCGAGGTGAAGATCAGTGACTGTTCTCATGAACCCAAGTCTCCGGCACCGCCGATCGTTTTCGATCCGCACCGCCACCACACGCACCATCCTGGCCGTCTCGGTCGCCATCGGTTGCTCTGCACCGCCGGTTTTCGCACAGAACTCCGACCGCATCTGGGTGGATACCGGCGGCACGTTCTCGGTCACCGCATCGATGGTCCAGTGTTCGGACGACTCTGTCGTCCTGCTGCGCGCCGACGGCGGACGCGTGACGATCCCGCTGGGGATGCTAAGCGACGAGGACCAGCAATACGTTGCGGAGCGAAAAGCGTCCATCGCAAGCACCAACGGGCTACGAAGACAACCGCCCAAGCCACCCGTGATCAGCCCGCTGCCCGTTTTCCGAATCCCGTCGACGGCGCCCACGACTGCCTCCGGTGCAACGATCCGATTCGACGGCCCGCTAGTCAGCACGGTGCGCCCGACGCTTCCCGGTCCATTGCCATCCGATCGTGCTCCGGTGACGCTGGCGATCCCCAACACTCGCGTGGGGTTGCCGAAGATCGACTTCAACATGGACGTGTCGCCGCCGATCCCGGTCTGCAAACTGAACGAATCGGGCACCCGCACGACGGTGTTGGCGGCATCCATCAGCGGCAACATTCGATTGCCGGGCGAACAGACCCGGCAACAACTTTTGGAATTTGACGCTGCATCCGGCGATGCCAAAGTCGCCATGTTGCACTACGAAACCATCCGACTGCTCGACCACCACATCCCCAGCGGCCAGTCGTTGGTCCTGGTCAACTACGACTCACTAGGCAGTGGCGGCGACTTGGCCGTCGTCGACGGCTGGGATTCGGGCCAGATGGGGTTCCGGCACCGGCGGCCGATCGAAACCGGCATGCAAGCGGGAAACCTCAGCATGGAAACAGGGCTAGCCCAATCCGGGCTGGCCACCACGGGACGGGCTACCGCGGGACTGGCCACCGCGGGACTGGCCAACACCGGCTTGGCAGGCATGGGTCGAAAGCTACGCGATGCCCAGTGGATCGATCGCGAACACGTGCTGTTGGTGTTCGACCGAACGATGGGATTGTGGAACATCGTGTCGGGTGAATCGGTGTACCAGATCGACCGAGTCGATTCGCGTGCCACCCCGGCGGTATCCGGCGGCAAACGTTACATCGCGCTTCCGTACGAAGGCGGTGTCGAACTGCTATCGTCCGCGACGGGAGAATCGCTGGGACGCATCAAGGTGGAACGGCAGGTCCCGGGCGTCGAATTTTCGCCTCTGGGGAACCAACTGGCCATCGCCACCACTCGCCGCGTTCGCATCTGGGATCTGCCGGCCGCTGCCTTGGCCGGTGACATCCACAGCCGCAACAGCCTCGGAAAGGGCAAACCGCTGTGGATCGATCACGACTGGCTGCTAACCGATTCGGGGGCCTTGGTCAGTATTTTCCGGGGCGTTCCCGTTTGGCGTTATGACATGGCCGGTGCCCAATGCATTTCGGTCGGCCATAGCCTGGCAATCTTCCGCAAATCGCCCGTCACCGAACTGTCCGTCGTTTCGCTGCCTCACCCGTCGGCCCAGGCGATCATTGGCCAAATCGACAACGAAGCCATCGACCTGAATCCCGACCGGTGGCTGGTCCCGGGACGCAGCAGTTGGGGCCCCGACGGCTGGGTCGACCGTGACATTCAAATCAGCGGTCTTGCGCCGGCGACTCGGCGCTAACGTCCTGCTGACTTCGTCGTTGTCGAGAAAGCTGCGTTGGAATCACCCCACGAGACGCAAGCGAGTGGCAGAATCGTATCAATCGCTTACGCGCCGGGTGACTCAATCCGCAGGCTGCTAACGACGATGCTGTGGCACCATTTGCGTTATTGGTTTAGCCCGGGTGTGTTCCCCGAGGGCTGGCACGTCGCGTCGGCGGCTTCGGTTTCGCCGTTTCGATAACGCGACCATCCCTTTCGCAGCCCATTGGTCAGCGGCTGTTCGATCCGGTTGGTGATGATGATGGCCATGGCGAACGAAAACACGATGGCGATCCCCAAACAGATTTGCGGAGGCACGCCGGCATGGTCGAAACGGTGGATCAGGGCACAGCCCAAGTTGTTGTGGCACAGGTACAACGCATACGAGATCGTGCTGACGTAGATCAGCGGACGAAATCTTAGCGGCGGCACCTTTCCATAGGCGCACATGGTGACCAAGCCAAGGATCAGCGCGGTCGCCGCCGGGTTGTGCTTGCCATGATCGATCAAGTGAAACACGGTTGCCGCAATCAGAATGCCGCCGATGTTCTGCCATCGTTTGCCGACACCCGTCTTAATCATGTACAGCAGGAATCCCATCGCGAACAGCGGCACGAAATCCAGCAACATCAATCGCCGGACCGCGGTAGCCGCTGCGAACCAACCGGCATCCCCGTGGGTCGGGGCAATCGCATCCAGTAGCGGGCAGACCGTCACCGACAGCATCAACAGTGTGCCCCAACCGATAAAGTAGCGACGCAAAGCGCCGATGGAAAACATCGTCACCAGCGACACGTAGAACATCATTTCAATCTGCAACGTCCACATCACCGGATCGACGCATTCGTATCCCAGCACGCGCGGCAGCAGAGTCATGTTGGCAGCGAACTGACCGGCCGACACTGATTGATGCATCGGAGCAAGCGGTAGAATCCACAGGTTGGCGATAATCACCAACAAGAACACCGGAATGATGCGAATCATCCGCGCGGCGACAAAGTCAACCGGCTTCCCACGCCGCAGCAGCGACATGCTGTTGACGAACCCGCTAAGGATAAAAAACATCTCGACACCGTAGGCACCGAAGGGCCATTCAAATCCCAACGGCGACGTGTACCCAAACTTCACTGCATAGACGTGCGTGAAATGGAACAGCACCAGATTGATCGCCGCCAACGCGCGCAGCGCATCGAGTTCCAAAATTCGGCGGTGGGGCTTCAGTATGCTGGCGTTGGATTCCATCACGGGGCGTTCGCACATCCGGCCAAAGGTCGGCATCAAAGGGAAGGGGGCAGTGAACGAAAAATGGGATCGCGGAGATCTATTCAGCGAAAGGATTCGACTGGACTTGGCTGGTCGCCTGGCTGGGGTCTTTCTTAAAGAACCATTGGTCGGCCAGACGGTGAACGGCGGCTTCGTATTCAGCGGCGACTTGCCCAGGGTCACCGCGGGAGTCCTTGTCGCGAGCGACTTCATCCACCATCTCGATCATCGCCATCTCGATATCCGTCGTTTCGGTATCAGCAGTTTCGATATCCGTCATGTCGGTATCAGCGGAGTCGAGATTGGACGACCACTCGTTGGCGGTCAGACCGACCGAACGGATCTCGGGAAATTCGGTGCCGACGTACTGCATTCGCGGGGC
Source organism: Rubripirellula lacrimiformis (assembly GCF_007741535.1). Lineage (NCBI taxonomy): Bacteria > Pseudomonadati > Planctomycetota > Planctomycetia > Pirellulales > Pirellulaceae > Rubripirellula > Rubripirellula lacrimiformis. The sequence goes on from NZ_CP036525.1 coordinate 6,805,670, forward strand.
GACGTATTCATCTTCGGCCGTCGCCATGCTGCTCGACTGGGGAACGTATGCTTCCCGCTGGTGGGGGCACTTCCTGCCTTGGATTCCTCGCCCAACGATCAGCAGCAGCACCCCAAAGGCCGTGACGACAGTGACAGTTCCTAGATGGGGCACGCTTCGCATGACAGGGGGATCGGTTGGAGGACGAAGTGGGGAATTCGATGTTCTGAACCCTAGGTCGGGCTAGCGGGGACACTCCCGATCGGGTCATGGTTTGTGCCCCCCCGAGCGGATCCGAGTGTGGTTTGTCACAGAGATAACGATTGGGACGGCAACGGGCCCGGATGGGGCTGAAAACCAGCTTGCTGGAACCCCCTTTCGTAGGACCGATAGGTGAACGAAACTACGGCAACGATCATCCGCAGCCCGTTTGGCGGGAATCAAACGGATGATTTGGCTGGCCGGTCGCCCCGCCAGCAGGACTGTTTTGTTCCCTCTCCACCCCCCTTCATTCCTGGGCCATTGACCGCCGTGAAGTATGTAATCGTGATTCCCGACGGATGTGCCGACGAACCGATCGAATCGTTGGGGGGCAAGACTCCGCTGCAAGCGGCCCACCTGCCTGCGATGGACTCGTTGGCAGCCCGTGGCTACCAGGCGCTGTCCAACAACACCCCTTCGCATTGGCCGGCTGGCAGCGAAGTGGCCAATTTGTGCTTGCTCGGTTACGACCCCGACGTTTATTTCACTGGCCGGGCACCGCTAGAAGCCGCCGCCCAGGGGATCACACTGGGGCCGGACGACTTCGCCATTCGATGCAATTTGGTCACGATCGAAGACCAAATCATGGTCGATTTCACGGCCGATCACATCAGCACCGAAGAAGCGACCGAGCTATTGTCGGCTGCCCAAACGCTGGTCGCTGGCGATGAATTTGGCGGTCGATTCGAATTCGTGCCTGGGGTCAGCTACCGAAACCTGTTGATTTATCGCGGCCAACCGGGGGAAAAGCCACCCTTTTCCCGCGACACTCGCAGCAGCGCCCCGCACGACCTGACGGATTTGACCGTCGCCAACGATTTCCCACGCGGGCCGGGCAGCGATCTGTTGGTCCGTTTGATGGACGCATCGGCCGAACTGTTCGCCAACCATCCCGTCAATCAGAAACGGGTGGCGGCGGGCAAACGCCCGGCCACCAACGTCTGGTTGTGGGGACTGGGCGGTGCCCCCAATTTGCCGTCGTTCCAGGATCGGCTGGGCGTCCAGGGCGTGATGATCACGGCCGTGGACCTGTTGCGTGGGATTGCCGCGTTGGTGGGCTGGCCGCGGATCGAAGTCGACGGAGCAACCGGTTATCTGGACACCGACTACGCCGCCAAGGGGCAAGCCGCCATCGAAGCTCTGGATCAATACGACGTTGTTTGCGTCCATGTCGAGGCCCCCGACGAAGCTTCGCACGAAGGCCGCCCGGACGCCAAGATCGAAGCACTGCAGCAGATCGACAAACTGGTCGTCGCCCCGCTGATCGAAGCATTGGCCAGCCACGGCGATCACCGCATCCTGGTCCTGCCCGACCACCCCACGTTCTGCAGCACCAAGAAACACACGCACGGGATGGTTCCATTGGTGATGGCCGGCACGGGCATCAACTGCGACGCCCAAACGACCTACGACGAACCGGCTGCGGAAGCGGCTGGCAAGAAGTTTGATCACGGCTGGGATCTGATGGAAGCGTTCATCAAGGGCTAGGAATCGACACCTTCCCGGCTTTGCCATTGCCCCTGGATCCATCCGACCCCGGGGCGATCTCCTGTTGCCTTTCTGTATTTCCCCCCAATCCCTTTACGCAACTTCCCCCTTTCCAGCCATGTCCTTGATCGTTCAGAAGTTTGGCGGCACCAGCGTTGCCGATGTCGAAAAGATTCGCGCCGCGGCTCGGAAAGCCATCCGGGCCCAACGACAGGGACACCGCGTCGTGATGGTGGTCAGTGCGATGGGCAAGAACACCGACACACTGTTGGATCTGGCATCCCAAGTCGGCGACAACCCGCCCGCACGGGAAATGGACATGCTGCTTAGCACCGGGGAACAGGTCAGCGTCGCTCTGGTTGCGATGGCCATTCACGAACTGGGGGCCAAGGCGACCAGTTTGACCGGTGGCCAGATCGGAATGAAAACCGACAACAGCTATTCCAAGGCTCGGATCCAATCGATTTCGACCGAACGGATCGAGCGGTTGTTGGACCAGGGCAACATCGTTGTCGCCGCCGGATTCCAAGGCATCGACGACGACCTGAACATCACCACCCTCGGACGGGGCGGCAGCGACACGACCGCAGTCGCGCTGGCGGCCGTGTTGGGCGCCGACGCCTGCGAGATCTACACCGACGTCGATGGCGTCTACACCACCGACCCGCGGAAACTTCCCGAAGCCCGCCGCGTGGAAGTCATCAGTTACGACGAGATGCTGGAATTGGCCAGTCTGGGTGCGGGCGTGATGCACAGCCGGTCGATCGAGTTCGCCAAGAAATTCGGCGTCCCGATCCATGTCCGCAGCAGTTTTTCGGACACCGAAGGCACGATGATCGTTGCCGAAGCCGAATCGACCACCCAACCGGTTAGCGGCGCGGCGATGACCGCCGACGAGGCTCGCGTGACCGTCCTGGGTGTGCCCGATGTGCCCGGCAAAAGCTTGCAGATTTTCTCGGCCATCGCGGCTCGCAAAATCGCCGTCGACATGGTCGTCCAGAACGTCGGCAAAGACGGCCGCGCCGACATCTCGTTCACCGTCCCACGCGGCGAACTGAAATCCACCTTGCAAGCGCTCGATCAAGTCATCGCTGCGGTGGGCGCCGAAGGGGTGACCCACGACGACCAGGTTTCCAAAGTCTCGGTCGTGGGTTTGAACATGGCCACCCAAACCAATGTCGCCTCGCGAATGTTCCGGGCCTTGTCGGACGCCGGGGTCAACATCCAGATGATCACGACCAGCGAGATCAAAATTTCGACTCTGGTCCCCAAGGATCAAGCCGCCAACGCGCTGCGGGCTGTCCACGAAGCGTTCCAATTGCACCACCGGCCCGACGACGCCAAGTCGTGGAAACAGATCAAAGCCGATCGGGGTGCCACGGATGTGGAAACGCTGGTCAATCGATTGCGAGCCGATGCGTTGGAAGCCCTGACGTTGACCGGAATCACGCTGACCAAAGACCAAGCCCGCGTCACGCTGCACGGCGTTCCCGACCGGCCGGGGATCGCCGCCGACGTGTTCGAGATGATCGGCGAAGCCAAAATCTTTGTCGACATGATCGTTCAAGGTTATGACGGCGAAGACGGTTCGACCAGCGTCAGCTTGACGGTCGAAAAGAAAGACCTGAAACGAGCCATGGAAGTCGCCGAATCGATTCGCGCCAAGCACGGTTTGCGAGACATCCAAGGCGCCGACAACATCGCCAAGGTGACGGTCAGCGGCATCGGACTGCGCAGCCACACGCATGTTGCAACGCTGCTGTTCGACCGCTTGGCAACGGACCAGATCAACGTCGAAATGATCAACACCAGCGAATTGCAGGTCAACGCCGTCATCGATGCCGCCAAGGCTGTCGAGGCCACCGAAGGGCTGCGGAAGACATTCGCCGAATCCCTGCGCTGATTTTGGCGATTGCGTCGCCCGCTGAAAAACGATCACCAACCGGCTATACTAGGACGGCGTTCATACTTTCCTTGTCTCGTTCCGTTCTGTCCGCTTAGGGTCGTCCATGGGCGTTCGCTTTGCATGCCACGCATGCCAAAAGCCGCTGCACATCAAGCAGGAACTGGCCGGACGGCGTGGCGTATGCCCCCAATGCTCGGTTCGATTCCGAATCCCGACGATCGACAGCCCTACGTCGACGCCGCTGGATACGCCTGATGCGAACTCGCAATCTGATGCGAACTCGCAATCCGATGCGAACTCGCAATCCGATGCGAATTCGCAATTCGGCGGGCCAGAGTCCGGGCAACCGGCATCCCCCCAAACTGCGGCCGCGGTGGCCGATTCCGCATCCGCGACCAGCCGCCCATCGGCCTCCAGTCATCCGGGCTCCAGTCATCCGGCCGCGGCAAGCAAGATCGGCCTGATCGCCAATGACCCGGACGCCAACTGGTACATCCGCCCACCCAGCGGCGGACAATACGGACCGGCCGATGGCGATTTGTTGTTGCAGTGGATCGGGGAAGGCCGCGTGGCGGCAACGGCGTTGATCTGGCGTGACGGTTGGCCCCAATGGCGCGAAGCATCCGAAGCGTTGGCCGAAGTCGCGTCCACATTGCCGGTCGTGGCCGAACCATCGCCGCGTCTCGGCAGCGACTCCAATCCAGCGGCCGCCGCCGGTGCGTCCAAGGCCCCAACCGCTACGGCAAGCCTCGATAGTACGGCATCGGTTGCGGGCCAATCCGGCATCGGCGCGGCTCGTCGATCGCGTTCGATGCAACGAATCTTTTGGATCGGACTGCTATCCTTGGTGGCGATCGTCCTGGTTGGCGTCCTGATTTATCTGGTCACTGGATCGGCCTAACGGCGGTCGTCCGGACAGACCCACGCGGAAAAAAAGACGGTGCTATCGGAGTCTTCAGTTTTGCTTTCGTCGTTGCACGACGTACAAATACAGCAAAACCAGCTCCTTACCGATCACAGTGCTGATCCACTACATTGTCTGAACATTCCGCCACCCCTTTTGTCGGCAGTCCCGCGGGGCTTGCTGTCCCCCATGGCGGACGATCCCTCGAACCACCATTCCGGAGTCACCTCTGATGCGTTTGATTCTTTTGACACTTGCGTTGGCAGCTTTCGCAACCTATTCGGCCCCATCGATGGCCCAGACCGCCGCAGCCGCCAAGACGGAAACCGTCGACGTGTTCGGCGATGGCAAATTGGAAATCCCAGCCGAATTCAAACGAGTGCCACCACAGTCTCGGATGCTAGCGCATGAATTCCAGGCGTCGGCTGGCGAAGGCGATGATGCGGCGACCGCGCGAGTCACGATGATGGCCGCCGGCGGTGGCGCCAAAGCCAACATCACCCGCTGGCAAGGACAGTTTGCCGGCGGCGACAAAGCGGCCAACAAGACCGAAGAACTGAAGATCGGCAATTGGGAAGTTCACTTGGTGGACGCCAACGGCAGCTACGCCGAAACCATGGGCGGAGGCCCGTTTTCGGGTGGCAAAGTCGTCCAACGCACCGATTATGCGATGGCCGGTGCAATCCTGATCAATCCCGCAGGCAAAAGCTACTTTGTCAAAATGATCGGGCCTGCCGCGGTCGTCAAAGCCAACCGGCAGCGGTTTGTCAAAATGATCAAGAGCATCGAGTAAACCGCCGCTTTTTTCGATCCATTTCCGCCCGCGCGGGCAACCGCCACCTGCGAAGACTGACGCATGAATATCCAAAGCTTTTTGGAACACCACGGGATCGTCCGAAATCCTTTCGCCGAAGAGGACGCCCAAACGGACCAAGTTTTCAAAGAGCACTGCATCAGTAGTGCCTACCACCCGATTTGGGACAAAGTGTACGGCGACCCCAAGGAACCATCCACGTCGATCGTGTTTGGCCCCAAGGGTTCGGGCAAAACGGCCATGCGGTTGCAAATCGATCGACACATCCAACGCTACAACCGCGAAAACGTTGATTCGCGAGTGTTTGTGATTCGTTACGACGATTTCAATCCGTTCTTGGATCACTTCTGTGAACGGATGAGCCGGCGGACGACCAAGAAAAGCGAGCGAGTGTTCGACGCGTGGCGGCTGTGGGACCACATGGATTCGATCCTGTGCATCGGAGTGACCGATCTGGTCGACCGAGTCCTGCGGGAAGCGGGCGATCCGCCCCCACAACGATCCGGGATGGCGGACGACAACGGTGACGCGATCGGCCCGGATGACCTGAAAAAGCTGGATCGCACGTCGGCCAGAGATCTGTTGCTGCTGGCCACCTGCTACGACCAATCGACCGCGTCGGCGTTCACCGATCGCTGGACCAATCTTCGCAAACACCTGCGTTATGGCAATGCATCGTCGCTGTGGCCCATGATCTTGGCCATCGTTTCGTTCGTTGCATCGATGGCATTGGTCGGATGGCTATTTGTCCGCGGTGGTGGGCAAGGGCCCGATGGGGAAGCCATCCCGGTCAGCCCCCATTGGTTGTGGCTGGTCCCGTTGATCACGCTGATCGGTGGGATCCCGTTTTGGATCAAATGGGCCAAAACCCAGTCAGCCGCAGCGGGGATTCGCAAACACATGCGTGTCGGCAAACGCGAAACCGGAACGCTGCGAAAGGTGCTGATGAAGTTCCCGTCCAAGGAACTGGACAGCCAACCGCTGCCACGTTTCGACCGCACCGACGATCGCTACGAGATGCTGAATAAATTCCGGGCGATCCTTTCGCGATTGGGATATGGCAGCGTCACAGTGCTGATGGATCGTGTCGACGAACCCGACTTGATCGGTGGCAAGCCCGAATTGATGCAGCGATTCGTGTGGCCGATGCTGGACAACAAACTGCTGAAACACCAGGGAATCGGTTTCAAGCTATTCCTGCCTCAGGAACTGCACCGGGACGTCGAACGCGAAACCCGCGAATTCCACGAACGGGCCCGATTGGATAAACAGAACGTGATCCCTGCGTTCCAGTGGACTGGCGAAGCACTTTACGATCTGGCGCGGGCACGGATGTTGGCCTGTGCGGCCGACGGACGATCGCCCGAGCCGAAGGACCTATTCGACGACGACATCAGTTACGAACGATTGCTGGCGGCCATGCAGTCGCTGCGAGTCCCCCGGCACCTGTTTCGGTTGCTGTATCGTGTGCTGGTCGACCATTGCAACCGACACACCGATGCGCAACCGGTCTTCAAGATCAAGGGACAGACGTTCGAATCGGCATTGGCCGTGTACAGCCGCGATTCGGAAGTCAACAATGGCTAGTGGACCATGGGGTGGCTGATCAGCGGCTAGAACCGCACCAAATAGATCCTCCCAGCGGGTGGCCAGGCAGCGATTCCGAGCGACGATTGGCGCCATCCCCAGCATCCGACTTGTCCTGTGCCAGCGATTTGGTACGCTACAAGGCCCGGCGGTAGCGTACCGCCACACTGATTTGTTAGGCACCAACGTCGAACAACACTCTGTTTTTCGACATCAACCAAGGGAGATTACACTAGGTGGGTACTAAGAGAACGGGAAAAGGTCGACGAAAAGTGGGACGAAAAAAGCGCCGTATGCGAGCGAAAATTCGTCACCGTAAGAAATAATTTCTGATGGCCGGAAATAGCGGCCAACTCGCGATTCTCCCAATCACCTCGCATGTCCACCGTCGATTCCAACCCTGCTGGCCCCGCGATGTCTGAGGAAACTGCCGAGTCCGAGAGCTCGTTCTCCCCGGAGAACCCCGCCTCATCCAACGACTTGGTTTCTGCCCCAAGTGCGGTATCTGCTGAAAACGCAGTACCACCTGAAAACGCAGTACCACCGAAAAAACGTGGCGTACCAGAAGGGCTTTGGTTGAAGTGCCCTGGGTGCGGTGCATCGGTCTATAAAAAAGAAGTTCAGCAGCGGCTGAACGTTTGCCCGAAGTGCGATTACCACTTCTACGTTTCAGCGATCGAGCGAATTGCTCAGGTGCTGGACGAGGGCACCTTCGAGCCGATGAACGAGTCGCTTCGGCCGATGGATCCGTTGGAATTTTCGGATCGCCGAAAGTATTCCGAACGGCTGATCGGCGAACAAAAACGCACCGGTCTGACCGATGCTGCGATGACGGGAACCGGCATGATCCGGGCTCGACGCGTCGCCTTCGCAGTCACCGACAGTGCGTTCATCATGGGATCGATGGGCAGCGTCGTCGGCGAACGATTGGCCCGCCTGATCGAACGCGCAACCGACGACAACCTGCCGCTGATCATCATCAGTGCCTCCGGTGGCGGTGCCCGAATGCACGAAGGCATCCTGTCGCTGATGCAAATGGCCAAAGTGTCCGCAGCATTGGCGCGTTACCACGAAGCCGGTGGATTGTTCATCAGCGTGCTGACAAACCCCACGATGGGTGGGGTCGCGGCCAGTTTTGCATCTCTGGGCGACCTTGTCTTTGCCGAACCCAAAGCATTGATTGGATTTGCCGGACCGCGAACAATCAAAGCGACGATCGGGATCGAATTGCCCGAAGGGTTCCAGACCAGCGAATTCCTGCTGGAACACGGCTACATCGATCGAATCGTGATGCGAAAGAGCCTGAAAAGCGAGATTGCTCGCGCGATCGATTACTGCGGAAAGTAACCGGCATCGATCCGCCGGCGGACGCGGCATGGCCTTTCGAACAGGTCCCCCCTGAAAGCCCCCCCCGCTGAACGGCCCTCCTGAACGGTCCTCCGCGAACGGGCTAATCCCGGTTGGTTGCGAAGCGATGATTGCCAAAACCTAGTTGTGACGTAGCCTTAGTCGTCGGCCTTTTGCTTTTCTTCTGACATCGTTGCGCGAGTCTGCTGGTTCCATGAGTCTTTTCGATTCGATTAAATCCGCCTTCAGTTCCAGTGGCGGCAGCACAGGCGGCCGAATCGACGTCGCCGGACGCTTCGCGCGTCAACGAACGGCTGTCACAGGCACGATGGCGAACTTTTTCGTCGCCAAGGACCGCGAACACGACGACCGCATGGTCGGTGTCAAAATCCTTGATATCGAAAAGATGGAACTGTTCGAGGCTAGGTTCAAAGGCCTGAAAAAGCCCAGCGAAGGCCAGATTGCGATGCAGATGAAGCATCCCAAAGTGGTTGAAACCTACGAAATCGGTACCTCGCTGAAGGGCGAACCGGTCATCGTGATGGAATACGTCGGCGGCCCCAGCCTGCAGAACATCGTGGTCCAAAAACAGGAACATCACGTCACCGGCCGTCGAATGATGATGATTCGGGACATGGCCGAGGCGTTGAAGTACGTCCACAGCCAGGGATTCATCCACCGCGATATCTGCCCGCGAAACTTCATCTGCCTGCCCGATACCGCGGGCGTCAAACTGATCGACTTTGGGCTGACCGTGCCCGCCACGCCGCCGTTCATGGCGGCCGGCAACCGAACGGGCACGCCGCTGTACATGTCGCCCGAAATCGTGCGACGCCGGCCCACCGACAAACGCGTCGATATCTTTTCGTTCGGTGTCACCTGCTACTGCCTGATCTGTTTCCAGCATCCATGGCAAAGCGAAATGCTGAACGGTCGCGCCGCCCTGCAGCACGACTCGGTCCCGCCAAAGGACCTGTTGACGCGATGCCCCAACGTGGATCCGAAACTGGCGCGGACGATCATGAACGCGCTGAACCCGGACGTGGACAAACGAACCGCCGACATGGACCAGTTCCTAAGCGGGATCCGCCAGGTCGAAAAAGCATTCGTCGACTAGCGCTTCGCTGCACCATGGTTTTCGGGTAGCGGAACTCGTCAAGAGTTTCGGCCTCGCCATGATTTACGAAAGTCTTGACGACTTCCGCGACGACGTTTGCCCGAAAACGAAGCTGGACATGGAGTACTCGCGAGGAATCCGACGCTGCACTGACGACTGCCCGTTGCCGGATACCAGCGCTGAATCTTTCGCATATTCGGCAACATCAGCCCACCCCGTATCGTCGTGCAATCTGTACGGCGCGTCGCATTTGGTTCTGATTCGGCAAAACAGGGGACCAATGCCGGTTTTCACGGCGAATTCGTTGACACTCGATTTTCCGCGTAACTATACTTCGGGGACGTGGTAATCTTGGCAAGCCCTTTAACGTGGGGGCTTTTGCCATGGAAGCCCCAAATACCGGCTTTCAATACCGCGTTATGCACGGGCCGGAACGCACTGCGAGGGTGCCCGCCACGTTGTTCCTTGTCGATCTCGTCGTAAACGGAAAACACCCATGACCCTACTTGGGAAGTCCTTCACTGCCCTCATCCTGATCCTCAGTGCCGTATTCATGGTGCTGGCGCTTGCGGTTAACGCATCTCACCGCAACTGGCGGGATGTCGTGCTGACCGGAATCGACGGGCAACCAGGGCTGAAGCAGCAAATCGAAAACACCACTCGTGTGAACGAACAGCTTCGCGATTCGCAACAACGTGCCCAGGCATCGCTGGACCGCGAACAGGCGACTCGCCGGACCGCACTGGCCGCTCTGTCGACTCAGTTGGACCAACTGAAAAGCGACCTGCAACAGAGCGAAGCTAGCGTCCAGAAGCTGACCGCCCAAGTCCAGGAACTGACCCAGATCGACCTTAGCCGAGCACAAGAATTGGAACGGCTAACCGCCGAAAATTCGAAGCTCCGTACGTCGGTCCGAACCGAACAACAAGATCGCGACCAACTGTTTACCCAAACATTGGAACTGACCGATCAAATGAACAAGCTGCGTGGCTTCAAACAACAGTTGGAAGAACGCAACTCGCAACTGATGGCGCAAGTCACCCGATTCGAAGAAGTGGTCGCGTCCAAAGGCATCGACGTCAACGAGCCCTTGGATGGTGCACCACCGATGCGAAACGGCAAGATCCTAGAGATCGACCGACCGCGTCGCTTGACTTTGGTATCGATTGGATACGACGAAGGATTGCGTGAAGGCCATATGCTGGAAGTGACCCGCGATGGCCGTTACATCGGAAAGCTGAAGATCCGCAAGACCGAACCAGATCGCGCGGTCGCCGAGATCATGATCGATTACAGCGACGGAATCATGCAGGAGAACGACCGTGTCGACACAACCCTCGATTGATACTCGTAAACAACCACCAAGCGTCTACACCGTGATGCTGCTGCTTAGCATGCTGTTCATGCTGATCGCCGTCATCGCCATGTGGATCGAACTGAACCGCTGGGCCCCCGATTACTATCGCACCGGCACAGCCAACCCGTCGGTCATGGTTGCACCGACATCGATGCCAACCTTTGGCTAAGAAATCTGGACGCAGCGTGGCCCCGTGCCACCCGTTCCAGGATCGCGAAAGACAGACGTCTTTCGCGTAAGTCTTGGCGCCGGGACCTCCGGTTGCCAACGACGCGGAACCGGATGGCTCCTGACCGGATGGCGCCTGACCGGATGGAAGTCAACCGGCAGTTGCCCAACCGACAAGCGGATCACCGTCTTCCCCCATGCGGGAGATTCGATCGGGCAGACACGCCGCGGGCGCATCCCCGCAACGACGATTAGTCACCGCCGATGGCGCCCCTATTCATCATCTGCGATGGGCTCTGAATCGCCCATGAAGTAGCGATTCAGGAACTCTTTTCGATCGCCTTCTTCGGCCGCCAATTGAACCATCGCGTACAGACGCTGTTGGTCGCGGCGTTTCTTTTCCCCCAGCGCCTCGTCATCGGTAAAGTACGCCGGCAGCGGCTCTTGGATTTCGAAACACTCCGGTTCTCGCGGACCTGCGATGACGCCGTGTCGGTCCAACATCGCGATCGCGGTGTCCAATCGATGATCGTGACGACTGACCCGCTGCAGGCGGTCATTAAGCCACTGCAACCCGAATGCCTTGCACTGTTCCGGATGTTCGCCAATCGCCGTGTAGAGGCGGCTATAGAAACTGGCATCCGGATTGGACCATTCGATGAACTGCATCTGGGTCATCAGGTCGGACTGTTCGTACAACCAACGACACAGGCTAGGCCGGCCATCCCGACCGGCCCGTCCGATCTCTTGATAATACGATTCGATCGACCCGGGCGTCTCGGCATGAATCACCATCCGAATGTCTTCTTTATCGACCCCCATCCCAAAGGCCGGCGTGGCCAACACGACATCGGCATCACCGGTCATGAATTCGTCCTGAATGCGTCGCCGTTTGCCCCGCGGTAGATCGCCGTGATAGGTCACATGATCGACCCCGCGCCGCATCAGGGCATCACTGAATCGTTCCAGGGTTTTGATCAGCGAAAAGTAAACGATCACGCTGCCACCGCGGTAAACCGGATCGGCCAAGGTTTCAGCGATCACGTCGATCTTTTCGTCTTCGTCAAAGACGGGCTGAACATCCAGCTTCAAATTGGGACGATCAATCCCTTCGTGGAACAACCGGATGTCGCCGGGGGCAATTCCCATTTGGCGATAGATATCGCTTCGGCATTCGCTGGTCGCCGTCGCGGTCAGCGCGATCGTAACCGGATCGCCCAACTGTTTTCGAATCTGTTGGATCCGGGAATAATCGGGGCGAAAATCATGCCCCCACTGGCTGACACAATGGGCTTCGTCGATCGCCAACAACCGCACATTCCGCTTGGCCAAGACATCACAAAAATCAGCTTTCCGAAACCGCTCGGGGGTCACATACAGCAACCGGTACCGCCCCTTGGAAACATCGTCGTAGCGTTGTTGGCGAGTCGATCGATCCAGCGATGAATTGATGTAAGCGGCGTCAATTCCGCGACGCACCAAGGAACCGACCTGGTCGTGCATCAAAGCAATCAGCGGCGACAAGACCAACACCAGATCGCCCTGGTCGTCAGGCATCGCCAGTGCCGGGATCTGATAACAGACCGATTTGCCCATGCCCGTCGGCATCACCACCATCGCATGCCGGCCAGACATCACATGATCAATCACTTCGGCCTGGCTGCCGCGGAATCGGTCGTAGCCGAAACAGGACTTCAGCAATTGGCGAGGTGAGTTCATCAGGATCAGGGATACGAGGGGGCTTGGGGGGCTAGCTGCTTTGCGATCGGTTCTGTCGCGGCGGCATGCTGGACCGAATCGCATTCTTTGACAAGCGGGCAGCGATCGTGTTTGCCAGCCAGCCCACATCGCCACGGGCCCCCGACAGAGCCAAATTTTGCATTTTGCCGCCCAATGCACCATAGTCTTACCGCAGGCGACAACATGAAACCGCTACTTGATCCGACAACCTGAATCCAGGACGAATCGCACGATGAGCACCGATGACCGAGTGGACTTTGAACCGATCGAAGGCGAAACGGAAGCCGCCCCGCCCGAAGTCTATGCCGCCAACCTGATTGAATGGGCGATTGAACGACACGCCAGCGACCTGTTTGTTTCCGATTCCGAACACTGCGTCATCGTGGCAATCCGGCGACTTGGAAAGATTGAACGCGTCCGCCAACTGGCTCGCGCCTATGGCAAGCGATTGCAGGGACACCTGCGGGTCATCGCGAACGCGGATGCCGGCGAAACGTTGCGTCCGTGTGATGGCCGCGGCGTGCTGACGACACCCAACGGAAACACGGTGGACGTCCGGCTCAGCAGCCTGCCGACTCTGTACGGCCAAGACGTTGCCGTCCGGCTGTTCGACCCCGTCCGCGGTGCTCGATCGCTCGACAATCTTGGATTCGACCCGGAGGAACTCGCGGTGATCCAAGATCTGATCCACCGGCCTTCCGGGTTGGTGCTGGTCGCCGGCCCGGTTGCCAGCGGCAAATCCAGCACACTGTATTCAGCAATCCAAGCGCTCAACGACGGCACTCGCAAGATCCATACGCTCGAGGACCCGATCGAACATTCGCTGCCCGGCGTGATGCAGACGCAGGTGAACCTGAAAGCCGGGCTGGATTTCGCGGACTTGTTGTCTGCCGTTCTTCGCCATAGCCCGGATGTCATCATGGTTGGCGAGATCCGAGACTCACGCACCGCATCGACGGCGGTCCGGGCGGGTGCCAGTGGCCAATTGGTTTTGGCGACCATCCATGCGAAAAGCAGTGCCGAAGCGATCGACGCGATGCTGCAATACGACACCAAACCAAAGTTTCTGGCCGGGGCATTGATCGGCGTCATCAATCAACGCTTGTTGCGGCAACTGTGCCCACGCTGCCGAACCCCGGTGCATCAGGTTGACTTGGATATCGGCGAACGGATTGGATCGCGATTGGACAATCGACCGCCCCGTCTGTTCGAAGCCGTCGGCTGTGACGAGTGCTTTGGTGCCGGCTTTGCATCCCTGGCCTGCGCCCCGGAAATCATGCGAATCGATCGCGCACTGGCCGACGCGATCGGCAACAGCGCATCGGCGCAAGAACTGGAATCGCTCGCCGTCCAGCGCGGCATGCTGTGCCTTGCCGAGGTGGTCGCAGCCAGGGTCTTGCGAGGCGACACAACCGCCTTCGAAGGCAATCGCAGCGTCGCCGATCCGCTACTAGCCAACCTAGCCGCAGTCGCCCAAGGCTAGCCCGCCCAAGACACGGCAGAACCACAGCAGTCCGCCCAAGCCCAATCGTTTCACCACGCGGGCAACGCCCCTCGCGCACCCGCAACCAAACGCGCGGGCACGCCCAAACCCAATCGTTTAACCGCGTGGGCAACGCCCCGCGCGTCCCCGCAGCAAAACGCGCGGGCCGATGGCCACACGGCAAGACAACAGCGCACCACCCAAGACCCAATCGTTTCACCGCGTGGGCAACGCCCCGCGCGTCCCCGCAGCAAAACGCGCGGGCCGATGGCCACGCGGTTAAACGACAGCGCACACCCCGAGACCCAATCGTTTAACCGCGTGGGCAACGCCCCGCGCGTCCCCGCAACCAAACGCGCGGCCCGATGGCCACGCGGTTAAACGACAGCGCACACCCCGAGCCCCAATCGTTTAACCGCGTGGGCAACGCCCCGCGCGTCCCCGCAGCCAAACGCGCGGGCCGATGGCCACGCGGTTAAACGACAGCGCACACCCCAAGACCAATCGTTTCACCGCGTGGGCAACGCCCCGTGCGTCCCCGCAAACAAACGCGCGGGCCGATGGCCACGCGGTTAAACGACAGCGCACACCCCAAGCCCCAATCGTTTAACCGCGTGGGCAACGCCCCGCGCGTACCCGCAGCCAAACGCGCGGGCCGATGGCCACGCGGTTAAACGACAGCGCACACCCCGAGCCCCAATCGTTTAACCGCGTGGGCAACGCCCCGCGCGTCCCCGCAACCAAACTCGAGGCCCGATGGCCACGCGGTTAAACACCAACGCACCACCCAAGACCCGATCGTTTAACCGCGTGGGCAACGCCCCGCGCGTCCCCGCAGCAAAACGCGCGGGCCGATGGCCACGCGGTTAAACGACATCGCACACCCCAAGCCCCAATCGTTTAACCGCGTGGGCAACGCCCCGTGCGCCCCCGCAGCAAAACGCGTGGGCGATGGCCACGCGGCAAAACACCAACGCACTACCCAAGCCCCAATCGTTTAACCGCGTGGGCAACGCCCCGCGCGTCCCCGCAACCAAACGCGCGGGCCGATGGCCACACGGTTAAACGACAGCGCACCACCCAAGACCCAATCGTTTAACCGCGTGGGCAACGCCCCGCGCGTACCCGCAGCCAAACGCGCGGGCCGATGGCCACGCGGTTAAACGACAGCGCACACCCCGAGCCCAATCGTTTCACCGCGCGGGCAACGCCCCGCGCGCCCCCGCAGCCAAACGCGCGGGCCGATGGCCACGCGGTTAAACGACAGCGCACACCCCAAGCCCAATCGTTTCACCGCGTGGGCAACGCCCCGCGCGTACCCGCAGCAAAACGCGCGGGCCGATGGCCACGCGGTTAAACGACAGCAGACCGCCCAAGCCGACTCGTTTCAGCGCGTGGGCAACGCCCCGCGTATCCCCCTGGGCGAACGATAGCGGTACCGAACAAACAAAAAATAAGCCGGCGGTGAATGATCACCGCCGGCTTTGGATGTTTATCGATACTGAATGACGCCTTTAGGCAGGATCCTGTCCGCCACCCAACAACTGGTCCAGCGTTTGATCGCTAGGCATATCGGCGGGTGCTTCGGCAGCTGGCATCTCTGCGGCTGGCGATGGTGATGCAGGCGATGGAGCCGCACCTTCATCAGCATTCAACAGCGGGAAGCTTTCTTCCAGGCTCTGGACAGGTGCACTGGCCAGTTCCTCGAGTGCTTCGCGGCGGTAGTTGACTTCCGATTCTTGGAAGATTCGGAAACCGGTACCGGCCGGGATCAAGTGCCCCAGGATGACGTTTTCCTTCAAACCAACCAACTTGTCGACCTTGCCGGCCAATGCCGCTTCGGTCAACACCTTGGTGGTTTCTTGGAACGACGCTGCCGAGATGAAACTGTTCGACTGAACGGCAGCCTTGGTGATCCCTAGCAACTGAGTACTAGCGGTCGCACTCTTGGGCCGTTTGCCCTTGGCAGGGTCTCCGCCCATCGCTTCGATTTCAGCGTTGGTTTGCTCGAACACTTCCTTGGGAATGATCTGACCTTCGTGGAAATCACTTGCCCCAGGCTTCACGACTCGCAAGCACTTGGCGAGTTCGTCGTTGGCTTGGCGGAAGTGGAACCGGTCCATCACGCTGCCGGGCAACAGGTTGGTGTCACCGGCCGATTCGATCTTCACCTTACGAAGCATCCGGGCGATGATGATTTCGCAGTGCTTGTCGTTAATTTCGACCTTCTGCGATTGGTAAACCTGTTGAATTTCGTGCAGCAAGTACTGCTGAACGGCTTCTTCGCCCGAAACACGCAGGATGTCGTGCGGGACCAATGGGCCTTCGACCAAAGCTTGACCAGCCTTCACGAAGTCACCACTGTGCACTTGGAAGTGCTTCCCGTGCGGCACCAAGTGTTCGCGTTCGATCCCCGATTCGCTGCGGACGATAATCGTTCGCTTGCCACGTTTGCGTTCGGCCAAGATTTCGACTTCACCGTCGACTTCGGCGATAACGGCTGGATCCTTGGGCTTCCGAGCTTCGAAAATCTCGGTCACACGAGGCAGACCACCGGTGATGTCCGACACACCACCACCTTCACGAGGCATTTCAGCCAACACCGTACCGGCGACGATCATGTCGCCACCCTTGGCGATGATCATGGCACGTTCCGGCAGGTATTCGACGTGCAAAGCCTTGCCGTCGGCGTCTTCGACCACCATTTGTGGGTGCAGGTCACCCTTGTGATCCATGATCAGCATGCGAACGTTGCCGCTGGCTTCACGTTCGACACGCATCGTTTCGCCTTCGACGATGTCTTCGAAACGCAGCTTCCCGTTGACTTCCGACAGAATCGGAATCGAATACGGGTTCCATTCGCAAAGCACGGTGCCTTCGTTGACTTTTTCGCCTTCTTTGACACGAATCGCAGCACCGGTCGGCACTGGGTAGGATTCGATTTCGCGACCACGGTCGTCGACCAACGCGATTTCACCGTTGCGGTTCAGCACGATTGGCACACCCTCGGTGTTTTCAACCGCACGCATCCGGGTCAGACGAACTTCGCCGGAACGCTTGCTCTTGATGTCCGATTCAACCGACTGCTTATTCACCGATCCACCAATGTGGAACGTACGCATGGTCAACTGAGTTCCGGGTTCACCAATCGATTGGGCAGCGATGATTCCGACGGCCATGCCCTCTTCGACCAACGTACCGGTCGACATGTCCATCCCGTAACAGCAACGGCAAACCCCTAGCGGAGCGTCGCAGGTCATCGGAGTCCGAACCTGGATCTTTTCCAGCCCCATGCTTTCGATGTTACGAGCGATGTCCGGAGTGATCATTTCGTTCTCGCGAACGATCACTTCGTCGGTCACTGGGTTCACGATCGATTGGCGACTGACCCGACCATTGATCGAATCAACCAAACTGACTTCGACCTTTTCGCCGCGGTAGACAACACCCTTGGTGATCCCTTGGGTGGTGCCACAGTCGTTCATCGTGATGACCACGTTCTGTGCCACGTCGGCCAGTTTCCGAGTCAGGTACCCCGAGTCGGCTGTCTTCAGTGCCGTATCGGCCAGACCCTTTCGAGCACCGTGCGTCGACGAGAAGTATTCCAACACCGACAGGCCTTCGCGGAAGTTAGCCTTAATAGGTGTTTCGATGATTTCGCCGGTTGGCTTCGCCATCAAACCACGCATACCGGCCAATTGACGGATCTGTTCGATACCGCCCCGAGCACCCGAGTGCGACATCAAGTACACCGGGTTGATGTACCAGCCGCCTTCGCGGATGTCGTTCTTCATCGCCTGCATCATGTCCGTGGTGATCAACTCGCGAGCCGACGTCCATTCGTCCAGCACGTGGTTGTATCGTTCGGCCCCGGTCATCAGCCCGCGTTCGTACGACTTCTTCAGCTTCATGACTTCTTTTTCGGCCTTCTTGATGAAGTCCGTCTTGGTGTCCGGCGTCACCAAGTCATCCGTCGCGAACGACAAACCACTTCGCGTCGATTCGCGGAAACCCGTTTGCATCATGTCGTCCAACAAGTGGATCGTCGCACGACGGCCCAAGCGTTGGTAGCAATCGCTAATGGCAAGTGCCAAGTCACCGCTCTTCATCGGCTGGTTGTAATAGTCCATGCCGTCGGGAAGCATTTCGTTGAAACGAACACGGCCCGGAGTGGTGTCGATGATGTCGCCATACTTGCCGTCACCGTTTTCGGTTTTCAAGCGTTGGAACTTGGGCAGACGCATCTTGATCTTCGCATGCACGGCGATGGCGCCTTGGGCGAATGCCAAGTCGACTTCGTCGTACCCCGAGAAGATCATGCCTTCGCCACGCTGGTCGGGCATTTCGGCGGTCATGTAGTAGCAACCCATGACGATGTCCTGCGACGGCGACATGATCGGCTTGCCATTACTTGGCGCGAACACGTTGTTGGTCGACATCATCAAAGTGTGGGCTTCGACTTGCGCTTCGATCGAAAGCGGCAAGTGAACGGCCATCTGGTCACCGTCAAAGTCGGCGTTGAAACCCTTGCAAACCAATGGGTGCAAGTGAATCGCGTTGCCTTCGACCAATACCGGTTCAAACGCTTGGATGCCCATCCGGTGCAACGTCGGTGCCCGGTTCAGCAAGACGGGGTGATTGGTGATGACCTGTTCCAGGATATCCCAAACCTCTTCGTCTTTGCGTTCCAGCATCTTCTTGGCCGACTTGATCGTGTCGGCGTGGCCGAGCTCTTTCAGGCGACGGATGATGAAGGGCTGGTACAGTTCCAACGCGATCTTCTTGGGCAATCCGCACTGGTGCAGCTTCAAGCGTGGACCGACCACGATCACGCTACGTGCCGAGTAATCGACTCGCTTGCCGAGCAGGTTTTCGCGGAAACGACCTTGTTTCCCCTTGATCATGTCGGTCAAGGATTTCAGCGGTCGGTTCGACGAACCCAACACGGGACGCTTGCAACGGTTGTTGTCGAACAACGCATCGACGGACTGCTGCAGCATTCGCTTTTCGTTGCGAATGATGACTTCCGGCGCGTTCAAATCGACAAGCTTACGCAGTCGGTTGTTACGGTTGATGATCCGGCGATACAGATCGTTCAAGTCGGACGTTGCGAAGTTACCGCTGTCCAGCAACACCAACGGACGCAAATCCGGAGGAATCACGGGCACGACGTCCAACACCATCCACTCGGGACGGTTGTCGCTGTCACGGATCGATTCCACGATCTTCAGGCGGTTGATCAGGTCTTTCTTTTTCTGTTTCGATCCGGTTTCCACCAGGTCGATCCGAAGCTGTTCGGACAGCGTGACCAGGTCCAACAGGTTCAACAGTTTGCGTACCGCTTCGGCACCCATGTCGGCTTCGAACGAACCGTCACCGTACTGTTGGCGAGCGGCGCGGTACTCTTCTTCGGTCAACAGTTGACGCGGTTCCAAGTCGGTCGTGCCGGGATCGATGACCACGTAGTCTTGGAAATAGATGACCTTTTCAAGCGAACTGGTCTTCATGTCCAACAGGTTGCCCAAGCGCGACGGCATCGCCTTGAAGAACCAAATGTGAACAACGGGAGCGGCCAATTCGATGTGGCCCATCCGTTTACGACGGACACGACTGTGAGTGACTTTCACACCACAGCGGTCGCAGATCATGCCCTTGTACTTCATGCCGCGGTACTTGCCGCAGGCACATTCCCAGTCCTTTTCAGGGCCGAAAATCCGTTCACAGAACAGCCCGTCTTTTTCGGGACGGTAGGTACGGTAGTTGATCGTTTCGGGCTTCTTTACTTCGCCGAACGACCACCCTTTGATGTCTTGCGGGCGGGCAAGCGAGATGCGTACCGAAGCGTAGTCGTTGATGCGATCGTAGTTGCTGGTTTCGCCATTTGACATGGGGAACTAAGCCTTAGGTTTTAGGTGTTGGTTGTTAGGATTTAACCGCCGGGCCAGGCCCGCGTTACCACCGGCAAACGCGCGAGGGGCGATTGCCGGTTAATCAATTCCTGTCGAGAGAGGGCAAGGTCCTAGGCGTGCTGGATTTCTCCGCACCCCCAAAACCGAATACCTAATCCCTCTCTCAGATCGCTCGTTTTTCTAACTGCATGTTGAGCGCCAGACCACGAATTTCGTTGGTTAGAACGTCGAACGATGCCGGCGTACCGGCTTCCAACGTGTTCTCGCCCTTGACCATCGATTCGTAGATCTTCGTACGTCCTTCGACGTCGTCGCTCTTGACCGTCAACAACTCTTGCAAGATGTAAGCAGCACCGTATGCCTCCAACGCCCACACTTCCATTTCTCCGAAGCGTTGGCCGCCGAAGCGGGCCTTGCCACCGAGCGGTTGTTGGGTGATCAACGAGTAAGGGCCCGTCGATCGTGCGTGTACCTTGTCGTCGACCAAGTGGTGCAGCTTCAACATGTAGATGTAGCCCACGGTCGTTTCCTGCTCCATCGCTTCGCCCGTCCGACCATCGGTCAAACGGATCTTACCGTGAGCCGGCAAACCGGCTTCGGCCAGACACTTGTTGATGTCGCCTTCGGTCGCACCATCAAAGACAGGCGTGATCGCTTGGAATCCAAGCTTGGCACCAGCCCAACCCAGGTGAGTTTCCAAAATCTGTCCCACGTTCATCCGCGATGGAACGCCCAGTGGGTTCAGCATGATTTGGATCGGCGTACCATCGGGCAAGAACGGCATGTCCTCGATCGGAAGGATCTTGGCGATCACACCCTTGTTCCCGTGACGACCGGCCATCTTGTCACCGACGCTGATCGTTCGCTTGGTAGCGACATAGATCTTGACCATCTGCAACACACCGCTGCGAAGTTCATCGCCACGCTTCATGCTGTTGAGGGCACGGTCGCGAGTATCGATGGCTTGTTCAACGTTGGTCCACTGTTGGGCAAAGACCTTCTCGACCTCGGCCTTCTTTTCTTCGTCTTTGACCTGATCCAAAAGGTGATCGATGCGGAATCCGGTGGCTCGTTCGGCGACGAACTTAGGATCTTGACCGTCGGCCAATGGCGTTCCGGTCGAATCCTTCAGCTTCATGCCGGCGGCTTCTTCCAGATCACGAACCAAGGCTTCGAAGGTGCTGGCGATTTCGCCGTTACCTTCGCTCTCGGCTTCCTTCAGGTCTCGTTCGAACGCCTTTCGCTCGTCTTCGGACAGACTCATACGGCGACTGAATTTGTGCGTATCGATGACGATACCTTCGATCCCCGATGGCACTTCCAGCGAATCGTTCTTCACGTCTTCACCGGCACGACCGAAGATGGCGTGCAACAGTTTTTCTTCCGGAGTCAATTCCGTCTTGCTCTTCGGCGACACCTTGCCGACCAGGATATCGCCCGGTTTGACGTAGGTACCGACGTTCACAATCCCGCTGTCGTCCAGGTTCCGCAGAGCCTTTTCGGAAACGTTGGGAATGTCGCGAGTGAATTCTTCGCGGCCGAGCTTCGTTTCGCGAATTTCGACATCGAAGTCTTCGATGTGAATCGACGTATAAGTGTCGTTCCGCACCAATTCTTCGCTGATGATGATCGCATCTTCGTAGTTGTAGCCGTCAAACGACATGAATCCGACCAACACGTTGCGTCCGAGTGCCAATTCACCATTCTGGGTGGCAGCACCGTCAGCGATGATCTGATTCTTTTCGACCTTGTCGCCAAGACCGATGATCGGACGTTGGTTTTGACAGGTCCGTTCGTTCAGGCCTTCGTATTTCTTCAGGTCATAGTGATCGCTGCCGATTTCGATGCGAGTCGAATCGACGTAGGTGACTTTGCCGGCACGGCGAGCACGTACGACCATCGCACTGTTCTTGGCGACTTCGCGTTCCATCCCCGTTCCGACGATCGGAGGCTCGGCGACCAACAACGGCACAGCTTGCCGCTGCATGTTCGATCCCATCAAAGCACGGTTCGCATCATCATGCTCCAAGAACGGGATCAACCCGGCCGACACACCTACCATTTGGGCCGGTGCGACGTCCATGTAGTGGACCTGTTCAGGCTGCACAATTTGGAAGTCACTGCGGAACCGAGCGATCATGTTTGGACCGGGAACCAGAGCCCCGTCGGTGACCTCGGTATCGGCAGGCGCGACATAGGATTCGCTTTCCTCGTCCGCACGCAACCAAACCGTTTCGTCCGTGACCTTTCCTTCCTTGATCTTGCGGTAAGGCGTGATCAAGAAACCGTAGTCATCGACGCCTGCGAAAATCGCCAACGACGAAATCAGACCAATGTTCGTGCCTTCCGGCGTTTCGATAGGACAGATACGTCCGTAGTGCGAAATGTGAACATCGCGAACTTCAAAACCAGCTCGTTTCCGGTTCAAACCGCCTGGGCCCAGTGCCGAAAGCCGACGTTCGTGAGCCAGTTGCGACAACGGGTTCGTCTGGTCAACCACCTGCGAAAGTTCGCCACGACCAAAGAAGTAGTCGATCGCCGCAGAAACACTCTTGGGGTTGATCAGGCTACGCGGCGACATGTCGGTCGCGTCCTTGATGCTCATCCGTTCCTGAACGGTCCGGCGAAGCTTCAAGAATCCCTTTCGGAGTTCTTCGCTGGCCAATTCGTCGATCGTTCGCAGACGACGGTTGCCCAGGTGGTCGATGTCGTCGATTTCCGCCTTGCTGTCGGCGTCAAACAGATCGATCAGATATCGGATCGCCGAGATCATGTCGTCGGGACGCAGACACATCTCCGTCTCGGGCACTTCCAGGCCTAGCTTCCGATTCAAGCGGAAACGCCCAACCTTGCCCAACCGGTATCGATTGTCGTCGTAAAACTTCTCGGTGAACAACGTGCGCGCTTTTTCAAGCTGCGGCGGGTTGCCCGGACGCAGACGCTGATAGATCCGCAGCAACGCTTCTTCGTGGCTGGCGGTGTTGTCATCGATCAACGAGTTGAAGATCAATGGGATCTTCGGCGCATCCATCGCGTCGATGCTTTTCACACCGGCGGTGCAGATGATCTCGGCAACTTCCTTGCTGATTTTGTGGCCGGCTTCGACGATGATTTCGCCAGCTCGTTCCGATTCGCTCGGATACACCACATCGTCAACCGCGATCTTGCCTTCGATCGATTCAGCCGACTTGCTGCTGCCGATCTTGATCGTGCCGGTTTCGTAGAACGCGTTCAGGATGTCGGCGTCGGTCGAATACTTCGGATCCATCGCACGCAGCAGCGTGGTGGCCGAGAACTTACCGCTCTGGTCAATCCGAACCGTCAACGCATCTTTCTTGGTCACGTTGACTTCGATCCACGAACCCCGTTCAGGGATCACGCGGCACGAAGGCAGTTTCCGGTCCGTGGTCGTGTCCTGTTCCAGAACGAAGTCGACACCGGGACTACGGTGCAACTGGCTGACGACCACCCGTTCGGCACCGTTGATGATGAATTCACCACCGCCCAACATGATTGGCAGGTCACCCAGATAGACCTCTTCTTCCAACGGTTCTTCACGATTCAATCGCAACCAGATTCGCAGCGGGCGACCATAGGTCAAACGCAGCTGACGACACTCTTGGCTGGTGTAGCGAGGCTTGCCCAGTTCGTAGTACAGGTACTCCAGCGTCGTATTGCCGTCGTAACTGCTGATCGGAAAGATCTCGTGCAGAACGGATTCCAACCCATGCAGCTTGCGGCTACGAGAATCCGTGTGCTCCTGAAGAAACTCAGCGTACGAAGCGGTCTGCAGAGCGGTCAGGTCCGGAAGCTCGAAATTGCCTCCCAAACCGGTGCCGAAGTGACGGACAGTTGTCGGCTCTAGTCGACGGTGACTGGTGGTTGCCATCGTTTAGAAAAGCTCCTTTAAGGGCCAGGCCATGGAAAGCCGGGGATGTGTGCGGGCGTGTGAAGGACGCGGGCCAGAATGCGCGGTGACGTTCGAAAACGAACCACAAGCTGCAGAGAACGAAAAGACGCCGATCGCCCGAGGCGAGGGCGAGAATGCGCTCAGTGCACGAGCAAGCCGACGAACCGCAGCCGTTTCGAAAAACGTCTGGGTCGCTGGAGGATGGGGAAACGGGCGAGAACGCAACATTGGGCCGATGATCACTCCCGAAAACTATCACACTGACTAAGTGTCGAAAAGGCCAAACCCGACTTTTTGGCCCGAATTGTGCTATGCGGCGTTTTCCACGCAAAAAGCAGCCATACACGCCCAAAACTTTTTCTCGATTTTTCCTCAAGCCGTTTCAGAAGAAACAAAACTCGAGGAAGTTTTTTCTTTTCTTGCGGTCCGGTTGCCGCCAGTAGCAGCGATGTGCGGCGGCCTGCCGACCGCTAGGAAATTAACTTTTGGGATTTTGGGGAGATGTGTAGGTTTTGTTTTTTTCGGTTTTTTTGTTTGTTGTTGGCGTTGGGGTGGGGGCCTGGAGCGGAGACGGACGGCCCCCCTCACCCCAGCCCTCTCCCCCCCGGACTGGATTCGAGTTCCACTCGAATCCAGTCCGGGGGGGAGAGGGGGCAAGAAGACGGCTGCCCGCCGCCGAATCCGGGGGAGGTGCATCCCACTCTCCCACTCTCCCACTCTCCCACTCTCCCACTCTCCCACTCTCCCACTCTCCCACTCTCCCACTCTCCCACTCTCCCACCTCCCAAATTTGCATTTTGAAATGTTCATTTTGCAATTTGCAATCTCCTCCCCCCCGCCTCCTCTTTTCCTGACGGGTTGCCGACCGGACCATCCGATCGGAAGCTATAGCCGCGACTCCTCCGTCTCACTCCAACCCCTTTTTCATTCACACCGACACTTTGGCGGCACGACGCATGAACGTTACCGAACTTCTTGAAAATCACTTTCGCCATTTCAACGCCCGCGAACTGGTCGCCGCTGCCAAAGCCTATGGCGAGTTTGTTTCGGCCGAAAACAATGGGCGGATGATGGTGACGCTGGCCGGTGCGATGAGCACGGGCGAACTGGGGCTGTCGCTTGCCCCCATGATTCGGGCTGGCAAGATCCACGCGATCACGTGCACCGCGGCCAACCTCGAAGAAGACATGTTCAACTTGGTCGCGCACGACGAGTACCAGATCGTCGAAAACTGGCGTGCTCTATCGACCGAGGACGAAGTCGCCCTGCGTGACAAAGGATTCAATCGCGTCACCGACACCTGCATCCCTGAAACCGTGATGCGGCATATCGAAGGACGATTGACACCGATGTGGCAAGAAGCGGCCAAGTCGAACAAAGGCCGGATGCCGGTCGATTTCATGTTCGACCTATTGGACGACAAGGACCTGGTCCAGCACTACCAAGTCCCCCGCGAACACAGCTGGTTGGCCGCCGCCAAGGACATGGACATCCCTGTCTTCACACCCGGGTTCGAAGACTCCACCCTGGGCAACATCTACGCCGCCCGCGTGATTGATGGCACAGTGCCCAATCACACTGCGATCGCGACAGGCACCTATCAGATGCAGCGACTGGCACAGTGGTACGAAGAGGAATCGAAGGAATCGCCGATCGGTTTCTTCCAAATCGGTGGTGGCATCGCCGGTGACTTCCCGATCTGTGTCGTACCGATGCTGATTCAGGACCTGAAAAAAGACATTCCGCTGTGGAGCTATTTCTGCCAGATCAGTGACGCCGTCACTAGCTTTGGTGGATACAGCGGCGCGGTGCCCAACGAAAAGATCACCTGGTGCAAACTGGAAGCCGAAGGCCCCAAGTTCATGATCCAATCGGACGCATCGATCTGCGCCCCGCTGATCTTCGCTCACGTCCTGGGCTGGTAGTCCACAACCACCAGCAGACCGCCGATATCGCGAGACGCTCAGCCACGCGCGACAGGCTCCCGTGCACGCGCATCGTTTCACAACGCGTGCTCAGCAGGGCTGCGCGCTTGGTGGGTGGACGCACGGGGCGTTGCCCACGCGGTGAAACGATCGGGGTGCGGGCGAGTGGGGATGGGGTGCGGGATGGGTGCGGGATCGCATCGTTTAACCGCGTGCCCAGCGGGCCGCGCGTTTGGTGGGTGGACGCACGGGGCGTTGCCCACGCGGTTAAACGATCGGGGTGCGGGCGAGTGGGGATGGGCACGGGTTCCCTCGTTTAACCGCGTGCCCAGCGGGCCGCGCGTTTGGTGGGTGGACGCACGGGGCGTTGCCCACGCGGTTAAACGACGGGGTGCGGGCGAGTGCGGATAGGGTGCGGGTTCGCATCGTTTAACCGCGTGCCCAGCGGGCCGCGCGTTTGGTGGGGTGGACGCACGGCGCGTTGCCCACGCGGTGAAACGATAGGGGTGCGGGCGAGTGGGGATAGGGTGCGGGTTCACATCGTTTAACCGCGTGCCCAGCGGGCCGCGCGTTTGGTGGGTGGACGCACGGGGCGTTGCCCACGCGGTTAAACGACGGGGTGCGGGTGCGTGGGGGTGCGGGTTCGCATCGTTTAACCGCGTGCCCAGCGGGCCGCGCGTTTGGTGGGGTGGACGCACGGGGCGTTGCCCACGCGGTTAAACGATCGGGTGCGGGTGCGTGGGGGTGCGGGCGAGTGGGGTGCGGGTGCGTACGAGTGGGGCCGAGCGACGGCCCACGCTTGCGACTATGGCTGCGGGGCTAACTGCTTGAATCGGTCCAACCAGGATGCGGTGATGGCGCTGGCAATCGACGCCGGTTCGTCCGATCGCAATTGGTCCGCGGTTTTCCCCCAATAGAAACTGATCCAGCCGTCCGCGAAGTCCGACGATTGGTCGACGAACTGCGCCAACTCGTCGACGCTGCACTTCATCGGAAACATCTCCTCGATGATCAACGGCTTGCCGACATCGTAGGCCTTCAGCGCCTCGATCGCCTTGTCCACTTCGCCGGCCTTGGGATAGAAGTGAACGGCGACAAAGTCCAGTGGTTCGGCGACCGCGGCGGAATGGAACAACGGTTCGCCCGCACCGAAGACATGCACCCACGGGATCACGCCGACCGTCAACAAGTGTTCCTTGTCGTGTTTGCGAATCGCATCGGTCATCTGCTTGATCCAAGCCCCAGCGATCTGTTGACGCGTGCGGCCATGGAGGTGCGTCGCGATCCGCTGGACAAAGAACTTGCCGCCAAGTTCCCCCAACAACCAATCATCCGTCGGCACCTTGCCGGGCAGCACCGGTTCGTTCATCAGGTCATAGCAGAATACCGCAGGGCTTCCCTGGCATCGCTGGGCTACCGCTTCCCAGAACACCGCCTGTGCATCCCATCGGCGCTGTTCGTCCAGCTTGTCGTACCAGGCTGGGACGTGCTGTTTGTGATAGCAGGCTAGCCCAGTGATATCGAGATACAGCCCGGCCTGCTCGGCCAATCGAACCAGCCTTTCCAACCGGTCCAGCGACCGGACGTTGGGCAGGTCCGGTTGATCCATGAACAGTCCGAATTGAAGATGGACTCGCACACAGTTGGCTCCCAGCGATCGGATCTCTGCAAAATCGTCGACCACCGTCTGCCAATCATCCGTCCAGTATTCGTCCAACAACCTGCCGTCGGAATCATGGTCGTAGTTCACACCCCAGATGACGATCGGCTGATCATTGTCACCGCGCACGAACCCCGAACCATCCGGGCTGACACGGATACGCTGCAGCGGCTCGGCCGCCGTCGCGCTGGACTGAACCAGCAACCACGACAGGATCAACAAACTGACACGCGGATAATGGATCATGATTCGCTGCTGCCAATGGGGTTGGAGAGGATGCGGCCAAAGGCCAGCGATTCTACCACCCGGCCAGTACCGAATCTCGGTTTGAGGATACGTCTGAGTTCTGGTTTTAAAAAATGGGCGGGAGGTCGGGTGGATTCGGCGATGGAGGGTGGGTTATGCGGGGTGTGCGGGTGATCCGGCGATGATTGGCGGAAAGATCGGCTCCCCGGTGCTCGGATGTGACCTAAGTTTCAGCAGCAAACGGCCGTAGGGATATTCGGCCGTTGGTCCTTGCCGAAGTTCGGCGGGTACTGATTGTTGTTTGGCCACGATAGGGGTTCACTCGTGCAAACTCGCCGCAGCGGCATCACGATGATCGAATTGACGATTACGGTTTTGATCGTTGGACTGATCGCAGCCGTAGCAACTCCTCAATTTGCAGCCTCCACATGCGTGGCGAACCTGCAGTCGGCGGCGTACCACGTGGCTGCCGATGTGGAGCATATTCGCCGCTCTGCGATCGTTACCGGGCGTCCAACGTCGATCGACTTCGACAATTCGACAGCCCAGTACGAGAGCGTCACCGTATTTTCCACCCAGCGCAAGGGAACCCTGGTCGACGTCGAACTTCGCCAACTGTCTGACTCGTCCACTCAGATGATCGCGGACTTTGATGGCGAATCTTCGCTGAGCTTTGACACCGAAGGGGTGCCTCGAGCCGGATCGGCGGCGATGACCAGCGGATCGATCGACCTTCGATGCGGCGGCTTTCGTTACGTCGTCACGATCGCCAAGGGAACCGGCGCCGTGTCAGTGGCCAGTGCTGCGATGCCTTTGGAATGAGAAGACGGAACATGAAACGAAACGCATTCACATTGATCGAATTGATCCTTGCGGTCGCAGCGTCCGCCATGGTGATGGTGTCGCTGACCGGATCGGTCATGGTGGTATCGGGTCTGCTGCAGCCGGATGAACAGGCGGCACAATTTGCGATCGATCGCCAAATCTCTGACCGCGTGTCCGAAGACCTTCGCTACAGCACTGCGATTGGACCGCTGCCGTCGGGCAGCGGATTCCGCCTGACGCGAACCGAACCAGCCGGCGCAACCGCCACACTAGACTACAAGGCCGACTGGACAGGACTGACCCGGACGGTCGGATCGGCCCCGGAGATTACACTAGACACGGTAGGTGTTAGCCACCAGTTTCAGATCGATGGCGTTTCGGGCGCAAGCTGGACTCCGCCACCTGTGGTGTATCCCCAATTCCGATCTGGCAGCGCAGGCGCAACCTCTGGCAGCACGGACAAACTTTCGGTCCCCACGCCGGCCGGGGTGATCGACGGCGACCTAATCTTGCTGTGCTTCTCGGGCCGTTCGCCTTACACAGTCGAACTATCGAAGAAAAATGAGTGGAGCACACTAGTCCACACTGACAACAACGGGCTGCTACTGTTCGTTGCCTACCGATGGGCCAGCAGTAATTTCAAGGACGAGATTGATGTTAAGGTGACCCCCAATTCCAGGTTCGCTGTCTCTATGGCAGCCTTTTCCAATGTCCGAGCCAACAGCCCGATTGGATCGATCAGCATATACAAAAACACCAGCAAGTCTTCGGGCCTGAACCCGCTAGCGCTAGAGCCGGCGTCGATGAACGCCAACGATTTGAACATCCAAATCATTGCGGGGGAAGGATCGCCATGGGTCAACGGAACAATTGGCATGTCATCCTTCGTCGACATTGAACAGATCAGCGCGCCCGGCACACTATTCCCATCCAATTCGATAGGCATCACCCTGCGACGCGGAAGTTCAGCCTCGCTAACGCCGCCGCAGATGCATCACTCCATTTTCTTCTCGGGCTATCTGGTCCAGGCCGGCATCGTGTTGCAGGGGCCGCTGTGATGAACCACCAATGCAACGGCACCGCGAATCAATCATGGCGTAGCTCTCCCGCAGCCAACCGCGTTGGGATCACTCTGATCGAGGTCCTGATCTCGCTCGTTCTGGTTTCCATGGTGATCTTGGTATCGCTGGTGTCATCCGCGAACCTGTATCGCCATCGGTCATTGTCAAAGTCGGCTGTGATGGCATCGCATCTAGCGAGCCAGATGCTGGACGAAGCAACCGCCATGGCGTTTCGCGATTCGGACGCCCCACTGTTTGGCATCGAGGTCGACGAAGCCGCTGCCAACGCAGGCCAATCGGATCGACTGGCATTTGACGACGTTGATGACTATCACGCCTACACCTCTTCACCGCCCGTCCATCGCGGTGGGGAATTGATTGACGGGTACAGCGGTTGGCAGGTTGCGTTCACAGTGCAACCGGCCCAGACAACGACCGCAGGCGTCGAAGCGATCGTCGATCCAGACAGCCGACTGCGGCTAATCACGGTGACATGCACGGCCCCATCAGGCGACACATCGATCGAAACCGCCGTCGTTTCGGATTCGCCGACATCCGTCGACGCCGCCGATTCGTACGAACAATTCCGAAGAATCACTCTTTACTTATCTGACGGCCGAACGCTACGCACCGCTGCACCGCTACGCAATCAACCCGATCAGGTGCCATAATGCTGGGCTACGCACACTTCACAGCTGGGCCTCGGCCAACAGGGAATCGCAGCCGCCCGCGGCAAGGGTATCTGTACGTCGCAGTCCTGCTGACATCGTTGGTGGTGTCCAGTCTGCTTGCCGCTGCCTTGACGGTATCCACCGCAACGCTTAGCGGCCAATCCGACATCGAAGACCGAGGCCGAGCGATCCGTTTGGCGGAAAGCGAAATGCACCGTCTGGCTTCCACGATGCGCGTCAGCACTCTATGGCGAACGGCAAACATCAGTGGCGACTTTTCCACTTGGCGAACATGGTCGTCCGGCGCCGTCGTCCTATCAGGACCGCCGGGCCAGGTTCGATACCGATACACCGACCTGGATGGAGACTTGGCAGACGATCCGCGTGACGATGTCGAACTGACCGTTCACACGAAGGTTGGCCGAGCCGAGTACGCCGTATCGGCGACGCTGCAGTGGGACCGCGTTCCTTATCGCTGGCTGAACTACGACGTCACATCGTTCGACAATCTTGGATTCCAGTATTGGTCCACGCTCAGCACCGAAGGACCGACCCAGGTCGCGGGCGACTGCACGGCAACACTGGGCGGGTACCTGATGACGCCCCAATTGGAATGCAACGGATCCGTATCATCGACGCTGCAAGGAACACAGGTCGCGGGAAATATCGGTTCGCCGCCCGCCGACTTGGTCGGACAGTACGAACTGGCTGGAACGGTGGTGCTGCGAGGTTCCATTCCCGTCATCAGTTCGAATCACACCATCCAAAAGTGTGTCCTGTCGCCGACGTCCAACCCGTTCGGCGCGGCCAACGCCGAAGGCGTCTACAACATCGACATGCAAAACCAAAAACTAGTGATCCAGGACTGCCGGATCAGCGGGACATTGGCAATTCGAAATGCAAGCGAGATCGTGATTCGCAACGGGGTTCACTGGTCCTACCCGACCACCGCCGATGCCATCCTAGTGACGGACTCGCCCGTCACCATCACGGGCATCGACCGCTCTTTTGGCGAAGCCGACCTGAACGTCAACTTCAACCCAACAAGCACGCCCTTCCGCGGCACGAGTGACATCGAAAAAGATGACCTGTACTCATCGGAATTCCGTGGCGTGATCTACTCGTCATCCACCGCGACATTGGAAGCCACCGACGGCGACTGGAACCTGATCATCATCGGAGCAGTCGTCGCCAACGGCATCAGCGTTACCGGGCATGCCAGCATATTCAAACTGCACGAACTATCAGACGACCCAGCGGACCGATTGTGCGACCCAAACCCAATGCGGTTTGTACGCGGTTCATGGCGGCGAATCGATTCGCCCTAGCAGATCCGGCAATCCCACATCCCAACCGCCGCCAAACATGCCGGAGCGGCGCTTCGGTTGGTCCGGCCTACGTTGCTACGTGGCCAGATTCAGTGAGCCGTGATCGCGTCAGCGGCCGGGCATTCCGCACCGACCGGCGGCACGAACTTGCCCCCAGACCCAAAGAAAGCCCCGACGTTTTCACATCGAGGCTTCCTTGGATCATAGACCATCCGACCGCATCCACGCACCGACCAACATCAGCGATGCAGGCGGTCGATTCAAACTGGCGCCTAGACAGCGGCCTTGGCAAGCTTGCGGCGGCGAAGTCGATAAGCAGCGACTCCACCGACAGCGGCCAAAGCCAAAACCGTCGAAGGCTCCGGCACGGCAGCGACACTAAGCGTTAGCGACCGACTAGTAAACAAATCGTCGGAGATGACGCCACCGTTGCTGAGACGGAAGTTGTTGACGCTCGCCTGCGGGTCGGCGAACGTGAATCGAGAACTGCCGCCCACCGTCGCCGGCGCGACCAAATCAACAGTGCCCAACAGAAACTCGGCAACGTTGCCATTGGAAACCGCCGAACGTGCACCGACAAAACTGAGCTCGCTCAGGGTGTTCGGGGAACTCAAAGCCGTTCCAGCGCCGACTTGAGTTGCATTCGTTGCGCTGCCTTCGCCGTCAGCGAGGACCTGAACCGCAAACGAGAGGACCGGGGCGCTGGCCAGCACGGATGCGTCAACCTCCGCTTTGGTTTCACGCAGATAGACCTCGGCACCAGCAAAAACCTGGCCAGGTGCCGCCGGAATGATGATGTCGGCAGCTTCGCTACCGGCGATCTTGAAGAACACGTCATAGACCAATGCAGCCTGACTGATCGGAGCACTGGCAAAACTAAACAAGACAGCCATCGCGATGGCGCCCAGGAATCGTACACTCATCAAAGAATCCTCGAAGGGGGGAAGGTGCCGCCCTGGCTTTGAATCAGAATCAACTGATCCAGCGGTGCCAGAGCGGCAAGGTTTAGGTTAGAAAAATCAGGGATGTCACTCGTGCTGAACTAGCCGCGCCCCTTAAAGAAGTTCGGCGCGAAGTAGCTGTCTAAGTCGACGAACTCGATGATGCCGTCACCGTTGCCATCCAATCCCGGGTCAAAAGCTGCGCTTGCAACATCCGAAAAGAAGGACGGTGCGAAGTGTTCGTCCAAGTCGGTAAACTCGACGATGCCATCGCCGTTGGCATCGCCGTAGAGACGGAAGAAGTCGTCGTTGTCTTCATCCGCAGCGACATGACCACCGAAGCGATAGTCGGCCGATAACGCGGCACCACCATCGACGGCGATGATCTTCGAAGCGGTCACATCCAGTTGGTAGTTGCCATCGACAAGCGAGTTGCCCAGAGCACCGACACCCACACGGTTTGCCACCGACAAGCCATCGGTTCCGAAGGTCAACGTGACCGTCGTCTGCGTGGCACTATCAACGGCGGCCACGATCAACGCATCGACCACTTCGCCGGTATCGATGTTGGTGATCGCAAACGCGGTCGCCAATTCGGCATGGTCGACCAGACTGTCGAACTGAACGGTCACCGACGTCAACTGAGATCGCGAGGCGGCATTGGGCACTCCCTCGTTGATGGTGACGCTGGCCACTTGAGGTGCAACGCTAGGGTCGTCCACGTCGATCACGTTGATCGTCAAGTCTTGGCTGACCGATTCGCCATCGCCGCCCGTCGAAATGACACGGACCAGATAGCTGGGCTGGGCCTCGAAGTCGATCGTCGTGCCCTGAGCGATGAACAGTTCGTTGCCGACGATCACGAATCGATCGTTGTCGGTTTCGGTGGCTGCTGGATCCAACGTGATGGTGAACTCACCGCCGGGGACTGCTGCGACGGTATCCAGTTGCCCCACCAACAGGTCGGCTGCGGACGTGTCGGTATTTTCGACCACTTCGTTGGCCGACAAGGTGACTTCGGTGGGCACGTTGCTGCCGAACACTTCGACGCTAGAGGTGACCGTTGATGTTCGACCATCGGTATCGGTGATGGTGTAACTGAACGTATCCAGCACGGATTGACCGGCGGCCAAGGCAGCGATCGATCCGCCTGCCGATGTCGGATCATAGAGAACCGTTCCATCGACATCGATCGACAAAGCGGCTCCCAGGGCACTGCTGCCGTCGACCTGCGTGATGGTGAAATCGGCTTTCGAGCTCAACTCCGTCTGCAACGGATTGCTGAACGGGATGAACATGAAGTCGAACGATGATTCGATCGAACCGAAGTCGCCGCTGGAGCGCGTGTCGACTCGGAACCTGCCGTCGCCGTTGTCGGAAACGAAGGCTGCGTTGCGAACCGGAATCTGCTGAGTTTCGCCGCTGGGCAACAGCACCGACTGGCTGCCGGTCGCGATGGCGATCAACGCACCGTCTGCGGGAGTGGCTCCGGCGATGTCCAACAACACCGATCCGTAGTCTGGTCCAACGATGCCGGTGACCGCACCGGAGATCAGGTCGGCGTCCAGGCCGGCAGGACGCGAATCGGCTCCTTCTTCTTCACCTTCTTGAGGGTAGTAGGTTGCATTCCAACGTCCACCGATCAGTGCGGGTGAATTCTTTGGCACGTAGACAAAGCTGAACGGGTCGTCTTCCAACCCATCGGCGGCGCTATCGTTGTCGACTTGGCGAACCAACCATTGATCGCCACCGAGCGGCAGTGCAGTGACCAGGTTGTCATCATTGGCGCCACCCATGGCGAACAACATGCCGTCGGTTTCGGAATTCGTCACACCGGGGATCGAAACGATCCACAGCCCGGCGTAGCCCGGCACCTTGCTGATGTTGGATTGGTTCACGCCGTTGCCAACCGAAAGCGTGCCATCGGCCAGCACATGCCCGCCAATCCAGTTCTCGGCAAACGGCATCATCGCGGCAGCTAGCGGCGCGTTGCGTTCGCCATTGCCACCCACGCCCATCTCGGTCGCGAACGTATAGATGCTGTCCTGGCCAGCAAACCATCCACCCTGGTAGGTATCCACGGAACCAAACGGATCGGAATCGTTGCGAATGGTGCCCAACAGGACTCCGTCGTATCGGTTCACCGGCACTCCCCCCACACCGACCGCAAGATCGCCGGTGTTCTGAGGGGAGTGGAGCGTGAACGCGTTATCGCCGGCGGCGGTCTGTTCGACGACCCAACCGCTGGTGGCGTCTTCGGTCGATGCACTGTCGGCGCCGATGTTTGCGGCGGTCGCTTGGAAACGGCCAGCGTCTGGATGGCTATCGTTGGCCAACACATCGATGGCGGTGACCTGCCCCTTCAGCACAGGCGTGGTTTCGGTCAGCGCGATTGGCGAATCGCTGGTGGCAGTGATCAAGATCGGCAGGTCCGTCGAAACGGTCGATCCCAACAAGTCGGTCGCGGTGACGGTAGCACGAACGAACCCGAATCGGTCCGGTTGTCCCGCGAACGTGACCACGGACCCGTCCACCGATGCGGTGGCGACATCGTCTTGCGAAAAGACGACCGAGTAGGTCAGTAGGTCACCGTTGTCGACATCGCTAAAGAACGACGACAGATCGATCGCTGCGCTGGTGTCTTCGGCAAACTGCAGTTCGGCGATCGGCGAGATCAATTCGGGTGCGTCGTTTGCCCCAACATGATTGACCGTCGCGGTTGCCGTCACCGATTCGCCCAAGTATTGGGCTTGATAGACAAAGGTGTCGACAAAAGTCTGGCCTTCGGACAACGCACGAATCGATCCAGCGGCGTCATAGTTGATCGTACCGTCGGCGTTGACCGAAAGTGAAACGCCACCAACGGACAGGTTGTCACCCAGGTTGGCTTCCGAACTGCCGACCGAACCGACCGTGACCTCGGTACCCGATTGAATCTGGTTTTCGAACGGGATAAAGAAGAAGACGAAGTCACCGTTTTGCGGATTTCCGGTGTTCGGGCTACGCGTGTAATCGAACTGGCGGATCAGGAAATCATCCGGATTGTCGGTGGCCGCTTCGTAGCTGAAGAACGAATTTCGCGGCACGCCGGCGGTCAGGTCCATCGTTTCCATGATCAGCACACCGCTGGTCGGACTCTGCCCAGGCACGCTGACTCGCCAAAACCCATCGGATTCACGCGTGACGCTGAAATCGCCAAACGATTGCCGCATCGGGTTGGGCACAGCGCTGTTGCCGTTGACCACGCCACCGATCAAGCCCTGCGAACTGCGTGGGACGTACAACAGGTTAAAATTGCTGGCCTGGGCACCGTCCACCGCCTGGGCATTGTCTCGGTCCTGCACCAACCACCGGTTCCCACCGACGGGCAAAGCACGCGCGTAGTTGTCGCTGTTGCCCGCATCGATGGCGAACAGGAACCCTTCATTGAGTGAATCGGTGACCCCGGCCACTTCGACTTCGTAATAGCCACCGCTGCCGGTCACGGTCAGTCCCGAACCACCGGTGATGGCGGTGCCATCGGTACCGCTAAACGATCCGCCAATCCAACCAGCTTCGTAGGGGAAGTACGCCGCGCTGAAATCGGTCGCACGTTCCCCGTCATTTTCCGGGCCCGCGTCGGTCGTGATCGAAGCGTTGCCGCTGAAATTGGTGTACTTCACCAACCCAAAGTTCTTCGCGTCCGCATCCAATGGTGAATTGTCCATCGTGGTCCCCAGCACGACCCCTTGGCTATTGCGAAGCCGAGTCAAGTTCGCCGACACGTTGTCGTTGCTGGGGTCATCGTCACCATCCAGATAGACGACGGTGTCACCATGGTTTGTCTGAGCTGGCGAAACCGTCATCGCGCCGGTGAAAACGGTCCGCTGTGGCACGCCGGGCATCCCCGGTTGGTCCGGGATGAAGGTTTCGGCGAAGTTGCTGGACTTGTCGATCGTGTTGCGGTTGTACAACACGTTCATCGCGGAAACGTTCGGTTGTTCGCTGCCGGTGACATCGTTGTTCAGCACGCTCAGGACGGTGCTGTCGGACACAAAGAATTCGTCGTTGACCGCTTGCAAGCCAAGCACCGAAAGCTCTAGCGAAACCGTTGCGACACCGCCAAAGTTATCCGTTGCGACGATCGTTACGATCGTGTTCCCCGTCGCATCGACAACGGGCGTCAATGAAACCTGCCCACCGGTGACACTAGCGGTGGCAACGCCGGGATCCGAAAACTGAACGGTAAAGGTCAACGAATCGGTTGCATCCACATCATCAAAGAATGGCGACGCATCGATCACGGCGGCGGCATCGTTTCGCCCCAACACGATGTCGGCAGGTTGCGAAACAACCGTCGGATCATCGTTCACCCCCTGACGGACGATTGTCGCCGTTGCGGTGTACGAAACGAAAGCTTCGTCGACCATCTCCTGCACTTCGTACACAAACGTGTCGGTCGACGTTTCGCCTTCGCCAAGTTCTAGGATCGAACGACCGGTGTCGTAGTGGACCGTTCCGTCCGCGTTCAGACTGATCGCAACGCCCAAGGCCGATACGTTGTCACCTAAGTTGCCGACCGAGCTGCCCATCGAACTGATGGCAAGCGAACTGGATGCGGCCAATGCATTGTCGGCAAACGGAACAAAGAAGAACGTAAAGTCTTCGCTGGCCAAGTCTTCCTGGCCGTTGTAATCGAATTGGCGAATCAAGATCGCTTGCGGATCGGCGGGATCCACGTCGTAGCTGAAGTAGGTGTTTCGAGGGATACCGTGCGAAGTGTCCGCGGTTTCCATCATCAGCATGCCGGACGTGATGTCTTGTCCGGGAACCGTCAACTTCCACATCCCTTCGGATTGCCGTTGGATGTTGAAATCACCGAACGATTGCAGCATCGGATTGGCAACCGTTGCGGAACCCTTGACGGTTCCGCCAATCAATCCCTGTGCCGACCGTGGCACGTACAGCACGTTGAATCGCTGAACGCTGGTTTGTGTGTCGGTCTGATCCAGACCGTTGGAATTATCGCGATGGACGATCGACCATTGATTCCCGCCGATGGGAACCGCACGCGTGTAGTTATCCGAGTTGTCGCCACCGATCGCGAACAGGAATCCTTCGCGATACGAATCCGTCACGCCATCGACGGTGACCACATACTGCCCAGGACTTCCGGTCGCAACGATGCCGGTGTCGCCACTGAGTTGCAAAGCGATATCGCCGGTGGCAAGGGCAGGATCGCCATTGAAGGTGGCTCCCCGCCAACCGTTTGCGTAAGGAAAGTACGCGGCGCTAAAGTCGGCGTTCTGCTCGCCACCGTTCTCTGGACCGGCGTTGGTTGCCATCCATCCGTCGCCAGCGGTGTTCGATGCGTACTGGATCACCGCGCCGTTGGATCCCGATGCATCTAGCGGTGTGTTCTCGCGAAGCGTTCCGAGCACGATGCCCGACGAACGATTCAAACGCGTCAGGGTGCCGTCCACCGCATCGTTGGACGGGTCGGCATCGGTGTCAAGGTAGAAATCGATGTCGCCACGGTTATTCTGAGTTGGCAACAGAGTCAACGCACCTGGGAACAGCGATCGCTGCGGTGTGCCTGGCGACGCAGGATCGTCGGCGATGGCGTTGCCGGCAAAGGCACCGTCAACTTCGGAGTAAATGACTTCTTGGTTGAAGCCCGAAACGCTTTGCACTTCTTCGCCGGTGCTGTCGTTGGTCAGCACGTTCAACGATGCGTCCGATGCCAACGTGAAAAAGTCGTTGGCGATATCGAACGCCATCAACTGACGCGTCTCGAGCGTTTCGAAGCGAGGGGTGGACCGCTTGCGTGGCGAGAGTTTAGGAGAACGTTGGCTGGTAGCTCGATTGCGTTTGCGACGCCGCATGTTTTAAGACCCGTATGAATGTTCAAATCGTGATGTCGGTGTTTGCGAAACAGGGAACGGATTGACAAAATCCCCCGCCAAGCAACCGGTAAACCTGGAACGTTGGCGAGGAGTCTAGTAGTGAAATGGACCCTCGCAACCGACTTCATCGCCTATTCACACAATCACAAAATGGCTTCACGAACGATTCGCACAATGCACTTAACTCGTTGAATACCAGGGGGATCCGGGCCCCTGACACAGCGGTCGTTTGGACGTTGGCAAACACCATTTGGCGATGGCGCGCCGGCGCCGAGAAAGAGAAGAACCCAACGATCAGCTGAGACGCGCCGTAGCGAATGTCGCCAAGACCTTCGGCCATGGGGAACCACCAAATGTCTTGACGACATTCGTCGCGGGATGCGGGGCCGAAACTCTTGGCGAGTTGCGTTACGGGGATGCAGCGCCGAAACTCTTGGCGAGTTGCGTTACGGGGATGCAGCGCCGAAACTCTTGACGAGTTCCGCTACCGAGATGCAGTAGCGAATGTCGCCAAGACCTTCGGCCATGGGGAACCACCAAATGTCTTGACAACATTCGTCGCGGGATGCGGGGCCGAAACTCTTGGCGAGTTGCGCTACGGGGATGCAGCGCCGAAACTCTTGGCGAGTTGCGCTACCGAGATGCAGTAGCGAATGTCGCCAAGACTTTCGGCCATGGGGAACCACCAAATGTCTTGACGACATTCGTTGCGGGATGCAGCGCCGAAACTCTTGGCGAGTTGCGCTACCGAGATGCAGCGTCGAAACTCTTGGCGAGTTGCGCTACGGGGATGCAGCGAATGTCGCCAAGACCTTCGGCCATGGGGAACCACCAAATGTCTTGACGACATTCGTTGCGGGATGCGGGGCCGAAACTCTTGACGAGTTCCGCTACGGGGATGCAGCGCCGAAACTCTTGGCGAGTTGCGTGGCGGGGCGTTTTGTGGACGCGTCTGTTTGGTTGGCTGGCTTGTTATTCGAACAGCGATTGCAACGTTTCTTGAAATGGCGTGCCGGCGTTTCCCCAACCCTCCACACCTTCGTCGCTGGCGGTGCCGCCTAAATGGATCCCGATCACTTCGCCCGCGTCGGTCACCAGGGGTGCCCCTTCGGTCGCACGCAGCGAAAGATCATCGACGGCAAACCGATAGACCAGCTTGCCATCCTGATCATGGCTGATCACACGTGCCTCGTGGCATTTCTGACTCGGAGACGCGCCGCCGTAGACCGCTGTGACCATCCAAATCCGTTGGTCCTTGGGCAGCACACTGGAACCCTCGGGCAAATCGGCCAGTTTCAATGCCTTGGGCCCTAGGCGGCTGCCCTGATGAAACGCGATCAGGTCCTGATCGATCCAACGCTGGGCCTCACTTTCATCGGCGATCTCGAACGCCGATGCAATGTGATAGATACCATCGGTCGACCCGAATGCATCGGTCAGCGCCACCCGCTCGATCACGTCCCGCCACTGCGTCGGATGAATGTCTGTCTCCAGCCCGGTCGCAGGCCCAAACAGGTGCAAGGCCGTCACGATGATCGGTTCGTTGGAACCCTGCACATCGACCGCAAAGGCGCTGCCGACGACCTGGCTTTTCGAAGCCGATCCGACGGTCGTGTTGAATGACGGACGCCAAACAAATCGCTCGGGAATTTCCGGAGCCCCCTCGGGACGCGGTGGACCAAGCGGCCGGTTCGCAGCAGGCGGTGGGCCCTGGATGTCGCATCCCAGTGTGACCATGACCAGGCTGATGCAGAAAAGATGACAGATGCGTTGCATAGTTTTGACCGAAGATGATCGGCTTGTGTTGGTTGGTTGATTTGGAATCGGTCGAACCCGACCGCAGCCCTAAAGAGCTTCGCCGCTGATCACTTGGCCGTCATCAATGACGCACAGATTCTTCCAAAGCGCCGCGTCGACTTGAAAGTTGAAGAATCGGACGCTGCCGTCGCAGAAACCCACATTCAGCCCACCGGTATGTGGACCGCCAAAGTATCGGTTCCAGTTGGTTCGGTTGCTGGACGGATCGGGCGCGTAGGTGTTGAAATCAGACTTGGGTGGGAAGTGCCAACGCACCACACAGGGATCCCAACCGGGATTGTTCCAACGTTCGTTGTCGCCACCATCACGACCATGTTGGCTTAGGTTCAATGCCTTTTCGGCGAACAGGATGGAATGCGTTGTGCCATCTTCGATATCGCTGTAGCGGCGGGCATCACCTTCGCCAGGCCAGACGATCGCTCCCTTGCTTTGATACACCAGACTGCAATTGGATCGCGATCGCGTTCCCTGCGCCGGTGCGCCCAGGGGAGCATCCGGGATGAAGTCGACTTCGGTATCGGGTCGTCCGTGAAAGAAGCCTGCACAACCGGCGTAGTCCGTTCGGCCAAACTTCCCGCTGCCATAGCCGGTGGGGCTGCGGCGAGTCGGGCAATAGAAACCGACGACCAACGACTGCGCGACCTCGTCTTCGTTGCTGGCGTTCGTCACCGCGGGCCACGTCGGCGGGCCGTCATGACCAAGCTCGTAAACATTGCTGCCTTCCATGAAAGGCAAAATCTTGTACTGCGGACTCCAACCGCGGCGAGTTGCCGCCCGACAGCAGGCATCGGCTGGGAAGCCGGACGTGTTGGGGGTGCCCGAGGTGGTCACCGCTTCCGGGTCACCATCCATCGGTCCTTCGGGCAGCTTCTTGAACGCACTCTCGAAGTTTGCCGCAGCCAATACCATCTGCCTCAGCTGATTGCTGCACTGCATTCGCCGAGCCGACTCGCGGGCCGCCTGCACAGCGGGCAGTAGCAGCCCCACCAAGACCCCAATGATGGCGATCACGACCAACAGTTCCACTAAGGTAAATCCGCTGCCATGATCTTCGCGGCGGCGATTATTGAAAGAACGCGTATCAGTTGGCACGGATCGAATCTGCATCAAAGGGACGGAACGTTTTTACACGAAGGAAGCGGAG
The DNA here is from genome assembly GCF_007741535.1 of Rubripirellula lacrimiformis. Taxonomy (NCBI): domain Bacteria; kingdom Pseudomonadati; phylum Planctomycetota; class Planctomycetia; order Pirellulales; family Pirellulaceae; genus Rubripirellula; species Rubripirellula lacrimiformis. Next base: position 6,847,144 of record NZ_CP036525.1, read on the forward strand.
TGGACGGGAAGCCGAATCGGGTCGCGAGGATCCGACCGGCGAATCGCCCCGAATCAGCCTGTTGGCACGAGGCCAACAAGCCAGGGATTCGAGGAGACTAGAGCGCCGATTCTTCCTGGCTGACCGCCTGGTCTTCGGCTTCGATCTGTTGGCGGATATCAGCGTCCATGGGCGAAGGCGGCGGCGTTTCGCCGCAACCCACCATGGCCGTCACAGTCACCGCAGCGGCAAGCCAAAGGACGCATGCCGTCATCTTCTTCGATACCATCAAATTCATAGCGATCCTCCGTCGATAACTTCCATGTCGTCAACCACGCAAAGGTTTTTCCACAGCGTCGCGTCGACACTGAATGCGAAGAACCGAACGCTGCCGTCACAGAATCCAGCGTTCAAGCCGGCTGCGTGCGAGGCACCGAAATAACGGTTCCAGTTCGTGAAGGCGTCATAGGGCTGCGGTGCCGCGGGCGCGATCGTTTGATTGTCATGCTTTGGCGGGAAGTGCCAACGCAGGACACATTCGTCCCAACCAGCATTGTTCCAACGTTCGTTGTCGCCACCATCACGGCCGTGCTGCGATTGGTGCAACGCCTTCTCGGCGAACAGGATCGAGAACGTGGTTCCGTCACGAATGTCGGCAAAGGTTCGCTTGTCACCTTCCCCAGGCCAAATGATCGCACCACCGCTCTTGTAGTTCAGACCACCATTGTCGCGAGTCCGTGTGCCCAAGGCCGGCGCACCTAGCGGAGCCTGGGGGATGAAGTCCACGGTCGAATCGGGACGACCGCTGTAGAAGCCAGCGCAACCGGCGTAGTCCGTTCGACCGAACTTCGAACTGCCATAGCCCTTCGGTGCTCGTCGGGTGGGGCAATAGAAAGTCGGCACCAGCGATTGGGCAACGACATCTTCGTTGGCATTGTTGGCAACGTTAGGCCAAGTGGGCGGATCATCGGTCGCCAGATCGTAAACATTGTTGCCTTCCATGTAAGGCAAAATCTTGTACTGGGCGCTCCAACCATCGCGGTTCGCTGCACGGCAGCAAACATTGTTTTCGGGGTAACCCGACGTGTTGGGTGTGCCACCGGAGGTGACGGCTTTTTGGTGTCCGTCGACAGGACCCTCGGGCAACTTTTTCCAACTGCTTTCAAAGTTCGCCGAAGCCAGACAAATCTGTTTCAGGTTGTTGGAACACTGCATTCGCCGAGCCGATTCGCGAGCCGACTGGACGGCGGGAAGCAACAGTCCAACTAAGACACCGATGATCGCGATGACCACCAGCAATTCCACTAGCGTGAACGCCTTGGACGCAGCACGACTTCGCTTGCACAGCGATCCGTCTGCCAGGCCTTCGATCGGGGCGATGCTCTGCGGCAGAGACACCTTGCGAATCATCATCAGAATTTCTCCATGCACAACGTTTAGATTGGGATGCTCCGGATGACTTATTTCATCGCTGGAAGCATGGACCAGAGACCGACAATCGTCTCTGGCTCGTTGGCACGAAGTTGATCGAACAACCCTGTTTTGAAAAAGTGCAACGCGACCTGTTCGGGGCAAACTTCTTCATTCATTAACACACCGATCGCATGCACTTCGCAGTGTTAGGATTGCGTGAACCGCAGCCACCCCACTGGGGTGCCACGGAATCCCTGATGATCCGAGATAGGGTTAACGAACGTCTACGCCCGAGTGGGGGAAGCCCGCCACCACAGACGCGAACAGCCATCTGCACCGGAGCCCATGGGGTGGCCCCGACAGAGGCAATCGCCTTCGTAATCCGCTGGCCGTAAGGGCATGGGGAACAAAGGAATCCCGGCCGCGCACGCGTCGCGGCTCACAGAGATCGACAAACCGCTGGCAAGTTCCGCATGCGAAGAACGCCAGCGACGCGCAGCGGCGTCAGCAGCGATGGCTTGGTGCCGCGGGCCGCTGGATCAGGCTGACGGCGGACAAAGCACCCCCGCGGTTCAGCAGAGGTCGATGCGGCGGCCTTCGGCTTCGCTTTGTTTGGCGGCTTCGAAGATTGCAACAGCCTGGTAGGCATCGTTCAGGTCGCCCATGTTCCGCAGCAGACTGGTGACGCTGCGGTGAAACTGAGCCAACAGTTTCTCGCCCACCGGCGACTCGGTATCCAACGTTTCCATGTTGCGGCCGGCATCATCGAACCAAACCAGAGTGCTGGGAAGATCCAGGAAGGCGACGCCCCGCTGGCAAGAGATCTGCATCGCTGATGGTGGCCGAAATCCGGCGGCTTCGTGCCATGTCGAATGGATGTAACTTCCGCAACTGACCTGGGCGGTGACCGCGGGCGCATCGCCATGAGCGGGAAACGCCAAACTCATGCAGCGATAGTCCGTTTGCCCACCGCTTTGGTGAGCCACCGAAGACACGGTCGTCGGTTCACACCCGACGACATAGCGGCACCAATCGATCAATTCGACCAGTTCGCGGCGGGATGGATCCACGTTCGAATCGGGCTTCCCTGCAACGCCGTTGCCGACACCGTTCGTCATGGCGTTCGCAGGCGTGGCCTGCAACCGACGATGACAGAACATCAATTTGGGGGCGCCCAACCGGGTGGCGATCAGTTCTTTGAGCCGCAGCGTGGCCGGAGCAAATCGCCGCGGGAACTCGACCATGAAGGCCACTCCCGATTCATCGACCGCCGAGCGAACCTCGGCGTCTCGCAGTGGGTCAAAATCCAGATCGCCCGCCCAATAGACCGCTTTGCCGGCCTCGCAGGCGGCCAACACTGGCAACCATCCCAGCCAATTCTTCTGCAACACGATGACCGCATCGATGTCGCAGCGGTTCACCAGGGCGCGATAACCATCGACGACGTCCGCCTGGAATTCGGCCGCCGTATTTTCAGCCAACTTGGCGACGGTGCTGAACACAGCCCGAACGTCAAATCGGTCGTGCAGCACGCGAAGGGCAGGCCGATGTCGGGTTTGCCAGGCATCGCCTTGGCCGATCAATCCAATCCGCAATTTCATGGCGACAGGGCCGAGGCAACGAATGAAGAACAAGAAGAACGGGGGATCCATCTGATGGACGTTGGTATTGTGCCCCAAATCGGGCTTTCCCGTGGCCCGCGCAGGAAAAAAATCTCGGATCCACCGCCTGCGTGGCGGGGGGTGACTCAATTTGTCGCACCTGAATTGGCACGCCGGAAATCGTTTGAAGCGGTGCATTTAGACGCGCCCACCCAGCGGATCGCCCGGGGGGGAAGCAAAAATGTACCCATTTCGTCAATAGCGATTTTTCGAAAACTTGGACGAAGGTCTTGTGACCCCGACCCGGCCCCATATACTCCGCCCAAGTTTGCCGTGCCGGAGAATCAGCAAGGTTTGCACAAACCCCCTGATTGGCCGAATCGGTAGAAACTGTGGTTTGCCCAAGCGGTTTCGCACCATCTGTGACGGTGGCAAAAGCGAACCGATGGAGACCGCCACAGCGGATATTGACGGGTTTTTGGCAGTTTCTAGTTTGCCGTTGGCACCAGAAACCACGTCAGGAGACTCACGGGGGAAACTACACGCGATGGATGCGGCAGCGATTTGCCGATGCATCGGGGTGCGGTCTCCTTCTTATCTATTCACAGAGGGAACTCTCTATGGTTTTGTTACTTTTGGCAGTCGCGCTGTCCAGTATTACCAGTGAACAGCAGATGCATCAGAAGTACGCCGACGCCTACCAGGCATCGGTAGAGCAGCAGAAACCGCTGATGGTCGTGGTCGGTGCACCCTGGTGTCCGGCGTGTAACGTGTTGAAAGACACGACGATCAAGCAAATGGCCGAAATGGGCGAACTGGATTCCGTTAGCTTGGCGGTCATCAACAAGGACGAAGACCCCGAGCTGGTCAAACAACTGACCGCAGGCGATCAATTATTGCCTCAGATCATCGTCTTTACCCAAGACAACGGCCGCTGGAAACGACGCAAATTGCTGGGCTACCAACCCAAGCAACCCGTCCGATCGCTGATCCGCAAAGCCCTCGGTGGCTAACGGATTCATCGCCAGCCGCGATTGAAAAGCTATTCGGCCTCCGTTTCCCGGGACATGCATTCCCCCGAAACGGAGGCCGTTTTGCGTTCACAGCCAACCGCGATCCGGCGACACCGCCAAAAGCGATCTGTGCAGATTCACCCGGGTGGTCTGTTCTTTGACGCCAATTCGCTATCCTATGATCCAGAACTCACTGTTTCGGGACCGGCCGCAGGGCGTCCGATTCCGAATGAACCCCGCATTTGCCGAGAGACCGCCCGCTGATGACTTTTCCGGACGACTTGAATCATCTGATTCGAAACGATGAACCGCTGGGCCCGTTGGTTTGGCTTGGCATTGGTGGTCCGGCACATTATTTCGCCGAACCGGTGGAAGAAGCCGAGATCGAACGCCTAGTTGCCGCCGCAGCCGCCGCGAACCTGCCGGTACGCATCCTGGGTGACGGCAGCAATGTGCTGGTTCGCGAATCCGGCGTCGACGGTCTGGTGATCTCGCTGTCGGCCGCGGCGACCAGCGGGATGTCGATCGACGGCACACGCATGACCGCAGGTGCCGGCGCCAAGCTTTCTCACGCGGTGATCAAAGCCGTCGGTGCCGGGCTGGGCGGGCTGGAACACCTGGTCGGTATCCCGGGCAGCGTTGGCGGGGCGGTCGTGGGCAATGCGTCCAGCGACGGTCGCGACATCGGTTCGGTGGTGCACAGCGTCACGGTGCTGGAAAAAGACGGATCGCGGCGCACCCTGTCGCAGGACGAGATCGGATTTTCGCACCGCAAGTCGTCGATGAGCGGTCTGATCGTGCTAAGCGTGACTTTCGAACTGGAATCGCGAGATGTCGAATCGCTGACCAAACGAATGCAGAAACTTTGGATCGGTCGCAACGCGTCACGACCAAGCGAAGAACGCCGGATCACGATGCCGTTTATCGATCCCGACGGCATGCCGACCAAGGATCTGATCCAGTCGGTGGGGTTGGCAGGCCTTCGCGAAGGCGATGTTTCGCTGGATTCCAATCAACCGCACTACATCGTTGCCCATTCGGGGGCCACCAGCGATCAATGCTTGCGTTTGATTGAACGCGTCCGCGAACAGGTTTTGCTGCAAACCGGGATCGACTTGCAGCTGAACCTGCAAATTTGGTAACTGAAAGGGTGTCGGTTCCGAGCGTCGGTCCGGCGGTTTATTTTCAGTTTCCCGTCCCATAGCGCAATCCCCATCACATCGGGGGGGATTGGCAGTGGTTGGATTGATAAGGGCGTGCCCATGGCGATGCGATCGGCTGAACCCGAAACGAATCGGCCGATCCGTGACACGCTGCGGCGGCTGATCAAGGCACCCGCGGCGCTATCGATTCTGTGGCCAGCACTGCTGATTGTCGGTGGCTATGTCACCTGGCACCGCTGGGGATCCGAACACGTCGCCCAGAACTACTACGGCATCGACGTCGCTCAAATCCACATCACCCAACCTCCTAGCTACGTCCGCAGCGATATCATCCAGTCCGTTTACCGCGACACGGCGATGGACGGATTGTCGTTGATGGACAAGCAAGCGACCGCCAAGATCGCGTCCGCATTTTCGATGCACCCCTGGGTGCAAAGCGTGACCAGCGTCCGGAAATTGCCAGGCGGTGTCGTCGACGTCCGCATGGATTACCGTCGTCCGGTCGCGATGGTGCAAGTGTTTCGGACCGTCGATGGAATTCGTGATAAGTTTTTTTTCCCGATCGATGGCCACGCCGTGCTGTTGCCGACGGGCGAATTCACGAGATCAGAAACCCTAGAGTTCGTGCACATTGACGTCCCCGGGGCCGACTCGACCAATGCCGAAGGGATGCCCTTTGGGGACCCTCGCGTCGAAGCGGCCGCCCGCTTGGCCGAAGTGCTGTTGCCGGTGTACCGCGAGGTCGGCATCCGCAAGATCACCGTCGTCGGCGACCCGCGACAAATCCAAGTGCCCCAGCTAGAAGTGACGACCGACAACGACACCCGGCATCACTGGGGCAGCCCACCCGGACTAGAGATCCCCGGGGAAAGAACGGCCGAGATGAAACTGCGAGCGTTGATGGCGGTGCGAGGCAACACGCCCATCGATCTACGAGTGGCGACGATGGCCGACCCCGGCCATTCGTGAGACAACGCCAATCCAGATCCCCACACCGTGCCGTGCGCCTATCCCAAAAACGCGCGGCCAGATGGGCACGCGGCTAAACGACCAAAACCGGCCCATCGTACGCACCCCCATCGTACGCACCCCCATCGTACGCACCCCATCGTACGCACCCCATCGTACGCACCCCCATCGTTTAACCGCGTGGGCATCGCCCCGTGCGTCCACCCACCCCAACGCGCGGCCCGCCCCGCACGCGGCTAAACGACCAAAACCGGCCCATCCCGCACCCCATCGTTTAACCGCGTGGGCATCGCCCCGTGCGTCCATCCACCCCAACGCGCGGCCAGATGGGCACGCGGCTAAACGAGCGACCCCAGCACCATCGTGCCAGATGATCGCACTTTACTTCGCGTCGTTGCCGACGTTCAGTTCACGGCAGTACTGCTGGATCGCTTCGACAAACGCGTCGCCGAAGTCTTCCAGTTTTCGTGCGCCCACACCCTTGATGCTCGCGAACTGATCCAGCGTTTGTGGTTGGTGCCTGGCAAATTCTCGCAGCGCGGCGTCGCCAAAAATCACGTAGGCCGGCACGTTCCGCTCGGTCGCGATCTGTCGCCGCAACTCGCGAAGCGAATCGAACAGCCCACGCTGGACCCCGTCCCAAGTGTCGCCCGATTTTGCTGATGGAGATCGGGATTTACCGGACCGCCGAGTCGGCGTCGCCACCGACAAACGGGGATCCCCATCGCGGCGCAGCAGCCGACGTCCGGCATCGGTCAACGACAGAGTCTGATATTCGCCGCTGCGACACAGGTATTCCTGTTGAACCAGTTGGTCGATCCACATCCGCACTGCCGGCAACCCGTCTTTGGTCAGCAAACCGTAGGTGCTGAGCTTGTCATGTCCGAGTTCACGGATTCGCTGCTCCCCCGATCCGCATAGAACTTTGGCGGTATGCCCGACCCCAAATCGCTCCCGCAACCGAATCACACAGGACAGGATTTTTTGGCTTAGCGTGATCGGATCGTCCACCAAATCGATCTCGTCCAAACACACATCACAGGCGCCACAGTTGTCGGCCGCATGGCTTTGGCCGAAGTACTGGACCAACGATCGGTGGCGACAAACCGTGCCCGCGCAAACATTGAACATTGCGTCCAACGATGCGACCGCCGCCTGATACGACGACGGCTCGCTCTCCATGATCTTCTTCCAGGTCACCACGTCGCCACCGGAATAGAACAGCACACATTCCGATTCCAAACCATCGCGCCCCGCTCGACCACTTTCCTGTTGATAGTGTTCAATCGACTTCGGCATGCCGGCGTGCACGACATAGCGGACATTCGATTTATCGATGCCCATCCCGAAGGCGACCGTTGCAACGATGACGTCGCACTTGTCTTTGATGAACGCGTCTTGGTTGGCCTTGCGAATCGAGTCGTCCAGGCCCGCGTGATAGGGCAGCGCCGAAGTACCGCCGGCGACCAATGCCGCCGCCGTCTTTTCGACCTCTTTGCGGCTGATGCAATACACGACGCCCGATTCGCCGCGATGGCGACCGACAACGTCGATGACTTGGCCGAGTCGCCCGTCGGCGCGGATCATCCGGTAGGTCAGATTCGGCCGATCGAAGTCGCCGACGATGATCTCCGGTTTCCGCAGCCCCAACTGGCTGGCGATATCGTCGCGGACCGACTCGGACGCCGTTGCCGTGTAGGCGTGGACCGATGCCTTGGGGAACTGATCCTTCAACATCCGCAGCCCACGATACTCGGGCCTAAAATCGTGCCCCCAATTGCTGATGCAGTGAGCTTCGTCGATGGCAAAGAACGAAATGTTTTGTTGACGCAGGAAATCCAGCGTCCGGGCCGCCAGCAAACGCTCGGGCGCGACGTACAAGAGTTTCAATTCGCCACTGCGAATCCGGTCCGCGACCTCGCGTTTTTCGTCGTCCGATTGAGTGCTGTTGACGAACGCGGCCGACACGCCGCACGCAAGCAGCGAATCGACTTGGTCCTTCATCAGCGAAATCAATGGCGAAACGACCACTGCCATCCCATCGTGGCACAGGGCAGGGACTTGGAAGCACAGCGATTTCCCGCCACCGGTCGGCAGCACCGTCAGCGAATCGCGACCGCCCAGAACACAGTCGATCGATTCCTCCTGCAGCGGCCGAAACGTGTCGTAGCCCCAGACGTCGCGCAGCACGCGGTGCACTTGTTTGGGCTTCTCTGCTTCCGCTGTCATCCGTTTCGCTCCTGGGCGTCTGATTTCTGCACTATGACGGCGAGCGAAGGGATCGGCAAGAAGCCCGCCCGAATCGCGTCGACGGGGACGGGCCGGTGCAGGTCGTTTAGCTGTGTGCCCGGCGGGCCGCGCGTGGGGGTGGGTGGACGCGCGGGGCGATGCCCACGCGGTTAAACGATGGGGTGCGGGCGGGTGGGGGATGGGTCGGTTTTGGTCGTTTAGCCGCGTGCCCAGCGGGCCGCGCGTTGGCGGTGGATGGACGCGCGGGGCGATGCCCACGCGGTTAAACGATGGGGTGCGGGGGGGTGGGGGATGGGTCGGTTTTGGTCGTTTAGCCGCGTGCCCAGCGGGCCGCGCGTTGGCGGTGGATGGACGCACGGGGCGATGCCCACGCGGTTAAACGATCGGGTGGGGGTGGGTCGGTTTTGGTCGTTTAGCCGCGTGCGGGGTGGGCCGCGCGTTGGCGGCGGATGGACGCACGGGGCGATGCCCCCGCGGTTAAACGATCGGGTGCGGGCGGGTGGGGGATGGGTCGGTTTTGGTCGTTTAGCCGCGTGCGGGGCGGGCCGCGCGTGGGGGTGGATGGACGCGTGGGGCGATGCCCACGCGGTTAAACGATGGGCGTGCGGGCGGGTGGGGTTAACGTACGGGTGGGCCCGGTGCCGGGCGTTACAGTCGGCCGTGCAGGACGAACCCGATGATTGCTCCGACCAGCAGACTGATCGGGACCGCGATCGCCAGCGCGATGGCGATCGGCAGCGCGTGACTGCGGCGGCGGACGGGGACGGCATCCAATTCGAACCCGACCGGGATCGACCCCAGCGATGCATCACTGTGCTGCGAACCTTCCAGTTCTAGCGTCGCCGCTCCACTGCCGGACAGTTGCGGATGGTCGGGCAGTTCGCGAATCTGGGACGGTTCGTGTGGCGGTGGCGGCGGAGTCCATTGTCGATGATCGGCACCTGAATCCGCCTGCTCGGGCGTCAACGCCGATGCCGCACTGGCCCAGGGCTCCAGACGCTCGGCCACTTCGGCGGCCGATTGGATTCGGCGAGCCGGATCCTTCTCCATCATGTCCGCGATCACGTCGACAAAGTCCTCGGACAAGTCGGGCGTCAGATTTCGCGGGTGCCAGGGAGTTTCTTCGCAGTGGCGGCGACACTTGCTGCGCGAGTCCCCGCCGGGAAACGGCACCTTGCCGGTGACCGTGTAATACAGAGTGCAACCGAGTGCGTAGATATCCGATAGCGGGCCGACGGTCAGCGGTTCGCGAATCTGTTCGGGCGATAGGTAGTCGGCGGTCCCCACGATCTTGCCCGCCCGCGGATCATCTTCTAGCCCCATGCTCCAGGCCGCCAAACCGATATCCGAAAGCTTGGCGTGACCATCGGGCGTGACCAAGATATTGCCCGGCTTGATGTCACGGTGAATCAGCCCCAAGTCGTGAGCGTACTGGAGGCCCATGGCGACTTGCGAAATGATCAGCGCTGCTTCGCCCATCGTTAGCGGCCCATTGGTCCGCACCAACCGGCGCAGATCGGTCCCCGGCACGTATTCGGTCACCAGGTAATGCACTTTGCCATCTTGGCCAGCATCGAAGGCGCGGACCACATAGGGGCTGTCCAGACCAGCCTGCAACCGAACCTCGCGTCGAAAACTATCGCGTGATTCGTGAGTCGACTTTTCCCGCGGCAAGACCTTGACCGCGCACTCGCGGCCCATCACTTGGTGCACGGCTTTGAAGACGCGCCCCATGCCGCCCTGGCCGATGAAGTCGGTGATCAGGTACGGCCCCAGGGTCAGCTTCGTGCGACCTTCCCGCAACTGGTTGGCTTGATAACGAGTGATCACGCCACTGTTGACCAGGGCTTCGGCCACCGCCTCGGGCGCTCGCGTCCCAGCGATATCGACAGCCTTGGCAAACCGCGATGCACTGACCAACCCGCTTCGGATGGCAGCCTCTTCGAAGGTCGGCGGAGTGGGCGAAGCGTTGATGTCGGCCTCTTTTGAAAACAACAGGGAAAGATACGGGCCAGCCCCGGACTGGGCGGAATGCAAGTGTCCGACACTTTTCTTCTCGCACGATCCCCCCCGCGACGAATCGCACCCGCAGGCGGGATCCACAGGGCTGGACCACCCGGTGGTCAGCGGTCGTCAGCGGTCGTCAATCCTGAAACACCACCAACACGTCCGCCACGCCATGACTTGCCATCGGCAATGTCACTTGGTCCCCATTTGTTTTTAGCGAATCGGCGTCGCCGTCACCATCGCTAGGCGACGAAACGACACGCGCAGATTCAACATCCCGAAAGAACCGCAGCTTTGCCTTGCACGACTTGGGACGCGTCTGGATCACGCGCACCATCGCCGCCAACTTGCCGTCGGATTGGCGGAACACATCCAACGATCCAAGCAGCAAGTCTTTGGGGGACACGTGAACAATCCAGCCGATGTCAGCCACCTTATCGCCGGCGTCCACCCCCACCTCGACCGGCGGTGCGATCATCGACTTTGAAACGGCAACCGGATTGGTGACGTCAAACCCGTAGTCCAGTGCGAACGAATGGTTCGATTCGCCCGACACCGAGATCAACGTGTCAAAGAATCGCTCGTCCACGCGGCGGTGAAACGCGTGTCCACGAGCCCCGATCATCGTTTGCCGATCCGCCTCGTCGATCAACAACCCCAACGGCGACACCAATCGCCGGCCGCTGGCACGGTGCACTTTATCACGCAACATCACACGACAGATCGATGCGTCGGAGGAAACCGCGACGCGCACGGCGACGTAGCTGCGCCACGGATCGTCCGACCATGTGACCTTGGGATCCACTTCACCGCGGACCTGGATCACTCGGCTGCCACGCAGCAATGTGTATTCAAGCCGGAACGTCGACACCGTTTGGCCCGCTGCGTCGACGATCGAACCGGACGCTTCGATCACGCCCTTGGCCATATCGGAATCGACCACGCGCAGCCGATCGCATCGCATCGTCGGCTGGACATCGGCGGCCGACTGTTCGCCTTGGGCCACCTCTGCTTGATCCGACGTCACTCCTACTGCGGCCAAACGCAGCGAGAATCGGTTGCCGCGAGCGGCGCCGCTGTAGACGCCTGAAATCCCACCGGAATCGGGATGGATGGTGGCTTCCAGGAATTCGTTTTGCAGTCGCCCACCGTCTGCAATCGAGGTGGGGTTACCCAGCCATTTGTTGCGCAGCCAGGAACGAGCCGTCGCCTTGCCGGAAAAGTTCCCCGGTCGCAGCAGCGCAAATCCGCAGGCCGGAACGTCAGCGGTCACCGCGGTACCACCGGAAACGGTGGATGCAGCAAAGACGTGGGGCGCCGACCTGATGGGCGTCTTCATCAAAACCTGACCACGCAGCCCAATCGAATGAGCGTTGATCAGCAAACGAGCCGGCCCCGCATCGGCGGGCACCGCACCGACGGCCCCTGCAAACGCCGTGGAGGCATCGTCGCCGGATGAATCTTTCCCTGCGGCAACCGCGTCCCGGGTGATGGGGTCCCGGGCGATGGGGTCCCGGGTGATGGGGTCCCGGGCGATGGGGTCCTGGGCGATGGGTTTGCCCGTCACCAAGGTCGTCATCGCTGCGATCGTCGCGTCACGTTCGGACGTGATCCCGCCACAGAACGTCGCCGAAATCCCCGAAATCGGATCGGGCAATTTCGCATCCACTCGATTGTCCAACAGGTTTGCCGAGTCGGCGGACGTGGCCGTGACACTGCCGTGATGATAGGGATGTTCGCCATCGATAAAGTATCGATCCAGTCGCCAGAACCGGCCCAACGAAACACTCCACGAACCGATCCGTCGCAGGTCATGAAAACTATCGCACCCCTGACCGGGCCAGTGCACCAGCAGGGCAGTCGCGATTTCGCCGCTGTCGATGGCTTCGCCCATCCTGGCCCCCAGCCCCAAGAACGATGCGTCGCTGGCCGCGTCGATGGGCTTGGCCGTCAAGGCTTCGATTTCAACGCCGCCGGTTTGCAAGATCACCTTGGCTTCCTCGCCATGCCCCGTACCGCCGGCAAAGTCGATGGGGATGATTCCGCGGTAGCCGAGACCGGCGATGGTGGCGGTCATGTCGGATGGGGTCGCACCGGCCAACCGACCATAGACAGGCGGCGCCGCACCGACCGCCTCGGTCGCTTGGGCAAACGCGGACTTCACCGCGTCCTGGGCTTGGACCAAGGTCATCGTATCCAGATGCAAATCCGATGGCGGGCCACCCGCGGCCCAACCGATCTGGCCAGCGGCCAATTGGCGTCGAAATTCGGATGCCGATTCCGCCAAGCTCGGATCGGTCCCGGCATCCCGCGCACGCCGGGCCAGCGCATCGAGGGCTTCGGCATCGGCCAACAGGTTCGATGGCGTGGACAGAACCCGACCTTCGTCCGACCCGGTATCGCCAGGCTTCGCAGCAGCATACTGGTCGCCGTGCTGGGACCAATGATCCAGGAACGTGGTCAGCGTCGATTCGGTGACCAGCGTCAGATCGACCAGGTGCGGATCCGAGGTGAAATAGTGGTCGCGTTCTTCGGCCAACAGGTCGAACACTTCGTGCATCGCCTCGATCGCCGCTTCTGCCCGTCCGTCGACGAACGCTTTGGCCGCGTTGATCAAACAGGTCTGCAGGTGAATTTCGTCCAGGTTGCTGGTGTAGCGAAGCCGCCGCGTCATGACCTGGATCTGCAGCGACGCATAGCCCGCTGCGTAGAAATCCTGGACACCGATCTGGCGGATCTGGGCGGGCTGGTTCTGGGTGGGCTGGCTACTGGCCGTCGAGATGGCGGGGGCCGGATTGTCGGCCTCGCCCGCGGCGGCCGAGGCTGAATCCGATGGCGAATCGTTCGATTGGCCCGCATCGCCGCCGCTCAGGCCGCTGGAGATCGGCGTTGGCTGAGCGTCGTCGAACAGATCGGGGCAGGGCTGCAGCCCCATCGCCGCGACCATCTCGGTTCGATCACGCCCGGTGATCCACTGGCAATCCGGATCAGCGATCGCCCGCTGGCGGTATTCGTCCGGGACTTTCGGCCCACTGGGTTCTGGCACCACGATCATTCGGCGTCCGATCGGGTCGGGCGGCGAATCGGCTCGGTACCATGCCGGCGTCTGCTCGGTTTGGGCCAACAAGCGGGGGTGCCAGAGCACCGTCCAAGCGGCCAGCAGGCTGCGAGCGTCATCGTCAGAGAGTTTGACCGGAAAGTCCTCCAGCGTCGAAGCCGGAATCAGCAGGCAGCACTCATCGAAGGATGGATCGTCAACAACAGGCATGGCAAAGGAAATGTTTGACTTAGGGATGCGGAGATCAGTAAACTAGATTGTGACTAGTAAATGACGTCATCGTGCTGAAAATCGTGAACTTCGCGAGCGTTGGCACGCCGCCCCACCCGGGCTACTTTTCAGACTTATCCAATCGCCCTTCGGGGTCTTTCGCCAGCCGATCGAAATACTCGTTTTCGCTTTGTCCGGCATAGTCGGTCAGCCGATCGTCAAGAATCTGTCACGAAATCGATCAGAAAGCACTTTCGCCACCAATTCGCTGTAAACTGAACGTTGCGGAAAATTCCGATTTTCGCCGTCTCAGCGACGTTTGCAGCCATTTGGTCGACGCAAACGCTAGCGGATTGTAACGGCACCCGCTGACTTGGTCCCCCGGTACGGGCCGGGGATCGGGGAATTTTCGCAACCACATTCACGCACAACATTGATCCTACTTCCGCCGGCATCCGAGTCGATGACCATTCGATTCGGGGCTCCGGCGACCGCGGCTACGACGCAAGGCAAACAGCACCAATGGCAAAAAAAAGTTCCAGCGTTTGGGGAATCGAGATCGGACAAACGGCGCTCAAAGCGCTTCGTTGTTCGTTGGTCGATGGCGAACCGGTTGCCGATGCGTTTGATTTTATCGAATACCCAAAGATTCTTAGCCAGCCCGAAGCGGTCGCTGAGGAACTGATTGCCGATGCGCTGGCGCAGTTGCTCGAACGCAACGACGCGATCAACGAAAAGGTTTGCATCAGCGTGCCCGGCCAAAGCGGTCTGGCCAAATTCTTCAAGCCGCCGCCGGTCGAAGTCAAAAAGATCGCCGACATCGTCCGCTACGAGGCTCGTCAACAGATCCCGTTCGATCTGGCGGACGTCGTCTGGGATTTCCAGATGATGCCCGGCAGCATGGTCGAAGAAGGCTATGCGCTCGAAAGCGAAGTCGGTTTGTTCGCGATGAAGCGGGAACAGGCGTATCGTCAGATGGCGCCGTTCGAAGCCGTCAACATCGAAGTCGACCATGTCCAACTGGCACCGCTGGCGCTCTACAACATGCTGGCCTTTGACCGCATGCACGAACGCGTCGATTCGGGAATGTTCGATGCGGACGATCCACCGCCGTCCACCGTTCTGCTGTCGATCGGGACAGATTCCAGCGATTTGATCGTCACCAACGGGTTCCGAATTTGGCAGCGCAGCATGCCGATCGGCGGGAACCACTTTACCCGCCAATTGACCAAAGACCTGAAGATGACTTTCGCCAAGGCGGAACATCTGAAGCGGAACGCTCGCGAGGCCGTGGACCCCAAACTGGTGTTCCAAACCATGCGGCCGGTCTTCAATGACTTGGTCACCGAGGTGCAGCGATCGATCGGTTTCTTCCGCAGCATCGACAAGAAGGCGGAAATCGCCGAGCTGATCATCACGGGCAACACGGTCAAAATGCCAGGTTTGGCGGCCTATTTGGGCAAAAACCTAGGCTTCGACGTGCACGTGCTGGATCGTTTCAATCGCCTGGCCGGTGAAGACGTTCTGTCGATCCCGACGTTCCGCGACAACATTCCAACGTTTGCGGTCTGTTACGGCCTTTGCCTGCAGGGGCTGGGCGTATCGCAGGTCCACGCATCGCTGGTCCCTCGCGAAATCCTGACCCAGCGGATGATCCGGGCCAAGAAGCCTTGGACGGTTGCTGGATTGGCCGCGTTGATGGTGGGGATGTCGGCTCACTACGCGCTGACCGAACGGTCTTGGGCGACAACTCACGAAGATCTGTGGAAGGCCCCTCAGGCCGAAGTCACGCGGATGAAACAGTATTCCGATACCCACGTCGGCACCGACGGCGACTTGAACGGCAAACTGACCTATCTGAACGAACTGGGGAAAGAGGTTTCCGGGAACAGCGAAGGCCGTGTGAAGTGGCTGGAAATCCTGAAGGTCATCAACGACGCGATCCCGCGAGTCGATTTTCCCGATGGCAAGGTGCTGGGGCCCAAAGAACTGCCGTACCTGGACCGAAAAGACATCCACGTCAAACAGTTCGAAACCAAGTATTACGAAGACCTTTCCGACTGGTACACGGAAAAACTGGCGCGTCGCTATCGTGACGAAATTCGCAGTTGGGCTCGGATCACCGGCAACCCGGTTCCGGGTTCCGTCAGCGAAGGCGATGACACGGGATCAGGCGGCGCTCCGGCAGCCGTGGCTTCGGCTAGTCCATTGGCCGCGGGCGATACCGGCGAAGGCCCCACCGGCCCGGGCTGGGTGATCCAATTGAATTGCTACCACTATTACAACAGCCCCGACCGGATCGGTTTCGAAGGCAGTAACCACGTCCGCAACCTGATGACCACGGCGTTCCTGAAGAACACGGTCAAGCTGCCGATCGGCTTGGATGCCCAGGGCGAACAGCAATACATGGAGTTCACGCTGCCCGAAATGGGCATCACCTATCCGCTGCTGTTGGACGACAACAAAGACCAACCGATTACGATCAACAATCCAGACTTTGATCCCGAAGCGATCATGGCGGCCAACATGGCGGCTCGCAACGGGACCGGCCCGGCGATCGATCCCAAGGCCCCGATGGAACCGCCAACCTTGACGGTCCGCCGATTGGATTTCATCTACCAACTGTGCTGGCAAGAAAACGTTCTATCGGAACGGGTCGAAGCACGGCGTTTGAAAGAAGCAGAAGAAGCGGCGGCTGCCGAAGCAGCCGGCGAAAACATCGAAGGTGAGAACGGATCTGGCGAAGATCCCGCCGCCGGAGACTCGGTCGCTGCCCTGCCGTAACCGCAGCAGTGAAAATTTCACCGGCCAAGCAATCGCCGGTGGATCCACAACCTCGACTCATTGTGTTCCCGTCGCTCGCCCCTCCACTTATCTCAGCTGTTTCCAGTCATGGACCAAATCAAAGAAAAACTAGCCGTCGCACTGAAGTACGGCTTCTGGATCGGTTCGGCCGTCGTGTTCGTCGGTTCGCTGGGCGTCTGGTTCTGGTCGACGACCAAATTGGCGGATGAATCAGCCAGCCAGACGCAAAAGATCAAGTCCGCGATTCAGACCGTCAGCGGCGTCGAAATGGAGTTGCCCGAGCACCCCAACGATCTGTCGCACGAGAAGATGAACGAACTGATCGCGATTCGACAGGATGAAGTGCTGAAGTCATGGAAAACACTGTTCGACCGGCAACGGAACATCCTGACCTGGCCAGTCGACAAACTAAAGGAAGACTTCGTCAAGGAATATCGCGACAAGCTGCCGATCGAAGTCTTTGTCGAGTCGCCGACCCCGGAAGAAGACGAACTGGAAACGACCCTGTTGGTTCGCTACCAGCGTTACATCAAGAACGCTTTGCCCGACATCGCCAAGATGGCCAAAACCGAATGGGAGGCCGAGTTTGAATCGGTCGGCTCGGAGATGGGAATGAGCGGCATGGGTGGTGGTATGGGCGGCATGGACATGGGGATGGGCATGGGCGGCTATGGCCAGGCCGGCCCCCGCGTCAGTATCACCGGTGCGACCGAGGGGCCGCTGGTGAAATGGTCCTCGTCCAGCCAGTCCGCTTTGCTTTCGGACCTGTTCCCTTGGCGTGGTTCGGTGCCGTCGACGCTAGAGGTCTACTATTCGCAAGAAAACCTGTGGGTTTTGACCCAGTTGATGCAGATCATTGCCGAAGTCAACGGCGATGCTCGCCAACCCTATCAAGCCAAAATTCACGAGATCAATACGATCGCGATCGGCAGCTCGGTCAAGAACGGATCCGGCACGATCTCACTTCCCGGTGCGAACGCCACCGGTGGAATGGGCGGCATGGGAGGCATGGATGGCATGGACATGATGGGAATGGACATGGGAATGGATTCCGGCATGGACATGGGGATGGACTCCGGCATGGACATGGGAATGGGCGGCGGTGGCTTGGGCTTTGAAGCCCCCGACCCAGCAGAAAATCGCTACGTCAACGAAGCGATGGAACCGATCGCTGCGGCCGATCTACGAGCCGCACTCAATAGCAATCTGCCCAGCGATGTGTCGCTTGCCGTTGCCAAACGAGTCCCTGTGATGATGTCGGTCAAAATGGACCAACGATTCGTCCCCGAATTGCTGGCTGCCTGCGGCAGTGCACCACTGATGGTCCAAGTCACCCAGGTTCGCGTGCTGCCCCCCGGCACCAGCGCCTCGGCCGGGATGGACATGGGGATGGGAATGGGTGACGAGATGAGCGGAGGAATGGGCGGCGGAATGGACATGGGAATGGGTGGCGGTATGTCACAACCCAACGTGACCAAAGAACCCGTCAAGGAGTTCCCCCTGGACATGGCCGTCGAGATTTATGGTGTGATCAATATCTACAATCCACCGGACCCCGACAAATTGGCGTTGGACCAAGTCACCAAGGAAAACGTGGACGAGTTGATCGAAGATCCGAAACCGTCGGCGTCCACCAACGATGAACTGCCGGTTCCACAAGCGAACCCAGCTGGCGAACCACCAGCCGCAACCGACCCGAATGCGGATCCAGCAGCGACGCCACCGGCGGCAACAGACCCGGCTACCCCACCGGCTACCACACCGGCTACCACACCGGCCCCAACAGACCCGGCTACCACACCGGCGCCCTCAGACCCGGCCGCGGCCGACCCGGCGGCAGCCCCCGCCACACCAGACCCCGCGGCAGCGCCGGCTCCGTAACCTGATCGGCCTCGTCGACGAGACGGGCCAAGACACCGACGACCTGCCGCCATCACCGCGGCAGGTCCCTGGCAAATCGTTTCGCATCGGCGAAAGAATCGCCACGCAAAGCTACCAATTCCAACACGCCCCACATCGTCACCGCTTTTCCCAACCAGAGGCTGTCAGTCATGGACACCGACAAAATCAAACAGTTCTTTTTGTTGCACTTCGAGAAGATGCTTCTGGGTGTGCTGATTCTGGGATCGGGATTCTTGATCTACACCGGGATGCAGCTGCCGGATTTTTTGAAGGAGCATCAACCCGACAAACTGACGACCCAGGCATCGCGGGTGAAGCTTGCGATCGATGACGATCACACCGAAGCGATCATCGATGGGCAAGAGCGAAAGCCAACCTTCGACATCCTGGCGGAAACCGAAAAGCTATACACCCCCGTCAATGCCAAGCCCTACAAACTTGGACATACCTGGGAAGCCATCAACGAACAATCGATCGTTCGACGCCAAGACCCTGCGTTGCTGCCACCGTTGGAATTGATGACTCAGGGCGTGCTGACAACCATCGCCATCAAAGGCTCCAAATTGTCCGCCGATGACTACCCCATCGCTTCGCTGGAACCAGCCGACGAACTGGAGAAAGTCGAAAAGCCCAAACCTCGTGCCCGTCGCAGCCGCAACCGTGGCATGGACATGGGGATGGATATGGGAATGGACATGGGCATGGAAGAGATGTACGGCGGCATGGACATGGGGATGGATATGGGCATGGACATGGGGATGTCAGGATCCACCGGACCGGTTCGCAAACTCAGCAACGATTTTGACTTCGGCGTACGCCCGGTCGCCGACTCGGACAAACGCAATCCCAAGCCAGCAGTCGGCTGGTTCATTGCCGGCGTGGCTCTGCTGCCACACCGCGAAATCTACGAAGCCTATGAACTGGCTTTGAAGGACGCCGACGCCTATGACCCTCGCCGCGACACGCCGCTGTACTTCAATTTCGAAGTCGAACGCGCCGATGTGACGAACAAGCCGGTCGACACCTTGGTCGAAGCCGATTGGACCAAAGTATGGCACCTGAAAAAATACGCTCAGTTGGCCGATGGCTACTGGGCCGGATTCGCACCTGAAATCGTGCACCAAGATTATCGCGAAGACCAACTGACCGTCTGGATCCCGCCCGTCTTGGTCGATGACTACCGCCCCTTTTCGCTGCACCCCAAGATTCCAGTGCTATCGCAAGTGGAATTGGACAAACTGAAAGCCGAGCAACGTCAGATCGAAGCGGACGCCGAACAAAAGATATTCGATTTCCAAGACAACGATGATGTCGAACTCGCGGTCCCGGGTGCCGGGCGTGGCGCCGGCGGCATGGACATGGGAATGAGCGGCATGGATAGCGGCATGGACATGATGGACATGATGGCTGGCGGCGGCATGATGATGATGGGCCGCGGCAAGGTCGAAGCCAATCCGGTCGAGTACAAGTTGATGCGGTTCTATGACTT
Organism: Rubripirellula lacrimiformis; assembly: GCF_007741535.1. NCBI lineage: Bacteria > Pseudomonadati > Planctomycetota > Planctomycetia > Pirellulales > Pirellulaceae > Rubripirellula > Rubripirellula lacrimiformis. The sequence goes on from NZ_CP036525.1 coordinate 6,867,003, forward strand.
TGCTGGTGATCGTCTATTCCGAAACGCGCCCGTCTTCGGACGCACCTATGTCTATCGGTTGCGATATGCGGTGATCGATCCGAACTTCCCCGCTAGCCAGATCATGCAGCCGAAGACCAGTTCCCTTGGCCCCGATGTGGCTAAGCGAGTGCTGGACAAGATGAGCGATGCGTTGGCCAACAACAAACGCGACTTCCAACGTTGGAGCGAGTGGAGTGCGCCTTCGCCGCCCGCCACGCTGCCAACCATGGAACAGTACTACGTCGGCCCCGTTCAGCCCGGTTCGGTTTCTAAATGGACCGTCAACGGTCGACCAGTCGACTACCAACGCGATACTCCGACCGCCAAGATGGTCGTTTCGCAAATGGTTCCCGAATACGGCGTCAAAGTGCCGATGCAAGTCGAGATCACCGAAGGCAGCGTGCTGAGCCGTAAAGCGGAATCCGCCGATGTCGTGGATCCGATCACGTTAGAGGTCAAAAAGTTGCCCGAGCCGGAATTCAACAGCTCGACCACCGTTGTCGATCTGGACGGTGGCCGCGAATTGACCATCACCGATGATCTAACCGAACCGGGATTGTTCTTGCTGTTTGATCAGTCAGGCCGATTGACACTTAGCGATGACATCGATGACCAAGAGTTCTATCGGATTCAAACCTACGCCGAAGAACGCGGGGAGTAACACGCGTCTGAATTGAATTCGTAGGTGACCACGGGACCGTGCCCCATCGAGATTCGATACGGTCCTGTTAGGCAGGGGTTGGCTTGCAATCGCTGCCCGTGGATCTTCGCACGGCGGCGAAGGTCCGGTCGAATGTCCGGCACGGTTCCTCGCCCACTGTTGGGCGGACCGCCATGTCACTGCTGCCATGGCGAAACCCGCCATGCCAAATCAACGTGCACACCGGCATTCCTTTGGCGATGACCGATCCGTCCGGTGGGACGTCCGCGATCCGTGTGTGAGGATCCAGCAACCGATGGACCCGATCGCGGCGAAAGCGAAAGGTTGCCCTGGCGAACACGACTCGCTTGATACCGAAGCCATGCCCTGGCAATTCGGTCGACGATGGCCAGTCATCCCCCGACAGGCTGGCGATCAGCAATGACGGGCAACGCGTCGGGGATGCTTGATTGGCCAGGCTTCCACCAACCGATCGCAGATTGCCGAATCCAGAATCAGCTTCGTCCTGGCTGTGATTTCCCTGGCTGCGATCGACATGCTGGATCGACGGATGTTCAATCAGTTCACTGGAACCACTCCATCGCGGATTCGCTTCCAACAACCAAGTTCTGCCCTGGCGGTCGAGGACAAAATCCAGATTGCAAAGCCCCACCAATCCGGTCGCGTCCGCAATCCGGTTCCCCATCTGGACCAAGCGATCAGCGATCCAGCTGGGGCAGGGAAACGGCCCCGCAGACCCGGCGTAGACGAAGGGATACCGAAGCCCGCCGATGACCATGCTTTGGTGGAAAGAACGGCAAACGCCCAACAGTTTCGCTCCGCGGCTGCCTAGCATGAAGGTCGCGCCCATCGACCGGCCCGGAATCCATCGTTGGACGCTCGGCGATTGCAAAAGCCCAGGTGCGGTGGCATCCGGATCCGTTGGTCCGAACCAACGAACACCTAGCCCACCGGAACTATCCTGCGACTTCGTCAGCCATCGTCCACCGGCATCCGCAACCCGCGGATCGCCCACATCGACGGTTTCCGGGTAGTGCAGACCGGCCGATTCCGCCCACCGCTTCAGATTCGCCGGGGCTGCCACCATCGCCTGGCGGGTCAACGATGGTCGCAGCCGATCCGCAGCCCCCCCCAGTCGCTCGGCAATCCGGCTGACGCCTCCGACTTGGACGATCGGCTGGTTCGAATCCTGTTCCGACATCCAGGCCTGGATCGCATCCCGGTCATTCAGATCGGTGAAATGGCTGCAGGCTTGGCGGGTATCCTGGTCGCCAAAAAGGTCCATTCCGTGGACCAGATACCCGGCTCGCTGAGCCGACTGGGCGGCTGCCCGAATCGACGCCCCGACCATCACAATCGTCTGTTTGCGGGGTTTAACGGCCTGATTGGGCTGTGGATCTGGACGTTTCGAGGGCTCGGGTGGTTGCATCGGCAGTGGGGTCTGTTACTTTTTCGTTACGCTCCGCGTGCGGAATTTCCTGCTGTCCAGGCAATCCCGGGCGGACGCATAGTCTACTGTCCCCGATTCGAACCCGCCCGGCGGTCTGCGTCGTATCTTCGCCCGCTTTGCCGTGTCGAATCGTGGCCAAACTTTTTGTTGTCCCCCTAGCACTTAAATAGGCAGTCTCTGCAATGCAGTTCAATGTTGGTGAAGCACTTGTTGGCGATGGTAATGAAGTCGCCCACATCGACCTGATGATCGGTAGCAAGAACGGACCAGTCGGTACCGCGTTCGCAAACGCATTGGCTACGCAAAGCGAAGGCCACACAAACCTGATGGCCGTTTTGGCTCCTAACGTCGCCGTTAAACCTTCGACCGTCATGGTGACCAAGGTCACGATGAAGGGCATGAAGCAAGTCGTGCAAATGTTCGGCCCTGCACAAGCAGCGGTTGCCAAGGCGGTTGCCGACTGCGTCGCCGAAGGAATCATTCCAAAGGATCAAGCCGAAGACTTGGTTTGCGTCTGTGGCGTGTTCATTCACCCAGCCGCCGAAGACGACGAAAAGATCTATCAGTACAACTACGAAGCCGTCAAGCAATCGCTCGTCAACGCAATGGGCAACAAGCCAAGCGCTGACGAAATGATCGCTCAAAAGGATTCAGCTGCTCACCCATTCAAGGGATTCTAAGCAGCGGCGCAGTCGCCAACGATCCAACGAAAGCTTTTCGGCGATAATGCCGGAAAGCTTTTTTTATGCATCCACCTTTCCCGTTCCAGGCATCCCGCAACGGGTCGCCCTAGTTGACTGGCATCATGACCAAGAAAATCCTGATTCAATTCGACATCGATTCCCAACCCAGTTCGTTTGACTCGGTCGTGGCGATTGATGCCGGCGTCGATCACTTGTTGCGTTACGAAGGCATCCAGGTAACGAACGTCACACCGCTGGTGCATGGCGCCATGTTCACCCGTGGTGGCGATGACCTGAAGAACACAGCGATCTTCATTGGTGGCAGCGATGTGGGCCAAGCCGAAAAACTATTGGAAGCCTGCCAGCAAGCGTTCTTTGGCCCGGTGCGCGTATCGTTGATGTTGGACGCCAATGGCTGCAACACCACCGCGTCGGCAGCAGTCGTCGCCGCAGCCCGCCACGTCAACTTAGACGGCGCCCGTGCGGTCGTCTTAGGTGGCACCGGTCCGGTGGGACGCCGCGTGGCTCAGCTGTTGGCCAGCGATGGTGCGGATGTCGTGCTGACCAGTCGATCACTGGATCGCGCACAGCAGGCCGCCGATCAGGCCGCCACCAACGCGTCGACCGATTCCACCTCGGCAGGCTCTGTCAGCGGTGGGCAAGCCGGGTCCCCAGGACAGACCGCCGAAGTTCTTGACGGCGCAGCGATCGTGATCGCCTGTGGCGCCGCCGGTGTGGAACTGGTCGATGCCGCGACCATCCAATCGCTCGCCACGTTGAAAGTCGCGATCGACCTGAACGCGGTTCCGCCGGCGGGAATCGAAGGGATCGCGATCACCGACAAAGCCAAAGAATTTGGTCACGGCGTGGGGTACGGCGCGATCGGCGTGGGCGGTCTGAAGATGAAGACTCACCGCGCTGCGATCGAGTCGCTGTTTACCAGCAACGACAAAGTGCTGGACGCCGCTGAAATCTACGCGATCGCAAAGTCGATCGGATGAGCCGATAGTGAGTTCCGCGAAGCAAAAATCGCCCCCACGGATAACCTCAGAAGTCGAAACCGGACGGCTTGCGCCATGTGCCGCTACAAACGAGACGACACTGGGCGCCAGCCGATGGATACCGACGGCCAACCGAAACTAGTTCAGTTGAGCCAGGTTTTGCTTGCGTAGCCCGTCGACATAGTCGTGGGTCACGTTCATGACTTCGCGGTTATAGAAGTTGTCCCGGTAGATCTCTTCGGCACTCAACTGGGTTTCCAGAGTCTCTTCCTCTTCTTCCTTCTGGGAATCCAATTCTTTGCGGCGAGCCATGAACTGTTCTTCGTCCAACGACACCGTGTTCTGTTCCTTCTGAGACACATACAACTCGATGCGACGCAGCAGATCACCGAATTCCTTGTCGGCTGCAATCCGAGTCATCGATCGTTGGCGGAGCGATCCAATCAGATCGGCTGGCTTCATGTTATAGACACTGTGCCGAGCCGCTTTGACGCGATCGTGTTCGAGTGCAAACTTCAGATCGCCTTCGCTAACATCCATTTTGGATGTGATGCTGGGCAGGATCACGTCGGCTAGCACGCCCTTCAATTGGGTGCTTTCGCCATCGGGCAGATAGAACTGTTGCAGCGTAACCTTCAACGCACCGAAATTGGCTCGGTTGTTGCGGAACAATTGTTGTCCCAAATCCATCAGGGTTTGGACGGTTCCCTTGCCGTGGGTGGCGGGGTCACCGATGACGATTCCGCGGCGATAATCCTGGATGGCACCTGCGAAAATTTCGCTGGCACTGGCGCTGAACTTGCTAGTCAGAACGACCAACGGCTTGTCCCACGCGGTTCCCGAATCTTCGTCGGCATACTGTTGGACGCTGCCATCGGAATTTTTGACTTGAACCACGGGGCCGCGATCGATGAACAGTCCGGTCAGATTGATCGCTTCGGTCAAACTGCCGCCACCATTCTTGCTGAGGTCCAACACCACACCGTCGACCTGTTTGGCTTGGAAGTCTTGCAGAATGCGACGAACGTCTCGCGTGCTGCTGCGGAAATCTTGCTTGTCTTGCCGAGCCGATTCCATGTCCAGATAGAAACTGGGCAGATTGATGTAGCCGATTTTCAGCGTTTCGGGGGATCCGTCCATCGTGTGTTCGATGATCTCGCCACGAGCGGCTGATTCTTCGAGTTCGATACGGGCACGCACGATTTTGTATTCTTCGACGTTCCCAACGCCACCGGCTTTGACGCCCAAGCGGACGGTGGTTCCAGCTCGTCCACGAATCAAGTTCACGACGTCCGACAACGGCATTTCGACCACATCGACCGATTCACCCGAATCGTCTTGGCCGACCGTCACGATCACGTCATCGGTAGCCAGCTTGCCGTGTTTGGCAGCGGCACCGCCGGGGATCACGCGAGTCACGGTTGTCTTTCCGTCCTTCTCGCTCAACTGGGCTCCGATTCCGTCCAAGTTCAACCGCATTTGAATCTGGAAATCTTCCAGCGTTTGCGGCGACATGTAAGTCGAATGCGGGTCGTAACCCATCGTTACCGCGGTCAGGAACATTTCCAACAGGTCGTCGCTGTCGGTTTGTTTCCAGCGTCGTGCGTAGCGAGTGTAACGCCGTTTCAGCTGATCGACTGCTTCGGCTTGATCTTTGCCGTCGTCCTTCAGATCCAATAGCGAATACTTGATCTGACGACGCCAGCGATCACGAGCTTCATCTGGATTGCTAGCGTACTTGGCGGACTCGGGATCGATCACGATCGATTCGTCCGCGGTGAAATCGAAGTCACCATCTAGCAGTTCTTGAGCCACGGCGACGCGTTCGTCGACGCGTTGAATGAATCGGCCAAAGATGCTGTACGCCAGCGCCAGATCGCCTTGGCGGACCATGTCGTCGATCGAGGTAGCGTTAAGATCAAATTCACTGATGTCGCTTTGATAGAAATATAGTTTCAGCGGATCCAGCGAATCGGTGAACAGTTTCAGCGCCCGTTGGCTGATCGTATCGTTCAACACCTGAGCCGAAATGTGGTTTTCAGGCATCAGTTTGGCAATCGTCCGTGCCACCACGCTGTCGCGAGCCGATGGGACAGCAAGCGGTGCCGCAGCGGCGGGCTGTGCAGCAACGGCGGGCTGTGCAGAAGCGTCTTGCGGGCTCGAGCAGACCATCACCAATGAAGCGATCAACATCATCGACGACGCCGACCATCGATTGGCCAAAATGCGGCACGGAGACAACGATCGCAATGGATGCAGGAGGGTTTTCGGACGCAGACGACTGTCCATAGCGGATTCCTAGAAGGGTTTAATGCAAGCGGGAGTGCCAGAAGCAGGGCATGCCGGGTCATGATGGACCGCAATCCCACAGATTGGGGATAGTAGGAAAGCAGCGAAAAACGAGCAACTCCGTTTCTCAGCCCAGTTTACCACCATGGGGCAAGCGAAAACGACATCAGTCCGGCGCCGACACCCAAAAAAGCCCGCCCCCAATCACGCCACGCCATTTCCCAAGGCCCGTCGCGAATGCCGCCAAGACTTTCGGCAATTCCCAACCGCCGAAACTCTTGGCGAGTTGGTTGATTGAATCAGCCGAATGGGCGATCGGCGATTACTGGTAGATGAAGTCGATGGGGGCATCGATTTTGGGATGCAGACTCTGATGCACCGGGCATTTCCGTGCGGCCGATTCCAAGCGTGTCCTCATAGCATCATCGATCGCCAGACCGGCGGGCACCGTGACGACCGTTCGCAGCGATCCAATCCGGCGGACCGGGTCAGCGACCATTTCTTTCTCGACATGCACGCTGGTACTGCTTAGATCCAGATCGTGTCGATCGGCCACCAAGCCCAAGATCGTCATCACGCAGGTCCCCAGCGCGGTGGCCACTAAATCGGTGGGCGAAAACGAAGCACCTTTGCCGCCATTGTCCGTCGGTGCGTCGGTTTCCAGGCTGGTCCCGCTGGGGCCATGGGTGGCTTCGCAGTGAAGACCGCCACGGTACAAGATGTCGATTTCAACGGCCATGAAGCTACTTTTATCGGATGGAGGAAATTCAGGACTGACCGATCAGTCGCGTTTGCCAGACTCGTCACGTTGAATGGAACCACGGTTGCGGCGCAGCTGGCCACAGGCGGCATCGATTTCGCCGCCCTTGCGTTGCCGGAACTGCACGTTGACGCCGCCGGTTTCCAGAATCTTTCGAAAGTTATCGATCGCTTTCTTGCTGGGTGTTACGTATGGCAACCCTTCGACGGGGTTGTACGGAATCACGTTCAGCATGGCGGTGCGTTTGCGGAGCAGCCGAGCCAATTGTTTTGCTTCGTCATCGGAATCGTTCACACCGCCAAGCAGCACGTATTCGAAGGTCAGCCGCCGGCCGCAGGAATCGAAGTAACGATCCGCCGCCCCCAGCACCGCATCGACACCGATTTTATGGTTCACCGGCACCAACTTGTTTCGCAGTTCGTCATTGGGTGCATGCAGACTAACGGCCAGATTGTAGGGCACACCGCTGCGTGCCAACCGATCGATGGCCGGTGGCAGGCCGACCGTGCTGATCGTGATCCGACGTGGACTGATCGCCAGCCCGTCGCTGCTGCGAGCAACGTCCAGCGCGCCGAGCACCCGATCCAGGTTCGCAAGCGGTTCGCCCATCCCCATCATCACTATGTGGCTTAGCCGTTCGCCTTCGTCCAACTTGGATTGCAAACGAAGCATCTGTTCCAGAATCTCGCCCGTGGTCAGATTCCGGTCGACGCCATCCAGGCCGCTGGCACAAAACACGCATCCCATCGCGCAACCGACCTGGCTGCTGACACAAATGCTGCGCCGGATACCATCGCGAAGCAGCACGCATTCGACTTCGCCACCATCGGGCAGTCGCACCAACACCTTTTCGGTTCCATCGGATGACGTGACCAGCGTGGCCTCTTCGGTCACCCAGATGCGAAACGATTGTTCCAATTTTTGCCGCAGGGCTTTGGGCAGATCGCTCATTTCGGCGAACTCTTGCACCCGCCGCTGGAACACCCAATGGACGATTTGCTTGGCCCGAAATCCCGGCTGGCCTTGCTCCTTTAGCCACTCCTTTAGCTCGTCAACCGAAGTATCCAGCAGGTGCCGACGGGCATCCGCCGGGGGGCGGGCCGTCGCTGGCTGGGCAGCGTTGGGGTCGATGACTGGCAAATTCACGAGAAACGGTGACCGTGTTGAGTAGGTGGCAAGAAAGGAGGATGATAAAGCACGACCATATTCTAATGACCCTGCCCCGATTCTCCTGTCCCCGAGTGTAACGTGCCAGCGAAAAAGAACGAAGCTGATACTCTGATCGAAGTCGATTCCAAGTCGGCACTGGAGCGATTCATCTCGCTAGCACGGATCCCGGGCAAAAGCGGCGAAGAAGCGATGGTGGCGGCGGCGATCATCGAACACTTGAAGGAAGCCGGCGTCGCCGCTTCGCAGATCAAGTTCGACGATGCCAATACCCGCACCCCCATCGCCGGTGACTGCGGCAACCTATTCGTCTCGCTGCCGGGAAACGGTTCGGGACCACGAACCCTGCTATCGGCCCACATGGATACCGTGCCGATTTGCGTGGGTAGCCAACCGATGATCGATGGGAAAGAGATCCGCAGCAGCGTCGAAACGGGTCTAGGAGCGGACGACCGAGCCGGCTGCGCAGCGATCTTGACCGCCATCGTGGAACGGCTTGCCAAGGGCGACGAAAACTATCCACCGGCCGTCATCAGCTTTCTGATCCAAGAAGAAGTCGGCCTGCAGGGTGCCAAGGCCATCGACAAAGACGCGATCGGCCACGTCGACCGAGCGTTCAACTTTGATGGCGGAACCGTCGAAAAACTGACCATCGGTGCAATCGGCGGCGAGCGGATGTCGATCCAGGTCAACGGGATCCCCGCACACGCCGGCGTCGCCCCCGAAAAGGGTGTCAGCGCCATCGTGATCGCTGCACGCGCGATCGCCGACCTGGACGCCCGCGGGTGGCTAGGCAAAGTGGTCCAGGATGCTGGGGTCGGCACCGCCAACGTCGGCGTCATCCAAGGCGGCGATGCAACCAACGTGATCACCCCCCAAGTCAATCTGCGCGCCGAAGCCCGCAGCCATGATGCGGAAATGCGAACTCGAATCGTCCAAGAAATCCGCTCGGCCTTTGAACGTGCGGCCAGCGAAGTGAAGTCGGACGACGGCCGAACGGGCAGCATCGAATTCGATTCCAACGTCGACTACGAATCCTTCCAATTGGCCGATGACCATCCCTCGATCGCGGCTGCTTTCGATGCGATCCGCCGGATTGGCCGCGAACCGTTCGCCGAAGTTTCCAACGGCGGACTGGATGCCAATTGGTTGTTCCTGCATGGCATCGAAGCGGTGACGATGGGGTGCGGTCAAAAGAACATCCACACCGCGGACGAACGACTGGTGATGGCCGACTATGACGACGCCTGCCGAATCGCCACTTGGCTGATCACCGACGGAGCCAGCGGATGATCGACGAAGATCAAGAACTGTGCCTTTGCTTTCACGTCACACGCCGTAAAGTGGTCCAGTACATTCGCGTCCATCGACCGAAAGTCGTCAGCCAGTTGTCGCAGTGCTACGGTGCCGGCACCGGATGCGGATGGTGCCGTCCGCTGCTGAAACGTTTGATGGAAGACACCGACCCACAATCGGTCGAAGTCCCCGATGCGCAAAGCTACGCTCGCGATCGCGCCCGATACCGCAAGACCTAAAAAAAGCCTCGACACCCTTGGGCGTCGAAGCTTTGAATTGGTTCGCTGAAACTGCCGCTGGCGCGGGAACGCGTTAGTTGCAGTTCGTACAACCAGCGCCCGTTTGGACGGGAGCTTCGATGATCGGTCGTTCCATCGATTGGCCTTCGTACACGCCTTGGCCCGACATGGTTGCGTCGATGATTGGGCCGTCAAAAACGACACCGTCCATCACGGATTCACCAAGTGGTTGGCCATCGATGATGTGCTCCGGTGGCAGCGACGACGATTGGTAATGCGATTCATCGGTACTGCACACGGGCACCTGGATCGTCGTTGCAACGGGCTTGCACACACGCACACGGACCGTTCGACATTTCTGGACCGGCACGCACACACTGTACGTTTCCGGAATTTCCTCGGTCACGCAGTCGTACACCTTCACGTTGTAGTTGCGGACGCGTTGCTGCGGCACACAGACGGTGAAGTTGACTTGGCGGCTGCGAACCTGAGTTTCCATTCGCGTGCACTGGATGGTCCGGGTCCGGGTTTCGGTGGTCATCGTGGTTTGCGGAATCAAGCGGGTGCGGGTTTCCAATCGGGTCCGCGTGACAGGTACCATTCGCGACCGCGTTTCGGTCGTCATCCGGGTCACGGGGACCATCCGAGTACGAGTTTCGGTGCGGCACTTGGTCACTTGATACTGACGCGACCGTTGTTCTTCGCGGTATCGCTGCACGGGAACCATCCGAGTACGATCCTCGGTCTTGTATTCCGTGTAAGGAACCGTTCGAGTCCGCGTTTCGGTTCGTGATTTCTGAACCGGTACTCTGCGAGTACGAGTTTGCGTGGTCATCGTTGTGACGGGGATATCGCGGGTACGAGTTTCCATGCGGGTGCGATTGACGGGCACTTCGCGGGTGCGAGTTTCGGTTCGATACTTCGTCACGCTGTACTGGCGACTGCGTTGTTCGGTTCGTGTACGAGTGACCGGCACCGATCGGCTACGAGTTTCGGTTTTGTACTTGGTCACGTTGACAGTTCGCGAACGTGTTTCGGTACGGCAACGGGTGACAGGCACCATTCGGGTGCGAGTTTCGCAGGTGTAGCTTGTCGTGGTGTAGCAGTAGGGCACCTGGGTGCATTGGTTTTGGTAGGTCGTGACAGGAACCTGTTCGCAGACCAAGTTGGGCACGTAAACCTTTCGATAAACAATCGTTGGGCAACAAGCATCGCCCACCACTCCGCTATTGCAGGGATCGGCATTGCAAGTGCATGCGGAAGCCGACAGACAGCCACCGCGGCAACCGCCGACCAAACCGCCCAATAGACTTCCGATCAACCCTTGCCCGCCGGTCAGGCAGGACGATGGAGCGACCGACGATTGAACTTCGGTAGGCACGCATTGGTAACTGCCCTGATCACGCGTCACGGTCTTCATCGTCGTCACGGGAACGCAGCGATTGACGGTGCGATACGCCGTGTGCGTCTGTGTTACCGGAACCTGAACTTGATAGTTCTGGGCCACATGTTCGACGTACGGAATGTTGACGGTGTAGTTCTGCTGAACCGCTTCGGTGTACGGAACGGTCACGGTGTAGGGCTGTTCAATGTTCTCGGTATAGGGAACATCTACCTGATAGTTCTGAGTTGCCATTTCCGTGTAAGGCACCTGAATGGTGTACGACTGAGTCGTCGTTTCGGTGTAGGGCACCGACACCTGATAGGTTTCGGTACGAGTCGATGTGACGGGAACCTGAACCGTGTAGGTCTGTTCGACTTCGTCGGTGTAGGGGACTTCGACCGTGTAGGTTTCGTCGCGAGTTTGGTGAACGGGAATCTGCACCGTGTACCGCTGTTCCACCTGGTCGGTGTAGGGAACGCTAACGGTATAGTTCTGCGTTTGAATTTCGGTGTAGGGAACTTCGACCGTGTAGGTTTGTTCGACTTGGTCGGTGTGCGGAATCTGAACCGTGTACGCCTGGGCCACCTGTTCGGTGTACGGGATCGACACCTGATAGGTCTGTTCGATCTGCGTGGTCACCGGAATCTGAACGGTGTACGGCACCTGTTGGGTGTACGGAACGGCAACCTGAACGTTGTAGTTTTCCGTCCGCGTTTGAGTGGTCGGAACCTGGACCGTGTAGGTCTGTTGGCGCGATTCCACGCGAGCGACGCGGCGAGTGACCGTGCGCATGCGAGTGCGGGTTTCGCGTTGGTACGCGGTGTAGGGAACTTGGCGTGTTTCCGTGACGTACTGCGACCGCATCACCGTCCGCGGTTGATACGAGATTTGCGGCCCGCATGCATCGCCCAGGAAACTGGATGTTCCATTGGCCAGTGTGGTTCCGGCTGTCACCAGCGTTAGAGCCGACACCCAAACAAACTTGACAAACCAGTTCACAATCGATTCCTTAACAGGCGAAGTTCGTCGATCGACGACAAACGATACTAGGGGCGATGTCCGGCATGAAGAATTCTGGGACGCCCCGAGAATTCCACCCATGCGTTATCAAGAGCCTAGATTCGCCAATCGGCAAGACAATCAATCACTTGTCAGAAAGGACGTTTTTCACGCCCGGTTGTAACGGTTGCGTCCGGCCGATCGGTTGTCCGGATCGCGCGGTTCCCATTGGATGCATCGGAATCCAAAAAACAAACGGCGAATCACCAAGTGATTCGCCGTTGGGGGAAAGTCAAGTTCGCGTTGTCCGACGCCAGGCGGATTTAGAATTTCCGCGTTACCGAGATTCGCTTGCGTGTCAGGTCGATCTCCATCACCTTCACTTTCATAACGTCGCCGACGGAAACCACGTCACTGGGATCACTGACGTAGGTATCCGACAACTGCGAAATATGGATCAGCCCGTCTTGGTGCACGCCCAGATCGATGAAGGCACCAAAGTGGGTCACGTTGGTGATCACGCCTTCCAGCACCATGTCGGGTCGCAGGTCCTTCATGTCGTTGACCTTGTCATTGAACTGGACTGCCCGAAACTCGCTTCGCGGATCCCGCCCCGGCTTCGCCAATTCCGTAATGATGTCGGTCACGGTTGGCACGCCATAGCGATCACTTACGAACTGTTCCGGTTGAAGTTTCTGGCTTAGACCTGCATTGCCGACCAACGCCTTGGTGTCGGTGCCAAGTTTTTTGGCCATCGCTGCGACGACGCCGTAACATTCGGGATGGACCGCCGATTCATCCAGCGGTTGATCGCCACCGCGGATCCGCAAAAAACCAGCCGCTTGTTCGAAAGCTTTCTTGCCTAGCTTGGCGACCTTGGTCAATTCGCTGCGGTTGCGAAAACGTCCGTTCTGGTCACGGTACTCGACGATGTTCTCGGCCAATTTGGGGCCGATACCCGCCACGTGGGACAACAGCGGGACGCTGGCCATATTCAGATCCACCCCCACCTGATTGACACAGGACTCGACAATCCGGTCCAAACACTTTCGCAACTTGGTTTGATTGACATCGTGTTGATACTGACCGACGCCGATCGACTTGGGATCCGATTTGACCAGTTCGGCCAACGGGTCCTGCAGACGTCTGGCGATGCTGATGGCGCCGCGAACGGTGATGTCCAAGTCCGGAAACTCTTTCCCTGCCAACTCGCTGGCCGAATAGATCGATGCCCCAGCCTCGCTGACCATCACCTTGGTGATGTCCAACTTGTGTTGTTTGATCAGGTCGCCAACAAATGCGTCGGTTTCGCGTGATGCAGTCCCGTTGCCGATCGCAACCAATTCGACGTTGTACTTTTGGATCAATTCCAACATCGTTTTGGCCGCGCCTGCGGAGTCGGACTTTGGCGGTGTCGGATAGATCGTGCGGTTGGATAGGAATTTTCCCGTCGCGTCGATCACCGCCACCTTGCAGCCCGTTCGAAATCCAGGATCAATCCCGATCGTGACGCGTGGTCCAGCAGGGGCAGCCATCAACAGTTCGCGAAGGTTCTTTGCGAACACTTCGATCGCTTCTTCGTCGGCTTGCTCTTTCAACGCTTGCAACATCGACGACTCGGTCGCCGGCATCAGCAAACGGTCATAGCAATCCTGGGCGGTGCGGACCAACGCATCGTGAAATTCGAAGTCGCGGTTGTGAATCACTTTGGGTTTGAACCGACGCAACATTTCTTCGTCGTCCAACGACACGCCAATGCGAAGCAAACCATCGGCTTCCCCACGCAGCATCGCCAACAATCGGTGCGACGGGATCCGAGCGGCTGATTCTTGATGGTCGACGTACAGTTCGAACTTTTCGGCTGCGGCGTCTTTCTTTCCACGCTTGGCTTGCGACGTGATCCGACCTTGCTTGTTGCCCTGGTCGATCATCCACGACCGAATCTCGGCGTCTTCGGACCACTGTTCCGCCACGATATCCATCGCTCCCTGCAGCGCAGCATCCGAATCGGGAACGTCTTTGGCGGCGTCGACGAACGCGGCCAGGGTTTCCGATTGCGAACGGCCCAAGCGTTTCTGGTCCAACAACAAATGGGCCAACGGTTCCAATCCCCGTTCACGGGCGATCGTGGCCCGGGTTCGTCGTTTGGGTTTGAAGGGCAGATAGATCGCTTCGAGCGCCGCCAATTCGGTACAGGCGTCAATTTTGCGGCGCAGTGCATCCGTCAACAAACCCTGTTGATCGATCGACTTGATCACCGTCACTTTTCGCGCCGCCAATGCCGTTGCTCGTTCAAGCGAATCCTCGATCAATCGCAAAGCAACCTCGTCGAGTCCGCCGGTTGCTTCTTTTCGGTAACGAGCGATGAAGGGAATCGTATTCCCATCCTGCAGCAGTTCGATCGCTGCGGCGACCTGGTGTTCGGTGGCCCCCAAGTCGGTGGCGATTTGGCGAGCGAGCGCCGACAGGTTGATGGGGGCGGATGACTTCGTTGCCATGAATATCTCAGTCGGTATGTTTGATCGATTGGTCTAAAAAGTGTCGTACGGCTCGCCCGCTGATGGTCGTTCGCACGACCAATTCGGTGGCGATCAGCTTGATGGCTTCCGCGTAGGCATCGTCTCGCAAAATATGCTCGGTCTTGTCAAGGAATCGTCGCTGGTAACGTTCCATCTGACGCACGCTGCCGGGCCGTGACCGCACCAGTCGTTGGATCGCCCGCAAATCTTCGGCCGCACCGGACTGACAATAGTTGCCGGTAAAATGCGCCTCGGCAACCATCCCGGCATACAGGATCAACACCTCGTCTTCGAGCCAATCTTTGGACGCCTTGGATCGGCCTTTCTGGATCTGGCACAGCCCCAACCGGGTAGCACCGGTCTGAAGTTTACCCGGTTCGATGGTTACCTTTTGGATCGGACGGCCCAACAGCGTTGCCATCACGGCATGGCCGGCTTCGTGGTATGCCGTGGCGACTCGGTCGGCCAGTTGTTCAGGATCCCATTGACTTGCATCCCATTTGGCACGCTCAGGCGGTGGCTGACCGGCGTCGTCTTGCCCACGATGATTCGGGTTCTTTGCACTCATTCGGACAGCCTATCCGTATCGGCCGGCGCCGCCGTGTCACCCGTCCCATCCGAATCCGCAGGTTGCTCGGTCCCGTGGGATTGGGAACGACGCCGTCTTTCGTCGGCGCGAATGGCGCGGGTCAACAGCCGGTCGAAGGTTGCTGCAAAGGCCTTTTTGTCGGTGGCACTGTAGGGCGACGTCCGGCCCACCACCATGCCTTCACCACGCAGATCATCCATGAAATTTCGCATCGACAATCGGGAAGCGATCGTGTCTTGGGAGTATTCAACGCCGCGGGGGTCGATGACGTACAACCCGCCGTCCACCAAATCACTGGCCAAGGGCACATCGGCCGTGATCGCCAAATCACCGAAATCGGCCGTCATGGCGATATAGCGGTCGGCTTGATCGGCGCCTTCGGGCACGGTGACCGATCGCACCTGGGCATAGGCCGGGGGGGCGACGACCGGGCGGTTGGCGACCAAGATGGTTTCAATTTCCAGCCGCTTGGACGCTTTAAAAACAATCTCTTTGACGTCGGTCGGAGCCGCGTCAGCGTCGATCCAAATCTTCAAAGCAGGTTTTCCTGGAAACAGCGAAATGGCGGATGAATGGCGGTTTGGCGGCGACTGACCAAACGTGTCAATCGTGACCCCGATGATGATTTCTGTCGAGGGCAAGTCAGTTTCTTGCCGCTCGAAGATTGGTTTTCCACCTGAATCACGGAAGGTTTCACGATGTCCAAATTTTACGCTCAATCCGGCAGCCGCTCGATCGTCATCACCGCCGAAAACGCCCGCGAAGCAGCGACACAATTGGTGGATCACGTGCTGGGGGATCATGTCTGGATCTACGGCGACGATTCGCTAAGCCAATCCGACCGCCGCGCCCACCTGGCGATGGAAACGCTGCTGACCCTAGACCATCAGGTTTCGGTTAGCCTTCGTGGTGCCGGACGCGACGATGCCGGCAACTTTGATATCGCTGAACTGGTCAACGATTGGCACCGGCTGATGACCAGCGTCAGCCGCATGTATGGACAATCGGTGTAGCGGCTAGTGCGGCCCCGCATACTCGCATACTCGCATACTCGCATCCCAGCGGCCCCGGATGTCCAACGGGGGGCAATCGATCACGCCATCCGAAATTCCACGGTGCACGCTTTGACGTTTTTTCAATCGGCCCAACTGGCCAGCCGCGACTCGATGAACTCGATCACTTGCTGGTGCTGTGCTTCACCGCGGCCCACGACATCGATGGGAGATCCGAATTCGAAATGCACGGTCTTGCTGGGATCGATCGGGCCCAAGTCTTTGATCCGCTTTCCGTTGCCCCATGCATCGGTCCGCAGCGCGATCGGAATGACAGGCACGCCGCAGCGCGACGCCAATTTGATGCCGATCGAATTGAACTGTGATGGATCGAACGACGTGCTTCGTGTGGTCTGCGGAAAAACGACGACCGAGATGCCTCGTTGAAGCCTTTCCGCACCCTGGGTCATCACGACCTTGAAGTCTTCCCGTGCGTTGACTCGCGACACTGCGATCGGATTGCGCGAGCCGAGAATGTGTCGAAACACCGGATAGTCCACCAAGCTTTGCTTGACCACAAAGGTCACATCACAAATCGGTTGAACGATCGCTGGCAACACGATCGTTTCCAACATGCTCATGTGGTTGCCGACAAACACACAAGGCGAGTGCAACGATTGCAAGTTCCCAGTGCCGGCGACTTCGACGGTGATGCCTACTGATTCCAGGGCACGCAGCACTTCAAAACTGGTCCGGCTCCACGTTTCGTTGTCGTATCTGCCGCGTTTTGCAACCCGGCTAGAACGCAGAACGTTGCGCACAAACTGCTGATAGAAATGCAGGGTTGGAAACGTCCGTCCGACCATTGACGGTGGCTGACCTGCCGACCGATAGCCCCCATCGACGTATTGAATCTGGTCGTCACGACGGGGTGGCACAAGGTCGGACACGGCAACGATCGTTGTTGATAACGGTAAAGCGAGATCCAAGCGGATCGAAAGGTCCACAGACGATACGAGACGACTGCGACCCGCAGGTTTGGTGATCCAACGAATTCGTCGATCAGGCGGGTTCTTTGACCAGGCGATCTGAACTGGCCATCCGATTGGAACTTTGGGTCATCTCGCGAATCCGATCGGCAAGGTCGTCCGTGATCATTCCCGGCGTCAATCGCCAAGCCCAATTCCCATCGGCTTTGCCCGGCATGTTCATCTTAGCTTCGTTCCCGAGACCCAAGAAATCTTGAATCGGGACGATCGCGGTATCCGATGCGGATTGATAGACCGCGTCGATCATTTGCCAGTGCACATCGTCGCCACCGGTGACGATTTCATCCAGTGGATCCGGCGCGTCGGCGCGTGGCTTGCGACTGCGATACCACCCCACCAACGTGTCATTGTCGTGCGTACCGGTATATGCGACCGAACGCTCGGTATAGGAACGAGGGCGATGGAAATCGTCCTCTTCGGTATCGAAACCAAACTGGAACACTCGCATCCCGGGGAACCCGAGTTCATCACGAAGTTGATGGACCGCTTCGGTGATCATCCCCAAGTCTTCGGCAATCATCGGCAATTCGCCAAGTTTACGCCGTGCGGCCTGAAACGGCTTTGCACCGGGGCCGATCACCCAACGTCCACTGACGGCCGTTTTGGCGGATGCAGGCACTTCCCAATACGCTTCGAATCCACGGAAGTGGTCGACGCGAAGCAGGTCAAACTGCTGCAAGGCTCCGCGGAATCGTGCGGTCCACCAGGCATAGTCGGTTGATTCCAGCACATCCCAGCGGTACTGAGGGTTGCCCCACAGTTGGCCGGTCTTGCTGAAATAATCGGGCGGTACACCGGCGACTAGCGTCGGCTTGCCGAACATGTCCAATGCAAACAGATCTTGGTTGGCCCAAACATCGGCACTGTTGTGCGCGACGAAGATCGGCATGTCGCCGTACATCTGGATGCCGCGGTCGTTGGCGTAGGCCTTCAACCGTTTCCACTGTCGATCAAAAATGAATTGCTGGAACTCTGAAAAATCGATTTCGTCGCGCAGCTTCTGGTCCCAATTTTCGATCGCGTCCGAAAAGCGGCGCACGATTTCGATCGGCCACTGGGTCCAGTCGGAATTTCCGAAGTGCCGCATCATCGCTTCGAATCGTGCGAATTCGTCCAACCAGCTTGCACCGGCAACGAACTGATCCAGCGATGCTTGGATCTGCGGGTAGTTCCCGCTGGTGAATCGATCGAACGCCTTCCTTAGGATCGCTTGCTTGAACTCCGCCACGGCGGCGTAGTCCACTTTGGACGAATCGGCGGACACAGATTCCGATGGTTGAATATCGTCTGCATCCAGCAATCCGTCTTGGACAAGCAATTCAGGACTGATCATCAACGGGTTGCCGGCAAACGCCGAATACCCGCTATACGGCGAATCACAGGCCGACGGTGGCACCAACGGCAGGATCTGCCAGATGCCTTGACCGGCGGCTTGCAAAAAATCGACGAACGCAAACGCGTTCGGACCGAGGTCGCCGATGCCATAATCACCTGCAAGGCTGGTGATGTGGCAGAGCACTCCTGAAGATCTTTGGAAACGCATCGTTCGAATCAGCCCTTTCCGTTTTTTTGTGCTGCGCCGCTCTTTGCAGCGCCCAGCGGCTTCGCCTTCCAAATTTCGTCCGCATACTGACCAATCGTTCGGTCGCTAGAGAACCACCCACTCGTGGCCGAATTTAGAATGCTCATGCGATTCCAAAGTTTCTGGTCCGAGTAAGTCTTGGCGGCTTCGGCCTGTGCATCAATGTAGCTTCGGAAGTCGGCGATCGTCAGCCACTGATCGTGCGGATTTCGCAAACCCGAAGTCAGCAGATCAAAGATCCCTGGCTCAGTGGCATTGAAATGGCCGCCTTCGATCAGTTCCATCACGCGTCGAATATCTTCGTCTTTCGAAATGATCGCGTTCGGATCGTAGTCCTTCTTGGTCGCCACCACTCCGTCGGCATCCAGGCCGAACAAGAAAAAGTTTTCCTCGCCCGCCTTCTCGCGGATTTCGATGTTGGCACCGTCCAGAGTTCCGATCGTCAACGCACCGTTCATCATGAACTTCATGTTGCCGGTACCCGACGCTTCTTTGCCAGCCGTCGAAATCTGCTCGGAAAGCTCGGTTCCCGGACAAATGATCTCCATCGACGAAACGCGATAGTTCGGGAAAAAGACAAGTTTCAACATGTCCTTGTTCATCGGATCCGAATTCACCACCGACCCCACGTTGTTGATCAATTTGACGATCAACTTTGCCACATGGTATCCCGGGGCCGCTTTGCCGCCGATCAGAACACAGCGTGGGACCATGCCCTCGGTGTCGCCGCGGCGAATACGGTCATACAGATGGACAACGTGCAGCACGTTCAACAGTTGTCGTTTGTATTCGTGGATCCGTTTGACTTGGACATCGAACAACGCCGACGTGTTGAATTCAACGCCGGTGTTGGCTTTGACGTACTGAGCCAAACGTTGTTTGTTTCTCTGTTTGACGTCCGACCATTTCTTTTGGAACGCAGGATCGTCGGCATAGGGCACCAACTTCTCTATTTGCCCCAGATCGGATTCCCACCCGGTGCCGATGGTTTCGTACAACAGGTTCCGCAGGTCTGGATTGCAGTGCGACAACCATCGACGCTGGGTCACACCGTTGGTCTTGTTGTTGAACTTCTCGGGCCACATCGCATAGAAGTCAGAGAACAACCCGCTCTTCAACAGTTCGGTGTGCAACGCCGCCACGCCGTTGACCGAGAAACTGCCGACGATCGACAGATAGGCCATGCGGATGTGGGGCTGATCCCCCTCTTCGACCAACGACACACGACGTCGCAGTTCCATGTCGCCGGGGTACAGCTTGGTGACCTCGGCCAAGAAACGTTCGTTGATCTCGAAGATGATTTCTAGCAAACGTGGCAACAGACGGCTGAACAAACTGACCGACCATCGTTCCAAGGCTTCGGGCAGCAACGTGTGGTTGGTGTAGGCCATGCAACCGGAAGTAATCTTCCACGCCTGATCCCAATCCAAACCGTGTTCGTCCATCAACAGACGCATCAACTCGGGAACGGCCGACGCAGGGTGCGTGTCATTCAACTGGAAACAATTCAGCTTGCCGAAATCGGTGAAGTCGTCTCCGTGCTGGTCAACCCATTTTGCCAAAACATCCTGAAGGCTAGCCGAGACCAGGAAGTACTGCTGTTTTAGCCGCAGCTCTTTCCCGTTCTCGCTGGCATCATTCGGATACAGAACCATCGAAATCTGCTCGGCGTTGTTCTTCTGAACCACGGCGTCGGGATAGTTGCCCGAGTTGAATTCTTCCAGGTTGAACACGTCGGTCGCTTCGGCTTTCCACAGGCGAAGCGTGTTGACGGTTTCGTTCTTGTAGCCCGGGATCGGCATGTCGTAGGGCACGGCCAACAAATCGTGGGTTCCCACCCACTTGCTGAACGGTTTCCCCTGGTCGTTGATGCCGCGGTGGGTGTGCCCGTAGAACTTGATCGTCCGAGTATTTTCTGGTCGCTCGATTTCCCAAGGGTTGCCTTCACGCAACCAGTGATCGGGGGCTTCGACTTGGCGACCATCTTCGATGTATTGATGGAACATGCCGAATTCATATCGGATTCCATAGCCAACCACGGGCAGCTGCAGGTTGGCACAGCTGTCCAAGAAACATGCGGCCAAGCGGCCCAAGCCACCATTGCCGAGACCCGCATCCGGTTCGGATTCTTCGATTTCCTCTAGCTTCAATCCGTACTGGTGAAGCGCCAGACGGGCATCTTCGTCCAAGCCCAAATTCTGAATCGCGTTGTTCAGCGAACGACCAAGCAGGAATTCGAGGGAGAAGTAATGAACACGACGTTCGTTGCTTTCGGCAAACCGCTTTCGCGTCGCTCCCCAGTGCTTCGTCACTCGATCACGAACCGCTGTCGCCAATGCCCGATAGTAATAGGCGTCGTCTGCTTTGTCGGTGAAGTGACCGAGCGTGAAGTACAGGTGTCGCCGCAATTCTTCGGGCAACGGCGCTAGGATGTCAGCGATGGGCATGCTTGGGGTGGCCTTCGGTGTAGCTTTCAATGTCTAGTCCAGCATTTCAATTGGAGGTCTGTCTGCGTATATCGTCTATCGTCGGACAGATCCCTACGAATCGCAAATATTGTCACGGAATTCTATAGCTCTGTCGACGTTCATCTGCCAGCGTCCGATTTCGGCCCCCAACGATCCGATGAATGCGGGGGATGCCGTTATTGAAAAACGCGGCAGTCGTGCAGACTGGTATCGATTGTCGTCTGGACACGTCAAGCCCACACCGCCGCCGCATCCGTGAAAGACGCCACCAGACTGCGATCCGCCATGCAAAATGCAAATCAACCACGGCGTGAAACAAACCGCCTGTCCGAGTGAAACTTTGCAATCGCCAAACTTGCTTCGGGGGGGGCACCACCAACATCGATGTTTGCAACCTGCCCGTCGGCAATGGGCAGTCGGCAACGATGGACTCGGCCCGAACACCGCGGACCGCCAACAGATCTGGGCAAGCTAGGGGGACCACGCAAAGCGACGGCGCCTGCAAGCGACAAGCATCCCACAGCGCTGGAATAAAGCACCCCAGCACGTCCATCTGCCGCAGGTCCCGCGAACCTTTCCCCCCGCCATCGACTCTTTCGTACCCAGTGATGGCATGTGCCATCCTATGATTTTAAAAAAGGAACATCGATGGACACGATCAACCCGAACCTACGAATCAGTGGACCGGCGACGGCAACCATCGATGTTGGCGACGCACACAGCCCAATCACCGTGATCGGCAACGATGCGATCCGGCAAACGTTCGACGACCAAACAATCCAACAAGCCATCAACAGTCGCTTGGCACCAGGTGTTACCGACGTTGTGCTGAACCCGGACGCGCACGTCGGTTACGGAGCACCGGTCGGATGCGTGATGCTATCCCCCACGCACGTGTACCCAGGTCCCGTCGGTGTGGACATCAAGTGCAGCATGAGCCTGCTGCAAACCGATATCCCTGCCGATGAAATCGTATCCCAAACGGTGCGACGGAAACTGATCCAAGCGATCGGTAAACGAGTCCCCAGTGGTGCCGGACGTGGCCAACGACACGTCCCCAAAAGCCGACCAGTCGATGGCCGATTGGGATTCCAGCTGACCACCGAAGGCGCATCCAAAAACGTTCTGAAGAAGCTGGGGATCCCCAAGGCCTGGGCCGACCGATGCGAAGACTGGCACCACACCGCGCCGGACGGGTCGTCGGACACACTTGCCGCACGACTGGAATTCCTAGGCCGCAATCGCGACAGCTTGGATCGCTTGGAAAGCAAGTACCGACAACTGGGCAGCTACGGTGGCGGAAACCACTTTGGCGAGGCAGAGGTTGTACGCTTTGCCAAGGACCAAGCCAGCCGCGAAGTGGCCCAGTCGTTTGGACTGCGCGATGGTCACGTCGCGTTCCTGTCGCACTGCGGTTCACGCGGTCTCGGTCACGACCTAGCCATGGGACAGTTCCGATCGTTGAAGACATCGTTTCAAAAACAGGGCCTGGCGTTTCCCGCAGGTGATCCGCAATTGGTGTACGCCGATGCGCGTAGCGACGAAGGGCGTCTGTATCTGTGCGATATGGCGATGGGTGCCAACTTTGCAACCGTCAACCATTTGATGATCAATCAACTGGTGCTGGAAGCATTCCGCGAAGTGTTCCCATCGGTCCGCGGCGAACTGGTGTACTTCATCAGCCACAACATCGTACGACAAGAACAGGTCGGCCAGCAGCTGCAGTGGGTGCACCGCAAGGGCGCCACGCGAGCGTTTCCGGCTAGGCACCCGGGTTTGCAGCGAACACCGTTTGCCGAAACAGGCCACCCGATCCTGCTGCCTGGGAACCCTCGCGATGGATCTAGCGTGATGGTCGCTCTGCCAGGCGCCGAACGTTCCGCGTTCAGCGTGAACCACGGTGCGGGGCGACGCATGAGCCGTACCAAGGCAAAGAAGATGTTGGACCAACACCAGATCGATACCGAACTGATGAACCACGACATCCTTAGCAATTGTCGACAATACCCACGCGACGAAGCACCGGATGCGTACAAGGATTTCAATCAGGTACTGGCAAGTGTCGAACAGGCCGGACTAGCAACGGAAGTCGCTCGGTTGGAAGCCAAGTTCGTGATCAAAGATGGCGCGCCTGCGGACGACTGATGCGTCCAGCACGACCGAGGGATCTTAGGCAGTGCCACAGCGCCCGCTCGTGAAGCAACGAGCGATCAATCAGCGTCGCGATTCAAGTCCTCTCGCCCCCGCCGCGCAGCGGTTTGCGGGGGAGAGAGCTAGAGAGAGGGGGAAGAAAGAAACGACACTGATTGATCGCTCGTCGTGAACGGTACGAAAGCAGCGTCCGTAAGAGCGGCCTGTTGAGTGAGCCGCGACGCGTCACGGAACGTCCGGCTTAAAACAGCCTCAAAGAGGCGAAAGCATCATGCCGTTTGGGCGGGCCCCACGGATTCAGTGTTACCACCGCCCCCTCACCCCAGCCCTCTCCCCCTAGATAATCGAAGCTCCACTTCGATAATCCAGGGGGAGAGGGGGCAAAGGAAAACCAACCAACCGCAGTGTCTCCCCCAACTCGTTTTGCCCCCTCTCCCCCGCGTTGAACGCGAGTTCCGCTCGCGTTCAATGTGGGGGAGAGGGTTGGGGTGAGGGGGCAAAAGAAAACCAACCAACCGCAGTGTCTCCCCAAATCGTTTTGCCCCCTCTCCCCCGCGTTGAACGCGAGTTCTGCTCGCATTCAATGTGGGGGAGAGGGTTGGGGTGAGGGGGCAAAAGAAAACCAACCAACCGCAGTGTCTCCCCACCTCGTTTTGCCCCCTCTCCCCCGCGTTGAACGCGAGTTCTGCTCGCATTCAATGTGGGGGAGAGGGTTGGGGTGAGGGGGCAAAAGAAAACCAACCAACCGCAGTGTCTCCCCACCTCGTTTTGCCCCCTCTCCCCCGCGTTGAACGCGAGTTCCGCTCGCGTTCAATGTGGGGGAGAGGGTTGGGGAGAGGGGGCAAAAGAAAACCAACCAACCGCAGTGTCTCCCCAAATCGTTTTGCCCCCTCTCCCCCGCGTTGAACGCGAGTTCTGCTCGCATTCAATGTGGGGGAGAGGGTTGGGGTGAGGGGGCAAAGGAAAACCAACTAACCGCAGTGTCGCCCCAACTCGTCTTGCCCCCTCTCCCCCGCGTTGAACGCGAGTTCTGCTCGCGTTCAACGTGGGGGAGAGGGCTGGGGTGAGGGGGCACGACCTTCGCCGCTCCGCGGCCAAGCCGGACGTTCTCGTAAGCGGCCGGCAATCCCACGTTGGCCGACATTCGGCGCGAACTCTCTGTGCTTTGGCGGCACTTGACCGGACGGCTCGCGTCGTTTCGCTACCAAGGAAGTGGCATTCGCCGCTAGCCAGCAACCGAGCTAAGTCCGCAACGGTCCTGACCGCGCATAAAAAAACACCACGGCCCTAAAAACCAGGACAGCGGTGTTCTATTTCATCAAAAGGGTTGGTTCCCCACCGCATGTGCATCCTTGATGCGGGGATAACCAAGATCCGGATTCAAAGCGATGGCAAGCACCGGCTTTGTTGTGAACTGCCTTGTGTGGTCGCGATGAACAATCCGTTCATCAATCGAACACGGGTGCGGTTAGTTTCCTAACCTTCGATCAAACGCACGTTTTCAGCGCGAGGGCCCTTCGGGCCTTGTCCGACGCTATATTCAACCTTTTGGCCTTCGCGTAGGTCGTCGTAAGCGACGCCCTCAAGCGAAGAGCTGTGGAAAAACATATCCGTGCCGGATTCGTTCTCGATGAATCCGAAACCTTTGTCGGTGATACGTTTGATTTTGCCTTCTGCCATCTCTCTACTTCCAATACTCTTCAAAACAGTTGCACAGTCAACGCCGAAAGAAACGTTCGCACGACATCGATTGCACAGGGTCAACGGTTATCAGCGGGATCGGCTTGTGATATTCGCTTGAATACCAGGGCCGCTTTTACACCCACTTAAAATATATTTGTCTGACTGCCGTAACAGCAGTCTATCAGATTTGTTGCTCGTCAGGGACATCCATCGCACTATCTTCGCTCGCATTTTCGTCTTCGGATGAATCGTCCAATGCGTCAGTCGATAGATTGGTCCCGTTTTCTTGGGCCAATTTCCGCTCAGCCCGTCGGGCTAGCTTATCCTGGGCCTTGAACTTCTTTTCCATCTCGCGTTGGCGTTTTGCGAACGTGTTTTGATTCTTTGCGATGGGTTCTCTCCGTCGGTGTAAAGCTAATTCCAATTGGCGGCGTCTGGGCGGCCAAAATTATTCTATCCAGGTCGTCCCGACGTTGTCGGTCGGGAAAACACATCTAATTTCGGTTTCTAGCCCTGTTGGGGGCGTGGCTTTCGGCCGGAACCTTTGGGGCGAGGAGCGCGTGTTGCCGTGGCGACCGCTTCCCCGTCCATGATTCCGACACCAAAGCCGGCTTTTCGTTTTTGGCTGCGACGTGGCTTGGCGGCCACCGCGGTTCCCGCTCCGCCCGTCGCTGCGACGGGGTTGCCGGACATTTTAGGACCGCTGGATTTACCGGCCGGCCGAGCTGATCGGTTCCGACTGCGTGGGCCACCACGAGGCTTCGATGGACGACCACCGCTTCCACGAACCTCATCACGAGATCCACCTGGCGTCGGCTTGGGTTGGTTCGGAGCTAGCGGAACTTTCTTGCCGATCAATTGCTCGATCGCTCGCAGATCATCCCGTTCGGCAGACGTGCAAAATGAAATTGCAACGCCCGATGCTTCCGCACGACCGGTTCGTCCAATCCGGTGCACATAGCTTTCCGGTTCGGTTGGCAGGTCATAGTTGATCACGTGGGTGACACCATCGATGTCGATACCGCGAGCGGCAACGTCGGTGGCGACCAAGACGTGAATCTTGTTCTTACGAAATGCGTCCAGCGTCCGCTGACGTGCATTTTGCGATTTATTGCCGTGGATAGCGGCCGAGGAGATCCCGGCTTTTTCCAATTTGTCGGCAACCGTGTTGGCACCGCGTTTGGTGCGTGTGAACACGATCACTCGTTCGGCGTCATCCGCACGGACCAAGTCTTTCAACAAAGTCTGTTTGTCGCCGCGTTCGCAGAAAACGACCTGTTGATCAATCAACTGTGCAGTCGACTTCTTCGGCTTGACGGTCACGGTCACCGGATTCAGCAGCAATCGCTGTGAAAGATCAACGATCTTCGGTGGCATCGTTGCCGAGAAGAACAGAGACTGACGGTCTTCGGGAAGTTCCTGAATGATCCGCTTCAGATCAGGCAAGAAACCCATGTCCAACATGCGGTCGGCTTCGTCCAAGACAAAGACGTCCAGTCGGCTTAGATTGATGTGGCCCTGATTCATCAGGTCCAACAAGCGACCCGGGGTAGCAACCAGGACGTGAACGCCACGCTGCATCGCTCGGATTTGATTGTTCTGATTCACTCCGCCGTAGACCAAAGCGGTCTTCACACGAAGGTGTTTGCCATAGGTCGCAAAGCTTTCGCCGATTTGGATCGCCAACTCGCGGGTCGGTGCCAAAATCAAGGCGGCGGGCTGGTTGGGAACCGGCTTGCGGTTCTGTTTGCCAAGCCGGTTCAGGATCGGGAGTGCGAATGCGGCCGTTTTTCCGGTGCCTGTTTGGGCACATCCAAGGACGTCGCAACCAGTGATGGCGGCGGGGATCGTTTGCGCTTGGATCGGTGTAGGGGTAACGTAATTTTCGTCGGCCAGCGCTCGTTTGATGGGAGCGATCAGGTCGATTTCTTCAAAATGGTTCAAAAGGTAATTCCTAGAAGCAAAATTCTTGGGACACCTGGCGCATCGGTTTGATCGTGAGCGGCAATCCTGAACGGCAAAAGCCCAGGGGGCGATGCGTTCGATTGGGCTGCGGCTCGATTAGCCTTCGGCTGCGCTGATGTCGGATCGTTAGTGGGTTGCTGCGGTGCGATGACTGTTTGGAATGCGAATGAACATGGCGGCAATTCTGGCCGAACTTGATGAACTTCACACGAAAACAGCGTACATATACCGCACGTCGGGTTAACTCTGGACAAACAAGAAAGTCGCAGAATCCATTACGTCACTTGAGGGACGTCAGGCAGCTTTCCAGAGCGGTTAACACAACCGATAGTTGGCAGCATGTGGGTGTGACGAGATGCCAACACCGTATGAATCAGGCCTTGAGAGGATCCAACTCGTTAGAGAGCCTGACTCGGTCGGAAAGCGTCATTGGCATTCCAAAGACGCTACTCGCTTATTTCCGACTGATTGTGCCGCTGGAGAAATCATCTCGTTGCGACACAGATGAAACATACAAGGTGGACCGAAAAAAGCCAAGGGCAAAACTCACCATTCGCTCGTTCTAGCCCGACCGGCGGACATGATCTGCCGATTGACCGGCCTCGCAGGGCATGAAAACGCCGCAAAAACGGTGCCCATAGGTCCCAAAACGCAAAAACGGCCGTTGTTTTGCGAATCGAACCGGCATCACGGATTCCAGCGGCGAATCCACAAGACACTTGGGGCAGTGCCGCCATCGGAGGTCCCATTCGGACGCTCTATCCATGCATCGCGGCGATGCCGCCCCCGCAATCAACCGCATTGATTGCTCGCTGCCCGTTCGCCCGCCGGAATCGGCAAGCGAAACCTGACATCCACACTGGCATACCGCGACCAGCCGAAACCGTTGACCGGCCTGGCTGGACGAATCCAGCGTGATCGGACGATCAACCTTCGACGTCGATGCCCATGCTGCGGGCGGTGCCTTCGATCATCAACACAGCGTGGTCGATGTCGCGAGCGTTCAGGTCGGCCATTTTCTTTTCGGCGATATCCACGCACTGGGCGCGGGTTACCTTGGCAACTTTGTCCTTGTTCGGGACGCCACTGCCTTTGGCGATTCCAGCGGCCTGCTTCAACAGCGATGCTGCGGGCGGGCTTTTGGTGATGAATTCAAAACTACGGTCGTTGTAGACAGTCACGATCACAGGGATCGGGGTGCCGTTGTATTCCTTCGTCTTGTCGTTGAAGGCCTGGACGAACTGTCCCAGGTTCACGCCGAACTTACCCAGCGATGTACCGACAGGAGGAGCCGGGGTGGCTTGACCGCCAGGAACTTGGAACTTTGCGACGCCGGTGACTTGCTTTGCCATAAGGAATAGGTGTTAGGTTTAGGGGTGAGGTATTAGGAAAAAGGATCATCGGGAGCGTTGTTTCAGACCGGGCCCACGCCTTGGCATGGATCCCTGGATCGCAACAAGTAATCCCTATCCCTACAGTGGTTCGACCTGCCAGTGGTCCAGTTCCATCGGGACACTGCGTCCAAAAATGTTGATGATCACCGTGATTCGACCATTGGCTTCGTCGACCGTGTCGACATCGCCCTCTTGGTTCTCGAAGTTGCCTTCCTTGACGCGAACTCGATCGCCGACCTTGAACGGAATCCCGATCTTGATCGGTGCTTCTTCTTCGTCTTCGCCGACTTCTGGCTTGTTGATGAATCGTTCGATATCGCTTGGTTCCATCGGCATCGGCTTCCCGGCGGCGCCGGTAAAGTCGCTGATCCCGCCGGTTTCCCGAACCAGGAACCAAGTATCGTCGTTGATACGCATGTTGACCATGATGTAGCCGGGCAACAATTTGCGTTTGCTAACGCGGCGTTTGCCATCGCGATTGAACGTCGCAACGTCTTCGCTGGGCACCACGATCTCGCCAAAGTGTTCCGCCATGCCTTCCATCTTGACTCGCTTTCGCAGCGCATCAGCAATGGAATCTTCGCGGTTGAAGGCGACTTTCAAGATGTACCAATCCATCTTCGCTTCCACTTCCGTGTCCACCTTCGGCTTCGCAGCCGGGTCGACAGGGGCGGGAGGCGGAGGCGCCGGCGCACTGGCCGTCGCTTCCTCCGAATCACCTTCGGAAACATCGCTGGATTCAATCACCAACGATTCATCAGGCTCGGGGAACTGGGGATCTTCAGAAGGATCGACTTGGTTCACGTTTTCACCGCTTGCGGGCATTGGAATCTGTGAGGGATTGAGCGAGTTGGCGAAAACGGGGCGAGCACCGCCTGGAACCAGGTTCGCTCGAAGGCAAAGTTGCGAAAAACAGTTTAGTCAGTTCGCCATTTCGTCGAATCGCTATCGCGGGGAATCGCTGGCGATGACTAAGTGGTGACACCCAGGAAATCGAAAATCGCCTGCCACAGGACGTCAAACAAGAACAATGCGATCGCCAAGATAAAGATCGTCAGAATCACGACAACCGATGCTCGGATCAACTCGTCCTTGCTAGGCCAGGTGACCTTGTTCATTTCCGCTTCGACTGCGATCAAAAAGTCAGCAAATCGAGGCCAGTTGACGACCCGGTAACCGAACCAAAGACCAGCTGCCAGGACTGCCGATGGGATCCCCGGGATCAGATACGAACCGGACTCGATACCGCCTCGCAGCGACCCGTACAGCGACCAACACCCCAGAGCCGCTACCACCCAAATCGCCAACGCCGTCAATTGACGAACGATGCGGCCTTGGTTGGGCTTGTAAACGGTATTCTTGAACAGTTCGCTCGTCAGGGGAACGCTGTTGGCTGATGCAATGTCTCGTGACACCCGTCGGCTCCTACATGAGGGAATGGGCTTCTAGCTCAGCCACTCGTCCGTGGTGACCGGTCGCTAAATTCGTATTTGCCACCATCGGTGGACTCTCAGGCGGTGATTCGTGGGCGACTGGCTTACCTTGGCGATAAACCGCGACTGCCGACGGGTCGCACCTGATTTTGTTCTTCTATTGGATCAAACGTTTCACAACATACAAAGCAGGGGTGGAGGGACTCGAACCCCCAGCCGCTGGTTTTGGAAACCAGAGCTCTGCCAATTGAGCTACACCCCTTTCCAGGCCAGCGCCGCCGAAACGGAACACTGTCGCTGAATGACCAATGACCAACGCTCAAACTAGCAGAAGCTTGAACGCTGGTCATCAAAGGTTGGTCATCATTCTAAACGCCGATTTTACTCGACGATCTTACTCGACGATCTTGGTCACAACGCCCGAACCGACGGTGCGTCCACCTTCGCGAATTGCGAAGCGAACACCGTCATCGATAGCGATTGGCTTGTGCAGTTCGACGGTCACTTTGACGTTGTCGCCAGGCATGCACATTTCAGCACCGACCAAGTTCGCGGTTCCGGTCACGTCGGTCGTGCGGAAGTAGAACTGAGGACGATAGCCGCTGAAGAACGGCGTGTGACGGCCGCCTTCGTCCTTGCTCAAGCAATAAACTTCAGCTTCGAACTTGGTGTGCGGGTTGATGCTTTTGGGCTTCGCCAAAACTTGACCGCGTTGGATATCTTCCCGCTTCACACCGCGAAGCAAGCAACCAACGTTGTCACCAGCACGGCCTTCGGTCATTTCCTTGCGGAACATTTCGACGCCGGTGCAGATGGTTTTGACAGGTGCAGCCGACAAGCCGATGATTTCGACTTCTTCGCCGACCTTCACAACACCACGCTCGATACGACCGGTAGCAACCGTTCCACGACCTTCGATCGAGAACACGTCTTCGATCGCCATCAGGAAAGGCTTGTCGTCTTCACGAACAGGCTCAGGAATGCTGGCATCCAAAGCGTCCATCAGTTCGCCAATGCACTTGCTGGCTTCTGGGTCGCTTGGGTTGTTCAGTGCAGGCAGTGACGAACCGCGAACGACAGGCACATCGTCGCCGGGGAAGTCGTACTTGGACAGCAATTCGCGTGCTTCCAATTCGACCAATTCCAGCAACTCTTCATCGTCGACGAGGTCACACTTGTTCAAGTAAACCACGATGTAAGGCACACCAACCTGGCGAGCCAGAAGCACGTGTTCCTTGGTTTGTGGCATCGGGCCGTCAGCGGCCGACACAACCAAAATAGCACCGTCCATTTGGGCGGCACCGGTGATCATGTTCTTGATAAAGTCGGCGTGTCCGGGGCAGTCGATGTGAGCGTAGTGCCGGTTGTCCGACTCGTACTCAACGTGAGCAACGGCGATCGTAACGGTCTTCGTCGCGTCACGAACGGTACCGCCCTTGGCGATGTCCGAATAATTCTTTGCCTGAGCAAGACCTTTAGCAGCTTGCACGGCCAAGATAGCCGCGGTCGTGGTGGTTTTGCCGTGGTCAATGTGACCGATGGTCCCGACATTGACGTGGGGCTTGGTCCGATTAAAAGCTTCTTTAGCCATGTTTCTAATTCACCTGCACCCAGCCGTGCCACTACTTCCAAGGATACGCCTCGAGAAGCCCGAATCCACGACGCCCGCGTTCACACCCACGGTAGCTCGCCGCAAACTCAGCCGCACCAGCCAAGCTCGTTCAACAAAGTATCAAAACGAATTCCAAACAATTTGCACCCCACCATGGGACGCGTTTGTATTTCACATTTATTTTCAGCCGGCCCCTGCGATCGACTGCGCCGGCCGGTTGCTGACCAGCAGCGACTGACCAACAGTGCGTTCGACAAGGCCTTCCTGAACTCTCGAAAGCCCGACTGAAATGGCTTGCGAATCTCTCGCTCAAGAAGCATGTTGTCGCGAAAATCACCTGATCTTGCAATCACCAGTGAATCGCGGCTCGCATTAAGCTGCTGATGGGATTTGAACCCATGACCTCTTCCTTACCAAGGAAGTGCTCTACCACTGAGCTACAGCAGCGAAAGCGGGTGAAGGGAATCGAACCCTCGTATTCAGCTTGGAAGGCTGCTGCACTACCATTGTGCTACACCCGCGATAAGAGAGAAGCCAGGCACTCCGAGACAAGACCCACCGGCGACACACCGTTTGCATCACACGGCCCCGTCGCGGCCACCACTGCTCTACTTTTCCTCTCTCACTCGCTCTCACTCTCTGCATGGGGGCTACAGGATTCGAACCTGTGTAGGCATAGCCAGCGGATTTACAGTCCGCCCCCTTTAACCACTCGGGCAAACCCCCAAAAAATCTCGATCGTCTCGCTTGTGTCCTGAACAACTTCGGCCCAGGACCCTCTCTGCTAAAATCTTACCGTCTTGTTCCCCGCAGCCAACCAGCCTGCAGCGGCCAATTGCCACTTCCGCTGATTCGCCACTGATGGGCATCGTTTTCCGTCGGTGCACCCATGGCTCTTGAAGAGCCAGCGGAGGGATTCGAACCCGCGACCGGCTGATTACAAATCAGCTGCTCTACCAACTGAGCTACGCTGGCCATTGTGTGGGAAATCGTTCGCCGAAAGCACTTCGAGGTCAGCTTGATGACAGGTCACCTGCGCCGACGGCTCCATCCGTGCGTCCGGGGGAACGAACCCATTGGGGCCCGACCGGAAGGGCAGAGTGTACCGATCCGACCAAATCGGGCAAGACGGAATTGGCCTGTTTCGCCACCAAAGTGCCAGGAAATTAACTTTCACAGCAAAAACCTCGCTCTCCAGCGCTCCGAATCGACCGATTCGACTCGCAGAACCCCCATTTGCCTCACGCGAACTACGACGCAAAGCCCACCCGAAAGGTTCAGCCGCCCGGCGGTCGCGCCCCCAATCCCATCGACGAGCGAACAGCTGCGAACCCCACCCGCGACAGGGACGGCGGCTTCCACCGCAGGGAAACTTAGGTCAGGTCGCGCAGATCCGAGATCAGTTCACGCATCACCTGATACCGATCTCCCGGCCGCTTTTCCAAGCATCGCATCACAATTTTGTCCACTCCCGCCGGCATCTCTCGATCGGGAGACCGCTCCGATGGCGGAGCGACTTCACGACTGCAAATGTTCTCGAACGTCTCGTCGATCGTGGCCCCCCGAAAAGGCTCTCGCAACGCCAACATCTCGTACAGACAGACCCCCACGCTGAACACATCCGTCCGCTCGTCGATCCCACGATTGCCGTCGACCTGCTCGGGCGACATGTAAAGCGGAGTCCCCGGACGCTGCCCACCGCCGGTCAGCGTGCTGGTGCGAGCCTCTTGCTCGTCCAGGGTCGATTGCGGAGGACGCAGCACGCTTTGGCGGATCGGCACGTTGTCGTCCGCATGCCCCCAAACCTTGGCCACGCCCCAGTCCAACAGGATCACTTCGCCAAAGTTCCCCACCCAGATATTCTCGGGCTTCACGTCCCGGTGGATCACGCCACGCGAATGCGAATAAGCCAGCGCCTGGCAGGCGCCCACGATGATTTCGATACGCCGATCGGCCGGATAGGCGTCGATGGTCTGCTGATCGCCGCGCGCGATCCGCTTCAGGATTTCGAACAGATTTTCGCCCGAAATCCGCTTCATCACAAAGAAGATCCCGGCATCCTCGTCGTCGCCGATGTCGTAGACCGGAACCGTGTTGGGATGCTGAAGCTGCGACGTGACGCGAGCCTCACGCAGCAAACGACGCCGCTCGTTGCGATCTCGCTTGGTCTCTGGCAACAACGACTTGATCGCGACGGTCCGCCCGGTCACCGGATCAAAGCAAGATTGCAGCAGCCCGCTGCCGCCGCGAGCCATCTCCCGAAACCGGGTATACCGCTTCAGTCCCGGCGGCAGGTTTTGGGGCAGGTCCGGGTCGGTGCCCGACAACAGAATGGTTGGTTCGGTAGTCATGGGCTGATTATATCGCGGCAACCGTGCGGACGAGATACCGCTAATCGGAATTCACGCCAACACGCCTGGATCTGCCGATCGCCGCAAGCGGCGGACGCAAGCTGCGGGCAAAACCGCACGATTGGCGACGCGGCAGGCGACACTGGCGAACAGCGCCGCCAGCGCATGCAAAAACCCGCCAGCATGGTCGATACTGACGGGTTTTCGGTTGGTTTGCGGTCCAACCGACCGCGATTTACAAATCAGCCGCTACCTACTGCGAACTAAGCAGTGGCAGGAACATCGGCGGTCTTGACCGTTCGGATGATCTCGGCAGCCACTTTGTAAGGATCGGCGTTGGATGCCGGGCGGCGATCTTCCAACCATCCCTTCCAGCCGTGTTCGACGGTGAAAATCGGAATCCGGATCGACGCGCCACGGTCGGAAATGCCGTAGCTGAACTGATCGATACGTTGGGTTTCGTGCAGACCGGTCAGGCGTTGATCGTTGTCAGCACCGTAGACGTCGATGTGCTCTTTGACGCGTGGTGCGAACGCCTTGCAGATCGTCTCGTAAACTTCCTTCGAACCGCAGGTTCGCAGGGTCGTGTTGGAGAAGTTGGCGTGCATGCCGCTGCCGTTCCAGTCACCCTTGATCGGCTTGCAGTGCCAGTCGACCTTGATGCCGTACTTTTCGCCAATTCGTTCTAGCAAGTAACGCGAGACCCAGATTTGGTCTCCGGCGTCCTGGGCACCCTTGGAAAAGATCTGGTATTCCCACTGGCCCATCATCACTTCGGCGTTGACGCCTTCGACGTTCAGGCCGCACTGCAGGCACAATTCGAGGTGTTCTTCGACCATTTCTCGCGCGACCGCGTTCTCTGCACCGACGCTGCAGTAGTACGGGCCTTGCGGGCCTGGATAACCCTTGTTTGGGAACCCAACTGGCTTGCCAGTTTCGATGTCCTGCAGGACGTATTCCTGTTCGAAACCGAACCAGAAATCGTCATCATCGTCGTCGATCGTCGCACGACCGTTGGACACGTGCGGTGTCTTATCGGAATTCAGCACTTCGCACATGACGATGTAGCTGTCGCCGATACGGCTGGGGTCAGGACAGATAAAGACAGGTTTCAGCAAGCAGTCGCTGCTGCCGCCTTCGGCTTGTTGGGTCGATGATCCGTCGAACGACCAAACTTCACAATCTTCCAATTTGCCGCTGAAATCGCTAACGACTTTTGTCTTGCCACGCAGACTTTGGGTGGGCTTGTAGCCATCGAGCCAGATGTACTCCAACTTGGACTTGGTCATAAAATGGATTCTCCCTAAGTGAATCTAAACTGTGTCGACCGTGGTGAATGAGTCTGCGATGTGCCGGAGGAGCACTGAAACCGCCTGTCATCCGCCGAAAAAAATACACGCGTCCTACGAAAATCTACCTACCACCCGGTGGCAACGATCAGCACAGAGTTTGCAAATTGACCGAGACCAGAGAGTTCGCGTCATGCGTCGTCCCGGTACACAAAATACCCGAATTTTCACAAAGGGAAAGTGTTCGCGTCGAAAGTCCGTCAACCGACAACGGTCTGGTCAACCTTACCGGCGGGCAAGGGGTTCGAAGCCAAGGCAGCAGCGACCA
Organism: Rubripirellula lacrimiformis; assembly: GCF_007741535.1. Lineage (NCBI taxonomy): Bacteria > Pseudomonadati > Planctomycetota > Planctomycetia > Pirellulales > Pirellulaceae > Rubripirellula > Rubripirellula lacrimiformis. The sequence goes on from NZ_CP036525.1 coordinate 6,902,358, forward strand.
TCGCCGACGGGCGCTGCGGAGGACGCCATCCCGGCGACAGGGCCCGAAGGGGAGATTCCTCCCCCGTCGCACTTAGAACGCTCGATCCAGCGCTGACAAAAATCGAAAATTCAGATTTTTAGATCGACAATGTCGCTATCGCGGTACCCCAAGCGAGTCGCTTTGCAGCGAACACGGCCATCGCTAGGGAATGAACGCGAATACAACTTCCAGTCGCTCCATTTCCCATTGTCGAAAACCTGGTAGACGATCGAAACGCCGTCACCGCTGGATTGGATACTGACTTGCTTGCCGTCCCTGCGAATGCTGGGCGGGTCCGTTTTCGGCGTCACCCCGCCCGGCTTCATCTCTTCCATCAGCACCGATTCGGGAATCATCCCGGTATCCGCGATCTGCCGCTGCCACCGCTCGGTCGCCTGCCGCATCCTGGCCAATCGCTCGGCGTACTGAGGCCGCAGAGCCAGGTTGGTCAGTTCCCAGGGATCGTTCTCGGTATCGTAAAGCTCTTCGATCGGCTTGGTCTCGGCAAACCAGTTTTTCTGGCCACCGGTCAACTCGCCAGCCGCATGGAGCCGACGCCAATCTTGCATGGTCGGCATTTCGTCCATGTAGTCGAGTCGCTGGGAATACGGTTTGTCCGGCTCGAAGTTGCGAATGTATTTCCACCTGCGGTCGCGAGCCGCACGCTGCAGTTCGTAGACCTCGTCCATACGGTCGCGGTGAAAGAAAAGATAAGGCGGTTCGTCGCTGGCCTCGTCGCCCTGATCGTCGACGATCAGCCGCCCGTGCATGTTCCGCGGAACCGGAACACCGGCGACCTTCAGCATCGTTGGCGGCAGGTCCAGGACACTGATCAAGTCGCTGCGAACTTCGCCGGCACCCATCCGGTCCGGCCATCGCATGATGACCGGCACCAAGGTCCCCGTGTCATAGATCCACCGCTTTCCACGCGGCAGCCCCATCCCATGGTCGCTCCAAAACACCACCAATGTGTTGTCGGCAAGGCCGTCTTCCTGCAACCGATCCAACACTTCCCCGGCCAACTGATCGACCAATGTGATGTTGTCCTGGTACCTAGCCCAATCCTTTTGCGTCGCTGGAGTACGGGGCAGGAAAGCGGGGATCGTATCAGCGACGACGGCCGGATCGTGCTGGTTTTCGGCTCCGATTTGCTGGATGACCTTGCGGTGCTGGGCATCCGAATGGCGAATCTGACTCTCGTGACACTGAGTAAAATTGATCACCGAAAAGAACGGCTGATCCGGATCGGGACGATCACGCCAATCATTGTGCCCGTCGCCTTGCAGATCCCAGATCGAATCGGTGGGATCGAACTGATAATCGGTTTTGCTGCGGTTGGTGGTGAAGTACCCGGCCGCTCGCAGTCGTTCGGGGAACGCCCGGACGTCCGATGGCGGAATGATCCGGCTTCGCATGTGTTGCGATCCGATTGCCGGCGGATACAAACCTGTGATGATGCCGCTGCGCACGACCGCGCAAACGCCCGCCGGGGTGAAGGCGCGAGTGAACCGGACTCCCTCGGATGCCAATCGGTCCAAGTTGGGCGTGACGGCATGCGGATCGCCGTAGCAGCCAAGATTGGATGAAATGTCTTCGACGCTGATCCACAGAATGTTGGGACGCCGGTCAGCAAAGGCGTTTGAAGCCGACAGCGTCAGGCCGCCCAACCACAGCGTGGCGAGCATCAGCAAGCTGAACACTGGGCGACAGAACACTGGGCGACAGAACACTGAGCGACAGAACACTGAGCGACAGAACACTGAGCGACAGAACAATGAGCGACAGAACAATGGGCGACAGAACAGAGCGATCAGAACCTTCATCGTTGTTCTCCTTGGTTTTCGTCTTTGATTTGAATCTTTCGCAGGGCGTTCAGACAGGCACCACCGATGTGGTAGTCGCCGCTAGAACCAGCCGCATTTTCCTTGGCCAACTTTTCCAAGACGGACGTGGCTGCCGCGGCGGGCGGTCCGATCTTGCCGATCAGTTCAGCCACGCTGCAAACGGTGCCACGTTCAGGGTACGACAAGCGTTCGATCAGCAAGGGCAAATGGTCATCGATCAGCCCCATCCGGCAAAGTGCATAGGCACACGCCTGTCGCACCGATAGCGAATCGTCGGACTCGGTCATTTCGACCAGTCTTTGGCGAACGTCATCCGTTGCCCGGTTCCCCCCCGCACCCGCTGCGGCGGAATCACTTTTCGCAGCCGAATCACTCGCAGCCGAATCACTCGCAGCTGGCGGATCACCGGCCGTTTCGGAAGCGTTTGCGTCGCCATTATCCGACGCGCCAGCATCCGACGCGGCGTTATCCGACGCGGCGGCATCCCGGCCGGCGTCTTCGATATCACCGAGCGCCACCGCAGCGAGGTACCGCATGGCCGCGTCGCCATGCCCCAGGGTTTGCTCGATCGGCTGGCGTGCCTCGTTGCCGAACGCCGCCAACGACCGGATCGCGATCAAACGGGTTGTGCGGTCGTCGTCCTTCAACGACTGAGACCACTGGGAAACACTGCGGCCAGCCACCATGGCGGAACTCGCCGTCTGGCTTGGCAACGATGCCGCACCCGACGGGGGTGCCGGCTGGGCGATTGCCGCCGACTTGGCCGCGGGCACCGGATCGACCGCGGGTAACGGATCACCCACGGGCAGCGGATCACCCACGGGTAACTGGGCTGGGACATCGGTCGCCATCGACAGACAGGCGACAGCAAATAGGAAAATGGATCGGGGTATCAACGGTGGGTCCTCGGCAAGCGTTGCGGGCGATCATCAGGACAGAGTGGATCAGAGGTCTCTATGACGATACACCGATCGCGGTTCTAATGTTGGGGATCGGACACCCCTCAAACAACGCCTTATTGGACAAGGATGATTTCCATGTCGATGTCTCCAGAGAACCCCTTCGACGCCAACCCGAACGCACCTGGAAATTCAGGCGGTGTCTACCCCGACTCGCCACCCAAGAAAAGCAAGGCGAAGTTCTGGCTGATGGGCTGTGGAATCTTGGGATTCGTTGGACTTCTGGTTTGCTGTGGCGGCCCATTGCTGATGACCCAATTTGGTCTATCGATGCTGGCTGGCGAATTCCAAAAGCAGCTTGACGGAAACCCCGTCATCGTCGAACACATCGGCGAGATCGAATCGTTGAGCATGAACTGGAGCGAAACGATCGCTCGAGCACAGAATGCCGAAGGCGGATCCGAAGAACTGGCGTTCGAAATCTCGGGCACCAAGGGATCCGGCGTTGTGATGATCCAACAAGACCAGTCGGGCGACGGAACGGGCATGCAATCGGCCACGTTGGTGATGGAAGACGGCACCCGCTATCCGATCGAATTCGCTCCCAGCCCAACCGACGAAATCGACATGGATTCGATCTTTGACGAAGGCGAAATCCCCGTCTCCGAAGAACCCATCGGCGTCCAGTAACCCCCCATCCATTTCTAAACCAACCACTCGATCCATTTCATTCAAGCGAGACACCATGAAAGTTGCGACCTTCGAAACCACCAAGGGCACCATCCGCATCGAACTGTTCGATGACAAGACGCCTAAGACGGTCGAGAATTTCGAAACCCTGTGCGGCAAGAACTTCTATGATGGCCTGAAGTTTCACCGCGTGATTCCTGATTTCATGGTCCAAGGCGGCTGCCCCGAAGGCACCGGCACGGGCGGACCAGGTTACAAATTCGAAGACGAATTCCACCCGGAACTGAAGCATGATGGCCCCGGCGTTCTGTCGATGGCCAATGCTGGACCGAACACCAACGGTTCGCAGTTCTTCATCACCCACTTGGCCACACCTCACTTGGACGGACGCCACAGCGTGTTCGGCAAAGTGATCGAAGGACAAGACGTTGTCGATTCGATCGAAATGGGCGACGAAATGACCACCGTCACGGTCACCGAAGAATAGTCACCATCGATTCGCGATCAGCCGGGCATGAACGTACCTAACAGCCTGCCGGTCGCGGCCGAAATGACAAACCTTCCACAGCAGTTGCCCCGGTCCTCGTTGACCAGCCAACTGCTGATTGCCCGGTGGATCGTGGGTGCGATCCTGGGCACGCTGGTGATCGCTGCGACATCGCCACTGTTTGTGCGCAGCTATCTGCCGCGAGAATTCAACCGGGGCGTTTGGACGCTGCCCGCGGGCGCCACCTATCGTTGGCGTTCGGAGGGATACGCGGCGACCCACATCGGCCCCCATGGCATGCCCGGCCGAACCAGCCTGGACAGTGCCCGACCGACCGACCACCGCATCGCAATCTGGGGCGACTCTCAGGCCGAAGGGGTCTGCGTCGATGATGCCGATAAAATCTTTGCCGCGGTTGCCAGCATCAGCGACGGCCGACTGCAAGCGTTTCCGTTGGCGCGCAGCGGCGATGACCTGGCGGATTGGATCGGCCAATTTGAATGGGCCCAGTCGCAGCTGGGCATCACGGACCATGTGCTGGTGATCGCGGAATTGTCCGACCTGCACGACATCGACGCATCCCCCGAACCGCCGCCGGGACACTGGTCCCAGTGGGGCGCCGCGAATCTGCCCGCGTTCGTTCTGCATGCGGTTCGCGGCCTGACCACGTCGCCCGATGGGTCAACACGGCGTCTGCGTTTTGCACCACGCTGGGGCGACGATTCACCACCAGACGAAGACCAAGATCGCCCCCCCACAGCGATGCCCGTTCCGGGCGACGAAGCAACGACGACCCGCGCAGCAGTTCCCGCTGGGTGGGATCGGATCCTGGCCAGCATCCAGAGTGCAGCCAGCGGATCGGTCACGTTGGTCTATTGCCCGCGCAGCCCGCACGTCATGGGTGGCCGCATCGTCACCGCCGACGCGGGCGATCAACGGTTCGCAGCACTGCGTGACGCCGCGGCGCACACCGACATCACGATCATCGACACGCGGCCCGCACTATCGGCATCGGCGATGTCCGGACAGTGGCCGCACGGGTTCGCCAACGGACAGATCGGCACTGGCCACCTGAACGCTTTCGGAAACCGAATCGTGGCCGAGGCGATCGTGCGACGATTTCCCGAGGCCCGCACCGGGACAGCGTCCCAGGGCGGGGCCGAATGATTTTCACACAGACCGAGTTCCTGATCTTCCTGATCATCGTCCTTGCAGCAACCTGGACGTGCCGTCGCCGGGTAACACGCAACGGTGTGCTGCTGGTCGCCAGCTACTACTTCTATGCCTACTGGGATGCCCGGTTCTGTGGCCTGCTGATTTTTTCGACCATCGTCGACTACATGATCGCCAACCGGATCGACGCATCCAGTTCTCTGGCAGTCCGTCGGCGTTGGTTGTGGGCCAGCATCACCACGAATCTTGGGTTGTTGGGGTTCTTCAAGTATTGCAACTTTTTCATCGAGTCGGCCGAAGCCGTGCTGGCTCCCTGGGGCATGTCGACATCGACGCTATCGATCATTTTGCCGGTGGGAATTTCGTTCTACACCTTCCAAACGATGTCGTACACGATCGATGTTTATCGCCGCCGCATCCCGGCGGCGACCCGACCGCTGGACTTTGCGTTGTACGTCGCTTTCTTCCCCCAGTTGGTTGCTGGCCCCATCGTCCGGGCCCGCGAACTGATGCCGCAGTTGGCAACCGTTCCGCGTCTGTCGCGTCGAAGGTTCTATGGCGGATTCCAACAACTGCTTCGTGGTGCCGTCAAGAAGGTTTTGATCGCTGACCGCTTGGGCGAAATGGTGGACGTGGTCTTCGCCGGCCCCGATCTGTACTCCGGTGCGACGGTCAGCATTGCCGTGATCGCTTATGCAGGTCAAATCTACTATGACTTTTCAGGCTATACCGACATGGCCATCGGTGTGGCAAAGCTGCTGGGCTATCGCTTCCCGGCGAACTTTCGTCATCCCTATCTGGCGACATCGATGTCACAGTTCTGGGGCCGCTGGCACATGACGCTATCGCGTTGGCTGCGAGACTATCTGTACATCCCGCTGGGCGGCAACCGAGATGGCAACCTGGCCACCTACCGCAACCTGATGATCACGATGGGCCTGGGCGGATTGTGGCATGGTGCGGCTTGGACGTTTGTGTTGTGGGGAATTTGGCATGGTGCGGCGCTGTGCGGCCAGCGATGGATTCGCATCCGCATCCCTGCCACGATCGGCTGGCTTGCAACGGTCCTGGTTGTCTTGTCGGGATGGGTTCTGTTCCGCAGCCCAGACCTCGCGACATCGGGCGATGTGTTCACCGCGGTGATGACATGGCAGGCAGGAATCGCCTGGTACCCGCCGCTGGCGATCGCGGCGATCGGATGCATGGCTGCCGAACACCTGGCCTGGAAAACACGGCTTCGACACGCCATGCGATTCCCCATGGATGCGTGGTATTCGCCCATCGGGACGGCGATCCTGCTATGGTCGCTGGTCCTCTATGCCCCCCAGGGATTCCAACCGTTCGTCTACTTCCAGTTCTAGGCACCCCGTCGTGGGATTCGCCAGATATTCCCGCTACTCCCAAAAAGGACTTCTAGCGAAGTCCACGACGCGAGCCACTCCCTCCCCCGCACGCGTGATCGTTTCTTTCACAGATTCAACTGATGATCTACCGTCGTTACCTGGCGGTACGACAGCAACATCGCGCTGATGACGCCGCCGGCAATCGCCGCGGCGATCACGAACATGATCATGATCTGGTACTGCACCGCTTGCATCGGCGGGGCCCCGGCTAACAACTGACCGGTCATCATGCCTGGGATGCTGACGATCCCGGAAACGGACATCGTATTCAAAATGGGAATCATGGCCGTGCGGGCCGCGGTGGCAAACACATCGTTGGTCGCCTCCCAACGCGTCGCCCCCAACGATAACCGCATCTCGATTTCGCTACGACGCGACTTCAAGTCGCCAACAAAACGGTCCACGCCCAACGAAATGCCCGTCAACGAATTCCCCAGCACCATGCCCAACAGCGGGATCACGACCTGCGGCGAATACCAAGGATCGGGCCGCACAATCAAACCCAACATGACGGCCGTCACCAACCAACTGCTAGCCCAAACCGAAATGATCGTCGCCACATGGATGCGTGGAAACCGGTTCTCGATCCGACCGACCGCCGACACCCCAGCGATCACCGTCATCGCGGTGGCCAGCAACATCACCGGCGGAAAACTTGCCAACGCAAAGATCTGCTTCAGCACCAACCCCAGCAAGAACAACTGCGCGGCCATCCGAGTGCCGCTGATTGCGATCCGATGTCCCAGTCCCAAACGCAACCACCACGACATCCCGCCGTTGACGACCAACAGCGAAGCGGCGATACCGATTTCCCACCACGTCAGCGATAAATCACCCATCGACAACACTCCCATCTGCTAGCCGAACCCTGCGCGACGTCAATCGATCCACTTGGTCCGCATCGTGACTGGTCCAAACCCAACTGCGGCGAGCATCCGCCCGTTTCCAAGTCGTCGCCAACTGCTCGAACCGATCCGTGGACGCCGGGTCCAACGACGCAGTCGGTTCGTCCAACAAGATCACGTCGGGATCCACCAGGATCGCACGGACCAATGCGATCAACTGCTGTTCGCCGCCGCTCAGTGTCATCGCATCCTGATCCAGCATCGATTCATCGCGGTCCAACACGCCTAACAACTCCACCGCCGCAGCGTGATCCAACCCACGCTCCGCTGAGGCGAACGTGAACGGCAAAGACAAATTTTGCAGCACGGTGCCGACCACCATCGATGGCCGCTGCGCCAGATAGACAACGTTGCGCCGGAAACCGGGCACCGCCGACTTCTGGATCACCTTGCCGAGATATCGAACTTCACCGCCTTCGATCGGATCCAAAAGCGCAAGTGCACGCAGCAAAGTCGACTTCCCCGATCCACTGGCGCCTTCTAAGCCCAAGGATTCGCCCGCGTCGACATGCAGGCTGACACCGGACAACAGAGTCCGATTGGTTTTCGAATCCCGGCGGACGATGCCGACGCCTTCGATGACCGGTGGTGCCAAAACGTCTGGATCATTCATTTTGGCTTTAGCCCTCGCGTGGTCGCCGTTGCGGTTGTCGGATCCTCGGGCCAATGATGCTTGGGATACCGCCGGCGAAGTTCCTTGCGAACGTGTTGGTAGGTTTCTCGCCAAAAATTCTGAAGATCTTCGGTAATCTGTTGGGGCCGGTAGTTTGGTCCCAACAAATGCAATTGCAACAGGACACGCCCGCCGGCGATCCGCGGCGTCTCGGCACATCCGAACAGTTCTTGAATGCGAACTTCCATCCAGGGGGATCGATCAGCCGCATAGTGGATGACCATCGAATTGCCGCTAGGGACTTTTAACTTGGTCGGGGCATGCTGGTCGATCAACTGCAATTGCGACCAGTCGTACCGGCCTTTCAGATGATCCAGCCAGGGTGCCGACTGCAACTGGGCAATCGATGTCCGCGTCTGGCAAAGCTGCTGCAACACCTCCTGCACTCCTTCGTCATCCAACGCAGGCAGTTCTAGTTCGGGCATCTGCGCCGTCAGGAATCGCACACGATCGATGAACGCACCGACCGCCTTATCTTTCCGCGGGAAGACGGATTCCAGATCGGCCAGGGCATGCCGCATCAGAATCTGCGCCGTTTCGGCGTTTGGCTGACAGGGGATCGGCGATTCCGCCAGCAACAGGTCGTCAAAGTAACGCCGCCGCCGAGCGACCACTGATTTCATGGACGGATAATAAAACGGTTCGTCGATTTCGCGAATCAGTTCATCGTCTAGCCAGCTTTCGTCGATCGTCGACGCCGCCCGCACGGTGGCTTCGGTCCCATTGGCATCGACATCAATGCACAGAAACAGCTCCCCACTGCGGCAGGATGAACCGCGGTCCAACTTGACTCCTCGCCCACCAACCATCACACCACTGGGATCCCCGGCCTTGCGTCGACGGGCAACTCGATCGGGATAGGCGGCCAATAACGACCGCTGCAATCGCGTCTCCGGTGCACCCCCATGTTTCGCCCCCGATCGAACAGGCGTCACACGCCGGATCTGATCCGCCACACGAAGCACCTGCTTGGCGGCTGCCACGTTCGCGACTGCCGATGCGTCCCCGTCACGGAACTGTTTCATCCGTTCCACCCGGTCCGTCACGTCACATGCGGTCACCAAAGAACCGCCGGACGACGGCATTCCCGCGGTCGAAGATCCTCGAAACGGGTCACGTTCGGTCAACAGCGCCGCGGCAATCGCCGCATCATCCACCTCGGACAACTCGGCCGCTTCGATCATGAATCGCGACAACCTGGGATGCAGTGGCAAAGCGGCCATCTGGTTGCCCATCGAAGTCACCTTTCCGTCGTCATCCACCGCGCCGACGCGTTGCAGGTATCGACGTGCCAGTTCAACCGATTCGATCGGCGGCGGCGTGATCCAGGGAAAGGCCAGCACGTCTCTTTCGCCCCACGCCGCCAACGTCAGCATCGCTCCGGAAAGATCACCGCGACTGATTTCAGGAGTATCGGCGGCACGGCGAGCGACGTTGGCCGCCGCTGGCCACAACCGAATGCAAACCCCTGGCTGAGTCCGACCGGCACGGCCGGATCGTTGGTCGGCCGACGCCTGGGAAATCGGTTCCAACATCAACTTTGGCAAACCAACCTGCCGGTCGAACCGCATCACACGGGCCAAACCGGAATCGACCACGGTCGTGACACCGGGGATCGTGATCGACGTCTCGGCAACGTTGGTCGCCAAAATGATCTTTCGCTCGACCGCCCCCCCGTCCGGCCGATCCCTCAACACCGCGTCCTGATCGGCCGGTGATAGGTCACCGTACAATTCCATCACGGTGGCATCGCGATCCAGCCGCCGCTGCCCGATCAACCGCGCGGTGGACCGGATTTCGCCCACACCGGGCAGGAAAACCAAGAGGTGGCCACGCGACGATTTCAGCGCATCCGGCAAGACGCCCGCGACTTGATCCGACACCCGGGCCTTGGCCGGCGGCTGCGAATATCGGACATCAACCGGATAGGTGCGTCCCTCGCTGACCACGGAAACCGCGTCACCAAGGAAATCAGCGATCGGCTGTGGATCCAGCGTTGCCGACATCACCATCAGTCGCAGTTCCGGCCGAAGTGTGGTCCGGATTCTTTGCAGCATGCCTAGTGCCAGATCAACCTCTAGCGACCGTTCATGGAATTCATCCAGCAGCACGCAGCCAACATCTTCCAATAACGGGTCGTCATGCAGTCGCCGCAGCAGCATCCCCGTCGTCATCGCAATCAAACGTGTCTGGTGCGAAACCTTTTTGTCGAACCGAACGTGATAGCCAACATCATCGCCCAGTTTGGTTCCCACCAGCGAAGCCAAGCGAGCGGCTGCCGAACGGGCCGCTAACCGACGTGGCTGGATCAACAATATTTTGCCTTCACCGGCGATCGCGTGATTCAGCAGAACCGGTGGGATCCCGGTCGTTTTGCCAGCCCCCGGCGGCGCCTTCAAGACCACTGATTTCCCAGCCTGCAGGGCAGCCAAGATCTCGGGTACGCACTGCATCACGGGCAGGTCGTCGGTCGTGGGGCGATTCACAAATGACTTTCAAACACAGGATGCGGAGAACAAAGGAATGCAATGCAGCCATGCTATCGGCTGATCCCGTGACCGCAATCGGCGGTGGAGGGGATGCGGTGGAAGTTTCAGGGATGCTGCTTGGGATGAAGCTTCGTTCAAGTTCAAGTTCAAGTTTCTGCCACGCATGCATTTGGACCTGAACTTGAACTCGCTCCCGAACCACCTGCCGCCCACAACGTTACCAGCGCAACCACCGCCTGAGCGGCAACGAACACGATCGTCTCGATCAACGTCGCACTGCTCCCGGGCATGAAAATCTGGAAACAGCACCGTAACATCACTCCCAGAGTGAGAACCATCAGCGCCAAAATCGGCAATCGAATCGCCGCGACAATCGCCCACCGCACCAGAAATCCGACCATTGCCGAGATGACCGCCAACGTCATCATCAACGTGCCGTCTTCTAATTCCACCATGGACAGCGTCAAGGTCCAATGATGGATAACGAAGCGAAGCAGACCGAACGAAAGGGCCGAGGCCATCGTGATCCCAAGCAATGTGCGTAGATCAAAGGATTGGCGATTTCGTCCGCCAAAGACGTTCCCGGCGGCGATCATCATGGCCAGCAAAACGGATTGCACCGCATGGCCGATAACCATCGCAGCGGAAAAGCTAGATTCGTTCGCCCACCCGCGAAAATCCAAAATTGCCAGCACGCACGCAAACACACCCACGGGCGCCAAGAGAGATCGGATCCAACTGGGCAACGACGAATCAGCCACCCACAGGATGACCAGTGAACACTGCGCGAAGGGGATCGCGAATAGAGCCACTTCGAAAAACCGGTCAGGCGAATCAGGCAACAGATCGGTGTAGAACGCCAACGCCAGGTGACAGGCCAACACCAACATGCCACGCATCGTGACCCCTGGGATGCGCCAGGACCGGCGCAACTTGCCAGGCGGACGACTACCGGACGGTTGCGTGATCAACCGAAAGTTCCAATCGGTGTCCGATTCTTCGCTCCCCACTTACTGTGCCATCAACATTTTTTCGAGGACCTGTTCGGCTTCACGCATCTTCAAAGCTTCGCGGTCCTGGGATGACAACGCAGCATCGGCACCGGTCCTGCCCAGCAACTGGTTCGCTTGATGGGCCGCCAAGGTGCCTGGGTACTGCTCCACGACACGCAAGTATGCCGCTCTGCCTGCTTGGCCACCATCGCGGCGTTGGATCCGGGATGCCAGATGCAGATACCCTCTGGCACGCCGTTCATCGCGGTCAAGCGTGCGTTCAACTTCGCTGATCAGATCCGGATTGCCGACCTGATCGGCCAGTGATTTCATCATCTGTTGCGCTCGCGCCTGGTCGCCTTCATGCTCAACCGCACGAGCCTCGGCGACAGCCTCTGATGCAAGGTCCAGGATCGCGTTTCGAATACGCCAATCTCGTCGAAATCGTTGGACCAAAGAATCCAACTGAACCAGTTTCTGGATCGCTTCCCCTCGCTGGGCGCTGCCGGTCACCTCGCTGCACTGGTCACAAAAATCACCGATGATGGACTGGTGCGTTTTGCTTGTCCTTTGCGACATCATCGCGGCCCCCATCGGATCGGGGTCCGGACGCAGAACGGCGATCGCGGCGACGACATCGCCTTGGTCGGCCAGAGACTGTGCCCGCTGGCAGCGAACCGCCGCCAACTTTTCGTGGATGGATGTGGCCGATGCGGCGGCGGGATCGGTCTGAATCTCGTCCATCCACTCGGCGACGGTGTTTAGATCATCGGCATACGGCCCCGCCTGCTGTCCTTTGGCGACAAGTTCTCGCAATACCTGTTCCTGACGCTCGCTTAAATTTCCTCCGCTGCCTTCAAGCCGAATGGTTTCGGTAAACAGTTCGGCGGCCGATTCGACTTGATCTTCGGCCAGTAATTCCGCCGCGCGATCAACCATCCGGTCCGCCAGTTTGCGTTGGGCGATTCCCACCGAATTGAAATCCAGATGCCGTTTCATGATCGTCCGCCAGATCAGCTCCGCTTCGTCGAAATCTCCCGCCACGACCGCCGCATCGGCATCGCTCAACATCTTGTCAGCGTGCACCGAAGCCTTGGATGCCTCGTATCGAAATTCACCGCCGGTGATCGAGGCTAATTTCTGCATGTTCGCTTTGCTGCTGGGATCTTCGAATGCGATCGCATGAATCGGCGCGGGCTCGGCGACGCCTGCGACCATCGAAAAAATATCCCCCGCCGGTCGCAGCGGCGAATTCGGTCCCGCACTCGCGGCACGGTCGAAACTGCCATCGGACAACATAAAGATGGCACTGGGGTTCATCTTCAACGCAACCCGGACGGCTTCGCGTGGGTAGGTGCCTCTCCCTTCGAACGTTTCATACAGCCATCGTTTCAAACGGCTGTGATTCTCTGGCGTTGCAGGGATCGGCTTGGGCCATGACGATCGCTCGCCAAACATGTGCGTGGTCCGCTGACTGAACAGCAACACGTAAAACTTCTGGTCAGGTCGCAGTTCCTCGACCGAGCGCAGCAGTTCATCGGTGGCACGCTGATACCGAGTCCCGCGCATGCTGCCCGACATATCCAGCACGTAAACAAAATCGTGACCGTTGGCTTCGATGCCAAAGAACGATCCGGCCGGCCCGCTGCCGCTGCCTTGATCACCGCCACCGCCCGACGCCCCAGTTATTTTCGGGGACAGGTTCCCTGCGACTTTGGGCCCCATCCCAGGAATCACCGGCGGTGCCGGCAGACTGGGAACAGGTGCGGCCATCATCATCGCAAACGCGGGCGCCCCAGCCCCCGATTCCAATTCCATGTCCATCGGGACGATTTCGGCAACGTCCTCGTTGTCAGTCTGCTGGAACGTCAGCACCAACATCGACACGCCCAAGTTGGCCGGCGCGATCAGCAAGAACATCACCAGCAACACCGCACCGTGGATCGCTAGCGATGTCGCAAGCCCAGCGGATTTCTGCTTCGCCCGTCGCCCGCCGTGCTTTCCCGCCATGTGACCGCGCTGGTCCGACGCAGCGGAATTCTGATCCCCACCGATCTCGACCAACAGCTCGACCGGGGGGGCAACGACCAAACGACTCGGACGTTCACTTGGCGACCCAACGTGACCTTGATTCCCCATAGCTCCCCCGAACGCCCAAGGATCCCCCCACCAACCGAACCTCGAACCTGATGCATTCAGCCCGACAAGTCAACCAAGTTTGTCGCGGGATGTCGAACGAGTCCGATTCTTCCGGTGCGAAGGGCTAGCGGTGTATGCCTCCCGCTTCCCCTGCCGAGCCATCCCAATCGAACCCCGTTGCGGCGCGGACGACAACCGGCCCGCCGACCACCAAAATCGACGGAAGCACGGCAAATCACGTTGTTTCCACAACACCGGAACGTCAAACAGCAGGCCGTCCCAACGTGTGAATTTTTGATGAACAACCGTTCCGGACCCTTCGGCTAGCAGTTAAAAGGTTCGCATCTGAGCTTCGAAACAGCGTTTCGGAATTGTGCTGCAAACGGTTCCGTTCCGCCCGCTTCCCCTGTCACTCATCCGCCTGACACTACCGATTCAAGAGCCCTGTTATGCAAACCCGCTGGTATCGTCTCATCGCGTCGTTCGCTTTGGTCGCAGCAGTCGCCACTGGCTGCAGTTCGTCCCAGTCGACCGGCGACGGCGCAGCGAACGTCAAGCTGCAAGGGTCGGGAGCAAGTTTTCCCGCACCGCTTTACGGTCGCTGGTTCAAGGAATACAGCGGAGCCACCGACGGCGTGAAAGTCGACTACCAAGCCAAAGGCAGTGGCGGTGGCATCAAAGACTTTATCGAACACACCGTTGATTTTGCTGCCAGCGACGCGGCGATGAACGACGAAGAAATCGCACAAGTCGATGTGGGGGTCGTCCTGTTGCCGATGACCGCTGGCAGTGTCGTGCTGGCTTACAACCTGCCCGAACTGGACAAACCGCTTCAACTTTCACGCGAAGCCTACACCGGGATCTTCTTGGGTCAAGTTTCCAGCTGGGACGATGAATCCATCGCCAAGACGAACGAAGGCGTCCAGCTTCCTTCGCTGCCGATCACGGTGGTGCGGCGAGCGGACAGCAGCGGAACGACATTCGTATTCACCAATCACATTAGCGAAATCAGCGACGATTTCCGCAGTGGCCCCGGTGTTGGCAAGAGCGTCAACTGGCCCGAAAGCGACAAGTTCATCGCTGCACCGAAGAACGACGGCGTGACCGCCACGATCAAACAAACCCCCGGAGCAATCGGCTACATCGAATTCGGTTTTGCCGAACAAGCCAAGTTGCCGATGGCTTCGCTGGAAAACAAGTCCGGTAACTTCGTGGCCCCTTCGCTGGAAAACGCCAAGGCCGCGTTGGCCGCGGTGGAAATGCCCGATGACCTGCGTGCTTGGTTGCCCGACCCCGCAGGCGAAAACGCGTACCCGATCGTCAGCTACACCTGGTTGCTGTGCTACCAAAAGTACGAAGACCCGTCGAAGGCCGATGCGTTGAAGGATCTGGTCCGATGGTGTTTGACCGAAGGCCAGAAGTCCAGCGCCGAAATGGGCTACGTGCCGCTTCCGCCCAACGTCGTAGAAACGATCACCGCGAAACTGGAAAACATCCAGTAGTTCGCCGGGCGACTGTTCGAAGTCCCGCCCTGAACCGCCAAACCTTTTCCCTTCGATCGTTCTGTATGTCGACCACCTTGCCCAACGCCGCGAACCGACCTGACGAGAGCGTGATTTCGACACCACCGTCGAAATTCGACATCGTCATCGATCGTGGCTTCCGTGGACTGACCGGCTTCTTTGCTTGGTCGACGGTGTCGCTGGTGTTCTTCATCGTCTACGAAGTGGGCGGCAAGGCGATGCCAGCGATCAAGACCCACGGTCTATCGTTTCTGACCACACAGACCTGGGACCTCCAGAACGAACAGTTTGGTGTGCTGCCGGAAATCTGGGGCACGCTGTACAGTTCGATCTTGGCTCTGATGATCGGCGGTTTCTTTGGAATTTCGATCGCGATCTTCCTGACCCAAGACTTCTTGCCACGCAAAGTCGAATGGGTGTTCAAGAACATCGTCGAACTGCTGGCAGCGATCCCCAGTGTGGTGTACGGATTGTGGGGCATCTTTGTGGTGATCCCGACGCTGCGACCCTCCGCCATCTGGTTGCACGAAAACCTGGGCTGGATCCCGTTCTTTGGAACGTCGTTGTCCGGCCCCGGAATGCTGCCGGCCGCATTGGTGCTTGCCATCATGGTGCTGCCAACGGTGTCGGCGATTTCTCGCGATTCGCTCAGCAACGTGCCCGGCAAATTGAAAGAAGCCGCCGTCGGACTCGGTGCGACCCGTTGGGAAGCCATCTTCGGCGTGATCCTGCCAACGGCGGCCAAAGGGATCTTCGGCGCCTTGGTGCTGGGCTTTGGCCGGGCGCTTGGCGAAACGATGGCGCTTGCGATGTTGGTGGGCAATTCCAACCAGATGAGCATCTCGTTGTTTTCGCCCGGCAATACGCTGGCCGCGCTGTTGGCGAATCACTTTCCCGAAGCTGGCGAAAAGGAAGAACCCGTGTTGATGTACGCAGCCCTGGTGCTGCTGGGGATCACTCTGCTGGTCAACATCTGCGGTGCATTCGTCCTGAGCCATACCACGCGTCGTGCAGCGGGAGGACAGAAATGAACGAAGAAGAAATCACCGCCGCATTCGAGGGCGTCGACTTTCCCCGCTTGGAAAGATCACTGCGTCACCCGCGCACCCTGATCAGTGTGGTGCTATCGCTGGGTACCGGCATCACCACGGTGATCGCCTGCATCCCGTTGTTCAGCGTGCTGTTCATGCTGGTCTATCGCGGTGGCAAGAAACTTTCGACCGAACTGTTCACCGAACTGCCACCGACGGCATTCGAACAGGGCGGTGGGTTCGGCAACGCGATCGTGGGTACCGCAGTGGTGGTTTCGATCGCAGCGGCGATCGCGATCCCCGTGGGCGTGTTGACCGCGGTTTTCTTGGCCGAATTCGGACCGGACAGCAAGACCGCTTCGGTGACTCGGTTCTGTGCCAAGACACTGACCGGTCTGCCATCGATCTTGGCGGGCGTGTTCGCTTATGCCGCCGTCGTGCTTGCAACCGGCAGCTACTCGGCACCCGCCGGCGGTGTGGCACTGTCGCTATTGATGCTTCCGACCATCATTTTGACGGCCGAAGAAGCGATGCGAATGGTGCCCCGAAAGATGAAAGAAGCCGCGATCGGCATGGGCTGCACCCGGACACAAGTGGCTTGGAAAATCGTATTGCCAACGGCTCTGCCGGGCATTCTGACAGGTGTCATGCTGGCGGTCGCTCGCGCGGCCGGCGAGACCGCACCGCTGTTGTTTACAGCGTTGTTTAGCAACTACTGGATCTTCGAAGATGGTCAGTCGCAGCTGATGGAGCCGACCGCGTCCCTGGCAGTCTTCATTTACAACTTCTCCGGAATGCCATTCGAGAATCAAATCGAAATGGCTTGGGCGGCTTCGCTGGTTCTGGTGCTGTTGGTGCTCGCCATCAACATCACGGGCCAATTGATTTCCAGCCGCGCAAAATCTCGTTAGGACCCTGTCATGATCGCTCCGACCCAAACAGCTGCCGCCGACGTCCTTGCCGACGCCAACAACGCAGCATTGATCGATTGCCGAATCAACAACCTTTACTACGGCAATTTTCGCGCAGTTCGCGACAGCCACATCCCCATCGACCGTGGTTCGATCACCGCGTTCATTGGACCATCGGGATGCGGTAAAAGCAGCGCACTGCGTTGTCTGAACCGGATGAACGACCTAGTTCGTGGTTTTCGTTTTGACGGCCATGTCCACTTCCGTGGCGCCGACATCTATCACCCCCGCGTTGATCCCGTCGCCGTCCGCCGCTATATCGGCATGGTGTTTCAACAACCCAATCCGTTTGCGATGAGCATCTTCAACAACGTCGCGTTCGGACTGCGATTGAATCGGTTCCGCGGCAATGTGGCTGCCAAGGTCGAAGAAGCACTCCGCGGCGCCGCCCTATGGGACGAAGTCAAAGACAAACTGAAGGCCAGCGGGCTGTCGCTTTCCGGCGGACAACAACAACGCCTGTGCATCGCACGCGCGATCGCGACGGAACCCGAAGTCATGTTGATGGACGAACCCTGCTCGGCTCTGGATCCGATCGCGACGCGTCGAATCGAAGAATTGATGGAAGAACTGAAGCAGAAGTACACGATCGCGATCGTCACCCATAACCTGCAACAAGCCAAACGTGTCGCCGACAAAACCGCGTTCATGTACGTCGACACTTCCGACGGCGGCCGAACGGGATACCTGGTCGAATTCGGTGACACGCAGCAGATCTTCGAAGATCCCCAGCAAGACGACACCAAGCGATACATCAGTGGCGAGTTCAGCTGAACCTGGCGCCACCCAAATGCCGCTGCCACTGCAGCGGGTCTATCGAACCAGATCTCCGGGAGCTTGCGCAATCGTTTCTGGCCGCTGCGTTTCCCAGATCGAAAACTCTGCCCAAACCGGCAGGTGATCGGACACCTTCAGCGCCTGTTCACGACTGATCCCGAACGCTTGTTCGATGTTCATCACGCCCCATCGACCGGTGTATTCGCTGGTCAATTGACGATCGAACAGAATGTTGTCGTAGCACTTGGTTTGCCGAGTGTTGGTCATCGTATCGCGAACAACCCAGTTGATTCCGGGGACCTGTCCCAACGGGCCAAGCTGTGTGTCGCTGGCGTTCAGGTCGCCCAGCAGGATGACATCGTCCTCGTCACCTCGTGCCCGCTGCATCACCTGGAAGACATCGGCCAGCGCCGCCACTTCTTCGCTGGCTTCGTCGGGATCCGTGTGGATATTGACCATCCAAAACGTGAACGCGTCGGCCGGCGACTGGGTCCGAGATCGAAATCGAGCCACAAACGGTTCGCGGTGCAATAGATCGTTCGCGTCGGACATCGTTCCCACGGCATACGGGTCGTGTTCGATTCGGTTGGTGTCGTAGATGAACGCGTACTGTTCGGTGCTGACGGTGCGACCGATACGTTCGCCGATCAGAAACGCGTATCGGCTTCCGTCCGCGTTGACCGATTGCATGAACCGCGGCAGGATTTCGTCGCTTTGGGCACGGATCTCTTGGATCGCGACCACGTCGAATTGACGGATCACGCTGGCCAAGATTTCGACCACATCGGGCTTCGACATTTTGCTTTCGCCGAACACCTGAATATTGAACGTCGCAATCCGCAGTCGGTCGTTGGGCTGACGCGACGCGGCAAGCTGGGCATCGGATCGAAGCGGCCCGGATCCTCCGCCGGGCGAAATCGGCGAAGTCTGATTCGGTAGCGGCCCAGTGGTTGGCCCAGTGGTTGGGGCCGTCGTTGGGCCGGTGCTTGGCGCAGTGGTTGAAGCTGTGGTGGGACGGGATCCTTCGATGGCCCGATCCGCGGCTGCGGTGGACGGGCGATCCATCGCATCCGAACGGGCATCGCCCATCCGCGGAATCAAGCCGTCTCGTTCGGCGCCATTGCCCGAGGCAACCATGCCCCCCGGTCCAAGCAGGCCACCCGAAGCCGCCAGACTATCCTTGGCGGCTTTGGAAAGCCGGTCGGTGATCGATTCGATATCGGGGTTGGTTTCGCCGCGTTCGAAAACCTTCTGGACCAACGGGCCGATGATCGGCAGATCCGGTTTGACGTAGCCGCCTATTCCGCCGCTGGTAATTCCAAGCAGCAGGAATCGGATCGCGGTCGATAGCCACGATCTGCGTCCAGCACGTCTCCGTCGTTTTGCCACACCAGGCCTCCCTGCCTGTCTGGGATCGCGCACGACCATCCTGGTCGCGTTTCCATCGGTCGATCCCGCGTTTTCTCGCTAGCGTTTCTTTTCGATTTGGATTTCCCGCAAATTGACGAAAGTCTTGGCGACTTGCGCTACGGGCGAACCCAAATCCGTATCGTTGACTAGCGAAAGATCGGCGCCGGAGTCTAGACCCGTTTTCGCGTTTTGCTTCCTGTAACGCAAAACCGCCAACGGTTTGTCGATTCAGTGAGCCGTGATCGCGTGAGCGGCCGGGAATTCCATCAATGCCCGTGGCCTGACGGCCAGCGGCTCACCTTTTGCCGTGCAAAGTTCGATTCAATCGACAAGTCGTCAAGAGTTTTGGCTGGACGACAAAGGGCCGAAAGTCTTGGCGACTTGCGCTACGGGCGAACCCCAATCCGTATCGCTGACTCGCGAAAGATCGGCGCCGGAGTCTAGACACGTTTTCGCGTTTTGCTTCCCGTAACGCAAAACCGCCAACGGTTTGTCGATTCAGTGAGCCGTGATCGCGTGAGCGGCCGGGAATTCCATCAATGCCCGTGGCCTGACGGCCAGCGGCTCACCTTTTGCCGTGCAAAGTTCGATTCAATCGACAAGTCGTCAAGAGTTTTGGCTGGACGACAAAGGGCCGAAAGTCTTGGCGACTTGCGCTACGGATGGAGCCAAATCCGTATCGCTGACTCGCGAAAGATCGGCGCCGGAGTCTAGACACGTTTTCGCGTTTTGCTGCCTGTAACGCAAAACCGCCAACGGTTTGTCGATTCAGTGAGCCGTGATCGCGTGAGCGGCCGGGAATTCCATCAATGCCCGTGGCCTGACGGCCAGCGGCCCACCTTTGCCGTGGAAAGTTCGATTCAATCGACAAGTCGTCAAGAGTTTTGGCCGGACGACAAAGGGCCGAAAGTCTTGGCGACTTGCGCTACGGATGGAGCCAAATCCGTATCGCTGACTCGCGAAAGATCGGCGCCGGAGTCTAGACACGTTTTCGCGTTTTGCTGCCTGTAACGCAAAACCGCCAACGGTTTGTCGATTCAGTGAGCCGTGATCGCGTGAGCGGCCGGGAATTACCATCAATGCCCGTGGCCTGACGGCCAGCGGCTCACCTTTTGCCGTGCAAAGTTCGATTCAATCGACAAGTCGTCAAGAGTTTTGGCCGGACGACAAAGGGCCGAAAGTCTTGGCGACTTGCGCTAAGGGCGAACCCCAATCCGTATCGTTGACTCGCGAAAGATCGGCGCCGGAGTCTAGCCCCGTTTTCGCGTTTAGCTTCCTGTAACGCAAAACCGCCAACGGTTTGTCGATTCAGTGAGGCCGTGATCGCGTGAGCGGCCGGGAATTCCATCAATGCCCGTGGCCTGACGGCCAGCGGCTCACCTTTGCCGTGCAAAGTTCGATTCAATCGACAAGTCGTCAAGAGTTTTGGCTGGACGACAAAGGGCCGAAAGTCTTGGCGACTTGCGCTACGGGCGAACCCCAATCCGTATCGCTGACTCGCGAAAGATCGGCGCCGGAGTCTAGACACGTTTTCGCGTTTTGCTTCCTGTAACGCAAAACCGCCAACGGTTTGTCGATTCAGTGAGCCGTGATCGCGTGAGCGGCCGGGAATTCCATCAATGCCCGTGGCCTGACGGCCAGCGGCTCACCTTTGCCGTGCAAAGTTCGATTCAATCGACAAGTCGTCAAGAGTTTTGGCCGGACGACAAAGGGCCGAAAGTCTTGGCGACTTGCGCTACGGATGGAGCCAAATCCGTATCGTTGACTCGCGAAAGATCGGCGCCGGAGTCTAGACCCGTTTTCGCGTTTTGCTTCCCGTAACGCAAAACCGCCAACGGTTTGTCGATTCAGTGAGCCGTGATCGCGTGAGCGGCCGGGAATTCCATCAATGCCCGTGGCTTGACGGCCAGCGGCTCACCTTTGCCGTGGAAAGTTCGATTCAATCGACAAGTCGTCAAGAGTTTTGGCCGGACGACAAAGGGCCGAAAGTCTTGGCGACTTGCGCTACGGATGGAGCCGAATTTGTTGCGATGATCCGCGTCAAAGGACGCTCGCGTGAATCCGAATTTTCGCTGGCCGAGGCTACACAATCGGCTTGCTGTAGATCCGATAGGTTTTATCCAACGTCGACCCAGCCGCTTCCAAGATGCCTCGCATGGCAGAATTGGTTTCCAAGATCCACGACATTTCGCAATGTTTGACTTGCATCGGTGCGTAGGCTTGGCGACAGAAATCGATCATCGCGAAGGTGATCGCGGCGCCGGTACGTGAACTCTGGTATTGGGGACGGATCCCCATCAACGGCACTCGCACGCTCGGGCAGCTGCCGAACTTCATCCGATACAACAGTTTCAACCAGCCCAGTGGAAACAAACGCCCGTCCAGATCGGCCGTCAATTCATTCAGGTTGGCGATCGCGACGATGAACCCAGCCACCTCGCCACCCACTTCGGCCAGCACGACCGAATCGGTGCCGAACAATCGGCGAACCATCATCGCCATGTCATCGACCTCGGCTTCGGTCATGGGGATGTGCCCCCAATTGTTCGACCAGGCCTCGTTGAAGATCGACAGCACCTGATGCAGTTCGGCCTCTAGATTCCGTTGATTGACGGTCCGCAATTTGATCCGCGGGTCACGTGCGGCCGAATGGATGATCCGTTCGATTCGATCCGGAAACGCCTTCTCGACCTCCAACAAATACGCGTACAGGTCGACTTCCTTGGCAAAGCCAGCCTGATCAAAATTGTGCTGATACCGCGGCAGACTATGCGCCATGAACACATAAGGCGGCCGGTGAAAGCCATCGACCAGCAATCCGGCTTCTTCGTTGATCGATAAATTGAAGGGCCCCAGCATCCGTTTCATGCCTCGCTGGCGCAGCCAATCGGCAGCGGCAGCGAACAGGGCATCGGCGGTCGCCTGAGAATCCTCGCATTCGAAAAACCCAAAATGCCCGTCACCAGCCTGCTGGTGGATCTGTGCCAATTGGCAAACCTGGGCTGTGATTCGCCCCACCGGGATTCCATCGCGTTCCGCTAAAAACATCGCCGCTTCGGCGTGTTCAAAGTACGGATTCTTCTTGGGATTCAGCCGCATTCGCATTTCCGCCAAGACCGGCGGGGACCATTGCGGATCGTCCTGATACAACGCCCAGGGCAGCTGCAGAAATCGCTGGATGTCTCGCGACGATTCAATCTTGCGAACGATCAGCGTAGACATAACGGTGGGGATTCCCTGAATTGGCTTGGCTCGTACAACGAGTCCGATCAACACGCCGATCGCCAGCATGCAACGCGATCATGCCAAGCGACGATGCGAAGGGCAATGGGAGCGTGCAGAGCAAGGGGAACGGAAACGTTCGGCGCGTCCGGTTGTGGCACCTTCACGGATCCTGCGGCGACTGCTGGCCCCCGGCGAAACGTTCGATCACCAGCACCGCGACAGCTGAACCGATCGCCAATGCTACCAGAGTTGGCAGACTTCCATCCCACTGGCTGGGCGAAACGTATTCCATCACCCGGAATTTCAATTCTTCGGACGCTGTTTCCGCCGTCGGACGCTGTAAAGGCCACAGTTTTCCGACACTGCCGATCATCAAACCCATCAACCACGCCATCGTTGCACCCCGGTGGTGCAGCAACAAGTAGCGTAGCAATCGCGAAAACGCCAACAGCCCGGTCAGACAGCCGGCCGCAAACACCGCAATCTGGACCAATGACCTAGCATCAAAGTTGCCGCGAGCCGCATCTTTGATCAACCCCGTCACGCCGTGGTAAACGCCCAACAGCAACAGCACGAATGCGCCACTGATTCCCGGCAAGATCATCGCACAGATCGCGATCGCCGCTGAAAAGAACAAATACGGCAAACTCATGTTGCCCGTCCCCATCGGAAGCAAGGTGATCACCACCGCTACCGCAGCACCGATCGACAACGACATCACCCGGCCAGGCGTCCAACGATCCACATAGCTGTGCACGATCCAGACACTGGCGACCAGCAATCCCAGAAACACCGCCAAGGTCTGAGGCATCCGATATTCCAACAACCAGTGCATCAGCCCGGACAACGTGGCCACGCCCGCCAGGATGCCAAACCCTAAAGCCACCAAGAACCGCAGATCCAGGTGCCGCGATGCTTCCGCCAGTCGGCGCTGTTTCACGAGCCCGAACCATTGCGAATCGACATGGCTGATCGCGGTGATCAACCGCGTGTAGTGCCCCAAAATCAACGCCACCGTGCCACCGCTGACCCCCGGCACGGTGTCCGCCGCCCCCATGCAGAAGCCTCGAATCACGTTGATGACGTCGCCGCCAAGGGTGTCGCAATCGTTCCTCGGGGTCGCCGTCACCGCTGCCACCGTTTCAACCGGACGAATCGGTTCAATCGGCGACATCGATTCATTCGAAGACGCCAAGGGATCGGTTGGGTTCGTGGGTTCCATCAGTGCTTCCTTCAAGCAAACCGGGCAGTGATACTTGGACCACCGACCATCCTTCGAATCCACCGTCATGCTCCGGCCGCACACTCGTTTGGCCACGGATGGTCCGGTGGTGTCCCATACCATCGTCTGACCTTCAAAGCGGATCAACATCACGTGCTAGAAATCTTGGTATTGGCCGTCGTCCAGGGGATCGCCGAATTCTTGCCCATCAGTTCCTCGGGTCACCTGGTGATCCTGGGCGCGTTGATGGGTGAATTAAGCGAATCGCCAACGCTGGAAGTGATCCTGCACGGCGGCACGCTGGGATCGATCCTGGTGGTCTATTGGCGGCGGATCCTGAACCTGCTGACCAGCGACCGACGCGTCATTTCGCTGCTGGTCGTCGGGACGCTACCGGCAGTGGTGATTGGGCTGACCATCAAGACTCAGTTCGAGCACATCATGCGCTATCCGCTGCTGGCCGGCGCGATGCTATTGGTCACCGGAGCAATCCTGGTGGTGCTGGGACGACTGAAACCACGGTCCGGCGTCTACCAAGAAATGACGCACAAAAATGCCTTTCTGATCGGATGTTTCCAAGCTTTCGCCATCCTGCCGGGGATCAGCCGCAGCGGTTCGACGATCCTGGGCGGACGCCTGCTGGGCCTCAAGAATGAAGATTCGGTCACGTTTTCCTTTTTGCTAGCTATTCCTGCTATCTTGGGTGCCACCGTTCTGACCTTGAAAGATGTCTATGAACAGTCGGTCGCTGGACAGCCCATGCAGTATTCAGGCATGGAACTCGCTGTCGGCGCTACCATTTCATTTCTGGTAGGAATTTTTGCACTGAAATGGCTGATCGGATGGAGTCGCCAAGACCGGCTCCATTGGTTCGCTTGGTGGTGCATTCCAGCCGGTTTTGTCGTCATTGCCTACTTCGGACACGATGCATTTTTTTCGTGATTCATCATGAGCCAGCAATGGACGCGTGTTTAGCGTGTGGTACAATCGATGTCACCGATGCGGCGTCTGCCGCTCACCACTAGTAGGAGCCGACAGATGTCCAGTCAACTAACCGATCGCCAGCAGAATGTCTACGACATGATCCGTGGCCTGATCGTCAAGCGCGGATACGGCCCGACCGTACGTGAAATCGGTGAACATTTTGGCATCAAGAGCCCCAATGGCGTGATGTGCCATCTTCGCGCTTTGGAACGCAAAGGGTTGATCACCCGCAGCCCGAACAAGTCGCGTGCGATCGAGCTGACGCATGCCGCCGACCGCAACGGTCACTCGCTGCCAATGGCTGGAATGGTCGCGGCCGGACCGACCACGTTGGCGTTTGAACAGAATGACCGAGTTGATTTCAGCGAAATGCTGTTCCGCGAAGACCGGTTCATCCTGCAGGTCTCCGGCGACTCGATGATCAACGCGCACATCGCCGATGGCGATTACGTTGTGATCCAAAAACAAGAGAACGCCGAACCGGGACAAATGGTCGTCGCACAGACCGACGAAGGCGAAGCGACCTTGAAGTTCTGGTTCCCCGAAGGCGACCGTGTCCGTCTGCAGCCCGCCAACGATTTGATGGCACCGATCTACGTGCGGAACGCTCGGGTCTTGGGCATCGCCGTTGGCGTCGTCCGCGCCGGCATCTAGTAACCGGTGGCATCTAGTAACCGGTGGCATCTAGAGACCGGTGGCATCTAGAAACCACTCGGCACCTAGTAACCCGAGGCATCCGCGGACGTTCCCTCGGCCCGCATTTGCCGGACAGCTTCGTCCGCTTGTTGATCTTCCCCCAAAGCGGTGTGGATCCGCACCAACAACTGCAGCGCGGACCGACGGGTCGAAGACTTGGCCGCCGCTGTCGCCATCAACGTATACGGCTTGGCTTGATCCAGCCGGCCGGTGTCGGCCAACAGAACCGCGAATCGCAGCAGCGCCGGTTCATACAACTGTTGATCCATCAACCGTTGGTATCGATCGATCGCTAAGTCGATAAGCCCCATCCGCACCAGCGAATCAGCCAACACGAACTGGCTTTCGGGGTCGCCCGGTAGCAAACGCAGCGCGTCCTCGGCATGGCGGGATGCTTCGGGAAATTTCCCGGACCAATGCATCACTTTGGCCAGATTGCGAAAGGCCACTCCCTGGTGCTGGGGATCCAGCGATTGATGGATGGCCTGATCGACCGCGGCAACCACCTCGGCCGCGGGCGCGGTCCCATCCATCCACTCGGACTGGACCAATGTTTCGATGATCCATACCGCCAGATCGCGATGGGTGTCGATGTTGGGATGAACGTGATCCAAAAAATACTCTTTGCCCAGACAACTGTGGCCCCAGTCTTCAACGCATTGCTGACGCAGTCGGCGTGCAAACGGCACCACCGGGACCTGTTGATCTTCAGCCACATCGGCGATCGCTTTGGAAATCGCCGTGGTCGCTCGCAAAGGACATACATCGCGATCGATCGCTTTGGCAAACAACGATTGGGCATCGTCGTATTGCCCGTCGGCAAACCGCTGTGTGGCGTCGTCAAAAAAGCTGTCCTGGTTCTTGAACGGGGCACAGTCTTTCTCGTTGCTGGCCGGTTCCACGAAGACGATCGCGGCGCCGGCGGATCGAGCGATCTGGACCATTCGATTCAGATTGGCTTCGTAGTGCGTCACGACCGCCGCCTGCCACGCGTCGTCTCGCTCGTAATCACTGGGGCCAACGGTATGGTTTAGCCGTTCGTCGACTTCGCCGGGAAGCATCTCGATGCCCCTGTCGTCATCAGCCAGCGGTGGTGCGAGTCCATCGTCCCCCACTGCACCGTCCGCAGGAGCTTGCTTGGTGGCGATCAAGTCGACGAACGCGTCGATCGCTGCAAAGGTCCGCGTCGAGCGCACCATCGATCCGATCGACTGCTGCCAATCTGGGGTCGCAAAGATCGACGCATAGGTCCGCCGCTCTAGGAATTCGTTGTGAGCGGTGTAGACGATGAACAGGTCTGGCTGGTAATCGGCCAATTCCTCCATCACCGCGGCAACTCGGTAACTGGCATAGCTGACCCCACCGGCATTGATGACCTCCCAATCGCTAGACGGATCGACTTGTGGCAATAGTCGCCGCAAATATCCGCTGTACGAAGTGGCATCGTCGAACGGACGCCCATAGGTGGTGGATCCCCCGACACAGAACACCCGCCGCGTCCCCGCCGGCTTGGGCGTCTTGAACCACTGCTGGTTGAACAGCCGAAGTTTGCCCGGCGCCGTGGTCATGACCGCGTCCCCGTCCGGGCCAACCGATGCCTGCATCAACGGTAGCGCTCCCGTAAAACCAACGTACGGATCGTCGACAATCCGGTCGCCGGGAAACCCGATCACAGCCAACGCGACTTCGATGACCAGGAAAAACGCAGCCAGCGTCGCCAGCGCAAACACCGCCTTCTTTCCAGTCGACAATCGTCGAACATCAGGGGGTGGTTCAGCCGTCAATCGATCACCCGATTTGGATTGCGAAAAGGTTGATGCAGGAAGTTCGATCCCAAAGATCGCAGCGCGATCACCCACACACATTTTTGGACCTCGCCCCCCAAATTATACGAAACCAGGCCACTGTCATCCCACGCCCTAAACGTGACGCCCCCAAACGTGACGCCCCCAAACGTGACGCCCGAAGGCGGCACCCAAACGACAAAGCAAGAACGCGACGCAACACCGAGGTGATTACGCCCAGGTCCGAGTCCAGGTCCAAGTCAAAAAAAATCTCGCCCCTCGCCCCTCGCCCCTCGCCCCTCGCCCCTCGCCCCTCGCCCCTCGCCCCTCGCCCCTCGCCCACCCAACAAGTTCCCCCATCCGAATCAGCCACTTCCAACATTCCTACGATGTGAACACCGATCGCACCTGCGGTGTCACTGAAAAACGGGGGCCCAGCACTCCCTTCCAATCCACGTCCACCCCACCCACTACAGGCTCGCTTGGCACTGGCATTCAAGGCCCTTCCCGCTATGCTTGGGGAACCTTTGGCGGACCGACCGACGTCCCCGCTATCGGGTGGTTAAAGTTTCTAAAGTCGAAGGCTGTTTGTTCATGTCCGCTCCTGTCGCGTCGTCTAACTCCAAAACTGTTCCCTTCACTCGGGCCCAGATTGACGAAATCCGCAAAACGCATCCAACTCCGTTTTACCTTTACGACGAAGCTGCGATTCGGGCGAACGTTCGCAAACTGAACGAAGCGTTTTCGTGGTGCCCAAGCTTTCGGGAATACTTCGCAGTGAAGGCGACACCGAACCCACGAATCCTACAAATCCTGATGGAAGAAGGATGTGGCGGCGACTGCAGCAGTCTGGGCGAACTACTGCTGTGCGAACGCATCGGCATGACGGGCGAAAAGGTGATGTTCACCTCCAACAATACGTTGGCCAAGGACTACAAGAAGGCTGCCGAGATGGGCGCGGTCATCAACCTGGATGACCTGTCGCATGTCGAATACCTCGACGAGAACGTCGGCACCCCCGATTTGATTTGTTTCCGGTACAACCCCGGACCGCTTCGCGAAGGCAACGTCATCATCGGCAAACCCGAAGAAGCGAAGTTCGGGTTCACACGCGAGCAACTGTTTACCGGATACCGGGAAGCCCAAACCAAGGGTGCCAAGCGATTTGGACTGCACACGATGGTGGCCAGCAACGAACTGAACCCTCAGTTCTTTGTCGAAACCGCTGTGATGCTGTTCGAATTAGCGGTCGACCTGCACAAGGAATTGGGCATCCGCTTGGAATTCGTCAACCTGGGCGGCGGCATGGGCATCCCCTATCGCCCGGGGGAAGCCGCCCTCAATTTCGAAGTGGTCGGAAACGGTGTCCGCGAAGCTTACGAGCGTTTGATCGGCGGCACCGAACTGGATCCATTGACGATCTATTTGGAAAACGGCCGGATCATCACCGGGCCCTACGGGTACCTGGTTACCGAAGTCGTGCATGCCAAGAACACCTACAAAAACTTTGTCGGCGTCGACGCTTGCATGGCCAACCTGATGCGACCGGGCATGTACGGTTCGTACCACCATCTATCGGTGCTGGGCAAAGAAGACGCGCCGCTGGACCTGACCGCCGACGTGGTCGGATCCCTGTGCGAAAACAACGACAAGTTCGCGATCGATCGCCAACTGCCTCAGGTGCAGCGGGGCGACGTGATGGTGATCCATGACGCCGGGGCCCACGGTCATTCGATGGGCTTCCAGTACAACGCCAAACTGCGAAGTGCCGAATTGCTGCTGAAGGAAGACGGCAGCGTCGATTTGATTCGCCGCGCCGAAACCATGGACGATTACTTCGCGACGCTAGACATCTAGCAATCGGCCGCGCAGTAACCGTCCACTGCCGGCCGTGATCTTCCTTTCCCGCATTTGTCTGTAACGCATTCCCATCGGTTCCGCTTAGCTGGGTAGTCGCACCACAGATCATTCGCCATCCATCCACGCCAGCAGAGCCTCGTCGTTCGCTTCCGGCTCTGCCGATGCTCTGCGAGCGATCGCATTGATCACTCGCAAGGCATCCTGAGCAGACGCCAATCCGTTGCCATCGACGTCGTAGTAGGGAGCCGGACGGACCGCGTCGGTGATCGCCACCAACTGCCCGGTATCGCGGTCATGCACCGAGGCCCGCGACAGCTCGTTCAACACCACCAACGCATCGCCGGCCGTCACATCGCCACTGTCGTTCACGTCGGCGGCCAGAATCGGATTCTGCCAGGATGTCGGCAATTCGTTCTCGATCCGACCGGACAAGCGTCCCATCTGGTTGATCACCTGCAACGCATCCAGCGCTGAAATCTGGCCATCACCGGTGACGTCATAAAACGGCGGCGGGCCGACATCGTCGGTAATCGCAAACAGGTCGCGAGTGACCGGATCATGGACACTCTTGCGAGCCAGTTCGTTGATGATCAACAGAGCATCGCGAGCGGTAACGGTGCCCATGTCATCGACATCAAAGCGATTGATAGGGTTTTGCCAGCCTGCATCAAAGTTCATCTGCACACCGCTGACCGTGATGCTGCTGTCATCAGCGCCAAACCCGATCAGATCAAAGTACAACGTCACCGCTTGGCCGGCAGCCGACTGGGGAACCGGCAAAGTCACACGGATGTCTTCGCGATTGACATCGATCACATCACCACTGGAAGTGGTGCCCGAGACCAACCCACCCTGGGCATAGCGCACCGTCCCATCGGCCTGCAGATTGAACATCGCATCTCCACCGGCCATTCCCACCATCTCGCCACCGACGGAAGTCGTATCATCAGCCAACAGGATCGCCGCCTCAAACGCTTCGGACGGATGCATTCCCCCCCCCACATCCATCGACACGCCCCCGATCGTAAACGAAACCGACCGCAACCCCGCCGGCACCACAAACGTCTGCGCCAAGTCCGAAATCATCCCCACATCTTCACTGATGGTGGCCACGCCGTCGGTAGTCGAAATGTCGCCAAGAGTGACCCAGCGGCCGTCGCGTTGATCGGCCAAAGCATCCAGCTCAACCAATGATGGTATCGGCAAATTCGCGGTGCTGATCGCGGTGGACAATGGCGTGAACCCGAGCGTCACGCCTTCGATCAGGTTGCCCAAGTGGTGTTTTTCTTCGGCCCAAGTCCACCACTGAGGTTGGTTCATAACCTGCCCGATGATATCGGCATCAACGGTCGTGATGTTACGGCGTACGCCAGGTTGCAGAGGCGATGCGAGCACAGCGTCGGGAAAATGGTCGATTGAAAGTTCGTTGCCAGTGGCATCAAGCCGATAGGACTTGCCGTCGATCGCCAAAAACGGTTTGCCACTCGATGGTGTCACCAATAACTGACTAAACGAATCGTAAACCGGACTGAATCCAAGCACGTGACCAATCTCGTGAGTCAGGAACGACTTTAGATCGAACCCACTAACGGTTGTCTCCGGCTGATTGAATTCTTCGTCAACCCGTGGGCTTGGATCAACAAACCAGCCTTGCGATGCAGCATCACGGTCGATATCAATCTGCGCTAGCAGCCACTGACCATCTGAAATATTCGCCAGCGACGCTTCGCCCAGTTGCCCATTGGGAAGATCAGCGGCTGCCAATACGATATCCATGCTTGGCAGATCGCGATCGAGTGCTAGTTCCCAATCATTGACAACAACCGCAAGCTGACTTCGCCACGAACTGGTGTCGGTTAGATCTAGCAAGCTCGGATCCAACCACAATGTCGTCGTCTCATCGATCGTCAATCGAATCAGATTATCATCTGTCGCAACCACTTCGCTAGAATGATCCGGCAGCCACAATCCGCGTGGTGTTACGTAGCCGTCTGCAACCAATTGACCGGCCGAACGACCGTTTGCAATGCTGCCTTTCAGTCCAAGGTTCAGAGTCGATCGGAATCCTCCGCCTACTTCGTCCGCGACTTTTTCCAGAAACGTTCCCTCGAACAACAGTGAACGATTAGCAAACACTTCGATTTCACCACTGGCGTTTCTTGCAATCGAAACGGCTCCCTTTCGAATTTGCGCGCTGCGGAGCTGGTCAATGTCCTTTAGGTTGGCGAACTCAATCGCATCTTGGTAATAGATCTCGATTGGTGGATTGATCGACGTGTCATTGATAATTCGCAGATAGGCCGCTTGGTTAGCAGCAGAAAGATTTCCTTCCTGTTGAATGAATTTCACGACTTGACCAACCGCGACGCCACCTTTCAAGCTCTGTGGTTGGTCGCGTCCAGGGAACAACACCGATCCTTCCTGGTGGAGCGCTCGGAATTTGTCGCCACCGCCGCGAATAACGATGTTGAAATCGATATCGCTGAGGTCCGAAAGCGGACTTTTGTAAAGATCCGACAGCGTGCGAAAGGCTAGGTTTGGCGACAGCAGTTGCTTGCTCAGCGTGTGCACATCGCCGGAAAAAACTGCTTCGACAAAGTTCGCGCGATAGGCGATCTGTTCCAACGATGCTCCGCTGGTGCCGCGGTACACAAACGCTACAAAATCGCCGACGTCCAGACCGGAAAGCGTCGAACCTGTCTTGTTCAGCCCCTGCACGATTTCCTTGGCGCCTTCGGTAAGCTCCTTGC
Organism: Rubripirellula lacrimiformis; assembly: GCF_007741535.1. Lineage (NCBI taxonomy): Bacteria > Pseudomonadati > Planctomycetota > Planctomycetia > Pirellulales > Pirellulaceae > Rubripirellula > Rubripirellula lacrimiformis. Next base: position 6,934,306 of record NZ_CP036525.1, read on the forward strand.
TGATAAAGGGGGCGTTCAAGAATGTCTTGATGTCGTCGACCCTATTAACATCCAGTTTCTCAATTCCCTCTACCAATTCCCTCCAAGGGCCCGACATCGAGAATCGGTGTCTTTCGACCAGATTGGTTAGCAGTGCGATACTTTTCAAGTCGTCGACACCGGCTTTGGCCAACGTTGCACTGAGTTGCCGAATCTTGGTCAAAGCACGTCCACGACGAATCAGGTCTGTCAGCGGAAAATCGGCCGCTCGACCAACAAAGTCTTCGATGCGTTGACCAATGACAGCGATGCGATCAAAGTCTGCTTGCTTGGCGGCGAAATCCCAGTGCTTTCCGATCACACCGGCGCTTGTGATCGTGTTGCGCGGGTCGTGAAGCCTGCCGGCTTCTTCCATCACCGCCAGGATGCTGTGCAGCGTTCGCTGCGTTCGCTGCGAGAATTTCAGTCCGTCGCGGGCCATCGCGGCTTGGATCAAGTTGCTGTAGCGAACCGAGTTGGTGCCAGTTGAGAGGCGCCAAAAGGCTCCGGATACATTGGATGCATATTTGATCTTGTCTACAACGGACACGACTTGGTTGTAGGCACTGGTGTTGGCATAGTCGATGATCTTGGCAGCTTCTTGCCCGATCTCGATCGCAACGCCTTTGCCAACGGTCGTCAGAGATTCTCCCCCGCGAATGGCAACGGCGGCACGACCAAACGAACGTGCGGTTGTCTTGCCAAATGCGGAAACTTTTGCCGGCGGAAGCGCGGTGACAAGATCAAAGATACCTTGGCTGGCCCGCTGGGAATCTCCCTCCAAGACACCTAACACGAAGTTCCCAGGAGCGGTAACAACGGACTCAAGACCCGCGCCAACCACTTCAAAAAATGTTTCGCCCGGTCCAGTGATGTACCGCAACACATTGCCTTGCATGTCACGTTGCTGGTTGTTCAGCTGAGTCATCTCGACCAATCCAGGAACAATGTTCCCAAGTGGCTGGTAACCCGTGATGGAAAGATCGTAGCCAGGGATGTAATTGACCAATGATCGCACCGCGTTTTTTTGCGCGGTCACTGAATACCCAACCAAATCAATCGCCCCTATTCCAAGCTCTTTCACAGTGTCCACGCCCATCGACAGCAAGTCGATACCTACATCGGCGGCAAAGACAAAGGGTGCACGGATGCCGTAGTTGTCGTAGTACGCATTCCATTTATTCGTCGACTGGGCCAAGTAGGCATCGCCCAATTGAGTAGAGATCGTTGGCTGCAGATTGAACGATTGCCCCAGCGTTCGGTCCAGTTCTTCTCTCCGCGTCAGCGATGCGGCTTGCAATCCTGATGGATCGATCGCATTGACTGGATCATTGTGAACGTAGCGGTACAGGTTCTCATCCAAGCCCGACAAGCCGGTTGGATCCGGAGTCAGGAAACGACCGGTGTTGGTGTCGAAGTATCGATTGCGATAGTAGTAAAGTCCGGTTTCGGCATCGTATTCACGCCCGGTAAATCCGTAACGTGAACCATCCAGCGGCCCCCCAACGGCATTACCAAAGCTGTCGTAGGTCGCCCGTTCAATCACATTGCCGGTGCCATCGACCAAGTGGGTCGTCGAATGCGTTTGATCGGCCAAGTACCACTGCAGAGTCCCGTCGGCGGCGGTGTCCGCCAAAACTTCGTCGGACGTGGTGCCATGAAAGTACTGTCGCGAAAGTTCGGGCGCCGCACCGCTGTCGAGACCATCAGCGTCGGTGTATTCCGCAATCACATCGTCGCCACCGGCGTAAACGAACAGTGTCCACGCGCCATCCGCGGTGTCGGTTGCGTCGGCGTCAACGTATTTGGCGACGCGCCGGTTCAACGAATCGTAGCGGTAACGAGATTCAGATCGCAGCACGCCTGCGGCGTCAAATGTCTGTACCTGCGTCAGGCGTTGCCGCGGGTCATACGAGTAAGTTTGACGCGTCTGGTCGCTCGTGTCGACGCGAACGACTAGCAATCCGGCGTCATTGTAGGCGTAGCTGTAACGGTCGTCGGCCTCCAGACGGTTCGCTGGTGTCACGACGTGCGTCGAACTCAGGTAAGACGTCGTCCGATTGCCCGCTGCATCGTAGGAATAGAATTCGTCGCTGCGAGTTGGGTCCGAGTGATCAGCCGACACTAATTGACCGATGCCGTCGTAGACGAATGTTGTAACATTGCCCGACGAATCGGTACGGGTCGCTAATCTTCCGTCTGGGTCGCGTGTGTAAGCCTCCGACGCAACGGTTTGTCCGGCACCGTCTGTGTGCACAAGCGATTCAAGCAATCCGCTTGCACCATATTGATAAGTGGTCGTCAGCACGGCCGCGCCGGCGTCCAAACGCCCCACCGTCTCCAATCGCCCAGCAACGTCATAAGTCAGTCGCTTTGCCAACGTGCGACCGCCGACGGTCTCGCTGAGCTGTTCAATCCAACCGGCACTGTTGTAGTCGTAGTCTTGGGCCGCGATCGTGGTACTGCCGATTCTTCGGGTCACCGTGTCAACTTGATCCAGCAACGTATAGGTCAACAGTGTTTCAATTGGGGGAAGACCAGGTTGGCTTTCGGTGGTGCGAATCAACCGACCCGCATCGTCATGGTCATAGTCAATGGTCGAATCCACCCCCGAGATCACATCCAGAACATTCAATTGATCAAAGGACGACGTGATGGTATTGACCAGCGTACCGCTTGCATCCAGCCACCTTTCGGCTTGGGCTTTCCCTAGTTCGTCGTAGTCGCGTTCAATTTTAGATCCGTCGCCAAAGGTTTGATCCGTCAAACCAGATGCTTCATCGTAGCCAAGAGTCGTGACGCTGCCCGCCGCATCCGTCGCTGTCAGAATGCGTCCAAGGCCGTCACGAACATAGGTCGTCGTATTGTCGCCAGGGTCGGTAATCGTTTCCAAACGCCCCTTAGCGTCGTAGGTATAAGTGATTTCGCCCGGCCCCGGTCGATCGATGGTTAGCAGTCGGTATTGATCGTCGTAGGTGTAAGACGTCGCGCCACGGTGTGTGGTGGTTTCACGCAACAGTCCGCTGTCGTAGTAGTCATTGGTGACTGCGTTTCCATTAATGGACGTAGAGATCAATTGATTCAGATCATTGTAGGTTCGCTGCAGCACGTACTGCGGCGCTGCGCCGATGTTGGGATCGCTTTCGGCGATCAAGTTACCAGAACCATCAAACACACTGCTGCTTTGGTAACCAGCGGGATCGGTAACAGTCGAAAGCTGGTTCTGTCCGTCGTATCCGAACGTTGTCACCAAATTCAGCGGGTCGGTCACCGAAGCCACACGTCCACTGGGGTCATACGACCATTGGAACAACCGTTGTTGACCGTCGATCGAATCGGTCAATTCCGTCTTTCGCGACAACGCGTCGTAGCCAAAGTTACTATCAAATCCTCCCGGACCATCGACGGTTGTGACACGTCCCGCCGCATCATGGATGTAGGTTGTCGAATTGCCACGAGCGTCGGTGAAGGTTTTTAGTTCTCCGGCGACAGTATACGAGTAGATCGATGCATTATTCAACGTATCGATGATCTTGGTGGGGCGACCGAGCGAATCAAATTCGAACGTTTCGGTTTGCGAAAGTCCGTCGGAGCTGACCGTGCGGCTGATCTTTTGATTCAGATCGTTGTAGCCGTAGTTAGTCGTGACGGCCGGTGTGATTTCCTGCAAAACGTTGCCAACCGCATCGTACATCATTGTGTGTGTTAACGGAGCTGCGCTGCCCACCGCGGTGGTGACTTGCGACATCCGCCCAAGGGAATCGAATTCAAATTCAGTGCGTCGACCATCGGGTTCGATTCGGTAAGTCAACTGGTCCGCTTCGTCGTACCCGAATTGCTCAGTCGATCCCGCCGTCGTGCGAGAATCCAATCGGCTATGTTCGTCGTACTCGATGGTCGTTTCGACTGTCTTGGCAGCATCCCCCAGGCCGGTGATCTGACGAGTCAACATGGGCCGACTGAGGTCGTCGTAGTCGGTTTCCAATCGAAACTGCTCTCGAGTATTCGCTCCGGTAATCTCTGCGATCGTGCGTCCGGCGGTATCGTACTCGTAGCGAGTCGTGTCACTCTGGCCGTTTCCGGATGTTGTGACCTGAGTCAATTCAAAACCAACGAAAGTGCTGGCTGTGGTCACGGCGTCGGGGGTTCCGGCACCTTGCACCGATTCGATGATTCGATCGTAGTCATCAAATTCGGTTGTCGTTCGGAGCACGACGCCGGCACCAGCATTGACGCGGGTTTCGACTAAGCGATTAGAGGTGTCGTAAACGTATTGCGTCGATCGTTCGTCCGCAGTGCCCGCGGCGACTCGAACAGCTTTGCGTCGATTGAGTGAATCGTAATCGTATTCAGTCCGCTCGCTGGCGACGCCATTGCCAGTGTTGTTCGCGGTCGTGATGGCGCTGACCATCGACGCCGCATTGTATTCGTAGGACACCGAGTATTCGTCGCTGGTGCCTTTCGCAATCGTCACCTTGGTGATTCGGCCAAGCACATCACGATCATATTCGCTGGTGATGCCGGTCGGGCTGATTTCTCGCTTGACTTCACCTGACGCCCCGTATTCGAACCGTGTCGTCGCTGCGTCCGCGCCCGTTCCGTCTATGATTCGGTCCAGACGGCCGGCGTCGTCATAAATGGTTTGTCGCGAATGGTTTTCGCTAACGCCCGTGACGGTCAGCACTTGGCTTTTGACTTTACCGTCGGGCCAGTACTCGAACTCTGTCTTTTTGGGTTGGCGGGTATTGCTGCCGACGTTTTCAAGCCTGACGCGATTGTTCTTGTCGTATTCGTACGTGGTCACACGACCGTCCAATCCGGTCCTTGTCACGACGTTCCCAGCTTTGTCGTAGGTCGTCGTTTCCAATGCGACGACCTGATTACCGAAAGTCGACTTGGTCTCACTGATTTGCCCCAGCGGCGTGTATTGGAAAGTCGTGATGGCCCCGTTGGGTTCAATGCGTTCGGTAAGGTTGTTCTGTGAATCGTACTTCGTGTACCGCGTTTCCATCAGCAATTTTTCACTGGCGTCCAAGATTCGCATCGACGTGACACGCTGCGTTTGGTCTCGACCAAGTTCCGTGATTCGTCCGTCTTGGGCGATCCGTCGGGTCAGGTTGCCCATGCTGTCGTACTCGAATCTCTCTTCAAGGGGACCATTGGGAAGATCCGGCCCCGTGTAGGTCACTTTCAAAATTTGACCGCGATCGGTGTAGGCGTACGTTTGAACCAACCCGTTTGGATGATCCAGTTGTGACAGTCGGCCGTCGAGTCCGTACTTCTTGGTGGCGACGGATTCTGAACTCGTTCCGACGCCGATCTTTGTTTCGATCTCTCGGTTCAGCGCGTCGTATTTTCGCGTGATCACTCGAGTGCCGTCGTCGGTAGTGGTTTCTTCGCGAGTCACGTTTCCGATCGGGTCGAACGTGTACTTCACGACCTGTTCCGCCACAGTTCCCTTCGCGCTGGTGACGGTGGTGCGTTGACCACGATCGTTGTAGCCGAATTCAGTAACCAGACCTCGAGGATCCTTGATGGTTTTCAACCTACCACGATCGTCAAAAGTCCGCTCGGTCTTATTGCCTTCGGCGTCGGTCGTAAAACGCTCTTGATTCTTTTCATTGAAGATCGACGTGGAGACAAAGCCTCTTTCGTCACTAAGCGAAACCAGATTGCCGCGCAGGTAGGTGTACTGAAGTTTGCCACCACCGAATGCGATCGTCGTGATCAGTTCGTCGTCGCTGTTGTAATCATGATCTTGAATGACGCGGTTTTCTGGATCGATCGTTGTGTCCAGCAGTCCGCCATAGGTGTAGGTGAATCGCAAGGTGTTGTCGGCCACGTCAGTGCGACTGATTTGTCGGTTCAGCACATCGTAAGTGAATTCTTCCGTCCCGTTGGCGGCATCAACAACACTGCGAATGTTGCCAGCGGCATCGCGGTTATACGTCCGCAGCACGGTTCCGTCCGGCGCGACATCCGACTTCAGCCGATTCATCGCGTCGTAAGTATTTCCCAGTCGGTGGCCAAGCGTGTTGGATTGCCCAGCGATGTTGCCTGCGGCGTCATGAGCGAACGTCGAATTCGTTGCAGGAGTGTCGGCGTCGGTTGGGTAATCGATTTTAATCAAGTTACTTAGCGTACCGCCGTACGTAAATTTGGCTTCCCGGTTCAGCCCATCGCTTTCTGTTGACAGTCGTCCTTTGTCATCATAGACCTGAGTTTTGGTGACATCGCCGAGTGTCGATCGCAAAATCGTCTTACGCGTCTTTCCATTGTTTTCGAACGTGTAGTCCGTCGTGATTCCGTCCGGTGCAATGTGCTTGGACTGGAACGTGTAGTTGAATCGACTGTCGATCGGATGCGAGACACTTGTGTACCTAAATTCCGTTACTTGCCCGCCGGGATCGGTGACTTTGGTGAGTTCGCCATTGGAATCATATTCGTAGGTTGTCGCGGTGGCGTCACTGAGCGTTTCGTCGCTGAACAATTCGGTTTCGATGCGGTTTTCTGCATCACGCACAACCGTGACGCTTCGTCTTGTCTCACCAATGCCGTCTTGATTGTCCGACGTGTCGCGATAGAGCCCGAACACATCGACGCGACTAAATTGGTCGGTGCCATCCGCGTCGCGATAGCGGACACGAATCGGTTTCAGTTCAACGGCTTTCGACCGCACATTGTCCGGGTTGTTGGTCTCGTCCGATTTATACAGCCCCAGCATCTGGGCTGGTTCCATTTCAAGATCGCGTCCGTCAATTCGTTTGGAACTCTCAAAACGGCCTGCGAAGGTATAGTTGAATGTTTCTTTAAAATTGTCAGTCAACGATTCGGCGCTGGCTGCGGCGACGACGGTCGCACGTTTGTGCGTTTGTTCTGTCATCAAAAGATCGGTGTCATACTTAAATTGACGGACTGATTCATCTGCGTCCGTGATCTTCATCAGTCCGCCGTTGGCGTCGTAAGTGAACTTTGTCTCTCGTCCAGCAGGGTCTTTGATGGAGCTGACCTGATCGCCTTGGTAAGTGAATTCGAACGATTTCTCGAATGGGTCCGTGATCTTTTGCAGTTTGTCGCCGGAATAGCTGTAAGTTGTTTTGTTCCCAAACAGATCCACGACTTCTGTCATCTTGCCTTTGGCATCAAACTGGCGAAGCGTGCCATCGGGGCTGCCCAGCGTATACCCTCCGTTGGCGTTCCGGAAAAGCGAAGATCGATCCCCCGATGGGCGATCAGTTGGTGTGGTGGTCGAATCGACAATGTTGCGGATCGATTCATTGCCGTCACCGTTGACGACCAACGCAGCGGCCCCCCCCAGATCATAGATTCGATAGTGGCCTTCCAGTCCCCAGCCGGCACCGAAGATTCCCTCTCGGTCATTGACGACTGGCAGTTGGCCACGGAACTCGCCCATTTCGCCAATGAATCGGCGATCGGTCGTTTGGTCGTAAACGCCGGCTTCGAAACGATACTCGTAAACGCCGCTGTCGGCAGTGGTCAAATCGATCTGAAGTGCGGCACCAAAACCTTCGTCCAGCTTTCCGTCGGGAAGCTTGAAGAAGTTTTCACCACCGGTCAGGCCGCGATTCACTCCAGCGTTGTCGATCTCGTATCCATCCGCTTGATACTCTACTCCGTCAAGCGTTGCGGTCAGTCTCGCCAAAATGACGGGGTTGACTTGGTCGATGTTGGCATCATTGAATTCAAAGTGCAGAATGGGTTTCGGGTTCGCGCGCAACGAGTCGTAATGAAAAACTAGATTGCGAGAAATGCCGCCGCTGGTGTAGGACGCGATGCCGTGCGACTCGTGAACGACACCACTGTGAAGTTCCGCATTTGCGCTCACGCCGATCGACTCTTTTCGGGAACAGTTCGCAGCGCCGGTTTCGCATAGGTTGACGCGTTGGTTGTATTCATTGTCTTCTGGGAAAGCGGGCGCAGCGGGCAAGCGTTGAACCGCCAAACCTCTAACAGCCGCACCCGTGGCGATCGGTGCGAACGGGTTTTCGCCAGGCTCGTGCTGCGTACCGATCGGCGATGTATCAGGTACACCGAAAAACAACGCACTGTAGGGTTCGCCCGCGGGATTGAGCTGATCGGAATCGGGGTTGGCGATTTCTCGAGAGAAAAAACGAAAATCGCCAGCGAGGGCGAGACCCGGGCGTATGTCGTCAATGGGGATCAACGATAGCGGGCTGCCCTGAGGTGCGTCAGCTGGCAGATCCACAAAGGAGGGACCATTGAAGAACTGCGCCAGTTCGTCGAGTTGCGTTTGTTGTTCGACCGTCCGAATCATTTCCGAGAGACTGAATCCAAAGATTCCTCTGGCGGCCGTGTAGGGCGACAGTACTAAACCGCCCAAGTTTCGGGTGTAGTCAACGTTGTCAGCGAACGCCGCGGGCACGTTACGGGTACCGGCGACGATTCGCGGTGATTCGCCTTGCGCCGTTTCGCGACCGGGCAATCGGATCAAGCCCAGATTGCTGCCAGCGGTGACCGGGAACGGTCGCGTCTTGACGCCGTTGGCAGTGTTGATGGTGACCGATGGATGGCTGGTGATCCCCAACGGAAAGGTTGGATCATGCTTGGGATCGCCAGGTTCGAAACGGTTGAAACCCGAAACAATCAAGTATGGTGGATGGGGTGATACGAGTTCAGGTTGGCCTTGTTCATTGAGCTGAAAACCAAATTCGTTCTCCGGGACGTAGGTCAACCCTTGCGCATTCGAAATTCCGAATACTTGATCGGCTCGGCCACGCGCGACATCTTGCAAGCCCAACGGCAACAGCGAAATTGTTTCCACGTCGTACTCGATCCGCGGCGGCCCTGTTTCCGAAGGCAATTCTCGCCGGGTGAGAATCGAAACACCTTCGTTGTCGGCAAGGTGATCGGTGACGTAGATCACATCCGAGTTGCTGGTGTCGGGCGTCAGATTCAACGGGCTGGATGCGACTTCGACGACGGTCATTTGCTTTTCGTCGTAAACGTCGTCCGAATTTGTCGATTCCAAATCGAAGGCAATCACATTTCCGTTTCCGGCATTCCCGAACTCAAAGAACGTTCGCGCGGGCGCGGCGGCTAGCAGGACCTTGCCGTCACTGCTGACCGTTAAGCCACGGAAGCCGATCGGCACGTCCGCGTAGTCGGCTTGAATCGCACGCACAACTTGATGGTAGGTGCTTGATTCGATGTCGATATCAACCACATAGATGTTCGGACGTATCCGATCGCTTACAAACAACCGTCGGCCTTGGTGATCGGCGACTGCGGCAAAAGGCACGGCCCCCACGGGCAACAGGATATTGTTCACGCCATCGGTTGGATTGTTGACGCTGCCAAATCCAGAATCGTCGGGCCGCGTATCAATCTGCTGCAGCGCTACCGCATCGATGACAGCGACGCTACCTGCGCGTTCCAACGGCACGTAGCCTCGCGACTGGTCTCGCGTCAGGAACACCCCACGCGGCGCAGGAAAGCTATTCAAGCTTTCCAGTTTTATCCGTGCGACCTCTTTCGGATCGGGAATCGTCTGCGTGTTCGGACCTCCGAACGGATCCAAATCGCCAATTTCAAATTGGTTGGTTAGCAACGCGGCCAAGTTATCAAGGACCAACTGAGTGCCTTGGAAAATCTTTGGTCCCGTGATATCGATGGATTCCGTTTGGGTCGTATCGATCACGGTGATTTCACCGATGCTTGGCAAGGCCGCAAAAGCGTATCGGTCGCCAAGTCGGCTAATGCCACCGCCTCTTAGAACGACATCGCCACTGATGAATTCGCGCTCGACGACTTCACCGCCGCGCCGAAGGTTCATTTTTCGCACCAATTGGATCTTCGCGGTCCCCAACAATACGGTGTCAGGAATCGGAATCGTCAGTTTGGCCGGCCCATCGACACGTCCCTCCAACACACCTTCGCTGCCATTGACGACGGCATCAACGCCACCCAGGACAACGGTGGGCATCGGGAAATTGACAACATCCTTTCCACCCACGATGAATCGGACTTCTAAGTCGTCCGACGACGATCCTCGCGCACCAACAATGCCAAACTGGCCTCCACTGACGGTAAAGTGATCGCCTTCCAGTTCTAGCATCGGCGTTCCACTTCCGTCCGAACCGATCACCACTTTGGCCGATGTGATATTGGGACGTTGGATGCCAACCGGTTTCGGCGGCGTCGGTGTAACCAACAATCCGACGTTCGCAATTTCACCTTGAGCAACACGAATTGACTGGTTTTCCGATCCCGTCACCAATCCGGTGCCATCGTACTCGAGAGCTTGCAGTGTGTAGTCGCGATTGGAAACCACCGGAACTAAGAAGTCACCGAACAAACCCGGAATAACGTTGTAAGTCTTCCCATGTGAATCGGTGACACGTGTTCTCGCTCGCTCCGCCATTTGGCCCAGTGCAAACGAAAGCGTCGCGAGGTTGGGAGATGCTGTGACCATCAGTCCCTCAACAGCCGGCCGAATGAATACACCTCGATCGTCGGCCATCCTTGCTCCTTCGTAGCCAGCCGACGCGGTTCGTATTTGGCCATCAACTCCAACGACCATATGGTCAAGCAATACCCATTCGGCTGTTAACTCGCCGTCGGTCCCCAGAACGTCCATCAACTGGAAGAGGTATTCATCCGATCCCGCTGGCAACCCGCTCGTATTGGGCACTGAGATCGCCAACGGAATGTCGGCTGGCTTGCCTTGGGTATCTAGCCAGAATGAAGACGACAAGTTAAAGCCGTCGGGCAACCCAACAGGTAACGCGCCGGTAAAGGCATTGATCGCGACCTCGGTGCCTTCGGGCAGCGCACCCGCGGGAACGGACAACACCATACCTTCGGCATTCGTTACGGCCGCACCATTTGCATCCACCGAATCCGTGCCCATCACTGGTGGACGTACCGTGATTGGTACTCGTGAAATCCGGCCACCGTTCACGACCGTTACAAAGGTGGATCCTGCCGCAACCGGTGTCAGCAATCCCTCTGCATCGATCGATACCGTTGTCGGGTCATTGGAGATGTACGTCGAACCAGATGAAGATGCCGTGATGTCCAAAATCTCCGTCGCTTCACCAGGCGTTCGCACAGTGAACTGGCGTGTTTGATTTAGATCGACCAGATACGACGTAGGGAAGAACTCGACTTCGCGATTGTCATTTGTGTCGACCGACACGACCATCGCGGCAGTCAATCCATGTAGGGTCGCAGTGATGACCGCATGTCCGGGCGATTGAGCGAGGATTTGCCCTCGGTCCGTCACTAACGCTACGTCGGGGTTTTGCGACACGTAAATTGGATCACCAAAGTCCGCAGGCAACACTCGGGCGTCTGCCAGTGTGAAGGTGGTTTGCACTTGTCCCGTTTGACCGACGGGCAGCGAAAGCGATGTCACAACCAGGTCTACCTGAATTGGGTCCGCTGAAAGCACATCGATCGATATCGAATCGCCCGCAGAAGATAGCAGGCCGTCGTCAAGCACGTAGTCGACGCTGATGTTTTCAGTCGCGCCATCAAGACGATAAAGACCACCACCGAGCGGTATCAGTACTGATGATCCGGCTTGAACAGATCGAACGAAGAATGGATCAGATTCTGGATCGATCGCACCGTTGGCCGGCGAAACAATGATCGGGTCGCCAGCAAAGGCGATGATCGAATCAGCGGTGGTGACCGAGCCTGGTGGTTGGTTAGCAACAAAGCCAAACGCAGCCGCTAGCGTCGGGTTGTCGTTGGCGTCGACTTGGCCGTCGTTGTTGACGTCGCCGGCCAGGAATAGTGATGCGGTGTATGCGCCGGGGCCGTCACCGACGATGGGGAAGGTGTACGTGCCGGGTTCGCTAATCGTGATCAGTGACGTGCTTGGCGTGAAATCGGGCGAAGTCACTTCGATGCCGATCGTCAAGCTGCCGGTGGGACTGGTTCGTAGTTCGCCGGCGGTAATGGTGAAGGCGTAGCGGTCGGTTTCGCCGGCGGTCAGCGTGCCGGTCACCGGGGCGGCAATCAACGCTCGCGTGCCGCCAATGTGTGGCTCGATTGTCGACTGAGTCTCGACCGTGCCGTCGCCGTTGTACGTTCGCAGCGTGCCAACCGCATGGGTCGGCGCGATCGTTGTCAGCCGGCCTTCGCTACCGTAGGCAAAGAAGGTCCGATCTCCGGATGCCGCATCGATGGCAACTGTCATTTGCCCAGAATCGTCATAGCGATACACGACATGCTGGCCGTCCGGTCCGACCAGTTCGTTGATTTGCCCGTCGCTGTCTCGGACGATGGTCAGGCGTGATCCATCGGGTGCGATGATGCCGCTGTCGGTGACTCGCAGCGACGTGCTGCCATCGGCTGCCGCGATCCGATGCAGCGTGAAGGCGCCGGGCGTCTTCTGAGTGAACTGATGTCGCTTGCCGCCCGGATCAACCAGCGTGAAGGCGACTCCCTCGGCGATCGTTGGCGAATACGGCAACCCTGTGCCGACAACGAAGTACTTGTTGCCGGCGCGGCGCAGGGGTGCACTGGCAACACTTTCTAGGGACCACGTCACTACCGCATCCGCGGTCCAGGCGGGTTGGAACGTTTGCACGCCCGAGGCGGCATTGGTCAGTTCGGTCGGCGCGAACGTGTAGCCCACTCGCTGACCATCTGGCAGCGTCAGGTACAACCGCGTGCCATCGGCGTATCCGGCGAAGGCGTCACGCTGTTCCACACCAACGGCGATCTGTGGATCGATCAGTGGCCACGACCAGGCGGCGCCAAAGGTGGACTGGCTGTCGTGGGAACGAAGTGAGCTGTAGAGCCGCGTGACATCAAGGTCGATGCCTGCCAACGACATGGAAAGGTCGGTCGACGATTCTTCCACCGCACCCGACTTGGCGGCGGAATTGATCTCCAGGTCGAAGGTCTTCACCGACGTTAAACCGCCAAAATCACTCGCGGTCACTCGTGCGGTGTAAAAACCATTCTCGAACTTGGCGGGGTCAATGGTCACCAGCCGGACAATGCTGGTCGTCCCCTGGCGTAGCAACGTCGCTTCGCCACCGCCCTGCGGAACCAGTTCAACTTTGTATTCCGCCAGCCCGTCATCAAAGATGTCGAACATCATGTCACGGGTGCCGGTGACAATCGGCGGAGTGAATTCGGTGATCTCGATCCTAGGCGCCGCACGGTCGGCGAGGTTGCGAACAAAGATCGGCTGCGTCAATGTCGTCGTGCGTCCCTCGATGTCCGTGACTGTTGCCGTCACCTCATAGCGACCGGGGGCATCAGCGACGAACGTGCCACGGCCCAGCGAATCGAGGTTGATCGTGTTGCCATCGACAGTCAGCGTCGCTTCGCCGATCGTCACATCGCTGTCGGCAATCGGCTCGATCGTGATGGTCTGGCCCGGCGTCGCGGGGAAGCTAGGTGTCAGCACGATTCGCAGGTCCGGCGAAACCGGCTGCAACGATGCTTCCAATGTCAAAGCACGCCGTGTTTGAATCTGTCCGTCATCCGCGATCAACCGCACCGTATACGTGCCGGCTTGGAAACTTTGCGGCGTCCACTCCAACACACTGTTGCCGCCGACCACATTCAGTGTCGCACCATCTGGCAAATCGGTTGCCGTCAACGTCACGCTGTCACCGTCCAAGTCGGCCGTCGGGATCACCAACGAGAAACTTTCGCCGATCTGTGCGTTGCGAAGCTGGGGTACGTCGATCGACGGGGCGCGGTTGGTCGCCAAAACCTGCACCTGGACGTCTAACGTGTCACGTCCGCCGCTAGGGTCCGCCACTTCAAACGGCAAGACGTAGTCGCCCGCGGAATCAAAATCGACATCCCAAATCACCGTGCGAGATTCGGGGCTGAATTGAAATCCATTGATCACGTCACCGGTGTAGCTGTAGATCAAGGATTCGCCATCGGCGTCGCCACCGCTGATCGCAAACACCATCTGATCCCCTTCGCGGGCAAACAGTTTCGGCAGTGTGTTCAGAACAGGCGGTTGGTTCGTGTTGTTGACGGTAATCAACACATCATCGCTGCGCGAACCGGCTCCGTCGGTCGCCGTGATCCGGATTCGATAGGTGCCGGCTTGCGTCGACGAAGGCGTCCAAGTCAGCGTACCGCTTGCGGCATCGAAACCGGCTCCCGCGGGCAACCTGCCCGTCGTCGCACCGACAACCAGAGCGGCGGCAAAATGGACGTTGTCGTTTTCGGCATCCGTGGCAACGGCATGGACGGTCAAGGTTTGACCTTCGGCGATCGTTTGCGATCCGATGGGCTGCAAAGCTGGTCGCGTGTTGCTGTCGCGAACCGTCAACGTGATGCTGCCGGTGTCGCTCAGTACGCTGCCCGCACCTTCATTGCCACTGTCGGATACGTTGAAAGTGATCGACGTCGAACCGACATCCGCTGCGGTGGGCGTCCACTGGAAGGTGGCCCGCCCATAGAAATCGTTTTCGACAAAGGTGGCACCGGCCGGCAGCGTGCTGGTCGTGAAAGTCAGCGGATCTTGATCGGCGTCACTAACGTCCAGAACCAAGGTAAAGGGCTGACCGACCAAAGCGACCGAATCGAAGACGGGTGCCAGCTTGGGAGGCTCATTCACACTGGTCGCTTGCAAAATGAACTGAACCGATTCAGCCAGCGGCGATTCGCCGGCCGCTTCGGTGGCGGTCACGGTGACCAGGTAGTCATCGCGATCACCCGGTTGGGGTGAAACCGATAGTAGTCCCGTTCCATCCCCGTTGTCAGTGAAGGTCGCCCAGGTGGGCAGCACCGTCGCTTGGCCGATTTTCACGCCCAACGCGATCGTGGTTCCGTCCGGATCGGTCGCCACGATCGGAATGTCCAACGTCGATCCGACCGGCACGACCTTGTTGTCGATGGCTGGAATTTCCGGACGAAAATTTGCGTCGCGGACATTGATGGCCAGCGTCACCGTGTCGCTGGTTGGCGTGCCGGTTCCATCACCATCGTCGGTGGCGGTGAAGGCGATTTCGTAGCGCTGCGTTTCCGTGGAACCGGTGGCATCAAAGGATGGCGACCATGCAAAGATCTGTCGTTCGGCATCAAAGGTCGCACCGGCGGGCAAGATGCCGTGCGAGTACGTCAGGTTGGGCAGCAAGCCTTCGAAGTCGACAAAGAAATCTTCACTGGTTGCAAGCGGATTCGTGGGAGCCACCGGGAACTCGGGATCGAACGCGGCAACGCGAACTTGTAGCGGCTGCCCTTCGAAGATCGTGAATTCATTGATCGTGGGGAACGTGACCGGGCCGTTGATGTTGTTGACCGTCAACGTAGTCGTTGCCTGCGTTAGCGAGGTTCCGTCATCAGCGAAAAACTTCAGGTCGAAAACACCATGCTGGTCAAATCCAGGCGTCCATTCGAACAGCCCGGTGTTTGGATCCAGGAACGCCCCCGGTGGCAAGTTGGGCGACACGTACCGCAGCCGATCGCCGTCTTCGTCACTTCCGAACAAACGAAACGAAATCGCGTCCCCTTCATTGATTGTGCGATCGGCAATCGGCGCTAGGGTGGGTGCAACGTTGTTGTTTGCGATCACGATTTCCAACGACACGATCGATTCGACAAACCCGTCGCTGGCGATCAACTTGATGTTTTCATAGACACCTGCGTCATCGCCGCCTGGGCGCCAACGCAGTGCCTGCCCCACCGAATCAAAGACGGCACCGGGCGGCAAGTTATCCGCGAAGTAGAACAGCGGATCTCCATCGGGATCGAACGCGCTAACGGGGATCTCGATCAAGTCGCCTTCGGTGGCAAGCCGATCCTCGACGGCAGCCAGGATGGGAGCACGGTTGGCGCCCGTCACATCCACCGTCCACACCTGTCGTTCGAACGCACCGCGAGCGTCGTAGGCGCGCAGTTCGAACTGTGTCGTCGGGTCCGCCCCTTTCGACGGCATCCAATCGATTTTTCCGGTGTTAGGGTCGACCGTCGCACCGGCAGGCGCATCGGTCAACACATAGGTCAGCCGGTTGCCGTCGGGGTCACTCGCCGATGCGGCGTATTCGTATTCCGCGTTGGCGGTCGCGGCCAACAATGGCTGCGATTGGAATTCGGGAAGCATGTTTGGCGGTAACGTCGCCAGCACGCGTGGATCGAAATTCAGATCCAATAGGTTCGGGTTGGCGATCACGACCGTTTGGGCAAGCGAGGATTCACCGGCAGCCAGAACCGTGCCGTCTGCCAGAACTTGATAGCCCGACTCACCCGCCGGCGCACCACCGTTGCCAAAGAAGACGACGGACGAATCCCCCAGTTGATCAAAGACAACGTTGATAGGGCCCGCAATGTCAAAGTCTGATGTGTTGCTAACAATCACATCGAACAGCAAGGTTCCATCAGCACGATTCACTCGCGTGTTGGCGTACGAGACACGGGTGCCAATCGAAACGTCTTCGAAGACGCGAAAGGTCGTTGTGAAACCATTTCCGCCGATCGGGATTCCTTGTTCGCTTTCAATCGACGGAGCCACCGTCAACTCGTATTCCGCCGGTGCCAGCGATTCGAACAGCAATTCGCTGGTTCTGGAATCCGCATCGTATTGGACCGCACCGATGGAAACCGATTGGCCGGTCACCTTGTTCACTAAGGTATAGTTTGCACCGCGAATCGCACTGGTTTGCGAGACGCCATCACGCGCATCGAGCGCCACATCGAATACCAACGCGGCCCGATTGTTTTCACGGATGATGGTCTCGACCACACGTGGTGCCGCGACCGTAAAGAACACGTCGACCTGATCCCCTTGGGTCACCAGGAATCGACCGTCGGGAAGGGATTCGATGCCTTCGACCCGACCTGAACCACCGCTTGCGATGACCGTTTGACGCAGCGACAAAGGATCGATCACGGAAACGGTTCCATGATTCTGGTGGCCCACGATCAGAGCTCCCTCGATCAGCGACCCGGCGGATCCGAACGCCAGCGATTCCGCCCCACCATCGATTTGCGCGACCACTTCGGCGCGTCCACGAAAATCAAATCGCAGCACATCCCCGGCAGACGGCCAGGCCGTCCCGTACAACGTGCCATCGGCGGCGACAGCCATCGAATCAACGCGAACGTTGCTGAAGGGAGTCAATTTCCGAGTCGCCGTGTCCAAGCGGCTGATCCCGCCGGTGGTGGCGACGTAGATCGCGTTCTGGCCGGGAATCGATGCGATGCCCAACGAGATACCAGCGCCCACGACATCCAGAACGGCACCCGTCACGGGGTCCAGTTGCAGCAACCCTTGGCCACCGGTCGATGCCCACAGTTGGCCTGCGGCGTCGAACACCATCTCATAGATTGGCAGGGTCCCCGTCGCGAGTGCAACAGGTTCGCTAGACAGGGTTGTCAAACGGTAGATTTGGTTCCGCCCAGATCCACCGGAAACGTAAACACTGCCATCGGGTGCCACCGCCATCGCCAACGCGCCGATCCCTGCCCCCGACAACCCTGGAATGACCGCCAAACGCTCAGCCGCCAATGGACGGATGACACGTGCAAACCGACTCGGCTGCGTCGCACTGGTCCGCGCGGGGATCCCCAACGCCGATTCTTCGAACAGGCGATCGGCGACGGTGGTCGCCTGTGGCTGGGCGGCGGGCAGTTCTTCGGCCACCACGACCGTGACCGCCGGCGCACTGCCTAGATTGATGTCCGGCAAAAGCCGGGGAACGCGGACTCCATCGGCCACCGGTTCGACGTTGCCGGCCGCGTCGATGGCGCGGACCAAGAAAGTCGGCTGCTGGCCGGTTTCCGCTTCATACACGTAAGACGTCGTCGCGGTTCGGTACAGCACACTTCGAAATCGGCTGCCCCCATCGTTGGACACTAACAAAGAATACGAACTGACTCCACTGCCACCGACATCATCCACGGCCGACCAATCCAATTGGTAACGATTGCCACCAATCGGTGTGGCCGTGAAGGTGCTAGTCGGCGCGATCGCGTCCAAGGTTGCCGAGCTGACTTCGCTATCGACCGGCGCCGATCCATCGATGATCACTCGCGCGGTCATCTGGATCAGATCGCCGGTTTGCGGGTCATCTGTTTGGCCGGCGGCATTGGTATCGTTCACACTGGCAAAGAAACCGACGGTGATTGACTGTCCGGGCTGCAGCAAACCGACATCCGAATCGACCGGCGGCAATCCGTCACGCGGATCGATCGCGCGAAGCAGATACGACGCCACTCGCGTGTTGGCATCGAC
Organism: Rubripirellula lacrimiformis; assembly: GCF_007741535.1. Taxonomy (NCBI): domain Bacteria; kingdom Pseudomonadati; phylum Planctomycetota; class Planctomycetia; order Pirellulales; family Pirellulaceae; genus Rubripirellula; species Rubripirellula lacrimiformis. The sequence goes on from NZ_CP036525.1 coordinate 6,952,526, forward strand.
ACCAGCGGTGATTTGCAGCTGGTAACCCTCGACGACATTGAGATCAAATTCACCGACAAAGTTTGGACGGCCGGGCGGCAGCGTGATGTTACGCCCCCCCAGCGAGATGTTTCCGAGCTGGAAACTACGTTCGTCAAGCGTGTCGTCCATCGGGACGATGATACGAATCTCGCGAGCCGCTTCGGAGGAACCTCGGTCGTAGGTTGCCGTCACGCTGTACGGTAGCGGCGTTTCGAACGGGACAAAATTGGCTTCGGTAACGCCTGTCGGACCTGTGATCGTGATCGAATCGCCAATCAACTGACCCAAGTCATCCAGATTAAAGACAATGTCGTCTGCGACCTCGCCATTCAATTCATCCAACTGAACAGCGCGTAATTCGAAGGTGACAAAGGAGGTCGGGTTGGGCAGTCCCAAGTCGTATTTTTCAAACAGGGGAACGGAGCCGCCCGCATGGACATCCGCGGTATGTCCGAAGTAGCCGCGTAGCTTTTCGACCAGATCCCCCAATGTTTTTTGTGCCTCATCCAAATCCGCCGCCGCGGTGTCGATGATTCCCGATCCGGAATCGCCTGCCAACAGTCCCCCCAGCGCACTGAAGAACAGATTGACGTTGTCCGATGTTGGCGTAGCCGTCGGTGGCGTGTCCTCGGCACGCAACAACCCGACATCGGCCAGCGCCGACAAAAACAGATTGGCAAACGCGTCCCCGTCGCCTGCGATGGAAACCAGAGACGCAGGCGCAGTGGCATCGGCCAAGATCGCATCGCGAAGCCGGGCCGCTTCCCCGAGTTGATAGTCGACGTATTGGGCGCTGGTCAGCGGCGTCGCCGACGCTGTGACATAGAAATCGAACGCCAAGTCCTCCAGATCAAACGGGCTTAGTTCCTGCAGGAAATTTGGATTTTCTTCCAACTCTTCTCGCAGTCCCGGATAGACGGTCACAAGTCCGCCCAGCTCGGTCACGCCACTAGCAGGCAAATCGAACGCCACCGCCCGCGCCGTCAAAACCCCATCAAGGTTTAGCTCGGGCGTGATCCCGGACGTGTCGTACGTCGAAATGGAATCGAACAGAGGCGATATGGTTCCGGCATCACCGCGCACTCCGGTCGTGAATTCGAGCGCTTCGCCGCGAATCAGACCCGACGTGTTTTCGATATTGGGAAACGCGTACTCGATGATCGTGTACGGCGTATCCACGTTGGAAAAGTTCTGAACGGCAACGCCATAGGCACCGCTTTCACCTAGCCCGACCAAACTTGGGCCTCCGACGCCCACGTTGACTTCCAACGGGTCTGCGGATTCCACTTGGAAACGGTAGGGATCCACTGCAAGGCGACCATCGGGGTGCAGCACTTGGACGTCGTACAACCCGTGCGGCGCGTCACGCAAATCGAAGACGGCAATGATTTTGGTCGCGTCGACCCGAGTGACCGCCACCGGTGCGAACTCGGCATAGGTCGGACGCACCAAACGCACCGCTGCCTGGGCAGGGAACTCGGCTCCCGTGATCGTCACGGTGACGTATCGGTCGTCGCCGCCTGCATCGGGCGTGACGCCAGTGATACCGAACGGAATACGGCTCGCCGTCATCTCGACGGGATACTCGCTGCGCGTTCGCGGATCGTAAGTTTCGTCTTCCAAATCAATGCGAATGCCGGCGCGAGCCAGAATGAAATAGCGCCCGCCCAGCGTTTCCGGAATGACCAGCGTTTGATCGGCCTTCAAATAGCCTTGATAAGCGGCGTCAAAGTCGAACGGCTTCGGCAACGCTTCGTGCTTGGCATACAGTTCATGCGATCCAACGTTCGTCGTGCTATCCAAGCCGACGCGGATCGTTTGACCGGGCGAAGTATCAAGTTGGAATAGTCGCGAAACACCAACGGCCAACTGATCGGCGAGCGGAATGTCCAATCGCAACAACGGCACCGTCACGTTGATCGCATCGGCCGATGGCAAATCGTTGTTGCGATTATTTTCGCCTTCAAAAACATCATCAAAGATGTCCGTGCGAACGATGATGCGGTAGTCGCCCGGCAACGTCGCGGGGATTTCGAAATCGAGAGATGACGAATAGGTCTCGCCGGGATTGAGCGTGCGGATGCCAATGGGGTCGATGCGTCCAAGCAGCAGGTCGCCGACGTCCCAGACGTTGTCAGCGGACAAGTAAACCGCGTCGGCAATTCGGGCGCGGGCTCGTTCTTCACCCGTGTTCTGTACCGTCCAGCTGACCGAGGAAATGTCGCCGACCTGTCCCGAGGCGGCGGTCGAAACATCGATGACCTGCAAATCAGACGGCGGCGGCAAAACGATCAGCATCGGCGTTTCGCTGATGATGATGTTGTTGGTTTCGTTCGACTCAAGCACTTCGCCGTCTGGCCGTGACGATCGCGGCACATCGGTGGCAACGATCACGTAGTAATCGCCGACGAGCCCACGCGGCACGCGGACGGTTTGAGTGATCGAACCGGTCTCGCTTGCCGAAAGCGGATCCGTTCGCTTGATTTCCCGAACGTAATGGTCGCTGGAAACGTCCAAGAAACGATCTCGCGAGAGGTAGACGCGATCGTAGTAGGGCGTCTGCCGATCCGGTACGGCGCCGCCATCGTTGCTATAGACGTAGGTGAACGTGAAATCGTCGCCGACATCAACGCTGGCCGTGTGAGTCAGCGAGTCGATGACCAGATCCGGTGCTGGAACAAAATTGACATCCAGCGGCACCGAAACTTGGTTGTTGCCTTCGCCATCGAACTCCAGCACAGCGTCAGCGACTTGACGAGACCGCGTCGGCCCTGTGGTTGCCGGATAGGGCAGTGGACGTCCATAGCCTCCACTACCGAAGGTCGCATCGACGAACGCGATCAAGTTGAAGTCGCCGCCAATGTTGTCAGGCACTCGGACCGGAAAACTGACTTCGTAGCTATCACCGATTGCCAGCACCTCGCGATGCCGCAGCTTGCCCAGTTCGATATCGTAGGCATCCGTCGACGTATCGACCGACAAGAAAACGCGGTCCGTCCAATCATCGACACGAGTCGCTCGCGTGCCCGTGTTGGTCACGGTGAACGAAACCGTCAACAAACTGCCGCTGTCTGGATCCACCGGCACAGCCGTCAGTCCACTGATCGTCAGATCGGCTTCGGCGTACTCGATCGCGATCGGGTTGCTAACTTTGAAGTTGTTGTCTTTGTTGCCGTCTTCCCACGGTTTGTCTTCGAGGGCATCGACCCAACCGGGCCACGCACTGGGGCTCCAACGATTCAGGATAGGGTTGCGACTTCGACTGAGCCCGATGTTCGTGAAGACGTGCGCGTACCAAGTCCCGCTGCTGCCCGGCGGCGACGACACCACCAGGCTGTCCGTGTAGGTTTCCCCGGGGCCGACGGGCCCGTCGAAAACGTGGACCTTCGAACCCACGTACACATCACGACTGGGGTCGTAGACTTCGTCTTTGGAAAGGAAGACGTACTGGCGAACCGAATCGGTGTCGGCTGCAGTCGCGAAGTCGCCTTCGTTTCGGACGGTCCATCGAACCGTGATCGGTTCGCCCGATTGGCTGGTCGGTGTTGCGGTGACTTCTTCGACCACAAGATCGGTCAATGCGTCGGTGACGGAAACCGCGGTGCTGCCGACGTTGTTGTCGGTAAACGGACCTTCGTAGACTTCTTCTAACCTGTTGGTGGGACCGGCCAGGATTGCGCGCAACTCCGCTTGCGAGAACTTTTGCAAGTCGCTGATCTTCGTCTGGCCAATCGGTTTTCCCGTGGCGGCTTCGACTCGCTGCAAGACCGCTTTGACTTCATCCAAAAACTTGTCTTCATCGGTCAGCGCGATGCGAGGATCGACGTTGGTGCGCACCAAGATGTGCTGGCCGCGAGCCGTCGGCGGCAGCGTGAATTCGGCTTCCTGGGAATACGATTGGCCCGGTTGCAGTCGGCCTGAATGCGGCAGGGCGAAGACCAATTGATCACTGCTGTCGAAGATGTCGTCTTCCGAGACATAGATCGCGTCGGCCCACGAATCACGATCCGTCGCGGCGGTACCGATATTATCGACCGTCCATGTCAGCGACAGCTTTTCGCCGCCGATGATCGGGATCGCGTTGCCACCGGTGTCGGTCGGAACCGTCACCGTCGAAACGCGCAAGTCGGCCGGCGGCGTCAGCAACACGTTCAATGGCGTACTGCCGTAATTGGAACCATCCAGATCGTTGGGGGCATCGGGGTTCACATTCGACGCAAAGGACGCTTCGTAGACGCGGCCATACCCATCGGCATAAACCGTCAAGAAATATTGGCCGGTCAAACCCGCAGGAATACGCACGGTGGTCTCGGCTTCGTAGCTGTCGCCAATTTCCAGTACACCGCTGTGGCGATAGGTGCCGACCAAGCGGTCACCGCGTCCCGGTTTCGGTCCGTCCGTGCCCAACGTCAACCAAATTTGATCAGTCCACGATCCTGGATCGGTGGGCCCGGACCCCAAATTCGAAACACCGTAGCGAACGGTAAAGGACGAATCGTCAAAGGTATCCCCTGGTCCTTGGATCGACGTCACGACCAAGTCAGGCGGTGGCACCGGATTGGCATCAATGGCGACGGCCGCCGCGGCGCGGTTGTTATTCTCGCTGGGGAATTCGTCAACAGCACCCCGCGCATCGGTCTCGACCAATACGAACCAAGTTCCCGAGATTGCTCGCGGGATCAAGAAACTGGCCGTCGTCACGTACTCAGTCGACAAACCATTGGGCGATCCCGGGAACCCAAGCGCCGATCCGTTATTGAGTTCACCCAACAACAGTGCGCCCGACGTGCTGCTGGACGACGACGAGAGCCAAACGCGATCCTTCCAACGGCTGCCGGCCGACGGCGTATCCGCGGTACCGAGGTTGCGCACACGAAATTCGACCGGCAAAATCGTTCCGGCGGTGATCGCCTGCGAGTATTCGCTTTGCACGGTCACCTGCAGGTCGGCCCGTGGCTTCAAGTTGATTTGAAACGAGTCCGTGAATCCCGTGTTCAGAACATTGTCGGTTTCAAAAATGATATCGTCGGTGTCGGTTTCGACAAAGAATTGAAATTGGCCGGATGTCCGCGGCAACAGCACCACTTCGGTGCGTGTGATCGATTTACCCGCTTCGATGGGTTCATCAACCGCGTACTTTCCGAACTGATAGGTTTCGCTGCTGCCAGTTGATTTCAAATACAGTTTGTCTCGCCAACCGGTTTCCGTCGTCTCGCCTTCGTTCTTGATCGTCCAAGTCACTTCGACCTGGGTGCCATCGTTGAATTCGGTCGCACCGCCGACGGAGACGTTGGTCACCACCAAATCGGCATTGGGTGGTGGTACCAGGAAAACATCGATCGCTTCGCTGCGGCCTTGATTGCCACCGCCCCCATCTGCCGTTGGCAGGTTCGAACCGTAGATGAACTCGTTCGGCCCACCGGTACGAACGAAAACGTATTGCAGGCCGCCGGTCGTTCGCGGCAGCACGAAATGATCGGTCCGCGAGTACGAACCGCCCAGCGACAAAGCGCCACCGCGAGTGCTGCTGCCGATCAGCTTCAGTCCACTTGCGCCACTAGGATCGGACGAAATGTAAACGTAGTCCGTCCAAGCATCTCGGTCGGTCGTGGCGATACCACGGTCGGCGTTGTTGCGAACCGTCCAACTGATTTGAATCGGTTGCCCGGAAACCGGATCGCCCGCGGTCGTGACCGAATCAACGACCAGGTCGCTATAGGGCGTCCGCGACACGTCCACGAAATGATCGGGCGAACCGACGTTGGACGCATCGTCGGCAAGCTCGTAGACGGCGTCGCCGGAATCCGTTTGCACAAACAGCGTGAAGCGGCCATTGGTTCGATTGGCCAACTGCACGATTTCAGTTCGCGCGTACTCGGCGCCGACGGGTACCGCGCCGGTATGCGTGTATGTGCCCAGCACAATGTCGTCGGCGTCACCAAAGATATCGTCCGTCGACAAGATCACGCGATCCGTCCAGACATTGACTCGGCCAACCCCCGCCCCGACGTTCTTCACCGTCCAGGAAACCGTCAAATCAACCGGATCACCCACCAACACATCCGCAGCAGTGACCTGAGTCACGGTCAGGTCCGCGTAAGGGAACAACGAAATTTCGACGGCATCACTAGCGGCTGGCGGGGTGGCTTCGCCAGCGCCTTCGTTGACGTCATTGTTCGCATCGGTGACGACGACGAAATGGTAGTCGCCCGAGACGGACTCGGGCAAACGCACCGACACCGATCGGGCGATCGAACCGCCAATGGCTAAGTCGTCGCTGGTCATTAGTTCGCCCAGTCGGACGTCGTCGTTCGAAAAGGCATCGTCGGACGAAAGGTAGACCGCATCAGTCCAGTCGGACGTGGCTGCTTTATCGCCGTCGTTGGCAATCGTCCAATTGACGGTGACCAATTCACCGCTGGTCGGCGTTTGGCCGGCCGCCAACGCGACACCGCTGGCAATCAAGTCGGGCAGCGGCGCGGTGCTGATCGCGATCGATGCTGTCGATGACGTCGTATTATTCCCCTCTGCGGTCGGCTCGACGACACGATTGGTTGCGTCGGTCTGCACAATCGCAAAGTAGTTGCCTTCGGCAACCGACGCGGGCACGACGAAACTACTGGTCATCGTGTAGGACGCATTGGAACCCAACGAACTGCTGCGAGTCACGCTACCCAACAAGATGTCGCCACCGAGGTCGGTGTCACTGGACAGGTAGACGCGATCAACCCAACTGGTCGCGATCGTCGTCGCGGTACCGTCGTTCCGAACTCGCCAAGTCACATCGATGGTGTCACCGATAAAGCCAGTGATCGGGACCGTGATCGCGTCGACGATCAGGTCGGCCGGCGGGTCCGCAAGAGCGATCTTGATCGGTGCGATCGTCGTGTTATTGGCATCGTCGATTTCGAACACTTTGTTCGACGAATCGGTGCGAACCAAAACGAAGTAGTCGTCTTGAATGCCAAACGGAATCGCCGCATCCAAGGTCGCAGTATAATTTGCACCGGCTGACAAAGCGGTGTCATGAACGACCGTCCCAAGCAGGATATCATCCGAGTTTCCGTACACACGATCCTGTGAAAGGACCACGCGGTCGGTCCAGGGATGCCCGGCTGCTGCGTCACCTGTGTTTTGGACCGTCCACGAAACCGCGACGATGTCGCCATTCTTGGCGGCGGCCGGAACAACGGAGGATGCGAACGATAGGTCCGGGGCTTCGAAGGTCACCGTCGCGATGAACGTGTCCTCGATCGCCTCGCCAAAGATGCCGTCACCGTCCTGGTTCATCGCGTTGCCCGACGGATCCAGGATGTCAGGCCCGATGATCAACGTGTATTCGCCCAGTGTGGTTTGAGTCCCGAATGACACACGAACCTTGTTCATGTCCATGCCAACCACTTGGCTAACAGGAACCACGCCGTTGGGACCGGTCATCGTGATATCTTGCGGTGTAAACGTCGCAAGGTTGATGTCCTCGTCGAACACGATGTCAATGAATGTGTAGGGCCGCGTGACGAAGTCGGGTGTGTACGAAACGACCTTGGGTCCACCGGAATCGATTTTGAACGAACTTGTGAAAACGTCCTGAACAGCTTCGCCTGCGTTCCCGTCCTGATCTTGGTCCATCAACGTGCCTGCGATGTCGGTCAGGTTCGGCCCAATCGCGACCGTGTAGTCACCGGAAGTGGCTAGAGGCAAAAACGACAAGGTGTAGGTCAGGGTGCCGTCAAAGGTGATGCCGGTAACCGGGACGTTTCCATCGGGGCCCGTGATGACCACATCGGCCGAAGTAAAACTGGCCATGTCGATTGCTTCACTGAACTTGACGTTGACCGACGACAGCGGCGCAGGGTTCACGCCACGCGGTGTGAAAGCGGAAACGAACGGACCAGCACCGACGACCGTTAACTGACTCTCGTAACGGTCCGCGACTTCGCCGGGGACCGCATCCCCGTCGCTATCCATTAGCGTGCCGCCAACGTCGGCAATCCCCGGCCCCACGATGATGCTGTAGACGCCATCCGCAGTGCTGCGAGTCAGATGAATGCGGTAGGTGGTGTCATTGATCCGTTCAATACCGGTGGGAGTGACCAATCCAGCCGGACCGGTGATTCGAACATCACCGGTCGAAAAACTGCCCTGGTCAATCGGCACGTTGAACGTGACCAATAGCGACTCCCAAGCACCGACTTGTGTCCCGGTTGGATCTTGAGAAACAATCCGCAGTGGTTGCCGATCCACGGTGATCGTGCTGACGTAGACGTCCGAGGCTTCGCCACCGACCCCGTTGGTGTTTTGATCATGCAGGTTGCCCGAAGTATCGCGGGCGACCGGTTGGATACGCAGTTCGTAGTCACCATCAATCGGTTGTGGTGGGAAGTGGATTCGAAATGTGGTGTTGGTGTCATCCTGCGGTTCGACACTCAGAATTGGAATCGGACTGGTTGGCAGAACGGGACTGGTCGTCACCGCCAGCCCATCCTCGCTGCCGATCAGTTTAAAGGTGTCGGCATCGAACGTTGCCACTTCGCCTTCGATCGCCGACAGTTCGAACCCCGCAGACCCCGTCAGTTCAAAGAACACCAGTCGCAGTGGATATTCGCCGGCGGCCGCAAAATCGAAGGTGACCAAATCGGTCGCAAAAGTTCGCCCGGTGGGGTGGTGAGCATAAAAGTCGCCAATCGAAAGCGAGTATCCGTCATCGCTTCCGATCGCAAAGGTCCATTGGCCCGCCGTCGGTATCACCACATTGGCAGTGGCTTCCCACGCCAAATAGCTGCCCTGGTTCTCAGGATCTAGCGGCAGAACACGGTCACCGGCAAAGGATCCGCCAACCGCTCCGTAGTTGATGGTCGGAACAATCTCGCTCGCACGTCGTCCGGCCGCGCGATCATCGGCAAGCAAAGCTTCCGCGTGATCCAGATTGGCGAACGTGCCCGGCGAATCGATCCCGCGCACCTTCCATCCGTCCAGGATCGCATCCGGGTTGTAGGTTGAAAGAGCGGCCAAGGTTGCTTCGTCAATCAAATCGATCGCACCAGCTGTCAACGTCGCTGGGTCAATCGGTTCATTGAACGTGACCGTGATCGAGGTCAGCACAGACGATGTCGTCCCCGCGGGCGACTGAGAGACAATCTGCGGGCCCGATCGGTCGACGTTAAACACACCATGGAAAACATCGTCCCCCGGTTCGCCGGCGATACCATCCAGGTCTTGATCCATCGCAATCCCAGCGGTCCCCAAGATCGCTGGCCCAACCGCAAGCGTGTAATCGCCCGCGTTGACCAGTGCGTCCGATAGTGTCACCTGGATCGTACGGTCGTTGATGGCGACGACCGATTCGATCCCAACCAAGTCCGGCCCACTGATCGATAGATCGTCGACGTCGACAGAATCAGACAGGATCGGCGAATCGAAAGTGACCTGCAATCGTTCGGGAGGCGAAACCAGATCGACCGAACCATTGTCGCGCAAGGATAGAATTCCAGCATCACTGACGCTGCCTTCGATGATCGATATTTCGTCAATCAATCCCGTTAACGATGTGGCGCCGACGTAGGCATTGCCGCCGATGCTGACCCCCGCCCCACTGGGTGAATACGGAACAGGTATCTCCATGCTGCCGCGCAGCACGCCGTCGATGTACAAATTGAGTTTCGTTCCGCGATAAGTGGCCGCGACGTGAGTCCAGGTGTCGGGCGTTGCAGCGATGCCGCTGTCGACGATCCCGTAGTACGTGTTGGCGACATAGTTACCATCCTGGATAAAGATCGCCCAATCAGCGAACGAGTTTGTGATCCCAGCAATACTGATCCGTCCCGATGCGGGCACTTCGGCCGGATTCACCCACGCGGCGATCGTCCATTCGCCAACCGGTGCCCAGGCTCCCAAATCGATTCGATTGCTGCCATCGAAGCGGAACGAATTGCCGCCAATCCGACCGGGACCATAGGAAACGAATCCTACCGATTTGCCGTCGCGGGTGCCGGATTCGTCAGATGCGTTTCGATCGGCCTGATAGCGATGATGGGTCGCAACCGGCCGAGGATCCAAACGTTTGATTTCGATCGCTCGAGGTCCCAGCGGACGTGGTGGGACCGACAGGAATGAACCGTAATCAACGTAATCACCCACCGGTGTGCCCAGCGGGTTGTCGTTGACAAATCCATCGGCACCCGACGCGTCATGAGGCCCGCCCGGATGTCCCCAATAGTTGCCGGTCAGATTCGCCGCGGATCGATCCGAACCAAGCTGGTCAGCACCAAAAGAAGTCTGACCCACGAAACTGCTGCCGGTAACCGTCGCGCTGGATCCACTGTCAATCAGAATCCCCTCGGGACTGCCGATGAAATCAGAATCCGTAATCGTTACGTTGCCATCATCGACATGCACGCCCTGTGCATCAACATTGATTACCCGCAATCGATTCAGTTCGACGTTGGCCCCACTGGCGATACGAACGCCACGATTGTTCGACGATGCAACCGTGGTATCGGCCACCAATGCATCGGCGCGCATCTCAATCGCCGCAACGCGGTTGCCATTATCGGGGCCGGAAGTCGACCCCGCATAGCGAACCTCGACATGCGACAGCACCGATTCATCGGTCCCCAAATAAATCGATTCCCAATTCCCTGGGACGGGCGATGTGGCATCTGCATTCGCATTGGAATCACCACCCACCGTGTCATCGTGCATTGACGTGAACATGATTGGCGCATCGGCGGTCCCTTGGGCTTTTAGAATCCCTGGACCGGCGCTGATATACTGGGCCGTAGCGACCTTGATCACACTGCCCGGAACGATGGTTAACGTTGCCGGGACGCCTTCCAATGCGTCAATATTTACATCATTGACCAAGTGAACCGGCAAACCGTCAAAGTCCCAGGTTCGATCTGTCTTCAAGGTTCCGCCGGCCAATTGCACATGATTGCCACCAGCATTGCCGCGGACCGTGACACCGTCATAGATCGGATCGGCCGCGAAGGCTTGACGGATCGCAAATGCGTCGCTGTCGGTGATCACCACGTTCTGCAGGGTCGCAGATCCGGATTGAAGGTCAATCCCGATGAAATCGTTATGAGAGATACGAACGTTGCTGAGCGACGGACTTGCAGACACTACTACCGCACCGATGCTGTCGCCGTTATTCGGTCCGGAGGTCGAACCGGCATAGCGGACTTCGACATGGGACAACACCGATTCATCCGTCGCCAAGTAGATCGATTCCCAATCCCCTGGGACGGGCGATGTGGCATCTGCATTTGCGTTGGAATCGCCCCCCACCGTGTCATCGTGAATCGACGTGAACATGATCGGTGCATCGGCGGTCCCTTGGGCTTTTAAAATCCCTGGACCGGCGTCGATATACTGGGCCGTACCAACCTTGATCACACTGCCGGGAACAATCGTCAACGTTGCCGGGACATCATCGGTTGCCCCAATACTAAGGTTGCTGGTCAAATGAACCGGCAAGCCACCGAAGTCCCAGGTGCGATCCGTTCTCAGCGTGCCACCGGCCAACTGCACATGGTTGCCGCCAAGGTTGTTGTTAGCGGTGACACCGTCATAAGTTGGGTCAGAATCAAACGCCTGCCGAATCGCAATCGAATCACTATCGGTGATCACAATGTTTTGAAGGGTTGAATTTCCAGCAGTAATATCGATCCCGATGAAGTTGCTGTCGGAAACCCGAACATTGCCCAGCGATGGACTGGCGAAAATTTTAATCGCACCGACGCTGTTGCCGTTATCCGGACCGGCAAGCGAACCTGCATAGCGAACTTCGACATTCGATAGCACCGAATCATCGGACCCCAGGTAGATCGTTTCCCAGTTGCCAGGCACCGGCTGAGTGGCATCCCCATTCGCGTTCGAGTCGCCGCCGACGGTGTCATCATGCAACGAAGTAAACACGATCGGCGCGTCGACCGTCCCCTGGGCTTTCAAGATCCCTGGGTCGGCGCCGATATACTGGGCCGCACCAACCTTGATCACACTGCCGGGAACAATCGTCAACGTTGCTGGGACACCATCGGTTACCCCGATATCAAGGTTGCTAGTCAAGTGGACCGGCAAGCCATCGAAGTCCCAGGTACGATCGGTTTTCAGAGTTCCGCCGGCCAACAGCACATGATTGCCACCGGCATTGTTGATGGCCGTGACGCCATCGTAGATGGGATCGGCAGCGAAAGCCTGCCGAATGGCGAATGCATCGCTATCAGCAATCACCACGTCATGAAAACGTGGAATGCCTGATACAATATCGATTCCGATGAAATTGCTATCGACGATGCGAACATCGTCCAGCGATGGACTAGCGAAAATCTTTACCGCGGCCACGCTGTTGCCGTTGTTGGGACCGGCCAGCGAACCTGCATAGCGAACTTCGATGTTCGACAGCACGGATTCGTCCGTCCCCAGATAGATCGACTCCCAATTGCCCGGAACTGGCGAAGTGGCATCGCCATCTGCATTCGAATCACCGCCGACCGTGTCGTCTTGCAGTGAAGTAAAAACGATGGGTGCATCGGGCGTGCCTTGGGCCTTCAGGATCCCCGGGTCGGCGCTAATGAATTGAGCGTTTGCCACTTTGATGATGCTGCCGGGAACGATCGTCAACGTCGCTGGCGTCCCATCCAGTTGGCTGATCCGAACGTCACCGGTCAAGTGGACCGGCAGCCCATCAAAGTCCCAAGTTCGGTCGGCGTACAGAGTGCCGCCGGCCAACTGCACATGATTTCCGCCGGCGTTGTTCACCGCGGTGACGCCATCGTAGGTTGGATCAGAGCTAAAGGCCTGACGAATGGCGAAGGCATCACTGTCAGAGATCACCACGTTTTGAAACGTCGGATCCCCCGATTCGATATCGATCCCAATGAAATCACTGTTTGAAATTCGAACGTTACGAAGCGATGGACTTGCCTTGATTTCCACCGCACCAAGGCTGTCGCCATTGTTGGGACCGGAGGTCGAACCGGCATAGCGCACCTCGACGTTGTCCAGTACCGATTCGTCAGACCACAGATAGATCGATTCCCAATTGCCGGGCACCGGCGCGCTAGCGTCCCCATCAGCATTCGAATCACCACCAACGGTATCATCATGAAGGGACGTGAACACAATCGGCGCATCGACGGTTCCCTGGGCATGCAAGATCCCCGGATTGGCACTGATCAGCTGCGCTTGGGCGACCTTGATCACGCTGCCGGGAACGACCGTCAAAGTCGCTGGCGTGCCGTCCAGGGAGCCAATGGTAACGTTGTTGGTCAGGTGAACCGGCAGCCCATCGAAGTCCCATGTGCGATCGGTTCGGATTGTACCGCCGGCCAACTGCACGTGATCGCCGCCAAGGTTGCCCTGGACGCTCACCGAGTCATAAGTTGGGTTGGCCACAAAGGCTTGGCGGATCGCAAACGCGTCGCTGTCGGTGATCCTGACGTTTTGCAAAGTCGGACTTCCGGATTCAATGTCGATTCCGACAAAGTTGCTGTTCGTGATCAGCACATCGGAAATCTGCGGCGACGCATTGGCACGAACCTCGACAGCCCCCACGCTGTTGCCATTGTTCGGGCTGGTAGTCGAACCGGCATACCGCACTTCGACGTGGGACAAAGTCGACGTGTCGCTTTCCAGATAAAGTGATTCCCATTGGCCCGGCACGGGAACGCCGCTGCCCGAACTGGACAAGCTTTCGCCAACGGTATCATCTTCCAGCGACGTGAAGATGATGGGATTTGCTGCGGTCCCGATCGCGTCCACCGTACCGATGCCTTTAAGCCAGCGGCTGGCTCGAAATTTGACGACCGTGCCCGGATCGATGGTCAGATTCACACCATCGGGAATGGTGACGTCGCCGGTGACTTCGACGGTGCCCGACCACGTGTCGTCCGCCATCAGCACGCCAGCGACCTCGCGTGCCAACAATTGCCGAACTTCTAGTCGTTCAATCTGAGAGCGCCGTCGGCGATGCCTGCGTCGGCCAACGGAGGTGGATGCAAGGGATGGCTTCGGAGCGGCGGATCGCCCGCGTCCAAGTTTCCAACTGGGCAACATCGATGTGGCTCATGACATAGGTGCATTCTGAATTGACATCTGCCACCCCAGACTGCCCCCCCGACCTGGAATCGCACGCCCCATGTTGAGGGGAAGGGGGGCCATATGCAACGAACGATTGGCAAATCTTTCGTAAATATCGGCACAACCCGCACCAGTGAACGCTAGGCCACCTGCCAGTAGAGAGGGGATCTGCGATCAGACAATCGGTCGATCCGATCGTTTCCGGCCCATCTGGCTTTGACTGGCTGGCATCCCGCACTGTGGGTCCCGCTGGTTCAGATCAGCTCGGTCCACCAAGCCCCATCGCTGGTCACCGGTTGGATCGGGCACTGCATCGACGCCAGCGCCGAAACGAGTTCAGAAACCGCCCAATCCATGTCGTCCACTTCCAAGCGGTATTCGGGCCAAGCCCAGCCCGACGGCCACATCTGGTGCGGCGCTGGCCACGCGGTATCGGGCGTGGATCGCTGGATCCGCGTCACCAAACGCGGGACCGCCGGATCAAGAACCCGGCCAGACACCCGGCCAGCGTTCGGATCAGCGTCAAGGTCGCCACCCACAGGCGTGCCGGGCAGCGCCGGGCCGATGCGAGGCAGCACCGGCACAAAGCTAGAAATCCATGGCACCGTCCTATCGGATCCCAGATCGATACCGGCATCGGGATCGGTAAAGACCGTGACGCCATGTTCGTCCGCCACACGCATGCACAGTTGGCGGCGGATCAGATCCTGGCCACCGACCAGGGCCAATGACGCTGCGGATTGCCCGAGATGATCCGACAATTGCTGGATCGTCCACCCGAACCGCGGGTCCCGATAGTGTGGGGCGACGTCACAAGCCGGTTGCAACACAAATTGCCTCGCGGTGTAGCGTGGATGTGGCACAACCAACCCTGTGCCTCCGCCGATCAATTCACCGTGCAGCACCACGTCCAGATCGATCGACCGGGCTCCCCACCGCTGCCGTCGTTGGCGGCCCAGCTGGTTTTCGGTTTCCTGCAAAAACGCCAACACCTGCCGCGCGGTCGCGTCGGTATCGAACGCCGCCACAGCGTTTAGAAACGGATCCTGGCCCTCGGGTCCACCGATCGGCGGCGTTTCAAACAGCCGGCTAGCGGCGAAATTCACCGTCAGCGGGCTGTCGGCCAAAATCCTAGCGGCCTCTGCGATGCTGTGACCGCGGTCGCCTAGATTGCTTCCGAAACTGATCAAACACTGAGACTTGCTTGGATCCCCCGATTCGGCGGACCAAGACGCAGGCGACGTAGGAAATGTCACGCCGGCAGCTCGGTGGAAGGCGGAATCGGCGGAGCGACCAAACGCAGGGTCAACACATTCGCATAGGCGGCGCAAACATCGCGGCGACAGGACAAAATCGCCATTTGCCCGTCGCGACGTGAATGGATCAAACCGGCCGCGACCAGTTCCTTCAAGTGGTGCGAGATCGTTGCCTGAGTCACCGGAAACTCGGCCACCAACGCCTTGCAAGGAATCTCTGTCCGTGCGGCAATGCAGTCCAAGATGGCAAATCGCTGAGGATCAGCCAGTGCTTTGGCGATCCGCTGACGCTGGTCATCGCTAAGATCCTCCGCAACGACGATCGCGTCGGCAGCAATTCCGTTTTTCGGGGCAGGCTGGAAGCCGCCGGGTGGGTCACACGGGTCGGTCATGCCACCAATTTAGCTGCCCGTCGACCGTTTGGTTAGCCGGTTTCGCCCAGGGTCTACATTCAGACCACCAAGTGCCACAATGGTGGCCCCGCCATCGGCCGTCTCCCCCCCCCCAATCTCAACTTCAAAAAATCAGGCAAAGCCACCCGCATGGACGACGAGCAACCCGAAATGCAATCGGCCAACGAAGTCTTCGTAACAACGGTGCTGTTCGAATCGGCGCTCGGCGTGCTCGCGATCCTGTTGGGCTGGGGATTGGGACCGGACGCCCGCGAGATGATCCCCGAGATTCACTGGTCCGCATTCGTCCCGGCCATCGACTGGGACGCCGTGATGCCGATCGCCAGCGGAATCGGATACGGTTTTTTGGCTGCATTCCCGATGTTGGCCGCGATCGAGGTCCTACGACGAATTCCATGGGAACCCGTCCGAGCCCTGGAACGGCTTAACGACGATGGCGCGGTCGCCGCGCTGTTGCAACTGCGGACGTCGGAAATGATCGTGATCAGCCTGTGCGCGGGAATCGGCGAAGAATTGCTGTTCCGCGGCTGGCTGATGTACTGGATCGCCGACGGCTGGACGATGGCGCAATCGGCGGACAGTTCGCCCACGGTTGCGATCGTGGCTGGCCTGATCGTGTCGTCGATCGCGTTTGGATTGGTGCATCCGTTGACCAAGCTGTACATCGCCGTGGCCGCGGTGATGGGCGTCTATTTCGGCGTCCTGCTGATGTATTCCGGCAATTTGCTGGTCCCGATCGTCGCCCATGCGACCTACGACGCCTTGCAGTTGATCATGACGGCCAGATCCGGCCGCCGAGAAAATTCAGAAAAGAACGGTCGCGTTGCCGCCTCATGATGGGCTACTCTATTAGGGTTCTCTGGCCTCCCTACGAGAATCCCTCCGTGAAGCACCCCACCGCTGCAGCCTGCCTAGCATCTTTTCTGTTCACCGCTGGATGGATCGCGACTGCCTGCCCATCGGCGATTGCCGAACCGACGACTAGCGCCACCGACGAACATTTGCGTTTCTTTGAATCGCGAATCCGTCCGCTATTGATCCGCCGTTGCTATGAATGCCATAGCGGCGAAGATCGGGAAGGCGGCCTTCGTCTGGACACGGCCAATTCACTGACCGCCGGCGGCGATAGCGGTCCAGCGGCGATTGCCGGGGATCCCGACGCCAGCCTGTTGGTCGCTGCGATTCGGTACGACGGACTGGAAATGCCGCCCGACGAACCACTGTCGGCCACTGAAAAAGGCGACATCGAACGCTGGATCCGCGATGGCGCCGCCTGGCCCATCCAAACCGAAGCGGGCCACGGCGAAACCGATCTCGACGATGCCCCATGGTGGGCGGCCGAACCGATCACACGCCCCGTGGTACCGGCACCGGTCCCCGGCGTCGATTCGCCAACTGCGATCGATCGATTTATCGACGCCCAATTGGATGCCCAGGGACTGCACCGTGCACCACACACCGATCGGCGCAGCCTGATTCGCCGGCTTTCCTATGACCTGCTGGGCGTGCCGCCGTCCCCCGACGCGATTCGTCAATTCGTCCAGGACCGTCGCCCCAACGCATACGCCCGACTGGTCGAATCGATGTTTGCCGACCCGGCCTACGGCACTCGCATGGGTCGCCTGTGGCTAGACCTGGTTCGCTATGCCGAATCCGACGGGTACCGTGCCGACGCGTATCGCCCACAGGCTTGGCGTTATCGAGACTTCGTTGTCGACGCGTTCAATTCAAAAATGCCCTACGACGAATTCGTGCAGTTGCAAATTGCCGGTGACGAAATCGCGCCCAACGACGACCGGGCGCTCGCCGCGGCCGGATTTTTGCGGCTTGGTATTTTCGAATACAACCAGCGGGATGCCGAAGGCCAGTGGGAGGTCATCGTTGACGAGATGACGGATGTCACCGCGGACGTCTTCCTGTCGACCGGACTGGCCTGTGCGAAATGTCACGACCACAAATTCGATCCGATCCCACGATCCGATTACTTTCGGTTTCGCAGCGTTTTTGAACCGGTTCTATTCGTCGACCGACAACAGCCACCCCCACCATCGCGCGAAGTCCAATCGTTATTGGATGAACTGCGGGCGGTTGAATCCGACACGCTTGAAAAGATGGGCGAAGCACAGGTCGATCGCTTTCCCGAAGAAGTGCAAGCGGCGTATCGAAAACCCGCGGCGAATCGCAACAGCTATGAACACCAATTGCATTACATCGTCGCCCGCCAAGTGGTCGAAGAAGCGTTGCAGGACGGCAAGATCAAGTCCGCGTTGGGCAAAGAACGATACGAACGCCGTGCCGAAATTCTTCGCCAATTGGACCAACGGGATGCCAACCCGTACGCACCTGCCGATCTGATTAGCGTCGTCGATGCCGAGGGCGAAATCCGGCCAACCCGGTTACCGGGCCGCAGCCAGGGCAAACAGTTTTCGCCTGGCGTGCCAGAAATTTTTGGTGGCCAGGACTTGGCCCCAACGCCACCGATCGACGCGCCATCGTCGACCGGCCGACGTTCCGCACTGGCGCGTTGGATCACCGATGCCCACAATCCGATCACCCCGCGAGTGATGGTCAATCGATTGTGGCAGTATCACTTTGGTCAAGGATTAGCGACTAGCCCGAATGACTTTGGTCGCTTGGGGCAACCGCCCAGCCATCCTGAACTGCTAGATCATTTGGCCAACCGATTGGTGGATTCGGGTTGGTCGATCGAAGCGATCCAGCGCGAACTGGTCACCAGCGCGACCTACCAACAATCTGCGATCCATCCCGACGCCGAATCCGCTCTTGCGATCGATGCATCCAACCGACTGCATTGGCATCGCACGGTTCGCCGATTGGATGCCGAGCAATATCGCGACACCCTGTTGGTTGCGATGGACAACTTGATCGATCAAATGAACGGTCCTGGTCCATCGGGTACCCAAGGCCGTCGTTCCATTTATATCCGACGATATCGCAATCGAACGGACGAAATGCTGGGGGCGTTGGACGCCCCGCCCGGCATCGTTGGAACCGCCAAACGCGATGTCACGACGACCGCTCCCCAGTCGTTGATGATGCTGAACAACGCCCGCATCCTGCACACCGCAGCTCAGTTTGCGTCTCGAGTTCGCAAGGACGTCCAAACGCCGCAGTCTGGTTCTTCCGACGGAGTCATCGCCGACGATTTCGCAGAGCAATTCATTGACCGGGCGCACCAGATCCTGACCGGATCCCCCGCCGATCCGGTCACAATCGAATTGCTTGGCCCGTTGGTGACCAGCGGCGAAACCGGTCAGGTCGATGCCTGTCACGTACTGCTAAACAGCAACGCATTCTTGTTCGTGGAATAGGCCCTTTCCGATGAAACCGAACCAATCCAGTCTGTGCCGCCGCGCCGGGGTCCCGCATGTCCAGACGATGCGCAGCCGTCGTGAATTCTTAGCATCCGCCGGCGCCGGTTTTGGCGCAGTAGCGCTGCAAGGATTGATGGCCGAAACCGCGATGGCCGAATCGACATCGCCCATCGGACTGCATCATGCACCGACGGCGAAAAGCGTGATCTTTCTGTTCATGGAAGGCGGCCCGAGCCAGATGGACACGTTCGACCGCAAACCGCTGTTGAATGAATTGGCCGGGAAAGATCTCCCCACCAGCTTCAAAGCACCGATCCTGGCGATGGGCGAAAAGAACGCCCCGCTGTTAGCATCCAAACGGAAATGGTCACGTCACGGCGAAAGCGGGCTGGAGATCAGTGATTGGTTTCCGCATACCGCTGCCCATGCCGATGACTTGGCGATCATTCGATCTTGCTATGGCGAAGGCATCAATCATGCCGGCGGCTGCAATTTGATGAACACAGGATCGATCCTGGGCGGACGTCCCTCGCTGGGTTCCTGGATCACCTACGGGCTGGGTACCGAAAACAAGGACCTGCCCGCGTTTGTGGTCATGAAGGACAAAAAGAGCCAACCGGTCAACGGCGTTCGCAGTTGGGGTCCCGGTTTCATTCCAGCAACCTTTCAAGGCACCCCGATCGGCGATGGGCCGACCGGCGAAACGATCGCGAATCTAAAACTGCCTGCCGGGATGACCGCCGAACGCCAGATGCGGAAACTCGATTTGATTACCCAACTGAATCGACAGCATGCGGACCGGCTTGCCGATGTTTCGACATTGGATGCCCGCATCCGATCTTACGAATTGGCGGCCCGCATGCAGGCTGCTGCACCGGAGGCGGTGGACCTATCGCGTGAATCCGCCGAAACCGAGGCGTTGTACGGATTGGACGACAAACGCACTCAGCCGTACGGCAAAATCTGTTTGTTGGCGCGGCGGTTGGTCGAACGCGGCGTCCGATTCATCCAACTCTATAGCGGCACCGGCAGCGGCTGGGACGCGCACTCGAACATCGAATCCAATCACTCCCGATACTGTGGCGAAGTCGACCGTCCTATCGCCGGACTGTTGTCGGACTTGAAGCGACGTGGCCTGCTGGACGAAACGTTGGTCGTTTGGGGCGGAGAATTTGGTCGCACGCCGATGAGCGAAAAGGGAGATGGCCGCGATCACAATCCAACCGGGTTCACGATGTGGATGGCCGGTGGCGGCGTCCGCGGTGGGCAAACCATCGGTGCGACCGACGAATTGGGGCTGTACGCGATCGAGAATCGGGCCCACGTCCACGACGTGCACGCCAGTATCTTGCACCTGATGGGACTGGACCGACTAAAGTTGTCTTATAATCACCAGGGTCGACTCGAACGCCCGACCGTCAACGAAGGTGAAATGATCCGGCAATTGATCAGCTGATTCGGTTGATCGGTTCTGTGAAAATCATGTCATCGGCCGTTTCGGCTAATTCGCGTGCCGACATTTGGCCAACGATCCACGGGACCGCACGGTTGGTGTTGACGCGATCCCGTTCTGATCCCCCCCATCCCAAATTCCGACGAAAGTCTTTCCACATGCGTTTGTTTGCAATCCTGTGCTTCTCTTTGGCCGTCATTTCTTGTTCCCAAGCGGACGACGGTCCGCTGGTTTACCAGGGCGAATCGGGGCCAGGTGCGGGGCGACACATCGTTTTCCTAGCCGGTGACCACGAATACCGCAGCGAAGAAGCTTTGCCAGCGATGGCACGCGTCATGGCAAAGAACCTGGGTTTCAAGTGCACGGTACTGTTCAACGTGGATCCGGAAACCGGATTCATCCATCCGGGCAACAGCAATATGCCGCATACCGATGTGATCGAAACGGCCGATCTGTTGGTGTTTGGACTTCGATTTCAAAATTTCCCGGCCGAACAGATGCAGCCGATCGTGGACTATTTGGAACGCGGTGGCCCCGTCGTGGGGACGCGAACGAGCACCCATGCGTTCAAGATTCCCGCCAATTCGGCGTTCGCCAGATTTGACCACCAGTATCGTGGCGAGGAAATGAAAGGCGGTTTTGGCCGCCAAATCTTGGGCGAAACCTGGGTCAGCCACTACGGCAAAAACCACGTGATGAGCACTCGATTGGACATCGTGCCGGAACAGGCCGATCACCCGATCCTGCGAGGCGTCAAAAATCCGTGGGTCGAAGCCGGTGGATACTGGGTCGATCCGATGCCCGGCAGCCTCGTGCTGGCCAACGCCCAACCGTTGGACGGGATGACGCCAGATTCGCCGCCGGCAAAGGACAAGTCGCCCTGCCCGGGCGTCTGGGTCCGCACCTATACCGGCAAAGATGACCAGAGCGGCCGAGTATTCACGACGACCTACGGTGCCAGCGAAGACCTGCGAAACGATGGATTTCGCCGCATGTTGATCAACGGCAGCATGTGGGCGATGGGAATGGAAGATGCGATCACCGGGGATTTGAACGTCGACCTGGTCGGCCCCTATCACCCGTCGACATTCCGTTTCAACGGATTTCGCCGCGGCGTGCGTCCGCTAGACCTGGCGGGATGGGACACCCCCATCATGGCCCCGTCCAAACCCACCAAGTAACCGGAAACGGCTGATTAGTCGCGTTTGTCCCGTCCTCTACGGGTCGGCGATGTTTTGTTATTCTGGCCGGGAATTTGCCCGAGCGCATGCAAGTGCGCCTGCCTTGACCGGCGGCGCGTGGACATCTGAACAACAAATCTCTGCTGGAATTATACCTGTGCCCGCCCGCGACGACATCAAAACCATCTTGATCATTGGCAGTGGTCCCATCGTGATCGGCCAAGCCTGCGAGTTCGACTATTCAGGAACTCAGGCCTGCAAGGCGCTTCGCGAGGAGGGGTACCGGGTCGTCCTGGTCAACAGCAACCCCGCCACGATCATGACCGATCCTGGTACCGCTGACGCAACCTACATCGAACCGCTGTCCTGGCAGATGATCGAAAAGATCATCGAAAAGGAACGCCCCGATGCACTGCTGCCGACATTGGGTGGCCAGACCGCGCTGAACGCAGCGATGGAACTGGAAGCCAACGGGGTGCTGGAAAAGTACAACGTGGAAATGATCGGGGCCAACACCAAGGTCATCGCCAAAGCCGAAGAACGTGACCAGTTCAAAGAGGCAATGGAAAAGATCGGACTGGATGTCTGCGAAGGGTACACCGTGCACACCTTGGAAGAGGCTCGCGCGGCGCTCAAGAAAGTCGGACTGCCAGCGGTCGTGCGTCCCAGCTTTACGATGGGCGGATCCGGATCAGCCATCGCCTACAACAAAGACGAATTCGATTCGCTTTGCCAAAACGGACTGGATCAATCACCGGTGACCGAAGTGCTGATCGAAGAATCGATCATCGGTTGGAAAGAATACGAAATGGAAGTGATGCGCGACGTGGATGACAACGTCGTCATCATTTGCAGCATCGAAAACTTTGACGCGATGGGCGTTCACACGGGAGACTCGATCACTGTCGCGCCAGCGCAAACGTTGACCGACCGAGAGTACCAACGGATGCGTGACGCTTCGCTGGCCGTGATCCGCGAAATCGGTGTCGAAACCGGTGGTAGCAACATCCAGTTTGCGATCAAACCCGACACCGGTCGAATGATCGTGATCGAGATGAACCCGCGGGTTAGCCGATCCAGTGCGCTGGCCAGCAAAGCGACCGGGTTCCCGATCGCTAAGATCGCCGCCAAGCTAGCCGTTGGCTATCGGTTGTGGGAATTGCCCAACGACATCACACAAAAAACAAAAGCCTGTTTCGAACCGACGATCGATTACGTCGTCACCAAGATCCCTCGCTTCGCCTTCGAAAAGTTTCCCGAAGCCGATGCGACGCTGACCACGCAAATGAAAAGCGTTGGCGAAACGATGGCGATCGGACGAAGTTTCCGAGAATCGTTTCAAAAGGCGATGCGTGGATTGGAAGTCGGCGCCTTCGGACTCGGCAGCGATAACCGCGACAAGTGGGGCACCGAAGAACAGCCCGACATGGACGAGATCACTGCCAAACTGAGCACGCCCAACGCGGAACGGATCTTCCATATCCGTTACGCGATGAAGGCCGGCATGTCGATCGACCAAATCCACGAAATCACTCATATCGATGTTTGGTTCTTGGATCACCTGTCTCAGATCATCGAAGAAGAAACTCGTCTGATTGAAATCGGGTCACTGGCGAAGATCACTCGCGATGATCTGTGGACGGCCAAACGAAACGGTTTCTCGGACCGCCAATTGGCGCACATCTTCGGAACCACCGAAACCAAAGTTCGCACCAAACGATTGGAACTGGGACTCCGCCCCGTGTTCAAGAGTGTGGACACCTGTGCGGCCGAATTCGAAGCCTACACGCCGTACTACTACAGCACCTATGAAGCGGAAACCGAATTGCCGCCCAAGGGCGACAAGAAACGCATCATGATTTTGGGTGGCGGTCCCAACCGTATCGGACAGGGGATCGAATTCGATTACTGCTGCTGTCACGCTAGTTACGCGCTTCGCGAAATTGGCATCGAAAGCGTGATGGTCAACAGCAACCCGGAAACGGTCAGCACCGATTACGACACATCCGACATCCTGTTCTTTGAACCGCTAACGATCGAAGACGTGTTGAACATCTGCGACGCTGTTCAACCCGATGGCGTGATCGTGCAGTTCGGCGGACAGACGCCGCTGAACCTGGCTCGCGGATTGCAAGAAGCGGGCGTGCCAATCATCGGCACCAGTGTCGACACGATTGACGCTGCCGAGGACCGCGAACTGTTCCAGCAACTGATCAACGAACTGGGACTGCGACAGCCACCGAGCGGCATCGCCCGGAACATGGAAGAAG
Source organism: Rubripirellula lacrimiformis (assembly GCF_007741535.1). NCBI lineage: Bacteria > Pseudomonadati > Planctomycetota > Planctomycetia > Pirellulales > Pirellulaceae > Rubripirellula > Rubripirellula lacrimiformis. The sequence continues at coordinate 6,976,537 of NZ_CP036525.1, forward strand.
CCCGCCGCGAAGGCAAACTGATCGGCTTCCCGATGCTGGTTCGCCCTAGCTTTGTGCTGGGGGGGCGAGCGATGGAAATCTGCTATGACCAACCTCAGTTTGAACGCTACGTTGCCGAAGCCTTTGTTGTCGCCGATGGCCAACCGGTCCTGATCGACCGCTTCCTAGAAGACGCGACCGAAGTCGACGTGGATGCGGTTTCCGACGGCACCGATTGTGTGATCATGGGCATCATGGAACACATCGAAGAGGCCGGCGTCCACTCCGGCGACTCGGCTTGTGCGATCCCACCGTTCAGTTTGTCGCCTGCCGTCATCGACGAGATCCGCGAATCCACCAAACGGCTTGCCAAACGATTGCAAGTCATCGGCTTGATGAACATTCAATTTGCGATCAAGCAGGAAGCCGACGGACCGATCGTCTACATCCTGGAAGTCAACCCGCGTGCCAGCCGCACGGCGCCGTTCGTGGCCAAGGCCACCGGTGTCCCCTTGGCGGGAATCGCAACCAAGGTGATGGCCGGCATGACGCTGAAAGAATTGGGCATCACGTCCGAACCGATCCCACGGCACGTGTCGATCAAAGAAAGCGTGTTCCCGTTCCGCAAATTCGCGGGCGTCGACATCGTGCTGGGGCCAGAAATGCGAAGCACCGGCGAAGTGATGGGGATCAGCAACGATTTCTCGATCGCATTTGCGAAAAGCCAAATCGCAGCCGGCAGCGTGCTTCCCGAATCGGGCAAGATTTTCATGAGCCTGTCGTCCCGCAATAAAGAAGCGGCGATCGCCATCGGCACCGAACTGATCAGCCTTGGATTCGAGATTTTGGCGACTTCGGGAACCGCAGCCCGATTGAAGGAAGGCGGCGTCGCTGTCACCCAGGTCAAAAAATTGGCCGAGGGACATCCGAATCTGATCGACTACCTGAAGAACGACGACGTGCAATTGATCCTCAATACGCCTAGCGGCAAGGGCGCGCGAACCGACGAAGGCCGGATTCGAGCTGCCGCTGTCCAAGCCGGGGTCCCCTGCATCACGACGATCGCGGCCGCAGAAGTTGCCGTCAAAGCAATGAAGGCGATGAACGAAGGATCGATGGAAGTCGAATCCCTGCAAAAACGATACGCCGACGCAGAATAAGGCGTATCCGCCCAAGTCGCCGGACGAATCCTCGGGGCCCACCCGAATCTCCGGCGACCAATGTCGATAGCGTCGATGCAGATTTTGAAATGATGCTGGTCCACAACGGTCATTTTCCAACGCTTCCAATCCTCTTGTCTCGCTGACGTCATGCCATCCGATTCCGACGCCGCCAACCCCTTTGACCCAGCCGTTCTGAAACTGCTGGTCGTCGATAACGAAGCGGCACACGCACGTGCGATGACAGAGAGTTTGGAAAAGGTTGGCTATCGGTGCGAGGTCGCAACCAGTGGCCCCGAAGCGGCCAAACTGATCCAACGCGAAACCTACGATATCGTGATCACCGACATGGTGATGAACGACGTGGACGGCATGAAGATCCTGAACCTGGCCAAGGAGCGGTTGCCGGACTGCGAGGTCGTGATGGTGACCGGACATGCCACCGTTCCGATCGCCGTCGAAGCGATGCAGAAGGGTGCGTTCAATTTCTTAGAAAAACCGATCACGCCGGCCCGTTTGCGAGCGATCGCCGAGAAGGCTGCCAATGCCGTTTTCCTGCGCCGCGAAAACACCGAACTGCATCAACGGCTAGATGAACGCTTCGGTTTCGAAGGCATCATCTACACCAGCAAGAAAATGCAGGACGTGATCGATCGCGTCCGCCGAATTGCCGCTACCGATGCCACGGTCTTGATCACCGGCGAAAACGGTACCGGCAAAGAAGTCATCGCCCAAGCGATCCACCAAAACAGCCCGCGACGCGCCAAACGCATCGTCGCGATGAACACGGGTGCGATCGCCGAAAACTTGGTCGAAAGCGAACTATTCGGACACGTCAAAGGATCCTTTACCGGCGCCGTATCCGACCGCGAAGGTGCGTTCCAGTATGCCAACGGCGGCACTCTGTTCCTGGACGAAGTCGGCGACATGCCGATGGCGACCCAGATCAAATTGCTGCGTGTGCTAGAAGAAAACCAGATCACTCGAGTCGGCGACAACAAGACGATCAAGGTCAACGTACGGCTGATCTCGGCCACCAACCGGCCGCTGGAAGACATGATCGAAGCCGGCACGTTCCGCCGCGACCTGTACCACCGTTTGAAGGTCGTGACGATCGAACTGCCTGCCCTGCGTGAACGCCGCGAGGATGTTGTTCCGTTGATGGACAGTTTCCGCAAGATGTTCCTGCGACGCCACGACAAGCCATCCACGCATTTCACACCGGCGGTCACCAAGCGTTTCTTTGCCTACGATTGGCCCGGCAATGTTCGTCAGCTACGTAACTTTGTCGAAACCATGGTCGTGCTGGACACCGACGGAAAGCTAGACATCGACGACCTGCCGCCTGAATTGGTGGACACCGATTCGGATGCGGCTGTGGACAGCGATTTGGCGATGCCGATGGTCGGCGGCAATAGCGACCTGATCGGGAAAAGCCTTAGCGTGATCGAGCGTTGGGCGATCGAGGAAACCTTGAAACTGACCGGCGACAACCGCGAAGAAGCCGCCAAGATTCTGGGGATTGGTGCCCGCACGCTCTACCGCCGCCTGGACCAATACAAGAAACCCGGTGACGGCACCGACCAGGTGGATGAATCCGATCGCGAAGACGATCACGACGACTGATCACTTGCTGACGACGGTGCAAGTCGACGTGGCGGTGGCGACTCGCTTCCCACGCAGGGTGGTGATTTCGCAGTCGACGAAACCGATTCGCAAACCACGCTCGACGACCCGAGCTTTCGCGATGATCATTCCGTCGCGGACGGGACGAATGAAATTGACTTTCATTTCAATCGTCGAAAAGTCTTGGTCGTCCATCAGAGTCCGACCAAACGCAATCCCCATCGCCGCATCGGCAAGCGCCGCAATCAGGCCGCCATGGACGCGTTGCATCGGGTTGTGATGATGGTGCGTGCATTTGATTTGCACGCGGGCAACGCCCACATCGTCACCATCATCGTTCGGCAAAACATCGAAGCCGACCAAACGAGAGATCGGTGCATCGTCGAATCGATCAGGTTTTCCAGACACCCACACCTCGCTTAGGACTGAGCGGAAAATAGGTGTCCGCCCACTTTGGGGGCGAAGCACCCGAAGGGCCGGTTCCCAGCAAAAGGGGTCGGAAACTTTTTGCTCGCACGATCATGACAGACTTCGAACTTGACATCCTATCCAGCTGATCGGACAACCGATCGCCTAGTAAACGTACTGTAGCCCGAAGTGAATCCCTTGCACGTAGAACGTGTCATACCGCAGTGCCGGTGATGGCGTCTGGGATCCCACCAGTGGCGAGGACAAGTTCGATGCCAGGTTCGGATCGATGGCGCCCGAGACTTGCAAAGCATCGGTCATCGCGATGATGTGATAGCCAAGCGTCACGTCAAAGTGAGGGAATCGGTGCCAGCCTAGCGACATGTCCAATTCCGGTACCCAGCCGAACGCGTGATCGGTCGTCGTACCGCTGTTGGTACTCCGCACCAACAATCCCTCGGGTTCGACGAAGACATCTGATCCGTTTTCGCGGCGTGTCGAACCGCTTCGTTTGGCCGTTCGTCGCAGCGATCCAAAGCCGACCTTCGCCAACCCTTGGAACGACCAGCAACCTTCACGGTAGCGAGTCGACAGCCCCAATTGGCCACCGTTGAAATCATTGATCGCATCGATGGAATCAGCGACTGAAATCACCGACCCGGCTGGCCCAAAGGTACCGTCCAGCGACAGCGATTCGCTGGACACGTTTAGGTTTTCGTCCAATCGCATGTATTGATAACCGTACAGCAAGTCGACGGTTCCGCCGTACTGGCCGAACAAGAATTGACGAACCGAGATGTCACCACCGAACACGTTGCTGCTGCCGCGAGCGTGAATCGATCCAGAAGCTGCACCTGGAAACGCGGCGACAATCGTAGCCTGTTCCGCTGGCGTCACATCGGTCGCAAAGAACGGACGTGTCAGCACGGCATGGCGGTTTTGGTCGCTGCCAAAGCTGAACGATTCTTCGGCAACTGCCCAACCGCGGAAAACCAAACTGCGGCACTGCGAACTGTCTAACCATGTTCCCAGTGTCAGACGCAAACCAAACGATGCATCTTTGTATTCCGTGGTCCCACCCGCCAAGACGCTCGTGCCGGCTTGATTCAACTGGCCCGCCGTGACTGGATCCGTGCTTGGCCCCGTGGTCACCAATGGAGGAAGCCGATCGCCATTCCGGAACATCAACATCAGGTCGATGCCGCCGAACCATTGATCGCGGGAAAAACAGATCGATCCGTTCGAAATGCCACGCCCGCATCCACAGCCGCTGTCGCATCCCATCGAATCGCAACCGCCCATGCCACAGCCGACCGATTCACATCCGCAGCCAACATCGAAGCTGCCACAATGATCACAGCCACCGCCATGCATTCCGCCGCCGAACTCCATCTCTTGGCCATAGGACTGGTCATAGATCACGGTGGGTTCTTCGAAGACCCTTGGTTGGTTGATCGCTTGGTGCGATTCGATGATGCGAGTTCCCGGCTGGGTCAAGATGACCTCGTTGTGGCCAACCGGCTGAAGCTCGCCCTGCCAAGATTCCGAATCCCGTGGATCAACATTTTGCCGATCACGGGGAACCGACGAATCCGATCGGGACGCGGTTCGAGATTGCGAACTGGACGCCTGACTTCGCGTGGCCCCTAGCGGTTCGACCTCGACCGATTCCAACTGGGACGCATCGATTTGCGGCGATTGATAGACGTCGCGATCAGGTCGCTTGGTTCGCACCTGAGCCGAAGCTGGCAGTGCGGTCGTCAACAACACAGCCGCAACGACGCCACCGATCGTCAACGGCCGCAGCCATTGAACAGGACGGGAAACACGTTGCAACAGTAATGAAGCACTGGTCGACTCTTGCACCGTGGCAATATTCAGACAGGTGCTTGCGGATTTCGACGGATCCATCGGTGATTCTTCCCGGCAGTCAAATGATCAACTCAAACCGGGGCGAGCGCACCACCGGCGTAACCATCCCATCGACTTTAACGGCAGTGCCGGTTGAATAAATCTGGCAAGCTTTGACGGTTAAGTCGCCTTCTCTGCCCAATCTGTCCTCGGATCGAGCGTCGGTCTAGCGCAGAACCCCAGCCTCGGAAACCTGCCAATACTGACGGTTTCCCAGATCGACAGCGGTCAGCCAGCCGCCGCCGTAGCAATAGGTATCGATGCACAGCAGGTGACCAATATCCAGGACCTCGCCGTCGCGGTTCGCCGTGTGCCCGACGACGGCTGTCTTGCCGCTTCGGTGGCGTGCGGGCAACCCTTCGGTCAACGAATACCAACGCAGCAAATCCGCCGGTTGCTGTTCCAGGGGCGTGTCCGGATCGTAGGCCGCGTGGGTAAAGAAATAGTCCCCATGCTCGAAATAGTCGCCCAGGGAATCAAAGAAAGCCTCGTGTTCAGCCGGCAGGAAATCCAGATCGCCGTCAAAACCATAGCTATCCAGGGTTTCGACGCCGCCATGGCGAAGCCAACTGTGGTGGGATTCCCCCTCGCGGACCACCGAAAGCATCATTTCCTCGTGATTTCCTAACAAACCGACCAACCGGGTTCGCCGCCCCAGGTCGATCAGGGTGTCGATCACGCCTCGTGAATCGGGGCCACGGTCCACGTAATCCCCCAGCGTCACCACAATATCGTCCGGCGTTGGGGCGATCGCCTCCAACAGTTTCTCTAGCGCCGTTCGGCAGCCATGAATATCGCCAATTGCAAGCAGTCGCCCGGACAAATTGATATCTCCGCCAAATAGAGCCAAAAACATGCGGCAACAGGACCATCAGGGTCGCCGCTACGGCCAAGACCGCCGCTGGCGGAAACAACCGTTTGAACCGACTCTGCACCCCGACAGCAGCGGTTGGAATGCCCGCAGATGCCCATCGGGCCAGTTTCGGACCGTCCCTGCTGCCAACGCTACCGATACGCAATCGAGTACATCGTGCCATTCTCTGCGTTCAAAGGATGCCAGCACAACGTCACGAGGTCGGATAAGAAGGGTCACCGACACCCAAACTCCGCCCAGGCGGGGTGAAAGCCAGACCTTCTCGTTGAAAGTTTGTGCGGCTTGAGTGAAACTGTCTATACCAGCTGCATCAATCTCGGCCTCATCACGCCCCACCATTTGGGTGGAACCCAGGAGCGCCTCCTTGTCGACCATTCCCCCTCTGTCTGCAGACTCTAACCTTCCCATCGGCGCCAATGCGGCGACGCCGGTCGGGTCATCGTTGGATTCCAGCTCAGAAGCGGATCCCGTTTCAGGCCTGGACCGTTCGGCGTCAGCGACCGGCGGTCCCCGCGACGATGTCCCAGCCGACGACGACTTGGAGGCCTGGCCAGAAGACGAGTTGGACGATGAATCGATTCTAGAGAGCAGCGAAACAGTCGCGATGATCGGCAGCCTGCTGGTCCACCTGATCATCATCCTGTCGCTGGCCCTGGTCCCGCTGCAACTGATCGAAGACGAAGAAGCGGTTGTGATCGTGTCGAAGCCGCCGGCCGAGACCATCGAAAAAGTCGAAATGATCGACGAGGTCACCTACAGCGATGTGCCCCAACTTCGCGTCGGTGCTAACAGTTTGGCCGAGACCGAGATGGCCGAAGCATCCGCCGAAATCTTCGCCGAGATCTCGGAGATCCCCAGCCCCGTCGAACTGGAACAATCCGATCGTGGCGACTTCCTGCTGAACGAGTTCTTTGACCAAGCGGTCGCACCGCTGGACAAGTTAGAGAATCAAAAAGGGAAAGTCGGCCAGGGGGCCGAAGGAGCCGTGGGGGCAGTCGACCGAATCACTTTCGAACTCCTGAAATCGATGGAGGAACGTCCCACCACGATCGTGTGGTTGTTTGACGAAAGCGGTTCGCTGCATCGCCAACGCCGCGAAATCCGTGACCGATTCGATCGCATCTACACCGAACTGGGGATCGCTCAGAGCAACCAAGCGGCCGCCTTTCGCCGCAACGATGATGATTACCCTTTGCTGACCTCGGTGATCGGATTCGGCAGCCAAGTCAAACTTTACACCGAAGATCCCACCGATGACTTGGACGAGATCAAGGACATCATCGACAACATCCCGGTCGATTCCAGCGGCGAGGAAAAGGTCTTCTCGGCCATCTCGTCCGCGGTGAACGAGTTTCGATCGCTGCGCCGAAGTCGTGGAAGCCACGGGCCACAGCGCAATGTGTTGTTCATCGTCGTAACGGACGAAAAAGGGGACGACGACAATCTGTTGGAACCGTCGATCGATTCCTGCCGCAAATGGGGAATCCCGGTGTACGTGATCGGCGTGCCAGCCCCGTTCGGACGTCAGCATACGTTGGTCAAATACGTTGACCCCGATCCCAAATTTGACCAAACGCCACAGTGGGCCCAAGTCGACCAAGGCCCGGAAACCTATTTGCCCGAACGCGTCCAAGTTGGATTCACCGGCAACTTTGAACAAGAACCTGTCATCGACAGCGGCTTTGGTCCCTATGCGTTGACGCGGTTGTGTTACGAAACAGGCGGCATCTATTTCACCGTGCACCCCAATCGCAATGTCAACCGCCAAGTGCGTCGCGGTGAACTGGACGCGTTCGCATCGGATCTGAAGTACTTCTTTGACCCGATTGCGATGTCCCGCTATCGCCCCGATTACCTTTCGCAGTCGGATTACATTGCGAAGGTCAAAGCCAGCCCACTGCGTCAATCGTTGGTCATGGCCGCGCAATTGAAACCGACCACCGGCCTCAGCCGACCACAAACACGTTTCGTCCGTCGTGGCGAAGCGCAACTTTCGGGCGACTTGACGCGTGCCCAACAAACCGCTGCGGTCCTAGAGACGCCGCTGCTGCGAATGGCTCAGACGCTGGAACCGGGCATGAAGGCTCGTGATCAAGAAGAAAGCCCTCGTTGGCGTGCTGGATTCGACTTGGCGATGGGCCGTGTCCTGGCGCAAAAGGTACGTACCGAAACGTACAACGCGATGCTGGCACGTGGAAAACTAGGCATGTCATTTCAAGATGCCAAGAACAACACGTGGGTGCTGAACCCCAGCGACGATATCTCCGTCGGCAGCAAATGGAAAAGCGAAGCCGAATTGGCCAAAGAACTTCTGACCACCGTCGTCAATGACCACCAAGGAACCCCTTGGGCGTTGCTGGCCAAAGAGGAACTGGAAGTGCCGATCGGATGGACATGGGAAGAGGAGTTCACCGACCTGACTCCGCCGGCCCAGCGGGGTGGTGGGAACAACAACAATAACCCGGCACCGCCCAAAGACGATCAAGCCCGGATGCTGAAGAAAGCTCCCAAACGACCGCTCCCCAAACTCTAACGCGGCATCCCGATCGCGATGCAAGGCCCGCAGCAGTGGATCTCGCCAGCAGCGTGGTGGTGGATTTGATTGTTGAATCTTTCGTAGTGGGATTCGCCAGGATTCCCTGTTCAAAAAGAGTGCTGGGGAAGGCCACTACGCCACTCGTTCAATGGACGTCCGGAGCGTCGGCAAAATGCTGGTCGCCCCAGAACAACGGGGCCGAATCAACGGCTATCATGGTTGCTTTCCATCCCCCGTTGTTCGAATGCGAGTCTGTCATGCTGCGCTCCCTTGCCCTGTCCGTCTGGCTGATCGGCTGCGTTGTCACCGGTGCCAGCGCGGCCGACGATCGCCCGAACATTGTGGTCCTCCTTTGTGACGACCTCGGGTATGGCGACCTAGAATGTTATGGGCACCCTCACATTCAAACGCCCCATCTGAATCGACTCGCCCAGGGTGGCATTCGATTCACCGACTGTTATTCCGCAGCCCCCGTGTGTTCGCCGTCTCGGGTCGGACTGTTGACCGGGCGAAGTCCCAATCGCGCGGGCGTCTATGACTGGATCCCACCAGCGAAAAATCAAACGGCCGATCGCCGGAACCTCGTGCACATGCGGGCTGGCGAAGTCACGATCCCTGCCCTCTTGCGGAAGGCGGGCTATCAAACGGCCATGGCTGGCAAATGGCACTGCAACAGTGCGTTCAATGATGACCGGCAACCGCAACCGGGTGACTTTGGTTTCGACCACTGGTTGGCGACTCAGAACAACGCGTTGCCATCGCATAAGCATCCCAAGAACTTTGTCCGTAATGGAAACCCCGTCGGTGCAACTGACGACTTCAGTTGCCAAGTGGTCGCCAGCGAAGCGATCGATTGGCTGGCGAAGACCGATGATGACAAGCCATTCTTTCTGTATGTTCCCTTTCACGAGCCGCACGAACCGGTCGCGTCACCAGAGGCAATCGTGGCCAAGTATCGCGATGTCGCCAATAGCGAAGACCAAGCACAGTACTTTGCAAACGTGCATAACGTCGACTTGGCAGTCGGGCGGATCATCGATGCGTTGGACCAATCCGGACGCCGGGACAACACATTGGTCATCTTCACTTCGGACAACGGTCCCGAAACGTTGAACCGTTATGCCTCGGCGAATCGATCCTATGGCACGCCCGGCCATCTTCGCGGGATGAAACTTCACACGACCGAAGCAGGCTTCCGAGTGGTCGGGATCATGAACTGGCCCGCGGCCATCCAGGCTGGTCAAACCGTGTCTGTGCCTGTTTCGTCACTGGATTTCCTGCCGACGTTTTGTCGTTTGGGGCACGCCGAAACGCCGGCGGCAGCAACTCTAGACGGCACCGACTTTGGGCCGGCGCTGACGGGTCACCCCATCGACCGCAGCAAGCCGTTGGTGTGGGTCTACTTCAACGCGATCAACGAACACCGCGTCGCCATGCGTGATGGCAAGTGGAAAGTGATCGCAAAGCTGGACGGCGGCAGCTTCCCCAAGATGCAGAATGTGACACGCAGCGACTTGGACAGAATCCGAAGTGCTAAGTTGACGGACATCGAGGTCTACGATCTGGAAATGGATACCTCCGAGCAGACCGACCTGGCACAGTCCGATCCAGCGATGGCTGCCGAATGGGCAGCCAAACTGACGACTGCTTACCAAGAACTAGTCAACCATTCACACGTCTGGTAATCCACGTTAGGTACCACCGGCGGGACTGCCGATCAACTGGTATAACGTGTCGCTGTCCTTCCCGTCGTCGACCAATTGTTCGCCGAATTTTCGCGATCGATTTTGCGTCACCGACTTCTCTTGATATGAACCGCTTTTGCATGAATGATTCAAATGCCACGTCGATGGAAATCCGTCGCCACAACACACGCCTCGGGTTGTGGCTATTCCTGATCTACCTAGCGTTGTACCTAGGCTTTGTGTTGATCAACGCCTTTGCCGCCAACGTGATGGAAACCATCGTGATTGCGGGTCTGAACTTGGCAATTGTCTACGGATTTGGACTGATCGTCGCCGCCTTGGTGATGGCTTTGATTTATGGCGTGATGTGCCGTAGCGAAGGAGAAGCCAAGTGATTTACGAACCCTCCATGATGGCGGTGGTTGTTTTTCTGCTGTTCGTTTTTGTAACGGTCGGGATCAGTTTTTTCTTGGGCCGCAATGCCAAGTCTTCCGAAGGCTACTTCGCCGCGCACGGGCAGATCCCTTGGGCCGTCAATGGCGTCGCCTTTGCCGGTGACTATCTATCGGCTGCATCGTTCCTGGGCATCTGTGGAATGATCTCGACCTACGGCTACGATGGGTTCCTGTACTCCATTGGTTTCTTGGCCGGTTGGATCGTCGCCCTATTCGTGATCGCCGAACCAATGAAACGGTTGGGACGGTTCACGTTCGCCGATGCGTTGGATGCGAAGTTCAATTCGCGAGGGATCAAGGCCGCTGCTGGGATCAGCACTTTGGTCGTCAGCATCTTTTACTTGATTCCGCAGATGGTCGGCGCCGGCGTATTGATCCAACCTCTGTTGGGTTACCCGCACTGGGTTGGTGTGGTGATGGTAGGCATCGTGGTGATCGTCATCGTGGTTACCGCCGGGATGGTGTCGACGACCTGGGTGCAATTCCTCAAGGGATCCTTGTTGGTGATCTTCAGCGCGGTTTTGGTGGTGATGCTGCTCAAAGGCGGCTTCAAGACGGACACCACAACCTTTGCATCGATTGGTCCAATTCCGACCGATTCGTTGGTCGCAGAAACGATTGATGGGCGAAAAGTGTTGCCCAGCAGTGATGGTTGGCAGGACGAACCTTACGTCCGTTTGGCCAGTACCGATTCGGTGGGCTATGACATTTACCGCATCGAAGCCATCGACGACTCCGACAAGATCCTGCTGCGTCGGGCTCAGTCGATGACCAAGATCGATGGGCAGACCATGATCGACGGAGCTCCGTTGGGGATCGAGGAAGGACAGAAGCAACTGTTGCCGGTGGGGCACATCGCCGAGCTTCCTGGTGGCGAAACGGAAACGGGCCCCTTGGGACCGATTGAGTTTTTCAACACGATTCGTGACAGCGAAATCGTGCTGTGGGGGAACCAATCGATCGCTCACGCAAATGGCACCAAAACAACGGTTTACTTCCAGAAGCTAACACCGGGAACGCACGTGCTGCGTCCGGGGGAACACCCTAAATTTGCCGGGATTCGCGGTGACAACGCCATCGACAAGTTGAATTTCTTGTCATTGATGCTGGCGTTATTTTGTGGAACCGCATCGCTGCCGCACATTCTGATTCGGTATTACACGGTCAAGGACGGCGCGGCTGCCCGCAAGAGCACGATCGTCGGCATCGCGACGATTGGTTTCTTTTACGTGCTGACGCTGTACTTGGGATTGGGAGCCATGACCAGTGGCGCGTTGGACCTTTCCGACAGCAACATGGCGGCGCCATTGTTGGCACGCAGCATTAGCCCATGGTTGTTCGCGATCATTTCAGCGATCGCATTCACCACCGTGCTGGGCACCGTCAGCGGTTTGATTTTGGCCAGCAGTGGCGCGGTCGCACATGACTTACTTGGTGGCGTGATGGGAATCGAACTGGAGAGTCACCAGCAGGTTCGAGTTGCCAAGTTGGCGGCGGTTGCAGTGGGTGCGATCGCGATCGTTTTGGGCATTTTGTTCAAAGAGATGAACGTCAGCTACTTAGTCGGCTGGGCCTTCAGCATCGCGGCCAGTGCGAACTTACCGGCGCTTGTCATGTTGTTGTTTTGGAAGCGAACGACCAAGGAAGGCATCATCGCCAGCGTGGTGGTTGGAGCCGCGTCATCGCTGGGCTGGATTTTGTTGTCGGCCGACACCTACGCCAAGGTTTATGGCCTGGATCCTGCGGACGCCATTGCTCCGTTCAGCCAACCCGGCATCGTCACAATCCCATTGGCCTTCGTCACATTGATCGTGGTATCGCTGATGTCACGTCCCCACGAAGACGCACCTACCAGTGCAGGGACGACCTAGCCCGGGCGACCGAATCGGCTGCAACCAAAATCCAAGCAACCCAAACGGTGCCACCCACCTAACCTAGATGGTGCCACCCACCATTTATTTGACTTGGATTCTGAATTTGGTAGGTTTGGGCATGGACAGATTTCTTTAGCAGGAGAACTGGCATGCCTCGACCTCCACGTTCCTCGCAATTTGATGCTTCCGAAGTTTGCATCGTTCACGCGGTCCAACGCTGCGTACGGCGGGCATTTCTTGCCGGCCTGGACCACGTTTCGGGAAAAGACTACTCGTTCCGTAAAGAGTGGATCCGCAGACGAATGGAAGCACTCGCATCGGCCTTCGCCGTCGATGTGCTCTCCTATGCCATCCTTAGCAACCATCTGCACCAAATTATCCGCAATCGCCCCGACGTTGCGGCACTCTGGAGCGATCGAGAAGTTGCCACACGCTGGTTGAAGGTTTACCCAGGTCGACGAATCGAAGAACATCTGGCTGAACCGACGGAGAATGACGTGAAGGCCCTATGCGCCGACAAAGAACGGTTGGCCGAAGTCCGCAAACGCTTGTCCGATATCTCGTGGTTCATGCGTGCGCTCGCCGAGCCGATCGCAAGGATGGCTAACAAACAGGAGGAACGCACAGGCCGGTTTTGGGAAGGACGCTTCAAGGCACAGCGGATCGTTGACGAAGCCGGGTTGTTGGCGTGCAGCATGTACGTGGACCTGAACCCCGTTCGCGCGGCGATCGCCGAAAGTCCCGAGAAATCCGTGCACACATCGGCCTACGACCGAATCGAAGCGGACAAAGGACGCCAGATCATTTCGGCAGCTTTTGACTTAAAGCCGATCCCAACCGAAGAAGCGGGTCAAAAGATTCGCGACACGCCACTGGATCAGCTTCGCAAAGAACGAAAAGCAAAGCGTCGTAACCCTACCGGTCGTAAAGTTCGACGCGACGGATGGCTTGCACCGATGAAACTGAAGCCGGACAAGCTGGTGTCCGACGCAGAGGTCCATACACATGGGTTCCGCAGCAGCGACCGAGGATTCTTGAACCTGGAATGGGCGGACTACAAACAGTTGCTGAACTGGACAGCAAAGCAGTCGGTCGCTGGCGCAACGACAGAGTTGCCGAAGCCACTTGCCAAGACGATCACAGAGCTTGGCATTGACGCTTCGATGTGGCGAGATCTTGTATGGAACTGGCAGAAGTATTTCGGGAAGAGCAGTTGCGTCGGCAGTCCCGAATCGATGAAGGCAAATGCTAAGCGAACAGGCCATCACCACTGCCGTGGCCAAGCATCCGTGTCATGCTGCTTCAGCTAATTCACTTTACTTGCCCCAGTTCTCACGTCTTCAGAATCGGCAGTGACCAGCTGCGTGCGACCGTTGATTGTCGACACCGAAAGCGCTCTACCGTGCTTCGGTCGCGACGAGTGCGGCGCCGGTGCTTCACACTTAGGGTGATGAATCTTGCGGGAGAGCCTGCGGTTCCGGTTTTTTTGGCAAAATCCACTACGCTAGAGTCGACTACCAAAGATGGATCAAGCACCGACGGTGCTCAGGTTTGCCCAATAGTGGGTGGCACCATCTGAAGCGAGCGGTGCAGTAAAGGGATTGTTCGAAAATCCACTACGGCAGTCCTGGATGAAAGTTGCTGAGCCAAGGACTTACGAAATCAGGTCGACGGACCGGTGGGTGGCACCGATTGGGACATTATGAAGGCAAATGCTAAGCGAACAGGCCATCACCACTGCCGTGGCCAAGCATCCGTGTCAGGCTGCTTCAGCTAATTCACTTTACTTGCCCCAGTTCTCACGTCTTCAGAATCGGCAGTGACCAGCTGCGTGCGACCGTTGATTGTCGACACCGAAAGCGTTCTATCGTGCTTCGGTCGCGACGAGTGCGGCGCCGGTGCTTCACACTTAGGGTGATGAATCTTGCGGGAGAGCCTGCGATTCCTGGATTTTTGGCAAAATCCACTACGCTAGAGTCGACTAGCAAAGATGGATCAAGCACCGACGGTGCTCAGGTTTGCCCAATAGTGGGTGGCACCATCTGAAGCGAGCGGTGCAGTAAAGGGATTGTTCGAAAATCCACTACGGCAGTCCTGGATGAAAGTTGCTGAGCCAAGGACTTACGAAATCAGGTCGACGGACCGGTGGGTGGCACCAATTGGGAATGATTGAATAGTGGGTGGCACCGATTGGGAGGGGGGTTAGTGGGTGGCACCGATTGGGAGGGGGAGAAATTAAAAAACCCGGCAAGCCGAATTGGCTTGCCGGGTTTCGGCTCGGTTGATCAACAACTTCTTGGCTTGCCTATGCCTTGGCTACTGCGGGCAGGCCTTCGAGTTCCCATCCGGCGCGATATTCGCGACCGACGAACTGGTTGACCGCTGGCACATTGGGGCTGGTCATCGTGGCGGCGTCCCACTCGATCCGTTGGCCTTGCCCGGCACGCATCGCTAGGTTCCCAGCCAAGATCGTTTCGGTCAAACGTCCGGCGTAGCCAAAGTTGGCCATCGTACCCGGCTCGTATTCGCCCTTGACGGTGCTGACGAATTCCCACTTCTGACGTTGGTCGTTCCCAGCTTCGTACGGGATCCGTGGCAGAGTTTGCTCGGGCGGCGTGAAGTCGGTGTACTGATCGTTGGGCAACAGCATGTACTGTGCACCGTAATCATCAGGCGAGAACAACAAGCCCTTGCTACCGACCAACACAGCGCCGCTGGTCTGACGCTTGGACGGATCTTTCTTCAGCGCGTCGACCTTCTTTTGGAAGCTCTTGGGCAACTGGGCGATGATCCGTTCTGGAGGCAGGTTGCCACCGTCATACCAATGGAAGTTGCAAGCCGACAGGCCTTCGCGTTCCGGGAACTCGAACTTGATTTCCGAGCTGCCCGGGAAGGTTTCGCCTTCGAAGATCCCAGGGTTGCGGACGGCGGTCATCGCGACCGGGTCCCAAAGTTTCAGTGCCATCACGGACAGGTTTGTCGTGTGACATGCCATGTCGCCCAAGGCACCGGTGCCGAAGTCGACCCAACCGCGCCAATTGAACGAGTGGTAAGCACCCGCTTTGTAAGGCCGCATCGGTGCTGGACCAATCCAAGCGTCCCAATTCAAGTTTTCTGGAACCGGATCCGAACCTTCTGGACGCCCCAAACCTTGTGGCCAAACCGGGCGGTTGGACCAAATGTGGATTTCGCTGACGTCGCCGATTGCACCGCTGCGAATCACTTCGACTGCTTCACGCAAACCGTTCTCGCTGGTGCCTTGGTTGCCCATCTGGGTGACCACGCCCATTTCTTCGGCGGTTTCACGCATCAAACGTGCTTCGGCGATCGACCAAGTCAGTGGCTTCTGACAGTACACGTGCTTTTTCATTCGCATCGCGCGGACGGCGGCCGACGCGTGCGTGTGGTCAGGCGTGCTGACGGTGACAATGTCAACCTTGTCGCCCAATTGGTCCAGCATTTCACGGAAATCGTTGAACTGCTTCGCACTGGCGAACTCGCGTCCCTTCTTGACCAAAACAGAACCATCGACATCGCACAGACCGACGATTTCGACGCCTTGTTCAGCGATGTGGCTGGTGTCGCTGCCACCCTTGCCACCAACACCGATGCAACCGGCCGTCAGCTTTTGCATAGGCGAATCAGCAGCAAAAAGCTTAGGAGAGCTGCTGGCAAAGTAGCCGACGCCAGCGGTCAACGCCGCTGTTTGTCCGATGAATTTACGACGTGTAGACTTCTGGCTCATCAATAGTCCTTGAAGGTGAGATCATGCAGTGAGAGATGCGAGTGAACGGAAACAAGCCTTCACACGCAAAATCGGTGGGTAAGATGTGATTTATTCACCCTTTCAGGATACCAGCCAAGGCCCTTGAAAACAATCATTCCGGGGGCTTTCCGCCGGTTTCATTCACCTACCCATCGCGACTACGGCAAGCGATCCTCCACTACCCAAACCACCGCCATTCGCGGCCGTTTGTTGCCGGTTTGCGAGGAAATGTCTAATCTACGTGCCGCAACGCCCACTTTCGGTTGCCCCCAGAAGACCGAAAAATGGCGGCACGCCCCCCATCCCATCCCGTATTCCACCCTTCGCTGATTTGCTGACCGCCATGCCCAATTCATTTTCCAGAGAGTTCGCAGCGTTTGGACTGATCCTGATATCGCTTGCTCTCGCCGGCTGCCGACCGAAATCGGATGTCGCTGAAAGCCCGCAACCCGACGCCGCCCCCCAAGTAGCGAACGTAGCCCCGCCTGCCGATGACGCCGAAATGGTCCAGGCGCTGCGCGACGCAGGCTTCACGCTGACGGAAAACGCATCCGGCAACATCCAGAAAGTCGCCGCCGTCGTAACCCCTGAAACCAGCACGGTGATCGCCCAGCTAGTCGGCCTGCACAGCCTGCAAGAATTGACCCTGTCGGGCAAAGGACTGTCCGACGAAGTCGTCGCTGTGCTGAGCGAACTGGATGGACTGAAACGACTGGACCTTTCTCGATCCGATGTCCGCGATTCGGCCTTGGAAGCCATCCAAAACCTGGGCACCCTGGAGGTCCTGTTTCTTCGGCAAACAAGCGTTACCGACGATGGACTTGCCAACCTAACGGGATTGTCGAAATTGCGAGCGATCGACCTTCGCAACAGCAACATTTCCGATGCCGGCACCGTCCATCTGGCCAAGATCAAAACGCTTTCCGATGTCCAACTGGAAAAAGCAAAGATCAATGACGAAGGTGCCATTCGCTTGGCGTCGCTGCCCCTGCGTTCGTTGAACCTGAACTACTGCACGACGATCTCCAACAAAACGCTCGAAGCGCTTAGCAAGAATCCGAAACTGACGTCGCTGCAAATGGATTACACCAAGATCAACGACGAAGGAATGAAGTTCGTCGCCAACTTCAAGGACATGACCCGGCTTCGTATCCGCGGAACCGATGTGACTGGCGTCGGTCTACAAAACATCCAAGGTCTGCAGAAAATGCAACGCATGGAACTGCGTGATTCCTCTCTGGACGATGATGGCATGGCGATCATCGCATCGCTGCCAAACATCAGCTTCCTTGATATCAGCGAATGCCGAATGGTTACCACCGAAGGCTTCAAGCAGATCGCAAAGATGACCAACCTGACCCTGCTTAGCCTCTGGGAAACCAAACTGGACGACGAAGCGTTTGCGGAGTTCGGCGGTCTAACCAAACTGGAAAACCTAGACGCCAGGTCGACCAAGATCACCGACAAGTCGCTACCCGTCCTGCTGTCGCTGAAAAACCTGACTCAGCTGAACCTTGGCGGCACCCTGTTCAGCAATGAATCGTACCTCGAGATCGGCAAGCTACCGAAGCTGAAAACGTTGATGGTCGCCAACACCAAGATTGGCTACGACGTGATGGACGAATTGGCGGAATCTCGCGAAGACCTCGAAGTCATCGACTACTAATCGCCAACGCCCACCTGGCAAAACGCGTCATCAGAAAAAGGTGGTGGATTTCAATGAAACCCACCACCTTCGATGATTCGCTTGGACCTTGTCCGCAGCAGACGATCCGATCCAACCACGCGACCGCGGTTTGGCTGGACCTCAGCCGATCACTCGTAGTCCCACTTCATGATCCACGGGTCGTCCATTTCTTTCTGCATCGCTTTTAGCTTCGCCTTGTAAGTCTCCAGCACATCCTGGTGCCCCTGGCTATCGGCTAGGTTGGTCGTTTCCAACGGATCGGCCGCGATGTCAAACAATTCGAACTGCGGACGCTGGACGTATTGCCCAACAGTCATGTTTCCGTACGGAGCATCGTTCCCCTTGGCCAACTGGGCCTGCCAACTGCTGGCGCTCCACAAATCCGATGCGAACGGATAGGGCAACGGATAGGCGATATTCCAAATCAACTTGTACTTGTCGTCGCGAATCACTCGCATCGGATAGTACATCTGGATTTCGTGGAACGTGTGTGACGCAAAGATTTCGTCATGATGACTTTCGGCTGGCTGAGCCAAGCAGTGCAGCCATGATTTGCCATGGTAAGAATCGAATGGTTTTCCACCGTCTCGATTGTCCATCTGAGCCTCTTCGCGTTCAGCCCAGAACTTCTTGACGTTCAACGGATTTTTGGGGCCGTTGGTTTCGGGATCCAGCCCGCCTGCAAAGTCCAACAGCGTCGGCGTGATATCGATATGGCTAATCAACGCATCACTTTCCACACCGCGGTTCTCGACATACGGGTCACGCACCACCATCGGTACTCGCAATCCACCTTCGTAAACCGTGGTCTTGCCGCCGGCAAAAGCCATCCCGTGATCGCTGGTGAATACGATCATGGTTTTGTCGTACAGGTCAGCTTCTTTTAAGATCTGAACCAGCCGCGCAACCCCTTGATCGACTCGCGCGATCGACTGGTAATAATTAGCCAACTCCTCGCGGGTTTCCTGCGTATCGGGCAGGAAGGATGGCACCACGACATCCGCCGGATCGTAGAACACTTCTTCCACGCCCGGAAACGATCCACGCTTGGGTTTGTTGCCGAACAGGTTGGGTTTCAGTTCCGACTTGGACGTCTTGTCATTTCCACCGCCACGGTGTGGGTCCGAGGTACCGAAGTACAGCATGAAGGGCCGCGAATCGGATTCGTCCGTCATGAATTCACGAACGTTTTCGGCCATCTGCACTGCGTTTCGCCCATCACCTTTCATGTACGTTTCGAAATGAAATACCGATTCGGGAGCCACGTGATATTTGCCGATGTGGCCGGTCCGATAACCGGCTCGGTCCAGCACGCGTGGCATCGCCAAACGAGCGACGTCATGAAAGGCGGCGAATTTGTGGTAGTGGTGCTGATGCCCAAATTGCCCGTTGCGATGATTGTGCAACCCGCTCATCACGACGCTTCGGCTGGCACTGCACGATGCTGTGGTGGCGAACGCATTGCGAAACACCATGCCGTCGGCCGCGATGGCGTCGATCGCTGGGGTTGCCGCTGCGGTGTCGCCGTAGCAACCCAGCGTCGGACTCTCGTCATCGGTAATGATGAACAGAATGTTGCGTTCGGCAGCGGATACCACAGACCCCACGAACACAAACGCAACGCAATACAAAACTTGTCGAAACAGGGTAGTCATGAACAGACTCTGGAAGATACGTAAACGGGTTACAATGCAACGGCACCTTGGGTGCCATCCGGAAAATCGCGTCGGCCTGCTGACCACCCATTCGCTCCATCGCGGACAGGCAGTCGACGATTGCGAACACGATGACGGGTTTCCGATGGCCCCACTGGCAAGCGGCGACATTCTACAATTCGGCGGCAACGCAAACGAGCCGATCGTTTGCCGAACAGCCCCAGTCTAATAGGCAGCACGGAACGATGGGAAAGATGTTTTGGGAACCGAGATGTTGGAGTGTTCAGTGAGGTCAACTTTAGCGGTTGCCGCATCCTGCTGCCTGTTATTTTCCGTAGGCATGGCGGCCGAACCACCCCATCCGGCCTCGGATCGGACCACGCTGCTGCTGCCGATCATCCACCGCGATGCCACCATCCAAACGGAAACGGCGGATCAGACCGAAGTTGCCCCCGATTCGGGTTCCTCCCCTACCGCCCCCAAGAACGCCGCGGCACATTATCCCGACCAATCGCTAGGATCGTACGCTGGCGAAGGATGGCGGGCCTACATGCAAGTGTGGCGCGAACATCACCGCGATCCAGCCAACGCCGAGATCCGCCGATTCCTAGGCCTGCCTCTATCAGGATCGCCAGGCTGGTCGGCCAAACGCAGCCGATCGGCACCGTCGTGGCTGAACTGGAAACCAGGCACCTACGCCCAAATCGACACACCTCACTTTGTCATCTATAGCCAAGCCGACAAGGACGATTCGGTGACGGTGGCGGACGACCTGGAACGCTGCTATTGGGGCTGGACCCAGATGTTCTTTCCGCTGTGGGAAGGCAGTCCGCAAGTCACCGGTGTGATGGCGGGCGCGGCACCCGACGACTCCATCGTGGATCACCTGAAGTCCAATCGCGGTCGCATCACGATCCGGCGAAAGATGAAAGTGATCCTGTTCCGTGACGTGTCGGGCTACGCCGCTGCGCTTGCGCGAGACGTCCCGGGCATCGAACGTTCCACGGGATTCTATAGCGACGCACGCAAAGCGATGTGTGTGTACGCCGCTGAAAACGACGACGCGGCCACGCGACGACACGAACTGGTCCACCAACTGTTCCGCGAAGCGACTCGCAGCGGGTTGGGGCGATCGATGCCTGGGGAAGCTCGCGATTTCTGGCTGGTCGAAGGCATCGCAGGCTACTTTGAATCACTCAGCATCCATGGCAACCAAGCCACCGTGGGTGGCTGGGATTCACCGCGGCTTCAATTCGCGCGGTACCGTGTGCTGGTCGGTGGCGACCAGATGCCGCCGGACGAACTGAGAACCGATGGACGTTTGGCCGCCCAACGTCGCGATGACATCGCCCGATGGTATGCGCATGCGATCGCCGAAACGCATCGCATGCTAGACGGTGGCAATCTTGCCGATCGACTCGCCGTCTACCATCAACTGGCGGAACTGTATCGCATCGATTCGCCGCTTGACGACACCCCGATCGAAACCGACCAGGTGCCCGCGGCGAGAAAGCTTTCCGAATTCTTGGCCATCAACGATGCGACTCTGATCGACAATCCAAGCAATCGCCAAATCCAATCATTGTGTTTCGCGGGCTGCCAAGTCACCGAAACGGGGCTGGCGTCGATCGATCCGCAACCGGATCTGACGTGGCTTGACCTAGCCCGTTTGCCGGTCGGAAACGAAGCCGTCCTGCGGTTGGCCCCGAATCCAGCCCGGCTGGAACAACTGACATTGGAGGCGACACAAGTCGACAATCAGATTGCAACTTGGTTGTCCCAAGCGGTCAACCTTCGCGAACTGGACCTCAGCTGGACCGATTGCGGCGACCCCGTTCTGGATGCGATCCAACCAGCGGCGAAGATCAGTGTGCTGTGGATGACCGGCACGGCGATCACCGATGAATCGATCGATACCATCGCGGCCAAAACGCAACTTTCGAACATCGATGTTCAACGAACCGGTGTGTCCGAAACGGGGCTGAACAGAATCCGCCAATCGACCGATGCCAAGATCAACCCGCTGGAATTGCGACCCCAACCATGACGACCACTTTGGATCGCTCGCCGATCGCATTTCCCAAAATGTTTCGCGTGCGGCAAAGGTTTGATTCGCATGCGATTCCCGACATCCAGTTTGCGGTATCCAACGAGATGCGGCGGGTCGGGTTGGGCGGCATCATTCATCCGGGCCAACGGGTTGCACTGGCCGTCGGCAGCCGAGGCATCACCAACCTGACTGGGATCGTCGCCGCAGTGGCTGATTCGGTCCGTCAAACCGGTGCCACGCCAATCGTTGTTCCCGCAATGGGCAGCCACGGCGGGGCAACGGCCGATGGCCAATCCAATGTGCTTGCGTCTCTGGGGGTCACCGAATCCACCGTCGGGGCCCCGATTGTTTCGTCGATGGAAACGGTCGTCGTGGGCCAATCGCATGGCATCGACATTCATTTTGATCAGGCCGCCAGCCAATGCGACCATGTCATCGTGATCAACCGCATCAAACCTCACACCCGACTGACCGGTCGCTATGAAAGCGGTCTGATCAAGATGTTGATGATCGGGCTGGGCAAACACCGGGGCGCTGCGATCTATCACCAAGTCTTTTCCGAACATCACTACCGGTTGGATTCTTTGGCCGACGATATCGTAGGCGTGGTCCGTCACGCGATGCCGATCACGATGGGCATCGCTGTGGTAGAGGACGCCTTCGAACACACATCGATCATCGAAGCGGTCCCGGCCGCATGTTTTCTGGATCGGGAACCCGAACTGCTGGCGATCGCACGATCACGCATGCCAAAGTTGCCGTTCGACCACGCGGAACTGCTGATCGTCGATCAAGTCGGCAAGGAAATCAGTGGCACCGGAATGGACACGAACGTGATCGGCCGCAAATTCAACGACAAGGTCGCGGCTGCGGACGAGTTCCCCAAGATCAAACAAATCCATGTACGCAGTTTGTCGTCCAAAACGGCCGGAAATGCAGCCGGCATAGGGATCGCCGAGTACTGTCACCGGCGGGTCGTGAACGCGATGGACCACCACGCAACGCGGATCAACTGTGTGACCAGCGAACATGTAACCGCCGGCGCCATCCCGCTGACGTTTGACTCCGATCGCGAAGTCTTCCAAGCCGTCCTGTCCCAAAACGGGCGAATTCCAGTTGCCCGGATGAAGTGGATGCGAATTGCCGATACGCTGCGTTTGGAAATGATCGATTGCAGCGAAGGATTCTGGGACGCGGCCCAACAGGACGCGAACCTGGAAATCTTGACCCAGCCGAAACCGATCCGTTTGAATGCCGGCGATGACCTGGAGAACTTGAAATGAATGACGACGGAAGCTTTCCAGCCGATCTACTGGCCCGAATCCGACGCTGTGGGATGATCCCGACAGCCACGATCGATGATGTGTCCGCTGCGATCCCGTTGGCCAAAGCGTTGCTGGCATGCCACATCGACGTCATCGAGATCGCACTCCACACCGACGTTGCCTTCGACGCGATGCGGAAAATCCGGGATGAAGTTCCCGGCATGATGGTGGCCGCGGGAACCATCCTGAACCCCGACCAGATCGCACCGGCGATCGAATCTGGGGCCGCACTGGCCGCCGCAAATGGATTGTGCGATGAAGTCGTTCAGGAAGCACGCGCACAACGACTGCCGTTCATCCCGGGAATCATCACACCGTCCGAATTGGAATCCGCCATTCACTTGGGCTGCCGCCACGTGAAAGTGTTCCCGATCGAACCGATGGGCGGTGTCAAATATCTGCGGACTCTGGCGATGCCCTACGAACATCTGGGCATCAAGTACTTTGTTTCCGGGGGGATCACATCCGAAAACGCACCGGCGTACCTGTACCACGAAGATGTGACGGCGATCGGGGCGGGATGGATCGCTTCACGACCGATCATCCAGAGCCAACAATGGTCCGACCTGATCAATCACGCCGTCGAAGCCACCGGGATCGTGAAAGAGATGCGGCCGCACTAGTCCAGGTTGCTCTTGTCGAAGGCTATCGCTGTCGGTTACCAGAAGAAAAGCGACCGTGACCAGAACAGAGTTTGACCGAAGGCCAAGCATGCCCATCGAATCCAGTGTGATCAGCGACTACGTCAGTTTGGGGGGATCGCTGCTGGCCGTCTCGTCGACATTCTATTTCTGGCTCGTCCGTGCCAACCGCGAACGCCCCGACCTGGGCATCCATCCGATCGGCGATCTAACCGGATGTGCCCTGATGCCGATGGAGGACGGTGAAGCGTTCCGTCGAATCGGCATGCCACCGGAACGAACTTTTCTGAAGTATTGGCTGCATCTAGCCGTCGTCAACAACAGCACACTCCCCAACGCTCTGCTGGGCGCCAAAGTGTGGCTGAAAATGAACGACGGTGTTTGGCAGGCGATGGATGTCAGTCACGTCGAAGCCGACCAAACACTGTTCCCCGCCAACATCGATCCGATGACGACCATCAGCTTGAAGATGGCATTGGCAGGGCGGATCAATCACGAGGCGGGCGATGGGTTCGCTGGCCGTGCGGCCGCAGGCGGTGATGCGCTGATGCGAAGCGTGCCGATCAGAGTCGAACTGCTGGGGCTGAACGAAAGAACGTTCACCCATGGATACTTGGACCACGGCAATGGCCTGCAGCGAACAGAATCGACGCCCACGTCGCGGGCTGCCTAGCAGGCTAGAACGCGAAGCCGCCGGTTGTGAACCAAAACAGAACCAGCATGCACAGCCAGACGACGTCCAAGAAGTGCCAATATTGAGCCGAAAAGTCGACGGGCCAATGACGTTCGTGATCGTAGTGTCCCAACCACGACCGAACCGAAACGATCCCCAACGCGATCACACCACCGGCCACGTGCAGAGCGTGCAGAAGCGCTAACACGACCACCATCCCGGCAACCCCTTTGCCCGTCCCGCCCTGCAGGGCAGGCCCCGCCAGCATCTCGGACATCGCGTAAAACTGGACGCCCATAAAGATGACGGCCGAAGCCGCGCTGGCCAGCAACAGCAACGTCGTCTGGCCCCTGCGTTCGCGGCGAACCGTTCGCGTCGCCAAGTGGACCAACCCGCTGACCACGATCAAGCATACCGTGCTGACCAGAAAACTGGCCGGCATCGGAGCGGTGCTCTGGATGTCCCCTCGACGTGTGTAGGCGTAAATCCCGTACAGCAGGATGCTGGTGACAAAGAAGACGCTGAGGGAAATCAGGAACAACAGCCCGCCAAGCTGGTACCGCCGATCGTTGGGGAGCATGCGTCAAACCGCGGGCTAAAGGACAGGAATCGTTGGAAACGAGATGGAAATCGTTGGAAGTGAGCCAAGCTGACCTACAGTTTGCCTGATCCCAGGAAACGCAAAAGAGGGGCGAATCGAAAACGGGCTCGATCGGGATGCAGATGCCCAGTTCCCACGAGTGATCAAAATCTGCGGCCCGCCGCCTGCTGCGTGACGGGCTAGAATGAACGCCGTTCTGCTCCGATCCTTCTCTAGGGACGCTATCTGTGCTAGGTCGCCAACATTCATTGTCACACCTCTGGCTAGCATCCGCCATCGCCGCTGCCCTGGGACTACTGTCCGAAACCGCATCCTTGGCTGATCCCGCCCAAACCGCCGACCAGCGTGTGACCGACGGCTTGGTCGTGCTGTACGATTTCCAGGACACCGGCGATGTGGTCTACGACAATTCGGACGTTGGCGACCCGATCGACATGCGAATCAGCAATGTCAATGCAGTGCGTCGCTTGCCCGGTTCATTAGAAGTCACTGCCGAAACCACCATCGCCAGCGACCGAAACACTCGCAAACTTTCGGCGGCGGTCAAGCAATCCGGCGAACTGACGATCGAAACGTGGATTCGACCAGCCAAGATTCAACAATCCGGACCAGCTCGGATCGTCACCTTCTCGCAAAACTCCGTCCAACGCAACTTCACGCTCGGCCAAGACAACGCCGCTTTTGACGTGCGACTTCGCAGCGCATCGCGAGACGCCAACGGACTGCCGTCCACCGTCACCCAACCTACCGATTCGCAACTAGAAATCACCCACGTCGTTTTCACTCGTGACCGGGATGGGCATGCCACGATCTACCAAGACGGAAACCCGATCACCCACCAAGACGTGAAAGGCGACTTCGATTCATGGAGCGATTCGTTCAATCTGGGGATCGGTAACGAGATCAGTGGTGGTCGCCCCTGGATCGGGACCTATCACTTGGTCGCGATCTACAACCGATCGCTTTCTGCCGACCAGGTTCAACAGAACTTTCGAGTCGGCCCCGGCAAGTCGGCCGCCGCCGGTCCGGGGTCCGCCGATACCGTTGCCGCGTCCGGCTCGGCCCCAGCGACCAACCCGCACCATCCCAACACGTTCCAGACTGAAATTGCGCCCCTGTTGTCGAAACACTGCTTGGAATGCCATGACTCGGCTTCGAAACAGGGCGGTCTGGATCTGTCGCGACGCGCGGGCGCCTTTGTCGGCGGTGATTCCGGTGGCCCCATCGTTCCCCGCGATGCTGGACATTCACTTCTTTACACCGCCGTCGAATCGGACGAAATGCCGCTGGACCGCGAACCGCTTACCGATGAACAAAAGTCGGTGCTGCGGCGGTGGATCAACGAGGGCGCACAGTGGACCATCGATTACGTTGACCCGGCGATCTATCGGCACACCCGCCCCCAACAAAACTGGGTCCAACGACTGACCGTGACGGAATACATTTCGACCGTCAAAGCAACCGTTGGCGTCGACGTCGCCCTGCAAGCTCGTGAGATCCTACCTGCGGATGGCCGGGCCGATGGATTCCGAAACACGGCCTACAACTTGAACGTCGACTTCGCCCACGTGAACGCCTATGCGCAGATGGCCGAGATCATTGTCGACGAAATGGATGTGGTTGAGTTCGCCAAACCCTACGCCAAAAATGAAACGCTAACCGATCCCGACATGCGATCCCTGATCGAGTCGATGGGGCGATGGGTGCTGCGCGGACCGCTGACCAATGACGAAGTCATCTTGTACCGCGGGGTATCGACCAGTGTTGCCAGCGCGGGCGGAACCTACCGGGACGCGGTGAAATACGTGCTGCAGACGATGCTGCAATCACCGCGATTCCTGTATCGGATCGAACCACAGTCGGAAATGTCCGATGGATCGGCAACATCCAACAGCGCCGGTGCAATCGACGGTTACGCAATGGCTGCCCGCATCAGTTACATCCTTTGGGGATCATCCCCTGACAAACGATTGATCCGTGCCGCCGAGCGGGGACAACTGGACAAACCGAACTTGGTCCGCCATCAAATCCAACGCATGCTGGAAGACGAACTTGCGGTGGAACGATCGATCGACTTCGTGCATCAATGGCTTGACTTGGACCGACTGCATCACCTGTCTCCCGATCCATCTCACTTTCCCGATTGGGATGAAAATCTAGCCAACGACATGCGAGTCGAAACGACGGAGTTCTTTCGAGACCTCGTTTGGCAACAGCGACAACCCTTATCCAAACTCCTCGATGCCCCCTTTACCTATGCCACGCCAAGGTTGGCCAAACACTATCGATGGGATGCCCCGGACGAATCGATTGCAACCGCAGACGTGTCAGCCGAAAGATCTGCTGACGACGACTTCCCCGATGGGTTTCGACGCTACGACCTAACCTCGGTCCCGTCCCGCGGTGGACTGCTGACACAGGGAAGTGTGCTGACGATCGGTGGTGATAACGCGTCGATGGTCACGCGCGGACTGTTTGTACTGCGCGACCTTCTGTACAGCGAAGTGGGCGACCCGCCGCCCGGACTGGACATCACACCGGTGCCGACTCGCCCCGGACGCACCCACCGTAGCGTCGCAGCCGAACGGATCAAGAGCGAAGCTTGCGGGGGCTGCCATCAACGATTCGAGCCACTGGCGTTTGGGCTGGAACGATACGACGGACTGGGGACTTATCGCGTCGAGGATGAATTCGGCAACTCACTTCGCCAGGACGGAGAAATCTTGTTTCCGGGCGAGGCGGAATCAGTCGCCTATCAAACGGCTAGCGAACTGATGCAGCAACTGGCCAGCAGCGACCGCGTCGCACAGTGCCTGACTCGCAAGGTTGTGCAGTTTTCACTGGGACGACCTCTCGTGGCCGCCGACCATAACATCGTCCAAAAGATTCACGCCAACGCGATGAAGGCCGGTGGAACCTACCAAGCGATCGTCGAAGAACTGTTGCTAAGCGAACTGGTCCGGAACTGAACGACGCCGACCTCGGCCCGACTGGACCGTTTCGTTTCGCGACTCCACTTCGGGATAGCAATTACACGTGTCGCCGAAACGCGAAAAACGCCAGCAAGAGGATCCTGTTGACCCACTGGCTGACGTTTCGAGTTTGCAAAATTCGTTCGACCATCTCGGGAAGATTCAATCGACGAACCCTTGATCCGTTCCCGCTACCCTAAGCGATCGACTCTCTGACACACTAGTGATGACCGTGGTGACCATAGTGGCCGCCCCGGTGGTAGTCGTAGTGACCAGGCGTCACGTCATAGTGGTTTCCATGACGACGAATTTCAGTCGGATGATAATCGTAGTGACCAACGCTGCGACGATACACAGGCACTCGGTAACTAGGGGCATGACCGTAGTAGCTGTTGTACGACGGTCGGTAAGACTGATAGCCGTACCCATAGCTTGGACGATACGAGCGGTAGCCGTGAGAGCCGTAGTTACCGCCGCCGATCGAGATCGAAAAACCGCCAGCGTCAGCCTTAGGCGTATCAGCGGCGAACATCATTCCGGCTGCCAACAGGGGTGCAACCATCCATTTGGTTAGTCTGAACATTTTCAGGTGCCTTTCTTGCGCTTGCCTCGTGGGCCGTCAGTGGCACGAGGCGGGGGGGAGTATTTCTTGCGAACTCGATGATTCGCTTTGGGAACAGTGCTCTTTCAATGCACATGGCAGACCAGATCCGCCGGAAACTCACCAAGAACTGCCGCGGGAAACACGGCAAACCGTTTGCAGCAATAGACTTACAACCGCCCAACAAAAATCCGTGAAACTTGCGTCCTGATGTCACCCGAGCACTGTTATCCGATGAACGTCATCACTTCGAACACACCCCTGTCGCATAATGGATTCGACAGGCACCAGGTTGATCGCTAGCTGGTTCGAAATGGTCCGGTTCTCCGGCCGTCACGCACGGCGTGAACCGGCGGGTTTGATGCTGGGTCGGCCGCAGGGGCGGACGGATCGCCTAGTTCGGGTGCGGGTGCGAGTTCGAGTTCGGGTGCGAGTTCGAGTTCGAGTTCGAGTTCGAGTTCGAGTTCGAGTTCGAGTTCGAGTTCGAGTTCGAGTTCGAGTTCGAGTTCGAGTTCGAGTTCGAGTTCGAGTTCGAGTTCGAGTTCGAGTTCGAGTTCGAGTTCGAGTTCGGGTGCGAGTTCGAGTTCGAGTTCAAGTTCAAGTTCGGGTGCGGGTGCGGGTGCGGGTGCGGGTGCGGGTGCGGGTGCGGGTGCGGGTGCGGGTGCGAAGGCTGAAGGCTGAAGGCTGAAGGCTGAAGGCTGAAGGCTGAAGGCTGAAGGCTGAAGGCTGAAGGCTGAAGGCTGAAGGCGAAGGCAAGTTCGGCGGCGGGACGCCCGAGGCATTCGACTGCTGCCGGGATCGTTAGGGCTGCCAGAGCGGCGGCGACCCGTAGGAGTACGGGCTTCCCCAATCGTAGGATCGACCGTAGGAATAGCCGTTCCCACCACGGTAGTATCGTCCACCGTGTGATCGGTGATCGTGGAAATGGCCGGGCCGGATCACCCACCGCCTGCCGACCTGCTGCACCACGGGCGGGTGCCAATCGAACAGGATCGATCGACCGTACAATCGATATCCATACAGGTCGTTGTACTGGTACAGAGAGTGCGACAGCAGCAGGCTTGAAACCGCATCCTGGGATGCCTGCAGTCGAGCGATCGCGTCGGCGTTCCCATCCTTGCGAATGACCGTTTGCCGAGACCGGTTCTGGCCTAGGCTGGCACCGATCCCAAGATCACTGCTGTGGCTTAGGATCGCACGCCGCTGGCGCATCCATTCTTGCTTTCGCGCCGCCATCGCTTCTTCATGGGTTTTGCGCGACGCAGTCGGCTTGGCGGACGGGGAAGCACCGTCATCCGCGTCGGATTTGGCAGCGGTAGATCCAACCACCACGGCCTGGCCGCTTGGGGGATCACCGGCCGGCGCCCCGGACGCGAAACAGCATCCGATCGCCAGCACAAGGCAACAATCTCTCAGTCGTTTGACCAACATTTGGGATTCGGCTCCGGCTTGTTGAAGTGTCCGCAGTCACCAACGCCAGAGAAGGGGTTCTCCACCGAATCCCTGCTGTGGCTAGGACTTCACGATGTCTTTCATCTTCGGTTCCAGATAGGTCACCGTCGAATGCATGCTGGCCAAGTGGCCGTAGTCTTCCTCAGGAATCTGAACGCGATGGCGCTTGCGCAGTTCCATCACGATGTCCAGAAAATCCATGCTGTCGAGTTCAAGCTGGTCGCGAAACGCCTTTTCGTCATCAAGATTTTCGAGGTCGTCGTCAGGCGAAATATCCTCGAGGATATCTAGAATTTCGTCTCTAATTTCAGCAGGCGTCATCGCTTAGGTGGCTCCCAAAACGTCGTTTTCGACGATGGATATGGATCAGAACTTGGTGACTTAGAAAGCAGGCGGGGCTAGCTCGGTTTAAACGCGTCCGATGATCACGACCGAGTTGATTCCCAACATGCCAAACGAATTATTCAGGATGTAGTCAACCTTGGCGACCTCCTGAGATTCGTTTAGCACTAAACCGGGCAGTTCACAGGAGGGGTCGAGCTGGTCGACATTGATCGTCGGGTGAACCACTCGATCTTGGAAAGACGATAGGTTACCGGCCAATTCAAGTGAACCCGCCGCCCCCATCGCATGCCCGATATAGCTTTTGGTGTTATTGATTCGGGTGTTCGTACATTTGCCAAATACATTCCGCAGTGCTAGACACTCCTGCGTATCGCCACTGTTGGTGCCTGTGGCGTGGGTACTGACGATGTCGATCTGATCAGCCTGCAAACCGGCTCTTTTCAGCGCCATTTCGACGCACTGCGTCTGGCGTTCCGGGTTGGGCAGCACGAAATCGGTGGCGTCGGTGTTCATCGCATAGCCGACCAGTTCGCCGATGATCGTCGCACCGCGTGCTTTGGCGTCGCTGAAGCGTTCCAACGTGTACAGACAACCGCCTTCAGCAACCACGATGCCGTTTCGATTCATATCGAAGGGGCGTGACGCCTTGGTCGGGTCTTCGTTGGTCGCCAGCGCGTTCTGGCTGTTGAAACTGGCAAAGATCCCGAACGTGTGGATGCTTTCGCTGGTCCCACCGGCGATCGCCACATCACATTCGTCCAACCGCAGCATCTGGGCACCTTGGATCAGCCCTGCATTGCCAGCGGCACAGGCGGCGCCGATGGTGTAGTGCGGGCCGGTGATCCCCATGTTCAATGCGATTTCGCCCGCTGGATTGTTGGCGACCGTTCGCGGGTTGTGGTGGTGTGACCAACAACTGGTGTCGTAGTCAAACCCTTTGATGATGTGGATTTCGTTCTCGGTTTCGACGTTCCCGTGCTCCGTCACACCGACATAAATGCCGACGCGTGACTTGTCCACGTTTTCCCAGTCCAATCCGGAATGCTTGACCGCTTCGTTGGCGGTGTAAACACCGACGCTGCCGGCCCGAGTCCCGCGGCGAATGTCTTTTTTCGACTGATATCGCTTGGCATCGAAATCGCAAATCCCGGCCAATGTTTTGCCGAAGTAGCGAATTTCGTAAGGGCTGACACCGCTGCGGCCTTCCAAGAGGGCTTCACGATAAGTCTGCCAATCGTTGCCATTCGGAGCCGTCAAACCGATCCCGGTAATGACGATCCGCTGGTTGTCGGGAAGTTCAGAGGCGCGGCTAGGTGCGATCACGGAATTGATTTTCACAAGGGCGAAGTCGGGGACCCGTCTTACCGAATCAGACCCGCAGGGATGAACCAGAAGGCTACCAATGCACGGCTTTCTAGGCAACGGGCTGGTTTTGGGGAGTCACTCAAACGCTCGCTGCCAAAGCCCCTGCGTTTGATACTTCGACGTCCAAAGCTCCTGCTGCCAAAGCTCCTGCGTCCGCCCCCCCCCATCACGACCGTCCGGACCAGGCCTGTTCCAGCTGATCCAACCCGTCCTGCATCCCGATCCGCACGTGGTACCCCAGACGATCCTTTGCCGACGAAATATCGAAATAGTGGTCGTGAGCCAACTGGGCGGCCACAAATCGCGTCATCGGTGGCTCGTCCGTCTTGCCAGTCATTCGGTACACGGCTTCCAACACGGCCCCCACCCGATAGGCGGCGGCCGCTGAAATCCGTTTCTGTGGCGGTGCGACACCGCCAAAGCGACAGACATTGGCGATCCAGTCCCAACAGTTGACCGGTTCGTCTTGAGCGATGAAGTAGGCGCGGCCGGCCGACCGGTCCGGATCTTTTGCCAAAGCGTCCAGGGCATCCAAATGGGCGGCACCGGCATTGATAACGTGAACAGTATCCACCCGATTGGTCCCGTCGCCCACGATCCGAAGCCGTTTCTTGCGGGCTCGGTCCAACATCCGCGGCAAAAGATGCGGGTCATCGGGCCCCCAAATCAGGTGAGGCCGCAGTGCCAGGGTCCGCAGGCCGCTTGGATCATCCGCCGCCAAGACCGCCTGTTCGGCCAGCGCCTTAGTATGGGGATAGTGACACAACCACCGATCCGGATAGGGCTCGGATTCATCCACCCCCCGCTGATGATCGCCACCGAAGGTCACGCTGGGGCTGCTGGTGAACACCAGCCGGCCGATTCCCCGATCGCGACAGGCCGCGATCACGTGCTCGGTCGCCACCGTATTGTTCTGATAAAAATGCTGCCACGGCCCCCACACGCCGGCCACCGCCGCGGTGTGCACGACCGCGTCCACGTCGGCCACCGAGGAAGCGACAAATTTGCCGTCGGTCAGGTCGCCGCGGACCGCCACCATGCCTTGGCGGACCAACTCCGGGTACTCGCGACGAGAAATTCCGAAAACTTCGTCGCCCCGATTGAGCAATTGTCGAACAATTTCGCTGCCTAAGAACCCACCACAGCCAGTTACCAGTACCCTCATTTGCCGTTATTTCCCGTACATACCTCGCAAAACTCGGCCTTCGGAGGCCATTTTCCATCTTCGTGCCTAGCATCCTCGAAGTGAACCTTTCGCAAAACCCGGCCGTCCGCTAATCTGTCCGGACGTCGAGACGAATCGGACTGATTCCGAATCGCTTCGGCGGACAAATCTCGGGGCGTGGCGCAGCCTGGTAGCGCGACTGGTTTGGGACCAGTAGGTCGCAGGTTCGAATCCTGTCGCCCCGATTTGAAGACAAAACAGCCCGTCGCATTCATTTGCGGCGGGCTGTTTTTCGTTCTACCGTCACCGCCGCACGCAGTCTTCCACGCTTTTCGTGTCGAGCGTGCCCGCGATGTCGCCGCTGAAATCGGATCGGGCGGCAAGGTAAGCTAGACGAATGGGGCTGAAATTTGCCGATCATGTTGGACGGCAAGCCAGTGACCCCGATTTGCATAGCGGACACCTCGATGAAGATCCTGAACCTTGTTTTGCTGACCGCCCTGGGCATTCTTTTCGCGGCGTCTGGTGCACGGTCGTCGGTGGCGGCCGAACAAGAACCGACGGCCCCAATCGACGGCGGTCGTAAGCCCAACATCATCCTTGTCATGGCGGACGACCAGGGCTGGGGCGATGTCGGGTACAACGGCCATCCGTTTGTGCAGACGCCGGAACTCGACGCGATGGCAGCGGACGGTTTCGTGTTCGACCGTTTCTATGCCGCGGCGCCCGTGTGCTCACCCACTCGCGCCAGCGTGATGACCGGACGCAACCCCATCCGCACCAAAGTGACCAACCATGGTCGATACATGCGGCCCCACGAACAGACCATTGCGGAATCACTGAAAGCGGCAGGATACGTCACCGGGATCTTTGGCAAAGTCCATTTGGGATCGGGACAACCCGAATCGCCTTGCAATCCAACGGGCATGGGATTTGACGAATGGGTGATCGGCCTGAACTTTTTCGACAACGATCCCTACCTCAGCCGCAACGGCAAAATCGAACACCGCCTAGGCAAGGGATCCGTGATCGCGATGGATGACGCGATCACGTTTATCAACCAACACAAAGATGGGGATCAACCACTGTTCGCCGTTGTCTGGTTCCCATCACCGCACGACCCACACCAAGAAGTTCCGGCCGGCCCGTCGCTTTACGATGACGAGAAGCATGCCGGATACTATCGTGAAATCACACTGCTGGACCAACAAGTTGGGCGACTGCGTCGTGAACTGAAACGCGCCCAGATCGCCGACAACACAATCCTATGGTATTGCAGCGATAACGGCGGGCTTGTCGAAGCGACTTCCGGCGGTCGCGATCGCAAGGGCAGCATCTACGAGGGAGGTCTGCGGATCCCAGCGATCATCCAGTGGCCGGCACAGAAAATCAGTGGACGAACGGCTGTGCCGGCATGGACGTGCGACATCTATCCGACGCTGCTGGCGATGGCTGGAATCCCATCCAGCGCAACCTACCCGATGGACGGGACAGACATCAGCAACATCATTGTGGGAAAGGCCCACAAGCGAACCAAGCCGATGGGATTTTGGCACAAATTTCAAACGGGACAGGCGACCTGGAGCGACCGCATCCAGAAAGCGATCATGGAAAAGCAGCAGGCCGGTGCACCGCTGCCTCATAACCCCGATCGCATTCGCAAGGACGTCGATGAATTCCCACAGTTCCCCGAAGACACAGCGACCGGGCATGCAGCCTGGAACAGATGGCCGTGGAAACTGCACCGCATCAATGGCACGCGGTACGAACTGTACAACCTAGCCGACGACGCAATGGAAACCACGGATCGATCTGACGATCCCGATCAGCAAACGCGATTGGCAGAGATGAAACAGGAACTCGATGACTGGATGCGTTCGGTCGTTCGCAGCGTCAACGGCCAAGACTACTCCGCCATCGCTCGCTAGCTTCGCAACAAGCCTGGACGACCGCCACCATCCAACGGGGGCACGTCGAACGCTTACAATCATGCCAAGCGCCGACTCGGTTCGCGACCGAACAGCATCTGACTTCCCGTGCTCACGCACCATCGAGCCCATTCATTTGTCTGCGACCTTCTGCGATCGCAGCATCGGAGACACCCATGACATCCTGGCCCACCTGCATCCAAAGAACCTGTCATCGGTTTTGTTTAGCGATGCCTCTGGTCGCGGCTGCCTTGCTGCCGATCGTGCTTCCCACCGCCGCACTGGCGGCGGATCTACCGACGTTGATTGTGCCAAAGTGCGACGACTTTGATGTCACTGGCAAAGGCGACGCCCAGGCATGGGAAACCTGCCAATGGGTTCCGCTGAACCGGCGAGGCAACGGGCAACTCGACTACACCGCGCAGTTCAAAATCATGTATTCGGACAAGGGCATCTATGTCCTATTCGACGGCAGCGACAAGACGCTGACCGCAACCATGCAAGAAGATTTCCTGGACCTGTGGACCGAAGATGTTTTCGAGTGCTTCTTTTGGACCAACCCCAAAGACCCTGTCTACTTTGAATACGAAATCTCGCCACTCGGTTACGAACTTCCCATCCTTGTCCCAAATCTTGATGGACAGTTTCTCGGTTGGCGTCCGTGGCACTACGACGGCGATAAGAGGATTCAAAAGAAGGTGTCAGCCACGGGAGGCAAAAACGAATCGATGTCGGGCGTCACCGGGTGGCGCGCGGAAGTGTTCATTCCCTACCTCGTTCTGGAACCGCTGCGAAACGTGCCGCCCAAAGAAGGCACGCAGTGGCGTGCAAACTTCTACCGTGTGGATCACGACGAGAAAAAAACCACGGGCTGGGATTGGGCGAGGACGGGGCCAAGCTTCCATGATTCGAAAAACTTCGGCACCCTGGTCTTTGGCAAAGTGGTCGAATCCGAAACGCCCAAGGATGACATCCGCGAATTGAAACTTGCCGACTGGCAGCCGAAGTCCATGCTGAAAACAAAAGTGACGCGAGTCAACACGCCCACGTATCCTGTCATTGACGTGCACAATCACCTGGGCGGCGGAGCGAGCGTGCTGACTGTAGAACGCGTCAAAAGGTACTTGCAAGAAATGGACGACGCCAGCGTCCAGACCGTTGTCAATCTTGATGGTGGCTGGGACGACAAGCTGGCGGAAACCGTCGCTGCACTGGACACGGCTCACCCCGGCCGGTTCTTGACATTCGCACTGATCAATCTGCGTGACTTTGAAACCGAAGGCTGGTCCCAACGCGAAACGGCGCGTCTTCGCAACAGCTTCGAAGCCGGTGCGAAAGGGCTGAAGTTTCACAAATCGCTGGGTCTGTCTTATCGCAATCGCGATGGCAACCTGCTAACGATTGATGACGAACGGTTGGATCCGATTTGGGCCTTGTGTGGCGAGATGCAACGCCCGGTGATGATCCACACCTCCGACCCCGCCGCTTTCTTTACGCCGCTGGATCGATTCAATGAACGCTGGCACGAACTGAATGACCACCCCGGCTGGTTATTCCATGGCGACAAGTTTCCGTCTCGCGAAGAGTTGCTTGATCAACGCAATCGAGCGATCGCCAAACATCCGAAGACCACATTCATCGGGGCTCACTTTGGCAACAACCCGGAAGACCTGGAAACCGTCGGACAATGGTTGGACAAGTATCCCAATTTCTACGTCGACATCGACGCACGGATCTCGGAACTAGGACGGCAACCGTACAGCAGCCGAAAGTTTTTCATCCGCTATCAAGACCGCATCATGTTCGGCACCGATACGACTCCTGATGCCGAGGC
This sequence comes from Rubripirellula lacrimiformis, assembly GCF_007741535.1. Lineage (NCBI taxonomy): Bacteria > Pseudomonadati > Planctomycetota > Planctomycetia > Pirellulales > Pirellulaceae > Rubripirellula > Rubripirellula lacrimiformis. The sequence continues at coordinate 7,013,105 of NZ_CP036525.1, forward strand.
GTACCGGCTTTACTATCGGTTCATGGAAACCGACGACGAATACTTTGACACCGCAGAATCGCACCACCGACAAGGGTTCTGGAACATCTACGGCATTTTCCTGCCCGATCCAGTCCTCGAAAAAATCTACCGCGGCAACGCGACCAGAGTGCTGGGACTGGATTGATCAAGCCAGCGAATTCAACGATGGTATTCTTCAATACTCCGGTCACCGTTCCCAGCGGTGACGAAATGACGAAGCGATCCTTCCCCCCACGATTACCTTGGATACCGACCATGACACGAAATCTATTCTTGCTACTGGCGATGGCCCTGCCACTGACGATGGGCTGCGGTGATAGCGGCGAAAACGCGGCATCGCCTGAAGTCCCCGCCGCGACCTTGGCGTCGCTGAAGCAAGCCGACCTGCTGGACGGCAAAGAAGACCATGTGATCAGCAAGTGCTACGTTTGCAGCCTCGGCATGGACGGCAAGCCAGAGTTTGCTGTTGAACAATATGGCTACACCGCTCACCTGTGCAGCGAAGGATGCAAATCCCATTTCGAAGACTCTGCAGACGAAGTCATCGCATCGACCACGATCCCCGTGCCGGCTGCTGAATGATCGACGGATCCCTTTCGGGATTCCGTTTGCTGGCCACCCCTAAACGGCTTCGGGGTCCCGGCTCAGGTACTGATGGACACAGGTAATCGCCAGTGCGCCATCGCCGACGGCAAAGGCACAGCGTTTCGTTGTGCCACTGCGGACATCGCCCGATGCAAACACTCCGGGCAGCGTTGTCTCGAGTTCGCAGGGCGGTTTTGCCGACACCCATCTTTCATGATCACCGATCGCCGGACCAGTCAGAACGAAACCGCGCTGGTCCAAGGCCACCGATTCGGGTAGCCATTCGGTGTGCGGTTTGGCCCCGACAAAGATGAATGCTGCGGAACAGGGCACCCATTCCTGATGGCCGGTTTGACGGTTGTCGATGTGCACTTGGTTCAGGCTCCCGTCACCCGACATGCCGCATACTTCGCTGTGATACTGAACTTCGATGTTCGCAGTGTTTTCAATCCGCGTTGCCAGATAGCTGGACATCGATTTGCGCAAGTCATCGCCCCGCAGCAGCACACGGACCTGCTGTGCGTGTTGCGACAAGAACATCGCCGCCTGGCCTGCGGAGTTGCCGCCACCGACAACGATGGCCGTCGAACCCTGGCACACTCGGGCTTCGACCGACGTTGCCGAATAATAGACTCCGACGCCCTCGTACCGTTCGCATTCATCCAGCGGTAGTCGCCGATAGGATGCGCCGGTCGCAATCAACACCGATTTTGCACGGACGGATTGGCCGGTGCAAAACTCCAGCACATGATGGCCGTTGTCTGCACGCGACATTGAAACAACGGACACCGGGGCAGTGAACTCGGCCCCAAACTTCAACGCCTGCAGAAACCCTTGGTTGGCCAAATCGGTTCCTGAAATCCCCGATGGAAACCCCATGTAATTTTCGATCCGCGAACTTTGGCCGGCTTGACCACCCGGCCCGACCCGATCCACCACCAAGGTCCGAAGCCCTTCCGAGGCACCGTAGACCGCGGCCGCCAACCCTGACGGCCCGGCGCCGATGATCAACACGTCATAAGTCAGGTCGGGAATCTGCCTTGAAATCCCCAAACATTCGGCAACCTTGGCCAGTGTCGGCTGTCGCACGACACTCTCACCACAAACCAAGATAGGCGTCTCGGCAACCGTCGCGTCGCACTCAGCCAGCAACGCTTTGCCCGCTTCTGTGTCGGTCTCGAACAACGTGTGCGGAACCTTGTTCTTGTAAAAGAACTCACGCAAACGCATCGTGTCCTTCGAATTGGCCGAGCCGACCAAACGTATCCCCAGATAGCCCGATTCTTCCAGTATTTGGCGACGGGCTTGAAACGCAGTCAACAGCTTGTCGCTTAGCGTCGGAATCTCACCCAGCATTCGCCGAATCCGGCAGGCGGTGACTTCAATCACTCGGCAATCATCACGTGCCCGCGCGGAAACCGTTGCCGGGCGTCCGGTCAGAATGGCTTCGTCTCCGGCAAACCCCTTGGCCGAATGTACCAACAACTCGCGTGCGTCGCCGCTGGACCGATCGATGATTGCGACATTCCCAGAGACGACCGCAAAGAACGAATAGTCCTTTTGCCCACTTTCGAAAAGCGACTCACCTGTCGCCAAATCGCGGACCATGCCAATCCGAGCAAGATCATCCATTTCTTGTTCAGTCAACTCTGGAAAAGCGACGCGGTCGGCGGTGGGGTATGACATCAAGTTCCTATCGTTGGGGTACGTCTCAGACGCCTATGGCTAGTCCGCCATCCTAGCATAGCGGAGTGATCGTCCACCAAGACGCAAAGACACATCCAGGGCAAGCCAGGTAGCCTGGGACACACCCATGAACGGCTAGGGCGATCGCCCCGGTTCTTCGGAGACCAAACCGAGGATAACAAGGCCACCACCATTGCCCCCCTCTCCCCCGGATTGAACACGAGCCCCGCTCGAATTCAATCCGGGGGAGAGGGGACGGGGGTGAGGAGGCCGGCGCACCAACACAAACCGCCCAAAAAAGCCGGCTGAAGCCGGTACTACAAACGGAAGTAGGCCGGATCAAGGAGCAAAGCGACGCGGATCCGGCAATCCCCCCAAAACCACCTAGCCGATAGCCCCGGTTCTTCGGTGACCAAACCGAGGCTAACAAGGCCACCACCTCCGATGCCCCCCTCTCCCCCAGATTGAACACGAGCCCCGCTCGAATTCAATCCGGGGGAGAGGGGACGGGGGTGAGGGGGCCGGCGCACCAACACGAACCGCCCAAAAAAGCCGGCTGAAGCCGGTACTACAAACGGAAGTAGGCCGGATCAAGGAGCGAAGCGACGCGGATCCGGCAATCCCCCCCACAAACCGCTTAGCCGATAGCCCCGGTTGAACGCAGGAACCAATGCGTTTGCCAAACCGCCTAACCAACCGAAAGACGCTGCGGTCAGGGCATCACTCTTGCTGCGTGAAAGGCACGCAACGTGCACTGATGCACTTCGGCTGCTGGTCCGATTCCTCTGCAGAGGTCCGAAGATGCCCTTAAACTACCAACGGGGCATTCCCATCCCCGTACTATCCACCAGTGCGCGGCAAGGTCAGCGGCACGAATCGACACATAGTTTGCCGTTACCAACAGTCCATCAACGGAATCAGCGATCTTATGAATCCATCTATCGGCACAGCGACGCCTGTGGACGCCTTCCTCCTGGACGTCCAATCGGGGCTATCGAAGTCGCAAAAGACGCTGTCGTGCAAGTATCTTTACGACCAACGTGGATCGGAACTGTTCGACAAGATTTGCGAAACCGACGAATACTACCCGACGCGGACCGAACTGCAGATCATGGAACGCAATGCCGATTCGATCGCTGATCAGATCGGATCGCGAGTGATGCTGGTCGAATACGGCAGCGGCAGCAGCATCAAAACACGGGTGCTGCTAGACGCGCTGGACACACCGGTCGCGTACGTTCCGGTCGACATCTCCGAGGACCATTTGCTGCGAACCGCCAAGGGCCTGCAAACGGCCTATCCCGAAACCGAGATTCTGCCGGTAGTGGCGGACTTTACCCAACCGTTCTCGCTGCCCCAGTCCAACCAGGACTACAGCCATGTGGCGATCTATTTCCCGGGATCCACGATCGGGAACTTCACTCCCGAAGCGGCCGGCGAACTGTTGCAGTTCATGTCATCGATACTCGGCCCTCAGGGTGGCCTATTGATCGGCATCGATCTGCAAAAAGAAGTTTCCGTGATCGAATCGGCCTACAACGACCAGGCTGGCATCACGTCTGACTTCAACTTGAACCTACTCTCACGAATCAACTCGGAACTCGATGGCGACTTTCGTCTCGACGAATTCAAGCACCAAGCGGTCTACAACTCGGACCAACACCGCATCGAAATCTCCATCGTCAGCCAGCGTGACCAGCAAGTCCGGATCGGCGGCACCACGTTCAGCTTTCGCAAAGGCGAAACGATTCGAACCGAGTATTCGCACAAGTACACCATCGACGGGTTCGCCGAGTTCGCGTCCCAGTACGGTTTCGCATTGCACAAGCATTGGACGGACTCGCGGGACTACTTTGGCGTCCTGCACTTGGTTCTCGATTGAAGGTTTCCCGCACGATCGAAAATCTGACAAACCAACCACGCATGCGTCACTGCGACTGGCTAGGCCCAGCCACGGGAAATCAACATGACTGCCAACTCGATCGCCGATTCATTCCAATCGGTCCGCCACTTCACCGTGCGACTTGCCCAGCCCCTATCGGCCGAAGACTGCATGGTCCAATCGATGGACGATGCCAGCCCCACTCGCTGGCACCTGGCTCACACCACTTGGTTCTTCGAGACATTCGTTCTAGCCCAAGAATCGGACTACCAGCCGTTCGATCCACAGTTCAAGTTTCTGTTCAATTCCTACTACAACACCGTTGGCGATCAGTACCCGCGGCAGCGGCGTGGCATGATTTCGCGGCCCGGTTTGGAACAGATCCAAAACTACCGTCGTCATGTGGATCAGCAGATGATCCAGCGATTGCAAAAACCGGATTTCGCAGCCAAGCATCAACGATTGATCGAAGTTGGAATCCAACACGAACAACAACATCAGGAACTGATCCTGACGGACATCAAGCACGCTCTGTCGTGCAATCCAACCTGGCCCCAGTACCACGCATTGCCGCTGGACCGTACCGCTGACTCTGCCGCTGACGGCGATTCAACACGATCGAAAACTCCCATCAACATCGATGAAGGCGTTTACGAAATCGGGCACGATACCAACGGGTTCGCATTCGACAACGAATCACCACGGCACAAGGTGTTCCTGAACCAGTGTGCGGTGGATTCGGTGCTGGTCACCTGTGGCGAGTATCTGCAGTTCATGAACGATGGCGGGTACCAACAGCCGCAGCATTGGCTTTCGATGGGCTGGTCCGCCGTGAACCAGAACGGGTGGCAGGCACCGATGTACTGGATCGATGTTGACGACGTACCGATGTTCTTCACCCTCGCCGGACTTCGGCCTGTCGACCTAGACGCCCCGGTGGCTCACGTCAGTTTTTACGAGGCCGATGCATTCGCGCGATGGGCAGGCAAACGACTGCCGACTGAATTCGAATGGGAAATCGCGGCCGCACAAACCACGATCGACGACGACGCCCCGTTCGTGGACTGGCTTCTGGATCGACAACTGGCCATCCACCCCACCCGATCCCCCCATGGCTTTTGCGGCAGCGTCTGGCAATGGACGGCCAGCAACTACTTGGGATATCCCGGATACAAGCCACCGGCCGGCGCGGTCGGCGAATACAACGGCAAATTCATGTGTGACCAACACGTCCTTCGCGGCGGTAGTGTGGCAACCCACAGCAGCCACATTCGGCCCACCTATCGAAACTTCTTTCCCGCGTCCACGCGCTGGCAGTTCGCCGGAATACGTCTCGCGGAATAAGACGACTTCGTATCCCATATCCTAGACACCCTGCCTGGGCACCTGACCAGTTCTATCTTGGAAGCCAAGGCGACGTTTTCCCATCGCCGATTCTCCACCGCTCACTTGGTGTGAAGCGATTTCCAATCGGGATAGATCGGTCGATCCTTTGTCTCCCGATCTCCGTGGCCGGCGGGTGCCGGAGGAGCACTGTCCAGAAGCGATTGCAGTTTGCGGTGAGCTTCCAGCCGCTGTTTGCCGGTCAGTTGTTTAGACAGGTCATCGGATTCATCCAAGTCATCGGCCGGTTGGTAGAAACGACCATCGCGGTACAGTTTGAATTGGCCAGTCCGCGCGAACTGTCCGGGCTGTTTGTTCCAATACGGCTGATAGTGGCACAGCACCCAATCGCGTGGGTTGCCCGGCTGGCCGCGAAGTTGAGGCAGGAAACTTCGACCGTCGATCGGATCGGATGGCCCCAACCGGATACCGGCTGCATCGGCCAACGTCGGATAGATGTCCGTAAAGTCCACCAAGTCATCCAGCACCTGGCCTGTTGCGGTAACCCCTTTTTGGTAAGCCACTAGCGGGACATGAGTGCCCATATCGGTCATGGTGCCTTTGCCGCCTCGGATCTCGACTCCGTTCCAACGCGAACGAATCGACACGTTCGTACCGTTGTCGGCGGTGAACAGGATCAACGTGTTTTCAGCGATCCCAAGATCCTCGGTCTTCGCAACGATCCGGCCGACGATCTTGTCCATGTAGTTCACCATGGCCTGAAAGTTCGCCTTGCCATTTTTGTTCCGCTTGTTGGCCACCTGAGTTCGCGGAGCGTCGCCGATCGTGTCGGGAGTAGGCACGAATGGGTCGTGGACCAAGACCATCGGGTAATAAGCAAAGAAAGGCTGCTGGCGGTTCCGTTGCATGAAGTCACACAGAAAATCACAGAACAGATCCGGCCCGTACTTGCCATCGTTTTCTGCGGCAGTCATGAACTTGCCGTTCTGCTGGATCGGTGGACTCCAAAACCGTTCGCTCACCTTGTCCTTCACATGCGTCAGCTGCCACAGACTGTATTCGTCGAATCCTGCTTGATGAGGGCGCGAAGGATCATCGTGACCGGGCAGCTTGTTGTACAGACCGTTCAACTGCCACTTGCCCGCGATCGCCGTCTTGTACCCGGCATCCTGCAACAAGTTCGCGAAAGTCTTTTGGTTCGGATCCAGATACCCAAAGTGCGTGTAGTTTCGAAAATTGTATTGCCCGGTCATGATCATCACTCGCGACGGAGTGCAGATCGGGGTCGAATAACAATGGCGAAATCGGACACCGCCAGCCGCAAGTGCGTCGATATGCGGCGTCTCGTAGTCCTGGGCACCATAGCTTCCGAAGGCTTCCCAACTGACGTCGTCGGCCATGATCAGAATGATGTTCGGACGTTCGGCCGCCTCGGTTGCCACCCCGCCGGCAAGCGAACTCAGCAAAACAGCTAGGACTGCAATCAGCGACTTCATCGTTTGTGATTCTCCATCTGCGTAACCGGACAGCTTGCGATCGGCGACCAGCCTGCAATCTGGCAATCCGACGATTTCCCGACACACGGCGGGGAAACGCATTCTAACCGCCCCACCGCCACCGGATGGTTTCGTAGACAACACGCAAACGCAGGCCCCGGTGGATTCGCCGGCCAACTGCGATCGGAAGTCCAAGACCGGCACTAAAAGCGTCCCTCACTGCGTCACCTTGCTATATTCCATGGGTTCCGTCCAACGCACGGCGTGGGTCGTTCAGGCTGTCCATTGACCGGCTTAGGCGATTCCATTCCGCTGCAGCAAGGCAGCGCCCGTTGTCGCGACGCTGCGTGTGCTTTTCTGTTCGTCCGCCCCATCCCCACCGGAGACTTTTACTTTGTCATCCAATCGTACACGTGCATCATTGCTATTAGCGCTGGCTGGTTCGCTGCTGGGGCTGACTCTTTATGCGCAACAGCGCGGACGTGGCGACGCAGCCGTCGCCGAACCGTTTCGCGGCGTGGCCGCCGGTGGAAAAATAGAAACCGGCCTGTTTCCAATCCAATCGACCGGGGTCAGCACCCAGCCCGCGGTCGATGCCGCCAACGCCTTGCTGGCCTCGTTGACCGATCAACAGAAAGCTCGAACCACCTTTCCCGTCGACGACTCGGAATGGCGCAAGTGGGACAACCGCCATTCATCCAAACGACAAGGCGTCGGCTTCGATGAAATGAGCGAAGCCCAACGCGAAAACGCTTTCGCATTGATGCGAGCCAGCCTCAGCGCCAAAGGGTTGAAACTGTCCCAAGACATCATGAAGCTCAATGGCACGCTGGCCGAACTGGCCAACAACTTTGACGAATACGGACAATGGCTGTACTGGATCACCATCATGGGCGATCCGTCGACGACCGAGCCCTGGGGATGGCAGATCGACGGCCATCACCTGGTCATCAACTACTTTGTGCTAGGCGACCAAGTCGTCATGTCGCCGGTCTTTGTTGGTAGCGAACCAGTGCACGCGACCAGCGGCAAATTCAAAGGCACCATCATCTTGCAAGACGAACAGAACGCGGGCCTGCGTTTTGCACAATCGCTGGATGACCAACAACGCGCCGCCGCTGTCCTGTCATCGGTCAAAGATGGCAACAATGCGTTGGCGCAAGCGTACGAAGACAACCTCGACTTGGACTACGCCGGACTGCCGGGATCCAAGTTATCCGACGCCCAACAAACCCAGTTGCTAGACCTGATCCATCACTATGTCGGTAACATGAACGAAGGTCATGCCAAGATCCGGATGGAAGAAGTAGCCCAGCATCTGGACCGGACCTACTTTGCCTGGGTCGGCGACATGTCCGATGACGGTGTTTTCTATTATCGAATCCACAGCCCCGTTGTGCTAATCGAATTCGATCACGAGCGCCGGGTCGCACCATTTCGAACCAGCGCCCCCACGCGAGACCACATTCACGCCGTCATCCGCACCCCTAACGGAAATGACTACGGCAAAGATCTGCTGCGTCAACACATCGAAGAACATCACGGCCACGATCACAAACACCCGCATTAACGCGGGCGCATCAGTCGTCGGAGACTGCGATACGAGCGGCCATGGTGTGCGATTCACCTGGCTGCAGCGTCACGCTGGCGTCGCCCACGTTGGCGGTTTCGATGCACACCATCGATGGCCATTCATCGTTCCCAAAGTCCGCCATCCGTGCACTCTTGGCGATCCACGGATTCCAAACAACCGTGTTGTCGGAATTCGTCTTGGCGATCTCGATGGTTCGCTTCAACACCGGGTCATGCAATTGGCAGGTTGCGGTGGTCCCCAAATACACACGGTCGCACTCTGCATCGAAGCGGATCGCTGCACCGGATGCCGGCTTGATTTGGCCTCCGTCCACCTTGTCTAGATAGGTCGACGGCTGCAGCCCATCGATGGCAACTTGGTGGATATCACCGATCGCTAGATAGGTGTGCAGTGCTTCTTCGAAACGGGCTGGCTGGTCCGCGGTGGCAGCCAGCGAAACCGTCAACTCCATCGACAACGTCCGGCCCATCACGATCCGATACGACAAATCGTAGGGATCGATCGTCGTGGTCAACACGATCTCGATCCCCTCGGTACCGAGGTCGCTGACCCCTCGGACATCCCATGCCGTTGTCCGAGCCCAACCATGGCCGGGGGCATCGGGGTTGCCCGCCAACGGGCCGAACCATGGGAAGCAAATGGGGACGCCGCCGCGGATCGGCTTGTCCGCATCAAAGTCCGATGATTGGCTGACCCACAACACTGGCGACTGGCCGGTGGGCTGGAAAGCGGTGACATGCGCGCCGTGCAGGAAAACCTCGGCCTGGCAAAGCGACGACTCGACAACGGCCTTTACCAAACCGCCCTGGCCAGCGACAAAAGTGACGCCAGGCACGTCGTGACGCGAATTCAATGTATCAGGATTCATTCGAGATCTTGGTAGGAGTGAAAGTCCGCGATCCTATTCTTTCATGCGGGACTGTCGCACAAACCAACATCATAGGAACCAGCGTTTGGAAATCCGCATCTAGACACCAGCCATCTTCAGCACCGTGTCGAATTCCTTTTTCTTGACCGGCTGGACACTCAACCGACTGCCCTTCTGCAACAGCGCCATCCCCTTCAAACCGGCTCGATCGCGCATCGCCTTCAAAGTCACCGGGGTGTCCAGTTTCTGCTGCAACTGGATGTCGACCATGTACCAAGTCGGTTTGTCCGCGCTGCTCTTGGCGTCAAAGTACTTGCTGCGCCGATCAAACGCATGGCTGTCCGGATACCCCGAACGAACGACCGTCGCTGTCCCCACCACGGCGGGCTCTTTGCAGGCCGAATGATAGAACAGGACTTGGTCGCCCTCTTGAATATCGTCCCGAAGCAGATTCCTAGCCTGGTAGTTACGCACGCCTTCCCAACACGTCGTCTGGTCGGGAGACGATTCCAGGTCGTCGATCGAAAACGTCGTCGGCTCGGTCTTCATCAGCCAGTACTTGGTCATATCGTCAAACTCTCTCTCGTGTTTCGCACATCAAAGTGGGGAAGGGCGACCGACAGCCCCTGCGTTGTTAAGCGGTGCCGACTGGGCAAACTGTTCCGCCCCGCAGATTTTTTTCTCAGTTTGGTTCATCACCCAACCGATCTATCTATTGTGCGCCGGGATAGGCGTGCAGTGAAGCGACCATGACTGCGCCCATGAATCGGGATCAGACATGACATGCGGGCCATGGAACGGGCCAAGAACACACCCGTTTCCTCTTTTCGAAGGCTCGTTATGAACGTTGACGCCATCCACACCGCCCTGGGTTTGACCTTTACCTTTGTTTGGCTGCTGGTCGGTCAAATTCTAGTGGGGAATCGCTAACCCAAACGCAAAGACCTGGCGTGACTGCCAGCGTTTGGCCATCGGCGCCACCAAGTCCCCCCAACGCATCTCACGCTACGGATTCGATCCGATCACCCAGCGGGTGCCTCGAAAACGTGACCTGGAAAACGTTACTTGGAAGATCGAAACCGAGATTACGCCAGCAGCTTCGAAAAAGTGCGCTGCAAGTAGTCGATCGGGAAGATACAAAACGGATGTTCGCGGCTAGCCATCAAACGCTGGGCCGCCGCGGAACGTTCCACCTGAACCAATTCGGCCTGCAGTTGGCTTCGCATCGAAACCAGCTGTTTCGAAAGCTTCGCATTGATGCTCTCGACCTCCCGATGCCACAGCTTCTTGTCCAACGCGACGTCGACCGCCGAAATCAATTCGACCTTTCGAGCCAACAGATCCGGGTCCAGATCGACACGATCAGCAAACCGCTCGGGTTGATAGACGATGTCGCGAAGTGATCGACGCAGCCGACGGATTTTTTGGTCGTGGTCGTCCGGCACAAAACCGGGCAATTGAACGGTTGCCGAGATCACCATGAAACGCAGCGGTTTCACCCCAAAGAACGCCGTGCAAATTTCGTCACCCAATTGATCGTATTTGCCGCCACCGATGCCGTGCAAAAACAGATCGCTTAGCACCATCCGAGCGTACATCGTCGTCACCAACGCACGAGGACGCAGCTTGAAGTTCGGCGACACTAGGTTTGCCAACTGTTCGGCAGCCAGCTTGGGATGACGCACATCGATCCGCAGTTCGCGGTCACGAACACCTTCGCGCCCCATCCGGTCGCTGATGATCAATTGATCCCCCGACAACCGCACCCAAGCCGGGCGCCGCTCGGGCGAATCATTCCCATAGATCCACAGTGGTGCTTCGAACCACTCGTCGTCCACCGCTAGGTTCGGCACCGGGTGCGCACTGCTGCGGATCCCATGCGCCGACCGATACTGATCGGCCGAATCGTTATAGCAATGATGGAACCGTGGCAACTCAGTCAAAATCGACAGCAAGAATTCCGCATAAGCCGTCGTACGACAGACCACGCCCAACGGCAACTCCAACGTCCGCAGCCCCAATTCGCCCTCCAACCCATGCCGGGCCTGAGCCAACGCGCAACCGGCCACTCCGCAACGTTCAATCGCAGACTTGGCGTGCTTCCAAAGCTTTCCCACACACGGATCATCCACGATCCCTGCAACCGCCTCGGTCACGGCAACGTCGAATCGATCGAAGATGTCACGGCGACGAACCGTCGTCTGTTCATAGGGGACGCCCCCACCTGCGTCGTCGTAGGGCACGACTTCGTAATGAACTTCGCCCTCCGTGGGCTGGCCAGGCGATTTACGATTGGAATGATTCAGACTGGGCACACGCACCGAACTGCCCGATGCCACATCGTTGTCGATCACCAAATTAATGCCGATCCCACCGCAGCGACGGGCCAGATGATCCAAGGCAAAGTTCTTGAACCAAACCCCAGGATGAAAGATCGCTGGCTGGTGCCCCGCCATCAAGATGGGGCCCAGCGTGCCTCGGTCCAATGCCTGGCGATCCACCCACGACGTATCGCGATAAGCCGACGTGTAGCGGATCGCATCGTCGATCAACGACGCACGCGCACGCTGGCGAAGCGAATCCCAGAACGGCCCGTGCGATGCCGACAGCGCAGCGTTGCACGTCAACCAATCGTCCACTTCGCCAAGCGGCGGATCGATCAACGCGTCGCCATGGTTCTGTGGCGCACGGTACTGTCGGTATCGGTTCAACGTCGCTTCGGGCTGGGAATTCGAAATGGATAACGGGTTCGCCACAGGGGCGATCACTTGATCGTCAATGCTCATGATCAGACACACAGGGCCGCATCTCGCGCCGGAAAATCACGACCGGCCGCGGCGGCCGATGCAAAGGCGTCATCGAGCACCTGATGATAATAACGCAGACGGGTTTCAGCATGATCCAGCGAACCGCCAAACGAACGTTCCAAATCCAAGTAGATCAGCGGAACGGGAATTTCGACCACTCGCAGATCGGCCGCCGCCGCCTCGACCCACAATTGAAGCGGCATCGCGTAGCCCGGATCCGTAATCTCGATCCGCCGCAGCGCCGACGTCCGGTACGCCTTGAACCCGCAAAATGCATCCGTCAGCTCGTAGCCTAGTCGCTGATTCAATTCGCGAGTGATTCGGCGGTTGATAAACATCCTTTCTTCCGGCGGGGCGCTGTCGCCCTCATACACCTTCAGGTATCGGCTGCCCGAAACGATGTCGACGTCCTTCGCAGCCGCAATGAACTCGGGAATCCGCTTGGGCTGATGCTGGCCGTCACAATCCAGGGTGACGATCCCCTCATACCCCTCGGCGATCGCGTATTCAAACGCCGTCATCAGCGCCGCCCCGTAGCCGCGATTGACCGGATGATGGACCACACGAACGTCGCTGCGCCGATCCAAGACCTCCGCGGTCCCGTCGCTCGACCCATCGTTGACCACCAGCACGTCCGAGGCATACCGAGTCACCTCGTCCAACACCCCGTCGACGTACTGAACTTCGTTATAGACAGGCAGCGCAGCCAACCAGCCACGATTCACCCCGTCCAATTCGCCGCCACGTGGGCGTGCGTCGTCATGGTCGTTGGGGCTACTGGAACGATTGGTCATCATCTTCCCTCGATCAAATTTTCACTAAACAGACATCTCGGCGATCAATCATACGAATGAAGCAATCGCCATGCCGTGATTGGATTCTAGAGACATTTAGATGATGGTCAATATTTCAAATCCCCCGCCACCCCTCAATCAGCCAACCAATCCCCCCGCCACCCATCGACATCCCCTCTCCTCCCACGCCCGCCACCTTCCATGCCCCCGCCCATCCGTCTTCCATGCCCCCCTTCCATGCTGTCTTCCACTGCCCCCTTCCACCCACCTCCCATTGCCCCCCTCTCCCCCGGATTGAATACGAGCCCCGCTCGAATTCAATCCGGGGGAGAGGGGACGGGGGTGAGGGGGCCGGCGCACCACCACAAACCGCCCAAAAAAGCCGGCTGAAGCCGGTACTGCGAACGGTGATCAACTGCCACCTCCCATTGCCCCCCTCTCCCCCGGATTGAATACGAGCCCCGCTCGAATTCAATCTGGGGGAGAGGGGACGGGGGTGAGGGGGCCGGAGCACCACCACAAACCGCCCAAAAAAGCCGGCTGAAGCCGGTACTACAAACGGTGATCAACTGCCACCTACCATTCCCCCCCTCTCCCCCGGATTGAATACGAGCCCCGCTCGAATTCAATCCGGGGGAGAGGGGACGGGGGTGAGGGGGCCGGCGCACCAACACAAAACGCCCAAAAAAGCCGGCTGAAGCCGGTACTGCGAACGGTGATCAACTGCCACCTACCAGCGCCCCCCTCTCCCCCGGATTGAATACGAGCCCGCTCGAATTCAATCTGGGGGAGAGGGGACGGGGGTGAGGGGGCCGGCGCACCAACACAAACCGCCCCAAAAAAAGCCGGCTGAAGCCGGTACTACAAACGGTGATCAACTTCCACCTACCAGCGCCGATCTAGCCGATCGACTGCACCGGGTCCGACTCACTGCGACTGGCCCACACCGTCACTTCGGCGTGCTCAGCGGCTAACTGCTCTGCCAACCGCTCCATCGCGAAACGCTCGCTCTGGTAATGCCCCAGCAGGACCAACCCGATCCCGAGCGAACGGGCCTCCAGACAGGTATGAAAGGTCGCTTCGCCGGTCACCAGCGCGTCACAACCGCGCCGCTTGGCAGCCGCCAGAAAACTGCCGCCACTGCCACATGCAAGCGCAACCTTGGTCACTGCCCGAGCGGGGTCACCGACCAAACGAGTCGATGACGGACCACCTGAATCGCTAGAAGCCTGCCCCTGAACCATTTCGGTTGCCTGCCTGGCCAACTGCCCCAGCGTCGTGGCGGCCGCGAACCGGCCAAGCCGACCAGCCCCCAGACTGCCATCAGATGACTCCGACAATGCAGTGGACGAACCCGCTGCGAGAGAAATCGCCTGACCGGCCTCAGAAACCGACGGCACCAATGGCTCGATCGACTGCAGCCCTAACCCGGCGGCCCACATCTGGTTGACACCCTGGGCGGCCGAATCAAATGCGGTGTGAGCGCTATAGACCGCGATCCCGGCCCCGATCAATCGCCACAGCATTTCGCCGGCGACGGAGTCAGTGGTGATCTTCGCTACCGGCTTGAAGGGCAGCGGGTGATGCGCCACGATCATTCCCGCCCGGTCTTCGATCGCCTCATCGACCACGTCTGGCGTGACCGTCAGGCAGGTCATGACACGGCCCACCGAAGACTTCCGATCGCCGATCAGCAGACCGACGTTGTCCCAATCCTCGGCCAATCGCAGCGGAGCGATCTGGGCCAGAGTTTGACAGACATGGTTGATCGTGGTGTTCATCAGGCAGGGTCATCCAATCCGTGAATACCTAGTCCTGGACGCCGACTGCACTATTTAGGTGCAATCATGCAGATCATGCGGCGACCGTGCTGTTGAGGCGAGGTTTCGACCTTGCCGACGGCGCTAAGCGTTTCGATGACCATCTCCATGACCTTTCGGCCTTCTTCGATGTGAGCCATCTCGCGACCGCGGAACAGAACACTGACTTGCACTTTGTCTTTGTGCTCGAGGAACTTTTCGGCTTGCCGAACCTTCGTCCGGATGTCCTCGTTGCCAGTCTTTGGCCGTAGACGAATTTCTTTCGTCTTGGTGTGCGACTGCCCGGTGTTCTTCTTTTTGTTCTTGTCGTACTTGTACTTGCCGTAATCCATGATTCGGCAAACCGGCGGTCTTTCGCCAGGAGCAACTTCGACAAGATCTAGGCCCGCATCGCGGGCCCGCTGAAGTGCGTCGTCGGTGGAGATAATCCCCAACTGCTCGCCTTCTTCGCTAACCACTCTAATCGGAGTGATGCGGATGTTGTTGTTGATACGGACAGTATCGCGATTCTCGGGCTGAGTGTTTTTTCGTGCCAATGCCACTAAAAGCTGTCTTCTCCGGCCGGTGGGCGTACCAGCACAAATGGAAATGAATGTAACCGTGGATCGAAACAATCCATCGGCAAATCGTCAGCCTCTCGACGACTCATTCGGGTACTTCCCCGAAAAATCGCGAAAACGGTTTCCCGCCTCAGTTGTCAAGACCAACTCAAAGAGTATCCGGCGGACGGGTGGCGAGCGTCAACAGTGAAATGTCCGAAAACGCAAGATTTAACGATTCCGGCCACATTTTCGGCCGGATGACGGGCAAGTGGGGGTCCACGGGAATCGACATCGCGATCGGCGCCACATTTCCTGTGACGGGACCATCTTGACGATTCCGAATTCGCAACGCAAACTACGCACGCGATCTTTGAAAGAGAAATCTTCATCGACCGCCCGCGTCCCGCCGATGGAACCTTCTACGGCTCCCCGACGGACCCGAAAAGGGCGATTAGCTCAGTTGGTTAGAGCGCCACGTTGACATCGTGGAGGTCACAGATTCGAGTTCTGTATCGCCCATTTTTTGTTTTTTCCCGTGCTGGAACGCTTAAAAGCGTTACCGCCATTGTTGGCGAGCGGCTCATGTTTGGATCATTTCGGAGTAGGCAACTACTCCGAAACCAGCAGGAGTGCCGACAATGGCGAGACCCAGAAGCCCACAACCGGCTTACCAGTACCACGTCAGCGGCCAGGCCAAAGTCAGGCTAGGCTACGACGATTTCTATCTTGGGAAGCACGGTAGCCCAGAAAGTTACGCCCGCTATTACGCGTTGCTTTCCGAATACAACGCAAATGGCAAAGTTGCCCCAGTCCGCGGCAAAGACGTGATGCGTCAGGCTGGCGACCAGATTCTCGTGAAGCACGTCACGGCCGATTTTCGCGCCAACGTCCTGCCCGGCTATGCCGAAAACGGGCAAATGACCAACCGGTACACCAATCTTTGCCTGTTGCTGGAAAAAAGACTCGGCGAAACCAATGCCGAAGAATTTGGCCCACGATTGCTGGAAAGCCTGCGAGAGGTTTTTCTGACGAAAGGGATCGGGGAAAAGGGGCGAGCAAATTGCCGTCGGCAATCCAACGAATTGACCCGCAACGTCATCCAAATTTTCCGGCACGGCGTGGCCAGGGAATTGATTGCACCAGAGCGGCTGGTCGCACTTTCGGCATTGCCTCCGCTAAAAATCTCCGCCGGCCAAGATAACGACGCCCGCGAAGAGGTCCCACTTGATGACGTTCGTGCCACGATTCCTTTCCTGACGGCGACGGCAGCGGCGATGGTCAGGATCCAACTGGCCACCGCCATGCGGCCGAGCGAATTGTTTCGGATGACGCCGGCAATGATCGACCGCAGCGGCAAAGTTTGGGTCTACAAGCCAACGACCCACAAAACGGCCCACCATGACCGGAAAAAGAAGCGGGAGAAAAAGGTGCCGATTCTGGGCGAGGCATTGAAGGCACTAACGCCCTATCTGTTCGGGGACGCCGACGAAGTTTGTTTCCTGACGACGAAGGGCACGCCGTGGAACAAGGACTCTTACCGGATCGCGGTGGGGCGAGCCGCCAAAGCCGCCAAGGTCAAACACTGGACGCCCTACCAACTTCGTCACGCCGCACTTCAAGCGGTGCGAGATGCGAAGGGCCCCGAAGCTGCGCAAGCCTTGGCAGGGCACAGCCGGCTCGCAACGACTGAACTGTACGCGTCAGCATCCGAGGCCAAAGCCATCGAAGCGGCCAAGGTTGCCCCGAGGCTGTAAAATCCAATCTACGTCGTCAGCGGATTGATCCCCGCGCGTCGTTCGTCGTCATCGGTCCCATAGCCGATGGCGACGGACGGCAACGACATCTTTCAACTATGGGATTCAATCGATGAAATTTGTGAACCTAACGCACTCTGCCGGCCAGTTTTTCAGCGACCTAAAGCAGATGGCCGATGACGTGGTTCTGTACTGGGACATCCCTGCCGACGAAGCATCTAGTCCCGGTTGGCTGGAGAGCATGACAAGCAGCATCAAGGAAGTGTTTGATTCTGCTATTCGGTTCAATAGCGACAATCGCTTTATCGACGAGCAGATGCTACGTGATGCACGCAACAACTGCATGACGCTGGTTCACATCTTGCACCAAAACGCAGGCATGGCCCGCGGCGACTATGGGCGTGACGTTCCTAACGCAGTGGCAGGTTTGCGTAGATTTTCTGCCGAAGTTGATGCGGTCGCAAACGCTCTCGATGAGGGCAAGCAAGTGCAATCGCCGAAGCCTGGAAAATTGGGCCGCGAAGCACCCCCGATTATTCCGCCGGAGTATCAACTGCAATTAAGCCAGACCGACGCCGCCAGGAAGTATTACAGGCATCTTGAATTGAGCGATCGGCAGAAGCTAAGGAATTTCAGTAAAGAGATCGAAGATGGAAACGTGGCTTGCGAGAAAGTCAGCGACCGCCTGTTCATCTTCGATGCCCGTCAACTGAATCCGCTAACAGACATAGCGGACAAATAGCGGACATAGCGGATTCACGCCTGAAAACCCCCTCATAGTTACTCGCGTTGCACAAAAGGCACGCTCCAACTATGAGGTTTTTTATGTCCGCGACTGTATCGACAACGTCCCGAATTCTGACCGAGGACGTTCTGACACTCCAAGATGCCCGCCGCGAATTGGCAAAAGCCACTGGGCGGAGACCAGACAAGAGTACTTGTTATCGTTGGTGCCTCAAAGGCGTAGGCGGAACCAAGCTGGAACACATCCGGCTCGGCGACCGCATTCTGACCAGCCGTCAAGCGTTGACCCGCTTCATCGAAGCCCGCACCGCCAAATCCTAAATGACAGAACGCCAGCGCCGGAAATCCGGTGGCTGGCGTTTTGCGTTTCTCATTTTTCGTGTCGCGAATGACCGGGCAGGTTAGGCGACAACACACAATCAAGGACTACATGGATGGTAACACCAAGCACACCAGCGGCAAGTCTGAATGCCGCACTTTTCGATCCAGACGACTTACAGCTAGCCGAGACATTGCGACCAGCCAGCAATTCGCGGGAAAGTGCCGGTCGGCAATTTGAAGAGCTGGCAATGATCGAGCCAAGGTTGCGGAACATCGCCGCCGATGCGTCGTCATCGCGGTGGTCTGTCGCCCGATACGAAGGACTGAAACGCCGCGCCGCCCGGCTTGTCGGCTGGCACGCGGCCAATCCACTGCTTGCGTCATCGCGATGCTACGAGGTGGTGGTGTGGCACTTGGCCGGACTGCTGCGAAGCCGGAGGCGGGCCAAATGAGGACACCAAAGACGATAGCAGTCGATGCCGACGAAATCCTGCGACGGCGTGACTCGATGGCTGAATTTCTTGCCGAAGAAATGGCGGTAGATCGAATGATCCGCGGCAAACAACAGCGGGCGCAACTGCGCGAAAGGTTGTCGGTGAGCATGACGCCCAGGGAAACCGATGCCGCGATGAGGGTCCGGACCAGATGCATGGACTTGCTGCTATTCGCAGTTGCTTACAACAGCCGCGTTTGGGTTGAGGGCGGCCGCGTTGCAATCGCTGGGACCAACTCCGCCAAGTACCTACGAGCGCTAGAGCCCCTCAACCAGCGATTCAAAGGACAGTCACGAAGCCTCGCGGCGTACTACTTCGACAAGGTTTTTCCAGAGGTGAAACAGTGACGGACCACTACCCAAAACGATCGTCACATTGGGCGCACAAACTGACCCGGCTGCTTTTCAAAAGCTGCGCCGCCCAGGACATCGGCCACCATGCCGTTTGTCTTGTGACCCACATTGCGCACACCGAAGATGCAGCCCGGTATCAGGGGCCAGTGCGATTCTGGAACTCGCAACTGATGGAAGTGCTTGGATTCAACAGCCCCAAGCAGTTGACCGCGGCAAGGGACAAAGCCATCCAAGCTGGCTGGCTTGTCTACCATCGCGTCAACGATCGATCGGTTGGCAACTACTGGACCGAGATGCCAGATTCTGTGTCCCGATTCTCGGATGAGCCAATCGAGGAATCGTGTTCCGATAACGGAACGGGAAAGCATTCCGAAAACGGAAAGCATTCCGATTCCGAAAACGGAAAGCATTCCGATTCCGGAAAGGGTATGCATTCCGAATCCGGAACGCATGGCGGAACACATAGCGGAATGCATTGCGGAACACATAGCGGAATGCATTGCGGAACACATAGCGGAAAGCCTTCTTACCCTACTCCTAACCCTACCCCTAATCCTAAGAATGCGGCGAAAAAGTCGCCGGACTACTCTGACGCTTTTGAAGAGTTCTGGAAGGCATACCCCGCCAATTCAAAAGGGCGGAAGCGTGGCAAGTCTGAAACCTTCAAGTTGTGGCGAGCGGTTCCGGTTGACGATCATGACTCTTTGCTTGTAGCAGCCAGGAACTACGCCGCGGACGAAGGGGGATCCGAGTACGTCAGGGATCCAGAGCGATTCTTGAAGAAGGATTGGTGGAGGGATCTGGTCGGACCGCCTGAGCGACAACCGAGCGGTGACGAAGCATCGTTGCCATCGTCGCCGGTTTCGAGCATCGCTGACCGTCGTCGCCAAATCGAGGCAGAACGGACGGGGGTGACCAGCCATGCGTGAAATTGACCACATGGATGCCGCCCGTGGCTTGCTGAATGCCATGCTGCTTGACCCGAGATCGACTCCGGTTGTGGAAGGCATCGTTTCCTCGCGGGACTTTCCGGCGGACGAAGCATCGTCAACATCGATTACCGGCCGGCTGTTTTCGCTGCTGATCGAAATGCATCGATCCGGCGAAAGCATCCGAGACGGAAGGCTTGTGATATCGCGGGTCCGCGCGGCCGGCATGATCGAATCGTTTGGTGGGCAATCGCAATTTGAGCGTGACTTTCTGGATCCGCTATCAACCGAGAACGCAACGCACTACGCCAGAAGCCTTCGGAATTGTTCCATCCGCAAACGGCTCCAACGGTTAGCGAGGGACTTTTCACGCAAGGCGGACTCCGACAACCAGGACTCCGGCGAGCTAGCCGAGTGGATGCGATACGAATTGGCGGCGATCGAGTCGCAGGCGTCAGACAAATCACACATCCATCGCATTGGTGACGGATGCAACGAACTGCTTGCGGCAATCGATGAAACCCTAGCCGGCGGACAATCGCCGGGACTGCACACCGGCCTATACCACCTCGATGACAACTATGACGGATTGCACCCCGGCCGGTTGTACGTGTTCGCTGGCCGGCCAGGCGGTGGAAAGAGTTCGGCGGCGCAGCAAGTGGGCGAAAACATTGTTCACGGCGTTGGCGAATCAATCGCAGACCGTCACCGAGGTGCCCTGTTTGTTTCGCTCGAAATGGGAATCGACGAAGTGACGGCCAGGTTCATCGCTCGCCAATCGGGAATCAATGGCAAGCACATCCTGAGCCATGCGGTCACCGAAGCAGAACGCCGGCAAATGCAAACGGTCGCCGAAAAGTCGCAATCGGTTCCGTTCTTCGTGAGCGTTCCGACTGGACGCCAAGCGACCGCCGAAGCGATCTGCGCCGAAGCGCGGGTGATGAAGGCTACCGAAGACATCGCCGTTGTGATCGTTGACTATCTGCAAATCGTTGAGGACAGCACGCCGAACCAACGCGAGATCGACAAGACCACCCGAGCAACGCGAGCGTTCAAGCAACTGTCGCGAGAGTTAAACATCCCGGTTGTGATCCTGTCGCAACTGAACCGAGCCGGTGAATCCGACAGCAAGAATGAGAAGCCGCGCGAACCCCGATTGAGTGATCTGCGGTCCAGCGGAAGCATCGAACAGGACGCCGATGCCGTCATATTCTTGCATCACGAAGGCGGCAGGAATGTCCGGATGATTGTCGCCAAGATGCGTGGCGGCGAGCGATCTGAAAACATGTTTACGTTCGACGGGCCAACGTGTTCGTTTCACAAGCCAGAGCCAGCGCCGCACGAAGAGTTTGCGGAGTGGTCGCCATGAATTGCCGGCCAATCGCAATAGTCATCGCCGCAAATCGATACGGAAGGATTCCCAAATGACCAGAGACTGGAAGACAGCGCCGATGGTGATCATCGAAGCAGCCGCGTGCCCGGTCTGCTTTGCATTGAAGCCGATCATCGTCCGGACCGAACAGGGTGGCGATGGCAGTTCAAGCCGTCGATGCGTTTGCCGAGAATGTTCGGCGCACTTTCTTTTGGTGATCGAGCCACCGGTTCCAAATTCTGGAAGTGTTTAGTTTTCGACCACTATGATCCAACGATGTTCAAACTTGCAAAGGCGAAGGCGATGATTCAAATGATGCGAAAAATGATCTGCGGCGTCGGTCCCGATGTTGTCACCAAGTCGTCAGCGATGGCGGGTGCATCGGCGGAATCGCGACCGTCGTTGTACTTGCCTAAGTCCAAGATTCCCGCCAACTCTGATACCGGCGTCGGCGTCGATGGCTCTTGCTGGGCACCGTGGCGCGAAAGCCGAAACGGCGAAATGTGGTTCCAGCGGATCAGCAACATCGAAGCCGGCCAAACCATGCCCGCGATCAAAGCGTTTGACTCGGACGACGACGCCGTTGATTGGGATGAGTTCGACCGAGCTTTCGAGCAAAAGAAGCTTTGGGTCAATCGATCGATGAACTACCCAAACATTGACGAAGAATCCGCCGAGGGATGCGACCAATGATCGCGACCAGCCTTTTGGACGATTGCCGACGCTTGGCGTTTACCGTCGCGCCCGAACTAGAAGCGAATCCGCTTTACGTCGTCGATGCCGAAACGCTGGCCGGTACACCGAACCCGGCGGATTGTCTTGGTTTTGCACGACGTGGTAACTGGATGGACTACGAAACGATTGACCGGATCGGTGACGCATGGACCGGCCCAGGCCCATTGATCGCATTGGACGGTGAAGTGATCCGAGAATCCCACGGCGAGAACTTTACCGCGGCAGTCACCGGCACCATGGTTCACGAACTGGCACACATACTGCCGGCCATCGAGGCGCGCGAACTAAGCCATCGACAGCCCGGTGACAAGATGGATTGCGATGCGGTCCGACAGAATCAGGCCGTTTCACTTTCTCGCAGCATCGCGAAGCCCGCAGCCGAACCAGGATCTTGCATCGATCCCCACAACGATCAGTTCATTCGGCGAACGTGTCACGTATACAGCCGGGCCGTTGCCCATGGTTGGGACGTGTCAATTGATGGGCTATTCGGTGGCTCGCTCTGGTTTGCTTGTCAGCCGGCCCACTGGATCACGTCGCTACTGCCCGAGCTGCATTCGATGCGAACAGCCAGCTTTGCCGAGATCGAAACAGCAACGCCACCAGAAGCGTTCACGAAGCTATGGCAGAGCAGTTTGGATCTTTACCGTTCGTTTCAAGATCCAAGAGGGGACATCGATGAGCAGATTTGAATTGTTGGCGGCAATCGAGCAGCTGGATGCCGAGCTAGAAGCAGCCGACGAACATCACGCAAAGGTCACGGCAGGGTTGCAGTTTGAACTGTTCTGCATTGATCGGCAGCAAGACGAGACGCTTGCCGACCAACGTCACCAAGTCACAACCAAGATCGAAGCCGCCAACGCCCAGCTTGAAGCGGCGGCCAAGTCGATCAGCCGACAACGGGCGATTGCCGAAAAGCAGATTCAACAACTGAACGCGGACCGCTCGCCATGCGGCGTTAGAGACGTTTTTCCCCGTCAATCTAACGCCGCTGGCGGGCAACTTCCCACCACCACAGAAAAGGCCTACCAATGTCAAACGTGATTGACCAACTCGCTTCCACACTTCGCGACCGGAAAGAATCGGGCCGGATCAAATACCGTGAATTGGTCCGATCGATTGCGGATGGTGAACAGTCGCCGGATCCCGAAGTCGTCGAAGCCGTGTTGCGTGATGCCGATAAATCGATCGACGATCTGGCATCCGATGAAAGCCGTTGCCGACGACGCAATCAGCATCGCGCAGCTATCGCCGAAATCCCCGAGGTACAAAGGCAACTGGCAGAAGCCAACGCAGCCATTGCTGAGGCTGACGCAATTCTCGAAGCCGCTAAGCAAGCGAGACACATCGCGGTGCTTCCACAAGCCGCGAAGATCAGGGAATGCAATGACGCGCTGATGGTATCAACAGCGGCTAAGTCGGAACTTCGCAATACGATCTGGCCCGAGGACAAGGCGGAGTTGGAACGGCTCAACAGTCGCTGCGAGAGGGCTCACAGCGCGATGCGTGAAGCATCCGCACACTTGGCAGCGGTCAAGTCGAGAACCACCGTCGATCGATCGGCCTTTGTGAAAGACTACGAATGGACCAAGGAATCGGACCAGGCTACCCGAATCAAGACAGCAACGCCCGAGCAACTGCAAGCGGCACAGGATCGCTACGACGAAGCCAACGCCGTCTTGACTGATGCGATGGCCGAGCATGACGCATTCCTCGCGGAGGCTCTGGCAAGATGAGGCAGCACACCCCCCTTTGGGTCCTTCCGGGGTGTTTCGCGGTATCCCCGAGATCAAGCAGCCCGAACACTAGCACACACAGTCCGGCGCTAATTTAAGCCAGCGGGGTAAGGGGGCGGTGCATACCGACTCGGCCATCCTGATCAAAAACACGAATAGAACCAAGGGATTGAAATGTCACAGTCAAAAGTCAAAGCCGGCGAAGGCTACGTCGAAATCGGGCTTCGCAACCGCATTGCCCAAGGCGCGGCTGGCGTGCAGGCCGATCTGGAAAAGCTGAGTAAGAACGCTACCGCACTGGGGGCCAAGATCGCTGCCGGATCCGCTGCATTGCTCGCGTTCCCGATCAAGTCAGCGTCGGAAATGCAAGAAACCGTTGGTAAGTTCGAAGTCGTCTTTGGCGAAGCTGCCGGAAGCGTTCGCGAATGGTCAGACACCACGGCGAAGGCAATGGGACAATCCAAGCAAAGTATGGCGGATATGCTTGCGAGCATGCAGGATCTGCTGGTTCCGATGGGCGTGATGCCGCAAACGGCCGCCGGCATGAGCAAGACGCTTTCGGCGCTGGCTGTTGACCTTGGATCGTTCAACAACATGGGCACGGCGCAGGTGTTCGAAAACCTGATGTCAGCGATCACTGGCGAAGGCCAGGTGATGAAGAAATACGGCGTGATCCTGACCGAGACCGCGACCAAGCAAGAACTGTTCAACATGGGGCTTGACCCCGACACCACGGACAACGCCGCAAAGGCTAAAGCGCGTCTGAACATCATCATGCGAGGGACCACCGCGGCCCAAGGTGATGCGATCCGGACGGCAAGCAGTTTTGAGAACCAGATGAAGGCACTTTGGGCGGCCGTTGTCGATGCGAGTGGTGCGATCGGTGGGGCGTTCCTAGATGACACCGCAGCATTGGTCACCATGGCCCGTGACGCTGTTCAGTTGATCGCGGATTTCGTGACAAAGAACCAAGACCTTGTTCGTACCATTGGGTTAGCAACCATTGCAGTTGGTGGGCTGGGTGTCGGGCTGGTCGCGACCGGGTTTGCCGCAAGCGCGATGGTATCGACTCTTGGCACGGCAATGACTGCGATCAAAGTGGCCGCCGGAGGCGCTACGATTGCATGGGCGGGCGTTGGGTTGCTATTTACCGCGGTGACGCTCAAAGCAAGGATCACAGCTGCCGTTGTAACCGCAGGATGGAAGGTCGCCAGTGTCGCCGTATCGGCGGCGTGGACTGTAGCAATGGGAGTGATCGGCACTGCGTTCAAAGCAGTCACAGCTGCGGCGATGGTGACCGCGGTTGCTACGCCATGGGTTGCTGGTGCTGCGGCGATTGCCGTTGCGTACTTTGGCTTGGACGTGATCATGAGCGCACTAGCAACGGGCGTTGCTGCGGTTTGGTCAGCAAGTGCCGGAACTGTCACGGCTGCTTGGTCGGCATCTGCGGCGTTCTTGATGCCAATTGCTGCTGCGATCAGCGGCGCATGGTCAGCGAGCGCAGCATTCATCGCGACGGCTTGGGGTGGGCTGAGTGCGGTGTTCGCGGCATCTGGCCTTGCCGCATCCACATCCGCATTGCTTGCCACGGCAGCGTGGTCGGCGTTCGGTGCGATCAGTGCAATTCTGGCCGTGGAGCAAAGTGCATCCGCGGCAATCGTCGCGATCGCTTGGACAACGGCATCATTTGTTTCATCAACTGCATGGTCTGGGTTTATGGCTTTGCTGACGGCCGCTCTAACGCCCGCTTCACTGATGGCCGGTGCCGCGCTGCTTGTTTCAGGATCTTGGACGGTTGCCGCTGGGTTGGTGTCGCTCGCTTGGGGCACCGCATGGGCGGTTATCTCTGGCCCGCTGCTGCCGTTCATCGCCGCGGCCGGTGCTGCAATCGCGGTGGTTGGTACCCTGGCCGCCGGCATTGGCGTGCTGGCCGTCAAGTCACTGAACCTTGGCGGGGCATTCGCGAAAGCAAAGGACATGATTTACGGCATCGTTTCGGTGGTCACCGATACTTTCGATGCGATCAAAGCAGCAATTTCGAGCGGAGATTATGCCGCGGCCGCACAGGCACTATGGGCAGGCGTTCGGCTTGCGTTTTGGGAGGGCGTTTCCGGCACGATGGATGCGTTCAGTTGGCTTTGGAGAGAGGCCAAGCTGACAGCCGCGAGGTTCTTCACAGCACTACTGGTCAACACTCAAAGGGTTATGTCGGCAGTCGTGACATCGATTACAAGCCCATTCAAAGCAGCCAAAGAGATCCAGTCGGCAATGCTTGCCTTGGGCGCGTCAGCCACATCGTTTGACGTAGATGGCCGGGCTAACGCAGCTCGCGAAGAGTTGAAGGCCATCCGAGACCGATTGACGGCGGAGAATGAAAGCACCGAGGCCAAAAAGAAATCACAGGCCGAAGCCAAAAAAGAAGCGGACGCCGCATCCGAATTGTTTGATACCAAAATCAAGGCACTCGAAGCGGAGATTTTGGCACTCGAAAAGGGCGAAACTGCCGCCGACCGCAAACGTCTGGCTGACGAAGGATTAAACGCCATCCAGATCAAGCAAATCGAAGCCATGAAGGCCAAGAAGAAGGCCCTCGAAGATGAAGAAACCGCCCAGAAGAAGGCGACCAAGGCGGCCGAAGATGCGGCGAACAAGGCATCTGATAAACGGGCTGATGCGGTGTTCAAGCGAGCCGACCAAATGAGCAAAGACGGCATGAACCCGGCGGACATCTTCAGGAAGGTCATCGCCCAAATCAATTCCGATGAACAAGCTGGAAGGATCAACGGAGGTGACGCCGCTGATGCAAGGGATCGAGCAAGAGATAACCTTGACGATCGCACCGAGGCGATTCGTCAGGAAGGTAAGGCGCTGGCCGAATCGCTTCGCACGCCTGCCGAGAATCTTCGTGCAAAGATGGCCGACATCGAGAAGTTCAAGTCGGCCGGTGTGTTTGGCGACAACATGGCAGATCGAGCGAAGGCAAAGGCGAGAGAAGAGTTTGCCGAAGAGGAAGCCCGCAACAGGAAGCGAGCCAAAAAGGTTGAATTGGGTTTCGAGAAAGAGCAAAAGCGAACGGGTCCGTCCGGAGCGTTTTCCGCAGCGGCCGCGGGAGTCATCGGCATGGGCCGACAAGAGGACGAGAAGACGAAGCTGACCAGGATCATCGCAGGCAACAGTACCGAGCAAGTCAAACTTGCCAGAAAGAAAAACACCGCGAGGTTTGGCTGATGGACGACCCAAGTTTGAACGCTGCTTTTTGCTACGAATCGCAGGGTGAATGTTTCAGGATCCAGCGTGATTTGTTCCTTGAGAAGATCGATCAGGCAGGCGACCGAGAAGGGTTTACCGAAACCGATTTGCGATACTTTGCGTTGCTGGATGAATGCGCCGACCTGCTAGGGCGGTTGCACCCGGCTTTCATGACCCTATCTGCGCTGACACAACTGGCATCTGATGAAGCAGACGACGCAAACGGTGTGTGAAGCAGGGAACGAACCACCGCGACGGCGATCGGCCAGAGCCAAAGCACTGATTCAATCCCATGGATGGCCCCAGGATCAAGCGTGTGAGGCGATGGGGCTGGATCCGGCAAAGTATCTGCCCAACGTCGCGGCGTTCACCATGCCCGACCACATGCCCACACGGGCCGAAATCGAAGCGATAACTTCGGCGATGCGTTCCGGCGAACTGGTAATCAGCCAGCAGTCGGCGCGACGGTGGGAAAAGTACCGCGCCGAACAAGAACGCATGGCACAGCCCGAGGCCGAACAGCGGGATGCCTATGAGCTTGCCGGCCGGATCGCAGAGGACGATTGCCCGGTGCCTTCGTGGTTGTACTCGGCTGGTCCGATCGGTGACGAAGCGGATTAATCGTGGTCCAAACTTCGCCTATCGAGAACGACCACTTTCGTCTCATCATCGAACGGGATTTTCGTTCTAGATTTGGGTACATCGCCAAGCTTATCGCGGACGACAAGACCAGCTGAATCATCAACCTTCTCGAATGTGCAGTTGCCGAAGTGGAAACTCTTTCCAATCGGCAGACTCCGAAACGTCATCAGGTTCCTAGTCGTCATCGGTCTGGTTCTCCTCATGAGGGGTCACCCTGTCGTCTGCGTAGAATCGGAATCTTTGTTTTCCGGCTGTACTCGCGAAAGTTTCATCCACTTTGGTGAACGATTCACCATCGCTCGTGAAGCTTTCGCCGATAGGGAGTGATCCGAATTCGATGTCGTTTTGCGTATTCATGCTTTATAGCCCTTTGCAGTAGAGGTTTTGCACATGAATACGCAAATTACATTCCAAAGCCCGAGACTGGCCCAGGTGATTCGCACACCGCCTGCCCGTCCAATATTTTCCCTACCGTTATCCCCTATGCCTTCCCGGCGACAAAGCGGAACAATGACGGCATGAGCCACCGCGATGATGCCATTGCCCGACTGACGATCCGGATTGCCGAAAGACTTGGGATTGATCAAGACCGGATCCGGTGGGGGCCGTTGCCGTCCGGGCGTGGAAAACTCGGCACCAGTGGCGACCATTGGCAAATCTGGTATCGCGCCGAATGGCGGGAGTTGCCGTGGCACTTCGATGGGCCGGACATGGTGACCCGTGAGATGATCCGCCGGCACTACGGTGATCCGACTGCGGACGAAGCGAGCGAGCCGCCCAGGTGACCGGCTGACTTGCACCGCCATCATCACAATTTCAGCGTTGCAGATCTAGAGACCATTCACCCCGGCATCGAGTCGATTTGACAGCCTCGCTCAGTCATCTAGGATCTTGCCCAATGGGGGAATTACTAAGGATTTTAGGATGATCAAGAAGAGAACTGTTTCGCGTTTCGGTGTTCGGATCGGCTGTAGAGAAGACCGAATTATCGTGGTCCATCAGTGGAAATCGTTCCGCTCTGGTTCACATGGCCGGCAGATCGTTTGGGTGTCGGATTCAATCCCAATTCTCGAGAGTTGCGGGCATCGCGTCAGATGGGATGGCGAGACATTTCGTGACCGAATCGGCCGAGAGATTGGAGTTCACGACCATGATCGGAAACACATTCGCCAGTATTTGCGAGAATAGTGTTGACCCAATCGGCAACGGCCGTAACAATCCGAGAGAAGTGATCGGAGCTTAGAACCTCCACATGGTCACACCGGTTTCAGAATCCTTCGATCTGGAACGTCACTACCACTCTCGCATTCAAGGAATTTCTCGGCCTGGGCGTTGCGGCGGCTACCACTGTTTGAAACTGCCTGTTTGGTGGCGGTTAGGTGATGTAGTACGGGCTGCATTTTGGATTGTAGTGATCCAGAGCGTCAGTTGTTCTAACCGCAATGTCCAGGCCCGGACGTGCGCCGACGTTTTGAGCGTCGGCGGAAAGTGTTTCCAAAATGGAAGCCAGCATCACCACCTATCTAAAAGCCCAGTCCTACGGGGACCGTGGCTACTACCGCGAAGCCGACGATCCCACACCCGATGAGATCCGGCAGCGTTGCCGCGAAATTCACCGGATGAAGAGCGCCGAATACAACCGGCAAGATCAGGTTCGCCAATCTCGACAGCGGAAGATTGTTTCGGCGATCCAACGCTCCGGTGCGATCAATGGTCGGGCCGCATCTGATCTGATTGGAACCAGCCAGGCAACGGCATCGAAGCTGCTATTTGAGCTCGCAAGCGTGGGCACTCTCGTCCGCATTAGCCGGTCCCGCTACGGACTGCCGGACACCGAGCCGACTATCGCGACAGGACCAGACTTGGCATCACCGGACGCCATTCTGCGCCGATTCCGCGATCGCGCACGTTCGCCGCGTTTCAATCGCTTGCCGGCCGATCTGGTCGCGTAGCTTCCCCCGATCCAATCCCATTGAGAAAGAGACATTGTGATGATTGTGCAACTTCACGATTTGCGAGCCGAACGACGAGAACGGCTGAACCAGAACCGGCGGGCCAGAGAAGAGGCAGCAATGCCCAAGACGCCGCTACAAGAAATGATCCGGCTGGTGGCCGAGAAGCAGGCGACCAAGGCCAACGTGGGCGTCGAAACGCTCGAACAACTGGACGCGGTTCTAACCTCCACGGAACGAATGGCGCTAGATTGGCCGGCCGATGCCAGTGCCATCGCTACGGGACTCCTGCGGTCGCTGCTACGGCTCAACTTGGTCAAGGTGACTGGCAAGCCGAACTCGGCACCCGAACATTCACGCGTGGCAATGAAGCTGTTTCAAAAGAACGTCATCGATAAGCCGACGATGCGACGGATCACGGCATCATTGAAGACCGATAACCCGGTCCACATTCTCGACACTTGCCGC
This sequence comes from Rubripirellula lacrimiformis, assembly GCF_007741535.1. NCBI lineage: Bacteria > Pseudomonadati > Planctomycetota > Planctomycetia > Pirellulales > Pirellulaceae > Rubripirellula > Rubripirellula lacrimiformis. Next base: position 7,043,293 of record NZ_CP036525.1, read on the forward strand.
GCGCTGCTAGTACTGCTGGCGAACTGATCCGAGAGGCTTTGCCGGTTGGCCGTTGCTTGGAATTGAGACTCCCGAGCGATTGGCCTGCCGGCTTTTCTTTTGTCGCCATCGACCCGACCACCGAGCCGAACCAATGAAACAACAAGACCTATTCACCGATCTGCCGCGCGGCGAGCAGCTGGCCGCACTGCGCCGGATCGAGTTTGCCACCTATTCGATCGGGAAGAACAAAGTATCCCCCAAGATGCAGAAGGCCGTTCTTCGCGCGATCGATGATCACGAAGGGCAGCGGGAGTGCTTCGCCACCCAAGAGACGATAGCCGCCGAGATCGGTTGCAGCGTATCGACGGTGGTACGGGCCATCGCCGCGTTGGTCGATCAAGACTTAATCACGAAGGAACGCCCCAACGGATTCAGCCCCAACCATCATCGCATTGTGTGGACATCGGTTTTCATGAAAACGAAGCAGGGAACGGCACCCGAGACCCGGAAAGCTTCCAGCGGGAAAACTTCCGGGGTGGAACGTATCCAAGTCGAAGATGGAACACTTCCAACTCGGACACGGATCACTTCCAACTCGGACGTGGAAGTCTTCCAACGGAAACGCCCAATAAACGACCAGTTAACCGACCAACCAACCGCCAAGTGGCAGGCGGTGGCGGCGACGATGAGGCGATGGGGTTTGGCGTCAGCCGTCCAAGCGTGCAAGGCAGCCCAGGACCGGGGGCTTGCGCTCGAGTATGTGGCCGAACTGTTCCGAGAAGCCGGCGGCGATCGATTGCCCGAGCGATGGGAACCGGGACAGCTGGCGAACTGGTTGACCGGCCGGACACCGCCACCGTTTGATGAGGCCGAAGCAGACCGCCGCCGCGAAGCGAGGGACCGGGCAAAGGGCATCGAAGCCGACCGAATCCGGGAGAGCGTCAGGCGGGACGGTGAGAGCCGCGGTGCGCCCGAGTGGGCTATCGCTGGGGTTTCGTTCAAACGGTTGCGAGAGGCTGGGTTGGAGCGGCTGACTACCGACGCAGAAATTCAGAATGCTCTTCTACTGGACCGGCATGAACGCACTCGAATGCCCGGATAAAGACATCGCGTGAATTTCACGGCTCTGTTGCAGTTTTCCCCGTGCACCGTTACTCAGCCCCCCCCCCCGGTTATTGCCGCCCGCGACTAATTGCTGGGAAAATAGCAACGATAGAGCCGGAGAAACTACAAAGGCATCAAGGTAGGCGACGCAAGAAGCACTTACCCAAAACTCAGTTAAAGAGGCTGATCGCCGAATTTAAAAAGCAGGGGTGATGTGTCGCTACGGGTGAGAAGAACGACAAAGCTCCCTATCTGCATTGCAGAAACGCCGTCAGAAATGCCGTCAGAGACTTCCATCCGGTCGACTTCTGTTTCGCTTGCCTAACGCGAATCGAGTAAGGCTTTGTCTGGACAAGCGCATCGGAAAAAATTCTTATCGTCGAATGAAGATTGTCTGACTCGATTCGGATTTCGCGTTGAGAAGCCATTTCGCCGGTTTCGCGTTCGTCAATATCGGGGGGTGAGATCGTCATTGTTCTATTATCGGAACGTTTTCAAGTCAACGTAGAGCATAGTCTGGGAGGCCGCGCAACTCGGCCTATTCGCGCTAGTTTTTCGAAATGGCGTGCATTTTGGCTGGAAACAAGCAGAAGAAATAAATCGCACACATTGTTGCAAGCTACAGGACAGTTTATAAAACCGCCAATCGGGGGCTGCCGTCGGCGCAGCTTAGGCAGTTAGGCAGCGCTCATGGGCATTCACATTTGACCAACGCACCAAGTACGCTCGCCGAGTACCAAACCTACGCCGCAAACTGTCGATCGAAGTCGCAGCGACTCCAGAATCGCTGGACAATGATCGTCTCAATCGGAAACTCGCTGTTTGCGGCGGCTGGGGTTATTGCACATCTCTTCCTAACCGACACACAGGGACGAGAATTCTTCCAATTACTTTCTCTGGTGTTAGTGTCCGTGTGTTCACTTGCAGTGGCCGTCGGTGTGTATGTTCGAACGCAGAAACGCGAGCGTTATGCAAGGGCATTTGAGTTAGTCCATCTTGCGGTTCACGCAATTAGAGACGAGTTGCAGCGGACACTTCCGGACGGGGACGATGAGGACGCGAGGAACCAATCCATCAAGGATTGCGTAGAAGCTGTCTTGAACTGCTTGTCAATTGGGTTCTCGATGATCACTGGTGGAAGATGCCGAGCCACGTTAAAAACGTTAGAAGTCGACGTGCCGCAGGAGCTGAAGGGAAAGACGCTGGACGATGGGGATCTCGCCAAATACGGGAAAGTCGTGACATTCTGTCGTGACCCGATCACAAGCCAGCTGATTGCTGAGAACGACCTGGGGAGCTCAATTGATCTCCAAGAAAACGATCGTTTTTTCGATCTGTACAAGTCTTCGCGAACGCGTTTTTGGATCAACAATGACGTAAAATTGGACAATTCGCGAAGAACCAAACCGGAAAAGTACGGTAGTTGCCTGCCGTACTCATCCCAGATGATTTGGCCTATTCGGCACACCCGAAAGGGAAAAGCAGATGCAAATCATGCGAAAAGAGTTACTCTAAAAGAGCAAGATCTAATCGGTTTCTTGATTGTCGACTCGCCCGAAAAGAACTGCTTCAACAAGCTTTTTGATTTTGATGTTGGTGCGATAGTTGCTGACGCTCTATACATCTACTTAGACAGTGTGCAACCGAAAAAGTGAACGAACCGAAAACAGACATATGAGGTGTTTGAGGAATGTGTTCAAAAAGAAAAGCGGCGAAAGACAGGAATCGAGAGCGAATTCGCCTGTCTCGTTTAAAAGCTGCTCGAGCCGTTGGTGATGAAACGCATGTGGTCGTTATCCGATCAACAGCCGGGGACGATCAATCAGTTGAGAATTTGACGACAATTCGGTCGTTTTCTGACCAACTGGTCCGAACGCTCCCCGCAAGTTTGCGGAGAAGACTGGCGCAGCACGCCTGACCTGCAGCGTTTTCAAGTCCACAAGCCTCCTTGGTGTTGCGGCAAAGCAGTAATGCCGAGACCCCAAACGGAAATAGCACGCACGTTCTCGATTGCATTCCAGTTGCTTTGGGGATGGCTTCGTTCGTTACAGTAGGCGTCCTGCTTTTAGTGCTTGAATGTTTGACGGGTAATGCCGATGTGCATCGGGATTCTGGATTCGGTCAATCGCGGTCTGACCAGAAACGCGACGGGGTTGACCAATTGGATTGGCGTGAGCGAAGCCGGCGGGCGCTGGCGTGACAGCCCTGTCTCACCTACGCGACTACTCCATAACGGCACCTTTTCTTGCATCGCTAGTGGCATTTTGCTAAGCTGTCAGACGACACCAAACATGCAGTTTTCCCCGTAAATCGCGGGAGAAAACGAATCAGAGGTAGCGGAAACTCGAACGGCCGGACCACGTTGACATCGTGGAGGTCACAGATTCGAGTTCTGTATCGCCCATCCGCAAGAACCCCGTAAAACCAAGCGTTTTGCGGGGTTTTTTCGTGTCTGCATTCTCCGCGTCACTGGTCGCCAAATGGTCAGGAATGGACCCTATTTGACCTGTTTGGACGGGGTTAGGTGCATCCACAGGTGCATCCGTTCGCGGGGGGTGTTTCCGCTTTCGTTTCCCCTGTTTTTCCGGTTAGGTCGGCTTCCGAAGCGTTCACGCGTTTTCGGTCCGTCAACCGCGCCGGTCTCATCATCGGCGATCGGCAGTGTTGGTAGCGATTCAACCGCAGTGGCGGTGTCGAGCAATTTGGCGTCGGCGTAGGTATGCGTCGATGGGTTTGCAGACAGAGCGTTGATAAGGATGCAGAAAAGAACGGCTGCCAGTTCTTGTGCTTTCGTCAAAACCAGACCCGGATGGGACGGCATCACCGCCCCGTAGACGCTTCCGACGCGCGATCAGCAGGAGACAACCGACTGCCAGTAGAAGTGCAATCGTCGTGTTTTTCGGAACGCGAGCGTGTGCTAGCAAGGGACGTTGGCCCTGTCGCTCTTTCATCGGGTGCAGCGTGGGCGTTTGGTGTTCTCACATCCAACCGAGTATCAGTCGGTGGCAAGTCGGTCGCGAAAACCTGCTACCAAAGCCAGCGAGCACCGATCAATCCACTTTGAAACGCCGTATGTTGATTGAGATTACCTTGGTAAGCCAACGTCAATTGACCGCCGAACAGAATTGCCCAGTCAAGTTGACCACCGACAGACAACCAGTCTCGACCGGTGTCGGAACTTTGAACACGGAAGTCGCTCGGGGTGATCGACGCATTGAGGCGATTCGCAGTGATCCGCGTCGTATCACCAAATTCGTGCAACCATCCTCCCCGAATTTGGGTCGTCGCCATGCCGATGCCGGTCATGTTCGATTTAGAAATCGAAAGCCCAACCATGCTGCGAATCGAATCCTCGTCCAATCCATTGACGGACAGACTGAACTCAGACGTACCGGTCTCGACCGCGGAATCCGTTTCGACGTGAATGCCTTGAAGCGAAACAAATGAAAGCAGTACCGAGTCGCCGGCAGTCAAAGCGGTTCCTGCCTCGACGTAGGCAAATTGATCGGTTCCGTCGAACTTGCTGCCAGCGGATTGGCCTGCCCCGAATTCACTTAAAGAACGCTCGACGGAGTGGTCTTGAAACCCGAACCCGCTTGCACCGACTAGATACATCACTTCGCCAACGTATTGAACCGAACCGCCAAACCGGTACGAGTCTGTGTCAGCGTCTTGATTGACGTCGCGAAGCTGAGTGTCTGTTGACCCCAGTCTCGCAAAGCCGTGAACGCCAATACCGGAAGCCCACAGAAGGCCTGTTCCCAAATCGAGCCCGGCAGATTGCTGACGGTATCCCGGTGTCAAACAGTCGTCGGGATCGACACTCATGGTACTGCCGTACGCTCGCGCCCACGGTGTCCAGCGTCCCAACTCATTGAACGAATCGCTGTGTAGAACGATTCGATCACGGAAGCCGTGAATGTTGTTTTGAACTTGTTGAATCTGGCCATCGACCAGCGAAGTGTAAATGGTTCCTGAGAGCTGATTGACCGCATTATTCACTCTCGACATGATGCCATTCCGCAGATCAGCGATCGCGCCGAGTTGCCCCGCAGTGGCAGGAGGGCCGAGGCGAAGGCGATCAAGTTCCGCTGCGGCGGCAAGCTGATTGCAACCTTCGAGCACGCTCGCGAAGGTGACGTCATTGTCCCGAACAGCCAGCTCCACACTGGAAGGCGACATGTTGATCGTGGCTTCCAGAAACGGGTTAAGCGAAAGCTGGAAAACGTCGGCTGCGTTGGCAAAGGCTGGCGTGACCACTCCAGTCGCCTCGATCACCGAAAATGTGTCGCCGACTGAATAGGCTGAACCGGCGAAGGTCGGCACCAGCGTGGAATCAGTCACCGTCACATTACCATCCACGTCAATCAAATCATTGCTCGGCACGTCACCAAGAATGTCGACCTGGATGGTTGCGTCAGTGGCATCAAGATCGCCGGTGATGAACAGTGTGCCCACCGTTCCCACATTGCCGTTTGCTCCCGGCGCAATGGCCCCCGAAGCGGTCACATTGGCAGTAACTTGATCAAGGTCTCCGATCAAGGTGGTCGAGGGTGAGAGCACGATATCCGGAGACGCATCGCCAGTCAGATTTAGATCTCCCAGATCGATCGTTCCTCCCGTGGCACTGATCGCACTGTTCCCAACCCGATCAATGACGACCGCAGCGACATTGTCGTTGGCAAAGGTGATGCTATCGGTAATCGTTGGCAGGTCACTTAACAGAATGATGGTACCGCCGCCGGGAATATCAAACACGATCCGGTCGCCCGCAGCAGCGGTTCCAATCGCTGCTCTCAAGGAACCGCCCCCTGCATCACTCAGGTTATCAACGATAACGTCCGCCGAGCGGGCGTCTTGGGCATGCAGGAGGACACAACATGCTACCAACGCCCGACAAAAGGAACGCGTGCCGGTGATTCGAAAAGGGCTTGAAAGCATCGTCATTAACTTCTCGCTCGTGTCAGCAGAGGCCATTCGATCCATTCAAATCGACCTTCGATAGCATCGGCGGCAAACCGTTACATGCTGAAGCACCGTTGCGTTGATTTCTATTGATGCCATCGCTTGGATCACAACAATCCTCATCACGCATCAATTCCGCGCAACCCGCGAAGCCTGCTTCACCCGCACAGTTCGCCAAAGAACTTGAGGTGATTTCCATTCGTGTTCCATCCATCCGCTGGAGCCGTCAGGGACGAGGAGTAGGGAACACGAGATCCTGGCGATGGCACTCTATTGTTTTTTTCGATTTTTTGAAAACACGACTTTGCAGAATAACTAGATATCCGTGACCGGAGCGAGCGGGGTTCCGGGTCAAGAAACGGAATCGGTTTAGATCGACAGCGTGTCCATTGTCCCACCCTGGGCGGCGTGTGCTCGCTCGCCCTCTAGCGTGCCACCAGCGGCAGGGGCGGGGCGGTAAATTCCACCACTCGCTTTCATGCACTCTGCGGCAGTGCGTTGTCATCTCTGGGGCCAATGACAATGCTCACTGCCTGCCGTGCGTCACGTTACGTTACGTGACGACCTTTGAACTGAATCCTGATTCCGGCTTGCCGATTCGGTCTGAACGATTGCCTTGATCTCGCTCAGTTAGGCACCGGTCAATTCTGACTCCACGATTCCAATCAGTTTGCTGTCCAAGTTGCTCACGCTTCGCCTCTACCCGGATATCCGTTTTTGATGATGTACTCGAAGCCAGAGATCAGCTCATCAATGCTAGGCCTTGTGAAGGGCATCGTTTGTATCGACGCTGCGTACAACTCTCCATCTGGTCGGACCACGAAGAGACCGGGTTCACTGAAGGTGTCCGGCTCGCTTGGCTTGATCGCCTTTGACACGTAAAGCCCCCACGCCCTGGCTTCTTCGATGGTGAAGTCGTATCCAATCCGAATGTTGTTCAGGCGCCATTCATCTTTGCTCTTCTTGGCTCGTTCGCGTGAGTCACTGCTGATCGCAACGGCCCCGATGCCCATCGCCTCCAGCTCATCCATCTTGCGCTCGATGCTGCCCAGATAACTTCGGCATATCGGGCAGTGATAGCCGCGATAGAAAAAGACGAACGTGAAGTGCTCAGGGGCTTGCTCGCTGAGCTCCCAGTCCGGTCCGTCAACTATTTTGACCGTCAAAACAGGAACCGTGGATTGTGGCTTAAGCATGCGTAGTATTTCCAATTCTAGTGTTCGCTGTATCATCAAAGTGATCAAAGAACCACCAAAGGGGTAATGCCCGAATGCCGCGTGGTTAAGCAGTGAATCACTGCATGTAGTCGACTTTGTCATTTGCCTGCACTGCCGGTAGCGATAGCAAATGTCGTACGGCACTTTTCGAGCCAACTAAATCAACAAACACGACCGAGCCCTGTTCTGATGGACTGAACTTCAAAACCCAGTTCTCCAAAACAAGAGCCCAGTCGTGCCCTCAAAGTCTAACCGATCGTTGGCCACAGTGGCCGCCAGTCTGCAAACCGAATCGGAACAGTCGTTGCTCTTTGAGCGGTTCTTGCCGGCCGCTGGAATCAACCAAGTCTGTCACGATCTTGACCACTCGTTTCGCGATCGAATCTACAGTCCCGTGGTCACGCTCGGGATGCTCCTCGGGCAGACGCTTTCAAGGGATCACTCGTGACGAAATGCTGTGGCCCGCCTGAACGCATGGCGGGTAGAGCATTCAAAACCGAAAGCCGACGCCAATACAACCGCATACTGCGAAGCCCGGCAGCGTCTGCCTGACGAGGTTGTTGCAGAAATCGCTCGACGCAGTGGGCATCAGTTGGAACGAAAACAAATCCATGTGGTGAATCTGCAATGCCTCGTGCAAAATCCTCTCGGACGCCGCGTAATCCTCATCCTTGTGAAAGACCGTCGCTCACAAGTTGCCGCGATTCAAAGCATGGTAAAGACCGCTTGCTTCATCGGCACGTGGCGGTCGAGGCATTGCTGCTTCCCGCAGTGTAGAAAACCGAGTGGAACAGGAATCGAAACACCTTCAAAGAGGCCTGACCCAATACTGTTCGGCCCGTTTGCTGCTGTGTCGCGTGGTGAGCAGTACTTTAGCCAGGAGCATGGGTTCGGTGGAGGCGAGTTGCTGAACCGAAGATGGCTGCGATTGACTGACCGCGCAGCATCGAACCGCCGAAGTTGTTGAGCTTCGGTCGGTGCGCAGTGGTCCTAGAGAGCCTTGGGTTTCAGTTTTTCGATGTGGGCTTCCAGTTCGTCGAGACTGGCCCAGCCAAGCAGGTAAAAGCAAATCATTTCGTAAGTGCGTTTGTTCGGTTGACCGCCGGTGTAGATCAGGATCAATAGGCACGCGATGATCGCCAAGTACATCTGAATCTCCACGCCGGCCGGCTTGGTGCTCAGGAGGTGACGACAGCCCAAGAGTTGTTTGATCATCCGGAAAAACAGTTCAATAAGCCAGCGAAGCCGATACGCTTCGGCAATCAGTTCGGCGGGGACATCCATCAAGTTGGTGACCAAACGCAGGCGACCATCGCAGTTGGAACCTTTGCTGCCAGTGCGGGTGTGAAGTGGAACTTCGATCTCGATGAAGCGAACCGGATGGTCGCTTGCCACTGTCTTGCTGTTGCTGGTGTGAGCCCCCAAAACGACTTCTCGGTCGATTCGCACGCCAGCATCGCGATCAACTTGAGTTAGGTCTCGATCGCATAGAATCTTCGGGGTGCTGTTGTCACGGGCCCGGCAAATGTAGCTGCTGCCGATGGCATTGATCTGATTGAACAGCTCGAACTTGGCATAGCCACGATCGGTCACATAGCATCGATCAGGTTGGAGCACTGAAGCCAGGACTGACTTCTCGTCATCCTTTCCCTTTGGTTTGGCCGGTGTCGCATCAATCCGCTCGGGGATACCGCGTAGGATCTCGAAGTGCGTGTGCATACGGTAGCCATCAACGGACTTTCCCTTGGTGGTTCCGCCAGCTTTGTCAGGCAGCCAAGCGAGTGAGGCCACCGGCACGGCTGTTTTGAATACGCTGCCATCAACGGCGGTGAGTTGATGTCCGATCGCGTCAAACTTCGATGGATCAGCTGATGGGACTTCGGTCGCAAGCTGCGCTGCGATTCTCTTCAGCGGTTCGGGATCAAAGATGCTGACCGACTCCGAAAGTGAGCCAAGGGAAGCTCGGTCGACGCCAAATTTCTTCTGAACCTCTTTGAGTGTACTGGCTTATTGAAGTCCACGCAGCGATGTCAGAATCGGATTGAACATCCACATAAGAACCAGTACGCCAAACTGGTCCATGTGCAGGTCACGATTGTCGGATTTGTCACGCTGGGTGCCGATATCGTGCAGGGTTTCCAGCAGCGGCCGGATCTTCCTGAAGAACTTCAGGCCCTGTAGATCACGTGCTCGGACATCCGACGAGTCTTCTGCGACGTTGCATTCATCGCTATCGACATCCTTGGGTGTTGGCTTTCGTCGTTTAGGAAGACGGTTGGTCACTGGCTAATCCGCTGTGTGTCAAACTGGCGGACGGTCCGCCGAATTCAATCGCATGCGCAAACGCCGTGCCGAAAAACAACAAAATCAACTTAGCGACTTTCGTGCCGAACAGTATTGGGCCTGACCCCTTTGATCTGCCTGCGCTGGAATCTACCAGATGCGAGCGATTGGCTATTCCTCGCCAGCCCCGCCGCCGCCATCACAGCTGGATGACATTTTCGCCCCCCCCCAGTCGATCGCTAACCAACCCCGCCCAATCCGCTAAAATGCTTGCAAAATGAGCGTGGGGCGTGCGAAAGTGCGTAAACGGATCACGCATGCGGGCGGATTGAGCCGGAGTGCCCCTGAGAAAAGGTTCATCCATCCCCGCAATTAGGCACAGGCAGGAAGCAAACCATCATGGCGAAGAAACGAGCGACGAAGAAGGAAGTCACAGAGGTCGCCAAATGAGCGAGCTAACCAACGACAAGGAGTACCGCGACTGGATCGTTTCGATCAAAAGCCGGGTCCAGGCATCCCAAATCAAAGCAGCCGTTGCGGTCAATTACGCGATGCTGGGACTTTATTGGTATCTGGGCGAGCAGATCATCGAGAGGCAGGAAACGGCCAAGTGGGGCGACGGTTTTTTGCAGCAAATGAGCAAGGATCTTTCCTCCGAATTCCCTGAAATCAAGGGGTTTTCCTATCGAAATCTGCGATCGATTCGGCAGTGGGTCAGCTTCTGGAATCAGCCCGATTCAATTGGGAAACAAGCTGTTTCCAAAAGTGATCCAAATTGGAAACAAGTTGTGGCCAAATTGGCCCCGGATGCGAAACAACTTGTTTCGCAGATCCCCTGGGGACACAACATCTTGCTTCTTCAGAAGCTAGACCGCCCCGCCGATGCCCTGTTCTACGTCCAAAAGACGATCGAAAACAACTGGTCGCGAGCCGTCCTGACATACTAGATTGACTTTGGACTGCACCGGCGAGAAGGCAAGGCGATCGACAACTTCGAGCCCACGCTGCCGCAGTCGGAGATGATGCGACGCAAGTACAAATCGCGGCGGTTCATCCGTTGGCCCCGAGTCGGGCCAATGGGATTGCATGAAGTGAAAACTTTCATGCTGCCGACTCGGTCAATGGCGTCGGTCGTTGACGGACGATTTTGACCTAACACCCATGCGAAACAAACGTTGTATCAACGCAAAATTGTCGTCGTTCTTCTTGTCTTGTTTCTCATTGCGGTGGCGTATCCAATTGTTCGCGTGCTGTTCGCGGTCAACGATGCGAGACAACGCCGCGAGGCGACGCTTGCCGAGCTAACGGACTACGTCTCGGTGTTGCGAAGCAATCAGTGGGACATTGATTCGGTTCTGACGTTCGAATTCGAGGCTGCAATCGCTCAACTGGAGCAAACGCTTCTTCCCGACTTGGAAACCCCACAATTGTTCTCAGCCTATGTTTCGCCAGCAAACATGGCCAACCATCCTAGCTCGACTCGATCGATCACGGTCTGGTGGTTGGAAGACGGATTTACCGTTGATGGCGTTGCTCTTCACATCGATGGGCAACCCCATTCAAAGATCGTTGGCTGGGGCCAGAGCATCACAGACAGCGATGGGAATCCCCCTGAACGATTCGGGAACCGCTATGACCGATACTTGGTCGCGGACGTTCTGGTTAACGAGAGCGACGAACCAGTTCGCGACGTCGGATTCGTTCTGAACAGCAGCGAATTGCAGCAATCGCTGGAGATAGAATTACTGACATCCAAACCGACGGGTGCTAAAATCCCAGTACACGTCGGAGGATTCAGCGATGGGGCTAGAACGAACTCAATCAGGTAATCTGGACCACTCCCCACACCGCTTCGCGTGCGGGCCACCTAACCAAGCCCGTGCCAGAACGCGGCGCATGCTTCTCAATCGCGGGTCTGACCGGTTCACGGTTTGGTACGTAGCCATACGCGGTTGAAGCTTTGCCCACCGGAAAGAAGCTAACCTTCTCTATTTGATACGCATCGACCAGATCGATTACCTGCTGCCGGCCGAGTGGCTATCGGACTTTGAACAGGAGCTGAAGTCTGGTTCGGACAGCTGGGAATGGCACGTCTTTCGACGAACTAGCCCAACCAACGTCCAACCGGTTGCACCGGAGTCCGCAGGTTAACGTTTCCGAATGGACGATTCGCTGGCGCGGGCCCCATTGTACGGTATCGTTCTATCGATCCGTTTCGCAATGCACCCAATTCACTTCGAACATTGCTGCTCCAGACATTCGGTGGATGGACTAGACGGTGCAAGCGAAACGCTAGCAGTCGCCAAATGGTTTTCTTTCGGTCAATCACCCCACTCGGTGGTACAATGTTCTTGCACCCCAAACAGGCGAACGAAACATTCTTCCGTTGGAAACCCAGACTTGCCCATGAACGAACCTTCTTCACGAACTCCCGAAGGCGTACCACACAAGTGCGAAATATGTGGGACCACATTTCAATTAAGCCCTGCTGTTGTTGGCGATGTTTGTTGTCCGAACTGCAACGGGCTCGCATGGCCGGTTGGCAACGAGGAACTCGATACCGAACCACACGCGAGCGATCTTGCGTCTAGCTGCGTGAAGGAGATTCGCTTACGTCCAGCGACCATTGACACGGACTTCGATCAGAAAGCGAAGCGGGCGATATCGCATTTTCGCAAGCGACGAGACGTGCGCGTGTCTGCACTGTTCCGAAGTCGTCATCCTGAGGCTCAAAGTCAGGCTACGGCACTGCTTGAACGTTTCGTCAACTCGCTGGTGCCAAAGCATGCGACAATCAAGTCCTCCGCACAAATCGATGGACGACGGATACGCTGCACCTTGACCTCAGCGCTGCCTCAGGACGGCGAATAACCACGCGACCGACGGGGAACTGCCGAGCCGTGTTTTTTGAGATGGAGGATTGAACGCGGCGCGTCCATCGCACCGGTTCATCCGCTTGAATCTATCGAACAGCCACCTCCTCCACCAAGGAATTTGAAATGAAGCGGACATGGATGACCATCGGTGACAGATGACGATTTGCGACATGTCCGTGCGGCAAAGCAAACTGCCGCGGCCGACGATGACCTCCATGCATCTCCAAGAACTCGCATCAACACGACGCGCCAATGCTAGGCCATAGTGACGGCGAACGGGCACCCGAGCAGATCGCCGAGACTTACAATGCTTGGACCGTGGTAACGAAACTTGAAAAGGAATCAAATGAAGTTTGCAATGCGTTTGGGAGGCTTTCTCTGTTTCGGTTTTGCACTGACCTATTTCAGTTTTGCAGAGAGCCCGCGAAATAGAGGCGCCCTCTGTGCCAACATGCGTGAGACAACTTTGAATTTCATCAGAGTTGAGGGCATGGAGCATTCGCATGACCGATACCGCCAACAAAAAAATTGAAAAAGATCCCGAGGTGACACAGAAAGCGGCCCGTCGCCGCTTCACCGCCGACTACAAACGCCGTATCGCCCTGGAGGCCGAAAGCTGTAGCGAGCCCGGAGAAATCGGGGCGTTGCTCAGACGCGAGGGAATTTACTCCTCGGTCCTGGCAAAATGGCGTCGTCAATTGCGGGAGGAATCATTGTCATCATCGAAAAAGTCTAACGGCAAAACTTCACCAGCCGATCAACTCAAACGTCTTGAACGTGAGAACGAGCGGCTCAAGGAGAAGCTCCGCCACGCCGAGCTGATCATTGACGTCCAAAAAAAAGTCTCGGAGATGATGCAGATACGATCACACGAGAAGGACGACTGACAGCCGCCAAACAACTGAGTGAAACAGTCGGCGTCGCGGCGGCTTGCCGTGCGATGAATGTGTCGCGTGCGACGTTCTATCGTCGCCGCGACCCCGATCGACAAGCCGCGCCGAGGCCGGCGCCCGCTCGAGCTCTATCACCGCAAGAACGCCAAGAAGTACTTGATCAACTCAACAGCGAGCGTTTCGCTGATCATGCACCACGACAGGTCTACGCCAAGTTGCTCGACGAGGGCGACTACCTGTGCAGCGTGCGAACGATGTATCGCATCTTGGCCGACAATCAAAGCACACGCGAACGACGAAACCAGCTGAAGCATCCCGAGTATCGCAAACCAGAACTGCTCGCCACCGCGCCCAACGAAGTCTGGTCTTGGGACATCACCAAACTCAAGGGCCCCGAAACATGGACGTACTACTACCTCTACGTGATTCTGGACATCTACAGCCGCTGCGTCGTTGGCTGGATGCTGGCCGATAGCGAGAGCGCCGACTTGGCCAAGCAGCTGATTGAAACCACGATCGACAAGCAGAACATTCCACCCGAACAACTGATCATTCACAGCGACCGGGGACCTTCGATGACATCTCACAGCGTCGCGCAGCTACTCAGTTCGCTGGGCGTCACCAAATCACACAGCCGACCGCACGTCTCCAACGACAATCCGTTCTCGGAAAGCCAATTCAAAACGATGAAGTATCGACCTGAGTTCCCCAAACGCTTTGGCTGTTACGAAGACGGCTTGCAGTTCTGTCGCACGTTTTTCACCTGGTACAACAACGAGCACTATCACAGCGGCATCGGGTTGCTAACTCCATCATCGTTGCACTTCGGCCGCGCCGAGGAAGTTACTGCCGCTCGCACGCAGACTCTTCATGGTGCGTGGAAAAAAACACCCGAGCGTTTCGTTCACGGAATTCCCAAGCCAGCAAGTGTTCCCAAAGCCGTCTGGATCAACCCTCCCAAACCAATCGATGAACGCAAAAGGGAAGCCCCCGAGCCAACCTGCCCGGGAGCTTCCGAAGAAACGTCTTTGACGCACCCTCGATCCGATTATCCCTTGGACGGTTGCGTCCCCGCAGAGCCGTCTTCCGTTTCACCGGACGAATCAACCTTACCACCGAAAACACCTTTGAACACCCGAGCGATGCCTGAAAAAATCCCGGGGGTTCGGGGGCTGGCCCCCAAGTGCGCTGGCATCAATCACTGAACCGTTTAGAAAGTTGTCTCAATGTCGTTGACACATTCCGGCGACGAAGCTCGAGAAAGACCAAAAGAAGTGCGACGGTTGGCCGAAGAGATTCGTCGGATTGACGTCGTAGATCTCTTGTCCGCCAGGAGCGATGAGTTTGCACTTCCAGCACGAAACCCAGAAAAGGTGCAGTCGGAGATTCACATTTTGTTCCAACTTCGCTCGGTACTGATAAGCGAATTGCGAGAGGTCGTTAGGCAAGCAGACGCTGGAACGGTGGACCTCAAGAAAGTTCGTGAAGGTACAGAGGAGCTAGAGAAATTTCGAAATGCAAGTGTGGAACAGGTAGAAACATTATTGAAAGATCAGTTCTCCGAGACTCAGTTCAACGCTATTGTTGATGGCTTCATGCGAGCGTGTCCGCAGAATTACTATCACTGCGAGTTTCTTGCGAAGCAGCTAGATCTAACCGACGAGCAAATCCAGAAGCTTCATGGGCTGCGACGCGCTGAGATACTGATTATAAATGGCGTTGACCGCAGCGGGGAAAACCCGTTCGCTGCTGTTGCCGCGAGATTGGGGGCACAAAGGGCGAAAGCTGCAGACGTGCTGACAGAGGAGCAGTTGGAAATCGTTTGGAAAGCACAAAAACTGTGGAAAGAAGGCGAAGATGTTGAGAAGTTTCTTGCCCGATTCAGTGGCAATCCAGGCGGGAGAAGATTCATTAAGGAATCGAAAGCCTTAACGCAGAAGTGGGACGAAATTTTCCCGAACACCCCATTGTAAAGCAGCCGTTTCCCTGGATTTGCGAGAACGGTTGCAGCGGTGGGTTCCCGAGCGTTGTCGCCAACGAACCGATCGAAGACGACGACGCCTTGGATGCGAATTTGAAACCATGACTTCTTCATTCTGCAATCATCCATGCGGTCCAGGTCAAATGCAAGCCTTCACAACAGAGGCGGGTGCGTGGCAAACGCAACGACTCCGACAACGAGGGCCCCGCGAAAACGTATTGTTCTGTCGATGAGTTTTGCCATGCATCCAATTTTTCTCAACGATTGCTGGCCCGGCCATTCGGTGGACGGCCTAAACGGTGCCCGCTGAACGCTAAGCAGTCGCGGGACGGTTTTCTTTCGGTGAAACAACTCACTGTTGCGGTACAATGTTCACGTGTCACAAACAGGCGAACGAAACATTTTTTCGTTGATCCCCTGACTTGCCCATGAACGAACCTTCTTCACGAACTCCCGAAGGGGTACTTCACCGGTGCGAAATATGGGGGACAGCATTTCAACTGAGTCCTGCTGTCGTTGGCGATGTTTGCTGTCCGAACTGCAACGCGCCGCCCCAAGACGACGAATAACCACACGATCGACATGGAACCGCCGAGCCGCGTTTTCCCACGTGGATGACCGATTTCCGCCGCTCAGTGATTTCCGACGATAGCCAACAAAAATGAAAACGAACGCACTATGAATCGCACTCTGATCTTTGTCGCATCGGTCGCTGCCCCGGCTGCTACGCAAGCTGCGGACACTGGAGTGACGTATGCTTTTTCACCGGATCTTGGGATCGAAGGAAATCCCGCAATGGCCGCGATCGGCTTTCCCGGAATCATTGCGATCAAGTCATTGGTTTCGATCGTGATCGCGTTTATGACCTACTACTGGTGGCGAAATCCAGTTGCACTCAAAGCCCCGGAGAAACGCGATGACGTGTGGGCCTTCGCATCGCTCAACTATTTTGGATCGGAACTGTCGGGACGGACGTTTGTGCATAGGTTCCTGACGAGGGCGCCGAAAAACTGGGCGATGGCGATTCAAATGACGGGACTCATGCTTGCAGTGATCGTTGCTGCGGGAAGCCTCCTGGCGATTTTCTCCTGGTTTGCGATCCACCAATGGAACCTGACTTGGTATCGGAAGGCATATTTCCGCACTCACTTTGCGTTCCCCTTTCTTTTGCTTGCGCCTATCTACGCAGCCGCCGCCACCCTGTATTTCAAAGCCGAACACGCTCGACTTCGTGCGACCCTAGCCGGCGAATAACCTTGCGTTTTGCGAGTGGATGCCCAGAGGATTCGAAACAAACTCGATCCCGTGGGTGTCCCCATAGAATCTGACGTCGGCTGCGTCGCGGACGCAATGTGACCGCGCAGCCCAGCGGCCCAGCGCAAGATCGCGTTTAAGCGATGCGGGTGCGGTATCGATAGAACCATGCCAATGACGCGATGCCGAGCCAAAGCAGCGCGGTGCCGACAGGTGCCACTCATGACTTGCGTCTTCCGCAAAACCGCCACTATCGACACTGCTGTGATGAAGGCGCCGACAAAACATCCATTTTCTCCCGAAGGCGTCGCGAAAACACCTTGCTGGATGCTACTTTCCTTAGAGCTATTCAATTAACATGGGGGCATTGTTGATGAAGAACTATTGGGCATACTTTTTAGAACATTCTTTACCGATCTCTCTTTCGCTTGCCACAATGATGACAATGCGAAGTGCTGATACGCAGCCTGCATTCGGATCAAACCCGGAGTTCCTAGGCACCCATCGTCGCTTCAACCACCCAGTATGGATTGTCATGCCGGACATAAAGCCAGATCACGTCCCTCTGGACGTTGGAGATGAGCAGGTTTGCAGAGCTCCGAACACCCATCCCATGGCAGCGGCCTACCACTTGCCGGCTAGTTGACGGTTGCCGTCGACGCCCCCATCGTACCAAAGTCCGATTACCCAACACGCAGGCACGCTGCTCTCGATTGCACTCAATGGCGCAATTGTCTTTGAAAAAAGGCCTTCGAGCAGGTTGCGGGGAAGCACCTCGCGAGCAGTTCGGATTCGATTGCGATAATGCTGGACAGGAAACACGCTAAGAACCGACCAAAACAAACCTGCCACTCAACTTCTGTAAAGCAATGCAAAACAAACTGTTATTTGTTGACGACGATCCGATCCTCCTTGGTGTTCTTTCGGGTATCGCGAGCAGAGGCCTGGGCCCTGACTTTGAAATAAACTCGTGTGAAGGCGGCGAAACTGCGATTGAGGCAGCGAACTCGCTGGGACCGTTCTCTGTTGTCGTTGTTGACATGCAAATGCCGAAGATGAATGGCATTGAAACGATCGGGCACCTTCGCGAAAAAATGCCGAAAGCCGTCTTTGTGATGCTGACTGGCAACAAGGACCAAGAGACTGCAATCCAAGCGATTAACGCTGGGCAACTCTTCAGGTTTTTGTCCAAGCCGTGCAAGGCGGAAGAACTGACATCGACGATCCTAGCCGCCCAGACGCAGTACAATAAGCTGACCTCCAGAAATGAACTGCTCAGCAAGACATTGGCAGGCACCTTGGACCTGATGACCGATCTGATTGAGATGCCTAGCGGGCGGAACATTGACACTACTCGCATGCTAGAAGCAATCAAAGATCTTGCGAGAAGAATGTCGGTCGAACTGGACTGGGAGGAAGAAATCGCTGCACGTGTGTTCCTAGTGGGGATTGCGACCCTAAGCCCACGTGAGGCCGAAATTTTCGATTCTCAAGAGCCAACCACGGTCGAACACAGAGAACTTTTCGCGAAAATCTGCAGGACTTCCGCTGGTCTCCTACGAAAGATGCCAAGGTTTGATTGGATAGTGGAACTGCTGCATGCGGTTCCTTCGGCAGAGAGGTTCCATCGATCAGGTGAACGGATCGACGTGTCTGCAGTCTTGCTGCGTGTCGTCTTCTACTGGAATTTCTTGACGATGAAAGGCCTGTGCGTAGAGGCAGTGTCTGCAACTATACGAAAAATACTTCCGGAGGTGAATGACTTACTGATTGACGCGATGGAATGCCTTCATGACAACCGCGACGCACTTTGCCTAACAAGGGTATCCGCTGCCGACCTGAGGCCAGGGATGATACCGCACGAAGACATTACTGGACAAAACGGATCCATTTGCATTGCCGGCGGACGTCGGTTGACACAATCGACGATCGAAAACATGTCCGAGAGGCCTGGGCTAATGAAAAAAGAATATCTGATCGTTTCAAACTCAATCCTGGGTCCGCAATACGCGGGTTAACGAGCAAGATTCTCTGCTTCGGAAACAGTCAGCAGTTCCCGGTCGCCCCGTGCTACTGGGTGGTGAGCGTGGGGTGAAGGTGCATTTGAAGGTTGGCCGAGTTGCCGTGGCCTACTGCGAAGGCGATTTCGTGCCTTCGGAACCGACGTCCATCGCTCGTGGGGCGTCCCAAACGACAAATCGGAGGGAGAGCGCGCGGCTGGGCGCGTAGCGCCACCAGTGCTGAGTCCAAAATCGACGTTTTAGACCGCTGAGGTTACGCTACTTCTGGCCGATCTTATCCACGAGGCGGCGTGTGCTGCCTCTCTTGAAATTGGAAATCTGCCAATGGTGAGCTATTTTCACTTGAGGAGATTTCACAATGACACGAAAACGACGCTCTTTCTCGGCTGCTGAAAAGGCTGCCGCCGTCCGCAAGCACCTTGTCGACAAAGTTCCTGTTTCCCAGATCGCCGACCAGATGCAGGTTCAACCGACGTTGATCCACAACTGGGTCAATGCCGTCATGAGCCAAGCTGAACGGGCTTTTGAAACGCCCCGCTCGACCAAGGCCGGCAAGGTGAAAACCGATCGCACGGTCATCGAACTGCGTGAGAAACTCATCGCTAAGAACGAGGTGATTTCCGAGTTGATGGAGGAGAACATCCGCTCAAAAAAAGACAATGGGGAACTCTGAAAGGTCGATGGGTTCCCCATGACACGCGAGACCAAATCGTCGACTACACCAAGTACTGGCACGAACGAACTGAGATCGGAATCGGTCAGCTCTTGCGATGGATCGAGCTGCCCACCAGCAAGTATCACAACTGGAAGCGACGTTACGGCAAGGTGAATGCCCACAACGGCAAAGTTCCCAGGGAATGGTGGCTGGAAGACTGGGAGAAGCAGGCGATCGTCGATTTTCACGACAAAAACCCGCTCGAAGGTTACCGAAGGCTGACGTTCATGATGCTCGATGAAGACGTGGTGGCGGTCGCTCCGTCGACGGTCTACCGCGTGCTCAAGGCCGCAGGCCGACTGGATCGAAAAAGCAACAAGGCATCGCAAAAAGGAAACGGATTCAAGCATCCGCTGAAAGCCCATGCGCACTGGCATGTCGACATTTCCTACATCAATGCTGGCGGGACGTTCTTCTACTTGATCACGATTCTCGATGGCTACAGCCGGTACATCGTGCATCATGAACTACGCGAGTCGATGACCGAACTGGACGTGGAAATCGTCTGCCAAGCGGCTTTGGAAAAACACCCCGGCGTGAAGCCTCGGATCATCAGCGACAACGGTCCTCAATTCGTCGCCGGTGACTTCAAGTCGTTCGTCCGTCACAGCGGGATGACGCATGTAAAAACCAGTCCGTACTATCCACAGAGCAACGGCAAGCTCGAGCGGTGGCACAAGTCGCTCAAGGTTGAAAGCATTCGTCCGAACTGTCCACGAAATGCCGCCGAAGCGATCAAGCTGATCTCGGAGTATGTCCATCACTACAACGAGGTCAGGCTTCACAGCGCGATCGGCTACGTTACGCCGGCTGACTTCCTGGCCGGATTGGCACCGGAAATTCACTCCGAACGAGACCGTAAACTCGAAGAAGCTCGGATGCGTCGGCGTTCGACGTCGCGCAGTAGTGACAGCGAACTTGCAGTTGCCGGATGATCAGACGAGAATGTCTACGCTTGGTCGGAGGATAGGGCTCTGCAGAGGTGCAACCTGAGCGCCGCATCAAGTGCGTAGACCGAAAGGCAGGCGGTTGTCGCCAGTCGATGACCGCCACCTTTCCCTTTCGGGATACGCCACAAAGCGAAAAACCTTCCACACTGGAGGCGTGGATCACGAGGCGGGAGGACGCCATCAAATTACGTTTCAAGCCATCGGTCGATTTCCAATTCCCGCTGAACCAGCACAGGCGGAACACCCATCGCCGATCCACTGAGCATCGCTTGCCAAAGTTCGGCAAACGACTCAAACACGAAGTGATTCACATGGCTGCGAAGCTTTTCCCACAACGCTCGGCGACTCTTGAACTTCTCCTGCACCGAGGCAAACAGCGGACAGCATGCTTGCTGTACTTGGTCAACCATGAACGCTAAAAACATCAGCAGCATCAGTACCGTTGATAGGTTTTGCTTTCCATGACCGTAGTTGTGTTCAAAGTGGTAGCCTTGATTCTTGAGCGTATTAAACGTCTCATTCTCAATCCGCCAGCGACTACGACCTCCCGCGGCGAATTTCGATAGCAGCGAACGATCTAACGTGACGTTCGTCAACCCCCGGCTCCAATCAAGGCTTCATCCAATCGCGACACGCTAGCAAATCACCACACCGTATTTTACGGGATTTAGCCAACCGCCGGGAACTGCTGGGAAACAGGGGACGTATTTCGTGCATCCCTGCGAGGCCATACCCGCAAAATGATCTGTGAAGTCACGAACGCCGCCTAGCTGAAGGCAGCCAAGAAGTGCATCCTATTTGCGGAAACCAAGATCGTCGATAACCGCCTTCATGGGATGAAGTTTGCGACACGAACCCCAGGCGGACCTCATGAACTGGTTCGGCCTGGCTGCTAGGTAAATAACTCTTCCTCTCCCTCACAGGTTCGACGGGAGATCTGGCCAGCATCATCGAGTTGGCGAGCAATATTTATGATTTTCTGCCGTGCTAGCTCTACTTCCTTGAGCCGGACGCTCCCAAGGTACTCTATTTCCTCCTGCAGATTCGCCGCGGCTCCAGAACTCATATTGAGCATGATCTTCTCTTTCAGTTGCGTGTCAGCCCCCTTGAGCGACATCGCCCAATCAGACGTGGCAACCTGCTTGAGAAGTGTTTGAATGTCACAATCGACGAGCTTTGAGATATCGTCGAACACAAACATCAGTCGTCGGATTTCGTCACGCAGCTCGGGATCTTCTTGGCCAACGGCCTCCAATAGCCTTGATTCATTCGACGGCTCGGAGGCCTTTAGAATATTGGCGACCACCTCGACCCCGCCCACCTGAATATGCTGGCCACCCAAGCCGCTAATCTGCAACTCTAGGCCGTCATTCAGTTCCTTGACCGCTCCTGGGCTAGCCTTCTCCATAGCGGCGAGGCGAGAAACGACGTCCAATCGTTGATCTGGATCCAAGCCCGTGATCACCTCAGCCGCACAAGGGCCAGACACGTGACACAGCAGAAACGCTATCGCTTGCGGATGTTCGTTTCGAACGTTTTGCAGCACGGTTTGGGCGTCGACATTCCGAAGAAAACCGAACTGGGGCGACTCGATTGCCTGCTGCAATGCATCGACGAGATCCTGGGCATCGTGCCCAAACGCCTCTACCAGGAGCTCCCCCGCTCGCTCAAGTCCTCCGAGACCGGCGCTCAGCAAGCTCACCTTGCTGTTCAAGAACTCCGCGAG
Organism: Rubripirellula lacrimiformis; assembly: GCF_007741535.1. Classification (NCBI taxonomy): domain Bacteria; kingdom Pseudomonadati; phylum Planctomycetota; class Planctomycetia; order Pirellulales; family Pirellulaceae; genus Rubripirellula; species Rubripirellula lacrimiformis. Next base: position 7,065,260 of record NZ_CP036525.1, read on the forward strand.
GACCAATTCTTGGTCTTCGCCGCCGACTGACTCAGTCTTAGCGATCGTCAGGCCAATCGCTTCGATGTATCGGGGAGATAGCTTGCTCAATACCGTAGCAGCTAAACTGCTAGGCATACTCATCAACAGGATGGACGCCTTGCGCAGCCCCTCTTCGTCAAGCCCCGGACTGTTCTGCAACGTCACGCTAAGTTCCCTCCGTGCTCGTAATTGCTCACTAGCACCTGCACTTTGTTCACCAACAGGTCACTGCACCCTGACCTGCATTGAAACGATTAAATTAACGGACGTTGTCGTTCCAGCTTCAATTCCTAGGGCATCCCACGGTCGACGGCGCACAGGACCTGAGCCAGCGTCTCGCCAACGTCTCGCCATCGTTGCCTGTGATCCTTTGACTCTTTTCGGTTAGCTAAAATCAACTACCAACGCTCTGTATATCAGACACGGGGGCACCCTTACAACAGCGAAGTATTGGTGATTTATCGGCCCACCCTCTGTGCCAACATGCGTGAGACAACTTTGAATTTCATCAGAGTTGAGGGCATGGAGCATTCGCATGACCGATACCGCCAACAAAAAAATTGAAAAAGATCCCGAGGTGACACAGAAAGCGGCCCGTCGCCGCTTCACCGCCGACTACAAACGCCGTATCGCCCTGGAGGCCGAAAGCTGTAGCGAGCCCGGAGAAATCGGGGCGTTGCTCAGACGCGAGGGAATTTACTCCTCGGTCCTGGCAAAATGGCGTCGTCAATTGCGGGAGGAATCATTGTCATCATCGAAAAAGTCTAACGGCAAAACTTCACCAGCCGATCAACTCAAACGTCTTGAACGTGAGAACGAGCGGCTCAAGGAGAAGCTCCGCCACGCCGAGCTGATCATTGACGTCCAAAAAAAAGTCTCGGAGATGATGCAGATACGATCACACGAGAAGGACGACTGACAGCCGCCAAACAACTGAGTGAAACAGTCGGCGTCGCGGCTGCTTGCCGTGCGATGAATGTGTCGCGTGCGACGTTCTATCGTCGCCGCGACCCCGATCGACAAGCCGCGCCGAGGCCGGCGCCCGCTCGAGCTCTATCACCGCAAGAACGCCAAGAAGTACTTGATCAACTCAACAGCGAGCGTTTCGCTGATCATGCACCACGACAGGTCTACGCCAAGTTGCTCGACGAGGGCGACTACCTGTGTAGCGTGCGAACGATGTATCGCATCTTGGCCGACAATCAAAGCACACGCGAACGACGAAACCAGCTGAAGCATCCCGAGTATCGCAAACCAGAACTGCTCGCCACCGCGCCCAACGAAGTCTGGTCTTGGGACATCACCAAACTCAAGGGCCCCGAAACATGGACGTACTACTACCTCTACGTGATTCTGGACATCTACAGCCGCTGCGTCGTTGGCTGGATGCTGGCCGATAGCGAGAGCGCCGACTTGGCCAAGCAGCTGATTGAAACCACGATCGACAAGCAGAACATTCCACCCGAACAACTGATCATTCACAGCGACCGGGGACCTTCGATGACATCTCACAGCGTAGCGCAGCTACTCAGTTCGCTGGGCGTCACCAAATCACACAGCCGACCGCACGTCTCCAACGACAATCCGTTCTCGGAAAGCCAATTCAAAACGATGAAGTATCGACCTGAGTTCCCCAAACGCTTTGGCTGTTACGAAGACGGCTTGCAGTTCTGTCGCACGTTTTTCACCTGGTACAACAACGAGCACTATCACAGCGGCATCGGGTTGCTAACTCCATCATCGTTGCACTTCGGCCGCGCCGAGGAAGTAACTGCCGCTCGCACGCAGACTCTTCATGGTGCGTGGAAAAAAACACCCGAGCGTTTCGTTCACGGAATTCCCAAGCCAGCAAGTGTTCCCCAAGCCGTCTGGATCAACCCTCCCAAACCAATCGATGAACGCAAAAGGGAAGCCCCCGAGCCAACCTGCCCGGGAGCTTCCGAAGAAACGTCTTTGACGCACCCTCGATCCGATTATCCCTTGGACGGTTGCGTCCCCGCAGAGCCGCCTTCCGTTTCACCGGACGAATCAACCTTACCACCGAAAACACCTTTGAACACCCGAGCGATGCCTGAAAAAATCCCGGGGGTTTGGGGGCTGGCCCCCAAGTGCGCTGGCATCAATCACTGAACCGTTTAGAAAGTTGTCTCAATGTCGTTGACACATTCCGCCATCCGGGTTTCGCGCGGGTAAAGACCGAGTCCACCGCAGCAAAAGCAGATCGGGGGCTGGCCCCTGACCAACCTGGTTGCAGCATCGAACGCACATCAAAAAGTTGCCTCACTGCCGTTGACACATTCCAGGATCGCGAACAAGTCGAGTCAATCAGTGAACTTCTTGCTTGTGCTCACGGCGTCACCTATGATTCGGGACTTTCTCAACGGAGGCACCAATGCCGCTCAGTCTCCGATTAATCAAGACGATGCGGCAGGGAATTCGAATTGCCGTTAAAGCGAAGAACTAATTGTTTCCGAATAACCAAATGAAGCGTTTCATTGCCATAGGCAGTTTGTGGCGAGCGTCGCTTGGCCAGAGAAAATACTCGAAACGAATACTTGAACCGACAACGGGAAGGAAGCGTGCCAGTGCCCAGGAATTTCCCTGAGGTTCCGACCTGAATATGAGCGATTCACCCATGTCAGATTACATCCCGATATTCATTTCGACGTTAGAACCAAATACAATTCCGGGCGTTGATCTTTTTCAACGCGAGGCAGACGGAGATCGCTTTGTCTTATACTGCGCTGACGACCACCCAATCGACGAAGGCGGTCTGGCAAGACTTCGAGCGAGAGGCACCAAGCATCTCTATGTTGCCAGCGGCTCAAGGGACTTGTTTCAGCAATATTTGCGAAGCTTGATCGAAGCCCCATCGCGACCAGGGGAGGTGAGCGTCGCCGCGCGTGCTGGTGCTTTAAGCGAAGTGGTTCGCGACGTGCTTGACGCTTCTTTTAGCGCTGGCGACTTAGGAAACACTGTCGCCGAAGCGTCGCGATGGGGCGCGTTGACTGCTGGAATAATATGCAGCAATTCGTCAGCTGCTGCTGAGCTATTCCGCGTACTTCACCATGACTATGCGACCTTTACTCACTCAGCAAATGTCGCGTTCTATGCCGCTATGCTGGCGGCCAAACTCGGTTTTTCGCAACACGATATTGAGCAGATCACCACGGGCGGACTGTTGCATGACCTGGGAAAGCTCTCCATCGACGACAAAATTCTTTCCAAGCCAGGTCGCTTAACGGAAGGAGAATTCCGGACTGTGAAAATGCACCCGACCTGGGGGTTGAGGCAGCTAGGCTGCCGGAAAGACCTGTCTTTTGGGCAGCTGATGATGGTCTACCAGCATCACGAGCGTGTGGACGGAGAGGGCTACCCGGTGGGCATTCTTGATGATGAAATCCATGACTGGGCAAAAATCTGCGCGGTTGTCGATGTATTTGAGGCGATGACAAGCTTTCGGCCCTACCGTGGCCCGATGCCGAAACAGCTTGCTTTAGAAATCATGGAAAAAGACCGCAGCAAGGCTTTCGATTCGGAGGTACTAGAATGTTGGGCGAAGCTTACTCGCGAGATTTGCAAGTTTTGATCACAAGCTTGCCACAAACGATCAGATTACCACCTTCGCATGAGCGTTTTTTTGAACTGAGCGGCCCGTCGACGCCCTACGAGAACAATACACGAAGAGCGGTTCGCACTAATATTCGAGCGCGCGGAGTATTAGTGCCGGAACATTCACTTCACGCCGTGCCAAGGAATCCGGTTCCATCAACTATCTTTACTAAAGACTTTTCCAAAGTAGGCTTCGGCTTCATCGCCGACCAGCAGTATTATCCTGGCGAAGTCGTCCGAGCGATTCTCGCGACGTTTTGGTTGAGGATTGAGATTACCCAGTGCAGGCGCATTGGCGACCTCTGTTACGAATGTGGTGGAACGCTCGTCAGCCAGCACGCGCCCTCCCCTGATGCGTTCAGCTTTCTTTCATCTAGAAATCCTTAGCTCGACTAGCTTGCCCCATCCTTCAACACCAGGAGTCACAAAAGAAGGGCCTGGGTGCCCCCCCTTTGTTTTGGTATGCCCCCACGGCCACCGCACCAAACGACGGACGGAGTACTCGGCAGAGGGTTAGTTTGCATTGCAGTCCTAGCGATGGCGGCCCACAAGCTGCCAAAACGCAGTGCCTGCGTCCATGGGCACCGCCTATGCGTTACTTTCGAAACAGTTTTTCGATCTGCCGGTTGAATGAGCTATTTGTGTCGTAGCGTTTAGGACGCCCAAGTAAACCTTAGCGAAGCATCTTTTTAGCGACTATGTGCTAATTCAGTGCTATCGTTTGGCAGAGAATGATCGGAACTGCAACAATCGATGCGAAAAGATCTTAATCGCTAACTGTGGCGTTCGAGGACGTGGGTTCTCGCAATCGCGCATGGGTTCAATTTAACTAACGTAAAGAGCTTAGGGGATTTCGATGGGACCGAAAGTACTACTGGTAGACGATTCAGGTGTGATGCGAAAGATTATCATGCGAGCACTAAATGCGATTAACGTTTCCGACATTATTGAGGCAGCGGATGGCGAACTGGCACTTGCCGCCTTCAACGCAGGAGCCTTTGATCTTGTCTTAACGGATTGGAACATGCCCAACATGAGTGGACTAGATTTACTGAAGGCTATTCGCGCCACGGGTTCAAAGGTTCCCGTGATCCTGATTACGACTGAATCGGAGAAGGAACGCGTGCTGGAAGCGATCCAAGCTGGCGCGAATAACTACCTTGTCAAGCCGTTCGATCAAGATCAGTTGCTCGATAAGCTGCAACGATATATTGCTGTTGGAGCTTAGTGCACAGCCATTGCTGCGTGCACCTGCCTACCGGGCGATGGTGGACAGTGACAACGACGGTGGCGCGGAGTTGATCGCAGGACGACGCATTGCCTCAACGAAACGGATACCGAACGATATTGGTTGCCTCAAGTGAAAGATACCCAAATCGTGAGTGCGGCCGTGGAAATGCAAGCAAAAGCGGAACTGGTTGACTCGATTCGGTCGCGATACTGTGCTGCACGAAAGAGAGATAAGTCTCGGATACTTGACGAGTTCGTTGCGATTACAGGACACCAACGCAAGTACGCGCTTCGAATGCTCGCGGAGAGCGAAGTTTCTGGGCCAGCGAGTTCTGGAACACTTGGTCGCAAGATTTACGACGGTGCGGTTAAGGAAGTGCTTGCGACTCTCTGGGAGGCCTCTGATCGATTGTGTGGCAAACGTCTCAAGGTGATTTTGCCGGAGTTGCTGAAGTCGATGGAATCGCATGGCCACATGAATCTTGATGATTCCCTCAGGGCCCTGGTGTTGTCGGCAAGCGCCGCGACCATTGACCGACTCCTCCGTCCGATACGTGAGCAGGCAACTGGAAAGAAACCTGTTCGACCCAAGAAAAAGACTCGCGCGGCGATCGCGGTCAAAACCTTCTCTGAATGGGACGACGTCGCGCCAGGGAGTCTCGAGGTTGATTTCGTTGCGCACTGCGGAGGCAATCTGTCCGGCTCGTTCATCCACAGCTTGGTCGCTACTGACGTGTCCTCTGGCTGGACGGAATGTATCCCGATTCTTATTCGCGAACAGTCACTTGTGGTTGAAACGATGGAACTGCTGCGGAATCGCTTTCCGTTTCCGATTGTCGGGATCAACACTGACAACGACAGCTCGTTCATCAATGAATCTCTCATCAAATACTGCAGTTCCCACAATATCTTATTCACTCGATCACGGCCCTATCGTAAGAACGACCAGGCATGGATCGAACAAAAGAATGGTTCAATCGTTCGCAAATACCTCGGTTATCATCGATACTCAGGACCCGTCGCATGCCAAACGATTGCGCATCTATTCGACTGCGTTCGCTGGTACGTCAACGTGTTTCAGCCTTCCTTCAAGCTCCTAAGGAACGACGAATAAATAAGACGCGCTGCTATGAAGGGTTGGCCGTGTAGTTTAGTCGAGGCAGTAGGTTCGAAAATGTGATTGGCATTCGTGTCATGAATTCCTCGGTTGCCTTGCGTTTGAGTTCGTAGGCTCGTTTGATGATATGGGCGGTCGTGCTCAGACCGGTCGCTGTTGACGTTTGTCTCATTAGCTCTGCTGCAAACTCGGCTGATCGCATCATCAGCCCGCTGCAAGTTCGGCCCACCTGTGAGAAGAACCGCCGTTCGATCGGATTGTACTTGCTGCAGTATGGCGGGTAGTGAGCAACCTGGATCGGCAGTCCGATCCGCGTAGCCAAGCGAGACAAGTCTTCTTTGAAGATCCAGTACCGAGCATTGTTGCTGCCACCGGCGTCACACAACCAAAGTATCTTTTTGGCCCCTGCATAATGGAATCGCCCGACACGACGCCAGAACCACCAAAAACTATCGCAGGCAAACTCGCTGGTATCGTGACTGAGCCCCAAGTTAAGGTGTCCGTGGTTGCGAACCGGGTCGTAGATTCCGTGGGGAATCAAAACGCCATCGGACCAACTCGGATAGTCGTGATCGAATGCTCGCATCGGACTGCTCAGGTAGGCACGGCCGTCGCGATACATCGTGCCAAGAAGCTCTTTCGCCTTGGTGTCAATGGAGAAAACAGGGTCGCCAGCCTCTCGGAAGAGCGAACGGAATCGATCGATTTCCTGAAACTGTGTATCGCGATCGGGGCTCTGTCCGCCGGCAATCGACTTTTCAATTTTGCGTCGACGGATATCTTGGCCTTCGAGCCAATCGGCCACCGTGGGCGCGCTGATCGGTGTGCCATCGTGCGTCAACGTCGCAGCGATCGCTTGCGGCGACTGATGAGTCCAGATGATATCGGGTTCGTCGGGACTGCCAGCGATGTGAATATCCACGATTTCAAAGAGTTGATCTTCGATCTCTGGTTCCTCGTCAATTTTCTGCTTTCTTCCTCCACCTTCAGCCCGTTGTCGATCGCCCAGAGGATCCTCGGGCAGCGATTCAATCTCATCCAAACCATGCCGGATCGCATGCTCGGAACAACCAAATAGCTCTGAGATGTAGCGTTGACCACCATATCCAAGCTTCTCCGTCTCGATGGCGGCGTAGCGGCGACGATCCTTTTCAGACAAGCTATCGAAAACATTTTTCATGCGTTCTTCGATCTGCTTGGAGTACGGGGACTCAAATTGAAACGCCATGGAATTACCCTCCGTGTGAATTCTGAGCGGTGCCTCCCACCGCAACGGTAGATCACATTATAGGCGATGTGGCGAGGACTATTTATTCGTCGTTCCTAAGCAAGAGTCGGAACGGCGCCAAAGTAACCAAGAAATTCCACTCACCGCAAACACCCTGTGATCGGCTATTCGGTGACCTGCGAGTTTCAACTGAATCGAAAGAATATCTGTTACGCAACCGAAACGAACAGGACCCGCTCAAGCTACTTCACGAAATACGGCAAACGCAAGCTGCGTTGGTATCGTTGTCAACGGAGGGCTCACTCTCCCAAGAGCAGCAGATTGATCTCGAAGAATTCCTTGCACAACTGCCGGGGCTGTGGAAGAAAGGCGAAGCCCGCCCGACTCACCAACCGAAACCAACGCGAACGCGAGACTATCGAACGCGTCGTGATCCTTTCGAAGGAGATTGGACGACGATTCTTGAATGGCTTGAAAAAACACCCGACGCAACCGCCTCGTCACTGCTCGAACGGCTCATCGAACGAACACCTGACAAGTACGACAGCCAACATCTACGAACACTTCAGCGGCGTGTGGGGCAGTGGCGATATATCATGGCCAAGCAGTTGGTGACGGGCTCAACTTCAACCTAGGTGTCTTGTCCGCCCAAGGGCAAAGTAGCCGCTGTCATAGGCCTGCTTCGCTACGCTCAGCAGGCCTATGACAGCATTCTTTTTAAAGCTGACATTTGGGTATCCTCCTCGGCTGAGGCAACACGAGGGGGAAATCTAATGGTCGCTAGACAATCACGGTCGGTTAACCGATCCGCCAACCGGCAAAGTCCCCGAGCCGCGCATTCCCATGCTCTTCATGACCAATTGCGCTGCGATCGCCGGTGCCAGCGACCTCCTCGCCATCGTCCAGGTAGCCACCATCTGGAAAGATTGGCTTGAGACGCACTTCGGCTAGAGATTTGGTGTCCCTTCGCAGGGCCCAATCAGTTCGCCTCTCATGCATACCAAGCCAAAAGGACCTGCAGGCTGCGCGATTGGCTGACGAAGTTGCTGGACCAGGGCGCCGCGATCGACGACAAAACGCTGCGGCGACGATGCGATCAATGAGACGGCAAAGCGGCCATCCATGCGGCTATTCTCAGGCAACGGAGAGCAGCGTCGCGGATTCAGCCGTTTTTTCGATAGGACAGCACGCACACCCGCACCCAAGGGTGCAGGCAACATTCAGGCCCAGCTGTCAATAAGCGTCGCACTGAAACACTCATTCTGCAAAAGATTGCAAATGAACAAATATTTCCTCCCTGATGCTACTAATTGCGTTGTAGATACTTGAGGTCAACGGCAGTCTTTGCCCAGGTACGATATCTTAACACCACTTCGAAGCAGTAAACGTGACAATCGACGACACAGAGATACTGAACGAATTCGTAATCGAATCCCAAGAGCACTTGGGTGATATCGAAACCGACTTCCTGACGCTTGAACTGCAGATCGATGGTGTTGACGTCGCCTTGGTGAACAAAATCTTTCGAGCGATCCACTCGATCAAGGGGGCAGCTGGATTCATGGGACTTCATGTCCTTGAAAAGCTGGCGCATCGCGAGGAGGAGGTTCTCAATCGAATGCGGAACCTCGAGATCGCACCAACCAGTCCAGTTATCAACACGTTGCTGAGGTCCACCGACGCAATCAAGCACCTGCTCGACAACATTGAGACTTCCAATGATGAAGACGTTTCCGTTCACATCAAAGCTCTCAGCCAACTGCTAGACACCTCCGCTGAAGCAGCAGTCAGCGATGTGGTTGAAGTCAGCGCTGAACGGCTCGATGGAATTGAAGAGGCGATGCAATCGATCGAAGAGCCACAACCGACAGGGGCCGAGGCCCCCGCGGCGGAAGTGCGGGATGAAACCGAAACGCCGTTAGCAACAACGGTAGAGACGAAGCCAACACCGAACGCCAAGACGCCTTCCGCTGCCAAGCCTCAAGCAACGGAACCGGCTCACCAAGATAAAGTCACTACCGAGAGTTCGATTCGGGTTGACGTTTGCTTGCTTGACATGTTGATGAATCAAGTCGGCGAGCTTGTTCTTGCACGCAACCAAATGCTTCAATTTGCCAACCGCTTTGAAGACGGTCAGTACAACAAAACCTCACAGCGACTCAACTTGATTACGACCGAGTTGCAAGAAGGCGTGATGAAGACACGCATGCAACCTATCGGTAACGTGTGGAGCAAATTCCCGCGTCTGGTTCGCGACCTTGCACAGATCTGCGACAAAGAAGTTCGCATCGAAATGGAAGGGAAAAGCACGGAGCTCGACAAGACGATCATCGAAGCTATCAAAGATCCGCTCACTCACCTGGTCCGCAACACTGTGGATCACGGCATTGAGAATCCAGACGTGCGAGAATCCAATGGCAAGAATCGCGAAGGATGCTTGACGCTACGAGCTTTCCATGAAGGTGGCCAGGTAAACATTGAGATTTCGGATGATGGTGCCGGGTTGAACCTGAATCGCATCAAGCAGAAAGCAGTCGAGAAAGGGGTCATTACCCAGAAGCAAGCCGAGGAAATGCAGGATCACGAACTCTGCAATCTGATTTTTGCGCCAGGTTTTTCGACAGCGGAAACGGTGTCGAATGTTTCCGGCCGTGGCGTCGGAATGGATGTTGTCAAAACGAACATTGAAAAAATTGGCGGCACGCTTGACCTTGATAGTCGCCCGGGAATTGGCACCACCGTTCGAATTAAAATACCATTGACGCTGGCGATCATTCCCGCACTGCTGGTTTCGTGTGCAGGGAATCGATTCGCGATTCCTCAGGTCAACCTGATGGAACTGGTGCGTCTTGAAGGCGAACAGTCCCGGACAAAGATCGAATGGATTCAGAATGCCCCTGTATATCGTCTCCGTGGCCGCCTGTTGCCGCTTGTAGATCTTCGGCAGGTGCTCAAACGCGAGGTCGAAAAAAACGATGAATCCAATGCAATCAATATTGTCATTCTGCGAGCTGACGACCAACAGTTCGGATTGATTGTTGACCACATCAGCGATACGGAAGAAATTGTTGTCAAGCCTCTCAGCCAGCAGTTGAAGGATCTTCCGATCTATTCAGGTGCGACGATCATGGGCGACGGAAACGTCGCATTGATTTTGGATGTCCTGGGTATTGCGCAACGATCGAATGTTTTGCAAGCAAACCTGGATAAAGCAATGAAGGAGTCAAGCGTCACATCGGAAGCTCCAGGTGCCGCGCTGCAGACATTGCTGATTCTGGGGCTTGGTTCGACGACAAGAGTGGCAATGCCAATGTCACAGGTCGCCCGCTTAGAACAAATTGCAAAAAACTCCATCGAAGTAGCAAACAATCGGCCTGTGGTTCAATATCGAGGAAAGATCCTTCCATTGATTCACTTGCCTGAAACTCTCGGCACGCAACCTCGATCCGGGGAGGCCTCCACAGGGGACGAAGAAGAGTTCATTCATGTCGTTGTTTACACGGAAGACACACGTAGCTTTGGCTTGGTCGTCGATCGCATTCTCGACATCGTTGAAACGAAAGTCGAAATATCCGAAAGCTCGCGCAGTTGTGGATTGTTAGGATCAGCAATCATCCAAAGCAAAGTCATTGATCTCCTCGATCTACCCGTGATCATCCAATCGTTCGACGCACCGAACGCGTAACCTCGCCATTGTGAAACAAGTATTGAAATGCTAACTGATAAACAAATCTGCACGTTCTATCTTGATCGTCAAGTCTTTGGGATTGAGGTCAGCGCAGTCCAAGAGGTCATCCGCTACCAGGAAATGACTGAAGTCCCGCTTGCTCACGAGTCCGTCTGCGGACTCATTAACTTGCGTGGTCAGATCGTGACTGCGATTGATCTTCGCAAACGATTTGGGCTGGAGGATCGTAAACCGGACAAGCTGCCAATGAATATCATTGTTCGCGGCAGTGGGGGCGCCACAAGCTTTCTCGTCGATCGGATTGGCGAAGTGAGGGAGATTTCGAATAACAACGTTGAATCATCACCTGCGACATTGAATGGTGTTGCTCGCGACCTGATTCGTGGTGCCTATAAGACTGATGACAACCTGATTCTGATCCTCAACACGGAGCGTGCCATGAACGTCACACTTAATTAGGCGACACATCGGACTCATCTTTTTCAGAATTTCACCAGTCAGTCAAGTACTATCAAATACTTTCTATTTACTCGGAGAATCGCACGTGGTCGCTACGCTCACTAAGCCTCGTAAGACACAACCAACTGCAAAAAACGCTACTGCAGCGGCGAACAAGCAAGATCTGATGAACTACAAGGGCCAAGTCGAAGCGATGAGTCGCTCGCAAGCCGTAATCGAGTTCGATCTTGAAGGCAATATCACTTTTGCAAATGACAATTTCCTAAATGCCCTCGGCTATTCGCTTGAAGAAGTGGTGGGCAAGCACCACAGCATGTTTGTGGAACCTGCGACGAAAAACAGCGAAGAATACAGGCAGTTCTGGCGCAATCTTGCCCAAGGGCAGTTTCAAGCTTCCGAATTCAAGCGGCTGACGAAAGACGGACGAGAAATCTGGATCCAAGCATCCTACAATCCAATCCTCGACGATGCCGGCCAACCATTCAAGGTTGTCAAATTCGCAACTGACATTACTGCGTCGAAGCTGAGGGCTGCTGACTTCCAAGGCCAGCTGGATGCCATTGGTAAAGCACAAGCGGTGATTGAGTTCAACTTGGACGGAACCATCTTGACCGCCAATGAAAATTTCCTAAAAACGCTGGGTTACTCACTCGAAGAGATCGTCGGCAAACATCACCGAATGTTTGTAACCACGGATCATGCAAATTCAGTCGACTATACTAATTTTTGGGAACGGCTCAAGAATGGCGAGTACCAAGCCGCAGAGTACTTGCGAATTGGCAAGGGTGGGAAGGAAGTTTGGATCCAAGCGTCTTACAATCCCATCCTGGACATGAATGGCGCGCCATTCAAAGTCGTTAAGTTTGCGACGGACACGACCGCGCAGGTCAACGCAAGAGAAGAGCTGAAGAACAAGGTCGCTGACATTCTAAAGGTCGTCAATGCGGCAACCGATGGTGACCTTACACAGACCATCGATGTGAATGGCGATGATGCCATTGGTCAAGTGGGGGCGAGATTGGCAACCTTCTTCAGTGACCTGCGTGGGAGCATTGAATCGATTGCAGAGAATTCTTCGTCACTCGCTGGTGCTTCGGAGGAATTGTCGGCCGTGAGTGCTCAGATGAGCGGAAATGCTGAAGAAACGTCGTCGCAAGCAAACATTGTGTCGAGTGCTTCGACCGAGGTGAGTCAGAACATTCAGACTGTCACAACGGGCGTTGAAGAACTGAACTCGGCAATTCGCGAAATTGCTCGCAATGCAACCGAGGCTTCGAAAGTTTCCAACCAAGCCGTCAAGGTGGCGAGCGAGACGAATGACACAATCTCGAAGCTGGGTGCAAGCAGCCTGGAGATCGGAAAGGTCGTCAAAGTCATCACATCGATTGCCGAGCAAACCAACTTGCTGGCACTCAATGCAACGATCGAAGCAGCCCGTGCTGGCGAAGCCGGCAAAGGATTTGCCGTGGTTGCCAACGAAGTCAAGGAATTGGCGAAAGAGACAGCTAAGGCAACAGAGGAAATCAGCGGTAAGATCGAAACGATCCAGTCGGACACCAACGGTGCAGTTTCTGCGATCCGCGAGATCAGTGAAGTGATCAACCAGATCAACGATATTTCGAATACGATCGCAAGTGCTGTTGAGGAACAAACCGCTACGGCGAATGAAATCAGCCGCAACATTGGCGAGGCCTCACTGGGTGCCGATGAAATCGCGAAGAACATTACTTCGGTTGCAACGGCTGCCGATGGCACTTCGCAAGGGGCAGGCAACACTCAGCAAGCGGCGGGTGAGCTCTCCGAAATGGCAGCAAACCTGCAGAAATTGGTGCAGCGTTTCAAGTTCTAGACACGATGTAAACCAAGCTGGCGAGACCAATTGGACTCGCCAGCTTGCGTTTTGGCAGTGCAAAACTCTCAACCGCCAAACTTTCGGTGGTACGTTAGCTCTCTCTTAATTCGAAGACCCAAATGAACGCCCTCATTGTTGATGACTCTCGAGCCATACGTCGCATGATTTGTAACATGATGTCGACTTTGGGATTTGAAACTACTGAAGCTTCAGACGGAATCGAAGCACTTCAGCGATTGGCTGAAATGGAAACGCCAGATATTGTACTGGTCGATTGGAACATGCCAGAAATGGATGGTCTTGAATTCATCAAGTCGGTTCGGCGCCAAGCAGAGCATCGCGATTTGCCGATGATGATGGTAACGACTGAATGCGAAATGGATCGTATGGCATTGGCCTTCGTGGCCGGCGTCAACGAATATGTAATGAAGCCGTTCACAATTGAGGTGATTCAGTCCAAGTTGGAGCTACTGGGGATCGGGGTCTTTCAATGAGTGAAGCAAGGAAAATTCGCGTCTTGATTGTGGATGATTCTACAGTCATTCGACGCTTGCTGACCCAGGTCCTGGCTGATGACCCGAATATCGAAGTTGTTGGGACCGCACCGAACGGTAGGATCGCTCTGGCGAAGATACCGAATTTGAAGCCAGACGTTGTGACATTGGATATTGAAATGCCCGAAATGGACGGGCTGCAAACCTTGACAGAACTGCGGAAGATCGACCGAAAATTGCCGGTGATCATGTTTAGCACGCTGACACATCGCGGTGCTGAAGGAACGCTTGATGCCCTCGAACGAGGTGCTAACGACTATGTCGGTAAGCCTGCAAACGTAGGGAGTGTTACCGAAGGGATCGCGAAGGTCAGGGGCGAAATGGTTCCGAAAATCAAGGGATTGTGCTCTTGGTTTCAAGATCATCTGCAATTGGCACGGGCTACTCAGAGATCCGCCCAGGCCTCCTCTGGTCCAGAGGCGACTGGATTGGGGAATGCGTTATTGGACAGTTGCAGTTCGCCAACCTTTCGGCGGACTCCAAAGCAACGTGTGGACGTGATTGCGATCGGTGTGTCCACCGGTGGCCCAAATGCTCTTGCACAGGTGCTTCCAAGCTTACCCGCGGACCTACCTGTTCCGGTCGTGATCGTGCAGCATATGCCGCCAGTCTTTACGAAGCATTTGGCGGATCGTTTGAATACAAAGTGCTCGGTGACGGTTGCAGAAGCAAAAGCTGGCGATTCGCTCCAGCCTGGAACTGTGTGGATCGCACCGGGTGACTTTCACATGACCGTTAAGGCTGTGGGGGCATCGCATCGAGTTGTGCTCGACCAGTCGGCGCCGGTGAACTCATGCCGTCCTGCCGTCGATGTACTTTTCCAAAGTGTCGCGTCCAATTTCGGTCCAGGAACGTTAGCTTGCATTCTGACGGGGATGGGATCGGATGGACTCCAAGGATGCCGCGATGTTGCAAAGGCGGGCGGTCATATCATCGCGCAAGATCGCGAAACCTCTGTCGTATGGGGAATGCCGGCTGCGGTGACCAATGCCGGCTTGGCACATCAGGTTCTTTCGCTGCAGCGAGTCGGAGCTGAGCTTACCAAACACGCAATGCACGGTCGGAACAAACTTACTCTCGTGAAATCAGGGGCCTAATTCATGAGCACAGCAACATTTTCTTTCTCGGACGCTGACTTCGCAGCTATCGCCAAACTTGTTAGCGAGCGATCCGCCATCGTTGTTGAAGCGAACAAAGCTTATTTGGTCGAATCTCGGCTGGGGCCGGTCGCAAGGGAGAATGGATTATCCTCGATCAGCGAATTGGTCGAAAAACTCCATCGTCCAGGAAGCCGACATCTTGAAGAACAAATCATCGATGCGATGACTACAAACGAGACTAGCTTCTATCGAGACGCCTATCCCTTTGACTTGCTCAAGAGCAAAATCATTCCAGAATTGATTGAAAAGCGAAGCAAGACGAAGCGATTGACGTTTTGGTCCAACGCGTGTTCGAGCGGTCAAGAGGCCTACTCGATTGCGATGCTGATTCGTGAAACATTTCCCAAGCTGATGGACTGGGATATACGCATTCGAGCCACCGACCTGTCAAGCCAAGTGCTTGAACGTGCACGAACAGGCATCTTCAACCAGTCGGAAGTCAGTCGAGGTCTGCCGATGCAATTGCTGATGAAATATTTTCATCGCCAAGGCGTTCACTGGCAAATTAGCGATGACATCCGAAAAATGGTGAAGTTCGACACAGTGAATTTGATTGAGCGTTGGCCGGCGTCGCTGAGTTCCATCGATGTCGTATTCTTACGAAACGTGCTGATCTATTTCAGCCCGGACACCAAACGCGAGATATTGTCCAACGTTAGGCAACGGATTTGCGACGATGGCTGCCTGTTCTTAGGTGGTTCCGAGAACACGATGAACTTAACCACCGAATTTCGACGTGTCCAAATCGACCGCGCGGTTTGTTACGAACCGGTTTAGTCCGCTCCCTGATGGTCCTCGTTTAAGCAATCTCATGAATTCAAAACACCAAATAATGAATACTCAACTCATCGATCCTCAGGACGTCTTTAGCTTGGTTCAAGCAATCTGCGTCAGCATGCTCGATATGGAATGCAAAGAAGCGTCCGATCGCTCACCGCAGCAGTCTCCCCAAGAGAATGCCTGCAACTTTATCGGTTGCGTGCAGATTTACGGTGATTGGAATGGCGCCGTCGAAATTCACACGGACGCCGATTTTGGTCGCAAGGCGGCTGCGAGAATGATGATGATACCCGAGGAAGATATTGCGTTAGACGACATTCAAGATGCGATCGCAGAACTGTCGAATATGGTCGGTGGTAGCCTAAAGGGGATTCTGCCAGGGACGTCATCGCTCTCTCTGCCAAGCGTTGCGAGTGGAGTTGATCTTGGCTTCAAGCTGCAAAACAATGATTCGAGCCAATTGGTTGCTCTTGAATGCGACGGGCAAATGTTTTCGATTGCCATCAAGCATTGCACGCCTAGTGTCCTTGCTGGAATGCTCCCCAAAACCTGATCCAGGTGCTATGATAGTCTAGAGCCGAATGCCGCGTGGTTAAGACGCAAGTCGTTCATACTGCTGATCTTCGGGCGGCGTGTCGGGGGCGATGCAGATTGTCGTCCACGATCGGAGGGGCGAAATGCGTTCATAGTAGAATTTCCTGCATCGGGTGAATGATCAGCAAGAAATCCGCCAGACCGGCAGCCCTCCCCCCGTACAAAATCGGTCGTTTTTTATAAAACCACGAAATACCGTTGTCGCCGGTCAATGAAAACCATGGGCCGGGAACGAGTCCTTTCCGAGCCAAGCAAAGAAGACACCTGCGAAATCAGTCAGTGATCGCGGTCGCGGGAGCCGATTGAATGAACGATTCAAGTTGCGTGTCCAGTGCCTGCAAGTCCCAGATCGTGACGTTCGATCGCCCGCGTTCGGTAACCAGGTACCGACCATCGTGACTGTAGGCAAGCGGTCGGCTTTCGGGTTGTCGGTTCAGACCGGGCAACAATCGCAGCGGCGTCTGCTCGGATCGATCCAGAACCAAAGCAGCTCGAGGGTTCAGCGTTTCCGTCGCAATCCGGCTTCCGTCGGGCGAGACCAGAATTTTGGCCAATGAGGGCAACTTCCATTTTGCCAAAGCACTCGATCGCATGCCGACCGATGGTCGGTAGGGGTCGCTCGCGTCGACAACTCTGAAGCCACCACCACGGGTGACCAACCAGCGATGATCATCTGTCTCGATCAGGTCCAACGGAAGTGAATCGAATTCGCCCACTTGTGTTCGCGTTGCCAAGTCAAAGACTCGTGCCAGACCTGGCGTCGACAATCCAACCAACAGCCGTTGCCCATCCTCTGTAAAACGGACGGTGCTGTTGTTGAAATCGGTGGTGAACGTCGCCTGCAGCGAAAAATCGGTAGTCGAATAGACCTGCAACTCTGCGGGCGTGCTATTCAACACCGCCAAATGACCACCATTTTTCGCAACTGCAATGTCCAGTATCCTTGCACCATCCAGATGGACGACTGCTTCGTTCTGCTGGCTTGGCAATTGACCGGGATTCACTTGAAAGACGTTTTGCCAGTCGTGATAGAAGAGGGTGCCATCAGCATCGATCGCAATTTGTGGAAAGTGTTGATCGAAATCGCGGGCAGCTTTCCGTCGAAGCGTGTCGCGATCGAAGACACGAATGCCGCCGGAGTGAGCGACCACCACATCGTCGACCAAAGGACGGATCTCTGCATCAGCCACGCGATGGACATCCATGCCAATTACCTGTTGAACACTCGGCGATGCCAGTCTTCGGATTTCGAATCCATCGGGCGTTTCAAACAAGATTGCCCCCTCTTTTCCAGCGACTGGTGTAACGTCGGATTCGACACGCAGAACTTCCTGGTCCAGCATCGAATGCACACCTTGGTGATACGGCGTTCTCCCGCCCCCACTAGCAGCGTTCCATCGTCACTGTACGTCAACTCGTACAGACCGACCGACTTGCTGGTTTTGTGGGCAACGGCGTCGTTCCACTGCAAATCAAAAATCAACAGCCCGTTCGTGCTGGCAACCGCACCGAAATCGAACACTCGAACGATGTTGGGATGATTCATGAGGGCGGCAGCGGACGCTTCTCGCAGAAAGCGTTCGCGATGCTTGGTGCTGTTTAGCATTCGCGGCAAGACTTTGATTGCCACGACACTGCCCAGCAAGACATGCTCGGCTTGGTAAACAACTCCCATGCCAACGCGGCCGATCACTTTGACGAGTGAGTAATCACCGAGTCTTGACCCCGCACCGATCGAATCGTCGTCGGAATCGAATTCGCCTAGCATGGGGCGTGCGGTGTCCAACAGATCCGCCATCGGCAACAGTTGGCGCAACTTTTCTTCGTGACCGGGGTACATGGGCACAAACGCGTCCAGATCAGGCGCACGCCCACCTCGCTGCAAGGCCAGGTATTCGTCGACGATTGGACCCAGCAAATCGCTCGAGGAATCCTCCATCGGCGTCGGTCCGCCCGGTTCAGAGATCATCCGACCGTGGACGTCACAGCGAGTTGCTGGCGAAAATGCATCAGTGCACGAACGTAGCGATTGCTGGCTGCATTGCTGCTGATGCAGAGTGCAGCAGCAACCTCTGCATTGGACAAATTTTGAAAATGGCGAAGAACCAGCACTTCGCGATCGACTTCCGCCATGTTGGCGAGCACACGCTGGACTTGATCACGTGATTCGATTCTTTGCAAATGCATACTGGGCGACGAAACGTCCGCAGCTAACCCATCCTTCGGATGCTCGCCATTGGATCCGGGACAATCCATGGGCCGTTCGCGTCGGACACTGCGTTTGGCGGCGTGAATGTGCCGACGCTGCAAATCAACCAGCTTCTGTTTCAGCAAGATTCGCAGCCATCCGTCCAGCGGCAATTCGGACTGTTGCAACTCGGGAAGCCGTTGGTCAGCATCCAGAAAAAGCTCTTGGACGACATCCGACGCATCGACCCGCCGTAACATCCGGCCATAGAGCCGTTGATGCACCTGAGCTTTCAGATCGCCACGTCGCGAATCAAACCAACCGCTGAACGCCGTTCGGTCACCCGCCCGGCAACGTTTGATCAGACTGGCGTCGGTCGGCGAGGTCGAAATGGACGTCACACTCTGCTCCCATAAAATCCTGTTCAATACCATCCAGCATTCAGTGTCGTGGATCAGGAAACCAAATGCCACTGAAAAAGCCAGACGGAACGAACTCGGTACGCAGACCGTTGCCGACCGGCCGAAAACCGAAAGTGGCCGCGATCGGCGGCGATTTGTCACGGGCAAGTGATTTTGGCTGATTGTCCGTTGTCGGAACCGACGACATCGCATATCGTTAATAGACGATAAACGATTTGACGTCCGCCAGGTGGTACTCGAAAGGAAATTGAAATGAGCAAAGTTGAAATTTACGACAAGGCGATGTGCTGCTCCACCGGCGTCTGCGGTCCGCAGGTCGATCCCGCGCTGCCGAAGTTTGCCGCGGACTTGGATTGGCTGAAGTCCCAGGGCCACAGCGTCGTGCGGTTCAACCTGTCGCAGAACCCAGCGGAGTATGCCAACCGCGAACTGGTCAAACAAATGCTGGCGGACGAAGGCGTCGAATGTTTGCCGTTGGTGATTGTGGACGACCGCGTGGTTAGCCGCAGCGAATATCCATCTCGCCAGAATCTTGCGTTGTGGACGGGCACGGCAACCCAACCGAAAGCCGGGCTTCCGATGGCAGATGGCGGCGGATGCTGTGGCGGCAACACGGGCTGCTGCTAATACAACAACGATCCATGTCTTTGGAGACAAACGATGCAGTTCCTCAGCACTCCCACACGCAACCTGTTCTTCACGGGCAAAGGCGGCGTCGGCAAAACTTCGATGGCCTGTGCGACCGCGGTCCAATTGGCGGATCGCGGATTGCGAGTTTTGTTGGTATCGACCGACCCAGCATCGAACCTGGATGAAGTGCTTGGCACGCCGTTGTCGAACGATCCGACTGCGATTGAGTCCGTGCCGAACTTAATGGCGATGAACATCGATCCCGAAGCGGCGGCCCGCGAATATCGCGAACGGATGGTCGGTCCGTATCGTGGCGTGTTGCCGGATGCGGCCGTTGCCAGCATGGAGGAACAGTTTTCGGGTTCTTGCACGCTGGAAATCGCAGCCTTCGATGAATTCGCAAAGTTGTTGGGCGACAAACAGGCGACCAGCCAGTTTGACCACGTGATCTTCGACACGGCTCCCACCGGTCATACGTTGCGATTGCTGACGTTGCCATCGGCATGGTCTGGATTCATGGACGACAACACTTCGGGAACGTCTTGCCTAGGACCGCTTGCGGGTCTGCAGGCACAACAGGCGATCTACAAGCAAACGGTCCTTGCACTTGGCGACGCCGCGGTGACGACGTTGGTGCTGGTGACGCGACCAGAACCATCTGCGTTTCGCGAAGCCCAGCGGACCAGTCAAGAACTGCGCACCCTTGGCGTCGACAATCAACACTTGATTATCAACGGAGTCTTCAAGAGCCAGACGCCAAGCGATGCGATCTCGGTCGCCATGCAGAGCCGAGGCGACGAAGCCGTGGCAGGCATGCCCACGGAGATTAGTGAACTGCCACGAACCACGATCCCGTTGGCGAGCGCTGGATTGATGGGCGTTGATTCACTGCGCCAGGTCGGGCAAGCGTCGCAGGAGACCAACGAAGTTCCGGTCAATGTCGTGGATGTGGATTCCTACCCAGCCGGACTCGGTTCGTTGATCGACGAACTAGCGGCCGTCGGCCACGGCGTCATCCTGGCGATGGGCAAGGGCGGCGTCGGCAAAACGACTGTCGCCGCGGCGGTTGCCGTCGCGTTGGCCGAGCGTGGTTTGGACGTGCATCTATCGACGACGGATCCGGCGGCTCACATCGCTGCCACGATCGCAGCGGACGAAATCGCCGGCCTGACAGTAGGCCGCATCGACCCGGCCCAGGAAACGGCCGACTACACCAGCGAAGTGCTTCAGAACGCGGGACGTGATCTGGATGCCGAAGGCAGAGCGTTGTTAGAGGAAGATTTGCGTTCGCCGTGCACCGAAGAAATCGCGGTGTTCCGTGCTTTCGCCAAAGCGGTGTCCGAGGGCAAGGATCGATTTGTCGTTTTGGATACCGCACCGACCGGGCACACGGTTCTGTTGCTCGATTCGGCGCTGGCCTATCACCGTGAAGTGTCGCGGCAATCCCAACAGATCACCGAGTCGGTGCAGGAATTGTTGCCACGACTGCGTGACCCGAATTTCACACGGGTGTTGGTCGTGACGCTTCCCGAGGCAACGCCGGTCCACGAAGCGGCCAAGTTACAAGAGGATCTGCGACGAGCAGAGATTGAACCATTCGCATGGGTCATCAACCAGAGCCTGGTGCCACTGGACGTCACCGATCCGACACTGCGGCGTCGTCAACAACACGAACTGCCGTTTATCGACGAAGTGAAATCCACACTTGCCAAACGCGTCGCACTGGTCCCTTGGCAAAGTGAACCGCCGACCGGACGAACGCAACTTCAAAAGTTGACGCAACAGACCGCCACCGAAAGATGAACCTGCGGGGTTGTCCGGCCTCTGTCAGTTGTGCCCGATCGAAACCATTGCATAGGTCAAAATTTGCCGCTCGAAGCGATCCTGAATGTTAATTGAGGGCAATAGTTAGGCCTATGACCTTGGGCAAGACATTCACGACTGCACGGAAGAGTAAAATGGGGCAATATTTACCTGGCACACGTTTCGTAAGAAATCGATTTCAGCGAGGTATGCTGCTGGCTAACAATCGCAAACGCCTCCTGTTGGCTGCCATGATTGTTGGAACCGCAGTCCCCAGCGTTGCCAATGCCCAGTCACCCACAGGTGGCAACATTGTCGCTGGTGCGGGCGTGATCGATAACAGCATTGCGAATCTGACCAATATCACCACGACGACGGATCGCGCCGTCATCAACTGGTCGGACTTTTCCGTTGGGCAAGGTCACACGGTTAACTTCGATCAGATCCATTCCAATTCAGCGGTCTTGAACAAGGTCGTCTCCGGCGCCCCTCAGTCGCTGATCAACGGTGCGATCACTTCCAACGGGAACGTCTTCGTGTCGAACGCCAGTGGCGTGGTGATCGGATCCACCGGCACGATCAACACGAACGGTTTCACCGCGACGACGTTGGACATTTCCAACGAACGTTTCATGAGCGGAAATCTGTCGTTTTCGGGCAGTTCGTCGGCCGCCATCACGAACAACGGATTGATCTCTACCGGCGCTGGTGGAGCCCACCTGATCGCATCGCAGGTTTTCAACAACGGAACCATCGAATCGACCGGCACCATCAACTTGGCGACTGGCGGTCGTCTGAAGATGGCTGGCGGCACCTACATCCAAGCCGACCTCGATACGATCAAGGGCGGGATCGCCGCGGGTGCATCCCTGATCGGCAACAGTGGCACGATCCGAGCGATCGGCGGCCTGAATGTGGGCGGCGAAGTCTATCTAGTCAATCCGAACGGTCGAATCGTCAACGACGCAACCATCACCGCGGCACTGACGAATCCCAGCGGTTCGCAAACCGGTGGCAAGGTTGAAATGCTGGCTTCCACCGAAGCGATCCTGAACCAGGGCACCATTGACGTCAGCGGCACGACCGGCGGACGAGTCGTCGTGACAGGCGAAACCGTTACCTTGGAAGCATCGACGATTGACGCATCCGGCGAACTGGCCGGCGGTGACGTCCGAATCGGCGGCGGCTGGAAAGGGCAAGACGCGGAAATTGCCAATGCAAATCAGACGTCCGTTTCCGCCGACACGGTGATCAGCGCCGACGCCACGGTTCGCGGTGACGCCGGCACGGTCGTGGTATGGGCCGATGGCAACACCGAGTTTTCTGGCCAAATCAACGCCAGGGCGCTGGGGCAAGGCAATGGCGGAAACGCCGAAGTATCCGGGAAAGACCACCTGACCTTCACCGGCAACGCGGACCTGCGATCGGCCAGTGGCCAGTACGGGAACTTGCTGCTGGATCCATCGACCTTCACGATCGATGCGGGGAACGAAGACGCGATTCGAGCCCAGTGGGGATCCAGCGCGTTGACCATCGAAGCGGACAACCTAATCGAAGTCCTATCGGATCTGTTCCCCACCGTATCGTCCGGCGGTGATGAGAAGACGTACGCAGACGGATCCAAAACCGCGCTGACGCTACGCGAGGCCAGCAGCGGCGACGGTGCGGTGAACATCAACATCGCGGCCGAGATCCGTGATTCCCGACAAGGATCCGCTGCGGTCGAATTCAATGCCGGAACCGGCACGTTCACGGTGACCGAAGACGGACGCATCAGCAGTTCGCTGGGCGGGGCTTCAGACGTCACGGTGACCGCCGGCGAAGTCGATGTTGCCGGTGCTAGTTCGATCGACAAGTTGATCGCGACCGGTGACGCAACGGTCGGTTTGGGGACCGGAGCGACCGGCCAACTGAACCTCAGCGATGACGACCTTGCCCATCTATCGGTTGGCGAAATTCAGGCCAGCGACGTCGATATCGAAATGGGCGAATCGGCCAGTGCGATCTCGTCGCTTCACATCGACGCCGACACAGTCAACATCGACCGCTTTGCCGGACGATCGCTGTCGATCAGTTCAGACGACCTGACCATCACCGGTCCGGTTGCGGGCAGTGGGACCTTTCAATTCAACGGCAAGTCCAGCAAGACCATCGGGCTAGGCAGTGCAGCCGGCGATCTGCAATTTTCCAAATCCATCTTGGAAGGAATCACCGGTTTTTGGACCTTTGATATCGGCACCGCTACCGGCCCCGGAAGCGACATCGCGATCGACGACGCAGCATTGAACTTCAATTCAGTCACGCTGCGAGGTTCATCGATTGATATCGACACACTGGAAATCGGAATCAACCTAAAACTGGTCACCGACTTCCTGAACGTGCAGAATCAAATCGTCAAAGCATCCGACAGCGGGACGCTGACTTTCGACACGATGACCAGTTCGCAGAGCATTGGCCTGGGCGATGCAACGGTGGGTGGTTTCAATGTCACCGCCGATGAGTTCGATTTCTTGGGGACCTACAATTACCTGTGGGTGACCGGCGGCAGCGGCGACGTCCGCGCCGACATGGACTTCACCGGCAAGTACGCGACCGGAATCACGATTGATGCGGTTAGCGGGAATGCCTTCATCGACGAAGTGACCACCGACTCTGGTTTCTTCAAGCTGACCAGCGGTGACATCTACGTCGCCAGTGCACTGACCGGTGACGCCGGGAACACGGATCTGCAGTTGTTCTCGGGGTCCAGCAGCATGGCAGTGGCTGCCGCGTCTGCGGGCGTCTGGAACCTGGACAGTAACGAATTCGACCGCATCACGAATTTCGAATCGGTGACATTCCAGAACACCAGCTCGTCGGGCCTGCTGGAAGTGGCCGGCGCCGATTTCGCCAATCCGGTCGACTTTGGCACGATCACGACGGGGGCGGTCAACTTGCTGAGCGACTGGCTGGTCATCAGTGACATCAAAGTTCCCGAAGCCCTTAGCATCTCCGTTTTCGGACCACTGGATATCAACGGTGCGGTCACAACCGAGAACAGCGATAGTTTCCTGACGATCAATGCGGGAAGAGTTTCCAGCACGAGCGGATCGCGAGCAACATCGGTTGGACTCGGCAGTGATTCCACCGGCGCCATTCACTTAAGTGATGCGGAAATCAACAACATCGTCGGGTTCGACACGATCGATGTCGATCACGTTTCGGCATCGACACCCGGCACCACGACGATCAATGCCACGTTCGACAAGAATCTGAAGGTCAGTGGCAGTCGCTCGATCGATGTCACTTCGCTGACCACCACGGGCGGCAGCAACATTGACCTGGCCACCGCCTATCAGTCCGGTGGGACTGGCAATATCGGGACCGACAAGATTGACGTCACCAACATCAATGCCTCGGGCGACATCAAGCTGGACGCCGCTCAGGTCGAGATCAACGGTGTAGCGCAAACCACTCAGGGCGATGTTTTGGTCGACGCGACGCGGACCGCGATCGGCAACGGCACGCAAACCAGCGCCGTCAGTCTGGGCAGTGCAAACGGTTCGACGACCGTCAATACAGAAACCTTAACGATCGATGCCAGTGCCAGTGCATCGGCGCAGCTTGGATTCGCATTCACGGACACCACATCGGATGTCAACGGAGACATCGCGGTGAACGCGTCCGGCGACATCGTGTTGACTGGAAACGGTACGCACTTCGCAACCATCGGGCATGGCGATGCCCCCGGAAACGATGACACCGGAAAGTCGGTTGCTGGTGATGTGACGGTCTCGGGAAGCAAGAATGTCTCGATCACCAAGGGCCACATTGGTCACATGATCGATGCCGGCGGAACTTACGCATCCGGTAGCACCATGGTCTACGCTGGACTGTCGGATTTCAGTGAAGACAACCCCGATCGTGACGTCGATGACTTCCATCAACCCTACATAATGATTTCAGACGCCGAATCGGAATTCGTCAGTGCAGCATTTGCAGACGACGGGAAACTGGGTTTCTATGTACCGGACGTCTCGCAGTTTCACATTGATCCCGACGCATCGCTTAACGGCGGTCACGCGACCGGTTCGGTGCCGACCAACTATGGTGGTCCAAGCGATCCCAACAACGACTACGCTGGCGAATACGTCGGCGACGCGGGACAGAACTGGTCCATTTTCTCCGCGCCGATTGGTCTAGAAATTCAAATTGGTGATTCCGCATCGGTCTACGGAGCGGACATCATCGATTTTGCGGACGTGACCTTACTAGGTGACAATTCGAATCTGTTTGGTGCGACCACCGAAGCCGAATTGAACCTTGCTGCGGACTATGACGGACTGAGCGGCGAATCCGATGCCGGCACGACTGTCCTGCAAATCAAAACCGATGACCTGAAGAAAGGTTACTACGTCAAACGCATCTATCGTGAAGGCGAAACGTTCGGGTCGGGGCCCGGCACCACCATCAACACCGCCGGCACTCACACGATCACCCCCGCGGAATTGACGATTCAGATTGATAGTCAAACGAAGCAGTATGGCGATCTATTCACTTGGGACGGTACCGAATTCGACGCCACCGGACTCGTTAACGGGCAAACAATTGACACTCTGACATTGGGTTCCGATGGTGCTGCCGCGACGGCAAACGTGACCGGTGGTCCGTACAGTATCACGTCCACGGCGATCACCGGATCGGACTTCAAGTCATCGAACTACGACATCCATTATAGCGCCGGTGCGCTTTCGGTGACGCGTGCTCCGTTGACCGTCAACCTAAACCCAATCACGAAAGCCGTGGGCTTGGAAGCGAATTTGACGGGCAGAGAGTTTTCGATCATCGGATTGAAAAACAACGATCTGGTGGAAAGTATCACCCAGACAAGCGATGGGATCCCTGCTGAAGCCATCGTGGGCGTCTACGAGCTTCTTGGCAGCCATCCAATCGGATCGGTCTTCGATGCCACCAACTATGAGATCACGATTGCAGATTCGACTTTGACGGTACTATCCCCCACCAATAACACTGCACACGACGTCTGGTCACGAGCTGGCTTGGCGGCCGGTTCGGTCAACCAGCTGCTTGGCGGAGGCGTGGGATCGATCAACAGCAGTCAACAGGGCAGCACGTCGGTCGAACTATCGGATTCCGGTTTGGGCAGCGATGCCGATGCCCCCACATCACCCGAAGACTCGACCCGGTAAACCAAAGCGGAATCCAACTTTGCCGCGTGAATCCTGGCCCCAGGATTCAGCGCCGGCATAGCGAGGGTCCAACCGATCCCATTGATGCCAACCCACGGCACGATCAAGCAGTGAAGACAGTTGGTCGCGGCGCGGCCAACGGTGCATCCGCGGTCGCTGGCTACCGCGTTTTCGAAAACTTTAGCGAAAACAACGCTTTGTTCGAGTTCAGCGACTGTGCCGGACGTTCATGTTGATCCCATTGTATGTCTGAGTGTGGTTATCGGGATTCGAAGTTCATCCATAGCGGATGCAGAGAACGGTGGTCGATCTAAACCTATTCAGGCTATGGATGGTCTGACAAGTCTTGGAACGACCAGCATTTTCGCAAATGCTGGCCGATGCCAAGGAAGACAAACGCTGAATAATTTCAACAGCGTTTTACGTCCTACTTTGAGACGCCCCGGTACCGCGGACGATGGCCAATGCTGTCGCACTTCGTGGTGGTCGTGGCGTCGGCGAGTAGGAAGGGGCAGATTTGGGGCAACAGGATGATGGATCGTCGTTTTCTAGTGGCAGTCGCCTTGGCTGCGATGGCACAGTTGGTATTTACCGAGCTTGCCCATTCGCAAAACTTTGAGCGATACCAACCGAAACTCTTTGGCCCGTTGAACGATCGTAAAATCGATCTCGACGCGACCTCAACGCCTGACGACGATACGCCCAGCAGCGATGTGGTGTTGGTCGATGCGCTCGAAGCGGTCATCATTCTGGATCACCCAGATGCGGTCGATCCACATGAATCCCACTCGGAACTGCAGGGAATTCACTCGCGGATCGGTTCCGCTTCCTCGTTGGCGAACTCGACCGCCGTCCACCGATCGATTCACTTGCACCTTGGCAAAGCGATCACGCTTCGCAATCTAAACCAGCTTACCCGTGACATCATTGGCATCTATGAAAAATCGGGTCAGCCGATTGTGGATGTGCAAATCCCGGAGCAAAAAATCACCGGCGGGACGGTTCAAATCGTCATCGTCGAATCTCGGATCCATACGCTTCGTGTGACCGGGACAACGTGGGTCGACCCCTGTTTGCTGCGACAACAGATCACGCATACCCGTGTTGGTGGACGAATCTATGAACAGTGCCTCGCCGAAGACCTGTATTGGCTGAACCGAAACCCATTCCGATCCGTGGGCTTGGACATCCAACCGGGCGGCCTTGACGGCACGACCGACCTGACATTCGAAGTGGACGATGTCTTCCCGCTTCGCGGCTATCTGGGATACGAGGACACCGGCGTTGAAACGCTTGGGCTGGAACGGCTGTATGCCGGCTTGGTGATGGGGAACCCGTTCGGGCAAGACGGCGTCCTGGGGTATCAATTCACGACCGACGCGGCCATTTCACAACTGAAAGCGCACGCACTTAGCTATAGCGTTGACGTTGACCGCAAACATTCAGCGTTCCTGTTCGGAAGTTGGGCCACGGCGTCGCCAACGCTGCCGGCGCCCCTGACTCAGGACGGCGAAGCCTGGCAACTCGGCACCCGATTGTTTCACTACCGAACACGTACTGCCAATGAAGAAAACGCGTTCTTCGTCGGAGCCGACTTCAAATCGTCCAACACATCTGTCGAATTTGGTGTCGTCAACGCGGCCCAATCCGACGCCGACCTGTTGCAACTGAACTTCGGTTACAACGCATTCAAACGGGTTGCCAACGGGGACTACGTTCGCTGGAACACCGATATCAACGTCAGCCCCGGGAATGGGTTCACGTCTCGAAACAACGCGACAGCCTTCAGTACACTTCGTCAGGACACCGCCCCCGGATACGTGTACGGCCGATCGGCGATCGACCTGCGACGCCAAGTAGGATGCCGCTACGAACTGCTGTCCCGGGCAGTGGGTCAAGTCACATCGGATCGTCTTTTGTACAGCGAAACGCTCGGATTTGGTGGCTACGATTCCGTCCGCGGTTACGACCAACGTGTTGCCAATGGCGATAACGGATGGTTGAGCAGTTTTGAATTTGGCCCGCAACCAACGGTCTACGACAGCGGGAAATCCATGCGGACGCTGAAGTACTATGCGTTTTCGGATATGGGGCAAGCCTTCATTGTCGATCCGCAAGTTGGTGAACAGAGAGAGCAGTACCTTGCCAGTGTCGGGGTTGGCCTTCGCTTTGCGATCGCCGATCGACTTGCTGTCCGATTGGATTACGGCCAGGGGCTCAGTGACGTGGTGGACGCCCCCGCAGGCGGTCGAGTTCACGTAGGAATTGTTTCCTTCGTCGGTCCGACACCCAAACGGCGATAAAACATCCGCCGCTACACAAGTGGTGACTTGCACACGATGTGGCTTGCACACCATGCGACTTGCAGCTCGTAAGTCGCAGCTCGGAAGTCACAGCTCGGAAGTCACAGCTCGGAAGTCACAGTTCGGAGATCGCAGGGGCGGAACGGAATCGTCCGTGATCCAGGCCGATGGACAACCAATGGATCCGTGCTGAAAGCGGATCCGGATGCCTTAGGTCGAACGGGTTCCCGTATCCACGCCCCGCGGACGGACTGAGACGATGGGGCATCGTTTGCACGTTTGGTGACGCCCCAAAAAGCAAGCGATGCCAGCGCCCGCCATCACCCCCCCCGGAAGCCCTATCCAGGCCGCTGGGCTTCTGTGTTGAATGGGCATGGCGAGGCCTTTCTTTGCCCGCCTGAAGCGTGACGCGTGACAATGGCGGCGACCGTGCGGTGGCCCCTGCAACAGCAGAGTCCCCCGTCCGCCGCGGCCACGGGATCACACCGCCGATCTGCCTGCGGGGATCACACCGCAGTTCTTGCGGCCGACCCAGCGAGCGTTTCTATAGTCGGGCTATCCCGGCCCCGTTCGCGACGGTGCATCACGTTTTGTCGGTTGGGATTGCGATAGGGCAAGTTCCGACTTTGGCGATCGCAACGGTTGGCGGGTCGAAGATAGGCGAGGATTGGCCCCACCGGCTAGCCGATCGTCATTCAAACGTCGGTGGGGGGATGCATTTCAACCTGCGGTTTGCCGTGCCGCACGAATCCACACAGTGGCTGACGGCGCCGGATAAGGACCATCGGGATGGGATGCCACAACGCGGCGAATGGCGACCGAAAGACCGCTGCGAACACCCGAAGAGAAACAACGCCCCCTTAAGCCGACGCACCACTGTGGCTTCCCGGGGGCAAACAAAATTCGGTTCACCATCCCTAGCAGTTCTTGGGGGGACCCCGAAGGAGGGAAATGGGAAGACAGTCCCATCAGGGACACCAAACGCATCCTACGTTTTAACGGGGCCGGGCAAACTATGCCCGCCAACATGATTCAAATGATTTGGGGGCAAGTCATGAAGGAAGGGAGTTCGTATGCACCGAATACCGGCTGCACATCCAGTGATCCATCCAAAGAAGCGCGAAAACCAGCCGAGGGGCACTCGACTTCGTTGACTCGCATTTATGCCAGAGTCGACCGGATCTTCTGCGCCATTACCGCAGTTCAGACGACGATCATCTTCGCCGTGGCGATGATTGTTCCGCCTAGCAGGTGGCTGGAATCCGATGGGCTAGTGGGGCTAAGCATTTGGCTGTCACTGACGCTCGGCACTCTGGTTTGTGTCATTCCATCGGCACTGACATTCCGATTCGCTGGTCAACCCATCGTGCGACATTCGTTCGCTGTTGCACAGGTCGCATGGTCGGCGATCCTGATCCATCTGTGTGGTGGCATAGCCGCCGTTCAGCTTTGCATCTTGGTATCGCTGGCGTTGCTGTCTCTGTACCGCGATGTGCGAGTCCTATTGACCGCCAGTTTCATCTCAGGCGCCGACTATCTGATCCGCAGCAATCTATGGCCTCAATCACTTTACGGTGATCGCGTCATGCTGCCCTATGAATGGCTAGAGCATCTGAACTGGTTGATCCTGACGACCGGCTTCTTCGCGTTGACGAGCCACCGCAGCCATCAAGATGTGCAAAAGCTGTGCAAGGCCGAACAGAGTTTGGACACGGCCCGAACCGAATTAGCCAGTCGGGACAAAGTCGAGGACGAGCGTCAGAAAGCAGCCGCAGAAAAGGAGACTGCGATATGCGAAAACGCTTTGAACTCTGCCTTCGCCGGTTCCTTGACAACCGACCCCGATGCGCTGCAAGCGATCACCGCCATGTTGAAACGAATCAGTTTCTCTATCAACCTGCTTCACGAAAAGGCAGCGAAGAGCCGCGTGACCACGCTCGTGAAAGCCTCGCGAACCCTGAACGACCGAAAAGAGGACCTGGCGGACTACCTGACGAAAGATAGTCGCGGAACGCACTTCCCAAGCATGCTAGCGGAGCTGACGCAAAAGTTGTCTAGCGAACGCGACGATCACCAACGAGAACTGCAGACGATCCAAAAAACCGTCCAGACCCTCAGCCAGTTAATCGGCAACGCAGTGACACCCAACGAAAAGTTCGAGTCATGCGAAAAGTGAGGTCTCATCAGATCGAACAATCCGCGGATCCAAACGGATGCGTGCTGGCAACGCTGTCGATGCAAGATCGATACGCCAAATGGTGCCATCAGGTGACGACGGCGTGGGGTGTGTTGGTGGTGTCGCTATTGCTGACCGGATTAGCATGGCATTTGACAAATCGCCACGTGGATCGACGCAAACGCGACCACTTCAATTTTCGCATCGCAGAAGTGCAAAGCAAGATCGAAGAACGCATGCTGCAGTACGAGCAGGTGCTTCGCGATGGCGCTGCCCTGTACACCGCCAGCGAAAAAGTCACCCGACAAGAGTGGCGTGACTACGTCCGGCTGTGCCAGATCCCAGAGTATTTCCCTGGCATCCAAGCCATGGCGGTGTCCATCGTTGTGCACCCGGACGACAAGCAATCGCACATCGATTCGGTCCGCGCCGAAGGATTCCCCCACTATCAATTGCATCCCGAAGGTGATCGGGACCTGTACTCTGCGATCCTATTCATCGAACCCTTTGATTGGCGAAACCAGCGTGCCTTTGGATACGACATGTATTCCGAAGCCGTTCGCCGCGAAGCGATGGACCGCGCCGCTAGATCCGGCGAACCGGCCGTATCCGGGAAGATCACACTGGTTCAGGAAACCGATCATGACGTGCAAGCCGGCGTTCTTTGCTACCTGCCGGTCTACGCCAATCGGCCGCTATCGGATGCCGAGGAACGACGAGAGGCACTTCGAGGCTGGGTTTACGCCGCGTTTCGGCTAGACGACCTGATGGCTGGCATCGTGGGCGACAACATCACGGACATCTCGTTCCAAATTTTTGACACCGCAGACATCTCGCAGACCCAAATCCTATTTGACAGTGAAGGTGCGGATCCAAAGTCCGCGAAAGATCTTTCCGGTGGATTCATCCAACGCAAGATCGTCCCGGTATCAGGACGCGATTGGACGATCCAGTTCGCAGCCACGTCCGGTTCCTTTGCCTCTGTTGATCCATTTCTCAGTCCTTCGGTTGCGATCGCTGGACTGCTGATCGACATCCTGCTGTTTCTGGTGATCTCGTCGATCGGCCGCCAACGTTCGACGGCCCTCCGATTGGCCGAACAAATGACCAGGGAATTCAAAGAGAGCGAATCGTGCACACGTTCGATCCTAGAAAACGCATCTGACGCAATCTTGTTGGTCGCGATGGACGGGAAGATCGCGATTGCGAATGAAGCCGCCAATCGCATTTTCCAACCCGAGCAATCTTCGGTCGGGGCCAACCCGCTGACGGAATCTTCATTCGACGACTATTTGGACAAGCAGACGTTTGCCGAGATCATTCATACCGCGACATCCAGCGATGGTTTCGCCAACGGCTGCGAGGACGGAATCCTGGCTCGCTGCCGACGTCACGACGGCACAACATTCCGATGTCGCATGTCGATTGGCGCCGTCGATGGTGACGATGGCTACATCGTGATCGCAAGAGACGAAACCGCTCGGCTGGCATTCGAAAAAGAACTCGCCGAAACCAATCGCCAACTGGTCAGCGCGTCCCACAAGGCCGGCATGGCCGAAGTGGCTACAGGTGCCCTTCACAACGTGGGGAACTCCCTGAACGGTGTCAGTACTTCATCAAGCTTGATCGAAGCGATGCTAGACGACAGCCCCATTTCTAGCCTGTCCAAAGCGGTCACCATGATCAATCAAAATCGCGACAACCTGGGACATTATCTAGTCCACGACAAACAAGGGAAGCATTTCGCCGCGTATCTGACTCAGGTGACCGCAGCCTTGGTCGACCAGAAGGAAAAGTTGGCCGAAGAAAACAGCCAACTCGGCGACCATGTTCGTCACATCAATCAGATCATTCGATCCCAGCAGGACCAAGCATCGTCGGCGGTTGTCGTGACGGAAGAATCGGTATCCGAACTGATGACCCAAGCGGCGTTGGTGAACTTTGGACGCCATCCCGATTACGACATTGTGATCGAACACAACTTCCAAACGCCCACGACGATCATGACCGATCGCAACAAAGTGTTGCAGGTGTTGGTCAACTTGGTTGCGAATGCGCAGGACGCCGTTCGTGATGTCATGGATACGGCCCGAACGGTATCCCTGTACGTGGAAGACCTCGACAACGAAGTGCGGTTCGTCGTCAGCGACAACGGGCCTGGAATCTCGGCAGTCGATCTGCCGAGAATTCGCGAATTCGGATTCACGACCAAAACCGATGGGCACGGATTTGGCCTGCATTCCTGCGCCATCGTGGCTGAGGAACTTCACGGCGACCTGCAGATCCAGAACAACGCCTCCGGAGTCGGAGCCCGGTTCACATTGATTCTTCCGTTGTCGAATCCGGATAGCGTGCCAAACCAAGGATCCAGATTGGTTCCCGTGATGGCCGTTGCCGACGTCCACTCGCCGGCAGTGGAACCAACCGTGGGAGCCGACAGATGATTTTTCCAGACACGGGTCACCGATATTCAATCTGTGCCACGATCGTCGTTTGCTGCGTTGTGTTGTTTGCACCATCACCGCTAAGGGCTGCGACACACGATCCAAACACGAACATCGTATTGGGCATGTCCACAGCGTTATCCGGGCCTGCGAGCGACTTGGGCATCAACATGAAGCTTGGCGTGGACTTGGCATTGAAAGACGTCAACCACCGCGGCGGCATAGGCGGCAAGCCGATCCGTTTGGTTGCGTTGGACGATGGCTACGAACCCGCCAGAACGATCATCAACATGCGGCAACTGATCGAAAAAGAAAATGTTCTCGGTGTGATCGGCAATGTGGGCACACCGACCGCGATCGCTGCGGTTCCGATTGCAAACGAAACTCGCACACCGTTTTTGGCAGCCTACTCTGGCGCCGGCGTTCTGCGACGCGATCCGCCCGACCGATATGTCGTCAACTATCGCGCCAGTTACGCAGAAGAAACCACCGCAATGGTCAATGCTTTGATCACGCAGGTTGGATTGAAGCCGACCGAGGTCGCGTTCTTTACTCAGCGCGACGGATATGGCGACGCCGGATTCATCGGTGGCATCCAGGCACTGAAGAAACATGGTCTTCAAAGTGAGAACCAAATCGTACACGGACGCTATGAACGCAACACACTAGCGGTTGAACTGGCGTTGGCCGAGATCATGCTGCACAAGGTACCGCCGAAAGCCATCATCATGGTCGGGGCATACGCCCCCTGCGCCCAGTTCATTCGATTGGCCAAATCGATGGACTATCACGGTCTGTTTCTGAACGTTTCATTTGTGGGGTCGCTGTCACTGGCACGCGAATTGGCGGAACAGTCCACCGGCGTGATCGTCACGCAGGTCGTTCCGCATCCGAATTCCGAATTGCCGATCGCCATCCGCTATCGGCAGGCGATGCAGCAGTTCGGTCCCCAACCTGCGGACTACAGTTTCGGGTCGCTGGAAGGTTTCATCGCCGCCCGCATCTTGATATCCGCGTTGCAATCGAAGCACTTTGACGGAGGCCGCGAAAGCGTCATTCGTTCGCTCGAATCGATGGGCGACTTCCCCATGGGGTTGCCCGAACCGCTTCGATTGACCACCACCGATCATCAAGCCAGCCATATGGTTTGGCCAACCGTATTGATCAACGGATCCGTGGTGCCGATCGAATGGTCGGATCTGTCCGGGGAGCGAACCCGTGAATAGATCCACCGCCAAGAAAGCCACCCAGTCGCCCCTGCAACGCACGGGCCTGGTTTGGTTATTGACCGCCGTCGGATTAAGCACCGTAGCAATCGTGCTGGCGGCCTCGTTCTGGTCGCTCGTTCGAATTCGCGCCGATCGTGTTGCCAGCGACAAATTGCTGGCCGAAGTATCCAGCATCGCCAATCGTGGCGATCGAGTTGTGGAACATTTCGGACGTAATTCGCTGCGACTATTGAATGACAACACCGCCAATCAGGGATTGGACCTTCAACAGCATCTGTCCTACCAAACGGATTCATGGTTGGACGCATCGATTGAAATTGACCAGCGCATCGCCGGCACGGTCGACGAACTGGTTTCATTCACCAACGAGATTCAGCTGCTGAATTTCAGCTGTCACCGGCTGGCAATCAAACGAGCTCGCATTCGCGGAATGCGATCCGCTGGAATTCGCGAATCCGAAGCAGCAATCCTGCATCTGCAAAGGATCCTAAGTTCCGCCGAGGGGACACGGATGCTGGAACTTGCCAAGGACTTTCAAATTTACAAACGACTAGACGGAAAGGCTGCACAGGAAGCGGCCCAACAGTTTCTAGAGATCTGGTCTACGCAATTCATTCAGTCGGAAGTTGGGCGAGACCTGGACGAATTGCTGCTGTTGCACCAACAACTGATTGCCGAAACCAACCGCGACGCACTGATTGATTTACGAGACAATCAGATCAAGCCTCGTTTCGATCGATTGCGGCGCATCTTCGAATCGCAATTACCGGAAACGGCGACGGCCGAAGTCGTTGCAATCGACTCGGATCGTTACGACGAGGCAACCACAGCCCCCGCCGCCGACCCGCGTCTGGATGCACTGCAACAACTGGAAACAGCGTTTCTAGGCGTTGGTTTCACGTATGACCGAGGACGACAATCCATCTTGATGGGACGCGGTGGGTTGTATCAGAGCTGCGCACAATGGTTAGAAGTCGAAGCGGAACGCGAACTGTTGAAGTCGAGCCGTGTCGAACACCTAAGCAGGTATGCCAAGGTCAAAGATCAACTGCTTCAGCGTTCCGCCAAAACAACCAGCGATTCGGCCCACCAAGCCACCGCACTGGTTGCGAAAGCGTCGATGACCATTCTTGTGATCGGCTTGCTTTCGGCCGTGGTGTTCTTGATCCTGGCCAAAATGATTGCCAAGACGATCTCGTCCCAACTGAACACGCTGTCGCAGCAGTCCATTGAACTCAAGGCCGCCAAGGCGGAAGCGGACAAACTTTCGCTGGTCGCAAAACACACATCCAACTCCGTCGTGATCACCGATTCGGCGTCTAGAATCGAATGGGTCAATGATGGATTCACTCGGATCACGGGGTACGCCCCCAAGGAAGTCATCGGTTTAGTGCCGGGACACTTCTTGCCGGGCGAAGACACCGATCCAAGGACCGTCGAACTGATCCGCGCTGCGATGTTAGAACGCAAAGGTTTCGACGTCGAACTGATCAACTATCACAAAGATGGAACGCCCTATTGGATTGCAACGGAAGTGCGTCCAATTCGCGACAGTGATGGATCGGTGATGAACTTCATTGCGATCGGATCCGACATTACCAGTCGAAAGACGGCAGACAGGGAACGCGAACTTCTGGCCAGCGAATTGCAGGCCAGCGCCCGCCAGGCCGGGATGGCCGAACTTGCCGGCGAAGTGCTCCATAACGTAGGAAACGCGTTGAACAGCATCAACGTATCGGCACAAACGCTGCGTGACCGATTTGATTCGCCCACCTGCGAACATCTAACGAAAGCATCCCAACTGATCTGTGATCACGAGGATCAACTCGCCGACTTCGTCACCCTTGACCCTCGCGGCAAACAGTTCCCGAACTTCTTTCGGCAACTGGCTTCGGTGGCAACATCCGATCGTCAATCGCAATTGGACGAAGTCCGCGAATTGATCGAAAAGATTGATCACGTAAAAGAGATCGTTGCATGCCAGCAAGCATTTTCCAACCAACGTTCACCTCGTGAACCCGCATCCCCCGTCACGGTCGCCGAACAGGCGATCAAAATGAATATCGCATCGTTGGGGTATCACGGCATTCGCTTGGAAAGAGACTTCGAATCCGGTTCGGATGTCTTGCTGGAAAAACACTCCATCATCCAAGTTCTGATGAACCTGATCAAAAATGCCAAGGAATCGGTAGTGGCCGCCGACATGGCCGATCCCTGCATCAAGGTTTCCATCCGACGCCGACCTCACGAAATCACTTTCATCGTGTCCGACAACGGCATGGGCATTGCCAAAGAAAACTTTGTGGAAGTCTTTCGTCACGGGTACACAACCAAAGAATCCGGACAGGGCTATGGACTGCATTCATCCGGCAACATGGCCCAAGACTTGGGCGGATCGCTATCGGCCGCTAGCGAAGGCGAGCGGCGCGGAGCCACTTTCACACTGACCGTTCCAACCATCGAGATCACATCATGTATCGCGTAGTCCTGCTGGCCGGTTCCGCGTTGCGATGGGGCGTCTGTGTGACGGTTGCGACGACTTGGTGGGCATCCGTTTCCAACTTGGAAAACAACCAACCCAATCGATCGCAGTTACAGCAATCCCATGAACGACGACCAGATCCAACGTCCGTCGATTTGGCATTCGCTAGCCAGCGGAGCCATCCCGCCGGCGCCGCATTCCAACCACTTCCACTGATTCGACAGTCACTGTAATGATTAGCAACGAAACCAAACCGCGGATTCTGATCATCGATGACAACCCATCGATTCACTTGGACTTCCGAAAGATCCTGGTCGCTGATACCGAATCCCAGAACCTTCTAGACGCGGCACTTGCGTTTTTCGGTGATGACGATGCACCGCAGGACGACGGGGGATACAAGCTGGACGTCGAATTGGACTCAGCACACCAGGGCGAAGAGGGCTATCAGAAGACGCTGGCGGCCGTCGAAGAGGGGCGTCCCTACACGCTTGCGTTCTGTGACATGCGGATGCCACCCGGCTGGGACGGACTGACCACGATTGAACACCTGTGGAAAGCAGACCCTCATTTGCAAGTCGTGATCTGCAGCGCTTACTCAGATTCCACCTGGTCGGAAATCACCAAACGTCTCGGTCGCTCGGATCGTCTTCTAATCCTAAAAAAGCCTTTCGACAACGCCGAGGTCATGCAGTTGGCGGTTGCGTTGATCGAAAAACGGCGATTGATCAGCCTAGCGTCGTTGAAGCGAGAGGAACTGGAACAACGGGTCGAAGAGCGAACCGTGCAGTTGAAAGAACGCGACCAAGCTTTACGCCAAAAGCGAAAACTTGAAGCGCTCGGATCGCTGGCTGGCGGAATTGCCCATGAATTCAATAACCTTTTGCAAGCCATCATGGGCTATACGAATTTCGCCATGGAAGACCTTTGCCAAGATGAACAGCCTTACGACGACTTGTCGCATGCCATGGAAGCAACCTCGCGAGCCACAGCGATCACGGCCGAACTACTGAAGTTCAGCCGCCAATCGCCTCCTGAAAAATCGATTCGACAAGCCAACGAAATCATCGACACGATGACCGTTCTGCTGAAGCCCCTGCTTTCGTCGCGGATCGAAATGAGTGTCGAAATGTGCGACGACCCCGGGTTCGTGTCGGTCGACTTGGATCAACTTTCCCAGGCCCTAATGAATCTATGCATCAACGCTCGGGATGCGATGGAAGACGGTGGCAAGCTATCGATCCAACTTTATCGTCAATCGAGTACCGACAAAACGGATTGTGCAAGGAGGCCCGGGTCATTGGAATGCGGGCCGAGCGATTTCGTGGTGATTGCTGTCACGGACAACGGCAGCGGAATGTCGGAAGATATCGTCGAAAGGATTTTCGAACCGTTCTATACGACCAAGGAAGTCGGAAAGGGCACCGGGTTGGGATTGTCGATGGTGTTTGGAACGTTGGAAGATCACGGCGGCTGCGTCACAGTGGAAAGCAGCGAAGGAAGCGGATCGACTTTCCGACTGTTCCTGCCGTTGGTCAGTGAACCAGTCGAAGATTCGCTTTGCCCGATCGCTAGCGACGAATCCGCTTGGACGGGCGGAACGGAAACGATTCTGTTGGCCGAAGACGATGCAATCGTCCGCCAAATCACCGCCCGAGTCCTGATCAGCGAAGGCTACACCGTGATCGAAGCGGTCGATGGTCAAGACGCGATTTCGAAGATCAACGAGAATCCGGATTCCATCCAGCTGGCGCTGTTAGACATCATCATGCCGCATCAAAGTGGCCATGACGTGGCTCGGCATCTGGCCGAAGTCAGTCCTGAAACCCCAGTGATTTTCTGTACCGGCTACGACGCTGCGTTGAATGACGACGCAGGGTCGGAACTTCAAACCTCCCAGCGGCTGATCCGCAAACCAATCTATCCATCAACTCTATTGCAGGAAGTACGCCGGATGCTTGATTCCCATCTGGCTTGTCTGACTCTTTGAGCTTTTCGAATGCTCTACAACGGCACGCAATCTTTCGTCGCGTTTGACACAACTAAAACTATGAACACAACCAACACTCTTGCACTTGTCGTGGACGACGAACCGCTGGTTCGAAACCTAACCGTACGCGCTTTGACGCGTGAAGGATTCGAATGCGACCAGGCTCAGGATGGCCACGAAGGCGCTCGCATGGTCGCCAAAAACGACTACACCGTTGTGGTGACGGATCTGAAGATGCCCAACCAAAATGGGCATGCGTTTGCCGTTGAATTGATGTCCAGCCCCCATCCACCGGCGGTTGTGATTCTGACCGGAGTCACCGAACCAAGACTTGCAAAGGATTTGTTGAGTCGAGGCATCGAAGACATTGTTTACAAACCGATCGACTATGCAGTTTTTGGGATGAAGGTCCGTGCGATTGCCGATCGGGCGTTGGCAAAGTCAGCATCCTCGAATTCCGCGACCGGTGCGGAAGCCGATGAAATGGCGGAAAATTCCATCTCACAAGCGAACCCGGGGCCGCTCGTTGCCGAGTCAGGCAGAGGACCAACCAGCCACGATGCGACAATCACGTTGGGATCGGTGGCCGAGCGGATCAAGTCGGGTGATGGAATCATCGCTATCGGTGAAGCAACGCTGCAGGTCTATCGCATGACGGATTCTGATGAACTGGATGCGAATGCGCTTTCGAATTCGATCGCCACCAGTGCGGTATTGAGCGACGAAATCATCAAGCTTGCCCAAAGTCCGTTCTACAACCCTGCGGGAGCGAAGGTCCCCGACCTGTCGCGGGCGGTGGTTCAAATCGGCAGAAAACGCGTTGGCCATCTCGCGTTGGCGGCAACGGCCCAAGCAGCCCTATCGATCGGCGACCCATCACCGCTGAACGTTCGTCTGATTTGGGCAAAGGGTGTCGCCGCGGGCTTGGCCGTCGAAATGATGGTGGAACAGGGCGGACACGAGGCGATTGCGGATGGTTTGGCGCTGTGTGCCACGATGCAAAATGCCGCTCCGGTCGCATTGGCCAGGCTGTTCCCCGGTCGTTACCAATCGATGGTCAACAAATGGTCCGACACCGGTGTTTCATTCGAAGCCGCAGAGAGAACCTGCTTGGGTGACGATCTGCAAGCCATCCACCGACTGGCCCTAGGCGCATCCGGCATGAGCCAACGCGAAATCGACGTGATTGTGCATCTGCGTGATGACGAAGACAGCCTGTCGAAGCTTCCCGAAGAACTGCAAAACCGAGTCAAACTGGTCAAGCTGGCCGGTCAGATCGCCGAGGCGGTCATCGGTGTCTGGGACAACTGGGACGAAATCGCCATGCCGGAACCCGGGGTCGCAGACGTCCTGCAGCTATGGTCGGTTGATACCATCATTGAAAGGACAACCGCCAACCTGAAAGGGATCAACCTAACATTCGTCGAAAACTCTAAGTCGTCTGCTGATGATCCAGATCCGCGCGAACTGACCTATTGCGATTCAGCGTCGGATTCGTTCGATTTCCTAGAGTCGGTTGTCTCGTCGATCATCCCCAACGTCGAACGCGGTTTCAATCCGACCGCGGCCAAGGGGAATGTCTTGGTGAACTGCATTGGTGCTTGCAACGAGGACATTTTTGCGATGGTGGAAACCGCCGAGGAGGCCGATCTGTGCGTCGCGATCAGTCGCCAAGACGAAGATTTTTATCAGAGCCTTCCACGGGTCGTTTCGTTCCCCAGTAGCTACGGCGTCGTCCAGTCGAAACTACGTTCTGCGGTCCAGTAGCCAGCGTGGATTTCCAGGGGTGGAAAAATTCAACATGCCCCCGGTGCTGTGCCCAATCCGACGAATACCCCGCCCCCCAATCTTGGTTAGGTGTGGCAACACAATCCCTGCCGACGACGGGGTCGCCGCGGTTGGCGAAGGTGTGTCAACGACGCCGCCGCGATCGCAATGGCGCCGCGAACCGCCCGCTGGCTGCTTCGTTGGCTAGAATGAATAGCGTGAAGGGGTTACTCCCATGAATTCATAGCAAGCATCACCCGAGAAACTAGAATGCAAGTTCACCAGCCTGCAGACCGGTGGGGACGTATCCTTGCTTTCGCGGCGAAGAACCTCCACTAGCCAGCAACCATTTCTGTTTGCTGGACACCAACAAACCGCCCTGTTTCGCCACAAGATCGCTGAACATTGCTTTTGCCTACACCTCGCTGCCGAATCGGCAAGTTGGCTTGCCTGTTCTTCGTCGTTTTCCCGCTTGCGCTGACCGGTTGTCGCGACCATTCCCACGCATCGTCCAACGAAGCGTTCGGCCCGGGAACCGTCGATATTGACCAGAATCTAGAGGCCGCGATCACCGCTTGGCGTTCCGGCGATCACCAGCAAGCTGGAAAGCGATTGAAACAGATTCTGATCGTTTCGCCCACGCATGCTGATGCGCTGTTCATGCTTGGACGAACGCAAGCAGCCCAGGGCAAAATTGAAACGGCGATCGACACGGTATCGGAGATTCCGCCGGGCAGATCCGAGGTCGCCATTGCGGCACTGGGGCAATCAGCGAACTGGTTCATCCAGCTAGGCCGCTACCAGGAAGCCGAGAGCCATTTACGAGCGTTGATCGAGGTCGATAACGATTCTTTTGTCGCTCATCGTCGACTGGCTGAACTGCTGAACAATCAAGGGCTGCGAAGCCAAGCGATTCCCCACATGCGGTCACTGGCGCGAATAGGTCAGCCCACCGAATACGAACTGTACGGGATGACGACGTTCCGCAATCCGTTCACGCATTTCATTGCCAGCGAAGGGAACGATGAAATCCGAACCGTCGGCTTGGGAATCGCCAGACGACTGCTTTCCAACGGAAAAACGGACCAGGCTGCCGCCATGGTCAAAACGCTGATGCAGCAGTCCCCCGAATCGACCGCCGTTTATGCGTTTTATGGACGGATCCTTGTCGACCGCCAGGACGACGCGGCATTGGCCGCCTGGCTGGCCTCGCCCCCACCAGGAATCGACCAACAGCCGGAATACTGGGCCGCGGTGGGCCAATGGTACCAACGTCACAACAAACACTCGATCGCAGTACGCTGTTTTTCAGAAGCGGTTTTGCGTGACGACACCGATCGCCATTCGTATCTTGCAATGGCTCGATCGTTGCAGGCCATCGACCACACCGAAGAAGCCGCGAAAGTGATGCAGCGATATTCGTTGCTAGACGAAGTCGACCTCTGCGTATCAGCGATCAAACGCACGCCCGATCAAATACGCCGATTGCCGATCGCGTTATCGGCTCTACGCCGCCATGATGAAGCGAAAGCGTGGTGTGGTCTACCAGAGTTTTCGGCAGCCAGACTGCCAACGCCGAAACCGGCCTCGGATGGGGCGGATCATTTCTGGGTCACCTGTGGGATCGATCCATCGCGATGGCCGTTACCCGACATCAACGAACCGGCAATTTCGGCTCCGCATTCGGTTGCCGAAACACCGTCGTCGTCCGCCCCGATCGTTCTTGCCAATGTTGCCGAACGTTCCCAACTGGACATGCAGTATTTGCCGGGGCCAGCCGGAACGGATCTCGATCGCCTGTTGCTGCACCAAACCGTTGGCGGTGGGGTGGCTGTCCTGGATTATGACCTGGATGGTTGTCCCGACCTGTATTTCAGTCAAAGCGGTGGGGCTGCCTTCGATCCGAACGGTTCCGCCCCCAATGCACTCTTTCGCAATCACGATGGCAAGACGTTTGCCCGGGTCGAATCATTGGCGCAGGTCGATGACCGTGGATATGGGCAGGGCGTCAGTGCGGGCGATTTGAATCAAGACGGATTCCCTGATCTGCTGGTCGCCAACATCGGCGTCAATCAATGGTTCATCAACAATGGCGACGGCACGTTCACACGCCGATCACTCAGCGAATCCAACGGCAGCAATCGCTGGACGACTTCCATCGCCTGCGGAGACGTTACCGGCGACACATTGCCGGACATCGTGGAAGCCAACTACATCGATGACGCGGCTGCGCTCGTCGGCCAATGCTGGGCGGTCGGAGGCCAGGGATTGTGCAACCCCAATCGTTACAACGCGGCCACCGACCGAACTATGGTCGCAACGATCGATGGCAACTTCAAGCCGTTAGCGACAGAGAGCCTCGATTTAGCCGGCTATGGATTCGCGATCGTGATTGGCAACATAGACCAACAATTTGGCAACGACATTTTCATCGCCAATGACACCGACCCCAACCATTTATGGCAGAGTCACCCACTTGATCCATCGCCGACCCAGTACGGGTTGCAGCAGGTCGGAACACTGATTGGTTGCGGCAATGGCACGACCGGCAATCCGAACAGTTGCATGGGCGTCGCGGTGGGCGACTTCGACCGGAACGGCCAGTTGGACTTGCATGTCACCAACTACACCGACGAATCGTCGGATCTGTTTCTTCAACAATCATCACGAATCTTCACCAACAGTGCGGTTCAGTATGGATTGGAAGAGGCAACCACACCAATGGTCGGATGGGGCACGCAGGCATCCGATTTCAACGCCGATGGATGGCTAGACTTGGCGATACTCAACGGGCACCTCTACAGCGCTCTGAACGACGGCACGCCGTATCGGATGCCGCCCCAAATTTTCCGCGGCGGGAAAGACAGATTCCACGAAGCAACCACAGATTCGCGAGACGATTCGTTTTGGAAAACGGCCACCGTGGGACGTACGTTGGCGACGACCGACTGGAATCGAGATGGCAAGACCGACCTCGTTGCGTACAACATCGACACGCCCGCCGCACTGTTGGAGAACCGATCCCAAGGTGGCCATTGGCTGCAGTTGGAATTGGTCGGTACGTCCAGTGAACGCAGTGCAGTCGGTGCCATCATCACCGCTACCTGTGCCGGCGAAAGCTGGACTCGTTGGGTGACATCGGGGGACGGATTCCAATGCAAAAACGAATCCATCCTGCATGTCGGACTAGGACAAACCGAGGGCGATTGCCGGATCGACATCACCTGGCCATCCGGGAACCAGCAAACATTCGACCGCATCCCGATCAACCAACGCTATCTGGCCATCGAGAACGATCCACAGCTGCACAGTCGTGATCAGGACCCAGGCGATCAAGACCCAGGCGATCAGGACCCAGGGAGCTAGGACGAAATCCATCGGATGCCATCGACGGATAGGCCACCGGAGGTATGCCGAACGATCAGCGGTGTGGCGGGAAACACCCGCGACAGCGAATCTGGAAAGCGTAGCCTACGCAGGGCTTCGGTCCGGTCCAATGATTTGTGCGGAAGTGCTTCACGTCCCGCTGCTGCAGCGAGCCGAGGGCGCGTCAGCGGCGGCTAGTCCCCCATGGCCTGCTGTCTTAGCGCCAGCGGCTAGTCCCCCATTCCGCGGGGAATTCGTCAACGGGGCCATTCGGGATCCCGCTGATCGACACGTCGTTTAAGGGATGCGTTGGATCTGATAGTCTGTTTTCATGGCCTGCGCTGCCACCGACAGATTTGGTGGGCAAATCCTAGGCCCCATGAAGACGTGGACGCCGTTTCCGACCAATTGCAATCAACGGATCGATGATCATTCGCAGGTTGCCCGGTCGGTTCGGTGCCAGCCAGCGAACGTTCTGCAAAGAATATGTCCGATCCAACCTCGACCGAAGCCTCGCAACCGAGAT
Organism: Rubripirellula lacrimiformis; assembly: GCF_007741535.1. NCBI lineage: Bacteria > Pseudomonadati > Planctomycetota > Planctomycetia > Pirellulales > Pirellulaceae > Rubripirellula > Rubripirellula lacrimiformis. The sequence continues at coordinate 7,110,070 of NZ_CP036525.1, forward strand.
CTCATTTCGGGACGGTGGTCGCGGTGCGCGGCAGCGTCGTCGACGTGGGATTTACCGAGCGGTTGCCTGCGATCCATACGATGCTGCGAACGGGTCCCAATGACGAGATCGCGATCGAAGTGCTGGCGCAACTGAATGCCCATCTGGTGCGTGGGATTGCACTAACACCCACGCAGGGGTTGGCCCGTGGGATGCAAGTGACCGACACCGGAGCTCCCTTGCTGGCTCCTGTGGGCAAACCGATCCTGTCGCGGATGTTGGACGTTTTCGGCAATACGATTGATCGTGGTGAGCCCTTGGAAGACGTCCAATGGCGAAGCGTGCACCAATCGCCACCTGCACTGGTCCGCCGATCGACAAAATCGGAGGTGTTCGAAACGGGGATCAAAGCGATCGACGTACTGTTGCCCTTGGAACGCGGTGGCAAGGCGGGGCTGTTCGGCGGCGCCGGAGTTGGCAAGACGGTGCTATTGGCCGAATTGATCCATAACATGGTCGGGCACCAGGAGGGGACAAGTATCTTCTGTGGCATCGGGGAACGCTGTCGCGAAGGTGAAGAACTCTATCGCGAAATGAAATCCGCCGGTGTCCTCGACAACATGGTGATGATTTTCGGTCAGATGAACGAACCGCCGGGCAGCCGGTTTCGTGTTGGCCATGCAGCACTGACGATGGCCGAGTACTTCCGGGACGAAGAACATCACGACGTGTTGCTGTTGATCGACAACATTTTTCGCTTTATCCAAGCCGGCATGGAAGTCTCGGGGTTGATGGGCCAAATGCCATCGCGTTTGGGCTACCAACCGACGATGGGAACCGAGCTTTCCGGTTTGGAAGAGCGGATCGCCAACACGGATTCCGGTGCCATCACGTCGATCCAAGCGGTGTACGTTCCTGCCGACGACTTTACCGATCCCGCCGCAGTCCACACGTTCTCGCACTTGTCGGCTTCGATCGTGCTGTCACGCCAACGAGCGAGTGAGGGTTTGTTTCCGGCGATTGACCCACTGCAGTCCAATTCCAAGATGGCGACACCGGGAATCGTTGGCGAGCAACACTACGAATTGGCACAGCAGATCCGACGCACACTGGCCCAATACGACGACCTAAAAGACATCATCGCGATGTTGGGTCTGGAACAACTATCGCTGGATGATCAAAACGTCGTCGCCCGCGCCAGACGGCTAGAGCGATTCCTGACTCAACCGTTTTTCACCACCGAGCAGTTCACCGGGTTGAAAGGGAAATCGGTCAGTTTGGAAGATTCGCTGGACGGGTGTAGGCGGATATTGAACGACGAGTTCAAAGACTTTCCGGAAAAGTCTCTGTACATGATCGGTAAGATCGACGAAGCCAGAATGCCCAGCGAATCGAATCCGGACACCGACAAGGAGACGCCGCATGCCAACACCAGCACGCATGACGCTTAAGATCCTGTTGCCGTTTCAAGTGCTCGTCCAGCGTACCGATGTAACGCGAGTGGTCGTGGAAACTCAGTCTGGTTCCTTTGGACTGTTGCCACATCGACTCGACTGCGTAGCCGCCATCACGCCGGGGATCCTGGTCTACGAAACCGAAGACGCAGGCGAGGCGTTTGTGGCGGTGGATGAGGGCGCGATCGTGAAGACCGGATGGAACGTCGTGGTATCGGTGCGCAACGCGATCGAGGGCGTGGAATTGAGTGAACTTCGTGACGCCGTGCAGAGTGAATTTTTAACACTGAATGAACAAGAGCAAGACGTTCACGCCGTTCTGGCCAGGATGGAAGGCGATTTCATTCGGCGAATTGCGCAGTTTCATAATGAATAGTGAACGCGAACCGAATCCAACGCACCGGGCCAGTCAAGCCAGTCAGTCTGCCAAGTTCGCATCCCAAGTGGACCAAAAAGCGAAACGCAAGATCAAGGCGAAACGAAATCGCGACACCGGCGTTTGGTTTGGACTAGGCATGATGGGGCTGATCGGTTGGTCGGTGGTGCTGCCGACGCTTGCCGGGACGGCCGTTGGCATGTGGCTAGACCACCGATTCCCACGCAGCCAGTCGTGGACACTGATGTTGTTGGTGGCGGGCCTGCTGATCGGTTGTTTCAATGCCTGGATGTGGGTTTCCAAAGAAGACAAAGCGATGCACGAAGAGAAAGAGGACGACAATGAATGAGATTACAAACACCGCAGTGCCGCTCGTGGCGGGATTGATCCTCGGTGCGATTTTCTTTGGCGGGTTATGGTGGACCATTCGTGGTGGCCTGACCTCGGATCACCCTGCGTCTTGGTTCCTAGTCAGCCATTTTGCACGAATGGCTGTGACATTGGCGGGTTTCTACTTTGTCGCCGACGGACAGTGGCAACGAGTACTCGTTTGTCTTGCCGGATTCTTGATCGCCCGAGTGATCGTGACTCGGTTGACGCGAATCGAAGAATCGTCGGGGCCACGTCTTGGAAAGGAGAGCGACCATGCGTCTGAGTCCGGATGAAATCATTTTTTGGCAGTCGGGCATCATCAAGCTGAACGGCACGATTGTCTTTACTTGGGGCATCATGTTGGTGCTTACCGTCGGATCGCTGTTGATCACTCGGACGTTGTCGACCGAAATCAAACGTACTCGCTGGCAAAACCTGCTAGAGATCATTGTGACTGGAATCGTGGGGCAAATCGAAAGCATTGGCCTTCGCAAACCCCGGAAATACCTGGGGTTCATCGGGACACTCTTCCTGTTTGTGGCCACCGCAAGTCTGTTCACCATCGTGCCGGGTTATGAACCGCCGACGGGGTCACTTTCGACCACCTGTGCGCTGGCACTATGCGTGTTTGTCGCTGTCCCGATGTTTGGAATCGAAGACCAGGGGGTCGTCGGTTACATGAAATCCTATCTTCAACCGACGTTCATCATGCTGCCCTTCAATCTGATCAGCGAAGTTTCTCGGACGCTGGCACTGGCCATTCGATTGTTCGGCAACATGATGAGCGGAGCGATGATTGTCGGCATCTTGCTTTCCATCACCCCGCTGCTTTTCCCGATCGTGATGACTCTGCTAGGACTGCTGACCGGGATGGTCCAGGCATACATTTTTAGCATTTTGGCAGCGGTCTACATTGCTGCGGCGACACGCGTTCGCCAGCCAAAGGTCGAAACGCCATCCGCTACCACAACCGCTTAACAAAACTTCCAAAGGAAACAACATGGACAGCATGACTTGGATCGCGGTGACATCGATTGTCATCGCAGGAATCACGACGGGATTTGGCACCATGGGGCCCGCTTTGGCCGAAGGCCGGGCGGTTGCCACTGCACTGACATCGATCGCTCAGCAACCCGACGCTTCGCCCACGATCACGCGAACGCTGTTTGTTGGTTTGGCAATGATCGAATCCACGGCAATCTATTGCTTCGTCGTGTCGATGATTTTGATCTTTGCCAACCCGTTTTGGAACCACGCCATTGCTCAAGCGACAGGAAATTAGGCGATGCTCATCGATTGGTTCACCGTCGGTGCGCAGACGATCAACTTTTTGGTCTTGGTCTGGCTACTGAAACGTTTTCTCTACAAACCCATCCTGGATGCGATCGAAGAACGTGAAAATCGAATCGCAAGCGAACTCGCCTACGCCGACAAGCAAAAGCAAGAAGCCAAGCAGGAACGGGACGAGTTCACAAAGAAAAACGAAGAGTTTGACCAACAGCGAAGCGCATTGCTGAGCGAGGCGACTGAAGACGTCAAGGCGAAGCGATTGCGGTTGCTTGACGAGGCCCGAATCGAGGCGGATGGCCTGCGCGCGAAAAGACAGGAATCGCTGAAACGCGAACTAGCCAGTTTACGATCCGAAATCACACGGCGGACTCAGGCGGAAGTGTTTGCGATCGCACGACATGCCTTGACGGACTTAGCCGATGCCGATCTGGAAAGTCGAATGTGTGAAGTGTTCCTCGCTCGCCTTCGATCGGTTGACGATGACGTGAAGCAAACGGTTCGTCAGTGCAAACTGTCAGATTCGGATCCTGCCGTTGTTCGCACCGCTCTGCAGCTATCCGCACCGCAACACGATGCCATTGAAGACACGATCCATGAAGTGTTTTCAAGCGAGATGCCGGTGCGATTTGAAACCGATGCCGAAATCGCCAGCGGGATTGAGTTGACGCTTGGCGGCCAAAGGATCGCCTGGAGCATTGGTGACTATCTGACATCGCTTCAGAACAGCGTTGATCAACTGCTCGACGACGATTCACCACAGGCGGATAATGTGCAAGCGAGTGTCGTCCAATGAACGATCCGCACGGCTTCATGCAAGTCACCTTCGAGCGATCATTCCAGCGGATTTCTCGTGGTCGTCAGTCATTTTCGCCAAAGCTGCGGCCGCACGAGGTCGGGACGCTGTTGAGTGTCTCGACGGGTATCGCTCAGGTCACCGGATTGCCGGGGATTGGGTACGACGAGATTCTGACGTTTCGCAACGGCACGCTTGGCATTGCCTTCAATGTCGATGCCGATGAAATCGGTGTCGTGCTGCTCGGGGACTACTCGACACTTCAAGCCGGTGCGGAAGTGCACCGAACGGGCCGCGTCATGGACGTGGCGGTCGGCGACGAACTACTCGGCCGCGTGGTCGACCCGCTTGGAAGTCCGTTGGATGGACGGGCACCGATCATTTCGAACGATCGCAAGGCTGTGGAGCGGCCGGCGGCTTCGATCATGGACCGTGCCCCCGTCACGGTGCCGCTGCAGACCGGGCTGAAAGTGGTTGACGCATTGATTCCGATCGGCCGTGGCCAACGTGAATTGATTTTGGGAGATCGGCAGACGGGCAAGACCGCGATCGCGATCGACACGATCCTGAACCAACGCGACCAGGATGTCGTTTGTGTCTACTGCGCGATTGGTCAGCGTGCATCGACCGTTGCAAAAGTGGTTGCGACTTTGAAGGAACAAGATGCGATGGACTACTGCGTCGTCGTCGTCGCCGAAGGAAACGATCCACCGGGCTTGTCCTACATCGCACCCTACGCGGCAACCACTATCGCAGAGCACTTCATGGAACAGGGCCGCGATGTGCTGATTGTCTATGACGACCTGACGCACCACGCTCGCGCCTATCGAGAATTATCGTTGCTGCTGCGGCGTCCGCCCGGTCGCGAAGCTTTTCCCGGTGATATTTTCTATCTGCACGCACGCCTACTGGAACGGTCCACTCACCTGCGCCCGGAACTTGGCGGCGGATCGCTGACGGCACTTCCGATCATCGAAACAGAGGCCCAAGACATTTCCGCGTACATCCCAACCAATCTGATTTCGATCACCGATGGGCAGATCTATCTATCACCGTCGCTGTTTGAGTTAGGAATTTTGCCAGCCGTCGACGTCGGCAAGTCGGTGTCACGGGTCGGCGGCAAAGCACAACTCGCTGCCTACCGTGCAGTCGCAGGTGACCTGAAATTGGCGTACGCGCAATTCGAGGAACTCGAGACCTTTTCCAAATTTGGCGCTCGAGTCGATGAATCAAGTCGCAAACTGATTGAGCATGGCCGCCGCATCCGGGCTTGTCTTCAACAAGCCGAACATTCGCCCGTGTCCGTGCCGGCGCAGGTGATGGTGCTGTTGGCGTTGACCGACGGTCTGTTTGATCAGGTTCCCATGGATCAGATGCCCAGTGCGGAAGCTGCCATTCGAGTCGCCGCGGCAAGCCTTCCCAGCGTGATCCAGGAACGTTTTCAAACTGCGGATTCGCTGAGTGATGCCGATCGCGGCGCGATCCTGAAAGCCGCCCGCGATACGCTGCAGTTGTTTCAGCCACATGACAAGACGCTTCCGCCGAGTCAGGGAGCGACCACGTGAGCCGAACGACAGCTAGCCTGAAACGGCAGATTGGCGGAGCCACGGATCTGCAATCGGTGGTGCGTACGATGAAAGCGATGGCCGCATCCAACATCGTTCAGTTTGAAAGTTCGGTTCGCGCGTTGGCCGACTACAATCGCACCGTCGAACTGGCACTGGGGGTGTGCTTGCGAGAAGTGGAATTCGCCGATCCCCACCCCCCGCCGGCTGGGCAAAACGCCGCGAACACCACAGCCGCGATCGTATTTGGATCCGACCAAGGACTGGTCGGACAATTCAACTCCATCATTGCAGAGCAAGCTCTCCAAACGCTGGCACCGTTGCCTGGCAAGCACTTGATATGGACGGTCGGCGAACGCGTCCACACATCCCTAGCCGATTCAGAATCGCAGTTGGTCGGTCAATTCAATGTGCCAAGCACCGTCAAGGCAATCGCGCCGCTGATCGGCCAACTTCTAGTCGAATACGAGGCGCAAACGGAGCAAAACACGGGGAACCAACTGTTCCTGTTCTACAATCGCCCTACCGTCGGATCTCTATACGAACCCGTCAGCCAACGTCTTTTGCCACTGGACGCCCCATGGCGTCGACAGCTATGCGAGACTCCGTGGCCAACAAAGAATTTGCCACAGGTTTTGGGCAACCATCTACCAACGATGCGCAAACTGACCGGTGAATACCTGTTTGTATCCATATTCCGTGCCTGTGCCGAATCGTTGGCAAGCGAGAATGCAAGTCGATTGGCGGCGATGCAACGAGCCGACAAGAACATCGAAGAACTCCTTGTGAAACTCAACTCGTCCTTTCACCGCCAGCGACAAAGCAGCATCGACGAGGAACTGTTCGACGTCGTCGCAGGTTTCGAAGCATTTCGAAGTTGAACGTCCATGGACGTCTTGTTTGATCGAAAACGAGAAGCAAACAATCACCGGGCGCGTTTTGCCCCCCTGCATCACCAATGGGCCGGCGCAGCCGCACTACCAGACGGTGTAGGGTCGTGTATCGCTGAGAAATTTTTCGGCATCAAGGAAGCATTCTGCCCCATTTTTGAAGACTCGCACCTGGGTCCTGTGCAGCTTCAGTAGCGGTCGCAGCTTCTTCAGACAGGTGACAAAGTGCTGCATCTCGGGTCGGTAATGCCCGCTCTTGGCGGTGACAACCTGAAGCCTTCCAGCTTTCACTTTCCACTCGCCTGCTCCCTTGACCGGGTTTCCCTCCAAAAAACTGGAATGGTGAAACCGACCGATACGATGGCTGCCGGTATAGAAAACATCATGGCGGCTGAGCACAAAAATCGCCCATCCTGGTCCCGACTCGGCGGTCGACATGGCTGCCGTATCGACCGGCTGGGAAGCTTGGAACAACAGGGCACCATCTTTGATGACGCGGTAGCGTTTCCGGGCCTGTTCATCCAGATAGGCCACGCCACGAATCATCGTTTTCACTTTGGAGGTCGAAATATTCGCATCTTCCCAATTTGCGTATTTCGCGACGTTTGCTATCTCCGCTTGGTCTCTCAGGGATTTTTGTCCCATCTGAAAGCCTTTTCGAAGCAACGCGACCACACCAAATTCCCCCAGCCCATTGAGCCACTCGAAGAACGGTTGCGGCGGCTGAATTTCGCGATACTTTGCCAAACAAGCCAACAGCAAATCGCCCATTCGGTGACGACTGTCGATTTTCTCGAGATTGTAATGCTCACTAGCCAGACTTCGTAGCGGATCGCCTTTCGGCTGTCCAACCGTCGCTTGCTGCCGGACCTGCATTTGCTGCTCTAGCTGCCGATGAAAGGTCTCCCAAACTTTCTTCTTGTGTTGCGTAACCCCTGTCCCCACAAGGGATTCCATGTGGTTGTCGAAGGCGCAATCGACCTCGACGTACTGTCCGTAATTCGGAACAGGGGCGTCACAGTATTCGCCGTAAAGAAAGTCGTTGGCGGATACGGTGGTTGCTGGGGTGGGTAGCATGGCGCAGGCTACTCGGTGGACAGTGGAGTTCGCTAAGAGACATAGTCGTCTTCACCCGAATCATCGGGCCACCTTCATTGGTCGTCGTTTTCAGCGCTGGAACATGAGTCGGACTTTCTCGTTACCGCGCGTCATCGGTCTCGGACCGCTGATTCTCAAGGATTCCGGCCGCTGCGGTTGCAAGGCTTCGCAAGGTGGGATCGTTCATGAATTTGCTGATCGGCAGCGTCAGTTCCAATCTTGCTTCGATGGTATTTTTCAGTTCGATCGCCATCAGTGAATCCAGACCGAGCCCACCAAGTGGTTGATCGGGATCCAAGGAAGCGGCCTTCATCGACATAATTTTGGCCAACTGGTCGGCAAAGTACGCGACCAGCAGATCCGTACGGTCGTCGTCGGAAGACGCGAAATACTTTGTCAAGAACACCGCATCGCGCGCCGTCGCGGTCGCCGAAACGACTTGACCGGATCCAGGCATCCATCCACGCAGAACCGACGGCAAGGACTTGGCATTCGCACCCGCCAACATCCGTCCAAAATCCGCATCGACAACCACAGCGACCGGCGGTGCATTCGGCTGGGAGGCATCGATCAGCAAGTCGATCGCTCGGTCAAACGCCAGCGGATTCAATCCGCGAGCGGCCAGATTCCGAAGCCGATCAGGATCGTTGGCCATACCACCATTTGCACCGGAATCCACCGTTGATTCCGCCCATGGCCCCCAGTGGACCAGCGAAGCAGGCAGTCCGCGTGATCGTCGGTCGCTGGCAAAACCTTCTAAGAAAGCGTTGGCGGCCGCATAGTTGCTTTGGCCAGGTGATCCAAAAACGCTAGCGACCGACCCGAGCATCTGGAAACTGACGATCGGATGATCCGCCAATGCACGATCCAACACTTGGGCCCCGATCGCTTTCGGCGTCATCACGAGCCGTATCGATTCGGGCGAAGTTTCGTGCAGCAGTCGATCGTCCAGTAACCCCGCAGCGTGATAGACATGGGATACCTGACAATGTTCGCCCGGCAGGGTCGCAATCGCCGATCGCAGCGATGATTCGTCGCTGCAGTCGGCTTGCAAATAGTGACATTCGGCACCTTGCTGCCGCGTCCATCCTTGAAGTGCGCTGATCGCCTCGGATACGGGCCGTCGGGCGACCAGGGCAACCGACCGGGCCCCGCGCTGGATCAACCGGCGGGCCAATCCGATCGCGATCGCACCGCTGCCGCCGGTGATCAAGTGCAAACCGTGGGACGATGCGGTGTCGGGCTGGGTAGGCGGAACGGAGACGACAATTTTCCCCATGTTGCGACGCGCGGCCATGAACCGCATGGCCGCTGGCAATTCGTCCATCTGGAACCAAGTAATGGGCACCGGCCGATAGATACCGGCTTCGAATTGGCGTACCACCTGGTCGAACAGTTCACGGACTTCGTCGGCGCGGCTGCGAAACATCCGATCCAGATCAATCGCCGAATAGGTCAAGTTGTCTTGGAACGGCGCTAGCCCGACGGGACGATTTTGGTAGATGTCGGTCTTGCCGATTTCAAGGAATCGGCCATAGGGAGCCAATGCACGCAATGACTCGTCGATCCATTCGCCAGGTAGTGAATTCAGAACGATGTCGACACCGCGGCCGCCGGTCCGTGACCGCAATCGATCCATCGATCGGATATCACGGCTGTCAAAAACGTTGTCGGGATCCAGGCCAAGCTGAACCAACAGTGTTCGTTTGACGGTGCTTCCGGCGGTCGCAAACACGGTGGCCCCCATGCTTTGTGCGACCTGAATCGCCGCCAAGCCAACCCCACCGGCCCCGGCATGAATCAAAATCGATTCCCCACGTCGAATTCGACCGATGTTGCAAATCGCATGATGGGCTGTCATGAAAGCGATCGGCAGCACGGCGGCTTCTTCGTCGGTAAAGTTCGCCGGGATCTTGGCAAGCAAGTAGTCATGCGTTGCATCGTCGGTGGCAAATCCGTGCGGCACGACTCCCATCACACGATCGCCGAGGCTGAACCGATCAACGCCGGCCCCTAACTTGGTGACGGTTCCCGCGATCTCGATCCCCAGCGGTGTGACGTCATCACGGATGCCGGGGTAGAGCCCCATCGCCTTCAAGACGTCACTGAAGTTCAAACCAACCGCTCTGATCGACACACCGACTTCGCCGTCGCCAGCCGGCGGAGGCACAATTCGCTCGGCGATCAGTCCGTCCAATCGATTGGTACCGTCCAACCGAATTCGGTAAGCCCCGGATGTGGGCACCGCAATTTCGATGGCAGCTGCTGCATCAGCAATCGTCGAATGACTAGGCAGCGTGCGTGTGGATTGCAGGCGAGGATGCCACCAACGTCCATCGCGCCAAGCCGATTCGGTTTCAGTCGGCAATTGCGACAGTGCGTTGGAAACCGATACGCCCGCATCGTCGTCAAACTTGTCGACATCCAAGTGCTGTAGATCCAGCTGCGGATGTTCGTTGGCCGCCACTCGGCAAACCGCGGCGACCGAAGTAGCGACCGGATCCACAGGATCACCATCCACGACGGCGGCCGCGCGACAGGTCACCACCGTCAAACGCGGTGGTGGATCGGCAACCAACGCCTGCTGAACCCAGTGGATCACATCAGTTACCCGGTCGATGGATCGATCATCGGCAATGAACGCCTCGCCGGACAAAGTGTCGGCAACCGAACCATTCGCGTCGGTGGCAAGATCGGGCGCCACGACATACACCCAATGCGGCCGCCGATGTTGACGATTCGCACCCACGTCGGGACCGGATGTCCACACCGGATCCCCGAACCATTCGGTTGGTCCGTTTGCATCCCCATCGGAATCAGAGCCATCCACCGATCCGCCGGTGTGCGGCGGTGGAACGTCCGTGGATTCCGTCCAGATGACTTGATAGCGCCAAGCTTGGGTGTCGACCATTCCCGAATCTTGCCTTCGCGACAAGCTGGTTAGACGCACCGCACGCAGCATGGCAACCGGTTTGCCGGTGGCATCCAAGCAATCGACGTCCGCAATCAATTCGCCAGCGGTATCGCTGTCGCGGCGAACCACGATTGCCGATGCGATGGGTTGATCACTTTGCACGATCAACCGGCCGACACCGACGGGCAGATAAGTTTCCACCGGGTCGCTACCCGATGCCGCATCGTGTGGACGATTCGGGATTTCGGGATCGGCAGCAGACGGTTTCGACGTCAGCGAATGGGCCGTCGGTGCCACGGTGGCAATCAACTGCAGGGCGCCGTCCAGCAGCGTGGGATGCAGCCGCAGGCGACCAACATCGCTGGCCAGATCGTCATGGATTTGAAGGCTGCCGCTGGCACAGGTTCGATCCGAGACGATCTGATCGAGCACGCGAAAATAGTTCCCGTACTGCAGTCCTGCGTCATCGAAACGATCGTAAAGCCAATCCGGATCGATCCCACCGGCCGACAACGGGGGTGGCGAAAGCGGCGTGATGCGTTGGCTGCCATCCGGTTCATCAGAGGCTGACTCGGCATCCGTAACGATCACCACTGCGGATGCACATCGCTGCCAGTTCGCATCGGGTTCATCCGTACGCGAATCGATGTGGATCGAATGGCGTCGAACGCCGGCGTCCACCGTGATTTGAAGCGTGACCGATTGATCGTCATCCAAAAACAATGCGCGGTCAATTTCGATTTCGCGCAGTTCAAAACCATCGGGCATCGAAACGCTGGCCGCCGCACGCAGCGTTTCGATCCATGCGGCCGCTGGCATCGTCACCGATCCACTGACCACGTGATCGGAAACATAGTTTGGGTCGGATTTGCGAACGACGTTCGTGTAGATCGTTCTTCCATCGGCCAGCGACTGGGACGAACCCAACAACGGATGAACTCGATCCCCAGCGCCGCCATCGTTGCCGATCCCAGGTGGATCGTACCAATGCCGTTGACGTTGAAATGGATAGGTCGGCAGATGGGCGAGGTCCACTGGAAAGATCGTCGCCAACTTTGCCCACTGAACCGGCGCCCCGACACACCAAGCCATCGCCAGCGCCGATACCCAGGATTGATAGTCATCGGTTTTGGGATTTAGCGATGGCACGCAAACGTAGGAATGGGCTTCATCCGCATCAGCCGTTGCCGCCGAGGCATGACGAATCATTCCCGCTAACTGCGATTTCGGGCCAATCTCGATCGCCATATCAAGCCGACCGCGACTCAGCTGATCGATCGTGTCGGTAAATCGAACCGGGGCCACCAAGTGTCGGATCCAGTAATCCACATCGATCGGCTGATCGTATCGCGCACCGGTCATCGAAGAAAGGAACGACACATTGCGAGGGATCACAGCAGGTTTCAAAAACGACGCCAACTTGGCTCGCAGCGGTTCAACCGCGGGTTTCATCAACGGGCTGTGAAAGGCGTGCGACACCTGCAATGGTCGCACCACCACGTCGCTTTGCCGAGCGATCGCAAGCACCCGATCGACCTCGTCGGCGAGTCCGGCGATGACCGTGTTGCCAGGTCCGTTCATGGCTGCGATCACCGCAGTCGATTTGGATTGCCGGATCCAATCTTGAACTTCGTTCGCTGAGGCCAAGATCGCAGCCATGGTACCGCCGGCCGGCAAACGTCCCATTTCGGCCCCACGGTGGGCGGCGATCCGCAACGCGTCATCACGAGAGATCGCCTGGGCAGCGTACAAGGCCGCGATCTCGCCGATGCTATGACCGGCGACCACATCGGGGACTACTCCGAAATGCCCAAACGTATCGACCAACGCACACTGAACGGCGCAGATAGCGACCTGGGCAAAGGACGTGTGGTCAATCGTAAGTTCCCCCGACTGCCCCGCCAAAATCTGCGCCAGCGGCACGGTCAGTTCCGCATCGATCGAATCGGAACAGGCCTGCAGGGCCGACGCAAAAACAGGCATCGTTTCGGACAGTCGCCGTCCCATGTCGACGTACTGGGCCCCTTGGCCCGTGAACAGCATCGCCACTTTGCGTCGTCGACCAACAGGTTTCCGGCCTCGCAAGACGGTCCCAACCGCGGATGCCGTGTGGTCCGGATCGCGGCTTGCGAACTCGCGCAGTTGCCGCACCATCTGGTCCGCATCGGCAGCGACAATCGCGACTCGCTCCACCAAGCCCGAACGGGCGACTGCTGCGGTGCCGCAAATGTCACGAAAACCGGCGGCCGAATCCATATCGCCCGACGTGGCAATTGCATCGGCATAACATTCGGCCAGAACCGGCAGCGCATCCGAATCGGCGGCGGAAAGCGGCAGGACGATTTCAGGTGCAATCGGGCGCGTTGCCGATGCAGAGTGCTGACGAGATGAATCATGATGGAGCGATCCCGGCGTGCTTTCAGACTTGGCAGCAGCCTGGACGATCAGGTGCGCATTGGTGCCGCCGAATCCGAACGAACTGACGCCTGCGACCGTTGGCATTCCCGACGGCAGGTCCCAGGGTGTCGTCGTGTCGGCGATCTGGATTTCCGTTCGATTGAACCGGACATTCGTGTTCAGGTTGTGAAAGTTGACCTGGCCGGGGATGCGTCGCTGTTGGAACATCAGCAACACCTTGATCAAACCTGCGATCCCGGATGCGGTTTCGGTGTGGCCGATGTTGGCTTTGACGCTGCCGACGCGGACGGCCGGCAGATTCGGATCGCGGCTGGCAAACACTTCCGACAGCGCCATCAGTTCAATCGGGTCTCCCAGTGGCGTTCCCGTCCCGTGGGCTTCGACATAGCTGATGTCATTGATGTTCAGATTCGCCTGCTGCAGTGCATCCCGAATGACACGGGTTTGCGCCGGGCCGCTGGGGGCAGTGATCCCGCTGGTACGGCCATCTTGATTGACGGCACTGCCGCGGATGACGCCAAGAATGGGATCCCCATCTCGTTGGGCATCCGACAGCCGTTTCAGCAGCACAACGCCGCAGCCTTCACCGCGAACATACCCGTTGGCCGAATCGTCAAAGGGCCGGCAATGCCCATCGGGGCTAAGCATCCTAGCTTTGGAGAACGCGATGGTCGTTTCGGGCGACAGGATCAGATTCACTCCGCCCGCCACGGCGGCGTCACATTGCCCGGTGGCCAACGTCACAACGGCATTGTGGATCGCAACCAGAGCCGACGAACAGGCGGTGTCGACGATGTAGGACGGACCTTGGAAATCGAACAGGTACGAGATCCGGCCGGCTGCGATGCTAAGTGCGTTCCCGGTGCCGATGTGCGCGTCGACGTGATCAAAATAGTTGGGATAGCGAGCGGGGATCTTGGAATAGTCCGTGCCACCGATGCCGATGAAGACGCCGGTTTTCGACCCAGCCATCGATTCGATGGGGATGCCGGCATTTTCGAATGTTTCCCAAGTGACTTCCAACAGCAACCGTTGCTGTGGATCCATCCGAGACGCTTCGCGGGGCGTGATCCCAAAGAACGCGGCATCGAACTGGTCAACGTCATCGATGGCGCCCATTGCGTTGACCGACATCTTCCCAGGTGATCGTCCGGTCGGATCAAAGAAGCGTTCGCTATCCCAGCGGTCCCCGGGCACCGGCCCGATCGCTTCGCGGCCGGATTCGATCAGATCCCAATATTGGTCGATCGATGCGGCGCCGGGAAATCGGCACCCCATTCCAACGATCGCGACGTCTTGGGATCGCCCCGATTGCGGTGGCTGTGCGGCGACACGAGCGGCGACATCCGGCGCGACCGAGTCGCCGGCGACGGCGCCCGCTTGGCGGCGTCGCTGGGCCAGACGTTTTCGCAGCAGTTCTTTCTGGGCGGGCGACAGATTGGCGATACGGTCACCGACAGGTGCGGCAGGATCCGATTTAGGTGGGTCGTTTGTCGGCGAATGCATGGTTGATTTCGTCGTCAGAAAGGCCCTCGATTTCGTCGAGTAGACCGTCTAACTCTGCGTCCGAGATTTCGTTTTGATTGGTTTGCTGGTCTGCCACGCCGACAATTTGCTGGGCGATGAATTCGCTAAGCCGGGCAACCGTAGGGTAGTTCCAAGCGACGATCGGTGTCAGTTCGACACCCGACCAGTCCTCGATTTCGCCGCTCATTTCGACCGCGGTCATCGAATCGAGACCATAGTCGGCAAATGGTTTTTCCAGTTCGACATCCGACGGGTCCACGCCCGCCCGCGCGACCAGCCACTTGGTCATCCAAGTTTCGGTTTCGGCGACTACTGCCGCAAAGTCGTCGGGATGTGGCTGGGATGGCAACACGGGGATCGTGATCGGCACCTGCTGGGCACCGGATGATCGGTCGTAACGGTATTTGGTTTTGATTTCGTCGGCATCAAACAGTTCGCGACATCGGCTCCGCTGCACCTTGCCACTGCTGGTCAGCGGCACGATGGCCGGGCGGACCAACCACACGTGACGCGGATCCACTTCGTGGACTTCGATCACCGCACGGCGGATCGAACGCACCAAATCGGGCAACCCGGCAGGGTCGGACCGTCGGGGCAATTCAGCCACGATCGCCAATGCCTCGCCGCGTCCGCCTTCGACCGAAAACGCGGCGCACTGTCCACCATCGGGACCGATCGTTGCCGCGGTGGTGGCTTCGATGTCCTGGGGGAACAGGTTGCGACCACGCAAAATGATGACGTCCTTTAGCCGGCCGGTGACGTACAAGTCGCCCTGATGCAAGAATCCGATATCGCCCGTTCGGCAATAACCCGACTGACCGCCGTCCAAAGTGGCATCGAACATGGCGGCGTTTTCGTCGTCACGATTCCAGTAGCCGCCGGTGATGCTGGTGCCTTGCAACCAAATTTCGCCAACCGTGTCTTCGCCCACTTCGCGGCAGGTTGCTGGGTCGACCAGTTTCAATTCGTTCTGGTAAGACGCCGTGCCACAGGACACCAGTTTCTGGAACGCGGCCCCGCGACCATCCGGCGTCACCAGCGGTCGGCCCGTCCCCAAGGATTCTCGCTGGACCGTCAACACTTTGGGAGTCTTCGGGCCATCGCCGCCGGCGGCCAACAAAGTCGCTTCGGCCAAACCATAGCAGGGGTAAAACGAATCCGACGAAAACCCACTGCTAGAAAAACGGCTGGCAAAATCCTGCAACGTTCGCGGCAGGATGGGTTCCGCACCTGAAAACGCAATCCGCCAACGGCTTAGATCCAAGCCGTCGGTTTGATCCGGCGAAATTCGGTCGACACACAATTGATAGGCAAAATTCGGCGCGCCGCTGATCATTGCCCGGTGATCCCCAATCGCCTGCAGCCATCGGAGCGGACGTTGCAAGAAAGACCGCGGACTCATCAAAACCGTGCGTCCGCCCACGTACAACGGTTCTAGGATTCCGCCGATCAGTCCCATGTCGTGAAAGAACGGCAGCCAGAACACGCCACATTCGATCTCGGCATCGGGAGTCTCTGGCGCTTGCCATTCGATGTGAAATCCGCGACGAATCGCTTCCAGATTGGCCAACACGTTGCGGTGCCGAACCATCACCCCTTTGGGTTCGCTGGTGCTACCGCTGGTGTATTGCAATAGCGCCAAAGATTCACCGTCGGACGCCAGCGAATCCGGGGAAATCCATGCTTGGCTCGCTTGGGCGGCATCATCAATCTGGGTCACCACGCGTGCGGCGGCGACCGCCGATGGCCCCAATTTGTCAGAATCCAGCCCATCAATGCTGGAACGATCGCCCAGAATTGCGTCCGGGCGGCAATCGTTGGCGGCCGAATCGAGCCGCGGAATCTCGCGACCAGGTTTCGGATAGCAGGTGGGGACAGGAGTCCAACCTGCGATCTGGCATCCCAAGAAACCCGACAGAAATTCGATGCCCGGTGGATACAGCAACAATGCCCGGGGGGCACCATCGCCCCTCGGCCCAACATCCAAAGCATCCAACATCGCAGCAACGGCACAGGACCGTCGCCACAGTTCCGCATACGACCACGTGGTCTCGGATTGGTCATCATCCAAATAGGTGATGGCTGGGCGTTGGCCGTGAAGCTCCGCACGCTTACCAATCCACTGGGCCAATGTGGTCGCAGCTTGGAGTTCGGGAGGAGCCATTGAGTCGATGAACCGTGATTTCGAGCGATAGGACAAGACTTCCACCGTGGTTGGCGGATCGAAGCATCCATCATTCTAGATCAAATCTTCTCAAATCAAATGCTCGACTGCCAGATTCCCCCGACCAATCCGGGGGGGAACCAGTCAACGCAGCGTCCAGCTTAGAACATGCGGCGAATCAGTGGCTGGCGACGTGGTTGGCGGACATCCATCCGCGTCGTCGGCATCGGCATCGGATTGCCTCGATAATAGTTCCGGCGAACCGTGTTTCCGTACACGTGCAGAGGCCGATAAGGACGCATCTCGATTGGCATCGATTCAATCTGCTGACGATATTCGCCCGTAGCAATGATGACGGGTGACCAGCCGGGTTCGGCCGCGGCATCGTCAGAGATCCAAACTGTTGCGGCAAGTAAAACCAGCAATCCAACCATCTTTCGCATGACAAATGTTCTCGGTGAAGCGTGTCAAAGGTGAAACTCGCACGGCCGCATTTCTGCGTGGGAATCGTGCGATGCTCGTCAGCCTATCCAGTCTGACTGATTGCTTGAAAAATACCACGCCCCAGAGCGCGCAGAGCCCCTGGTCGTTAGATTCGGACAAATTCCGCCAAATCTCCCTTCCGAGAATTACGGTCATGCCACCGCCGTGCCGGGATCCGAAAATCGACGCTTGGTCTACAATCGTTCAGGACCAGCGATTTTGAGTCTGGGTTCGTTTGAAATGAATAAGGAGAGATGCATGTCCGGTTCGCCTGAGCAGGATGATTCGGTGCCGCAGTCAGCCCAGACATCGTTGGGATTTTCCCAGAAGGGATCAGGACGCATCGGCGGCAAATCCAAGGCTGGCGGGATAGCCGTGATCGCCCTGGTCGCCATCTATTCGTTCTCTGCCCCGATGCTGAACGAGCGATTTGGGTGGTCGCTGCCGGCGGTGCAAACCGACCGTGACGGCAACGTTCGCATGGCGGATTCGGCATCCGATGCGAAGGGTGGTGGCACCAAGACTGGGGATACCAGCGCGGTCGGCACCAACCCGTCCAACGCAAAAACCACCGGCGATACGGTCGATCGATCTTCGTCGCCCATGTCGACCGCGACGGCCAACGATTCGCCGACTGCGGGGGGGGCCGGTTCGGCAACAGGTTCAGACGACCTGCTGCACGGATTGCTGAAAGAGGTTTCGCCCAATCGATACCTATCGCCGGCCGGATTGCTGTACACGCCCGGCAGCGCCGAAGGACACCGACTGGAACACCTGCGGCGGCATACCAAGGACGACCCTGGACGTCCCGGCAGCCATGGTGTCTTTGATGGCGACATGGAAGGCGCGTTGGTGACGATCGATCGCGCTTACGAACGGGCCAAGAAGAATCAGCGAACCACCAAGAAGGTCGACGATGGGCGAACGATCTACACCGTCGACATGGGAGGCCGAATCGGATTTGTCGGCGGACGCGACGGAAAACGCAAACGCAACCCGATGGCCCGACGGGTCCGAATCGTGCTCGATGGCGACCGAGTCATCACGGCCTACCCGATGTAGCAGTCCCCCCCAAACTTCGAACATCGATACCGAACAATTTTCACACATCCCTCTTCCTGCCATCGGAGCCTGCTCGCCGTGAGCCCCAAACATTCCATTGATTTCTGTCCCGTTTGCGGTGGCGGACTGTGTGGCATCCGCGTCTGCGGTGTCGCGGACGAAAATTCCGAAGACCGTTTTGCCAAGACCGGATCGACCGAACCACACGGGCTGATCATCTGTGACGAATGCGAAGCGATTTGGTTAGAACCCGATATCGCGACGCCGCATCAGTACCCGGCGATCGAAGACGCGCAGTGCCCGATCTGCCACGATCCGTTGTGGGGCAAACAAAGCCGATGGGCCAACATGGACGACATCGAAATGTTGAATTGGCAGTACGCGGTCAATCCGGACTTGGACGGGGCAACCGACGAAGGTACCGCCTAGTGGGTCCGGCGCAAGCGTCTGATGGTAGGTCCGGCGCAAGCGTCTGATGGCAGGTCCGGCGCAAGCGTCCGCTGGGCGGTTCGCGTGGGGCGCGACACCACACGGTTTAGCGGAACACGTCGACGGCACAGACCAGCCGCGGTTTGCCTTGGTAGATGACCGTCTGGCCGGGCTGAAGTTGACGGACACAGTCCCATCCACCTTGGGTTGGCCACAGATTCTGTTTCCCGTCGGGTCGAACGATCGCAAAGCTGCCCGCGTCCATGCAAACGATCAGGGCTTCGCAGTTTTCCAAGGTCAGCCCATCATCAATCTGGTCGTCGTCAAAGAATTTATCCCGGTACGCAACTTCCCCACTTGGCTTGGCGGACGCAGCCGCCGGGCCGTGCAGATCCTGCTGCTTCAGGTCCTGCTGTTCCCGTCGGTCCGTGGACCGGGGCAGCTTCTTGGTGGGGGTTAAATTCGTCATGCGGGCATCCTTGGGACTGCATCTGACACGGTAGGTCAATCATAGGTTAGAAACCAGCAGGTTGCCGCCCCCTTAAACATCGACTTCGAACTTTGCCGGTCGCCCCAAACACATCGCTCGCCAAACATCTCCCCGCCCGCTGATCGAAAAAGACGTGCTGAAAAAAATTGAAATCCCATCCAGCGTTGATCGCAGGCCGATTCCTGACAAAATCAAACAGCGCATTGATTCTGCGCTAGCCCGAATCGAAAGGTTCCAGGACCGTTGGGATCGGCCCCAGATCGAGCAGTTTGTCGCGGCCGATTATGCCCACGTTTATCAGTCACTCGACTGGACACTTCAGACCCAAATGACGATCGGCCAGCGATTCGTCGAATGGGGATGCGGGTTCGCAATCGTCAGTGCCGCAGCCGCGACGCTTGGCTTGGACGTGATCGGCATCGAAGCCGAAGATGTCCTGCTAACCCAAGGCCGAGAAACGATTGCCGACTGGGATGTCGAACTGGAACTGTTTCACGGCAACTTTTTGCCGCCGGGCGCACAGCGATTGGCCGACGATCCAATGCTGCCCAGCTTGGGACACCCGGTCCCCGATGCTTATGCGAAGATCGGATTGGACTTGGACGATTTTGCGATCGTGTATTCCTATCCTTGGCCAGGCGAAGACGACTTTCACGAGGTCGTCTTCGAACGCTACGCCGCTCGCGGTGCACTGCTGTTGATGTTCTGTGGCCCGAACGACATTCGGCTGTACCGCAAAACCTGACGTCGATGAAAGCGATCCGCCAGAGCCAGCGAGCAGATCGGCGAGGCCGTCTGTGGGCGGCTCAGCCGAGGAGATCAAGATTGCGTCAGTCATCGCTATCCGTGAGGCCCGCTCGGCGGCTAAGCCGGCCGTTCTCGTCAGCGGCCGGGAATCCCCCAATGCCCGTGGCCTCACGGCCAGCGGATCACTAGGGTCGCTGAAAGTTCGACTAAATCGACAAGCCGTTGGCGAATTTCGCAACCTTCAATTCACCGCTTGCGTGCGAATTAAACTTCGACTTCGAAGATCGCTTCGATTTCGACGGCGATTCCACCGGGCAGGGCGTTGGTGCCCAGGGCGCTGCGGGCTGCGACACCGTTTTCTTCGCCAAAGACGTCGCGGAATAGTTCGCTGCATCCGTTGATCACGGCGGGTTGCTGATCAAATCGGTCGGTACAACGGACCAATCCCAGCAGCTTTACCAGACGCTTGACCTTGTCCAGGCTGCCGAGATTGGTTTGCAGAGTCGCCAGCATTCCCAAGCCGGTGATGCGAGCGGCCTCGTACCCGGCTTCCACATCCATGTCCAAACCCAGTCGACCGGTGATCAGCTTTTTGTCGGCTTTCAGCGGGCCGTGGCCGGACAGGTACGCCATGTTGCCGGCGATCACGATCGGCTTGTACACGCCAACCGGTTTCGGGGACGGCGGCAATTCCAACTTCAGTTCGATCAATTTAGCTTCGGCGCTCATCAAAAACTTCTCCGTGGGGAAAACCTAGAATCCGCAAAACGTAAGCCACCGGCGAGGGTTTGAAAACGATAGGATCAAACAAATCGGGGCCAACCCGGTTGCGATCGGTTTCCTAAAACTCGTTGGAAGGAAGACAAAAATGTGCTCGCCCGTTCAGTTCTCGCTGTTTGGATTTCAGGTCGCCCCGCTGGGGTCGTCGCAAATCGCGTCGGTGGCCGCCGTTGCCCTGGCTCTGTTTGTGTCGGCGCCCAACCCGGTGTCCGCTGCCGACCACTATGGTTTGACGCCCGGTCCGGTGGAACTCCAGTCGCTTGGCCCGATCACTTTCGCCGGCAAAGGTGTGTTGCTGGTCGGCGATCCGAAAGCCGCCACGGTCTACGCGATCGCGATCGCCCCGGACGCTTCGGCAACGACCAACGCCGCTGCGAATCCCAAGGACGCCGCAAAGCTAGAAATCGCTGATATCCGCCGGGCCATTGGCGATGCGGTGCGATCCAACGGCAGTGACATTACGATCGGCGACTTGGCCGTCGATCCCGATTCAGGAACCATCATCGTTTCGGCCGAAGGAAAAGGTCGTCGACACCTGTCGCGAATCCGCCATGATGGCACGGTCCAGATGATCAATCTCAGCAAGGTCGAACATGCCCGCAAACAATTGCCCAATCCGCCAGCCGACAAACTGACCGGCGAAGGTCGACGCCAAAAGAATCTGCGTCTGGAATCGATCACCGACATCGCCTTCTTTGACGGCAAGGTCATGGTGTCAGGTATCTCGGCCGATGAATCCCCATCGAACGTGATGGAGTTTTCGTTTCCGTTTTCGGACAACAGCGTCGTCACCAATGTCCAGATTTATCACGCGGCTCATGGACGCGTCGAAGAACCTGCGATCCGCACTTTCATCCCAATGACGATCGATGGTTTGCCAACCTTGTTGGCGGGGTTCACGTGCACACCACTGGTCCGGTTCCCAATCGATAGCCTAGGCGGCAAAGACACGGTCCGGGGCACAACCGTTGCCGAACTGGGCAACTGGAACAGCCCGATCGATTTGATCGCCTACGAAAAAGACGGCCAGACCAATTTGTTGATGAGCAACACGGCCCGTGGAGTCATGAAGATCAGCACCGACCAAATCCAAAACGCGCCGGGATTGACCGAGCGGGTTGGTGGCGGTGGCACCGCCGGACAAGCCTTCGAAACAATCGACGCGTTTGACGGCGTGACGCAGATGGACAAGTTTTCCGATTCGCAAGCCATCGCGATCATTGGCAAGGAAGGCGAAACGCAGAAATTGGTCGTGATGGATCTGCCGTAGTCGATCCTTCGCGAACTCAATTGCGGTTCACTTTGCAGCGAATGGGATCGTTTGGCCATCGACCAAACGATCCGATTGGATCGAGATATCAGCGGCACTGCCGGCGCCGGCGATCTGGCAAGTCAAGCTTTCGCCCGGCAACAGTCCTTTCAACGATTGTGCACAACGTTTGCCCGCGACGCTGACGTAGGCGTCGTGGTACATCGGTGCGACGCCGCGATTGGTGACCGTCATACGCCAATCGTCACCGTTGGTGCTGCACTGATCGATTTCAATCCGATACCCGGTCGCCATGCCGGCTTCGGCAATCCGGTTCATTTCCTGGTAACGGGGCTGATCGTTGCCAATCATGAACGAAACATGAAAATCCTTGGCCATGTCTTCGAACGAACGACCGTTGGGGCCCGCTTTCGACAAGGCGTTCTTTTGGTCACGCCGGTTGTAATAACTGAACTCGCCCCCGCCCGGTGATCGTTTCCAACGATCGATCTTTAGGAACTGCCAGTTCCGTGCATTGACCTTCGCATGTTGTTTGCACAGGAACGAATCATCGAACACGCCAAAGTCGATCTCCAGCAGTTGGGGTTGTTCTTCGAACGGCGAATAATCACCATCGGCCGAATCGACAGAGATCATCCACGGGGTCTGCTTGAACGACGACGCCAGATGATTCAAAAACCGGGTTTGAAAAGCTTTGCTTGGAAAAGTTTCGCCAAGCCCGCGGGGCCCATCGTAGATGTGGTATTCGCCCCACAAACCGAATCCTGTCTGCAGGTAGGCCAAGCGTGGATCGCGATCGTATCGGTCGGCGAATCGAGAATAGAAATCGATCACAAACGCTTCGACTGCGGGATGGGACCAGTCCACAAATCCCGTTGACTTGCCTTCGGACTTGGCTGTCACGCCACGATAGCCGGGCTGCTTGGTGAGCGACTCGGGCACTGCGGCCGGTTTGCCGGGATAGACAAAATAGAACCGCAGGATGGCTTGATGCTGGCGCGATGCGATCTGGTCCAACAGATTGTCAACTTCGGCCCATCGGTAGCTGCCGTCGGCGCCGACGATGTCGTTGTACCGGACGTAGCGATATTCCAACTGGATGGCGTCGCTGGTGGCCTTGTCGTTGTCATTCCAAAGCACGATGCCAGTCCACGGGGCGACTCGATCAATCTGGTGATCCAACGCAACCGGCCGCCAAGCTGCGGTGGCGCCCTGGGCCAACAGCGGACGGGACGAAAGATTTGCGGCCGCCCCCATGGTGGCACAGCAAAATACGCCCAGGCAAAGTCGGGCCAGGATCGGATGGGTTGGCATGATCGATGTCTTTCAGCGGGATCCAGAAATGGCGTTGATGGTTCGCCGCCGAACCGACCGCGCACCGGCCGCCATGCAATTGACGACGCGTCCGATCATACCCGGTCGTCAAGGACGTCGCGGACGACAGCGATGCTAGGGCAGTTCGGGCATCGATGGCGGGGCCGGTGGCTTGGGCTGCCAAAGGTCTTCGACTTCCTGGCCGCCTGCATTGCAACGAACCAACAGGTAGACGCCGCCCACCATCGCCCAGAAAAGAGTCAGGCTGACGACGGTCGGAAACTTGTGACACCAGAATTGAACCGCCTCGACGGTTTGTGGGGGGCCGCCCACCGTTTCGATCATCGCCACGCAAAGCAGCTCGCTAGCCCAGGCAACTCCTGATGCCATCGCAGCCACGATGACCAACATGACCAACGAAACCAGCCCATACGAAATCCAATGCAGCGGACGCCGATAGAAATATTCGTAACCTCGGCTCAACGCATCCAGCGGATCCGAATCAGCTTCGTTGGCGATCGCCGCCCAAGCCAGTGGGACCGCGATCAAAGAACCGAACAACAATAGCCCACCGGGGATCGCCACCAGTGTCGCAATCAATCCCATCGCCCAGCCCACCGCGGCGGGCCCCGTGACGACTCGCGCGATCGCCCCGATGACAATCAACCCGACACCGATCAACCCGATGCAAAGCACCGGCACCAAAGCCGACAACCACGCAGCCGGTGTGCGGGCGATGACGTGCCGAGACATCATCGCATTGCCAGCCATGGTCCGCCCGGCGGTCAACAATGCGCCTTGGCGTGTTAGCCACAGCACCGGTGGCACCCAAACCAACAACGTCCACAGGATCGCGACGCCCGACCAACCCCCCCCTAAGCGGTCAGAGTTCCAGTAAATCGATGTGGGCGACAACGTGACGAAATACGATTCCAGTTCCGCCAACGGACTGGTCAAGATCGGTGGCGGCAAGATCTGCGGTGGCAAACGGTCCGCGTCCACCAACGGTTCGGAGCCAAACAAAAACCACATCCCGAGGAAATGGATCGCCATCGCCAACGCAGTCAGCGAAAGCATCGATGGCGAGGCGGCGATGCGCAGCGTTTGGCCCAAACGAACCCAGGGGAACACGTCGACCCAGTCGCGGACGCGGGCCAGCAAACCGGTTTCCAAATCGTATCCACGGTGCCCCTGATCGTCGCTGTCGCTGCCGGACGGTGAATTCCCGGATGTTGAATCCCCGGACGGTGAATTCCCGGATGTTGATTCGCCAGCCCCTGAATCAACGGGGCGACCGGGATCGGCATCACGGCGGCCAGCACCATCCGCACCCGAATCGGCGGCGCCAGATTGGTGGGCCGTGGAATCGGGGCCGTCAGTCGGTGTGTCGTTGGGAGTGTCGTTGGACAAGGGATCGGTCATTGGCGTGGCATGCATTCGGTCCAGAACGGGCTTGGCGGGGCGCGCGACATCGTTTTCGCCCGCGTTGCCTGCACCGTCGGTCGTGTCAAATCCTATCCGAACCCGGCCAGCGATGTGAATGACGGATCCACCGGCTTCCATCCCGACACCGGGGGCCGTCGCCGCAGGATGTATTTTCCAAATCAACGCCACCCGGCTAGATTGGATAAGCAGGAAGTCGGTTTCGCATCTCCAGCAGCCTCTGCCCCCCCCTCGTATTTTGGTAATTCTTGATGGTGTCTTCAAATGCGACGGAATCCAACGAGGCCGATGCCTACTTGGTCCAGCGGATTCGCGAGGGTGACGCGGACGCCTGGCAAACGCTGATCGAGCGGTTCGAAGGCAGATTATTGGCCTTCACCGACAGCCGAATTCGAAATCGGGCCAGCAGCGAAGACATCGTTCAAGAAGCATTCGTGGGCTTTTTGATCAGTTTGCCCAATTACGACGGCAATCGCCCATTGGAAAGCTATCTGTTTTCGATCTGTGCGTACAAGTTGACCGACCACTTGCGGCGGGAAGGCCGACGCCCATCGATCCAAATGCACCACCGGGGCAGCAGCGGCGGCGACCGGATGATGGAACCGCCCGGGAGCGATCGCGTGGCCAGCTCCATCGCTCGCAGCGTCGAACGCAAAGCGATCGAAGAGACCGCCGTCCGAGACGCGATCGCTGAACAGATCCAGCGTTGGAAAGACGGCGATGGATGGACCAAACTCAAAGCGATCGAACTGCTGTTCGTCGTCGGCAAAGCCAACAAGCAAGTCGCCGAAGCCACCGGGCTAACCGAACAACAGATCGCCAACTACAAGAGCGACTTTCAGATTCGGCTGCGAGCGATCATCAAACGCATGGACCTGGACGAGGGCGTGTTTCCGGAACTAGCCGAACCACAGGCCGACTGAAGAACAGGCCGACTGAACCACAGGCCGGCGGCCCTACACCCCGACCGAGTCCTGCGTTCTACGGAGCATCCGGCTGGATCGCTTCGGCAACCGGTGCAGCGGGGTCCTCCATGGCGGCCGCATCAGGGATTGCGGCATCCGGCATCGCGGCGTCTGGGATCGCGGCGTCTGGGATCGCGGCGTCGGCGGCAGGCATTTCGGCTGCCCCGTTTCCCACACGTTGGTTCCCTGCGGGTTGGTTCTCGGTCGACGGTGCCGTCGGTGCTTCGGCTGCCTTGGGCATCGGCGGTGACGAAATCAGATAACCGCTCCAGAACAACGGTTGGTCGCCGGTGACACCTTCGCGGTCGTGTTCGGCTTGCATCAGCAGTGGTTCGCCGGTCGGATCCAGTTCGCGTTGCCGCAGCAGTTCTCGGGACCGGCCCCAGGCATGGTTCATGCCCGTGAACGGCAGTTCCTGCAGAAACTCTCGCAACAGCGCCGCCGACGATTCACCGCCCACAGCCCATCGCGACAGCAACACACTGCGGACCCCGGCGGCGTGCAGACCGCACAGCGTCATGAAGATCTCGTCGCCCGTTCCCATCTTCCCGACATCCACCGACGTTCGCATCCCGAACAACACCACGCTACGTGGGGCCGCCAACGGAAATCGCAACCATGCCGCCGTCGTCGAATAGGGCGACGAGGAATCGTACGAGGCCAGCGACATCGCCAGCGGTGCCTTCAAGTTTGCCGGGTTTGCCGATGCGACCACCAAGTGCCCAACCCGTTCGCCCAACAGGGCGGTGGGTACACTGAGCGATTCGGGCAATCGAATCGATTCAGCTGCCGATTCGATGACGGATTCAAAGATCGATTCATTCAGGTCTTTATCACGAGGTGCAAAGAACTTGTCCGAAGTGATCCCCACAACGCGACTGGACGGTGGCATCGCAGACGGCTTCATTCCCATACCGGGTGTGGGGGCGTACCGGATTTGAAACGTATCGGCCCACATCGGAGAATCTTCCGCTTCGCTGGGGAACAGTTCCATCGGCAGGTACCAAAGCGGTCCATCCAGCACCAGGATCAGGTGATCGAAACGATCCGCGGTGACCAGAGTGTTGTCGGGGAACAACCGATCGCGAATCGAAAGCGCGGCCTTCTTCCAAGCGTCGTCTTCGGGCAATCGCTTGCCACGCGACTTGCCGACACCGATGCCCATCAACAATCGACCGATTTCGCCCGACAATCTGGAACTGCCCGCGACGTTCCACATCACGGTTTCCCCATCGCCCGACAACGTGCCATAAAGTCGATTGCCGACGGATGTGAACGTGACCAGCCCGGTCCGCGGCGGCAACTTGGCGATTGGCAGCTTGGCATCCAATTGGGGCACGACCATCTGTGGCAATCGAACTCGCGAGAGCGCCACGGACAAAGCTTTGGATTCCAACGTTTCCACCATCTGTGGATTGGGGTCACCGCCGATCAGCGCCCCGGCACGCAATTCGGCCATCAAGGGTCCCGCCGCTGCTCGGATCTCGGCGACGTCGGCCGCCTGATCGAGATCGTCGTTGCCAGCGATCGCTCGCGCCCGCGCGATTCGGCCTCCGATGGGCAGCCGATCGACGAAACGCGCCGCCAACATCGAATCGCAAGCCAGCAAAAGTTCTTCGGCGTATCCACCCACGGCGGCCAAGTTGATGCGTGCTTGGTGTGACGCCGATCGGTCCACGATGACGCCTGCCAACGCATCGACGGCGTCACGTCGCCAAACGTCGATCGTCGGTTCGTCGCTGTAAGCTTCCAACCATTGGGATCCCGTCGTGCCGCCAACCGAGTTGCCGATCGCTTGACGAATCAATCCCAACTGATAGATCCGCGGCATCGAAATCAGAATCTGTTTTCGGTCGCGATGATTCAACGCAAAGGATTCGATCTTGGCCAACGACAGTTCTAAATCGCCGGATTGATTGCCACCAAAGGATGCACCACGGGCTGCGGCGATCCGGGCGGCCACGTATGCCCCATAGGCTTCCAAACGCGGCTGGATGACGTCACGTCGCGATAGCAAGCCACTGGCCTGCGACAACAGACCCGACGCATCGTCGATGCTGCCGGCGGTTACCGCCGCGTCGGCGGCGGCGATCAAACAATGCAACGTCCCCAAACGCGATTGTCGGCTCAGGGCGCCTGCCGCGACGGTCGCCATCTTGGCCACGCCGGCGGCCCGGTCCGCGCTGGCACAACCGGCTGCCAACTGCATTGCCTCGCCAATCCATTCGGGTTGTTCGGTGACTGCGGCCGCGTTCGCCACGTTGGCCGCGATCGCGATCACAGCATCGGGTTGGCTAGACGCCGCCATCGTCGACGCTTGGCACTGCAATGCAATCGCCGACAACGGGTGAACCCCACCGACAACTGCCGAGCGGTTTGCTTCACTAAGAACGCTTTTTTCATTGTGCTTGGCAAAGTATCCCGCGGTCCGCATCGAACCGATCAGGGATCTTGCAACCGGAATGTTCAGGTCTCGCGGGAACTTGATCGCATCGACCAAGGTGGCGGCAACCGCATCGTCGTCGGCCAGTGGCCCCATGATGATCCGCCGCCGATGGGATGCCACCGCGACACCGCGCATGATTTCGACGATGTCCATGGGCCGCAAATTCAGTTCTTCGATCCTGCCGCCGGCAACCAGGTCGGCTTCGGTCAACTGTTTGCCCGAGGTGAACATGATCCGCTGGGACGTCGGAATTAAATTGACAGCAGCCGCTTCGGGCCACAACCAATTGGGTTTGGTTCGTTGCACGTTTGCCTGAACAGAAGTCCCCCAGTCCACGCGTCCGATCCACCCGTGGTAGCGGATCGCAATGTTGAACACTTGGTCGGTGTAGTCCCGCGACGCCGGCACATTGCCCAGGTGCCAGTAGCATTCGCCCAGCATGGCCAGGGCTGGAATGGCGTCGATCATTCGCCCATTCACATCGCGCCGTGATCCGCGCAGTGCCGCTTCGAAGGCATCGACGGCATTGGGCAGGTCCCCGCTGCGATAGACCTGAAGCGCCAGATAGTAGGACTGGGGTGGGTACTGGCCGGTCAGTTCGACCCCGCCCAGGGCTCCGAAATTGCCAAGCCCGCCGCCTTGGCCGCGGGCGGTGTCCGGGGTGGACATCATCAGCGTCCAACTGGCAACCAGGATTCCAAGCCAAGCAAAGACGTGCGGCCGCGAACAACCACTCAGCGAACAACCTGTCGCCCAACGATCGACGGTCGGTGGCATGATTCGGCGAAAACCGCGATGATGCGGGCAGCGGAAGAAGGAAAACATGGGCGACGAAGCCAAAAGCTTGAGAAAAGAGAGAGTTCTTCCCTCCAATCCTAGAGGCTGCCCGAGAAAGCGGCGAATTGTTTTAGCGATCCGCGGGCAAGATTCGTGACGAACCCCGGTATCATCGGTACCCCCATCGTGCCCAGACTCCCACCACCGGAGCCTGGAAACCGTATCCTTGGGGCCCGAAGTGGGGGGATCACAATCGCAGTTGACCCATTTTTCCTAAACCCGTAACTTTAGCTATCAGAACGATTTACGAGCGATTCCTGCGCGACCGAGTGGTTGCCAGCGACGGCGAACCAGAGCCGTTTTCAGGGACGAATATCTTCCAAACGCGAGCGGACGTCGCATCCAGCGGCTTTCTGCGAGCGGCCATTTGGTGAAACCAACTTTACAGAACCATGTCATTTTTTGAACAGATTTGGGACATCCTGGGTGTCGTTTTCGGCGGCATTTTTGGCTCCTTTGAACGTGGCATTACCGCCGTTTTCGGTTCCGCAAACGCTCGAACGGTGACGCGATTTCGCGAACGGGCCGAGCGAGTCACGGCGTTGGAACCGAAGTATGCGGCGCTCAGTGACGACGAACTTCGCGGCCAGACCGAGGTGTTGCGCAGCCGATTGCGCGACGGCGAGACTCTGGACAACATCCTCGAAGATGCGTTCGCGGTCTGTCGCGAAGGCGGCAAACGGTTCATGGGCATGCGTCATTACGATGTCCAATTGATCGGTGGGATGGTGCTGCACACCGGTGGCATCGCGGAAATGGTGACTGGGGAAGGAAAAACCCTGGTCGCGACCCTGCCTGCCTACCTGAACGCATTGGAAGGCAAGGGCGTCCACGTCATCACGGTCAATGACTATCTGGCACGCCGCGACATGGAATGGATGGCTCCGCTGTACATGAACCTGGGTTTGACGGTGAACGCCATCCAGTCGGGCATGTCGACGTCGGAAAAACAGGCTGCTTATCAGTGCGACATCACGTACGGAACCAACAACGAATTCGGCTTTGACTACCTGCGCGACAACATGCGTCCGGCGGCCAAGGGCGACGACCGATTCCCCAGCGATGTCCAACAGTGCCAAGGCCCGTTGAACTACGCCATCATTGACGAAGTCGACAATATTCTGATCGACGAAGCGCGGACTCCGTTGATCATCAGCGGACCGGCCGACCTGGATCTGGGCCGCTATCAAGAGGCCGACCGAGTTGCTCGCCAACTGGTCAAAGAAACACACTTCACCGTCGATGAAAAACAACACAACGTGACGTTGACCGACGATGGTGTCCGCGAAGCCGAAAAACTAGCTGGCGTCGAAAGCTTCTATACCGCGGGCAACATGGAATGGCCCCACCTGATCGACAACGCCCTAAAGGCTCACTTCCTGTATCGATTGGACGTCAACTACGTCGTCAAAGATCGCCAGATCGTGATCGTCGACGAGTTCACCGGACGACTGATGGAAGGCCGTCAATGGTCCGACGGGTTGCACCAAGCGGTCGAAGCCAAAGAAGGCGTGCCGATCAAGCAAGAAACCCAAACCTTCGCGACCGCATCGCTTCAGAACATCTTCAAGATGTACAAAAAGTTGTCCGGGATGACCGGTACGGCGATGACCGAGTCGACCGAGTTCATGAAGATCTACGGTTTGGACGTCGTCGCGATCCCAACCCACCGTGTGATGCAACGGATCGAACATCCCGACCTGATCTACCTGACCGAAAAGGACAAGTTCAAAGCCTTGGCCAACGAAGTCGAACGGGCGCACAAATGGGATGTGCTGACCACCAAGGACGACGAACTATGGGGCATCATCCAAAGCGAAACCGACGATGAGGTCTCGATCCTGTTGAAGGGCGAGAAGAAAGCCGAATGGGTTCCGCGATCCAAGATCCAATCGGTCGAACGTAAGGGCCGCCCCGTTCTGATCGGAACGGTCAGTATCGAAAAGAGCGAACGATTGTCGGCGCTGTTGGAACGACGTGGCATCGAACACGAAGTCCTGAACGCGAAACAGCACGGTCGCGAAGCCGACATTGTGTCACAGGCTGGTCGACTGGCCGCGGTCACGATCGCCACGAACATGGCCGGTCGTGGTACCGACATCATTTTGGGTGGGAACCCCGAAACGATGGCTTGGGCCCAACTGCAACACGAATACCCCACACGCTTGGAAGTTCCCGACGATGTTTGGAACAAGCTGGTCGACGAGATCGACGAGCGGGAAAAGATGAGCGAAGAGGGCAAGGTCGTTCGCGAGATCGGTGGCCTGTATGTGTTGGGCACCGAACGTCACGAATCACGTCGAATTGACCTTCAATTGCGTGGTCGTTGCGGTCGCCAAGGGGACCCCGGTTCCAGCCGTTTCTTCTTGTCGCTTGAAGACGATTTGATGCGGATCTTCGCCGGCGATTTCGTCAAAAGCATGATGGAACGCTTGGGCATGAAGGAAGGCGAAGCGATCGAATCGCAAATGGTCACCCGCCGAATCGCTGCGGCCCAAAAGAAGGTCGAAGAACGCAACTACGAAATTCGCAAGAGTCTGTTGGACTATGACGAAGTGATGGACGAACAACGCAAACGCGTTTATCGCTATCGCCAAAATCTGTTGGACGGC
The DNA here is from genome assembly GCF_007741535.1 of Rubripirellula lacrimiformis. Classification (NCBI taxonomy): domain Bacteria; kingdom Pseudomonadati; phylum Planctomycetota; class Planctomycetia; order Pirellulales; family Pirellulaceae; genus Rubripirellula; species Rubripirellula lacrimiformis. The sequence continues at coordinate 7,141,788 of NZ_CP036525.1, forward strand.
CACAGTTCACGGACCATGATCCTAGAACTGGTTCGCGGTCAAATCACCAAGTACGTCGACACGTTCTTGGACACCAATTACGGGGTCGATTCGTTCGCCGCCTTCGCCGGATCGAAACTGGATTGCCAGTTGGAAGCCCGCGATTTCGTGAACATGGACTTCGAAATGGCCGATTCCTACGCCAAGGATCTGGCCGAACGAGCAGCTGAAGTCACCGTCGGTGAAATCGTCGAGGAAAATCTTCCCGAAGCGATGGAAGACGAATGGAACTGGAAGGCGTTGGCCAACTGGGCGAACACCCGGCTGGGCACCAACTACCAGGAACACTCGCTGCAGAAACTCGATCGTGACGACATGATCGACGAACTGACCAAGAAGGCCTGCGAACGAGTCGGCACGATCGACTTGACCGAAGGCGAGGTCATGTTGGACGCCGACTTTGGACTTCGCACACTCAGTGCCTGGATGCACCACAAGTTCGGCATCGAAACCACGCCGGACGAATTCCGCGACGTCGAAGACCGCCGCAAAGTGGCGCATTCGTTGTCCGCGCGAGCCGAAGAGGCTTACCTGAACAAGGAAGCCGAGTATCCGGTACTGACGGGACTGTCACGCTTTACCGAAAAACAGGGTGGCCAGGTTTCGCTGGACCGCGAAGGATTGGTCCAGTGGGTTTCCCGGCGTTTTGCGGCCGATCTGAATATCGATGATGTTCGCCTGACTCGCGACGAGCTGAAGGGTCAACTGATCGAATACAGCCGTGGCACTCTCAATTCAGCCGACTCCAAACACAAAGAAGCCGAAACCAAGCTTGCTGAACTGTTCGGCAAGGCGGACCAGAAAACGACGGCGGCCGTCGCTGCGGGCAACTCCGGGAAACTGGAAGGGCTGGTCCATTGGTTGAAGGAAGAACTGGATCACAACGCGATCAAGGAAGACTTGTCGCGGATGAATCGCACCGAGCTTGCCTTGGTCGTCAACGGTGCCGTTGATGATCGATTCCATCCTGAAATGCGACGGATGGAACGCCAAGTGTTGCTGAACATCGTGGACGATTCCTGGAAGAATCACTTGCTGACGATGGACCACCTGCGCAGCAGCGTTGGATTGAAGGGCTATGCCCAAATGGATCCCAAAGTCGAATACAAACGCGAAGGCATGCGTTTGTTCGAATCGATGTGGGAATCGATTGGCGAACGCGTCACCGACCTGATCTTCCGAATGGAATCACTGAACGAAGATTTCATTCGCAGCACCTACGTCGAAGGCCAGGCTCGTCACGAAGAAGCCGATTCGGCACTCGCCGTGGCTGCGGAAACCAACAACGCGTCGCAGGCTGCTGCCGACGCCAGCAACCAAAAAGAAGAGGTTCGCCCCGACCCGATTCGCAACGACGGACCTCGCGTCGGGCGTAACGATCCCTGCCCCTGCGGCAGCGGAAAGAAGTACAAAGCCTGTCACATGCGAAAGTAATAGGAAGCTAACCGATCCCGGCGTTTAGCACTTGGCATCCCCACACGGTGCTAGCTGGCCGCCGGGTTTGGCTGGGGACCGTCGGAACAATCAGTGTCCGTCTTTGCACTGGGATTCGCCTGAATTCCATTCTCTGCAAGGCGAACGCAACGACGTCAGTGACGTGTTCAACGGTCACTGAGTAAACGCGCCAGGAAAGGATTCCTATGTTTGCCAACGTCCTGTACTTGATCACCCTGGCCGTCGCATCGCCCTGGATCGCCTATCGGGCGCTTCGTCATGGACGTTATCGACGCGGGACTCGCCAAAAGTTATGGGGACTCTCTGCGTCCGAAGCGACTGACCTGACCCAAGGACGCCCCTGCGTTTGGGTGCACGCGGTCAGTGTTGGCGAAGTGAACTTGATGGCCGGCGTGGTCAAGCGTCTGGAACAACAGTGCCCGGACGTCTGCATCGTGGTCAGTACGTCCACGGACACGGGATATGACTTGGCGATCAGCCGGTTTGGCGAACATCGCGTCTTCTTTTGCCCCCTGGATTTCAGCTGGGCCGTGCAACGCACCCTCAGGAATCTATCGCCGCTGCAGTTGGTGATTGCCGAGTTGGAATTGTGGCCCAACCTGATCCGCATCGCGACCGACCGGGGCTGCCCCGTATCGATCATCAACGCCCGGCTGAGCGATCGCAGTTCCAAACGCTACCAGCAATTCCGCAGGTGGATGGGGACCACTTTCGGTCGACTCCATTGGGTGGGATGTCAGGACGACGCGACGCGTCAACATTTCCAAGCCTGTGGCGCCGCCCCCGATCGGCTCTCGGTGACCGGGTCGTTGAAGTTCGACAATGCGCCGTCATCCCGCGACGTGGCCTCGGTCCAGCGTTTGGTTCAATGGGCAGGGGTCGATCCGTGGCATCGTGTTTGGATCATGGGAAGCACCCAGAGTGCCGAGGAAGCGATGGCGATCGAGATCTACCAGAGCCTTCGCGTCGAACATCCCGAACTGCGGCTGATCTTGGTTCCGCGACACAAGGAACGCTTTGATTCCGTCGCTCGCTTGGTCCAACAATCCGGTTTACAGGTCCATCGCCGCAGCACCGACTCGTCGATGTACGACGATGACTGGAACAACGATCAAGTCATCCTGGTGGACACGATCGGCGAACTGCGTGATTGGTGGGGTGTCGGGCAGATCGCAACCGTGGGCGGCAGCTTTGGGGATCGTGGCGGCCAGAACATGTTGGAACCAGCCGGCTATGGCGCCGCGGTTTCGTTCGGCCCCAACACACGCAATTTCCGACAGATTGCCAACCAGTTGATCGAGGCTCAGGCTGCGGTGCGAGTCGCGAACCAGTCCGAATTGGCTGCCTTTGTCCTGCGTTGCCTGGAAGAGATCCCGGCCGCGGACGGCCTAGGCCGATCGGCACAGGCGGTCGTGGCCCGCCATCGCGGAGCCACCAAGCGAACGGTCGACCAACTGTGCCAGAACATCGAATCCGCCCTGGCACCGCCAAAGCCACTTAGCCCGTCCAAAGCCGCGTAGCGCCTGCCCGGACGTGGAATGATGGAGGACGTGGAATGATGGAGGGCGTGGAATGTTGGGGGCGTGACTGGTGCGTCCGAAACGGTCGCAGCCCAATACCGAACAGGCAAAGAAAAACGGGGCAAAAAAAACGGGGCAAACTCTCGAAAGAGTTTGCCCCTATCGGCGCGGCGGAGCGTTGCGCCGCAGCCGAAAAAAAGAGTTAAAACCGGGCGTGTCGTGACAGCCCTGACGGAGGCTACTGGTCCGAACCGCCCTGTCCACGGTCGCCACCACGGCCACGGTTTCCACCGGGACCTCCGCGACCTCGTTCACCGCCGGCGCCACCACGTCCGCCGCGGTCACCACCGGCAGCACCACGTCCGCCGCCGGGGCCACCAAAGCCCATGGCACCTTCGGGCATTTCAAATTTGTCGCCCTTCATCTTTTCGAACTTGCTGCGTTGATCCGAAGTCAGCACGGCGAAGATCTTGTCGTCCATTTCCGAACGCAGCTTGGCGAACTCTTCTCGCATGTTCGGGTTGCGGTCACGGTTGGAGAACATTTCCCGAACCTTGGCCTGCATTTCTTGCCCCAGCGATTCGCGCACTTCAGCAAGTTTCTTCTTTTGGGTTTCGGTGATGGTCAATTCCTTGACGACCTCAGGCGATTCCAGCGCTTGCGATCCTTGGACCTGCAGTGCGATTTCGCCGAGACGTTCGATCTGCTCGGGGAACAACACTTCCTCTAGCTTCTCTTTCATCTCCTTTGTTTTTTCTTCGGCGTCCTTGCGGACCTTTGCGAAGAACTCGTTGCGTTGATCTTCGGTCATCGATCGGAAATCGACGCCTTCAGGGCGTTCAGGACGCATCTGTTCACTCAGTTTGTCCAGAGCGCCAACCTGATCGGTGCTGAGCTTCAATTCTTCGCGAACTTGATCGACGCGAAGCAGTCCCAAGGTTGGGTCACCACCACCGGGACGACCACCACCCATTCCACCCCGTCCGCCGCCACGACGGTTATTATCCTGGGCAAAGGCGGCGGTCGCGGTCATGCCGGCCGAAACCAGCAACAGTGCGAACAATCGAAAAGTGCGAGAAGAGAATTTCATGTGTGCGATTTCCCATAGGAGTTTTTGACCGCGAACACGCCGGTAGGCCGATCGGTGAATTCACGATTCGACTCATTGCGGCGGACTTTCATCTGAAACTCGGCGGCCTTCATAGGTTGTAACCAAGCGGATCGCCCAGGGTTTCGGCAAGAGAATCGAATCCTCGCCAGATTTGCTAAAATCACGTGTTTCCGTGGCTGTGCAGACGCACCTGGCCTGCATCAGCGACTTCGCCAGCGACGTCCGAAAACGCTACGCCATCGTCGCTAAGTCCTTTCCAGGCCGTCACATCCACGCTTCCTTGCCCGCATTTGAGAACATGCCATGCCGTCGTTTCCCATGACGCGTTTCCAACCGACGGTGGGGTTCTGGGCCGTGCCGCTGGTCGCCAGGTTGCTGGTCGCCGGGTTGCTGGTCGCCGGGCTGATGATGATCTTGGCGTCGCCGGTTTCGGCAGCCCAAACCGCAGAAACGGTGCCATCCGAGGTCACCGCGGCGCAGGACGCTGCGTCGGAAACCGGCAAACAAGAGCGGACGAGCCTGAAAATGACGGACCTGGACAAGACCGGCCTGGAAACTCCCCAGCAGCGGAAAAGTGATCCGCAGAAACCGGAGGCACAGATGCCTGTGCCGGGGGTTCCCGCCAATCCCGAAACGCCCCCCGAAACGCCTTCCGATGCCGCCGCCACTGACATCGTCGCCCGGCCCATCATTCAGACCGCCGTTTCAGCGAAACTGTACGCGTTTGTCGCCGCCGTCAAAGCCGCGGGTTTGATGGACCAGTTTCGCGGATCCGAACCGATCACGGTTCTGATGCCCACCGACGAAGCCTTTGCCAAACTGCCCAAGGGCAAGCTGCAGCAACTGTTGCTACCCGCGAACGAACCGGCGTTAGTCGCCGTCCTGAACAACCACGTTTTCAAAGGCGCATGGACCGCCGAGAAGATCCAACTGCTCGACACGCTTTCTCCTCTGCAGGGCAACGATATCAAGATCTCTATCGACGATGACGATCAACAGATCTCCCTAGGCACGGCCCGTGTGATCCAGACGGATATCCGGTGCAGCAATGGATGGATCCACACCATCGACACGGTGCTGTTGCCGCAAGAGTAGGACGACTAGGAATCGTGCGGTCATGCAAACGACCGCCGGATACCGTCGTCGTAGTGGGATTCGCCAGAATTCCTTTCCCTGCAACGATGTCTAGCCAAATCCACAACGGCAGCGATCATTCCAACGGCCCACGCTGCTGTTCCAGGATCCCCGCACGATGGTTTCCAAACCATTCCCTCAGCGGACCGATTCCATTGCCATCGGCTGGTCGTTTTTGCTATGCCTGACGGGTGCGTTCGAACACCCCACCCACAAGGGCATCCCGATGGCGACGAAGTACACTTTTTTGATCGCACTGGCTGTGATGACGATCCAAGCACCCTCTCTGTGTGCCCAGCTGACGATTACCAATCCCGGCACTCCAGCGGCCAAGCCCGAGGCCCGTCGTGGCAATCCGTCACAACCGTTGTCGGTCGAACAGGTTTCGCACGTTTTGCCAAGCTCGATGCGATCCCCGATTTCCAGCGAGTCGAACATCAGTGGCACCCCGCAAACAGGCCTCGGGACTAGCACGGATCCGCTGTTCGATTTCCAGCCGGCGTCTCAGACAAGCCCGGATGCGCTCCGCCAAATTCGAATCCGAGTGCGTTATTTGATGGTTGGTATGGAAGAGCGAAAGCAGATCTACAAGAGTCTGGGGAAGGACAAACTTCGCCATATTTCCAATGCCAGTCGGCTGACCGGCGAACAAGACTCGCTGCGATCCGGCATGGCGGTGAACACCAGTGTGCAGCGCGTCGTCAGCCCGTCGTCAGCGACCACCAGTGTGCTGGATCCCACCGACCTGGAATCCGTCATCCACCTAGCCAAACAATCCAACGCATCGGAAGTCCAGAACGCACCGTCCATCTTTGTGCTCGACGGTACCGAGGCCGAGATGAACGATCTGTCCCAGCGACCGTTTGTGGTCGATTTGGTCGGCCAAGAAAAGGAACCCAACATCCAGGTTTTTGATGTTGGAACGCGACTGCGAGTGCATGCACGAATCGTGCCGGGCGAATCACCGCAGTCACCGGCGGGAAAGATCCACCTGGGCGCAGAACTGAACTGCAGTCGCATCCAAAACGTCATCACCGAACAGCTTTTCGGACTCGCCGACGAACCGGTCGAAGTTCAAGTGCCACAGTACATGACCAAAACGGTCAACGTCGCCGAAGCCGTTGCCGCGGGATACGCATTGCTGATCGACCCACACCACCGCAGCACTCGCCAAATCCAAAGCAATGTTCCCATGCCGATGGTAGGCCGCATCCCGTACTTGGGGCAAAATTTCACCAGCACGGAAAGTGTCAATGTCGAACAGTATTTGCTGGTCATTCTAGAACCGAGCGAAGTGAGCCGTTGAAGAGGGTGAAACGGAGAGAGGGGGGATACTAGGCTCGAGAGTTGAAGAAGAAGGGGAGGGGAGAAGAAGGGGAGAAGAAGGGAAGGGGAGAAGAGGGGGAGAAGAAGTTCGAGTTCGAGTTTAAGTTCGAGTTTAAGTTTTCGAACCGTATCCCTGTCCCCATTTGAACTTGAACTTGAACTTGAACTCGAACTCGAACTTGAACTCGGCTCCCAACCCCGAGCCGCTCTAATCTCCTCGATTCTTCCCCGCTGGCCCGCTGCTGGACTGTTCTATCCCGAACGTCCAACCCGACTTGGTGGGGTTTGGTGATCACGGCGGCGGCCGCTGACGAACGGATTGCCATCGACAAAAAATCGCAGCCGGCGTGACGCCGATTTTGTGATCCCGATGCGCACCGTGGACGTGACGACAAACGGCTGCCATTGTTTCGCCGGTGCGATGATCCAATCGTCGCTGTCCACGACGTCGATTCCGTCACAGGTTCGATCGACATCCATGGCCTGACAAGTCATCGCCGGACCACTGGTCAACCTTTGCAATGGAACGCCGGCGCGGTTGGACTGCATTTGTGGGATTCCCCAGACCGGCTGGATCGCGCGAATCAGAACAGCCGCGCCTTGCCCGGCCGATTCAGTGACGAAGTTCAGGCAGTGTTTGGCGTGGATCGGATAGACGTACAAGGTTCCCGCTGTCCCGAACATGGATGCGTTGCTGGGGGTTCGTCCGCGATGGGAATGGCTGGCCAAATCGCCTGCTGGCAAATAGGCTTCGGTTTCGACGATCACGCCGCCAAGCCAAACACCGCTGGTCTTTCGCAACAGCGTCATTCCCAAGAGGTCGATCGCCACGTCCTTGGTCGGACGATCATAGAATGTCCGCGGAACGTCATCTTGTTGGAAAGGAAGATTCATTTTGTCCGATACCCATCGCGTGATCACTGCCAGGTGGATTTTGCCGGTCGACGGCGAACCGATCCAGGGTGGCTGGATTCGTCTCGACGATCACCAGATTTTCGAAGTCCAAACATCCAAGCCACCGACCGCCGCGATCGACCTGGGGGATGTCGCCGTGTTGCCCGGATTGGTCAACGCCCATACGCACTTAGAATTCTCGGACTTGTCACAGCCGATCGGTGAACCGGGAATCACTTTGCCACAATGGATTTCGATGGTCGTTCGGCAGCGGGGTGACAGCGACGTCGATCGACGCAACCGGTCGATCGCCGACGGCATCCAGCAGTCCGCTGCGGCATCGGTTGCCCTGATCGGCGACATCGCCACCCCGCCTTGCCATTATGACCTGCTGGGCAGCGAAGAATCGAACCCAAACGCGATGCCGGCAATCGTTTCGTTTGCGGAAGTCCTAGGTCTGTCCCGGCCGCGTAGCGACGCACGCTGGAAAGCTGCCCAGGACCACCTGGCCTGCGATGACGGGTTCGGCTACAGCCCGCACGCGCCCTATTCGACGCCCCGCGAAATGATCACGCGATGCGTGGACGCGTCGGCAAAATCCGGTCGCCCATTGGCAATGCATGTTGCCGAATCCCCGGCCGAACGTGAACTGTTGACTGCCGGCACCGGACCGTTTGCCGATGCGCTGGCCGCCATGGGCGTTTGGAATGCGGACCTATTCCCCTGGGACGATCGACCGCTGGAATGGTTGATCGACGAACTGTCCCGATCCAGCCGTGGGTTATTGGTGCATGCCAATGACTTTGGTGATCGGGAGATCCAGCGAATCGCCCAACACAGCAACCTGTCCGTGGTCTACTGCCCCCGGACGCACGCCTTTTTCGACTACCCACCGCACCCGGTAGATCGGCTTTTGCAGGCCGGCGTCTTGGTTGCACTGGGAACCGATTCGCGGGCCAGCAATCCCGACCTGAATCTGTGGGGCGAAGTGCAACACCTGCTTCGCCATCGCACGGACCTACCGCCAGCAGACGTCCTGCGGATGGCGACCGCGTCCGGCGCAGACGCACTTGGCCGTCCCGATTACGGTCGCATCCAACCCGGGTGCCGATCCATCCTAGGCATGCTTCCCACCAACGCCAAATCGATCGATGGAGTCTACGAATCATTCCGGTCCGAATTTCCCATTCCGGTCCCACGGTGAATTCGTCGCCGTAGGTGCTTCATTCCGGAGGCGATGTTTTGCCGATCAGAACATCGGCGTTGACACTTTTCGACGACACACGAACTGCGGATGGTGGCGGTGCAGCAAGTTTGGTCGATCCACAATAGCTGCACTGCAATTCATTTCACCAGATCACTGTCGCGAACATCCCTGGCACTTGAACCGATCAGCATTGGGCGACCTTCGTTGACGAAGCTCTTGATTCGCTCGATGGCTTCATCGGTAATGGACGCGTCGCCCTCAGCCTTCCGCTTTTGAATCGCGTCGAGCTGAGAGTTCATCAGTCGTTTGTATTCATCGTTGGAAACGTTTTCGCCAGTCGATCGGACCCACACCTTGTACGGCCCTTGCAAGGTAAGTTTGTTTGCACCGTTACGGACTCCTGAAATGACAATGACGTCGTTCTTCGTCTTGATGGTCAATGTGCCGTGCTGCAGCACCCCGGTCGGCTCGGCATCCTTCAACTGTCGCAATGAAAATTTCAGATCGGCGATGCCAGCGATGGCTATCCCCACCAGCGATCCGCCGCTCATTCCAATCCGTCCAACGTAGATCTCGTCGTTCAGAACGACGGGGCTCTGGGGGAAATCCCAGTCGAACGGCAACAGGTCTTCGATAGTGAACGCTTTGGGCGGCTTTTCCTCAATGACTTCTGGTTCAATGGACAAGACATAAGATCGGTTATCTTCGTCCTTGGAAACCAAAAGGTAACTCGTACGCATGTTTGACATGTCGACAACCAACTCACTTGCTTGAAGTGTCTTATTGGCCTTTGACGGACTGATCGAAACTTCGGCGGCAATCCGATCTAGATCGGGAATGCAGCGAACAGTCACGTTGAATCCGCTTTCGCCGCCAACCCCAGTTCCAACGGATCCTCCGTTACTACAAGTGCTTGAACTGTGCATTCGAAGAGTCTTCCTCTCCTCGCCACGTATCCATGAACGGAGCTCAACTCGCAGTTCGGCATAGCGAATGTTCCCATCCTTCGATGGAGTGTCGTCGGCTGAAGCGGAATGACCAGTCATGATCGAGAGTGCCATCATCAAGACTAGATGCCATGTCACATTCATTGCGTTTCTTCCCAAGTTTGGTATTTCGAGCTGGACTGAATTCGCCCTATCCCACACAGATAGGTCTCTTCGGTAAAAGCGAACTTCCCTGAACGGTTATCCTGGTAGTCCACATTGCTGGTCGCGTTGGCGGGCCAGACAGAAGCGGGCATAGAGGGCAGCGATTTCGATCGCACCTGAACCTCACCCACAGATTGGCTTGTTCCCCCTCGCAAAGTCCACCCGAGACCGATGCCAACCAGAAGAGACGCGGCAATCGCTGCTGGCAACCTAAACCGTTGTGATCTTGTGTCTGCGGAATCAATCGGTCGGATCAATTCTGAACTGGCTAACCCATCCAGTGCCGCAGCAAGAACATTGGCTTTGAGTTTGGATGGAATTTCCATTTCTCGGACTGTACGAAGCGCATCACGAAGGTACTGATCGTCGTTCCCGTCCAACTTTTCGTTGTTCATTTATGTGGCTCCGAATCAGATAATTCCTGTTTCAATTCTTGTTTTGCACGGTAAAGGTGACTTTTGACGGTCCCCATGGGCATTCCGCAGATCGTTGCAATTTCAATCATTGAAAGACCTTCGACGAAACGCAGCACAATGATTTCCCTCGCCACTTCGTTGAGTTGTCCAATCGCCTCGACGACCTTTGCTTGGCGTTCGTCGGCCAACAATCGCTCCATTGGTGAAGCCTGAGAGTCGGCGATCGCCATTGCGCGATCCATCGTACGCGCACTGCGTGATCGCATTCGATAACTATTGGCGCGAACGTGCCTTGCCGTCGAGAACACGAATGCACGCACCTGATCGTCACCACCGCGAAAGCTCGAAATGTTCTTGAGGATTTGAAAAAAAACCTCGGACGTCAGTTCTTCAGCTTCCGATGCGGTGGAGCCACGGCATACCAAGTATCGATAGATCGGCGCATGAAAGGCATCGACAACGGATTCGACCGCTTTCGATTCACTCCGCCGGAGGCGATCGGCGATTCCCGGCGCTAGTGGTTGTTCCATTCGACTGTTTTCCGTACCACGACGACGATCACCGGTCCCTCCGGCGACCTTACGTAGTGGCGGTCACGGCGAAAAGGTTGCACTGAAAACGATAAAGCAACCTAAAAATTACCAAGTTGAACGAAACCAATCGAGGATGAGACCGTGGTCAGCAGTAGAACAGCGATCATCGCGCCAGAACAAACCGGGCCATCCATGCGGTAACGGTCCGCTCGGCCGCAGCCCGCGAGGGACCGGAGGCACCGGTTTCATCGATTGCTAGCGAGGTGTGCCGCGGCCGAAATTGTTTGTGTGCTCAGAGGAAAAGCGTTGGGTGCCTAACCTGTATTCATACCGACTTGCATGCCATCGGGGGCGTAGATGCCACGTCCACCGTCGACCGGCAGACAGACGCCGTTGACGAAATCATTCTCGCAGAGGAATTGAACGGCGTGCGCCACATTCTGCGGCGTTCCGACTCGGCCGACCAACGTGCTTTCAGCAATCTTGCCACGCTTGTTGTCCGACACCGAATCGTCCAACAGCACGGGCCCTGGTTGGATGCAATTGACTCGGATTCCACGGTTCAACTGAGACAGTTCGACGGCCAGCGATCGCGTCATCACCTCGACCGCTCCCTTGCTAGGAAAGTACGCGGCGTGATCCAAGTACGGTCGACCGGTTGCCCAGTCACCGATGTTGATGATCGATCCGCCACGATCTTGTTTGGCCATGATCATGCCAGCGGCACGCGCACACAAGAACGACGCAATGGTGTTGATTTCAAAGTACCTTCGCATCTCGGCGGCGGTAACGTCGGCCAGCGGCGTGGGTCGCCATATCGCGGCGCTGTTGACCAAGATATCCAGTCGTCCAAAGTGGTCGCCAGTCTGGTCGACCAGCGACTCGGCGACGCCGTCATCGTCCAGTGCACCTTGCGTGACGATGACGTCCAGGGCGTGTTGCTGACGCAGTTCATCGGCGACCTGCTGGGCTTGATCGACCGAGGTGTTGGCATGCAGGGCCAGACGACATCCCAGACTTGCCAAATGCCGGGCAATCGCTCGCCCGACGCGCGGCGCACCGCTGCCGGTCACCAGCGCCACGGGGTCGGGAACACCAAAGGTCTCGAATAAACTTGTCATGATTCCTAATGTAGCGAGTTACCGGGAGAGTCGATTTCGGAAGTCGGTCGACAGCAACGATTGTGGCCTGCCGATCGAATCCAGGTTCCAATTTCGGCGGTAGCCGTTGGAGCGTTGTTCGTAGCGGAACTCGCCAATAGCTTGTCCATTGAATGAGCCGTTGGGCGATAGCCCCGGTTTCGTCACCCACGAATCGAGGCGATCGGCCTGCTGACTTAGTCGTTGCCGAGAAAGTAGCATTGGAATCACAACCCGGCGCGTAAGCGAGTGGCGACGTTGAATCCTCCGCTTACGCGTCGGCTCACGAAATCAGCAGGCCGCTACCGCTCAAACGGCTAACGCCGAAATTGGAAACTGGATTCAATCGAAAGTCTTGACGACTTCCGCTACGAAATGTTTGTATCGGTTGCAGGCGAGCATTGGCAGCCTACAGAAACTTTGCCAGTGCGTCGCCACGTGTCGCCCGCGCGTCGACCTTCGCTGTCACCTGCGGATCCTCGATCAATGGCGGGGCATGATGCGGTTTGATTCGCGCATCGATGACGAGCGAGCCTCGGCAACCCCAATGTTTGTATTCCGTACCAGCACCGATCCCATCCAGGTCGATGGCCGGGTTGCTGCGAGTGAATGTGGTCCAAAGCCAATTGCGAAAATGACTGGCCGCAAACTGGCTGTCGTCGACCAACGTGATCAAGGGGAATGAATCCAGCCCCGGTCCCGAATCACAGGTCGATGCAAAAGTTGCCAGCTGGCGTCGATCTTCCTCGGTGCGGCACGGGGGTGCTTCGATCGCCAAAATGCCAGGGATCACGACACGAGGATTGCGAAACCCATCGGGCAGCCTCAGATCGCTTGGCACGGTGTCGCCAAGTGTGCGGACGGGCGGTCCGGTTGCGGCGATCACGACTTTGGATCCTTGGTTGAAACCGCTGCCGCTGTAGTCCAAAGTATCGATCGTCGTTCGCGTTTGAAAATGCAGATCACGCCGCCAATCGACTCGGCTTAGCATGTGGTGAAAAAATGCGGCTTCGTCGTGGATCTTCAGCGTCTGGTCCGGGTCATCGGTGATCCACAGGAACTTGGCCAGCGATAGTTGGCCGTTGCCCAGGATCGCATTGGCCTGTGTCAACAATTCCTGGGGTTCGCTGCGTTGGATGTAGGGCATGTAACGCTCGCTACCAATCGCCAACAGCAACGGGTGCACACCGGCGGCATCGACCGCATGAACCGCTTTGACCCCGGGGATAACGGTGGGAATGATCGGGTCGGTCAATTCATGGATCAACTGCCCGAACGTCGTGTCTTCTTGCGGCGGGCGCCCGACCACGGTGAACGGCCAAATCGCGTCGTCGCGGTGCCACACTTTTTCGACGGACATCATTGGGAATGGATGCTGCAGACTGTAGTACCCCAGGTGATCACCAAACGGGCCCTCCGGTTTGGTGCGGCTGGGATCGATCGTACCGATGATCGCAAAGTCGGCATCGGCATACACCGGTGCATGCGAACCACGGACCATTCGGATCCGTCGTCCCGATAGGGCTCCCCCAAACGTCAACTCGGTCAATCCTTCGGGCAGCGGCATCACGGCCGCCAACGACATTGCCGGTGAACCACCCACCGTGATGCAAACCCGCAGCGGCTGATCACGATCCAGCGCCGCCCGGTGATGGACACCGATGCCACGGTGGATCTGGTAGTGCAATCCAATTTCGCGGTCGGGCACGTACTGATTCCCGCTGAGCTGGATTCGGTACATCCCCAGGTTGGCTCGCATCAACCGGGTTTGCTGGGATTCCCCCGCGGCGGTCGGATCGTCGCTCAGCACCTGGGGCAGCGTCACGAACGCGCCACCGTCGTCGGGCCACGATTGGATCGGCGGCAGGTCCGATATCTGACACTGGTTCGCTTGGACGGCGCCGCTGCGCACCGACCGAGGCAACATGCGAAGCGCCGTCATCGGCACGCCGGCATAGCGAAGCGGATGTTTCGGCAACACCGACGGATCCAGTTTGACCTCAATCAAACGACGCACCGATTCCAACGTGTCACGAAACAGGTACCTAGCCTGGTCCAAGGATCCGAACAGATTGGACGCTGCGGGGAAACGGGTCCCGCGGACACGAGAGAACAACAACCCGGGGCCGCCGCGGGCATAGACTCGGCGCTGGATCTCGGCCATTTCGAGGTGCGGGTCAACTTCGTCGGTGACCTCGATCAATCGACCATCACGGCGCAGGTCTTCGACAACGTCTCGGGTACTGCGGTGCTTCACGGGGGCCAAGGGGGTGATGGGGGCGGATTGCAGGGGGGCGGAGGACCAAAACCGAGCGTAACGGCGGAAGTTGGCCGGTGGCTAGGATAACCGCCAACCGAGCGCTAAACTAACCCGGTTCCTACAGGCACCGCATCGTTCGGATGATTGCGTTGCCGTCCTGAATCTCAACCCAACCCCACGCAATCGAATGCTTGAAAGCTTGCCGCTTCCTTCGCCCCAATTGACACTTTCCACCGATCCGCTCGGCGAAGACGCGGATGTTTTGGTGGTTGGCTTGTCTGGCACTGACAACGCGTCGCCGTTGATGGTGGAACTGGACAAACGAACCGACCATTGGCTGACGGGGTTGGTCGAAAAACAGCAGTTGAGGAGCAAAAAGGGCGAGATGAGTCTGATTGCGTCACCGCTTTCGACCGGGCCCACCATGTTGCTAGTCGTCGGGCTGGGCAACAAACCGATCTGCCGTGCCGATGCCTTTGATTTTGCGTCGGCCGCGATTCGTCATCTGTCGGATCGGCATCGCAAACGAGTCGTGATCGCGCTCGCAGAATCGATGTCCGATTCGGTGCATGATTCGCTGGTTGCCGGATCGATCGCGGGATGCGAAGGCCAAGCCATCTATCAAGCCGAACCGACCGCGAAAGTCCCCGTCGCCATTGCCTTTGCGGGCATCGAACAAGCATCGATCCGTCGTGGCGAAGTGATCGGGACATCGATCAACCACACTCGTCGTTTGGTCAACGAGCCGCCGGCGATGGTCTATCCCGAAAGCTTCGCCGCAGCCGCAACCCGCATCGCGGATGACTCGGGTCTGCAGATCGAAATCTGGGACGAAGCCAAACTAGAGGCCGAAGGGTGCCGAGCGATCATGGCGGTGGGCAAGGGATCCGCAGCCAAACCACGACTGGTCATCCTGAAACACAACGGCGGTGGCGACGAAGCACCGATCGCCTTGGTCGGCAAGGGAGTCACGTTTGACAGTGGCGGACTGTCGCTGAAACCTAGCGACGGCATGATCGACATGAAATGCGACATGGCCGGTGCAGCAACCGTGGTGGGCGTGATGCGGGCGATCGCCAAACTAGGCGTCAAGCAAAACGTGATCGGCCTGTGCGGCTTGGCCGAGAACATGGTCAGCAGCAACTGTTACAAGTTGGGCGACGTGATTGAAACGCGTAGCGGAAAGACGATCGAAATCCGCAACACCGACGCCGAGGGTCGAGTCGTTTTGGCGGACACCCTGGACGTCGCGATCCAGCACTCGCCGCGTTCCATGGTCGACCTAGCCACTTTGACGGGGGCCTGCATGGTCGCTTTGGGAAACGAAGTCGCTGGCCTGATGCCCAACGATGTTGAACTTTGCCGAACCGTCGAAGCCGCTGCCGCCGAAGAGGGCGAACCGGTTTGGCAGTTGCCGATGTTGGAACTGTACAACGAGAAAGTCAAAAGCAAGATTGCGGACATCAAGAACGTTGGCGAAGGCCGCTGGGGCGGCGCCATCACGGCCGCAAAGTTCCTAGAAAACTTCGTCGGCGACGTGCCCTGGGTCCATATCGACATTGCCGGTCCGGCGTTCGCCGATTCCGCAAAACCGAAGCGAGACGCAGGGGCCACCGGTGTGATGGTTCGCACGTTGGTCCGGTGGATCGAAGACGGCGGTGGCAAACCCGTTTCCAAGTAAGGTTTCGGGGCTGCCACGGCCCACCTCGGGTTACTGCTTGACGCCGGGCCAGAACTTTTTCCATTTGCTCTCGCTCGCCTTGGCTGGTTCTTCGCCAGCCTCGGCTGCGGGCGAGGAACCCTTTTCCAGCTTTTCGGCCAGTTCGCGAATGCCTTGAGTGATCGCCGCCTTGGGTGCCTGCACGATCAACGGGACCCCGTTGTTGCGGACTTCGACCATGGTGCGGTAATCGTTCGGAAGCAGCGCAAAGATTTCACGTCCCAGTGTTTCTTTTGCTTTCTTCAGACTGATTTGTCCGGTTTCCAGTCCGGCGCGGTTGACCACGATTTCGACTTTGTTGTGCAGGTCATCGATTTCTTCGAATCCCATCATCAAACGCACAACATTGCGCAAACAGGGCAGGTCCAACTGGGTGACCAGCACGACGCGAGTCGCGCTTTCGATGGCCGCCATATCGACACTGCTATAGGTCTTCGACAAGTCGATGATCAGGTGCGTGAACGATGCCTTCAGCAACCCGATGACTTTGCGAATGCTATCGTCGGTAATCGATAGTGTGTCTTGTAGTTCGACCGGTCGCGGCAACAGGTACAGACCGCTGCTGTGCTTGGTCAACGATCGTTTCAGCAGCTGAATGTCCAGGCGAGAAATGTTCTGGACGACGTCGGCCAAGGTGTAGTCGGGAATCGAATCCAAGAACACGTCGGCGTCGCCGAGCGCAAGGTCCAAATCCAACAGAGCAACACTGTTTTGTGGTTCCGATGCTAGAACGCATCCCAAATTGACGGCCGTACTGGTCGACCCAACACCGCCGGTTGCACCTGCAATCGCATACACTTCGCAGCTACGTCCGCCCGCATCGGCCGATCCGAACTTCATCTGACTGACACGTCGCAGCGCTTCGTCAAGGTCGTCGCTGGATAGCGGCAACGTCAAAAATTCGCGTGCACCGGCTCGCATCGTACGCAGGATCAACTGACCATCGGTCTGTTCGCTGGCTGCCAAGATCGCCGTGTCGGGAGCCGAGGTTGCCAGTCGCTGAATCAGCTCGATTGCCTTTTCAGGATTCGAATCCAACGTGATCACACCAACATCGGGCGCCGTCTGTTCAATGACGTCCGGAAAGAACTCGTAACGAGAACAGTCGGCTTCTAGCCAGATCGTATCCATGCCCAGAAGTTTACCCTTCAGGGCTTCGCGTGATCCGTCACTGGGATCGACCAGCGCGATTCTTAGAACGTTACTCATAGCGGGTGACCGATGGGATTATTCGAACGACAGGTGGGTGCAATGAAGCAAAGGTTGGTCGGCTGCGGACTAGCCATCCGGCTAGCCCTTGGACAGCGACAAGGTTTATTCGGGTGCACTGATGGTGACCCCATCGCCGACCTGAACCGGCTGTTGCCCCGGTACAATCGCACCCGGTGGCAGCACGACGCCACCGTGAATTTCGTTGGGCTGGATGCCCGAACCGTATCCATTGCCTGTGCTGTAGCCACCTTGCCCGGGGTAGTTGCAGTCTTGCATCAGATTGTTAGGCACTTCGATGTGTCCCTTCAGGAACAGTTCGCTGTCGGTGGGCGAGGTCGTATTCAAACCAGGTCCGCCGGGTGGCACTTCATGAGCATCCATGGCACTGACAAATTCAGGCGTCACGGTGATCAACAGTTCGATATCGTTGCGTTCTTCGCGAACACGGCGGAACATGGTTCCGATGAACGGCAGTTCGCCCAACAGCGGTGTGGCCCGTGTGACCGATTCCGTTCGGCTCTGCAGCAAACCAGCAATCGCGAACGTCTGTCCGGCTTGCAGTTCAACCGCGGTTTCGACATAGCGTGAACGGAATGCGGTGACCGAAACGCCGCTGGCCGTGATCCCGTTGGACGCATCCGGTTCCGAGACTTCGGGGCGGACTTCCAATCGAACACGTCCCGGTCCAACCACGAAGGGCAAGAAATCGACTGCCGTGCCGTACTCTTCGTACTGGACGGTGATCGAGCCGTTTCCGGACGGAACCAGGTAAGGCACTTTACCACCGACATTGAAACGTGCTGGGCGACCGTGCGTTGCAACCACGGTGGGTTCGGCCAGGAACTTGATCAAGTCTTGACGCCGCAGGGCAGCGATCATGGCGGTGAAGTCGCCACCACTGGCAAACAATCGGTTGGTACTGTTCAGCACGCCTTCGGTGGACGGCAGCAGACCGCCGGTGGTGCTTTGACCCAAGTCGACCAGACTACCAGGCGACGAATAGAAGAAACCATTTTCAGTAAAGCTTCCCCAGTCGATCCCCAGGTCGCGAAGTTTCGTTCGCGAGACTTCCATGATCTGCGTGTGCAGCAGGATTTGCTGGACACCGACCACACGGATGTTGTTGACCACGGTGGGATAGAATTGTTCGACGATGGCAACCGCACGGTCAACTTCATCAACGTTGGTCACCGATCCCGAGATGATGGCACTGTTGTTGATCGGCAGCACTTTCAAGGATGCAAGTGGCAACTGCATCGCCAGGATGCCTTCGACTTCCCGTGCATCGGGCATGACGGTGACGTCAACCGTGTACAGTTTGTCGTTGGTATCCCAAAGGTTTAGTTGAGTCGTGCCGGGCGCCTTCGCAAAGATCTGAACTTGGTTTTGCGAAATCGGCGTGGCGCCCAAGATGCCTTCGTTGTGCACTTGGAACTTTGGAATCCGATCTTCCAAGGTGAGGATACGGCTGCTCTTGACGAGCATTTCCAGACGTTCGACCGATTGCGAGATATTTCGGTTTACCGCCGAAGTATCCGATGCGAGTCGCACCGGATTCCCTTGAGCAAACGCGCTACCCGGGCTGACGCTAGCAGCGACAGCAAGCATGAGGATGGCGGCGAATGACCTTGCCGTCGATCGTTTCATTTCCATTGCAAAAGCATCCTTGCGAAACCTAAGTCGAATCCTTCCGACGGTAGATCACTTGCCGATCCTGCACAGATGGCAAATCATCAACGGTTTCAGTGGGTAACGATAGTGAATTGTAATAGGTTATCGTCGACTCAGCACAATGCCGTGGCGGCGACCCTGACGGGGCTCAATCAGTTGGTGGTCGTACTCGGGCCACTAGGCGGCTGGTAGAACGGACTGTCTTGTCCGGTCAGGTAGGCGCTGGAATCTTCTTCGGCGGTCGCATCGGCATCGACCGGGTCAACGGCATCGAGGACGGTTTCGGTTTCGGTCGTGTCACCGACTTCGCCAACTCGTACAGGCAATTTGCCAGGCACGATCCAATATTCGATCATCCGTCCTTCGGACATCTTGAACATGGCGAAACCATTCTCGTCACGCTTTTTGACGGCGACGGCTTCGGGCCGAGTGTTCCGGCTGGCTTCCATGGCGCGTCGTTCGCGTTCTTTCAGCAACTCGGCTTGTTCTTGTGCTGCACGATGATCTTCCAACCATGCCAAGAACTCTTTCCCGGCTTGGTTGGACCCATCTTCGGTGCTGTAGTCAGCATCGCTGCCCAGACTCAATCGGACGTTCCCTAATTCTTGGGCGTACTGCCAAGCGTCGGTGTCCTTTTCATGGATCAGCAACTGAATGTTTCGTAGGTTTTTGTTCTTGTCTTCGCCGGCACGACGCTCTGTGTCGCCGTCCAATGCGTACACTCGCACACCCATCAGCACGGTTTTGCTCATGCTTTGGGGGATCAAGTCGCTCTTGGTAAAGTAGGCCAGCACGTCGACCCGGTCGCCCGGTTGGATCAGGTTCGCGATCGAAACGTCCGTGGCCTTCAAAGCGACGACCCGGTATCCCTTAGGAACCGTGGTCCAGTTTTCGTCCATCAATTTGACGGGCATGATCGCTTCGCCAACATAGAAACGCTGCTTGGCGTACTTGCCCTTCAGCACTTCGAAGTCGCCGCTGGATCCCTGCGGGATGCGGTCAGATGGCCATTGTTCCAAGCGAACACGTTCGGCCGTGATCGCTTCGCCAATGTCGATGGCCGCCGTCGCGACGAAGATTTCGGTCATGCTGCCGCCACCCGCGCTGCTGGCTTGTGCCTTAAGCCACTGATTGGCCAGAACCGTAGCAACGGTTCCACAAACCAGAGCGATCAATAGGTAAAGGGATTTTCGCATGACAACTTTGTGGTCTTTGAGTTGCGGACCGTTGATAGTGCCGCAGCAAACGTTCCTCAAACGAGGGACGGAAATGGTCGGCTAAGGTAGTTGTTCGGTGCGGCAGGACCTTTCCCTGTAACCGTTGCGTTCCCTGAGGCACTACTGATACGACCCGTGGGGTCTACGCAACCGCGCGACCCCACGTAATCGTTAGTTCTTGACAACACGATCGAGGAATGTTCCACGACCGTGTCGAGCGTTTTCCCGTGGCCTAAACCAGCATTCCAGCGATGGCAAAGTAGAAAATCGATCCGATTGCCATCGGGATGCCGTACGGCAACAGGTACATCGTTGGCTTACGCTCGCGAGCGATCGCGGCGAGTGCCTTGGGCTTACGAACGGTTTTCCATTCGTGCAGGATCTTGTGGGCCATCGCAAAGTGCTTTTCCCATTCGCCTGATCGCCAGATCATCACAGCGGCCATGATGCCACCGACGATTGCGGTCGCGGCAAATGCGTACAAGGTGACCACCGCACCGAGCCAAGCACCGACGCCGGCCAGCAGTTTCACGTCACCGGCACCCATGCCGCCAACGTTTCGCAGCACTAGCAACAACATCATTCCGACGAATGTGCCCAACAGGCTGTACAACAAACCGTCGGTGCCGAATCCGCCCTGCAGCGTCCAGTGAACCCAGCCCATCATGATGAATGGGAAGGTCAACCAGTTCGGAACTTTCAAAATCTTGCCATCAATCACAGCGGCAACCACCAGAACGATGGTGACGAACCAAACGGTCCAGTTTTCGGCAATGCCGTTCATTAAGGTGGTCATCTCTGTATCCCCGTGAAATTGGTGTGAGGCCGTGCGTGCGGTAGGCCCGTCGTGAGTGCCATTTTCGCTGGCAAGCGTTCAAGTCAACGTGCCATGAAAACAATGGTCGACGGTGAATCGGTGGGTGTTTGGGTTGGATCAGATGGGCATGCCATCGGATCAGCTTTAGCGTGGACCGATCATCCAACTGAACATCGCGAACAAAAGCGTCACGAGACAGCAGGACAATTGCCAGGCGTAGGCGGCTGCATCAGCAGGTAGCAGTGGATAATTCATCGATCTTTTCTCCCGCTTTGGTGTGGATTGCGGGCCACGACGCGATTGCGTCTGATGTTCTGAACCAATTCTGACCGGTGCAAACGAGAGCTTCGTTCGGATCAGAACGCAAAGCATCCCGGCGCGACGGTGCGAGCC
This sequence comes from Rubripirellula lacrimiformis, assembly GCF_007741535.1. Taxonomy (NCBI): domain Bacteria; kingdom Pseudomonadati; phylum Planctomycetota; class Planctomycetia; order Pirellulales; family Pirellulaceae; genus Rubripirellula; species Rubripirellula lacrimiformis. The sequence goes on from NZ_CP036525.1 coordinate 7,163,003, forward strand.
CTAAACAGACCCGCACCGTTTCGCGACGAGATATCTTGGTGGGCTGGCTCGAAAGTCAGCCAACGGCAACTAGTTGCCGATCGCGGTGCCGACAGCTTCGAACTTGGCGTTGGCGTTGGTACCGATAGTACCGACCGAAGCCAAGCAAACGACGACGATCAGTGCCAACATGACGGCGTACTCGACTGCAGTCGGGCCATCTTCTTCTTTCAGGAAGTTAACAATGCTTTCGGTGAAGTTCTTCATCTCAAAAATCTCGCGAGTGAGAGGCATATCACAATTGCGATATGCGACGACGACTTAAATGGATGCGATTAATCAAACGCAACCGGTTTAGGGGCAGCCCCGTCTTTCGACTTTCGTCCGACACGCCTTGGCTTCAGCCGCCACATAGTGACGACCATTCCCTTGGCAGCCCGGCATTCCTGAGGTCGACACGATTGCTCGTGAGACCCACGGACCCGATAGCTTTGCGCCCCGCCTTCTCAAACGGGTTGCCTTTGTCATGGAAAGCAAGGCTGACCGAAGTTCCCTCAAACACCACTTGTGATTGACTTCCCTTCGGCAGCAGATCGAACACCGATCCGCTCACTTCTACAGGAAACCTATGACACAAAACGCGACTGTCAAAAAACTCTGGTCGCGGAAACCTTAACGATCAGGAATTGGGCGCGGCTGTGACGGTTGTGCCGGCCAGGACAGTCCCAATGGCGAATCGCCGCCGATCCATCCCCCCAAACGTCCTATCTTCGGCCGGTGTTCCGACACAGCCCCGATCGGCCACGGCTGGAAAAACAGAAAACGTCGCGATTGCGTCAAGTTTGCGATCCAGACATCAAGATGAACCGGATAATCGGCTGTACCGGTCCAAGGCGTGCATCAGTACAGGCGTGCGCCCGCACCGACGGACTCGCGTAACGATCGAATTGCGTAGCGATCGAAGTGCGTAGCGATGGAATTGCGTAACGATGGAAGGCTCGGCAACAGACGGGCAAGCAAACGGCTAGGAACCGGCAGCCCGTTGGACTCGTCGTATTCCTAGACGGTTTGTCGATTGAGTCGAACTTTCAACGGCAATTGGTGATCCGCTGGCCGCGAGGCCCACGGGCTTGGGGGGGGATTCCCGGCCGCTCACGCGATCACGGCTCACTCAATCGACAAAGCGTAGCGGGGGGCCTGCGACCGAAAATGCGATCGGGGCCGACGACGGGCCTATCCCTGGAATCGCCTACAAGAATCGCCTAGAACGAACCCGGGAAACTTCGGTTCACCATAGAGAGCGGCACATCGGTTTGCCATCGTCATCACAGATGGTGCCTCGATCGATTGCATCGGTTGCCGATTGGACACCGCCAAGCGAGTTTGCTTCGCGGCAAACCGCATGCCTCTCCAGACGAATCAATCGAGCCAACCGATATCACCCGACATGATCGAGACCGCGATATCCAACCGCGGCCTCCGATCGTCTAGGCACCCACGTTTAGATGTCCACCTTTAGACATCCAGGTTGCGGACGTCCAATGCGTGCGTTTCGATGAACTCGCGGCGTGGTTCGACTTTGTCGCCCATCAGCAAGCGGAACATTTCGTCAGCCGCACCGGCATCGGTCAGATTGACCTTCAACAGCGTTCGGTTGGCGGGATCCAGCGTCGTTTCGCGAAGTTCTTCGGCGTTCATTTCGCCCAGCCCTTTAAAGCGAGTCACTTGCAGACCTTTTTCACCGGCCGCACGCACTTCGGGCAATAGGCCTCGCAGGTCTTCCAGTGGACGCCGGATGTCTTCGCCGCGAACCAGTTCGAATCGAGCGGTCGTTGAACCGGTACGCTCGGCCGGGATCAGGTCATCGATACTGAACCCAAGCACCTGCAGATCTTTCAGACCACTGTTGATGGTCCGAACCTCGTGCAGTTCGGCCAAGTGAGCCAGGTTATCCGGTGGCGTCACAATCTTCGGTTCCGCTGGCGTTTCGCTGGCTTCGCCCTCGACTTCGATGACTTCGTCCTCTTCCTCTTCGATCTCCAACGTCAGTCCACGTTGGTTCAGGAATTCTTCGACCGCGTCTTGGGTCATGAACCAATGCTCTTCGTTGCCGTGGGTCAGCAACAGAGCCGGCAGTTTTTCGGCGACCGGGTCGTAACGCATCGCGTGGATCCGCAGGCTGATGCCGCGTTGTTCCAGGGCCACGACCGCGTCTTCCATGGATGCCAAGGAAGTACACAACTCTCGCATTTTTTCGCCTTCGACGCGGCGACCATCCTCCGCTTCGAACACGGTGTCCGACAAACCTCGTTCCAACAACTGAGTCTTCATCTCGCCATCGGTTTGGATGTAATACCGATTTTTGCCCTGCTGGACGCGGAACAAGGGGGGCTGAGCGACGTAGACGTGGCCGCGAGCGACCAGTTCGTACATCTGACGATAGAAGAAACACAACAACAGCGTCCGAATGTGGCTGCCGTCGACGTCGGCATCCGTCATGATGACGATCTTGTTGTAACGCCGTTTGGTCAAATCTTGGTCGGCGCCGATCCCGGTGCCAATCGCTTGGATCATCGACTGGACTTCGGTGTTCTCTAACACCTTGGCTTCGCGGCTCTTGTAGGCGTTGATGATCTTACCGCGAAGCGGCAAGATCGCCTGATACTCGCGCATCCGGCCACCTTCGGCCGATCCACCGGCCGAATCACCTTCCACCAAGTACAGTTCGCAGACGTCGGGGTTCTTGCTGATACAGTCGCGAAGTTTGCCCGGAAGTCCGCCACCGGAAAGTGCGTCCTTTCGTTTCCGAAGCAGGTCTTTTGCCTTGCGTGCCGCTTCGCGCGCTTCGGCCGCCAACATGCCCTTGCGTACGATCGTCAACGCAACGCGAGGGTTTTCTTCCATGTACTTGGCCATCTGTTCGCCCACAGCACCGCTGATGATGCCGTCGACTTCGCCGTTGCCCAACTTGGTCTTCGTTTGGCCTTCGAACTGGGGTTCGGGGACGCGAACACTGATCACCGCGGTGATGCCTTCACGGAAATCGTCACCGCCGGGCGCCACGCCCTTGAACAGGTTTTCTTTCTTGCCGTAGTTATTCAGCGTCCGGGTCAGTCCACTACGGAATCCGGAAACGTGCGTTCCGCCTTCCTTGGTATGGATATTGTTGACGTAGGACTGAACGTTTTCGGTGTACTCGGTGCTGTACTGCAACGCGATATCGAACTGGACGCCGTCTTTTTCGCCCGCGATTCGAATCACATCGGCGTGGAGGGTATCACTGGCTCGGTTCAGGTGTTCGACAAACTCGACCAAGCCGCGTTCGTACTTGAAATCGCCGCCTTCGCCGTTGCGTTCGTCCAGAAACTTGATGTGCACGCCACTGTTCAGGAACGCCAGTTCTTGCAATCGCTTGTACAACGTGTCGTAGCTGTACTTGGTGACGTTGAAGATCTGGCTGTCGGCTTTGAACGTGACCTTGGTGCCGTTCTTTTTGGTGACCCGGCCCTTCGCGACCGGCCCAGTGGGAACGCCGCGCTCGTATTCTTGCGTCCAGGTGTACCCGTCGCGGCTGACTTCGACTTCGGCCCATTGGCTCAGAAAGTTCACAACCGTGACGCCGACACCGTGCAAACCGCCCGAGGTTTGGTAGGCACCTTTTTTGAATTTGCCGCCGAACTTCAGCACCGTCATCACGCCTTCCATCGTCGTGACTTCGCGGTCAAGTTCTTCGGAAAGCTGGTCGTGCCGCGTCACCGGGATGCCACGGCCATCATCTTCCACCGTGACGCTACCGTCGGTGTGGACGACGACCGAAACCGATTTGGCGAATCCCGCCATCGCTTCGTCGATCGAATTATCGACGACTTCGTAGACCAAGTGGTGCAAACCACCGGCTCCCGCATCCCCGATGTACATGCTGGGACGCTCGCGGACGTGCTCGAGGTCCGAAAGGTGCTGCAGGTCCTTGGCGTTGTATTCGGAACTGGCCGCCGGAATCGTCGAAGCCTGAGTCGTCGACGCCTCATTGGCAGCGGAATCCTGTGCCGGCGATGGGGTCTCGTCGGGAGTCTCTGAGGTGGCAGCGTCGCTCATGAAAGCCTGCAAAAAGACGAAGAAAAGGGACGGGTGCACGGGCGGTGTGCGAAGCCGGTTATTCTAGCGTTTTTTCGCGTTTCACGTAGGCCCAGACCGCCCCCGATGATCCGGAACAGGGGTGGGAATCAGGAAATCGCACGCCGGGGCTGCCAATGAGGGGTCAGCACAGGCCCATTTGGCCATTTCGGCGGCCCGATTTGCCGGTTCGGCGAACCGATCGCGTCTAACTCTTCGTCAGATAACGCTGGTAGGCCTGCACCGCCAACACGTCACAGCGTTCGTTTTCCACGTGACCGGCGTGGCCTTTGACGTGTTCGTACTTGATCGTGTGCGTCTGCATCAGAGCGTCCAACGCCTTCCACAGCTCGACGTTCTTGACCTCGGCAAGCTTTTTGCCCTCTTTTCGCTTCCAACCACGCGACTTCCAACCCGCCATCCAAGTCTTCATCCCCTGCAGCACATACGTGCTGTCGGCAAACAAGGTGACCTCGCAGGGTTCTTTCAGGACTTCTAAACCGCGAATCACCGCGGTCAATTCCATCTTGTTGTTGGTCGATTCGGGCTCGCCGCCGGCCCGTTCAAGCTCTTTGGCAGTCGAGTCACAGCGCAGGATGAACGCCCAGCCGCCCGGGCCAGGGTTTCCGCTGCAAGCACCATCGGTGTAGAGGCTAACTTTCTTCATGCCCGGCAAGTTACCGAAGATGCCTGGGCGGTACAATTCGGATGCCCAAATTGCCACACTCACCAGCCCCCCACCCCGCACGGGAATTCGCCTGAATTCCCCCGCCCCCCCCTTCAAGCAATCCTCACCTATCCGTTGGAAGACCATGATGCACCGTGTTTTGATTCTCTTGATTGCACTGCTTGGATCGACCGGCGCTAGCGCCATGGCAGCAACCGGCGAACCGCTGGCGCTACAGAAATGGCCGAGCGGCGAAATATCCGTCGAATCTCATTCGGGCCAGACCGTTCGAATCAACGACCAGGGCAAATGGGTCTCTGGCGACCAAGATTGGGTGCATTCGGTGTCCATCGGGACGGGCGACACCGCGGCCCAGAGTGCCGTGGCGACCGATATCCGCGGCGACGGGGTGACGATCCGGATGGTCAGCGCGTCAGTGACCGATCAACTTGGCGGCCAACAACTGCCCGCCGACGTGCAGCCCGCCGATGCAAAACTGGACGTCTTGATTTTGGCCTCAACCAATGCCGACGCGTTGGTATCACCTTCGATCCAAACGCTAGTGACTCGCTGGGATCCTCTCCTGGTCGTGTTCAGCGGCTTGCAGCCGGGCAGCGATAGCTTTGCCAGCGTCAGCGAGCAGTACCTATCGGAATCACAATCCCGATCGATTCCTCACAACACGTTGGCCATCTGCGCGGCGGATCCGGAAATGCCACGGACTCGCCAAGTGATCGCGATGGGCGACCAAGCTTGGCAGATGCCAGCGGACCTAGAGAAGTTGTTCGCCGCGATGGAATCATCCTGCGAAAATTCGCAACAGGTATTTGCCAAACTTTCGACCGCGCAAATGAACTTCAAACCATCCAACGGCACCCACACGCCGCGTTGGAACACCGAACACATGATGGGTCGCCAACTGCAGTTCTTCTCGCAAATTTACCACGCCGTCGACCCTGTGGTCCCGGTGATGAACTTGAATCCGAAACAGATGCCGCCTGATTATCAAGCGGCTCATCCGGAATGGGATGGTGCGGCAGAGGCCAAGCAGATGCAGTTGGTCAGCGACTTTTGCCGCCGGTTTGCCTACCTGTTGGATGGAATCGGACCGGATCAGAAGGCGCCCGGCAGCCGCTGGCCCTCGCTGCGTGCGTTATTGGTTCAAATGAATCATCACTACGACGAACACACAGCCAACACCGTCAAAAAGTTCGAATTGCCCGATTGGCCAGCCAAGTAGCCCGTAGCGCAAGTCGCCAAGACTTTCGGCCATTCCACCCAAAACCGCCCACGCGCACACGCCGCGGATCGCCCCCACTCAGACCGAAACTCTTGGCGAGTTGCGCTACGGCATTCACTACCCCCAAAACCGCCCCCGGCCACACGCACACGCCGCGGATCGCCCCCAATTAGGCCGAAACTCTTGGCGAGTTGCGCTACGGCATTCACCACCCCACCCAAAACCGCGTTCGGCCACCTGGCCACACGCATCGAAGGTCATGGGATTGATGATTGCCTTGATAGGCGCTAGCCTTGATGGCTGTCGCCGCTCCGTTTCTAACGACCCCAACAACGCACGATGCACCTGCTGGCCTCCGCGATCGAAGAAACGCCAATCGAGCCCTCGTCGGCAGGCATCATGATCCTGTTCGCGATGATCATGATGGCGACCTACGTCGGCGTGGCCGTCGAACGGTTCCACAAAACCGTCGCTGCACTTAGCGGTGCCGTGGTGCTGGTGGCACTTAGTTTGTGGCTTGGACTGTACGACTACCCAAAGATCTACGAGTTCTTGAAGGAGGACTTGAATATTTTTGGCGTCATCATCGGTACCGGCATCTTGGTCGATGTGGTGGGCAAAAGCGGGCTCTTCCACTTCATCAGCATGTGGATCGTGCGGCTGACCGGTGGCCGAGCGTCGACGTTGTTCCTGACGCTATGCCTGGTGACATTCGTCTTCGTGGCTGTGCTGACGATCGTGCCAGCGATGTTGATCCTCAGTTCGTTGGTGTTGGTGATCTGCCGATCGCTGGGCTACAAACCCGCCCCGCTGCTGTTAAGCGTCGCCATCTGTGCCAACAGCGGTGCGATCGCGACCTTCGCCAGCGGATTGCCCAACATCATGATCGGCACCGCAGCAGAGATCCCCTACGTTCGCTTTCTGCAGGTCTCGTTGCCATACGCCGTGATCAGTTTGGTGATCGCGATCGCCGTGCTGCGGTTCATGTTTCGAAACGATCTGCCCTGGCAACAATCGGCCGAAGAACAGCAACAACTGCGTGTCCAGATCGAATCCTTTGACCCCTGGGCGATGGTCGAAGACCGCAAAGTCCTCTATCGCAGCGGCAGTATCCTGATGGCGACCGTCGTCGGGTTTGTGTTCGCACAACAATTGGGCGTCGGCATGGACTTCATCGCCATGGTCGGTGCAACCGCGGCGCTGCTGTTCGCCGGCAAGGGTGTCGAGGATGCGATCGGCAAGGTCAACTGGACCGTGATCATGTTCTTCATGGGGCTGTTTGTGATCATCGGCTGTGTCAAACAGACCGGGGCCCTGGCGTTTGTCGCCCAGCAGGTGATCGCCGTCTCGGACAACCGAATGGAATTGCTGATCCCGTTGTTGGGTGTTTTTTCCGCAGTCGCCAGTTCGATCGTCGACAACATCCCGGTCGCTGCGACGTTGATCCCGATCGTGCAAGACATCTCCGGCAACGGCGTGCCCGCCGAACCGTTGTGGTGGACACTGATCATCTGCTGCAATCTAGGCGGCAACGGAACACCGATCGGTTCGATTTCGTGCGTGATCGCGATCTATGCGCTCAAACGCGAAGCGAACCAGCACATCGGATGGGGGACATTTCTAAAGCTCGGTGGTACGATCATGCTGTTGCAGGTCGCCGGCGCAATCGTCTACGTGATGATTGTTTACAACCAAGGCCTGATACCGGAGCTGGTGAGTCATGGGTAACGAATCTGAATCCAACGAAATCGACCGCGACGTTGACGAGTCGATGCGGATGTTCGAAAGGTCCAAGGTCGGAACGTCGCATGCAATCGCTCCGATTCGGCCGTCTCGCATCTTGGTGGCCTTGGATGGGTCGCCACAGGACGTGACGTCGCTAGATGCAGCGATGTACCTGCGCGAACGATTCAATGTCGAATCCATTCTTTTGGACGCCCGCGACAAGGCTGATGATGATTCGTCGGACCTGGCCATCGATGCGGCAACCAAAGTCACCGGATCACGTCCCGCGATCCGCAGCGAAGGCGATGCCTACGAAGCGATCTTGAAGGCGATCGAAATTCACGATGTCGATCTCGTCATCCTGCCATGCCCGTTCGGTCGCAATTTCGAACAGGTCGGCTCCGATAGCGCCGGCACCGTCGTCGATGTGATGCTCTCGCGATGCCCCTGCCCGATGTTGATCATCCGCCGCGACGACCAATCGCTGCGACGCTGTGCTGCCCAAGTCCGATTGGTGATCGGTGGTGAATGCGACGTCGAAGAACGCGCCGCCGCATGGGCATTTGGAATGGCCGATGCCGGTGCCATGGTGACGTTGAACTTGGTCGTCGAAAAGGAACAGTATCAGAACCTGCGAGCCATCTTAGAAGCACTGCAACCGGGCAAATCGATCGAACTGGCACAGTTCAGCGATGCCCTGACCAAGACTCATCAATCGCTGCACGGCGCGATGTCAAAGTCGGCGACAGAACTGGGCATGCAATACTCGCTGCGTCCGCAAGCGGGCGAAGTAGCACCGCCAAACCCATTGAACGAATCCAACGCGATGTTGATCGTGATGCCGATCGAAGTGGACGATCGATTCACCCAAGGATTCGTGAACGACCGTATCCGCCGCAGTCCTCATCCGGTCTTGGTGGTTCCCGGTCATGTGCCCAGTTGATCCTAGTGACGATTCCAGGGTGACGTGCCGATGACGTCGCTGGCCATTGAACCGATTTACGGGTCGTTGTTGCTGGCGATGTTCGCAGTCGCAGCCACCGTGGCGGTGATCGTGATGGTCAAACCGCCAACGACGGCCCCCAAGCAACAGCGCTGGCTGATCGGTTTGCGATTGGTCGCCGCTGCAACTCTGCTGCTGGCACTGCTGCGGCCGACCTTGGTGCGCACTGACAATCGCCCGGTGGATGCCGCGTTGATCGTTGCCGTGGACACGTCCCAAAGCATGACACTTCCCGATGGCGATGGTGGCGACCGCTGGACGACTCAGCAAACCGCTTGGCAGGAACTTGCGACCCGATTGGCCGGCAACGATGCCTCGCTGAACATCCGGCTGATGGGCTACGACGCTCTGTCGCGGCCGATCGCGGGAACCGACGTGGACGCCTTGGATAACGTCCGCCCCGACGGCAAACAAACCGACCTGCAGGGTGCGATGGCCGCGACCATCGGGGCCGCCGAGGGCCAGCCCATCGCTGGCGTTGTGCTGATGGGCGATGGAACGCAAACCACGCCGATCACCGGCGGTGGTGCCGGACGCGTGGTCGAAACACTGGATTCCCTAGGCGTTGCCCTGTGGACGGTTCCAATCGGGCCGGCCCGCAGTGAACAGGAATCCCGAGACGTTGCCGTCGATGCGTTGCCCCAGCAGTATCAGATGTTTGCTGGCAACCAAGTCGACGTTACCTTTCAAGTCCATTCGCGGGCCATGGCGGGAACCGACGTCCCCGTTCGATTGACGTGGATCGCCGAGGATGGAAGTCGCACCGAATCGGCGGTTCGAAGCGTGCTGGTCGATCGGGCGATGGATACCCAAGCGGTCACGATTGCGGTCACCGCGCCACCGCCTGGTGCCTATCAATTGGAGGTCCGCGCCGACGTCCAGGATGGCGAACTGGTGATCACCAACAATCGCCAAGTCGCTTTTGTAGACGTCCGCGAAGGCGGTGGTCGGATCCTGTACCTGTTCAGCAATCTGGACCAGGAACAGGCATTGATTCGGCGTTCGCTGCGGCGTTTCCCCGACCTGGACTTGACGTATCGATGGATCCCCACCGACACCCAATCGTCCTGGCCCGTCCCACTGGGCGATTGGTTCAAACCAGGGAAATTTGACGTCTACATGCTGGGTGATCTGGATGCCGCAGCGATCGGCAACCAACAACTGGACCAATTGTCGCAAGCGATCGCCGCCGGCGCTGGCCTGGTCACGTTGGGCGGTTTCCAAACCTACGACATCGGCGGCTATGCCTCGTCACCGCTGGCCGATGCATTGCCCGTGCGAATGGACTCGGCCCGGCGCCGCCCCGTCGGCAGCCCCCCCGTCGCAGAACAAGACGCTGCACCGGAAAAAATCCAATTGGCTCGCAATCACCCAATCACCGAACTCGGTGGCGATGACCCCGCATCGGTTTGGTCCCAGTTGCCGGCGATGCTCAGTGGCACACGCCTGTTAGGCCCGAAGGTTGCCCCCGGTGTCCAGGTGTTGCTGGAAAGCGAGCGTGGCGACCCGCTGCTGGTGATCGGCCAATATGGGCGCGGCCGTGTCGCATCGCTAGCCTTCGAATCGACTTGGCGTTGGCGACGCCGCGGCCAAGATGATGCTCACCGCCGCTTTTGGCGACAGGTGATGTTGTGGGTTCTTTCACGCGAAGAAACCGCGCAGAACAACATCGTCGTGCAAATGGACTCACGCCGATTCAGCGCCGAACAACCGCCATCATTTCGAGCGATGATCGACGGCAGTCAAGGCGTTTCGCTGGTCGCCGAAATTGTCCCTGCCGGCGCGACCGCAGAGGATCCAAATTCGCCGCCTGGAACCGAATCCGCCTCGGTTCGCCGGTTAGAGGTCACGACCGAGGTGCCCAGCGATTCGTCCGCCGACTCGCCGCGGCAAGCGATCCGTGGAACGTTGCCGGAATTGGCACCCGGCATGTACCGACTGCGGGTGCGATCCGCTGGGGCAGGAACGACTGGGACGGGCAAGACGATCCCGCCAACGGAACTGGCGTTCCAGGTCATCGACCAGAGCCGCGAACTGGCCCAACCGATGGCCGATCCGATGTACCTGCGACAGCTAGCGGGGCTGACGGCCGACCACGGCGGCGCGTCCTTCGATCCAGGCCAGATCAGTGAACTGGTCGACACCATCCTGGATCGCCGCAAACAGGCTCAATCGCCAGTCGTTGAAAAGCTGCGACTGGGCGACGGCCCCTGGACCGGTTGGCCGCTGTTCGGGATTTTTGCGGTGGCGATGTCCGCCGAATGGTGGCTGCGCCGGCGATGGGGCATGGCTTAGTCGACGCCTACGGGCCGATCGGCAGTGGCGGTATACTCGCGTTCTTACAGGCGTTCCCGATGCCGATCGTGGCCACAGGGACCTGATGCCGACCACCCACCCTGCACTTGAACTCTGCACTTTCTTCGGACCCATCTTCCATGGCAACCAAATCTCCTTTTCCCGCACTGACCGAATCACGCAACGCAGAATCGATTCGCAAGGCCATCCTGGCTGGCGAATTCGTACTGATCAGCGTGGCCGACGACGAAGTGGCTGATGAAGGCGGCGATGACGAAGCTTACGGTGCTCTAACGGCAGAGATCGAAGACTTCGAAGCTCTAGTCGTTTTCACCTCCGAAGAAATCGCCGGTGAATTCGTCAACCAACAGGAAGACCTGTTCGGCGAAGGCGAAGAAGTCGAAGGGATCGTGGTCGAAGGCAACGCCCTGCTGGAATACCTTCCCGAAGGTTACGGAATGCTGTTCGATCCCGAATTCGAAGACGCCAGCGTCGTGGACCCAGCCTTGGCCGCCGAAGTCTTGGCCGGCGGCGACGACGAGTAAGGATCGTGCGAGAACCCCCGATCCGAACCGTTCGACCAGAACCGCTAGACGGGTAATTTTTTTCTTGACCCGACACTGCGCACGCGTACACTTTCGACCGCCACTTTGGCGGCGGTCAATTCAGTACGCAATCGTAAGGGGATCGGGGCAATGGCGCGACCATCAGTATTGGATGTGGGGCTTGAAACGGTGACCGGCGACCCGAAACAGATCCTGGCTCAGCAATTCGGGATGGACCGCTTTCGCGATGGCCAATTGGCGGTGATCGAGCGGCTTCTGGGCGGCAAGAACGTCGCTGCCGTCTTCCCGACCGGCGGCGGCAAAAGCCTGTGCTATCAATTACCGGCACTGATGTTGCCCGGCACCACGGTGGTCGTTTCGCCACTGATCGCGCTGATGAAAGATCAATGCGATGCATTGGCCGCACGCGGCATCGGAGCGGCCCGCCTGGATTCCAGCTTGACGACCGAGGAATTTCGCGACGCCATGCAAGGCATCCGCGACGGATCGATCAAAATGCTGTACGTCGCCCCCGAACGGTTCTTTAACGAACGGTTCCTGGCATCGGTGGGGACGCTGGATGTGTCTCTGTTTGCAATCGACGAGGCGCACTGCATCAGCCAATGGGGCCACAATTTCCGGCCCGACTACCTGAAATTGGCGGAACTGGCCAAGCAGCTTTCGGCCAAACGTGTCTTGGCGCTCACGGCCACCGCGACCCCCGAAGTGTTGGCGGACATCCGCGACGCGTTCGCGATTGAACCCGAAGACGCGATCCGAACCAAGTTCTTTCGCCCCAACCTGCAACTGCGCAGCAGCGTGGTCGATTCGGAAACGCACTACAGTGTGCTGCTAGATCGGATCAGCACCCGCCCGCCCGGACCGACCCTGGTTTACGTCACGCTGCAGCGGACGGCCGAAGAAGTCGCCGAACAACTGGTCGCCGACGGACATCCAGCCACCGCCTATCACGCCGGGATGAAGCCGGAAGTGCGATCCCAGATCCAGCAAGATTTTATCCAATCCGACAGCGGGATTGTGGTCGCGACGATCGCCTTCGGAATGGGCATCGACAAGTCGAACATTCGCTACGTCTATCACTTCAATCCGCCCAAATCGATGGAATCCTACGCCCAGGAAATCGGCCGCGCCGGACGCGATGGCCAGGATTCCGTTTGCGAACTGCTGCTGTTGCCCGACGACCGCGTGGTGCTGGAAAACTTCACCTACGGCGACACCCCATCGCGTCACAACGTCGGCCGACTGATCGACCTGATCGCTGGCCAAGCCGACACGTTCCACGTCTCGCACTACAAACTGTCGTCCGAAACGGACATCCGCATCCTGGTCGTCCGGACCTTGCTGACTTACCTGGAACTGGATGGCTACATCAAAGCCACGTCGCCCCGCTACGACACCTACAAGATCAAACCGCGAGTGACTTCGCAAAAGATCCTCAGCCACTTCAAAGGCGAACCTCGCGAATTTGCCGCCGGCGTGCTCTCCTCACTGACCAAGGGCCGGACCTGGTTCCTGCTCAATACCGTCCTGGCCGCTCGCAAACTCGGCGCCGAACGACAACGTGTCGTCAAAGCCATCGAACACATGGCGGAACAGGGGTGGCTGGAGGTCCAGACGTCGGATCTGGTCCACGGGTACCGCTGGGTCAACCGACTGGACGATCCCAAGACGCTCGCCGATGACCTGCACGGCCGTCTGGCGCGGCGCGAAAGCGGGGAAGTCGGGCGACTGGAAGGCGTCTTCGATCTGGCGCGTTCGGAAAGCTGCCTGGCTGACCAACTGTCCCAGCATTTTGGCGAATCCCTCGACCAACCTTGCGGCCGCTGCACCGCCTGTCTGGGTGAAGGTCCGCAATCGATCCCCCAGCCACCGTCGCGGCCGCTGGGATCATCCATCCAGCGAGTGATCGAGAACCTGGTCCGCGAATACCCCGACCGATTCGTCACCGCCCGCGACCGAGCCCGATTCCTGTGCGGACTCTCCTCGCCCGGATTCATCCGCTCACGGCTGACCCGCCACGATAGCTACGGGGTTTGCGATCGGATCCCGTTCGCACAGGTCCTGACCCAGGTCGGCGGAACCAGCGACTAACCCCCGCCGTCGCCCAACAAGCACCACCCCAGCCAATCCGGTTTCAACTTTTCAGGTTAGCCGTTTGGGCGATCGCCCCGGTTCTTCGGTGACGAAACCCTGGCTTGCGCTTCAACGAAACGCTAGGAAGCATTTCGTAGCGGAAGTCGTCAAGACTTTCGGTGATCCCACAGCCCCGGCCAAAACTTTCGGCCGCCTGTTGATTGAGTCGAACTTTCAGCGGCAATGCTGGCTCGCTGGCTGCGAGGCCACTGGCATTGGGGAGGGGGGGGATTCCCGGCCGCTCACGCGATCGCGGCTCACCAAGCAACGATCGATCAACCACTGGCGAATTCTGCATGCAAAAACCGCCCAAAACGTGTGGATGAAATGCTTCCCAACGTCGGCCGGAACCGGCGAACCTAATCAACAGCCCGGAAAGCGTCCGGTCCTGCAACGTTCTGCCATGGTTCCATGGCCGGGTACCAGCGCGTGCTTACGGATGCACTGCGGACGTCACCAGGCCCCCACTGGAACGACTAGCGGCCTCACGAGCCACATCGGCGGCCCGCCGAATCAGCAGCCCACAGAGCTCCCTCAGCGGCTGACTCAAGCAAGCACCACCGGCACCCGCCCCCTATCCAGCGGGGAATCGTCGTCGGTTCGCAAAAAAGTCCTCCAACCGCCACTTGACGCACTAGAAATCAACCTGCTACTTTCTGCGTCTCTGGCGACGGCGCGAACCAACCGTTTTGGTACGTGTCCCAACCAGAAGCCGCTACCCGAAGCGGCAAAAACGGGGGATTAGCTCAGTTGGGAGAGCGCTACAATGGCATTGTAGAGGTCATCGGTTCAAGTCCGTTATCCTCCATTCAAAAAGCCGCTTGTGATTTCACAGGCGGCTTTTTTCGTGCGCCGATCTCCTCGCGCACCCTTTTCCGCACCCTAAACGGAACAGTCACGTGGCCACGTGAGCCGAAGCCCTACTCCCCCAAAACCCCAGAACCGCTGGGCCTGAGCGCCAGCTCGAAGACTCTAGCCGCAGTCAACAAGGCAGTTCCGGATCAGCTATCATCAAGGCTCGCTAAGCAACGAGTGATAGTCCCGACGTATGGCTGCTTATTTCAGAAGTCTGTGATGACCAACCCCTTTCCGCATCCGGATTCTGAACATGATGGCGAGCGTGAAACAGTTGACGAGAACCAAGCGGTCGGTGGTGATTCGGGGTTTTCAATCGCTGGCGAAGGCCCTTCGCAGCCGGCTTCAGTATCCGCAGAACTTGCCACTCATCCACGCTACGAAGTGCTTCAGGCAATCGGGCAAGGCGGTATGGGCAGCGTCTATAAATCGCGACATCGCCTGATGGATCGCTTGGTGGCGATCAAAGTCATCAAACCTGAGTTGATTCGAAATGCAAAAACGGTTCAACGCTTCCAGCGAGAAGTAAAGGCCGCGGCTCGGCTGTCCCATCCGAACATCGTCACGGCCTTCGACGCCGAACAGGTCGGTGAACTACATCTGTTGGTGATGGAGCATGTTGATGGTATCGATTTAGCCGAACTGGTGAAGCAGCGAGGACCTCTATCCATTCCTGTTGCCTGCGAGTGCATAGTCCAGGTCGCTGCCGGCTTACAGCATGCTTTTGAAAATGGCATGGTCCATCGCGACATCAAACCCCAGAATTTGATGTTGATGTCCGAATCGAAGAACCACCTTCGTGAGAGCCCTTTGAAGTTGCCTGGTATCACGATCAAAATTCTCGATTTCGGCTTGGCTTCCTTTGCCATGCCAGACGATTCAGGCGAAAACGCGAAGGCCGCAACCCATAGCATCACCGCGATTGGAACGTTCATGGGAACGCCGGATTATGTGGCACCTGAACAAGCTCAAGATGCACGTCAAGCGGATGTTCGCAGCGATCTTTACTCACTAGGAGCCACACTGCATTTTCTGTTGTACGGCCGACCGCCACGTGCGAAAAAAGAAGCGGAAGAGCTTGGCGTTGATCAAGCCAAAGCTGCTTCGCTTAAAGATGCGATCGATCAGCAGCAAGTGCCGGGCAGCTTGCGAGATGTCATCAAGCGGATGATGTCTCCTGACCCCAAAGATCGCTTTCAAACGCCCAGCGAAGTGATCGAAGCGTTGACTCCATTCACCACCGTCGATCAGGACACATTGCCGACGAGCAAAAACGACGATACTCCTGCGACCGCGCAACGATCGGTGTGGCGGCGGTGGGTGCTCGGGGCGGTCGTCTTGGTGTGCAGCGTCACTGTGCTCTTGCTGTTTTTCGGTCCTTGGCTCTTCAAATCAACAAAGGTCGGATCCTGGGCATCCAAACCGACACAACACGGTACGCCCCCTATGCCGGCGGCACCGAAAGCCAACCAAGAGTACCCACACATCGATGCGATCAAGAAGATTGACGTGGTCCGGGACAGCATCATTGGTCAGTGGCGAATTGAAGCGGATCAATTGATGACACCAGACTTCAAGCGTGGGCTCCGCGCCGTACTGGAACTGCCTCTCGACGTACCCGCTGAGTACGATCTGAAACTCGCAGTCGCACGTCGCAGCGACGCCAACGAACGCTTCGGTGGCTTGAACATTGCTTTCCCTATTGAAGACTCACGAGGCATGTTGGCGGTTGGTACTCACCGGGACGTTGGTGGCTGCTTCATCGAACGCATCGACGGAATCGCAGCGCACGAATTGTTACCAACCTGGACGGAAGGTTTCTTCTTTGAGATTGACGAATTACGCATCGTTGAACTAAGGGTCCGCACGCATGAAATCGTGGTTCTGATTGATGGTGCCGAAGCGATTCGATGGAGTGGAGAGCCAGCTCAAATTGAAATGCCACCGGGCTGGGAGATCCCCGACAGACGGTCCATTTTCCTTGGTGCGACTGGCGAATTCGCCCTAGAGAAAATTCAATTCACACCGGTTTTGAATTAACCCTGCAGAGTTGCAACCCCGCGACGGAAGGGCCAATTTTTTTGCTCAGTGGCGATTGCTCTCCCAGTGTCATTTCGATTCAAGACTCCTCTGGGACATCATCAAAAGCTTTTCTTTGGTTTCCCCAAGGCCTGGACCGTGTGAAACAACCTTACCATCAGAATCAACGAGGATGGAGTACGGGAAAAACGTTACCGGAAAACCTGCGATGGGAGCAGTAGGACCTCTCTCGTCGGTCGACAGGAAGGTAGGGTAACTCAGATTCATACGGTGGATCGCCTCTACAACCTCCGGCCCCTCCGTCCCGGCTGGGTGCATCCCGATGATCACGACATCCTCGCCAACCAAGTTCTGTAAATCGATAAGGTACGGATCACAGACCGAGCACCAGGTCGCCCAGAAGAATAGCAAACGAGGTTTGCCAGAAACGACGGGTTCTGTCCCGCCAACCCATTGCCCCCCAACGAAAGCTGGCGTTGATTGGCCGACCATTGCTTCCAGTTCTCGTTCTGACGCCGTCCATTGCTGCTGGGTCACCGGGTCCATTGGCGGTCGGAGGTAAGGAAACCCAAGCAGAAATGCGAGCACAGCAACGGTGCACACGAAGATCGATGCAAGCAGCAGAAGCCAGGTTGATACTGATCGGAGACGCGATGCGTCAGCGTTTAACTTCACGTTAGTGCCGGAGGATTTCAGTCGGATGGACGTCGTTGCGTCTGCGCATTTCAACAGCGTCAAGCAGATCGCCGCATGGAGAAAACGCAGTGAAAGTTCCGACGTCACAATCATGATCGTCTAGTCTAAATGTCGCATCCCGAGATGTATCGTTCACAGGGTGATATTCCCCAGTCTTCAGGGTACCTGATTGTGTGAACTCAAGCGTGTCGCCCACGAAAACAGGTTGCCGCCGCTCGCCTGCACCCCACGGTTCTTGCGATGGGCGTGCGGGGCAAGTGAATCGCGGATGGGAACCGTTCCGCACACGCCATCGACGCGACGCGGCCCACCATTGGCCAACTACTCCAAGGGGAAATAATACGCCGAACGTGGCGACCATCAGTCTTGAAACCACGTATAACAGGTGCACATTGCCACCCCATCGAGGGCGTGAACGAACAGCCCAAACCCGATACACAATGATTTCAGATTCCTCCTCCGTCGCTTCGAACGCTCGCGTGAAACCATTGGCGAAACGGGCGCTGGTCCCAGGGAGCCCGTCTCGCTTGAGTGGCCCCAGGCGCCTTGCCTCAGGCGAATCAGAAGTGAGTGCCAGTTTTTGAGTCCTGGAACCTTTGTTTTTTCATTGCCCCCCAACGAAAGCTGGCGTTGATTGGCCGACCATTGCTTCCAGTTCTCGTTCTGACGCCGTCCATTGCTGCTGGGTCACCGGGTCCATTGGCGGTCGGAGGTAAGGAAACCCAAGCAGAAATGCGAGCACAGCAACGGTGCACACGAAGATCGATGCAAGCAGCAGAAGCCAGGTTGATACTGATCGGAGACGCGATGCGTCAGTGTTTAACTTCACGTTAGTGCCGGAGGATTTCAGTCGGATGGACGTCGTTGCGTCTGCGCATTTCAACAGCGTCAAGCAGATCGCCGCATGGAGAAAACGCAGTGAAAGTTCCGACGTCACAATCATGATCGTCTAGTCTAAATGTCGCATCCCGAGATGTATCGTTCACAGGGTGATATTCCCCAGTCTTCAGGGTACCTGATTGTGTGAACTCAAGCGTGTCGCCCACGAAAACAGGTTGCCGCCGCTCGCCTGCACCCCACGGTTCATGCGATGGGCGTGCGGGGCAAGTGAATCGCGGATGGGAACCGTTCCGCACACGCCATCGACGCGACGCGGCCCACCATTGGCCAACTATTCCAAGGGAAAATAAGACGCCGAACGTGGCGACCATCAGTCCTGAAACCACGTAGAACAGGTGCACATTGCCACCCCATAGAGGGCGTGAACGAACAGCCCAAACCCGATACACAATGATTTCAGATTCCTCCTCCGTCGCTTCGAACGCTCGCGTGAAACCATTGGCGAAACGGGCGCTGGTCCCAGGGAGCCCGTCTCGCTTGAGTGGCCCCAGGCGCCTTGCCTCAGGCGAATCAGAAGTGAGTGCCAGTTTTTGAGTCCTGGAACCTTTGTTTTTTTGGAACCTTTGTTTTTTTCGTTGTCCTCCATTCAAAAAGCCGCTTGTGAAATCACAAGCGGCTTTTTTCGTGCGCCGATTTCCTCGCGCACCCTTTTCCGTCCCCAGAACGAAACCCGCCGCCCCCCCCGCGAAACGTTTCCGGTCGCGTAGGCACGAAGCCTCGGTCAAACCTTCTTGCGATATCGTCGCACGATCAATCCACCGGTGCTCAGCAAACTCAGCACCGCAATCATGGACGGTTCCGGAACCGCCGTTACGGAACCGTTGACAACGAGTCCCGGCGATCCGTTATTGAAGTTGACGAGACCGAAATTGCCGGAGGTCGACGTTGAGTTGAAAGCGGCCAGCGTGAAGTCGACTCGGTCACCCGGTGTCAGCGTGCCCAACCCGCCAAGATCGATGCCGAAGAAGTTGACGGGATTCGGTTCACCACCGAAGTCATGCGAGAAGAGCGCAAGCGCGGCACCACCATTGACCGAGGCTTGAATTTCGAAGGCGTCGGGCCCGCTGAAGTTACGCACCAATCGAATGTCCATCCCTTCCAAATTCACGACGTTTTCGCCTGAATTGACCGAGAACCCCCAGGTCCAAAAATCAAACACGGCTACGGCATCATCAAACGAATTGGACGTCGGATCCCAGTCCCCAAAACCGTAAGAATTGGTCAGGCCCAGACTCCTCAAGCCACGCTCGGCGGTCAGTGCATCGCCCGTGATCGACGGATCCACATTGGTCGGAGCGATCGTGAATCCGCCGCCCCCGGATGAATAGTTCATTAAGATAGCTGCATTCGCAGTTGACGCCGACAAGGCGACAGACATGCAAAACGCGGCGAGTGGGGATCCAAGTCGCAGGAATTTCTTAATCATCGGATAGCCTCAAAACATTTTCGAAAAAGGGGGACACAAACAAGTTTAAAAACGGACGGCGGCATCAATGGGCGCCGCCATTGATCGCCAAAGCACGATGTACTTGACGATTCCGTCGTCGGCATGCGAGACGAACGAAGCGGGATAGAAGTCAGCGGCTTTTCGCGCTAAGAGTTCAGCTTCGAATTCGGCGGTCGAAAGATCGCTCGAGACTTCCCATGCGACCGCATCGCTGTTTTCGCGAAACGTGCAGGCAATGCGAAAATCTTCCGTTCCCGTGTTGGCTTGCATCAGAATCGGCCGCCAATCACGTGCACGAAAGAGTTTTAGTTTGCCTTTGAACTCGTCCAAAGAAAGGCTTGCGTAGGCGTGGCAACCGACCCCCGGCAAATAAATGTGCATGAAGTGGGTGCTGACCTTATCCTCGGAACGCACATGGCAAATTGAGATCGGCATCCAGGCTTCGCGGCACGATTCTGCTAGTTTGGCATTCGGATCGTCCGGGCCCAGGTTGTAAGTTCCCCAGTCCTTTCGCCCCGTCCGCCAAATTGATAAAGCCTCGCATTTCAAAGGCGGCTTTCCGAATTTTGGAATGATCGTCCGCCAGACTTCACCGTGGGTCTGGTTGAGCCGTAGGTAGTTCTTGCCCGCCGCGTCGTCGTCCGCCATCGCATCGAATCGCCAATCGGCTTCCGCGCTGGGAACGCTTCGACGACGATCGACCGCGACCGCGTCAAACAGATTGGTGTCGTCGCCGTGTCGCAGATTGATTGCGATTGGGACATGGTTGCCTTTGAGGCGTTCAACCCATCGATTTAGGTTTTCTCGATCGACGCCATGAACTTCGCGAAAGGATGTAACCCGAAGGCCATTTGGTTTGGCGCGTGCATGCAATCGCCTTCCCGTTTCGACGCTCATCGCCAATCGGAGGCCCACGATCACACCTGGTTCGATATCCGGGGCATGAGAAAGGCTTGAACCCGATCGCCCCCGCACCGGCGGATAGTAGTAGTCGCCTCCGCGGATCAGGTGATAGGTTCGGTCCTTACTTTTGGTGGACAACGGATTGACTCGGATCACTTCTTTGGCATGGTTGGATCCGTCACTCGCGTTAGCAGAGACAGAAGCGGCGGCGGGCGGCTGACAAAAATCGGAAACGAACTCTCGGACGTTGCCGTGCATATTTCGTAGGCCAAACGGATTCGGCTTACCGTTTTCGACATCCCAGGGACTTCCATGAAACATCAGAACGTTCTCGCTGGCCGCAACCACTTCGGAGCCATCGCCGGTCCAGTACGGTGTCTCGGTTCCCGCGCGGCACGCGAATTCCCATTCGGCTTCGGTGGGCAGTCGGTAACCGATGGCCGGGCGAACTTCCTCGACCCAGGTTCGTTCGGGACCGTTCCAGGACGTGAAACCGTAACGCAGATTCAATCGATTGATGCAGTCCTGCATTTCGGAAAATGCCATCGATTCGACCGGCCACTTATCGGTATCGACGTCGAACACCGAATCCGATCGATAACCGTTGGCGGAATAGCGAGAGGGGTTTTGCGACATCACCGATTCGTATTGCTGCTGCGTCATTTCGGTCACCGCAAGGTAGAACGGACGCGTCAGTGCGACCTGACGAACGGGCGCATCGATCACGACGACTTCGGTGTGCGACGAATTCCGTGACGCCATCTCAATTTCCTGCTGAGGACTCCCCATCGCGAACTGGCCCGGTGGAATCAGCCGAAACTCGATTCCTCGCGGATCAGTGAAATCGACGGGCACGTCAAAGTACTCAGCCCATCGTTGCTGATGCTGCACTGCCGCATCAGTATTGAACGGAGCCATCGCGACCGACGGTGCATCACGCGGAAGAGCCCCCCAAACATCAGACACGGATGCATGCACCGGAGCCAGCTCAGTGATTCCGTCTGACGGCAAGTTGTTGGTTTCTTCGGTCGCCGGGAAGTTTGTGATCGCCGATGCTTGCTCACTCTGGTTCCACCAAAAAACTGACGCCACTGCGATCGCAATCAGTGGGGCGAATGCGATCACGGCCCAGATCGATCTGCGCCATCTGTGACGGTCAAAAACGCTTGGCGGCGGATCAGCGACGGGCATGATATCGGGCATGACATCAGTCGGGGCGGCGGCCCGATCATGGGAAGTCGCGACCAACAGTTCTTTCAAGTGCTCGGCTGTTTGAATCCGGTCGCCCGGCGACTTCGCCATCAACCTTTCGATCAGCCGACTAAGCAACGGCGGGCAGTCGGGAACCAGTTCCGAGATCGGACGCGGCTGAGCCTGAGCCACCCGCTGCATCACGGCCATCGATGTCGGTCCGCGAAACGGAGGCCGGCCCGTGACCATCACGTACATGACGCTGCCAAAGCTGAACAAATCAGCGCGTGCATCGACCGGCTTTCCAGTCGCTTGCTCGGGTGCCATGTACATGGGTGTTCCGATGACCGCGCCCGTCTGTGTCAAACTGGCATCGTCGACTGTCCGAGCCAAACCGAAATCGGTCAAGATGACGCGGTGCAAAGCCGAGTGTTCCAACAGGACGTTGCTGGGCTTCAAGTCACGGTGAACCAATCCGCTTCGGTGCGCGGCGGCCAACCCATCAGCCAGTTCGATCGCGATCCGCAGAACTTCGTCGATTTCCAGTGGTCCTTGATTGTCGAGTTCTCGTTGCAGCGTTGATCCTTCGATTAACTCCATCACAATCGCGGGTAACGGATCGTCCTCCACGCCGTAAACGTGAACCACGTTGGGGTGGCGGACCGCCGCGCACGCACGAGCTTCACGAAGGAACCGTTTTCGCGGCGGTGACGTGACCGCAAAATGCGGCATCAAAACCTTGATGGCGACCTCGCGTCCCAGTCGCGGATCAGAAGCTCGAAAGACCATCCCGAAACCGCCCTGGCCGATCAGTTCCAAAATTTCGTAATGTGCTAGCCGCCCGAGACTGTTTTCGACTTTCGAGGGGGCCAGAAAACTGAGGTCGGCCGTCGAGCCCGTCATCTCAGCCGTGGGCGAATCCGTGGTCACTGAATTCAGGCTAGGCGAATCCAACGTGCCACCAGGTTCCAAGTCTTCGTCGTTCTTTTCAAGGAAGTTTCCCACGCCTGCCGAGGACCGAAGCAACGAATCAATTCGCTGGCGCAGCGGTCCGGTGCTACCGCAAACACGATCCAGGTATTCGTGTCGGCCAGTCGGATCCTCGATCGATTTAGCAGTCAAGAACAGGGTTCGCTCTCGCATCGCAGCGTCTTCCGAAAAGGGGCTCTAAGAGATGCGACGTTGCGAGCGGTCGTACGCCAAAGAATTGAAAATTTCCGCTAAGAAAGTCCTTCACGCCGCCGGTGCGTCGTCGCACGCATCACCAAACATTTCGCGGTGCAACCATGCCCTTGCGAAACTCCACGATCGGCAAACCGTACGCGAAGAAATTCCCAAGGCTTCCGCCGTTTGCTCGATCGATAGGCCGGCAAAATATCGCAAGTGAATCACTTCGACCGCTGTTGGATCAACCTGCTGGAGTCGATTTAGGCCTTCATCGAGCGCCATCACATACTCGGGATGCACAAGACGGTCAGATTCAAATCCACCCAGCCCCGCCAACGTTTCCGGATCCAACGGAACGCGGACAAGGTTGCCGCCGCGTTTGAAACGATTTTTGGATCGAGCGTGTTCAATCAGAATGCGTCGCATCGCAGTCGACGCGATCGCAAAAAAGTGCCCCGAGTCGACCCACTGAGTTGAATCAGAGCCGACCATTCGTAGGTAAGCTTCGTGCACTAATCCCGTCGGATCGAGCGTGTGCGAAGCTCTCTCGTTGCGTAAATGACGCTTGGCCATTCGGCGAAGCTCGGTGTACACCAGTGGCAACAGATCACTGGACGCTTGTGCATCGCCGGATGCAATCCTGGACAAGAGTGTGTTGACATTTGAATCG
Source organism: Rubripirellula lacrimiformis (assembly GCF_007741535.1). Classification (NCBI taxonomy): domain Bacteria; kingdom Pseudomonadati; phylum Planctomycetota; class Planctomycetia; order Pirellulales; family Pirellulaceae; genus Rubripirellula; species Rubripirellula lacrimiformis. Next base: position 7,186,593 of record NZ_CP036525.1, read on the forward strand.
ATCATGGAACCAATACAAAACGGGTGCCGCTACAGTAACGGCCGCGTGCCGCCATTCCCACCAAGGGGCCTGACACCCCACTCGCAGACTATTAAACACACTGGTCGAGAGCGAAGCAAACCAATGTCGTGCTGAACCGGAATGGCTCGACTTATCATCGTCGTTGGACGGAGGAGTCTATGGACCTGTGCATGCGTGGAAATTCCAAACGCGAGAACCGGGAGATCCCATTGGCGCCTAAGCAACTTGCTCAGGCCGGTCAGGGAACCACTCAGTGGGAAAGCCTGACATGAACGCTGGTGGGGAGTCAGACGACTTCGTAATACCGCCGAATCGGACGAACAACGCAGGCACTGAACCTGTTGCGGAGTCCGCCGAGGGAAGGGAGCCGGCAAAGAAGAACGCAGGTCAAGCCGACTCGCCCCGCGCACCGAAGCGGAAACATGGCAGGTCTTACGGTTTGGCAGGCGTGCGTGAGACAGCTCGGGCTCAGCCCGAGTTGAAGTTCACGTCGCTGCTGCATCACGTCAACGGAGACTTACTAATGTCGCCCTTCTTCGACTTGAACAAGACCGCTGCGGTGGGCATCGACGAAGTGACGTGGCACGACTACGAACTGGAGCTTGAAGAACGTATCGTCGATCTTCAGGGTCGTATTCATCGGGGAAGCTACCGAGCAAAACCATCAAAGAGAATCTACATTCCCAAACCTGACGGGCGGCAACGTCCGATTGGTATCGCCTCGCTGGAGGACAAGATTGTCCAGAAATCGGCCGGTTGGATTTTGCAGTGTATTTACGAGCAGGGCTTTCTCGGATTCAGCTATGGCTTCCGGCCCGGCAAGAGCCAGCACAAAACGCTTGATGCGCTGAGTGTTGCCTCGACGAGCAAGAATGTGAGTTGGGTACTGGACGCCGATGGGGAGGGCTCCTTCGATCACTCATCTTGATGCCCCTTTCGACAACCCATTTTTTGCTGAAACGTCGTAACAATGGCCTGGAAGTCCGAGACGGTCTCTGGCGTATCGGGAAATAGGTAAGTTTCCTGGGTTATAGCCAATTGCGTCATCCTGGTTTCGCGACGGATCGGCGGAGCGATCCGCGACTTTGGAGTGGTTCCGATGTTGGGTGAGATGTTCGACACGAACGCGGATAGGTTTGTTGGTGAGCAGATGCATCCGCACCGAGCCCGATCGGTAACTTGGAGGGGTGCAAAATCATCAGTCCTCCCAAACCGTCGCCATGGGGCGGGCGCGCTGTTGTGAGCGATCCCGATGGCCATCGGGTTGAGTTGACCACTCATGCGAGCAATGTTCGAAAAACTACTGGCGACTTGAGTTCGAAGCCACTGAACCCCAAAGCAATGGCCCCAGAGAACCAAATAGCCCGACCGCGTGTAGAGGACTGCTGCCTGCTGAAATCGGAATTCGCTGAGACCACGCACCCTGCCGAGACCGTCGTTGGGGTATTCAACGACCGCTACGACATCGATCCGGAGGAGGTGATTCATCCCACGCAGTTCGATGGGCTTTCCGTCCTTCCCGCGTGCGATGCTCTTAAGGTTGAGAACGTCGCCAAACCATCAACAATCGGCGATCGCGGATTGGTGCTTGCAAGGTTTCTTCGGGACGCGTCGCACCTGTGCCAGCAGTTCATCGGCACTACGAGAATCCTCCGACCAGTTCGTCACCAAGAAGAACCAACGCGGCATCAAGTTCAACTGCCCCGTCTTGGAATCGGGCTGATCGACCACAACGAGGATCAAGCGTTGGGCGTGCGCCCAAGAGTCGACCTGGTAGGAACCAAGCTCAACGGTGTACTCGTAGCCGCCCGCCGGTGGTCGCCCCGGCGAACGGGCGATGTGTTGGGCTGCCAGCGTGTCGAGTTTCTTGTTCGTCTTCAGCCGTCCGACAAAACGCCTGTTTTTCGAGCTCAGTTCATCCATCACGCTGGGGATCGTGTAGCCCGCATCGAGTCGATAGTCAACGTGCTGGGCAATCGCGTGCGCGTGGGCATCGGTCTTGTCGACAAAGCGTCTCATGCCATTGGCGGTGTGAACTTGCACATTGCCACCCCATAGAGTGTCACGGAACTCCCAAAAGGGACCAGCGACGGGCGTTCGCACCCACCTCGAGAGGGGGCGGGAGTGCAAAAAGGGGGTAGGGGCCTATCGAAGACACTTGGGATCGACCGGAAAAAATGACGCCGAACTCGCTCGTCCTACTCTTTGCTTTACCATGTTTGCTCACGCAACTTATCTTCACTGCCCTGAAGCTTCCTCATCTGCTGATGCCATGCCGGATGGCACGAACGCGCACACCAGTCCCGAAGATAGCTTTGCCAGAGCTCAGCAAGTGAGCGTTCGGCAATCACTTCGGCAGCCCCGATTTCCTGAAGGGTCTTGCCTTACAGACTGACTGGATGGTTGCGCTTGCAAGCAATCCATGCTTGGATCCGTCGGCTGTTTAACAATTGCGAGAGAGAGGTCGTGAGCGTGCGGAGGCAGCGGAGTCCATCACGCTCTACAGTGTTGCTATAAGTCTCTGCTTCGCTGACCTCCAAAAAAACGTTCGAACTGGCCCCCCAGCAAAGCAACTTCCATTGCTGGTACTGCGAGAGCTTTAGGCACGGCGGTCGCCAAGCTGATCCCATCCCGTATCGCCACGACCAACGAGCATGTCCGGAACAAATCGGTGCATACCGCAAGCGCGTGGAAGGCTTGCTGAACCTTTAATGCGTCGGATCGTGACTTAGTTCGACCAGGAATGCGAATACAAAGAAGCAAGAGCCGATATCGGAGCCCCTGGGACTGCGTAAGCACTTTGAATCGAAATACTTTCGCACCGAAATTTTCTATCGCAAGGCTGTTCAGCTTTCTGCAAACGAACACCGCACTCCGTCATTGATTTTTTTGCAAATTTCCAAATGCAGTGAGCGGGTCAGCAACACTGGACCTTTCGTAGGTGGTAGTTTCACTCACTGCGGGCACTTGCAACTGGGGGGGGGCTTGAATGACGTGGCAACGAATTCAAACGGTTAGCCGAGGCTTTTCTTTCGGCAGATTTTCTCAAATCTGCTCTACACCAGCTCCATTCTGCGTGCTCCGTTCGCACCAAGAGACGCCAACATGCAGCGCGTTTCAACCTTCAGATCACCGCATTTCGCGCAACCGATACGCGAACACAGGCTTTCGATCATGGCCAGGACGTGGTGAGAACCACTCGCACAGAAACTCATTTTGTCGGCAAGGACGAGGTTAAGAGTAACAATGCGTTTTCCCAACTTTTCAACAACATCCCAATCAAGAAAATATCGCCGGGCGTCAACCCGAGCCATGCGCAAAGAGCGACTTCGCCGAATGATTTGCGAGACGCTTGAGTCGCGTCGGCTCCTCGCTGTCATATCTGACTCGATCACGCTCGATGACAGTCACGACTCATTCTCGCCCGGCAGTTTTGTTGCAGTCGACGGACAAGGATATGAAGACACGTTGTTCGAGTCCGACGGGTTGAGCGGAACTATCTCTGCGGAATGGATCTCCGATCTACTTGAGGCAGGTGAGTACGAACTTTCTGCCACGTGGCATAGCCACAGCAGTTCGGCGACGGATACGCCATTTTCTGTATTCGACGGGCAGGGTATCGCACTGGCTGGTCCCCTTGTTGTTGACCAGTCTGTATCACCCGACGATTTTTACCAGGATGGAGTTCACTGGGAGACGATTGGTCAATTTTCGGTCAGTTCGTCTCCGATCGTCATCGGCGTAGGGCATTCGTCCAGCAACGGACTCTCCAGCGCCGACGCAATCATGCTTCGTCGAGTCGACCCTAGCAGCAGCACTCCCAGCAGCTCAGATGCGACAGTCTCCATTGAGGAGGATGCCGAATTTGTCTTCACTGCTTCCGATTTCCCTTTTTCAGATCCGGATACGGAAGATGACCTGCAGGCATTACAAATCGTATCCGTCGCACCACAGGGCACATTACTTGTTGGCACCGGTCAAGCCGTGCCAGGGCAGATCATCACTCGCGATGAACTTGATGCAGGGATGCTGCGTTTTCAACCTGCACTCAATGCGTCAGGCACGAACCATTCTTCGTTTGCGTTTCGAGTTTCTGACGGAACTAACTTTAGTGGCCAGGCCACGACGACCATAGACGTGACTGCGGTCAACGATGCGCCGGCGTCCAGTGGCAGCATTTTTTCGGTTCCCTATGCGGCGACTTCAGCAGCGATTGTCCCCTACGTGTTTCAGTCCACAGATTTCGGTTACTCCGATGTTGAAAGTGACGCGTTGGCTGGGATCCGAATTGAGGCCTTGCCTGCGCGAGGACTGCTTTTCTTGCAACAGCAGCCGACTAATAGCATTGCGAAAGGAGCATTCATCTCCAAGCAATCGATCGACAATGGTGAGTTGCGATTCAAGCCAATGCCGGGGGATTTGGACGGTTCCTCTTCGCGAATCGCATTTCGCACCGACGATGGAAATTCGGAAAGTCGGGTCGAATGGATTGACTTTTCCATCACCCCGCCTGCTGGCGTGCCGATGACGGAAGATACGGAGGTTGTGCTCGCCAGCGACCTGCCTACATATGTGTTTCGTGACACGGATTTCAAATTCTATTCAGACAGCGGAAATCTCAGCTCCATTCGAATCGATAGCCTGCCGAATGCGAATGAGGGCGTTCTCTACTTAGACGGTGCTCTTCTGCAATCGGGCGATATCGTCTCATTCGCTGATGTTCAGGCAGGGCAGTTCGAGCTGCGACGGCCACATTTTGCGCCAAGCCCCTACACAAATTTCCCTCTTGACGCGTCTTTCCACTTCTCTGTCAGCGACGCTGTAAGCTTTGGACCGTCGAGCACGATGTTGCTGCATTACAGTGACTTTGCAACCGACGATGTCATCCCTGTAGGAATGCCCGTTGAGTCAGACTTAGGGCGATCTCTGGAGCAAGCAATCGCACTAGCAAAGGCACTGGGTCCGGAACGTAACACGATCGCAATCGATATCGAAACGTCAACCATCGACGACATGTCCCTTTTACGGGAAACACTTGTGATCGACACAAACGTGGATATCGTCGGAGCGAGCGATCGAGTTGCGATCCGCCCTCATGGGGATGATGCAAATGTTCCATTCTCGCTGATCCGAATCGAAAGTGGGATCGACGCGAGCCTGAAAAACCTTCAGATAACTGCAGGTTGGACCGAGCTAGCCCCAGGTGCTGGAATTAGCAATCAGGGCACGCTTCGCCTGGAAGATGTCATCGTTGACGAAAACCACTCCAACGCTGCAGCGGGTGGCATCTACAATTCGCCAGGAGCGAATCTCACCTTGGAGAGAACCACTGTAACAAACAATTCGAGTCTGTTGGGTGGCGGTGGAATCGAGAACCGCGGAGACCTGCTCCTTAACGCGAGCACGGTCGATAATAACATTGCCAATGGTAATGGCGGCGGTATCTACTCCTCAACTTCCACTGCGACCGTTTCCTTAATCAACACAACGATTTCTGGAAACTCATCTCGGCGGGGCGGTGGCATCTTCAATCTTGGCGACTTGAATATTGCCAGTACAACCATCGTGAAGAACCAATCACTTGCTCGTGGCAGCGGCGTGGTTAACGAAGGCTACGCAGCAATCGCCAATACGATTCTGGCAGAGAACCGCGGTTATTCTGATGGCAATGGCGTATTCGTATCAAGCGGGCACAACCTCCTTGGAATCTCCACTGGCGCCAGCGGATTCCAGTCGACGCTGGGTGACCAAATTGGATACGGCGTCGCTATTGACCCGACCATTGGGCCCCTACAGGATAACGGAGGACCAACCCGAAGCCATGCATTGCTAGCTGGAAGCTCAGCGATTGACGCTGGATCCTTTACGTCCTCACTTTCTTTCGATCAACGAGGTGCGCGCCGGGTAATTGATGGCCCAGAGCCCTGGGCATTGAGCGACACGACGGCGGTGCAGGATATCGGGGCCTTCGAAATGGGGACGTTCTTTGTCAACGTCGACTTCGATGCTGTCGACACAACTTCGCGGGGCGACGGAGCGGTCGATGCAGACCCCAATACACCCGGCGACCAAGTGTCGTTCCGCGGTGCCGTACAGGAACTCAATGCACTTGGCGGCTATCTCAACGAAACCTCGATCGACGGAGCGGAGTTCCAGGCGATCATACAATTTTCGTTGGACAAAACCTATCTCTCCATTGATGGCGATGAAGAAGACGGTGCAGCGACCGGAGACGTAGATGTCTTTGGAAATCTTCTAATCCTCAACGAGGCAGAATCCCGCCCCGAAGTGCAGGGGTTGCGATACGTGGAAGAGGTTGACTACTCAATCTGGGACAAGGAGTTTCGTGACCGGTTGCTGCATGTTCTGCCCGGGCAGCATTTGGTATTGGACGGAATCGTGTTTAGCCAAGGACGCGCGGTCACTCTGCCAGATACACAAAACGCACCTTACTCCGGATATGGCGCCGGCATTTTCAACGAAAATGCAACACTGGAACTGCACAATACGCAGTTTCGCGAAAACGAAGCAGACTATTCGGGCGGCGCAATCTTTACGCTCGATGGCAGCACGACAATCGATACCCAGAGTCACATCTTCGCGAATCGAGCAATCATGGGTGCGGGGGTCTCGGCCATCGACTCAGCAACTGTCTTAACTGGACAGTCCCTCGTCGAATCGAATTACACGCTCAGTTCAGGTGGCGGTTTCTATATCGAAGGCGGGACCTTCGAAATGCGTGGTCAGAGCGAAATTCTCAACAACCGAATGTACTTTTATGAAGATCGGCCGTTTCTGTATCCATATGAAAGAATTGTCCCCGCCCCAATCCCAAGCCCCAGAGGCAATTCGGTCTACCTATCCGATGCAGTCGGATTGATTCACGAAGAATCGACCCTACGGCTTAACAACCAAAATGGCGTTGATTCTTACGAAGCAATGTCCGTTTTTATGGGGGGGCACATCTACAGCGACCATGAGCTAACGGTCATGGACTCCCTGTTTGATGGCAATATGCTCGCCTACTATGGCGGGTCAATCTACAACGCCGGAGAGTTGCGAGTAGAACGATCAACGCTGAAAGACATCCAGTCATCGGCGGGAGGAATTTACAATGCAAACCATAGCTATTCTTACATCGCCGACACTCTTTTTGACAACAACACGATTAACATCGGCAATGGTGGTGTACTCGGTGGCGGTGCGGTACTTAACAACAATGGCAAAGTGGACTTCATTCGATCCGAAGTGCGTGGAGGCACATCTTGGATCGAAGCCGGAACGATCTGGAACCATGATTTAGATGCCGAATTCAACTTGATCGACAGCACGATCGCGGGAGCGAATGCAGGCTTCTTCAGCGGGACTGTCGGAAATGATTTCGGCACACTCAATGTCGCAAACACAACCTTCGCCAGCAATTATTCAGGCACCGATTCAATTGAGGCGTACGCGGGCGCGGCAATTTACAATGCGTCGCAGCACCGTCCGCTTTCGCAATGGGAACTGTTTGAAGTACGCCTGGCTGCTGACATCTCTCCTACCCAAACAACCTTCACCATTGATGTTCCGCTAACAATTGCAGCAGAAGACCTGCCAGCACAACTGTTCATCGATGGAGAACAGATGATGGTGCTTGCAACTGATGAATCAACTAGCACGCTCGAAGTTCGGAGGATTGCGGGGGTAAGCCACAGCGCCGGCGAACAGATCCATTTGGATCTGGACCTCACGAACAAAATCGGAGTGAGCAGTACGGAACCATACACTCGATTTGATTTGCCGCTGACTATCGCGGTCTGGCCAGACTCAGCTGACGAAAAGGATGAAGCGTTTTGGTTCACAACTCAGGATTCGTCGAGCCAGATAGGCAGAGAGGAACTAACCGCAGCGTCCAGCAGCGAAATCTTGAAGTTCAGTTTCCCTGTCGAGCTTGAGACGACAGGCGATGGAGGATGGGTTTCTTCGGAATTCGATCTAGCTGAGTTGCTACCAGCTTCAGCCAACATCGATGGGATCACCTACGTCAGCGACGACACCCTCTTTGAAGGCAGCTACCTCTACGAAGGCGACGTCTTGTTCTCACTTGAGGAGACGATCGTCTTTCAAGGCAACACGTTTACGGAAAACGATGTCATCCTTTTCCGTTCCGACAGGCGGGGGGACTATTCAAGCGGCCAATTTACGCTGTTAGTCGACAATCTCGTGGGCGGGGACTTAAACGATTTCTCTCTCGTCTCGCAATCGACTTATGTCAACGACAATGGCTGGCAAACCGGAGCGACACAGCCAGGGAGCTCGTTACAAGCAGGATCACTGATCTACACACACCAGGACCCGCTTGACGCCGCAGTTTCAAGCAATGCATACGTCTTCAATGGGACGCAGCATCAACTGCTTCTGGATGGCACGAGCCTTGGCTTAGACGGTGTGAGCATTGTCGGCATCGAACTTGGAACGCAAAGCCGGGAAGTCGTTCTGAGCGACGGGAATTCACAGGTTGTCTCGCTTGGAGGCTTGTTCCTGAGTGTCGATCAATCGGTAAATTCCTTCGCTGGCTCTGAACTATCGTTTGGTCCGCACGATGTCATTGTCTTTTCGAACTACATCGATACTTTTGGACTCGATGAAACGGGGAACGCAGTACCGGGCGGCGGAGCGTGGGCTAAGTATTTTGATGGCGCTGAACGAGGACTCACCCCACAAGACGACATTCTGGAGTCCATAGCGTTTCCGGACACGAAGAACCCGTTTCACTACGAAAACCCCGAATACATGGTCGTAACGGATGTCGATATCCAAAACGGAACGATCACGGTCGATCGCGACGTGCGCGACTATCGCGACTTGGACATGTACTCGCTTCGCGCGCCGACTGCCAATGATCCAGAAGTGCGTACGGTACTGAACCCTTACACAGGCGACTCGCAGCTTACTTATAGCATTACCGGGGCTCCCGGCGAGCTCAATCTCACCACATCGACCTTCACGGACAATCGCAGCGGAAACCCTCTTCCGGTAATAGACATCTACAGCCAGCCAGGTGCTGTGCTAAATGTCTCAAGCCGTTTGGACGGCCCATCTGTAATTGAGAACACCTCCTTCGTCGATAATTCTGGCGACAAAACGCCAGCCAGTCTTTGGTCCGAGTTCGCGCCGAATGCACTTCGAGATTCTTTCAGCTCGGCAGATTATCTTCACTACGACTTAAACGCAATCGTATCGGAACAATGGCCGGACTATGTTGGCAGCGAGAGGTTCGTTTCTGACAAGATTCCAATTTCAGTTGGCGGCTTTTGCGAGTATGCCAATCCTGAAAATCCGAATCCCGAGGAGTGCGTAGGTAACACTGCATGGATTCCCACATACAACCAGCCAGGTGGTCTGCACGCTGAAAATACGGTTTGGAGCGCAAGCAGCCTATACGATGGCAGCGTGAGCCTTTTCGGTCAAACGAATATTGGGCAACTCCCAGCGACTGACTTGCAGACGCACCTCGATCAGGGAAACTACATCGAGAGTGCTTTCTATGATGTACCGGATGATTCCGAAGCCTTGTCTTTCCAAAGCCTTGCACCGGCACAAATCGGAAGGACCGAAGACCTTGGCGGCTGGACGCCTACACGCGAGCCAGATCCAAGCAGCCCTCTTATCGATTCGGGGAGCCTGTCCGGCTACTTCGGAGCTTACGCGCAAATCCAAAGCCCGCTGCAGGCTCAGTACGGTCGCTACCGAATTCAAGTTGACGATGTAGGCGAGTTGTGGCGCGAGTTCCTGTCTCAAAGAAAAGATCTTTTCGGAGCATACGACCCCACGAACGATCTGACGCTCTCTCAGAAGATCAGCCACGGATACTACGATGATGCATTCACGATTGGCTCACTATCTCCCGCTTGGCTAGGTGGCGAACGAGTCTGGATCACGGATATCGACCTACGAAACCATACGATTGAAATTGAGCGAGCCGCAAAGCGAGGTACTCCGCTCGACCATCAGCCAGGTGCTGGAATTGTCTGGGGTGCGGTGGGACAAAGTACCAAGCTTGTCGGCAACATTGATGCACAGGCAACAGAAATCGTCGTCGCAACAGTTCATGGCCTGCCCGCAGCCGCTAAGTTTGACCTCCGTGTTGGGCGTGAAATGCTGGAGGTCTACCAAGTCGTGGACCACAACGATGGGACAACCACGCTCTCTGTCACGCGTGGCCTGAATGCGACTGCAATCGAGAATCACCAATCAGATGCATTTGTGATGATCGTTGCCGATCAACGCGGCGCCAAACGCGTTCATGACAGTGATGGAGATGGCGATCTGGATTTGGACATCGGTGCGGTTGAGGCAAGAAATTTCTTTGTCACGAGCACCACTGATGCTGCCGATTCACAACTTCACGATGGCAGGGGCTGGAATGCGACTAGTTCAGCGACGCTCCGTGCCGCTGTGCAGGAAGCGAACGACACCTTTGGGCGAGCGACAATCCACTTGGGCGAAGGCGTTTTCAACCTTTCGCTGTGGGCCGCCGACAATGCCTCCGCCGCGTCGGGCGATCTGGATATCACGGAAGATCTGATCATCATCGGTGAGGGTGCCGACAAGTCGATTATCGACGCCTCCGCCCTGGGAAGCAGAATTTTTGATGTCCACCCAGGCGTCAAACTGCAACTCATCAACATTACTCTACGCAGCGGCGTCGATGATGTAGGTGGGCTGATCCGAGCCACCGATGCAGAAATTGATCTACGAAACGTCTACTTGGACAACGGCTTTGCCAACCACGGCGGTGCAATTGCTGCAATTGACTCGACTACTCAGATTACGTCCAGCACAATTGCCAACGGAACGGCTCAGTTCGAGGGGGCAGCTGTTTACCTGAACGGCGGCCAAACCCAGATCGCCGGCAGCACTCTTTCCGGAAACTCGGCCGGGACAGATGGTGGAGGAATTTGGGCTGGTGTTCAAAATCTGCTGGAAATACGCAACAGCACAATTACGAACAATACAGCAGCCGTTGCGGGAGGCCTCTGGAGCAGTTCGGATGCCTTGATTTCCAATACGATCCTCGCGGAAAACCTAGCGAGCGCTAGCAATAACGACTATTCGGGATTTGTCCATAGCGAGGGCAATAACCTGATCGGAGAGAATGAGCTGCTTATAAGCTCGCTCGCCGAATTGACCTGGTCGGTCGATGGGGCATTCTACGATGACACGTTCAAGGTCACCGATGATATCGAATTCCCCCCGGTTCCATTCCATGCCACAATCGGCTCGGAAGACGTATGGGTCGTGGAAATAGTGGGGCCGAATGAGTTCCGCGCTGACCGTACGTATTTTCGCGAATTTGACAACACATCGCCCTTTTTGGCGTACACCGCCGCAACCCCGGTGGTCATCGACCTTTTCTGGCGACCGGACGATCAATACGGCACATCTGCGGCGCCGCTTGACCCAGGCTTGATGCCACTGACTGACACGTTCTTGGGCGTGCCAATCCATCCACTCAGCGTGGATAGCCCCGCGATCGACGCAGGAGACGACGAAACGTTTGTTGGCCTGGAGGACTACCGGGATCCGCTCGGGCTGATTAGCTACCCCGTTTCGAAAGGAAATACTGCTCTCGGCACGACAGACCTACGGTCGTTCCCGCTATGGACATTCCGTGGTCGAACTGGAGAATTCGACTGGGATATCGATCCGTCTAGTCCACACGTCGTTCAGCTAAGCGACGTCAGCACGATGTGGATCGGAGTGGATCACGATACAAAACCACTCACTGCCCTATCGGATCAACGCCTGCTGCCGCGAGTGATCGATGGCGATGCGGATGAAGACGCAGTCATGGACGTCGGCGCAGTAGAATACAATCCAGGAGTCTGGATCTTTGAAACGGAACGCTCGATCATCGAAGGCAACCCAAACCAGGCCTCTCGCTCAACGGAATTTAAGATCTATCGATCCGACATCTCCGGGGAGCTAGACATTGACTTCCAACTGCTGATTAGCGGCACAGGTGCAACCCTGGCAAATGACTTCGCAGATGGAACGATACCAACTGGCCAACTCACTTTCGCAAATGGCGAGACATCCAAGACGCTAGCTTTCGAAACGTCTCGGGATGTGATCTACGAACCACGCGATGTGATTCAGGTTGACATCTCGTCAACGAATCCGCCCTTACCGATTCTGCGCGGGAGTGCCTTTGGGGCGATCGAAAATGACGACCACGCTTGGATTGAGATCGGTGACGCCAGTGTTGTTGAGGGAAACAATGCATACGACGAGAAATTCCTTGTGTTCCAGGCTGAACTTTCGGGCCAGGTCGACACACCGTTCAGTCTCATGTACTACGTCGAAAGCGGTACAGCCAAAATCAACCAAGACTTCGGGCTAGGGGAAGACTTCGGATTACCAGAGTTTTGGAGAAACAATGCCCCCAGCAACGTCGGTGAAATTTCTTTCAGCGGCAACCACGGAGAAATTGTTGAAATCCGAGTCCCCATTCTTGAGGATTTGGTGGTCGAGGAGTTCGAGACATTCTTCCTGCATGGCTTGGCCATTCACTCCCTTGATGCTCAGATTGCAGCACAGATTGAACTTCCCGACGGACCGGCAACCGGCACGATCATCAACGATGACAGCGCGATCGTCACGGTGACGGACAATTCAATAATTGAAGGAGACTCGGGCGTAACGACAGCAATCCTGTCGGTCGACAGTTCCAGCGAAATTGACCGCAACCTCATTGTCGTCCTGCAAAGCGAGGACGGTACCGCAACCGCAGGCGCCGACTACCAAGCGTTCCAGGATTCGGTTGAAATTTCGGCGGGAGCTACCGAAGCAAATTTTTCCGTGAATGTTATCGGCGACTACGCCCTCGAAACACACGAGACCGTTGAATTCTTAATCACGCAGTTACAAGCAAACCAATTCGAGGCACTGGTCCTTGAAGATGGCTCGCCTGCGGTGACAGTGGCAAGCGAACCCGGTCAACTATGGATTGAGGATAACGAGGAAGCCCATTTCGTTTTCTCCGATGCAACCGTGTTGGAAGGCGATGCGGGGGCGACACAAGTCGACCTCCAAGTCGCGCTGCAAAACGCCTCGACCGAGGATTTCACAACGTCGATCAAACTGGCTGACCTGACTGCAAAACACAATGATTTCGATTTCGATTTACAGAGCGCTCTAGTTACTTTTCCTGCCGGGTCTAACGCACCGATTACGTTCAGCTTCACTATCAATGGTGACTCGCGCGTTGAGGCGGACGAAAAGGCTGTTGCCCAACCTACCCTGCTGTTGGACCCACAATTCATTGGACGAATCACTTCCACCGGTGGAGAGATCACGATCGAAGACGATGATTCACCGGCTGTCTCCATTTCCAACGGAGCTGTCATTGAGACAAACTTGAATCAGTCCGAAATCATATTTTCAGCAACGCTCGATTCAGACGTGCCTGAGGGATTCGACATCGAAGTCTTCACAAGTGACGGAACAGCTGTAGCGGGCAGCGACTACGTTGCGACTACAAAAACGCTTTCGTTTTCAGGCGTTCTAGGAGAAACCGTTAGTTTCTCGGTTCCCATTCTCGGCGACGAGATCGTAGAGACTCAAGAATCCTTTGCAGTGTCAGCACGCGTGCCCAGCGGAGGCATTTTTACGTCGCTGCACGTCATTGACGGTCAAGGCGTGATCATCAACGACGACAGTGCGGTCATCACGATCGACTCTCCGTTTGTGAACGAAGGCGGCCTTGATTCGGGAGGAATAGCCGAAAACTCTCAGCATGCGATCGCGGTTACCATTTCCAACCCGATTGACCGCCTTCTCTCCATCAATGCATCGACCAGCACCAGCCAGGGGCAACATCCGGCAACAGCGCTGACTGACTACAACTCCTCATCTTCCAGTATCAATGCAGCTCCGCTGCAAACCCAATTCTCGTTCACGGCTCACATCCTTGGTGATAACACGGCCGAGTTTCACGAAACGGTCTCGCTCGATTTGTCGGTAGGCACTAACGATCTAGCTGGACTGATCCTGCCGGACAACTCGCCTGCGGTAACAGTCGTCAGCGGGGTCCTGACCATCTTGGACGACGACCGACCGACACTCGTTATTTCCAACGAGCAAATTGTCGAATCGGACTCTGGGCAACAGCTGCTGCAGTTTACAGCAACACTAAGCCATGACGCGGCAACTGCGTTTACTGCTGATATACAGCTCTTGGACCAGAGCGCGATAGACGGCATCGACTATCAGTCCCCAGCCACCTCGCTTAGCTTTCAAGGCATCGCTGGCGAGTCGCACTTGTTTTCGGTACCTGTCCTAGGCGACGAAGATGTCGAACAAAATGAAACTTTTTTGGTCAGCGCGATCATTGATACTGCCTCTGCACCGTTCATCAATGTTACGCCTGGCGTTGGCACAATCACGAACGACGACACGCAGGTTGAACAACAGTTTTGGATCACCAAAGTTGCAACAGGGGAGCTGAACGAAGGAAACGACTCTGGCAGCACCAATGCAGTCTTTGAGGTCCGACGATCAGATAGCACCGGAATAGCATCCGTGGATATTTGGACCGATACAGGTTTCGCCAACTCAGCTGACGGGGCTGACATTCTGTCCGGCTCGCTGCCAGCTGGACAAGTGGTGTTTCCCGATGGAGTGAACCTGCAAACGATAACGATTCCCATCCTTCGAGACTCGATCGTAGAGCGTGACGAAGTGCTGGCGCTGCGATTGTCCAACCCTAGTGCAGGCTATGTAATCGCTGGAAGTTCAGCGGATTCAGAATTGATCTTAAAGAATGACGACACGGCAACGATTTCGATCAGCAATCTTGCGAAACTAGAAGGCTCGGTAGGCCTAACCGAATTTAATTTCACTGTGCAATTGACGGGAACCATCGACCGAGGTGTAACGTTTCGAATTGGAGCTTCGGAGCTCCCCGAATTCGCGAATTACGCTGCTGCAGGCATCGACTTCTTCACAACAAATGAACTGATTGAGTTCACTGGAGTTAGCGACGAATCGATTATTCATACCGTTTTCGTAGGTGGCGATAGCCTCGATGAGGCTGACGAAGTTTTTGCGGTCGCCGTTGAACAAATTTCAGCAGGTGGACTGGAAGCTTCAATTGTGAGCGAATCCGTAAACGCGATCATTTTGAACGATGACTTCTACGGGGACGGGGACGGGGATGGGGACGGGGATGGGGATGGGGATGGGGATGGGGATGGGGATGGGGATGGGGATGGGGATGGAGATGGAGATGGAGATGGAGATGGAGATGGAGATGGAGATGGAGATGGAGATGGAGATGGAGACTCGTGCGGCAGCGGCTCTGACTCGGGGTGCGGCTCTGACTCAGGGTCAGGAACAGATTCAGGGTCAGGAACAGATTCAGGATCAGGAACAGATTCAGGATCAGGAACAGATTCAGGATCAGGAACAGATTCAGGGTCAGGAACAGATTCAGGGTCAGGAACAGATTCAGGATCGGGAACAGACTCAGGATCGGGAACAGACTCAGGATCAGGAGGAGACGGGGATGGAGACGGGGATGGAGACGGGGATGGAGACGGGGATGGAGACGGGGATGGAGACGGGGATGGAGACGGGGATGGAGACGGGGATGGAGACGGGGATGGAGACGGGGATGGAGACGGGGATGGAGACGGGGATGGAGACGGGGATGGAGACGGGGATGGAGACGGGGATGGAGACGGGGATGGAGACGGGGATGGAGACGGAGATGGAGATGGAGATGGAGATGGAGATGGGGATGGAGACGGAGACGGGGATGGAGATGGAGATGGAGATGGAGATGGAGACGGAGACGGGGATGGAGACGGGGATGGAGACGGGGATGGAGACGGAGACGGAGACGGAGACGGAGACGGAGATGGAGATGGAGATGGAGATGGGGATGGAGACGGAGACGGGGATGGAGACGGAGATGGAGATGGAGATGGAGATGGAGATGGAGATGGAGATGGAGATGGGGATGGAGACGGAGACGGAGACGGAGACGGGGATGGAGATGGAGATGGAGATGGAGATGGAGATGGAGATGGAGATGGAGATGGAGATGGAGATGGAGATGGAGATGGAGATGGAGATGGAGACGGAGACGGAGACGGAGACGGAGACGGAGACGGAGACGGAGATGGAGACGGAGACGGAGACGGAGATGGAGATGGAGATGCCGCCACGACGCACGGACAAGTCATTTCCAACACGGTGCCGTTTGAAGAACGAGACTTTGAAGTCTCGCATCGCGGAGAGCTGGCCTTTAATCCCATCGCGACGTATAGCGTTCCTGCCGACGCCAATCTCGCTGGTGGAGAAGACCAATCGATTTACTTGTCGGTCGCCAAGCCTGGCGGCGGATATGCCAATATCGGTGACTCCGTCCAATTCACGTTTGGCCAAGTCACAGTGAACGAGAACTTCACGCTGACCTATACGCCTGATTCAGGGTTCCGCGACGACCCGAGTGTGCAAGCCGAGACAGACGCCAACGGAACGATCGTTCGATTTACAGGCGTCGAAGATATCAAGGCGGTGGTTTTGGCCATTCTGACCGACAATTCTCGTGAGGTGATCGCATCACATGACTTCGACTTGGCCGTCAGCAATCGAATGCCCGTGTTGATCGGCGACCGAACGCACCATAGCCAGATTCCCGCACGCGACGAGTTCGGAAACGACGCCGTTGGAGGAACGGGATACTTTGAGATCGCTGAGAGAATTGTTGCCGATTTTGAAACCAGTTATTTGGTTGATGTTCGTGACTTGTTCTATGACCCAGATGGCGATGAGGTCCGGCTGGAAAAGTTGTCACTGGACGGATTCAATACAACGATTGAAGAAGATGTTTTCGCCAAGAAGGTTTGGGAAGTCCAGGACCTGAATCTCTACGACCGCCACTTGTTCTTTCGAAAGAACGATAGCCACGTATTCCAGTTCCATAACCAGATCAGCTACTCGGAGGCCGCTGGGCGTGAGGGCGAGATCGGTCCGACTACCGTCTATGCGAATCTCCTTGTCTCGGACGGTCAGAACGTAGCGGGCGGACTGCGTTTCGTCTTTGAGACGGCGATCGAAATTGAGCCGCGATTTGAACACACGGACCTTCAGGCAGAACCGCGTCCGTTGGACTTGATTTCCAGTATCGCCCAGGAGTCCAAGCCCAATTTGTTAGAAGTTCACGGCGTGCCGGCAACGGCTAACACAGACGTAGATCCTTTCGAGGTCGAGCCAGCTGATTTGCCAAGCGATGTTGATGTCGAGGGTTGGGAACTAGAGGCCAAGCCGTATGTGACCAATCGTGCGGTCACGGCAATCGGTGGCACCTCCGTTGACTTGCAGTCAGGGCAATTCCAGCTCTTCCATCCATTGACGCTTGACAAGTCAGGTGGGCAGTCGGACTTAGCCATTCCGGGCCTGGTATACGATTCATCCACTGTTTATCGGCATGATCCAACATCAACCAGTGACTACGAAAATACGCCCACGGTTCAGGCGAGGTTGATAAGAGATAGCGGCCAGCCAGCCGCGCAGGTCATCAAGGCCAAGTTGACTTGGTTTGATCACATCAACACGTCGGCGGAAAGGAGACGAGAAGTTATCTCCGAAGTGAAAGAATTTCGATTCGACGCGGATACCGAAGTCTATGACATTGCGATTTCGGCAGCGGACCGTCCGTTAGTCTCCGGCATTTATCGGTGGAGGCTGGATTTGGAGGTGGTGATTGATCCTGCGAAAGACTCGCTCGAACTGTCCAATCATGGACAAAGTGTTGTGGTTGTCAATCAATCCGTCGAAGAAGGACAGTTTCATTCAGCTAGCCCCGTCAAATGGCAAAAGGAATCCATCTTTGGTAACGGATGGAGTCTCGCTGGCGTCCCCACGCTGACGCTTGATCGCACCGAAAGCTATCAATCGGAACCCAACTTTTTCATTGACAAGGATGCATCTCTTGACAACCGAGCCATTCTTGCTTTCCCGGGCCAAGAACCTAAAGTCTTTGATCTATCGGGGTTGGTCAGCGAGAACTATGGCAATGACACGGTCTTTTGGAGTAGTCCAGTCATCACGCCGCTTTCATCCTTTGCCAACTCTGGAGAATACGGCACATTGACTGGCAGGAAAGCGATTGCTGGCGACGTAAGCCCCGAAGGCGCGTGGAACGGATACGACCCTGATGAATTAGTCTACCGAGACGTAGATGGCGTCGAGTATGTCTTTAAACGATTCCGTTTGAAAACGTCTCCTAGTGCATCAGAGGCCTCGAATCAGTACTTGCTGGACCGAATCGAGCCACCGGCGATCGAGTTCTTGCCTCGCGATGCATCGAACTTTACCGTATCCACGAAGCGTCATGGCGTGACGTTCGAACGTGACTGGGATAGCTCGCAGAACACCTACGGTCGCCTAGAAAGCATCATTTCATCAGACGGTCAGCGAGCGGACTTCACCTACGCTGGCAGATATGTTGACAGGATCGATGTCGGAAACAGAAGAATCGAGCTGAGCGTCGATTCAGAACCGGGGCCGAAATTCAAAGACGGTGTCGTTGCGGGAAGCGGATTTTCAAGCACGGTGATGAAGCTTTCTGAAATCAAAGAAATCAACCAGGCTCCCGACGATCTTTCAGGGATCGAATCGAAGGATCGAATTCGCAAGCTGACCTACACGCAGGGTTTCTTGATACAGGAAGAATGGACCGATGGGTCATCCGCCTCGGCTAGTATAAGCAAGTACTACTTTGACCGGGCCGGGTTACCCCAATTTGGTTTGTCAAAAATCGAACTGGGCGAACCCGGCACAGGTATCGAAGCCCGTTTGTCCGGGCCAGATCAGGCAAGCAATCAGATTGTTTATGAGATCGTTCCGTCCGCACTTCCTAGTCAAATCCTGAGAGAGTCAGACCGGGAGAGTGCGAAGCTTCAAGGAGCGGTCGCGAGAATTTCAAACACACCAGACTACTCCAAGTACGACGAAAGTGCCAAGTCAGCCGTCGGCCTCAGTGGAAACATGGAAGACTTTTATGAGTTGTCACTCGACGGTCGAGTAGAAGCACAAGAGTCAAAGTTCAACGGTCGTACAATCAGTCGCGATGAGTGGGAGTACAACCCTGCTGGAGATGTGTCGTTGTACATCGATACTTCAGGCAACGAGACCCGATATCGATACGACTACGAGGTTCCAATTTACTATGCATCCAGTAGTCAGACACATGATCCAGGTGGATCCCAGGACACACTTGAGCCACGGCTCTACGACATGGATGACTATCGTGGCAACGTGATTCGTATCGACAACGAAGTTTCGACGCTGCTCTACTACGAGACGGACGATGAACGCGAGCACTCGGTTGGGAAATTGGTCAAGCAAGTCGTCAAGGCCAATGAAACCGCAGGGGAGTCTAGTGACTTTGCTGAGATCGTCACTGACTACGAATACGATGCGTACGGCTATCTGACGTCTCAAACGACGCCGCGTTCGAACGGCTCGGATGCATCTGAAAGCTGGACTTACTACAACGGCAATGGTCTTCTGCAGCAGCACACCAATCCGCTTGGCCTGATCACTGAGTACTCCGCCTATTCAGACTACAAGCCAACGGAGATAAAGGTCACTGATTCCAAGTTCAGTTCGCCCGAAGTCATAACGACCTTCGCGTATGACTCCTATGGTTATCTTGATACCGAAACGTCAAAATCGGGCGCAACGACGTTCGCGATCACCGACTACGACTATGACCGAATCGGCGATCTCCGACGCGTCAGGCAGATCGGCAACGTACTTGGTGCTACTTCAGGACAGCGTGTCTTGGCAGACCGCCACTACTTCTACGCCGCTGATGGCAATATCATCAAATCGAAGGTCGCCGACGAGGACACGCTGGCAACCTACATACCGTCAGAGAGTTTCAGTGCAGTGGATGGGCGAAGCCATGTTTTGTCAACTTCCACGTATGACACTGCAGGTTTCTTGATTCAAACGAACGTCGCAGTAGGAGAAACCTACACGACCGAGACAACCAATTCCCTTGATTCTGTCGAGCAAACGACGCTCTACTTCTATTACTCCGATGGCAGTCCGCTGAGGACTCGGTTCAACGACGGAGCAGAAGTGAAGACTTACTTGGATCCTGCCCACCAGTCCGCTGGGAGTCGCGGTTCAGCTTCTTGGAGTTTGACAACCGATGTGCGAACCAGCAGTTCTTTTGGCGATCACGTAATTCGAAGCAACTACAGCTACGAAGGCCAGCTTGAGAACACAAAAGACTTGTTGACTGGCGATGCCGTTGAGTATGTATACGCTGACAAAAAGGCGTCGCAACCAATATTGGTGAAACGCAAGGTCAATTTGGGAGAGGACTCCGGCGGCGTCGTAACAACCAAGACAGCGTACGAGTACGATGCACTGGGGCAAACCAAATCGACACAGACTCTAGGGAACTCAAACGCCCTTCCAGCAGTTGCACAGCTCGCGGGGCCCAAGACGCTTTACACCTATGACGAGCTTGGCTATGTCATCGATTTGACAGTACAGGTGACATCCGACTCAACACCAAGCACGGGTGTGTTCTACGACAAGGAGGTGAAGACAGAGTTCAAGACGGATCCGATGGGCAATGTGTTGGAGGTCACTGAGAACCGCTACACGCTCTCGCCATCATCGGACCTGAGTGCCGTCCCACCAGTCGTGACCTGGGATCAAAGCACGTTGAAGACGACATCGGAGTACGACCGATCGGGAAGACTGCGTCGAGTCAAGGATGCTTTGGCTGGAAGTGAGTCAGGTACAGCAACAGCCGAGTACAACTACAGCGTTGACGCTGCGGGTTTCCTTGTGATGACGACGATTGATCGAAATCAAGTTGAAACCAAAACCTGGGTCAACGGATCCGGTCAGCCGGTGAAGTCCGTTTCCCAGTTTGATGCTCAAACCATCACAGAATATGACTCGGCAGGACGCGCCATGAGGCAAACTGTCTCAGATCCCGGCAATGGCGATTTCAAAGACATCGTTTCGGAATTCCGCTACGACGCCTTAGGACGCCAACGCGCTGTCATCGCCGGGACCGGTAGCAATCAATCGTTTGTCGCCACGGACTACTTTGTCGGTGGCCCATGGGACGTGATGACGTTGCCACCAATTGCCGGAACGCCAAGTGGCGGCACGGACCGCGTTGCGATGGCCACTAAGTATGCACAGGATTCTGAGGGGACAGTATACAAGACCGAAACGCCAGCTTCGGAAGGCATCACGCGACAAGACGGCAATACCCAGGACTACTCAGCAACGACAACAACGATCACGGTTGACTACAACAGCAGTGATCTAACGATTCAGTCGACCAGCGTTACTCCCAATGCGAAGCTTGAAGGCGGCGTTGCTGAAACTCTCACGCAGAAGAGTCTCGTAAACACAAACGGACAAACCTTAACCTCATTCCAGCCGTTGTACTCGGGGAATTCGGGTGGCGAACTTGTCGCCCAAGAGTATTCGTACGATCCTCATGGAAGACTATATCGAGTGAGTGATCCGATCGGTAGCGGAACGATCTACACGGCGTTCGACCCGATTACTGGTCAGCAACTGGAGGTCAAGACTGGTAACATCGCGGCGGGAATCACTACTGCGACCCCAACGACATACATCTATGACACGGCAGGCAATGCCACGCAAATCACTTACGCAGACCAGCAACCGACCAGCTTTGTCTACGACCAATTAAGTCGAAAGATCAGAGAAACGACACAGACTCAGCAGAGTGCCGGCGGGTCACTAGTCGAAAGTGATAGAAGTTGGATCTATGCGGGGCTGACTACTCGCTACTTCAATCGTTCTAACGGAATGATTGAGGTAACAACGTCACCGACTGACCGTGAGTCCGTAACTACCTTGACAACTCTCATTCCGCCATCTCCTGCTGGAGCTGCGGGCCCATCGCAATTAGTTGTCGACTCCACCGTCACTACGATATATGACGCGGCTGGCAATCCACTTGAGATTGTTGAGGCCGGGTCGGGTCCTGAGAGTTCAACCGTCAAAAGAACCTACGACGAGCTTGGACGTCTCGACGTCGAAACTCAATACGCCAGCCTCGGCGCCTTCAACGTCCCTCGTTTCGATGCCAACTATTCGTACCATGTTGGAGGCGGTCGAGAAACCGCTGAATTCAGGCTTCAAACCGGAACCAATGTAGGCAGCGCCGGCACCCTCGTTATGCGAGAAACCGCGGGGTTTGACTCGATGGGACGCCCCATGTCACAACACATTGACTATGCGTCGGATGCTTCTTCGCTCTGGTTGAACGGAAGCGTCGGCCGAGATAACTGGATTGAGTGGACAACGAACGCCGATGGCTCACTGAGGTCCGACGCACGCTACGAAAGCGTCAGTGGAAGTTGGGCAGGTAGAGGAACCGGCACTTTCGAGCACGATGAACGTGGTCGCGCCAATAGTTTGGTTTACAGACACTCAGGAGACATGTTGCTTGCAGATCACGATATGATCTTCACCGATTCCGGTAACGTTGAAGAACGGACAATGAAAGGATACAACGCGTCTGGTGCTAGCGCGGTAATGAACGATGGGCGGCAGAACACCTTTGATGCGTATGGACGTCTGGATAAAACCTCAGTCCAACGAACGGGTGTCAACGCCTACGTTTTGGACAAGGACTACGTCCTTGACGACAATGGAAACCGAACGAATGACGTGAGTGTGGCCCCAGGCAACCGGCTCATGGAGGACCCGTACCACACTTACAAGTATGACAAAGAAGGTCGTGTCATCGAACGAGTTTCTAAGGCCACCGAAATCAAGATCATTGATTACAACGACGACGAAGTTCGAGATGGCAGTCTCTGGAATTGGCAACTGGAGGGCGGGCAATACACGACGACCAGCCTGGGCATGACCATTAAGCATGAAGTGCACATCGCCGGAGACTATGAGGTTTGGGTTCGATGGGACGCGCTGCCGTCCAACGACGCAGGATCCGCACTCGTTGAACTTTCACTAAACGATTTCAATTCTTCGTTGACCGGTGGCGTTATCTACACGAGCAATGAAATCGATTTTTCGCAAAGCCCAGATGGCTTGCGAATGAACGATGGTCTGATTTGGCGAAAACTTGGTTCGATATTGACCGATGATTCCGACACGATCCAAGTCGAATTCAAACATAACCAAGATGGAAAAATTGCCTTCGACGGTCTATTGATCAAACCCGTTTCGTTGAAGGCCAACTACCGATGGGATTCCTTAGGACGTCTATTGCAGATTAGATCTGAAGAGTATGCCAACGGCAGTGGTCGCACGATTGACTACAACTACGATGGAACTGGACGCCTAATCGGAAGAACATCAACGCGTGAGATGGCCGCGTTTACCGAAAGCAAGTTCACAAGCTATCTGTACGATGGCAACTCCGTTCAATTCGAGACATTCGCCGAGCAGCAGGAGTACCAGGGTACAGCGCCCACACCGACCGGAGGAAACAAGATCGCACGGGCCTGGATCGATGCAGGAGGCAGGCGTCACGGCTACGTCGATTCAGAATCTGGAACGGCAAAGGCCATCTGGATCTATTCGGATCTTGAGGGCGTCGGTCGAACAATTGCCTACGTTTCCCCCTCTGGAAACTGGGATGTGTTGCACCGAACACTCAATGAAGATGGTCGGCTACTTAGACGCGAGTGGTTTGTCAAAGGCGATACAGACAACGAACTACTGATGGACGCCGCAGTCGTATGGCGTGGGATGGTTCAAGATGCCGATTTTGACGTTTACAGTGGATCAGGAGCTGGAGCATACGATCCGCTAACAGGTCGCTCACTAATCGATTCTGGAGGACAAAACGGATACGTTGCGTTTTCGACGCTCTCGTCCATCTCGCGAGCTCCAAAACCGAACTCAGAGCCAACCTTTGGTTCTCTTTGGGCACAGCATACGCGTGAATTTTCCGCCGCTCAGCAACAATGGATCGTCGATGCTGGAGCGAGTCTTGCTGCATCGGTTCGCAATCAGGGGCACGCACAATACAACCGGTCTGCTCTGCACGCTGATGACGCCATTATCGGCGCAATCGCAGCCACGTACATCGAAGGGGCCGCCGGTATCGTTGGCATGCTCGCCAACCTGCCGGGTACCGCAGAGGCAATGGGCTCTACGGCAATGGCATACTACAACAAAGGCGGTGGCGGGATTGGTGGTGTCGCGCTAGCCGCTTCGGCACTGACTGGCATTGCCGGTGCGGCAGAGTCTTACTACGGATTTGACATCCTGAGCGGGGACAAGCTTTCAGGCGACGAACGCTTTGATCGGGGAGTGCTTGCTCTTGGATCGGCGATGTCGATGGCTGGCGGAGTTGCAACAACGACCACCGGCCGCAATCTGGTCTTGGCAGCAGGTCGTAGTTCTCGTGCGGGACGCATTGCCCAGTATCGACACTTCCGTACGAAGTTGGGCTCGTCCAGCATGGCCCGTCAGGCTATGGGAATTAACGCCAGCAAGCACAGCAAGTGTTTTGTGGCAGGCACCCCTGTCTATGTCCCGGTCGACTCAGAGACCCAGGTCCTGGCGATGGCGATAGCCGAACCTCAGTACACAACACCGCGCGAATCTTCCGAAGTCACCGAATCGGAGTCGGTTGCACACTGGAGAATCCCAGTCGGATACGGACTGGCGATCGCCGGTGCAATCGGTTTTGCGGCAAGTGAGGTTTACTCGTCAGTTCGAAAACGTAGGGGTGAGTTGCTTGCTGCGACTGCGTCAGGTTCAGACGAGGAAAGAGTGTTCGGCGAATCAGAATGCTGGCTCGATTCCGTCGAACTTATTTGGGGGACAGGAACGTTTGATGAAAGGCCAGCGTCCCAGGGCCAGCGAGCTTCGACGATTGACGAGATCGCCAGATCGGCGACGGACTGGCTCAGCCCTCCTGGAGGTGAATTTTCATGACGCAACGGGGTTTAACGCTGCACATCTAGTTCACTCTCTTTCAGTCATTCAATCACGCAAAAATTCATGAGCAACTCACAAAAAGATTTCACCGCAAATCGCATCCAACGTTTCAGTCGACTGTTCTTTGTTATCTGTATGCTTGCTGCGGCCGCGCTGTGGTACTGGCCAAACCCATCTGCGAACGAACCAGCCGGACAAGACCAGGAGTTAGGCGAGCGTTTGGTCTCGTTTGCGCGATCCAACCGAAATACAATCGCGGATCACGCGACGAAGCCAATCGAATCGATCCGAGTTGGCGATCGTGTGTTGGCGCACAACCCCGAAGTCGGTTCGGAAGAACGCGAGGGATGGGTGGAGCCCGATTGGTCGAATTATCTAAAGTTGTCTTTGGTGATGCCGAAAGACGACGGTAGCGAGTTGAAGATGGAACTTCTGCGCAGCGAAGATTGGGTGCGTTCGCAGCTGAGTTGGTTGGTCGATGAAGCGGAAGCTGAGTCGAATGACCTAGTCGCTCAGATCCAACTGCTCCCTATAAACGCTCCTGATTCCGAGTTTGAAAGAGATCGACTAAACGTCCCTCTCTCGCCCATGCGCCCGGTCTTTCGAGAGCTACTTCTGACCAATGCCACAATCGAATTGCAGGGCTGGCAGATACAGTCGCTGTTGGTAGAGATGGACCTACCCGAACTCGCGATCACCGGTTCCGCGATTGTGACTGACATTCAATCAGCACCGATGGTCAAAAGTGGTCAGGGCCGCGTTGTGACGGCAACCTTTCATCATAGCAGCGGCGACGTCATTGACCTGACGATCAGTGATAATTTGGACGCGGAAACCATCGGTACGACAAGCAATCACCCATTCTGGTCGGTTGACCGCCAAGAATACGTCCAAGCCGGACGACTTGACAAGGGTGAGCGAGTCCGAACCTACCACGGTGACACGAAACGGGTTGTAAGCAAACTCGCGCGTCCGGGCCCCCAGGCTGTCTACAACATGGAAGTGCACGGGGAGCACGTCTACTATGTAGGCGACCAAGGACTATTAGTCCACAACTCACAAACATACGACTTCGGTGGAGGAGTTGCCTATACAGATTCTCTCGATGACCTTGCCCCAAACAGGGGAGGGCTTGGGCTTGGTCGTTTCGCTCGCGAGATGAACGCGGATGCTTCGACTCGTAGAGTTTTGAACCAAACTCGTGGCAGAGTTTTCGATGATGTAGCGGGACAGTCGGTCGATGGCCGCTTTATCGACCTACAAAGTGAAGTAACCATACGACCGTTTGTTGACGCAAATGGTACGTTGGCTGGCCGAGGATTCCGGGCAGATCGACTCGGAATTGATGTCGAATCATTTGCAACGCGGCCACTTGAGTTTAAGTCCAGTTTCAGAGCGCCGCTGACGAAGGGTCAGCGTCAGGGCTTCCCGTTATTCGAGCAGTTTGGCGGTCAAGTCAGAGGACATGGTGGCGGGTTGGCGTTCCCTCAAGGGACGGTTCTTGATCCGTCAAATGTATTGACTATTCGTCCGCGTGATCTTCCGCGAGCTGCAAGAATTCAGTTTGGCCAGGACCTACGTGACGCGCTGATCCAGTTGCGTTCAGCCCAATAAATCAGATATGAGTTTAAGATGCTTGAAAATGCCCAACAGCTAGCTGAGTCGATTATCCTTGCAGTTGCAAAGGAATTAGCGTCCGATGGATTCGAGTTTGACATTTCGTCAAGTTGTTTCGTGAAGCTAGAAGGAGACTTTCGCCTTCAGTTTCAGATCGCATTGGCGGATAGGCACGGTCGTTTAGTTTGCACGCCTGATGTAGGCGTGCGGAGTGAACGCATTGAAGACATTTTTCATCGCACGTCGGAGTTTTCTGACTCGGACGCGATAAATACGTCAACGCTAGGTGTGAACGTCAAACTGTTGACGCGTTCTTCTGATTACGACGTGTCAGTATCAGAGGCGGCGGATGTCGATGAAGCAGTTCAAAAAATAGTGTGCGCTTTCCGAGAGGTTGCCGTTCCCTACTTCTCGGAGTTCGGAAGCCTGGCAGGAATTGACGCTGCCTTGAACGGCAGCCCTTCCGAACGATGCGTTCACATGATTAACGAGCGTGCACGTTGTTCAAAGGGCTTGATCGTTGCCAAACTCCTAGATCGACCAAATTACGAGGAGCTCCGTCAAATTTATGACGAAAAAGTTTCGCAAGCAGGAGCAATGACATACGAAAAATATTTCGTGCCACTTGTGAATGATCTCGAGCATCTTGGCGTCTCTTAAGTGAATGAAACATGTTTGAAGTGACTTCAGATATCGGGTTCAAGCTGACGCCGACGGCCAAACGACTCACCATCAGGGCGGACTTGCAAGCCGTCGGAACCACAGCGCCGCTTGGATGACGCTTGCGTCTTGTGTGAACCGAAGGTGAACGCGGCGACGGCCACGATGGCCGTCGCAACTTCGGGCGGGATGCCCGCCACGCGCAACTTAGAGCGCACTCGCCGAAGGCAGGCGGGCCCGGATGGCCCGCCAATGAGCCAGCCCGGTGGCAGGACGCCGCCCGGCGGAACGCGACACGAAGCGGTGATCCGCGGTTGATCTATCCAATGGTTCAAAGGTTGGAATTACGGATCAATGTTGCCAACCGTGAAAGTTAGCGACGTCGCGCGTAGCCGGGTCGTAGCGACCGAACGTAGGGAAGGCGCAGCGACGAGGAACGAGGAGCGGAGACCGCACCGGAGTGACCGAGCGGAGACCGGGCGTCGAGAGGAGGGAGCTCGCGCAGCCATGGATGGCGAAGCGCACGACCGACGAACCAAGGCAGGATGCCGATAGAAACGAAAGGCAGGACGCCGTCATCCGCTCATAGAGTACGGTAGCGAAGCGGGTCGGCCTCCGAAGGCCGAGCAGGCGTAGCGGTGGAGCACCAAACGACTTGCAAGGCGGCGGCGATTGCGGTCCTTCGCTGTGAGTGAGGCACAGTCACGTTGCTCTGTAACCGTACACCAGCACCAGTTGGGCGCTTGGGGTTGGTTACTTTTTGCGGGTTCGGCGGCGGGCGCGGCGAGTTTTCTTGCGGTCGGCGGCTTGGCGACGTTCGTCGTCGCGGTATTGCCGGATCGATTCGGGATGTTCTGCCTTCCAGGCATGGGGCGTCATTGATTGCCAGTCGGTTTCGCCGGATAGCGCACGCCGCAGGACATCATCCAAGTACGCTCGCACGTCCAAGTTGTTGCGGATCGCGCTCCCGATGATTGTCATTAAGTTTGCAGCCCGTTCGCCCGCGGCCACCGAGCCTTTGAACATCCAGTTCTTGCGACCCGTCGCCACCCGCTTCATCAACTGCTCGCAGTCGTTGTTGTCCAGCGGGATCGATACATCTTCGGTAAAACGATGGAGTGCCTCCCAGTGCCGACGGACGTAGGCCGCCGCCATCCCAAGGTTGCTCTTGGGAAGCACCTTCGGTGACTGCATCGCTTCACTGGAAAGATAGGCTTCGATCTGATCCAGAACATGACGTGACAGGCTTTGGCGTCGCGAAAGTTGCTCCGGCGCAGTAAGGTGTTTGCATTGATCCTCCACGTCGTAAAGATTTCCAATCAACGACTCAAGTTTCGCCACTTGGATCGGGAACGCACTGCGGCACTCGTCGATCTTGCGACGCGCATGTGCCCAGCACGCTGCGAAAGTGATTCGCGAGTCGCTTCGTATTTGGATCTTCTGAAATCCCGACCAACAGTCGCCAATCAGGTTACCTTCAAAGTCACTCAGCACGTCGTCCGGACCATCACGGTGACGGCTAACCGTGAAGTCGAAAGCGACAACCGGAAGCCGTGAAGCGTAGTAGCCCCAGAAGTTCGCTTTGATGCTTGGCTTGCCTGTGGTCATCGCCTTCTCGAGGACCTCGGTGATACGTTTACCGCGCGGGTGATCCGATAAGTCCGGCATCGCGGCGGGCGTAATCAACAGCACGCCGGTGTCATCACAGCCAACGGTGGGATCTTGTTTCAGAATGCTCTGCAAGTGCTCGGCGAGCGGACGCAGGGCGAACTCGACGGCCGTTTCGATGTTCTGCAGTGTGCTGCGACTGGGCGTCCAGCCGCTGGCCCCGAACATGTCTTGTTGACGATAGAACGGCAGGTGATAGAAGTACTTCCAGGCCACCACCTCGACACCGATCGAGGCGTCGAAGCGATCCCATTCGACGAGGCCCGTGGGCCGCTCGGGGCTGACGATGCCTTGCGCTTTGTCGGTTGGGTGGACGTATTTGGCATACTTGGTTAGTCGGACTTTGAGATCCGCGGGAACCCACTCCAGCGTTTCAACTTCGTCATAGCCGATCAGGGTCAAGCCTTCGCGTTTTCCTTCGGGCACATCGACGATGCGTTCATAGCGCGGCAAATGTTCGGGGAACTTGCGGTCGCCGGTTGCGGAGCGATTTCGTCGTCGCTTCTTCTTGTCTTCTTCGGCATCGTCAACAATTTGTCGAGCGTCGCAGATCGCTTCTTCGAGTGCGCTGATGACTTCGGGCGTGGGCTCTTCGCCCAAGTCGAAATGCAGCTGGCCGTCACAGTCGATGCGTCGCTCACTCTTGCGACCAAAAAGTTGCTTGAGAAGTTTCTCGATCGTCAGGTTCAGCTCGATGTTCTTCTCGTCGAGTTTGTCACGGTCGGACTTAAGTTCTAAGACGCTGTGGGCTTGTTCCTCAATCAGCTTGTCTTTCAACTCCAGTGCGACGGCTTGTTTTTGAATCAACGCATGAGCAGCATCGAGGTCGGCGGGGAGTGGTTTGGGATCCATGATGGCGACATTATAAAGTTCGCCACCAAAAGCGCAAGTGCGTCCCCACGAAAGTCCAAAAGAAAACCGGCCCCGCGAGAATGTTCTCACGAAGCCGGTTGATGCGAAGTGGAACTGATTGATGCGAAGTGGAACTGGCCGGCCAGACGGCCCTACGCCACCATTCGCTTGCGTCTTGTCTTGGCCGATTTCAGTGAGACGCCTGCGATCCACATGGCCAGTTCGACCGAATCGATCGTGACGTGCGTTTGATCACAGGGAGGCGTTGGCAGCTCGACGGTGCCTTGCTCGAGTCGCCTGTACCACAAGGTCAATCCACCAGTCTCCCACCAGAGGGCTTTGATGCGGTCTCGCTTTCGATTGACAAACAGAAACAGCGAACCGTCGGTGACGCTCTTGCCCAACGAGGTGGTGACGATTCCGGTCAGACCATCAAAGCCTTTTCGAAAGTCGACCGGCTCGGTGCACAGATAGATCGGCATGCCATCAGGCAATCCGATCATGGTTGATCCTTGCGCAGTGGATTCGGCTGAGAATCAGTTGGCACTTCGATACGAATGCGGATGCCACCGGGAAGTTCAATCGTCGCGTTCGCGAGATTGGCTGCGGGAGCGGGGCGATCCGGTGTGGCTTGAAACGAGACGGGCACAAACTTGGCCACGACGGGGACTTTCGGATCCCGCGTCGACCGCAGCTTGCGTTTCCAGTTGTAGAAAGACGGCTGCGAAACACCTTCGGCGGAACAGAATTGAGCGACCGTCATCTGAGCTTGCTCAAATCGTTGCAGACGCTCCGTCCAAAGCTTCGCGGTTTCGGCTCGATTCATAGGGTTCTCCATTGGGAAGCAAGGTAAACCCAATAGCCTAAAACCTGCGCCTACAATGGTTTTGGTGTACGGTTACGTTGCTCTTGCTAACCGCCCCTGCACTGGGCCTGATGCCTAGAGTCATCCGCAGTTCCATCAATCCAGCTTAAACTATCAGCCGAATATTTGACTCCCTCACCTCCCGTCACTTTCCTTGCAAAGACCAAATCCTCACGGCGAACCACGAAACTTCGCTGTGTCCTTGAAGATAATCCTGTCACCTTCCCGAATCATTGGTAATTCGCACGATCGCCAAGCCCCATCCACAGTTCGCCAGATCTCTGGTGCGGCTGGACATCGAAAATGACGTGAACCCGCCCTTCGTCAGTGTTATTTCGAGCCTCATGGATTGCTTTGTTGTCGAACCACCACAGCTCTCGCTCCCGAAAAACGACGCGTTCATCACCGCAGATCATTTCACTACCACCTTTGCTCTGCAACACGAGATGATATCGATCTCGTGCCCGATAGTACTCCCCTTCGTCAATATGCGGGTAAACCTGAGAGAATGGGTTCAAGCGAACGATGCTTAGCCGAGCTAGATCACCACCAGTTTCGCGAGCGAATTCGCTGGCCCAGCCATAGATTGCCGGAAAATGTACTGCCAAGCTTGTCGACTCGCTTGGGTGCATGTCGTTGTTGCGAACGCCGGGGGGACGCGAGGACAAGCTGGACCGCAGGGGGATACTGCTTGTTTCTCGCTGCACTCGAATACTCCTTTGCCGCCGTGTGTTTTCGCCCCAAGCGGACTCACCTTGCTGCTTCAGATCCACCAGCATCTCGGCTGTGTCAACATTTCGAATGTACTGAAAATGCTTCCACTCAGAATCTGGCCGTGGTCGCCGAGGCGTCGGTAGCACGTCGATGATCACATGGATTCGCCAATCGGAACCTGTGTTCGTTTCCTCATACGCAACACTGTTGTTCAGCCACCAGACCTCGCCTGCTGCTACACGACAACTAGTATCTCCGCAGACCAGTTGAGATTCACCGTCGCATTGTAAAAGCAAGTGGTAGCGATCTCGGCATTCATAGTAGCTTCCTTGATCAACGTGCTTGTAAACGCGTCCCTTCGGCTTCAATCGAACCAAAAAGACACGCCCAAGATCGCCCCCCACCCGAACCGCGAATTCCTCTGCCCACTGAGACAAGACAGGAAACTGTTTCGACATCCGAGTCCAATTGCTCGCCCGAACGTCGCTCGACTCTACCTCTACCGGAACCGGTTTCTTTGCCGTTCGAATAAAAATCGTTTGTGTGTCTCTTTGGCAGCGAATTTTTTCTTGACGACTGGTATTGCGGAGCCATAGCAAATGATTTGCATGAACCTCCTCTAGCATCGAATCGGTGAAAACGTTGTCTTCGACTCTTTGAACAAACTTATCCATGGTGATTTCGTATCAATTGCGGCGTTGGATTTCAATCTTCGAGATAACTATTCGCGAACCGTTGAATGACAGTTCCCACGGCGGAATTTTTGATGTGAACTTCGTCCTCCCGCCAAACCAGCCTTCGATTGGAATACATCAGCATCTCAAAACTCGGAAAGTAATCAACATTGTCATGCATGGCAGACAGATGACCACAGGCGGCTCGCAAAACACTTTTTGAATAGGTGTTGGCAAGAATAACATCGACGTCACTGTAGGTTGTCTGCAGCGGAACGGGTGACACGGTGAAGATAAACTTCATCTCACGGTTGCACTGCTTGCAAACCAAGTCGATAGTCGACTCCAATGCTTCCACCACACTTGGATAGGTTGCATTCGAAAAACCGAATCGATCGGGGAAGCGTTTTAGAAGATTTGGCTTCGGAGGTAGGTTCACAGGGACATTTAACTCATTGTCTATCCATGTTTCCGTTAACCCCAGCGTGACAAATACAAAATCGCAGTCTTCAATCTCGCGAGTAACCCCGGCAACTTTCGCGCGAACTTCTCGGCAGTCCTCCAGCGGTCGGGGCACCACTTGGGAGCAATGGGGGTCGTACCACAATGAATCATCGACCTGCACAAAACCATCGTTTTCCAGGGAGCGACCTGAGATGACTCGATCCAACTCGAACGCAATTGAATGCGGTGAATACTTGTTGAGTGCCGTCCGTGGACCATGCATCGAAGGCTTGTAGTAATATTCACGAGGCAAGGAGAAGCCCCGGGAAGCAACGTTCACTCCGTGCGAGATCAATTTATCTTCGACATTTCTCGCGAAACATGATCCAATCGTAAAAACCTTTGCCCCCCGAGAAAGCTGAAACTTTGGATTGACGCTCGCGTTGACAATGTCGTCCTCCCGAATTCGATTCCCAGCATTTTCGATTTGATTGCCGTCGACGTACATGAACTTGCGAAATCGATTCGACATCGCTCGCCGCAAAGCCTCCCGCCCGCTGATCGCAGCGTGCGTGCCGGTAGGTAAGACGGGGCCTTGGACTTCATGACGCGGAGTTGGCATTGGATCTCACTGGCGAAAATGCAGGTGCCTGCTTCTAGAGTACAATCGTCACGATACTTTACCCGCTTGCAAAAACTGAGTCAGCTCAATACGTCGTCGCTGCTCCGAAGTGCCTGCTTTGTTTTTCTAGATTCCGAACAGCTTGTCGACGGCGGATTCGCGACGGACTCAGTTTCAGGAATGCGATGACACGATCGACTTCAATTGCTGGTGACTGCTGAAGCAAATTATAATCCACTCGCAAGACGGGGATACTCGGATGCAAGTCAAGGAAGGTCTGCTTTGCCCGCATCAACCGTTCTTGTAGAAGGCGACAATTTTTCTCTGTGACAGGGCTCCAGCCAGCATAGTTGTGCGTACAGCATTGCTGCAAAGACTCCGTTGCCTCTTCGATCGAGCGATCGATAGAAATGACGACCAATCCCTGCCCAGCTGCTCGCAGAAGATGGGGCCCCATCGCGCAAAGCAGTGGATGCTTGCCTCCCGCTATTGTTTCGACGGGGCGGTTCCTCGCTACATTTTTTCGATCAATCACCCACCGCTTAACAAGGCGGTCGGTGCGACGTTCGGATTGCTTTGGAGAAAGATCTGGCAGGGCAATGACATTCTCGCAAATGTTTCTCAGACCGATCGCCTCACCGCCACCATCAGGAACGCGACCGACTAGCTTGTTTCCCATGTAGACACCAAGGTCTCGAAGCATTAACGATACCGCCGTAGTTCCAGAACGGTATATCCCCATCACCGCAACGAACGGATGAGTGGAAAGCGATACATCGCCTGCGTTCAGAAAAAGCTTTGTTTGCTTGATCTCTCGGTTGACGATGTCAGAGTGACCTGCATTTTGTCCAACCATCCATTGGCTGGGAATGTAAGTTGGAACGCTGCGGGCATCTTCCGCTCTTCCGAATCTATGGGCGTGATACTGTCGCTGAATCAGCTGCCCTAGCAGATGATCGATATGAAATCCTGGCTTTTTGTAGGGGCGACAAAGATGCTGCTGCAGCTTCATCATGCTTTCACGCCCGCGAAGAATCATCGCATGCGTGCGATTGACGTTGTATGGCACGAAAACCGATTCACTGATCTGAATCGGCAAAAACCGATCGCCCATCAAGTTCTGACCGCCAAGATATGCGAGCCCGCAATTCTCCGGCAATTCACGCATGAACGTTACGAATCGATCTTTGAAATCGGCACTGAAAATCGCATCGTCTTCAAACACGGCATATGAATTGACGCCGTCGTCCAAACATCGATTCAAAATTGAGAGGTGGGATTGATAGCACCCCCATGCGCCCTTCGATGGCCACAACGGGGGAAGCACGTTCACGCCCTGGCCGTCAAACGCAGAAATGCGTTCCACCTGTGGCAACGGCCATGACTTCGGCAAACCGTCTAGAAACTGCTGCATGCGATCCGGACGTCGATCCAGATTGATGACAAAGCAACGTTCGACTGCGGC
The DNA here is from genome assembly GCF_007741535.1 of Rubripirellula lacrimiformis. Classification (NCBI taxonomy): domain Bacteria; kingdom Pseudomonadati; phylum Planctomycetota; class Planctomycetia; order Pirellulales; family Pirellulaceae; genus Rubripirellula; species Rubripirellula lacrimiformis. The sequence goes on from NZ_CP036525.1 coordinate 7,221,185, forward strand.
GTTTCCCATTTTAAAAATCTTCGTTTCGACCACGAATGCCTAGATCGGAATTTCATTGGCAATGATTTTCTGGATGGCCATTAGGCCGTGCTGGACATTATCGACTCGAACGACATTGTTTCCAACCGTTGTCCGAACACCTCCTCGTAGCCGTTCACGCTTTTGCACATAGAACATGTCAGCATCATTCTTGAAGGTCAACTGAAACAAGCTTCGCAGTCCTCGCCGAATAGCCGTTAAATAAGAATCTGCCCGTTCAATATCTTCCAGCCTGGCAGCCAGCAGATAGGCGTCGGCAAGACCTTCCAGGTAGACGCCAGTTGACGACGCGTGCGGTGGCCCGAACGGCCGGCTAGGATCGTGAAATCGTCCACGGCAATCGGCGTATGGTGCATCGTCCCACTGTTGCACAGCAAGCAGCCAGTCGTTCATCTCCAGAATCCACTTTGCCAGATCGTTATCTGACGTTCTTTCCCAAACACGATAGTAGGCCTGAGTGTGCCATGGAATGAACGCGGGATTTCGGTTTGCGAGGTGCCAACGCTTGTAATGCCATGCTGATCGCATGAAGCGTTCGAGTAATTCGGTATGCTTCAGAAAGTCCCCTGTCGATAGTCGATGGCTCCATGCTAGAAGTGCTTCGCCTGAGTAGAAATTTTGATTGTCGTTCCGTTTGGGGGGAATCAGGAAAGTCCTGAAAGACCCGTCTTCTTGCCAAAGAAAATCGATTGTCCGCATGAACGCATCCTGGAGCGTTGAATAGTCGCTGGATAGCCCGGACTCTTCGATCGCTAGCCACGAAAGAGCAACAGCCCCCAATTTGACTTTCCCAGCATCATCGACTCGCCCTCGTCCGTGATGGTCGATCGACGTGAAGCTCCGAACATTGTGCGCCACGTTTTTGACGAGCGTTTGCTGCAGTTGATCTGACTCAACGGCATAACTTCGATCGCACCGACAAACCCTGGCCAAAGCGAGCGTTGCCATCCATTGCCGAATTTGATTATTGCGTGAAAGATCTTCCTGTCCGGTACTGGGGTAGTACAGATAGGTCATCCGGCCATCTGGCTGTACGGAACGAATCAGATAATTTGCCTGCAGTCGCTCCAGATCGAGCAGTCGCTCGGAAGTGACCTCCGACTCATCTACCGTTGGTGCTCCGTGCAGGAGCTGGTCAACGGTGCTGATGGTCGCATCACCGGCATTGAACCGAACAAGATACTGGCTGGCTCGGAATTTTCGCACGACGGCTTTTCGAATATCGACATCCGCGCTACCGCCTTTCTTACGCTGCAAAACCTGGATCCATTTTTCCAACGAACGGTTTGCGGCAATCGACTTTTGCGGTGTCAACAGAATTTGGCCACCCTGTTCCTGAACGTTATCGACGATCCACCCAACGACCCCGCGGTCAACACGGCCGTCCGGCCAAGCTTTTCTAACGAACGAAACGCGTCGGACATCGCTCGCAATGCAAATTTCAACCGCATCGCAGTGACGCAACGTCTGGTGCGTTAGCTGTTCGAATCCACCTGAAAGGGCATCGCAAACCGTCATGCGATCAAACCGCTGCTCAGCAAGTACGCGTCCTTTCGCACGCCAGCAGAAATGGACCTCCTCAGCGGCGAAACCCAGCTTCTGTTGCCGCTTTACATCAACCCGCCCCGACACGAACAGGTCGACAACAGACTGTCGCAGGACGTCCTTAGGCAACACATCTTCGATTGACGAGGGGACCGCAATCGGGACTGCGGCTGAATTCCTAATCGGAATGAGATGGGTCTCAGCCCAGAACGCCTCGACATCGACGACACCTCTTCGAGATGAAACCTGAGGTAACCCTATGTCATCGCAGAACGCAGCGATCCAATCGCGATGCGACAGACCAGCCTGAGCAATCGCACGAGGTGTGACTAGCCGAAAACGACTCGGGTCTCCGGCGAATGAGATCTTCAAGCCGACTTTGCCTAAGACCGTGTCTTGAAAGAGCCAGCGGCGATCAGGTCCAGAGGCCAGGTCGATCGATCGGGAACGATTGGGGATACAGATTTCGAGATGTTCAATTTTTCCCCACTCAAGCGTACCGAGAACTTCCCGTGCATCGACCACTGCCAATCGAATCGCTTCACATGCATTTCGCGCAGACGTCCATTTCGCCCAGGCGACTGTGGTGCCAATGGAAGCGAGCAAATGGATCGTACCGGACGAGGCCTGCAATCCAGATCTGAGATCATCGTTCAAGGGAACTATCGTTCGATCTATCTCCTCGATCCACTCGAGAAGCCGCCGTGTGTCGATGCGAGAGTCACTGAAGCGTCTGGTAAACACGACTGGCGATTCAAGCGACTCGAAAGAAGATGTCACGCTAGCGTCAATTTGGAAACCGAGCATCTCGCCAAGACGCAACCTGTAATCGATAACCTCCGAGGGCTTTGGCATGCTGTCGGTAGCGTGACGATTCTCGCAGGCTTCGCGAAGTTTTGCGAGCGATTTGTCGCCAAGGTTCAAATTGCCGAGCAGGCCCTCAATCGCTTCCCCAACATCTTCGACGACCAAAACACCGAACTCTTTTGGGAATTCCGAGATTTGCTCAGCAAGGGACCTTGAAGCTAGAATTCCAATCGCACCGCTGCTAGCGTGCGCGTCCAGAAGTCGTTTCGCTAGAGCCGCGTCGACATCCTTGTTGGGCAATAAGACAACCAACGACCTGGGCGGCGAAGACACGAGATCAAACCGACGATCCGTGTCGAAAACAATCGCACTAATCGCCGTGTCCGGTGGACGCCGAACCCAGTGACCAGAGCACCAGACAGCAACTTGCCCCGATCGCCATCCAGGTGTTTCAACTACCATTTCCATGGTGTCTCGACATTCGATTGCTAGATCTGACTTGACCATTCGTCCCCCATCCTCCGCCATACTTTTACCGCTAGAGCCACTATCATAGCCGCAACAACGCGGCCCGGCCTGCGGATGAGCGACGTTTTGCATTGCAAAGGAAAGAGTTTTGTTTAACCCTGAAGAATTCTCGAGTCGCCTGCGTGAAGGCGAAGACTGGATCCAAGAACGATTCGGCGCAGCAACAAAATCGGATGAACAAGACTCTCCGGTTTTCGTGATGGCGTCGAGTTGGCGATCTGGATCAACTCTCTTGCAACGGATGCTAATGCCAAGCTGCTTCGTTTGGGGAGAGCCCTACGGGCACGCTTGGCCAATACAATCATTGCTTGCCCCGTACGCTAGCGTGACGGAGCAATGGCCTGCGGAGGCGAGTCTCTACGACGGGCGACTATCGGATGGCTATGAGGGAAGATTCATTGCCAATCTCTACCCAACGATTCGTGATCTCGACGACGCGTCACGACAGTACATCAAACAACTGTTCAAAGCGTCAGCACAAACCGCAGGGGCGGATCACTGGGGAGCGAAAGAAGTTCGGTGGGATGGGCAAATCGCCCGATCGCTGAAACGTCTTTTCCCATCTGCCAAGTTTCTCTTTTTGATTCGAAACCCTTACGATGCCTACCGTTCCTTTTCAGCGTTTCGTGCTAAAACAAGTCCGTGGTACGACCGCTGGCCAGACAGGGAAGTTACGACAACGCTGTTTGCGAAACACTGGAGCCGGATCACGGAAAGCTTCCTTGAAGTTTCCAACGAAGTTGACGCGAAATTAGTCCGATACGAAAACCTAAATGGTTCCGCGGCCGATGAAATCGAAGAGTATCTTGGCTTTGAATTGAACCGGACTGAACTTGCAAACCGCCCCCAAAGCAATCCCGACCCCAAGGAAACGATCGAAGAAGACGCTGCCGCGGAACTCGATAAATACGTTGCCCCACTGGCCAAACAGCTTCAGTATCAGAACGAAGTAGCCGCAAAGAAAGAGGCGTTAGGTGGTTTCTATACGATTGAGCAGTCGCGATCGAAGTGTGTCATCTTGACGCCTGTTGGGCATTCGATCGAACCCAAATGTGAGCAATCACTCACAAGACTCGAGTCGATGGGCTACGCCGTTCGGAGAGTAAGGGGCTATTCAGCAATCGATCGTGCTCGGAACGAAATAGCGTCGCACGCTCTTCGCGACGATTTCGAGGAAACGATGTGGATCGACAGCGATGTTACTTTTGATCCAGAAGTGATCGATAACATGCGGTCCTTGGGTGAACCAATCCTTGCCGGAATTTACCCCCAAAAAGGATTCCAGAAAATTGCATGCCGGGTGCTTCCGGAAACAAGGAGTATTCAGTTCGGTCAGAACGGTGGGCTTATGGAAGTCCGCTATGTCGCAGCCGGATTCTTGCTGGTGCATCGATCGGTCTACAAGACAGTCCAAACTCAACTTGCCCTACCACTTTGCAATGAAATATTCGGAGGCGGAGTTGCCCCTTACTTCCAACCGATGGTAATCGATCATGGCGGATCACCGCTTTATCTCGCAGAAGATTTTGCGTTCTGCGAGCGAGCACGCCAGTGTGGATATAACATCATGGTCGATACACGAATACGGCTCGGACACGTGGGCAGCTACGAATACAGCTGGGAGGATTCTGGAAAGCAACTTGAGCGAGTCCAAAACTTCACTCTCCGGCTCGGCCAGAACTAACCGAAAATTGCGTTATCTCAATGCGATTCTTCGTTCAAGGGCTGTTGCGAATGAAAGGTGAACGGAACAAGGATCTTACGAAAGCGAAAGCTGCACAGCGCAGAAGAGACGAGCCACTCAACGGAACCTGCTGCACTCTTTCCGCGTCGGGTGCAGCAATCGTCCATGCCGGAAAGCGGCATTGGCGCAGGAACGGAATGCAGGGCTGCGTACGCAGTTGGGGGCGACAAGATTTGCTTGCGCCACGACGTCAGGACCTACGGAATCGACTCGTGCCGGGTTCAGGCTTGGGACGCTGAGCTTCGGATTCGAGGATCGCCTTGGCGAGTCCAGCGACGCGATCGGTGTTCACTTGTCGTCGCAGGGATTCAAGGAAAACGAAGCGACGATGCTGCTTGCGTTGCTGGCCTTCAATCTCAATACGATCTGCCGCAACGAACTCGAAGATGCGGTGGGTGATTGCTGGGACATGCAGCGGTTCGTCAATTTCATGCTGAAGGTTGGCGGCTGAATGGTCAAGCATTCACGCCGATTAGTTCTGCGAATCGCTCAGTCGGCCGAGCCGTTGTGGTCCCGCGTGATCGAGCGGCTTGAAGGCAGGCAAGTGACGCTGCCGAAGCCGAGTGTCGGCCAAGACTTCATGCCTCCACCGGAGCACGCTCACCTGCAAGAAGTGCTTCGTCACGAAAGGCACCCATCGACACGAAGCACGGCTTTGGGGAGGGGCCGTTGCGCGCTCACCGACCGAACCAACCCCGAAATCAATCACGCCGGTGCTCCAAACCGCCTTGTCAACAAATCAAGTCGCATTCAGACGCTTGGTAAATAATGCGGGTTCACTAGCGGATCGTCATGGCCGAGGAGGTAAGGGAACAATTCTAGATATCCAGCACCCTGGCCGGTCCATGAAGATCGCGACCTTGAGGGGTGCCCCCATGACCGCGCTGACCAATCGCGATACATGGAACTCGCCCCGGCATCTTTCCACCTTGCAATGCACCCCCGTGTCGGCCACAGGGTCCCGTTGATCAGGCAACGGAACGGGCGCAGGCCCCGGCAAGCCCGTCTCGTTTCAGAAACAGAAAAAGGTTCCAGGACTCATAAAAGTGGCGAACAGAAAAAGGTTCCAGGACTCATAAAAGTGGCGGAACAGAAAAAGGTTCCAGGACTCATAAAAGTGGCGATCACTTCTGATTCGCCTGAAGCAGGACACCTGAGCCATTAAAACTAGACGGGCTCCCCGGGCGAGCGGCAGCGGACACGGAAGGGGCAAAGACGCGACACCGCGATCGCGATACGCCACAGCCAAGTTTGCGATCGCAATCGTTTGTGCGATGACGGCAGTGGGATTCGCCCGAATTCCGGATCGGCCGGTTGGCGTTTCTTTGAAGGAGGGAAACCCGCCTGCCACGAGCGTCGGTTATGGCTTTTGCGCCTTGGCGCCAAACTGGGACATCTTGTTTGGATTCATGAGCTGTATCACCAACATCTTCATGTCGATCGCCGTCGCTATCCGCCGTCCTGGGGTACAGCCATGAATGTCGAACAAATGAAGACGATCTCAAACGAAGCAAGAAGCGAGTCGGCACATCTCAATCGGTGATGCCGAAACGGACGAAAAATGTAACAAGCAATGGAATAAAGTAGCACGACAGCCCCCATCATGCGAACAACCGCCGACAAGGAGACAAGGCCGAACGCGTGTGAGTGCCAAAGCGAGGATCCAGTGGAATCCAGCATCACGGGCAATAGTGCCAGCATCAGGAAGGAATGCAGGTAAATGTAACCAAGGACAACAAGGTGAGATGGCGAACCGAGGTAGGAATCCCGCAGCCCAATTCGCGTATAGGGGTGTGATACATCGCGTCCACGCATCCGATCAAGCAGCACAAGAGCGAGGGTGCAGACGAGGATCATGAGGAAAAGCACGGAATCACCAGCGTCGGAAGGCGTATCGCGTTAGTGGGTAAGGTCAGCCTTCGAGGCAATGCCCGGCCCAGTCGGACAGCACCAGGATTCACGGGGAGGGCCGCGAAAACATTGATCGGTTGAAACGCGTGACATCCGACTCCCAGGCAATCCATTGGTGATCCACCAGCATGGGTTCCATACGCTGTCACAGCACTGCGTGGCCAACGCCGAATTGTAGCTCGGGCGAGCTTCCCGCCCGAGACATTAAGAACGAGTTCAAGGCTGCCACGCCCGTAAACCCAGCATTGCAGCCCCCAACCGACACCCGCACTGAAAGCGTACTTTGCCCGGTATCGCGAAGTGCCAGAGGTGATGGCCAGTGCTGATGCTAGGAAACGTGTTCAGGAAACCGGATCGCAATCCCAGCCGTGTCGCCGGAATTACGCAGGGGCGGCACGGCGGTTGCACAAGGCATTGCCGTACCGCGACACGCTTGAACCACTGAAAAAGAAAACGACCATGAACCCTGCTACTGCTTGCATTCTGTGCCAATCGCTAATCGTCGTGGCGACAACGGTGGCGGCCAGCGGGCAAGAACCATCATCAACTTCCTCGGATGGCAACAACGCCGAGCTACATACTCGCTCCTCAAACATGATCGCGACCGTCGAAGACGCAATCTTCACACAGACCAACGCGTTTCGAAAGTCAAATGACTTGGGTGGGGTGCAGCGGGATGACCACTTGATGCAAGCGGCCGAGAAGTTCGCAGAGTTCATGGCTCGTACGGACAAATACGGACACCGAGCAAACGGTCAATCGCCGGCCCAGCGGGCAGAGGCGGCTGGGTATGACTACTGTGTCGTCCGCGAGAACATTGCCTACCGCTCGAACACAGGTGAAATTACCGCCGAAACGTTGATTGAAGTCTTCGTTCAAGGATGGATCGACTCACCACCACATCGCGAGAACATGCTAGCCGACTATGCTACTGAAACGGGCGTCGGAGTCGCGACGACTGACGAAATCACCTACTACGCCGTGCAGATGTTCGGTCGTCCAAAGTCAGCGGCCTTCCAGCTGACGCTAATCAACAAATCAGAGGAAACTAAAACAGTAGTCTTTCGCGCCAATGATGAGCAAGACGAAGTGGAACTTCAGCCGCAAATGACCCTAAGGATGACACGGTGTCTTCCGACCAAAATTTCATTACCGGGAAGCGGCGTTTCCAAGCGGATGACATCCCGCGCAACCTTGACCATTACGGACGAAGGAATCACGGAGTCTGATTGATCGACCTTAGTAGGATTTCCCAGAACCCGTTCGTTTCGTGCACACGCGATTTCGGGAACGCCCCATCTCGCACCCTCCATCCGAAGAATTGAACCATGCCCCAAGAATGCCTGATTGCTGAGTTCACTGACGTCACCTCCTTTCGCACCGCGTTGGAAGTACTGGAAAAATCGCAGTTTTCCGAACGTGACGTTTCGCTAGTGACCAAATCGGACCAAGTCTCCGAATCCGTGATAGGTGACACGAAAGACACCAAGCCAGCGTCGCCCCCGGCTGGCAAAACCACTGGGGCAGCGACGATTGCCGGTGGCACGCTGGGCGCGATGTTAGGCACCGCGACGTTGATGGGCCCGATGTTGGTGGCTGGGCCGCTGATTGGAATGGCCGCCGGCGCTGCCGGTGGTAGTGTTCTGTCAGCTATCGAAAGCTGGGGCGTCCACCGCGACGTAGGCAAGGGTTATGAAGAACGGGTCCGCAACGGTTCGCAATTGATCGTGCTAACCGGCAAAGATATCGACCTGTCTGAGGGAGAGCAGCTACTGAAAACCTGTGGCCCGAAATCGCTAGAGCGGTTTCAGCCTGTGGCTTGAGTCGTCGTTAGACGAGACCTTTTGGCCTACTGTTGATTTTCCCGGATCAACTGGATGATCTTTTTGGGACCTGGAAGTCGTTCGGCAACGACCTCCAAGTCATCTTGCCCAGAACTTGAAATCCCGACGCTGCCCACATTCAGCAGTCGCTGCATGAATGACTGATCAAGCTGAATATTTCGCACGTCGTCATGCTGAACTTCCGACGTCTCGCGTGAGACGATGCCACGCTGATAGATCGTCCGGTCGTCAGTCACAGTCAATGTCGTGAAACGACTCAGCAGCACCCAATAACCTATGACAACAGCCTCGACCGAGAGCGTGATTGCGGACACCCAGGTCAGCAGCGACGCCGGACCTAGCGACATGGTATCGTTCAACGAATAGCCAGCGATGGCCATGCCAGTGATGGAGAGGATCATGGCGACAGCGGCGACTAGAAAAATCATGCCAAGGATTAGCGTCGCGACAGGTCGCGCACGCAAGACGACAGGGTGGACCTTGATCAGCGTGCGTTCATCAGGATCCGCGGCCAGACGCTTTCCACTTGCGGTCTTCTCATCAACTTCTTGAACCGAAGTTACCACCGCGGTCGGCATTTCCATCTCGAAAGGCTTGCGACACTCCGGACAGACGATCGGACCATCGAGGTGATCAATCGTGCTATCAACGTCGTGATTGCAGTAGGGGCATATGGCGGAGAGAACTTGCATGAGACTGGCTTTCGGCGATGAAGGATCGTTCGTAACGAGCGGTTCGGCGCAGGCCATCCGATCCTACGTCGACGAACCGGACGGCCCGCACCGTCCTGTCTGAGTCACGCAAGTCGCATGCCACATGGAGGCGTTCGGATGGAAACAGGTCAAACGATAGCCCAAGGTGAACGCTAAACGACCAAACGCCACCATCGAAAGGACGCAATCCTTGCCGACTCGCAAGAAAGTGTGTGCTGCGTTGGATGAGTCAATCAACCAGCCTGCCGCTGGTGGAAACGAGTTATCGTAAGCGGAGCGTTCGAAACCGGACGGCAAACGCAGCAGCAGTTCGACACTTGCCCCAAGTATCAGACGATCTGACACTGAAACGCCAGCAGGTCGCGACGATCTGGGAATGGATGACGAGCGAACCGGTGAAGAAATTTCGCTTGACGTCCACAACGATCGATTCGGCGACAACGGCGAGAGGGCCGCCGAAGCACGTAGTCGCGCTGACGTGATCAAAGACGGTGTCCAGAGAGCGATCGCGGCCGCAGCGGGTCGGCGATGAAGCGAGATCGCACAAATCTTGACAACTACACCGCTCAGCGATCCAAGCATGACCAGGATGCACATTGGGTTTAATTTCACCTGGACGCCAATCGATCAGTATGGCGACAGCTGACGACGCTAGAAAGTTGGAAATTCAAACAAGCACTGCATAGATCAAGCTGAAAGCGGACATGAAAACAGCGTTGGATGCAACTGACGACGAACAACCGCAGAGTATTCTGCGTCAGTTTTGAAAGTAGCGGCACAGCGTAAGGTGCCTGGTGCCTGAGTTCCGCTACGTATTTGAGCGGCATCGTATTTGCACCCCAGAATCATCGCACTAAATCAAACACGTCAGCTGGAGCTTTACTGATGAATGCCATAACGATCGCCCCCCGCACGCGAACCGAGCTTGTTGATTTGATTGGCAAAGAGTCGGGAACATGCGTTTCGCTGTTGATGCGAACTCACAAAAATGGGCGTGAGACGACACAGAACTCCATCCGCTTCAAAAATCTGATCAGCGAAGCAATCGAAAAAGTTGGCGACCGTTGTGACACGTTACAAGGCCGGCTTCAAGAGTTTGCAAAGCTGGAACATGACGAGAAGTTCTGGCAGAACCAGTCCGAAGGTTTCGCCCTCTTTGCGTGCGAGGACTTCGATCAGCGTTTCAAACTCGGGCACTCGCCGGATGAACTTGTCTACGTTGCCGACCATTTCTACACGCTGCCAATTGCCAGCGTTTGCTGCGGCGGCGGCAGCACTCGGGTGTTGGCCTTGAGTTGGGAACGTGCCCGACTGTTCTCGTGTGAGGGCCACACGGCGCAGGAGATATGCAACGAACAATTCCCCGTGGAAATGGACGAATTGGTGACTGAGCGGGATGCCGAAGAGCAATTGCAATTTTCGACCCACTCGACACAAGGCGGTGGCCCGGCTGGTCCCAATGGTGGTTCGACGGCGATGTACCACGGGCATGGGGAGGGCGAAGGAAAGATCGCCGCGGATCGAGACATGTACTTGACTCGGGTCGGTCGGATGGTTGCCGACGTCACCTACAATACGAAGCACCCGCTTATCGTCGTTGCAACCGAAGAGGTCGCGGGGCATTTCACCTCGACAACAGATGTCGATGTCGTGGAAGTGATTCACGCTAGCCCCGATGGTTTGGAAGACCAAGATTTGCAAAAACGAATTGTCGAAGCGTCACACCGATTGCTAAAAAAGTCCGGTGAGGCGTTCACTGAACAGCTCGGTACCGCGATCGCGAAGAACGCTGGGTCAACTGACTTGGCGGATATTGTCGTGCAGGCCGCTAATGGGCGTGTCGACACGTTGCTGATCGGTAGCGTTGGACTGCAGTATGGCAACTTCGATCGAGACAGCCGGAAAGTCGAGATACACGAGGACGGGGAAACCGAGTTGGTCAACCTGGCTGTTCGGGAGACACTGCAAGCCGGTGGCTCCGTTGCCGAGCTCGCGAGCGATGGCGGGGATCGACGCATTGCCGCGATCTATCGCTTCTAAGACTCCTGTATCATCGCGGACGCTCCACCGCTCGCCGGGCTTGGCCAGCGAGCGGCACCTACGCTGCGGCGTCTTTAGCCGCCAGTACCTCAACAGTCACGATCCGAGCCCAGCGGTCGACATCGGCTCGCATTTCCTGTCGCTCGCTAAGCTTAACCCACACGTCCACGTAGGTTCGCTGGCTAACACCCGCGTCAGTTCATGTTTCGGCATCCGACCTAAGAACACTTAAAAAGGAATTCTAGCGAATCCCAACCTAATGTTTTATCTCTACATCTATCTCGCGACGCTTGTTGGTGCCCTTTGCACGATCGTTGCGTTAACCGCGATGCGGCGTCGCGAAAAGCACAATGTGGGGAAGTTTGGTTGGCTACTGCTGTTGCTCCTGACGCCGCCTGTCGGACTAATCCTGTTCCTGATCTTTAGTGGTAAGAAAATATCTGCGGAACATGCTAACCGTGACACAGTCGTGCTGCCAAAGCCGGACGAACCTGACGCAGAGGTCAAAAGCTCGATCGCTGAGATTGCGACAATCCGTGGGATACCGAGGCCCAGCAAGAACAATCGACTGGAGATCAAATTTTCGCCAGAATCGATGCACCAATCACTTCTAGCGTTGATTGACTCTGCTGAAAAACGTCTCTTCGTTCACACCTTCATTCTATGCGACGACGAGATTGGCAATCAGATCACTGATCGGTTATGCGAGAAGGCCAGCGCGGGCGTGGAGGTTCGATTGATGGTCGACGGGGTGGGTGCGTTCATGCTGTCCGACTACTTGCTTAACCGGGTGCAAAAAGCGGGCGGGCACACGACTCGCTTTAAACCGATATCCAAATTTGCACGATTCGCCTACCTCAACTTTCGCAACCATCGCAAGTGCGCTATCGCGGACGGGAATCGTGCGTTCCTGGGTGGCGCGAACTTTGTCGAATACGAGATCACGAAGGATCCGGACGACGAAACCTGGGTCGATTATGGAATGGTCATCGAGGGCACGGCCGCAAGGCAAGTCGAGGCAATCTTCGTATCGGACTGGAACTTTACCAGTGGTGATGAAGTTGTGCGTACGACAGACAACATCCCTGAAATTTCGCATTCGGACGGCGATCAGACGACGTTGCAAGTAATTCCCGTTGGGCCAGATGGGCCACGCGAGATTCTTGACGATCTATGGTTGACGGCAATCAGCCGTGCAAAGGATCGAGTCTGGATTGTGACGCCATACTTTGTGCCACCCCCGATGGCGATGCGTTCGCTAGCGATGGCTGCGCGTCGGGGCGTTGACGTGCGAATCATCTATCCGAATGAATCCGATATGTGGCCAGCGGATTACGCGAGGCGCGACTATGTAACCGACCTCGACGAACTAGGTGCTCAGCTACATCGTTTTCCGGACCAGATGGTTCACGCAAAGATGCTGCTCGTCGATCGCGAAGTCGTCTACGCCGGGTCGGCCAATTTTGACATGCGAAGCTTCTTTCTCAATTACGAACTGGTCGTTGGCATCTTCAATGAAAAGAAGATTGACGACGTGGCCGACTGGTTCGAGACACTGGCTAGCCGCTGCGTGAATGGACCGAAGGAAGATAATTGGAAGCGCAAATTCCTAGGCGTGATGACACGAATCTTCGGAGAGGAATTGTAGTGGGATTCGCCAGAATTCCTTATCAGCACTTCGTCAACAAGAACCCTGGCGAATCTCACGACAACAAACGGCACGAACTAAAAAGCGGGAATTCTACGATGACAACGACAACCGCGACAACGACGCATTCATCCAACAACAATTCTTGGCGGGGCTTTGAAACCAAGTCGCTCCCCGAAGTCCAATCGTGGGTCGAGCCGCTTGGTCGCGCCGGGCATATCGCGAAGGGAATCGTTTACGGAATCATCGGTGCATTGGCTTTCATGCTGGCTATTGGCGCGGGCGGCGAAGTTTCAGGATCACGTGAAGCCGTCCGGCAAATTGGCGAGCAACCGTTCGGTCGTGTGATGTTGGGCATGGTCGCTATTGGTTTGCTTGGTTACACAACCTGGCGTTGGGTCCAAGCCGGCAAGGACACCGAGGGCGTGGGGACCGATGCCAAAGGGATCACCAAACGTCTGGGTTACATGATCAGCGGTATCGCCTATTTGTCGCTCGGCGTCTTCGCTGGTTCACTCGCACTAGGCTTCAGCGGTGGATCCAATGGAGGTTCGAGCTCCATTCTTGATTCCACTTGGGGCCGAGTCGGTTTGGGCATGGCCGGTGCAGTCACGATCGGAGTCGCGATTTATTTCATTTACAAGGCCTATCAAGCGAAGTTCATGGAGCAGTACGACTTTGGCCGGATGAGCGAATCGGCGAGACAGTTTGCGTTGTACGCAGGGCGTGCTGGCCTGAGCACCCGCGGGGTTGCGTTTGCCATCATCGGCGGCTTCATCCTGCGCTCGGCAATTCGCGGAACGGCGAATGGCGAGGTCGCGGGCATGAGTGACGCTCTGGCGGCGATTGCGGCACAACCATTTGGAAAGGTATTGATAGGAATTGCTGGATTCGGCCTGGTGTGCTATGCGGTTCACATGCTCCTGCTGGGCTGGTATCGCCGGTTCAATGTTGGCAAATGAAGCATTCGCGTAAAGAACCGGATGCCCTGCGGCCGTCTGCTACGAAGAACGCTCACTCATGCAATCAAAAAATCGGACACATGCCCGTTCGTGCCATCGGGCACCATTGCGATCTAAAAATCCAGTGTGTCCACCCGATTCGGCAAGTGCCGGATAAAGTGGACCGCCGGCTGACCACTCGCGCCCGGTGAAGACTTCGTCATCGACTACAGGGTCATCTGACGCATGAAATAGAAGCGTTTGTGTGCGGATTTTATCGAGCACATAGATCGCTGAGTTCTCGCGGTAGAATTGCTGCGCTTCCTCGTAACCGAGATGAGGTGCCGTGAATGTATCATCAAGCTCCCAAACTGAACCCGCCTTCTTAATTGCCGCTCGTTCATCATTGGAAAGCTCGGCGCCTTCACGTAGCAGCTCGTCTCGTTGCTTCTTCAGCAGGTACCGATCGAACATACGGTTTAGTCCACACCGGAGGTTTCTCGAGGTGACCTCCATATCCAGCGGTGCGGAGACACTTGCGGCAGCAGTGATCGGCGAGTCAGAACCCTTTTCTGCCAAGTATCGCAACAATACGTTCGCACCGAGCGAGAAAGCGACTGCGTTGAGGCCATGCCGGGTCCACTGTGGTCGTTCACTCTGTACAAATTCAACTAGGTGATTCAGATCGTCTGTATATCCGGGATGATGAAAGCGACTGCAATTGCGAGCAGAACTGCCAGCCCCACGGTTATTCCAGAGGACCACTGGATAGCCAGCCTGGATCAGTCGCTCTGCCATGCTTCGCATGTACCCGCTTCGTGCGTGCCCACCCATGCCGTGCAACAAAATGGTGGTAGGGCGGTTCGTTCTGCCCAGAGTCGGCAAATAGTAGCCGCTCATCACGTCCGGCGGTGTCTGGTCACCAGAAATTTCGAATGGCTCACAACCTTGGTGGGTGTCAATATCAAGCCCTGGGCGCAGTGACTTGATCGAAAGTGTTTGCAGAGTCCCACCAACCCAAAGCCGCGATGGTTCAAACGGATCTAGCCATTCGAAATTCTCAATTGCAAAGCGGCTTGTTAACCGGTCGGACATAACCGTTGCTTTCGTTGCAGGACCTACCAAAGTTCCTTCTAGCGGAACGAAACAACCGGCCCACTTACCAGACTGAAGGTAACGGAGTCCTTTGACTAATCGTTAAGACAGCAGTCCTATAGAACCACAATCAACGCGTGGATGACTCCGACAACCCAGAATCCGACCAGAGTCAAAACAATGTTCAGGATGAACTGCGTTCCCATGCCCTTGTCCATAAAGACAGCCAGTGGCGGGAGCAAGACAGCAAGAAGCACCTTCAGCAGAGTATTTTTATTGTTAACTGCGGTGGACATGATTTTTCCTTTTTAGATCGTATTCGTTGACGCACTGGGATTCGTCAGAGTCCCTGAAGTGAGTAGCGGGATGAAAAGCATTGCAAGCTTCACACCAGCGAGCGCTCGAGACGGAACCAGTGCAAGTGTCGCGCCAATTCATGCGACACAGCATTTCGGGGCGGGTTGCTACGCATGGCTGCTCGCAATCCCGCTTGCAATGCGCCGCCTACGAGGAGAGAAGTTGCCAAGACAACAACGAACACAACGATACTTTCGGTGTTCTCGATACCCGCATAGGATCCGCCTAGATCGCTGGAAACAAACTCATTTGCCTACGCCCCTCGCATTTTATGAACATTGCAACATCTTCCATGCCACTTCTGCAAGTCTTTCCTGCCGCGATGATCGAGCCTATTGCCGAATCATTTCGGCAGCTCATCACCAGATGGATTGTTGCGCCTCGAAGAATCATTCTAGGAGCGTTGCGGGCCACTGAACTAACCAAGCACCACAGTGCCTACCACCGACTCTTCGCCATCGCACGGTGGCCGATCGACCAAGTTGGTCTGAAAATGTTCGATCTCGTAGTCAATGATACGTTGGTCCACAAGACGGGACTGAAGGTATACGGTGTCGGCACGCACCGAGATGCCTGCCAAAGCTCCTCATGAGCAGCGTTCTGTCGGAACATGCGGCCGGCAAATCGTTGCATTTCATCGGCGATTCGGCGTACACCGGAGGTCGAATGCTCGACCAGATTCCCACCCACGTGCAGGTCACCCGAGCGTGAAGCCAAAGTCGTGGTGGTGGAGCATCTAGGCGGCGGGCGAGGCATGCAGCACGCTTCGTTCGCTGACATCCTTGCGAATCTACGCCAGGATTCACTGGCGAACGTGTGCAAAACGATTTTCTTAGCCGGCGACCCGCAGCGGGCTGTCGAGAAAACAATCAAGCCCCTCCGAGTCCTGCTGTCACTGGCTGCCTAAAACTGCGAAAGTCGAACGAACTCTCTATCCCACAAACCGCTACACGGCGGGGGCGAAATGACTTTAATCTCGACACTTATTGATCGCTCGTTGCTGATCTGCAACGCATGGCCTCGACAGCAGCAACCTGTCCGTGACGGGAAACCCACCAGACTGGCCTCGCACCCACCAATACCGTTTCGCTACGAGAGTCGAACTCGCCATATTCTTCTGTCAGAAGCGAGCCTGAGAGGGGACTCTGGCGAGCTCTACTGCGTTCGCCGCGCCCGCTGCTGCGTCAAACGAACGAGCCACCATCCGACCGTCACGACGATGACGAACGTGCTTATCCACCCGAGCGGTCCGGCAAGATCCCCATAGTTGTCGCCGAGCCAGTAACCGATGCCCGCCAATAGTGTCGTCCACAGCACCGTTCCGATCGCAGTGAACGCTGCGAATCGACCCAGCGGCATTTCCGCGAATCCGGCTGGCACGCTGATCAAAGTTCTTAGTCCAGGGATCAACCGGCACACCAGCACCGCAGTCGAACCCCAGCTTGCGAACCACTGATCAACTCGGTCCAAGTCGCGCGGAGCAATCGTCAGCCAAGCCCCGTGCCCTTCGATCCAGCTTGACAGCTTCTGTTTCCCGATCCACCGACCGACAACGTACCAAAGCATAGCGCCGGCAAATGACCCCGTACTGCCCGCCGCAACAACCGCCAAGAATGAAGCGTCACCTTGGCTGACCGAGTAGCCAGCCCAGGGCATGACGACTTCGGACGGGATTGGTGGAAACACATTCTCCGCAAGCATCAGCGCACCGACACCGATCACTCCGAATTGCTCTAGAACGTCTCGGATCCAGTGATCCATCGTGTCATCCTAACGAAAGACATCGCGTTTCAAATCAAAAACAGTACAGTGCCGCTCGCGCCGCATACATTGCCCCACCGCAAACGCGATGCCACCGTTTACCATGGTGAAGCGAACCTGAATTCGACATCATTTGTTGGCATGTTGTTTGCAGCCCTGAACGGAGTCGTACTCAACATAGGGAGCAACATCATGTCGAAGTGTTTGATCGCTGAATACGATACCAGTGCCGCTGCGAAACTTGCCTTGGAAGTCCTTGAGAAGTGTGGGTTCACGCTCAATCAAGTTTCCGTCGTTGCAAACGCAGATGATCCAGCCGCAGCTTATCTGAAGGACTTGCCGCGGAAAGACCCGCACGAGCAATCGGAGCAACATTCTGCCTCGGCCCCCGAGGGTCGCAGCACGTCGCTGGGCATGCTCATCGGCGGAACGGTCGCCGCGCCGATCGCCGCTGGGACGCTGGTGGGTCCATTCATCATCGCTGGACCGTTACTTGGGATGGCGATCGGTGCCGCTGTCGGCGGCTTGTTTGACATGGAAAGCTGGGGCGTCGAGCAAGATACGACCGCTGACTACCAGCAACGCGTGAAGTCAGGCTCCGTACTGGTGATTGTTCACGACGTCGACCAGCGCAGGCTAAGCGAAGCAAGAACAACATTAAACGCAACCGATCCTAAGTCCCTTTCGGCATATGTCCGCGACGGACGCGTTGGCGAATCGACGTGACGCAAACCTTTCCAACAGGAACCCGGCCATGAACTTCATCCGCATCCTCATCGCATTCATCCTGCCGCCCGTTTCGGTCTACATGCAATTCGGCATTGACAAACACTTTTGGCTCAACTGCTTGTTGACGCTATTGGGGTTCGTACCGGGCATCCTGCACGCGGTCTACATCATGGCTTCTCGCCCACCGGGCTTGGCGAAACTTGAATAGCTTTTGCATGACGGCTTTGTTCTTCGATGGTTGAATTACCCGGTCACACCTCCTCGTCCACAAAGATAATGTGGCGGAAGTAATGTTGCGACTCGAAACTCGCCCCAAGTGCTCCGATCAGCAAACCGATCGACGCGCTGAACAAACTCATCTTCATCTTTAGCAGCACGGTCACATCATTCGGCGAAAGGTCGGACGACGCGGCCCAGGAGGCAATCAGGCTGGACCCGAACAAGGAACTGCTGACGGTCAGACCAAGAAAGCACAACCACAACCACGTTACGACCATTCCCCCCACCACGATTCCAATTGCGGAAGCGGCCGTGACGATAGACTGCTCGCTTGGACGACGCCCATGGCGAACCAACAATTGCTGGCGAACGATGACGTAGCCGGTCGTCAACAGCCAAGCCGCAGTCGTCAACAATACGATGCATAGCCAACTTTCAGACAACGCTAAATCCCAGGCTTCCGCCGTCATCAGCAAGACGGCAACCGTTGACACCGATGCGAGAGTCAAACCGCTCAGGCGTCGCGGGAACTGCCAAGGACGCGCCGCGACAATCGCTTCGATGATCTCGCGGCGGTTGATCCAACCGGCACGCATCGCAAACGCGGGTCCACTGAGTCGATGTCCACTGATTTCTTCTAGTCGTTGGTCTGCGACCTCGGTGAACGACAGTCGTTGCTGCTCGACCTGACTCGCGGCCAGCGTTTCCATCGCGTCGAGATCTTTCGCATCGGCAGGATGCGACATCAGATTGGTTGGATCATCGCTCGGACCGAGTCCAGACAAGTGCGAAAGCGAATGCAGCATCAAACGGCTCAACCGGTACGCAACCCGCTGCACCCGCAATGTTTCGTCCATGGATTCCCCTACCGCGACGGGATCAATCAACGAAAAAGAGATGACTGCCGCATCGAGGGGGCGGCTGAGTGCCGCGGAGCAGTGAGCGGCGTAGTAGCGATCGAGATCAGCCGAAGTCAGCACGAACGAGTAGTCCCAATGCCGAAAGTCTCGTTCTTCAACAGCCCGCTGTAGCAAAACGCTCGGTTGCACGACATTCGCGTCTACTAGCTCGGGACGGCGGACGATGAACAGGTCGAACTCGAAGTCGGGGAAGTGGTTCAGTAGAAAGTTTCGCGTGCTCTGAACTGCGAGACTCGTGGCCTGTTCATCGACTTCATCAAGCAATCCTGCAATGATGATGCCGATTTCGATGAGCGGTTGCGATTGAATCGATTTCATAGTGGTGCTGGTCACGGGAAGGGAGGCGTCGAAATTCCTGATTCCCCGAAGCTCGAAGGAATTCTGGCCACCCCACTACAGTTTCTTCGGAAACTTACTCCACGCTTCGGGAGGGTTGGATGCGTCGTTCGGAATCAGCGCCATCATTAACAAAAACAGTCCGACGACAATGTGATTTTGATGAGCAGACGGCGGCGGCGTCCCCGCGAGTCGTCCCCAGGTGATCAAGCCAACAGCAACGAACAAAATCAGCAGGTGAGCATGCCGAGTAGGTCGCCAATACGAAAGCCCTGCCAGCGAGGCGATCAACAGGCTTATTCCTAGGTCTCCCCACATCAACGATGGGTCCGACGACGCGCGAAAGATCCAGGGGCTCGATGCCAGCCAAACCGCCGTCATGATTTCAACCACTCGTCCCCACATCAATCTACCTCCCGAGCCAGTAAAGTTTCAGCAGCCCGCTCGATTGCTTCATCGTGGTATCCCCAAAATGCCCGCCACAGCAGCCCCTTGTCGCGATTTTGGGTCCAGACTAGCCTCAAGTACGCCAACGAAGCTCGGACCTCGTCCCATGCCCAGTACACCAAAATCAAAGAGATGGACGCGGTGATCAAGCACAGAAAACACCAATCGCCAACGATGAACGCCTGACACAGCACCAAAACTACGCTGACGATCCCCAGGGGAATCACGTCAATGCCGAACAGGATCACCAGCCACGGTCGGTATTGCCAACGGCGTGTTGACCCGGCAAATCCAAGGATCGCATCGCCCAGATAAGCGATCACGCCGAGTGCAGCATCGTGGATCCCCAAGATTCCATACATTGTTTTGGCGGTGTCGGATTTCAAGACGCGATTGCTGCCCTGACCAAACACAGGGTCCCAAGTGGCTTCAATCAATCCCCACTGATACATCGACAGATGCGTCGAAATTGCCGCCGCAACGAACGCCAGCAGACAAATCGGAATTCGCTGACTCCACGCCGACGGATTGTGTTTGTAAGGAGGAACGTGAGCATCGAGATCAATCATGTCTGCAACCCGTTCTTGCGATACCACTGATCAGGATCGTCTTTCAAAGCCTGAGTCATTCTTGCAATTGCTTGATCGAGCCTGTGTTCTGGTTCCCAGTCAAGCAGTTCCTTTGCACGTGAGACATCGAACGCGTAGTGATCGTCGGCCATGTTGACCATGAACGGTTTGATAAACGCATCGCCGCCCGACAGCGTGTCAGTGACAGCCGCCCCGACTTTTGCGAGTAGCTTGGGGACGTAAAAAGTCGTCCACTCCTCGCCGTGCAATTGCTGCCCAATCAAATCCTGCAAAACTTGATACGAAACCGGCTCAGCTTCTCCAATCAGGATCGCCGTCTTCGATTCGATTGAATCACGTCGCTGGACCGTTCGCACGATCGCGTCGACCGCGTCATCGAGGTGAACGACGGACTGGCCAGCATCAGTATCGCCTGGAAAAAAACGTCCCTGAAAATCTTTTTCGTAGATTCGCTTGATCTGTTGGACCAGTGTGGGTTGGCGTCCGTAGTCGGTGTAGATACCGGCGATGCGGAGGAAAACCGAACGTACGCTGGGATGACCGTCACGGATCAACCGTTCGGTTTCGATTTTGCTTTGCGGGTAAGGCCACTTTGCTTCTAACGGGTCATCTTCGCTGATGTGTTCGCCGATTTTGCAGGGTCCGTGGACCAATGTCGTGCTGGTGAACGCAAACTGATCCACTTGAAAATCTTCGAGCTCGTTGAGCAGCCGATCGGTTCCGTTGATTGTGACCTGCTGATACAGATCGCTGTCCTGACCCGAAAAATCGTAATACGCCGCCATGTGAACGACGCTCGCCAGTTTTCCGCCAGTCAACTGATGAACCTTTTGCATCGCAGCTCGAACCGAGATCGAATCGGTAACATCACATTCGATGTCACGAACATAGTCGTGCTCTTTGGGTGGCTCCGGCCATCCGACACGGTCAAAGCCCAGGACCTGGTATCCAAGCTCAGTCAGAGAAGTGCAAACGGGACGACCGAGCAACCCAGAGCTACCGGTGACGATGACGGCGGGTCGATTCACAGACATTGTTTTTTCCACATCGAGTCAAAGGTGCGTCGAGGATGACCGAAGCAATTTCTATGCCGACGACAACGCCTGCAATCGATGCATCAGGGGATTTGCCAAAGTTGCTTTTCGCGGGGAAGTCTGGCGAATCTCCAGACTGAACATCGCCGAGCGAGGAATGCTGGAGCTGTCACGGCAAGCGACCATCACAGCTGGTAGTACTCGAATCCGACCCACCCCCGCCAAGCCATACGAAAATAGGAAGTTTCAACCGCTAGGTGGCATGAATATCGCTGTGAAATCCCTCAACAAACGCCCGATCGTACGACCGTGGTAAGCAGCGTGCATGAACCAAAGAACAACACCGCCGATCGACACCTTGTTCGTAAGGAGTCACAGGTCCTGGAAAAGGTTGAATTGTCGATTTTGTTGGCTACCCAGCAAAAAAGGGAGGGTACTTAATTTGCTGTCGCTCACCAAACCCACATCCGACGACATTGCTCGATTCCTACACCAGCAATCGAAACTCGATTTTAGCTATCCAGATGTCGGAGGAACCGAAAGAGAAGTACTGCCCAGTGGTTACGACCACAATCGAGTCGAGGAAGAGATTGGCTATCGAGCGTGCGATTTCCAAGCAGCGAGGTCCGCAATGTTGGCCTGGAAACACTTCGACGTCGGATGGGCAGAAGCTTTGCCAACGACAACGTCCATCCGCGAAGGAGAACATATCGCGATTTGCGCCCGCGTTCCCGGCGTCTGGGCATTGGCGGCTTGTCGTATCATTGATGTCTTCGACGAAGACTCGCCGTCAAGCAATCGCTTCGGATACTCGTTTGGCACGCTGCCTGGACATCCCGAACAGGGAGAAGAACGGTTCGAGATCCTTTGCGGTGCGGACAATATCGTGACGTACCGCATCACAGCATTCTTCCGGCCCAATTACTTGTCCGCCCGTCTAGCGTGGCCCTACTTCCGATATCGCTTCAATCAGTTTCGACGCCAGTCGACAGACGCGATGCGGTGCTGCGTCCAGAGCTCGACTGCCTTGAAGATTGATTCGATGGGTTCTCTGCCATGGTCGCATCGCTTTATCACCATGCAGACGGATTCGCATCACCGCTTATCTCAGCGACCCAAGTGATGCACTGAACGAAAAACTCTCCAGGCCGAAAAATGCTTTCATCGGGTAACGATTCAGCCATCTGGTCGAGAGTTCGATTCGAGCTGAATTTCACAACTCGATGCGTCGGCGCCGACTTGCTTTCGCCGGCAAATACTCATGTCGCGCTTCCGTTGTCGAATAAGCTAGCCAGTCGCTGTTCGGGAAACTCGCCAAAGCTCCTGTGCGCTCAACTCTAATCGGAGGGAAATCCGATGGTCTCCCTTCTCCTTAGCAGACAGATCGCGCGATGCCGCGAAAAAATCCCAAGCGGCTCGCTGCACGGTTTGGAATCACCGTGGCTTCCTATCGCCCACACTGCTGTGAGGAAAAGCGAAAATCGACGATCGACGATCGCTTTGCACGGCCAGCACCAAATATCGAGCGTTTTGGCGCAGCTTTTGCGTGCTGGTTAACTCGTCGGCACAGGTTCAATCAAGTATCGGTCACTGGTGGTTGTCGGCGCCCAAAGACCAAGCAAGGATTTCAAATGTTAAAGCTAACTTACCCCGTCGCGTTCGCTGCACTTCTGACGTTTGGCACCGCCGGTTGCGATGTTGAGCAGACTCGCGAAGGTGCGTTGCCCGATGTGGATGTGGATGTCGATGGCACTGCCGGCCAACTGCCTGCCTACGATGTTGATGCTCCCGATGTGGATGCGTCGATGGAAGAGAAAAAGGTGATGGTTCCCAAGGTTGTGATGGAGGAAGAATCGGTTTCGGTACCGGATGTCGATGTGACCCTTCCCAAAGACGAGTAGGGGGCACTTTGTAGCGGCAGGGAACAAGCCCTCTCGATATCACCGTAGTGGGATCCGCCAGACTTCCTCGTGCTTAGGAGTTCTGGCGAATCCCACCACGTCGAAACGCCATCCCTTCGCGAAGTGCCCACTGGGTAGCGAAATGGCGAACCGACTTCCTGTCAATCACTTCCGCTCAATCACGGCATTGGCAGTTGTTGAGGCAGTGATTGACGCAGTCGGGCTCGCGATCCAAATAATCGTCGGTTTGGTTCTAGGTGTTCTATTCCGTGTTGTTCTGACGAAGCTCCGGAATCAGAATCAGTAGCCAACGACACACATCACTCTGTGGAACGTTCAATGCATGCTACTCCTGTGAAACCACCACAGCCGATGCCAGACCCGCGGCCTAGGCCGATTCCGCCAACCGAGCCTTGGCCCAAGCCGAGTCCAAGTCCATTGCCGCCGGGCCCGCAGAGGCTGTGCAGGATTCAGGCAACGAGTGATCAATAGGCGTCGCGATTAGAATCTCACCTCTTTGCTCAATCGCGGAAGTGGATTCACTTTCGAACACGTGCAGCAATCCTGCAGAACGAGCCCCGGATCTGATTCGAACTGAAAGCAGCCAATCGCAAGCTCCACCTCGTCGCCAGAAACCGAACCGCCACGGACGGCGACCACCACAGCGGATACCAAGAAAATCGCCACGAAGACCGACTGGACCGACGCCATGACGATCAACGCAGTTGCAGGTCGCGAGACGCGAGATCGCACAGCCAGATGTAAATCTAACGCTGGATGCCGACTGCTCGGCTGGCGGCACATAAGATTCGCCATGTGCCCACCAGTGATGCTGCATTGATTCGGCTAACGGCAGCCATCACCGAGGACGGACAGTTGATTTTCGATTTGCAGACACAGGATGCCGCCCTCCGTTGCACGTCTTGACTACCCGCCAAACGGGTCGCGAACCGCACCACCAAACGGATCGTCGATTGGCCCAGTACCGAAAGGACCGTCATCCCCACCACCAAACGGATCGTCGATTGGCCCAGTACCGAAAGGACCGTCATCCCCATCACTGAACGGATCGCCGATTGGCCCAGTGCCGAAAGGCCCGTCATCCCCATCACTGAACGGATCGTCGATTGGCCCAGTCCCGAATGGACCGTCATCCCCATCACTGAACGGATCGTCGATTGGCCCAGTCCCGAATGGACCGTCATCCCCATCACTGAACGGATCGCCGATTGGCCCAGTCCCGAATGGACCGTCATCCCCATCACTGAACGGATCGTCGATTGGCCCAGTCCCGAATGGACCGTCATCCCCATCACTGAACGGATCGCCGATTGGCCCAGTCCCGAATGGACCGTCATCCCCATCACCAAACGGATCGCCGATTGGCCCAGTCCCGAATGGACCGTCATCCCCATCACTGAACGGATCGCCGATTGGCCCAGTCCCGAAAGGACCGTCATCCCCATCACCAAACGGATCGCGGATTGGCCCAGTCCCGAATGGACCGTCATCCCCATCACTGAACGGATCGCCGATTGGCCCAGTCCCGAATGGACCGTCATCCCCATCACTGAACGGATCGTCGATTGGCCCAGTCCCGAATGGACCGTCATCCCCATCACTGAACGGATCGCCGATTGGCCCAGTCCCGAATGGACCGTCATCCCCATCACTGAACGGATCGTCGATTGGCCCAGTCCCGAATGGACCGTCATCCCCATCACTGAACGGATCGCCGATTGGCCCAGTCCCGAATGGACCGTCATCCCCATCACCGAACGGATCGTCGATTGGCCCAGTCCCGAATGGACCGTCATCCCCATCACCAAACGGATCGTCGATTGGCCCAGTCCCGAATGGACCGTCATCCCCATCACCAAACGGATCGCCGATTGGCCCAGTGCCGAAAGGCCCGTCATCCCCATCACTGAACGGATCGCCGATTGGCCCAGTCCCGAATGGACCGTCATCCCCATCACCGAACGGATCGTCGATTGGCCCAGTCCCGAATGGACCGTCATCCCCATCACCGAACGGATCGCCGATTGGCCCAGTCCCGAAAGGACCGTCATCCCCATCACTGAATGGATCGTCGCGGGCACTTACGATCGACGGATCCAATGGTGCAAATACCGCAGCACCAAGTGCGAACACCGTCGTCGCAGCAACAGCAATCGCAAAGTTCGTCTTCATACCATGACCCTTGTGTTGATATTTGACTTCAGTCGAGCGGCGGCGGTGGTGGTCACACGGCCCTCGGACGCTGTGTTTCGAACTGTCAAATCAAGCGGACGCCGAAACTCCGTTACATCGGACGGCTACCCGCCCCCTGCGTGATCATCGAGCAAGGCGGCAATGCAGGCCAATCCATTCCGCTTTGGATCGACGGTGCCTGCGCTTTCTGGACGCCGAAGACCGGTGATCTCCACAGTCCGATGATAGACGATATCCGCTGCCGTTGCGCCCAAATTGCTTTCGGCGGCAACGATCGCACCTTTCCCACGGAACAGAAAAAGGTTCCAGGACTCATAAAAGTGGCGATCACTTCTGATTCGCCTGAAGCAGGACACCTGGAGCCATTAAAACTAGACGGGCTCCCCGGGCGATCCGCAGTCGATTCGCACGACGCACGGAGCGATTGATCGGGGGAAAGTGAAGACAATTCTGCAATGACCACGCTTAGGTGCGCCCTGTCCGCTGATGGATGACGCCTAGTTTGCAGGAAGGTCGAGCGTCAACGTCGATTGTTTGTCGGCCTGCGCAGCCTGGCCTCGCTTGAACCCAAGGAAGCCTGAATGCTAGACGACTTCAATCAGCGGCTCGCGATTGCGAAATCCAATTTGCGCCAAAAGAACAAGCTTGATTCGATGCTGCGTTCTACCCAAAACTCGCTTGCAGCAGCAAAGAGCAAGCGAACCAAGCTTCAACGCATCCTTGCGAAAGAACAGTCGGATGTGGATGCGCTGGAAGGAATGACCATCACCGGTTTGTTCCATGCACTGCTTGGCAGCAAACAACAGAGGCTGGAAAAGGAGCGGCAAGAACTTGTCGCAGCCAAGCTGCAATACGACCAAGCCGTCGATACCGCCAACGACCTTGGCGATGAAGCGATACGCTTGAAAGAAGCATTATCGCAGCTGGAAAATGCGGACGCCCAATACGAACAGGTGCTTGCCGAGAAGGCAGGACACCTCGCTGCCAACGAGAGCGAAATAGCGAGCACGCTGATTGAGCTCACGCATCAGATCGCTGATTTGACGGCAGACCAGAAAGAACTTGTTGAAGCCGCCGAGGCAGGACAGTCGGCACTCAGGTCGGTTGAAAAGATCCAAGCCACACTCGCGTCCGCCGCCACCTGGGGCGCACTGGACATGTTCGGTGGCGGATTGCTGACCACGATGGCCAAGCACTCGAAAATGGATGCTGCCAAAAATCAAGCCAGAATTGCACAACGACAACTGCTTCGATTTGAAGAAGAACTTGCGGATGCTGACCAGCGTCTTCAGCTGTCACTGAAGATCGATGGATTCTCGAAGTTTGCAGACTACTTTTTTGATGGCCTGATTTCTGATTGGATCGTCCAGTCAAAAATCCAGAAGGCAAAAGCCGAATGCTGCCAAACCATCTCTCGTGTGAAAACGGCACTTCGTCAGTGCGAAAGCCGCCTGGAAACCGTTCGCTCAGAAATCAACACGCTTGCCGAACGCAAAAGAGACTTGATCGAAGCTGCGTAATCACCCGACCTGACGCCGAAAATGAACCGTCATCGCGAACCGTTCCGTATGCTGCCATCGAAGCGACGCGGACCGCTATTGGCCAACGACTCCAAGGGCAAACAACACGCCAAACGCAGCGACCATCAGTCCCGAAACCATGTAAAACAGGTGCACCTTGTCGCCCCATAGAGGGCGTGAACGAAGAGCTAAAACGCGATACACAATGAACTCAGATTTCGTGAGGCCACCGGCAGACATTAGCAGCCCGATGACGATCATTGCGATTCCCAAAACTGTTTGCATTGCGATGACTCGTCTAAGAAGGATTGTGTGCTTGCCGTTGTGCGGACGAACAGCCAAGAAGAACAGTTTGAATTTCAGGCGGATACGGCCTGGTTTCACCGTTCCGCGGCGAACGAAGTTGATTCCCACCGCCGCGCGGCTGGTGACTCCGCGTGCCCTCCTATTGCGATGCCCCCTTCGTGACCTGGTACTTTTGCTGGACAAAGCCAAAGTCGTACCGCGTAGTTGCAATGCATGACAATTTAACATCCGTGGTCAACGAACCAAGCAGCGGAATGCCCACACCAAGCAAGAACGACCGTGCACCATCCAGTACGTGCCAGTGGCCTGTGTTTTCAATCGTACTTGCTTGGAAGCAAGCAGCCGCAGCGTCGAAGGCATGAACAATAGGGCCAAGCTGGCATTGAGAAAATGCCTACGGCTTCAAATCCTACGACACGATCGAATTCGCCCCGTATCACCGACCCCGGAAAGATTACCGAGCCCAATCCAACCCACCGATTCTGCTGACGCGACTAGGATACAGCGGCGTTTTGCGATGGCGGTATCGCGAGCACATCTTGGCCAGAGTCTCGCAAAACGCCTTCCGTCACACTTCCCATCAGTGCTCGGGCAATCATCGATCGACCGCACGTCCCAACGACAATCAATTCGGCCGAAAACGCATTGGCTGTCTCGCAGATCGTTTCAGCGATGCCGGCAGTGGCAGGTTTCAGAATCGTCGACATTCCGTTGGCATTGATCCTTTCCATGAATGAAGCAATCTCTTTGCCCGCGCGGTTTCGAACGCCAACGAGGTACGACTGTTTCTCATCATCGCTTAAGGACGCGCGGCTCATCAGAGGAGTCCCAGGGTCGCTGAACACATGCAGCAGAGAGACATTCAGCCGATCGAGTAGCCCAAGTGATTGGGCGGTGCGGAACGTTCTTTCCGAATAGGCGGACAGATCCGTCGCGACGATCGCTCGACGGTAGGAGCCTGTCGGAATACCGTTGGCCAACAAGACGGGCCGGTCTGCAGTTCGTATCGTTCGTTCGGCGGTTGTCCCGATCAAAATATCTCGCAACAGCTGCCGACGATGCGGACCGATGACGATCAGATCAGCACCGAGATTTCGTGCTGCCTGCGTGATTCCGATAAACGGATCACCGAGGACAACACGAAAGTCGCACTGCACCCCGTCGATCTCCTGCAGAGTTTGCGTCAGTTCCTCAAGAAGCTTGTCGGAAGCGTCTCGCTGCGCCTGCACGATCAGATGGGGTTGATCGTCATCGACGACGTGAACCAAGTGGAGCTTGGATCCAAATTCACGCGCCAGCAACTCCGCGCGACGGATCGCACGGTCCGAGCGTTCCGAAAAATCAGTCGCAACGACAATGGTCTTCATTCCCTACTCCTCTCGAGAGCGGTTGAGCACTTTTGTCGTCGCGTCGATCCATCGACGCACAGCGGATCCGCCAATGCCTCAAGTCGCTCTTGCTTTCCTCGGATCATCAATCCACTCAAGTGCTAGCGATCGCTTAACGACAGACGAACCGCCCAGAATTACTGCGGCACCACATCAACCATTTTCAAAAAAGCGTCGCCTTTCTTCGCGAGCTTCGCGGACTTGGAAAGGGTACAACGATTCACCAGCCGCGCATCGGTAGCGACGAAAGCACTTTTGATTCGTCTCATGCCGCAGTTTACTTTGCAGGCGTCGGAAGCTTCAAGGCGGTGACGAGGTCCAGATCACCTACCCAGTCGTCGATCGCATTCCGGTCTACGATCGCGTGATGCGATTCGCCTATCGATCGTTTCCCCCTATGCTCGGCACCCAACCCGACAAGTCCCCCCCCCCTGCATTCCTACTACAGGATGTCTTGTACAGGAACGATTTCATACTGAAACGACTCGGGATACAACGCCATGAACAGCAGCATCGCAATGGCGGGGATGACGAGCACCCAAAGCATCGTCAACACGACCTTGAAAACGAAGCGTTCCTCATCGGCGCGTTCTTCCTCGAACCGTTGCATTTGTTCTTCGAACGACAGTTCAACGCTTTGGTCGGAAGGCTTATGTTCCTGGCGATCCGGTCTCGTCGAATCTGGCTGAGCGATCAGGACAGGAATCATGACGTGAGTCTCCAGAGCAGGCGAGAAGCGTCCAGTACTTTGGCGAGATGGGGGAACCAAAGGTTCGTTGCGTTTCGTTACCGAGACGGTGATGCAATGCACGGGCCAATGCCGAAAAATCACGCATTTCGCGTCTGCAGCCTCGAGTTTACGACGTGCAAGCGTCACCGCTGGCGCCATGCGACAACTCCAGTTGACGCTTTGGAACTTCTGACGCGCGCGGCTGGCGATGCGAGTTCGATCGGTCGGCAGGTAGCCGTTATGGGTTAAACGGAAAGAGAAGCGGCACGATGGCGAGTGTCGCAACCAGAATCAGCAGTTGCAGCGGCACGCCTACTTTTAGAAAGTCACCAAAGCGATAGTTCCCCGCTCCGGCGACCAACGCGTTGATCGGCGACGCGACCGGTGTGGCAAATGCCGTTGACGCAGCCAGCGCAACGCCCATCAGCAATGGATAGGGAGAAACTCCCACCTGCTGGGCAAGCTGTAGTGCGAGTGGAGCGACTAGCACGCTGGTCGCGGTGTTCGAGATCGCTTGGCTCAGCAGCGACGTGACCACGAACAGCAGCAACAGAAGGATGGGCGGACTTGTTAGCCCCGGGCTTTCCACAATCGTATCAACGACCAAGTCAAGCGTTCCAGTCTTTTCCAGTGCAGTTGCAAGCGGCATGACAGAAGCGATCATGACAATGCTTTCCCAGTTGATGCTCTGGTAAACGTTCGATCCACGAAACGCACCGGTAAACACCATCAACGTGGCAGCGACAAGAACGGCGGTCACATTCGCCACCATGCCGGTACTCATCGCGATCAGCATCCCAAGCAGGATGACGACAACCCACCAGGCAGCAGGAGCAAGCGGTGCCTCGCCATCTTCTTCCTGCTCGCTGACCAACAAGACGTTGCTTCGCGACTTCCGCAACCTGTTCAACGCGCTTAGGTTTGCCGCGACCAACATCGTGTCGCCTGGGCCCAATGGAGTATCCGATGTCCGAGTGCTAACCGGCTGGATCCCGTCCTGCAGCGAAAGCACCATCGCTCCGTAAATCCGAAAGAAATCCACGTCCCGTACCGTTCGGCCAATGAACTCCGACCGTGGCGGAATGATCAGTTCAGCCAGATGCACTTCTCGGGGCAACGCCGTCGGTGATGGCATCAGTTCCATCTGCCCTTCCCGGACCAAATTTGCGATGGCGTCTTCGCTGGATGCTTTGACGAACAGGGTGTCACCGGGAAGCAGAAGTGTGTCAGGATCGCATTTTCGCACCACGGGGCCTCGCGATGCTGCTCCCGGCGCGGTTGGTGTGGAAACGGCGAGCACATTGACGTGAAAAGTGGTGCGAAGTCCGAGTTCTCGCAGCGTTCGCCCGGCAAACTTTGACCCGTCCGGGACCCTGACCTCGCGAATCTGACCGTCGACGCCATACGTGCGCATCAGTTCTGGACGGGATACGAACCCTTGATCACGCGCAAGGTCTCGAGCACCTGTTCGTTGTGTCGGGAGCAGGCGTGTGCCAATCGTACTCATGAACACGATGCCCACGGTCAGCATCAAAATCCCAGCGGGCGCAAAGGAAAAGAAGCCGAAGACATCGAGCCCAGCGTCCCGCAGTTCCTGATTGACGACCATGTTTGGCGGGGTACCAATCAGCGTCAGCATGCCTCCTAACGAAGCGCCAAACGCAAGCGGGATCAGCAGCTTTGTTGGCGAGACCTCGGCGCGACGGCCAAGGCTTAGGACGACCGGCAACATGACCGCCACGGTCCCAGTTGAACTCAGGAAAGCCGACAACAACGCGCTTGCGATCATCACGGTCACGGTTAGCTGGATGGTGGACGTGCCGCCAAGCCGGCCCAACCACCTGCCTGCAAGATCAGCGACCCCGGATTCCAGGATCGCTCCACCGACGACAAAGAGTCCTGCGATCATCAGGACCAGCGAGTTCGAGAACCCTGCCGTTGCTTCGGCCGGTGTCAGGATGCCAGTCAGCAGAAGTGCCAACATCGAAACGAACGCGACCACGTCTAGCCGAAAACGGTCCAATACGAAGGCGATGATTGTCGCCAGCAAGACGCCAGTCACGATCCAGATTTCAGTATTCATCTGGATGATGTTAGCCGCATCCCTACGGTTCTGTAAGCGTCCCCGCAGGTCTCGACGACATCACCGAAACAAGAGACTCCCTACGGAACCTGCAATCATTTCGTCAGCGATCCCGACACGCTCGACGCTTGCTGCGGAATGTCATTGAAACGACCAAGGATTCCTGCGAGGGCAGGAACCAAGGTGCCATGACTCTTTGCCCCAAAAAAACGTCGCGATTACGGGCTTCAAATGTGGGATAGGATTCCAGCCTGCCATATGCGATTCGGGGCATTGCGAGAGGGCATCAAGACGCACAGCACCACCCAGCAATCCCTCAGCGAAAGCACCTAATAAAGCCGCTGGAGCATTGGCAGACATCTCCGTGCATGCCGGCGCCGCACAACAACCTAGATCGCTGGTTATTGCTGGCGTGGTGGAAAACTGGGGTTGTTGTGACATCACCACTCTCATTACATTTGGTTAAGCAAATTTGGTTCATCAAATATCCGGAGACGTGATGGCTAGGCCGAAGACGACCGAATTGACCGAACGAGAGCTCGAGGTCATGCACGTGTTCTGGAATCACGGGGAATTGACCGCAAACGATGCCCGTGAATTGCTTGCCAAGACCGGCATCGACCGAGCTTATGTGACCGTCGCCAACTTGATCCGCATCTTGGTCGACAAGAAGTACTTGAAGGCCAGTAACGACGAGCGACCGTTCATCTACGTGAGCATCCGATCGTTCGATGATGTCTCCAAGTCCTTTGTCGGCGACTTGGTCAAACGAGTTTTTCAAGGGTCTCGCGAAGCCATGCTGGTTCAACTGCTTGGCAGGAAGAAAAAGCTCACCGCCTCAGAGAAGGCGTTCCTTCAGAATCTGTTGGAGGAACAAGAATGATCGCCACGCTACTAACGAACCAAACCGTTCTTTCCATTATTTTCTGTGTCGTTCAAGTTACATTTCTTGCTGCCATTGGAACGCTGGTAACTCGCTGGCTGATTCCCCGCAGACCGGAAATGGCGTCTACCGTGTCTTGCACGATCGTAGCGGTCATCATCTTGCTGACCATTGCCGTTCCGTTTTCGGTGCCACGATGCCTGGTGATTGAGTCGGCAGCAACTGATGAGGACGTAGCGATCGGCGATTACTTCGTCGAAATCGAACAGACACGTCACCCTGAAGAAACAGAAAGGCGCAATGCGTCGGCGAGCGGACCAACTTCCGCACTCATGATTGATGTTCCACACTTGATGAAACAAGTCGCGTTGCGATTGCGTTCTGACTGTGTAGCAGATCGATCGATGACGATCTCTTCGCTCTCACTCGCTTTGCTCGCACTGGGGGCAATCGTTGGTTTTGTTCGTTTTGCTATGAGCATTGTTGCAACATGGCAGCTGGCGCTGCGTGCTCACGTGTTGACCGACGAACGAGCGTTGCAATCGCTCTTGGTACTTTGCTCAAAGTTGGACGTTCACCAATCCGTCAAACTATTCGAGTCGGACTTAATCTCCAACGCTGCAGTGTGCGGTAGCATTCGACCGCGAATATTCTTGCCTACGGATTGGCGTGATTGGTCTGACGCCGAACTCCGTTGTGTTCTGGCTCACGAGTTGGCACACGTCGCTAACGGAGATTTTGCATGGCGAGTGATCAGCGCTGCGGCAGGTGCGGTTCATTTTTTCAACCCTTTCGTTCACCAATTGGTACGTTCGATGGTGTTGGCGCAGGAGTTGACGGCGGATGTGTCTGCCGCGGTAGCGGTCGAAAGGGCTGCTTACATTCGCTCGCTTTCGGTTTTGGCTTTGCGGCGTGATCAGTCGGACACGGGGTGCGCTCGTGTAGGAATCTCGCCGGTGTTTTCAGGTTTTTTGATCAGGAGGATCAATATGTTGTACGGAAAGAAAGATCTCGGATTGCGACGAATGTCTGGTGTTATGCGACTCGCCATCGCGGGGGCCTGGATTTCATTCGGAATGTTCGTGTTCACGATTCGTGGGTACGCCGAGCCGCCGATGGCAGAAACGTCCGGCGAAAGCAAACCGGCCGTTGAACCGACAGCAAGAATTGCCCGCGCATCGCGGACAGAATTAGCTGTCGATCCACGCGAAAGATTATTTCAGCGGCGGAGTGTCGATCCTGCGGACATCGACGAAAACCAAGTTGGTATGTTTGAGATTCGCGTGGCGGATCTATTGAGCCACAAGGATTTGGCTCCCCTGGTTGCGATTGCCAATCAAGGGATCGCCGGCGAACTAAAATCCTATCTTGAGCTAGAGAAAGCTCCGCAGGTTGAGTTACCGTTGATCGACGTTGTCTACGGTAGCACGCAAGTGACCGTCCGACAGGGGCTAGAAGATGCGGAGTCGCGACTTATGTTCGGTACCGGAAGCCTCCCGACACGGATCCGATTTGTGGAGCCAGTCGATGCGGAATCCTGGATTAAGAAGCATGTACGTGGGACCGTGGAAAAGCAGTTGGGAGAGGAAACGTATCTGGAGCTGCCAATCATTCCGGCCATGGGGCCTACTTCATTTTTCATAAAGCAGCGTGATCCCTCGACCGTTTGCATCGGAAGTTGCGTTCGGAGCTTTGCCGGGAAGGAAGAAATTGAAAAACGTTCGAGTGAGTTTCTCAAAAGTGTTCGCCGAAAACCACAAATCAATCCTTCGCAGTGGGCAATACCCTTTGATCAAGTCAGGGGAGGTTTGTTGACGATTGCGTGCACCAACGAAGAAATCCAAATCCCAGAGACTTACAATTCCGGTGGTCGAACAGGGGCCGAGTCGGATTGTGGTCGCATCGTACACCGTATGCTTCACACGTTCGAAACCTTTGCGATGGGTCTGGATATCAATGAACACGGGACGCGACTTGGTCTCCGTGTGCACATCAGTGCCGCCGATGAAGCCCGCCAGGAGATCATCTTTTCCGATGTTCGGACGCTCATCCAGATCGCAAGAGAGCATTTTGTGAATAGCAAGGGCAAGGTGGACATGGAAGTCGACGATCCGCAACTTAGACACATGAGTTTAAAGTCCCTTGGCCAATTCCTTGATCACATGGTCGTTGAACCTAAGATCGAGGAGGGCGGTTTGCCGTATGTCTCGATTCGATCGGAGATCGAAATCCCTTCGCTGGGAATGGTCCTTGCTTCGCTGGTTTCGACTGACGTGAATCTGGAATAGGCCTAATCACACAGGTTTTTTCTACTTCGGTCGAGGGAATTTGTCAGACTCAAAAGTCTGCTGCAATGGACTCAGAGGATCCACGGCTACCGAGCGCCCCCCAAAGCCCGTACGGGCTTTTCGCCCCCGGAACGGTCGGAAGCGTGGGGTCCATCGCGGTGCCGTTCTGGCGAACGCTGGCATGGCTACTGTTTCCCGCTTCGATCGAATCGGTGACGAATCGAACTGCACCGTCGGCTAATAGTACATGAGCCCCTCCTTGATGGCGGCTCGCGGCGCTAAGCACACCCTCATCCAGCAAGTCCGTAACGTTGCCAAAAGAGCTGTTCCAAGTGCAGCTTTGTCGGTTCGGTGGAAGGATCGTCTGAAACCCCGTGTATCCCACGCGTCCGCAAGCCCATTTGTGGCCGCGTCGATTGGTTGGAATCGTCCCCGCTTCCGGAGTTCCTGGCAACCAGAAACTCGGGCGTGACGGATCAATCATCGTTGCGCAAGCGTTTGGATTTGTTCTTAATTCCACCGCGGATGCGCCGATCTGCGATCGCATATCGCCATCACCAAGATCGGTAATGATTTCTCCCATTGCGATCGTGTTCGATAACCCGTCTCGGATATCGGCAAAGCTCGTAAACATTCGATTTACAAACACACCACGGCACGACTCGCGGGCCCGTTGTGCGGCAATCGTTTTGAATCGTCCCTCTGGATCACCCGGCCCAATATTGGTTTGCTGGATTGCGTCACCAACGCAAAATGAAAAATTGGTCCTTCCCATTGCTGGCAGGCCGACGCCTGGATCGCTCGGGCATCGAAGTGTTTGAATCTCCACCATCCATGGTTCATACAAATGAGCCGCTTGCTCATCCAAGTTCATATTGGGGTGTGGTCCCATCGCAGCGAAGTAGGTGCCGGGGCTTCCGACCTGGACTTCGTAAACATTGCTAATCTGCTCCCAGAGTGCCTGTTGCTCCATGAAAGGCAACAGCCCCGGAAAGGCACTCAACTCATTGCCGTTCGTGCTACCAGCCTGCTGCGGAGTTGCCCCTGTGACATAGCCAAAGGTACCGCAGAAAACCGTTCCGCCCATTTGCTTCGGCAGATTTTTGAAGGCTGAGTGGTAGTTATGAAGTGCCAAACCAACTTGCTTGAAGTTATTTCCGCAGCTCATCCGTCGGGCGGCTTCGCGAGCGGACTGGACTGCCGGTAAAAGCAATCCGACCAGAACGCCAATGATGGAAATCACGACAAGTAACTCGACGAGCGTAAAGGCTCGAAAACGAACGAGATTTTTCTGCATCAGATTCACGGTCCCGGACTTGCGGCGATTCACGTAATTTGCATTGATTCTACACAATACAACCTCGCGATTTTCCGATCCCTACTAGAACTGATGTTTTGCAAGAATGCCTTGACCTCACCGAATGTGTTGAACTAAGTCGAAAGAGGGAAGCTATGGGGCCCCGAGCCCGCAGCGGATCGAAATTCGCCGCGTCCCGGCACGCCTGCTTCGAAGGGACCAGAGATTCCGGCGACGTGTGTCCCGCTTGCCATCGGATCGCCATGCGGGGTCGATGCTAGTAACGCAGGATCGCTTCGAACTGCCAGCGGTCTTCGATGATGTCTTCGAAATCCGTTAGCGGGAATTCGTAAGCGGCCCCCAGTTCGAGGCCACCGTGTGGCTTGTACTTCATACCCACATTGTGCGTGACCAGATTGTTGCCATCGACGTTGCTGGCACCCAAGTTCAACAGGTCTTGACCGGAGACTCCCAAGGCCGCTCCATCGAATGCATCGCTGGCCCAGTGCCACCACGAGTTTTCGGTGAACAAGTAAACGGTGTCCGTCAACTTGACGTCGAAGTGGTTGTTCCAGTGAACGGTCGTGCTTTGATCGCTTTGGTCAACAGGCAGTTGCCATCCGAAGGAGCTAAGGACGTGTGCTTGGCCATCGAACAGACGCTGGCCACCGGTGGCGAAGAAGTGAAATTCACCATCGCTAACGGCCTGCAATGCACGTTCGCTTCCCATGGGGATTTCGTAGGTGAAACCAGCCGACAACAGCGTACCGGTCTTCACGTTACGGATGAGGTTGTATTTCAAACCAGCGGTTACATCTGCCCAACCCGAGTCGAGCAATCCATCCAGCTGGCCTTCACTGTTATCGATCAGGTACCCGTCTTTGACAGCGATCAGGCTTAAACGATCGGTCAGCGCGATACGAAACTGCATCGCGATAAGCTGTGCGCTACCGCCGGCGGGAATGTTAGCCGGCCCGAGTGTATTCGGGAAATTATGATGCACGAAGATTGGACGCAACTCGGTCAAGTTACGCGGGTCTTCGAAGTGGACAAAGTCGATCATCGGGCTGATGAAATCGTCGAAGCAATGATCGCTTTTCTGGATGAACCCCATGCCGTCCAGCTTGCGAGCGAAACTATTCAGCTTCGGCAGGCAACTGCTAGCCGCTTCGGCAACGTTGCAGCCTGCCAGCGAATCACAACCTCCGTCACAGCACCCGCTATCGCAGCAACTCTCTTGGCAGCACGATCCGGTATCGCAGCAGGCATCGTCACAGCACGTTTCGCCCAACAGGTCTCCGATCCAACCGGCTGCCTGCACTTGTCCGCTTGTCGTCGTCATTCCGCAAGCCAAGGCAGCGATGACTAGCCAGTTTTTCAAATTCCGTTTCACAGGTTTACTCTCCATGTCTGGGGCGTTCCCACACCTTGAGGACGACCCCCATCGTATTTCCGTAGGTATGCCTCCGGGTTATCGAACCATGCATGGATCAGCTGCTTGCAGCCACTTTGCAGGTGCATCATTCGATACAACCGGAAAAGCTTTTCGGGGAGACATGCAAACGTGTGACAAAGTCGGCACAAAGCCGTCGACAAGCAATCTAATTCGCGCGTATCCGCGCGAATCCGCCTGTTCTGGCGCGGCAATTGCAACCCCTGTTGGTAAAGGTTTGCGGCGTTGACACTTTCAAAAATTCGGTCCAGCGCAGTTGGAACTGGATCAACCCGAACAGTTTATCGAGGGGGCCGCATCTAGTTCTGCCAGCACCCAAGCGCAATTCAGATGGTGCCCCCACCATCTATTTGACTTGAGAGGGAAAAGGTGCCAGGACTGTTAATTGGGCAAGAGTTCTGGCACCTTTCTGCCCTGCTCGTAGGATG
Organism: Rubripirellula lacrimiformis; assembly: GCF_007741535.1. NCBI lineage: Bacteria > Pseudomonadati > Planctomycetota > Planctomycetia > Pirellulales > Pirellulaceae > Rubripirellula > Rubripirellula lacrimiformis. The sequence continues at coordinate 7,258,924 of NZ_CP036525.1, forward strand.
GCCTTTCCAGGCCGTCGGTGGCTGTTTTTAGATTGTCGACTGCCAGGAAAGGCCGTCTTACCTTTCCTGCCGCCCGCTCAATCGCGGTGGGGTATGCTGGCGCATTGAACGTGCGCAGAGATTTCGCCAAGATCAAGTGCTTGTCAATTTTGCGGATCGACCCAGTTGCCACCGAGCATGACGCGGCTGACATTGTCGAGGTCCTGCACGGTCTTGTCGGGGAATCCGTCCACGAGGATCAGGTCCGCCAGTTTGCCGGGCTGGATCGTGCCTAGGCGATCTTGCACGCCGAAGAATTCACTGTTGGTCTTGGTTGCCGCAGTGATCACTTCAAGCGGCGACATCCCCGCTTCGACCAACAGTTCGACTTCTCGCAGATAGGCCTTCCCCTGTTCAGCGAAGGGCGCTGCGGTGTGTGAGCCAACGACGATTTTTACTCCGTGTTGATGACAGAGTTCGGTGAAGCGGAGCATGTTTGCAAAGGCCAACGCTGTCACAGACGTTGCGTTCTTCTGCCCCGTCCGCGATTCGAAGATCGCTAGTGTTGGCGAGACGAACGTTCCCTGATGCAAGAGCTGGTCCAACAATGGCTTTAGCCTAGGGTTGTTTTCCAGTTCAATATTGCTCCACAACCGGGGCCGCCATTCACGACGTGCATTGGAGTCATTCCCGACGACTTCCTCAAAGATCCCTGCTTGCTTTGGATCCGCCAATGCGGTTCCAAAGGACGTGACATGTTCGATGCCGTCGACCCCCGCGTTGATTGCCGCGTCGGCTCGGATCAGTTCCAAGTGCGCGGTGACCGGGATCCCGTGCCGATCGGCCGCTTCGCAGGCGGCGGCGATGTGTTCGACCGGCAACCGCATGTAGATCTTGATCGCAGAAGCTCCGCGTGCCACATGAGCGTCGACGGCTGCGGCCGCGTGCTGTGCGGATTCGATGACGACTGCTTGCTTGGGCCACGCCGGCGGGACGGCGTCCAGATGCCCACCGCACAGGAAGACGCGAGGAATCGTCAATGAGTTGCGATCTAACCAGTCATAAAACTTGAACGGGTGCCCAGGGTCTCGAAACGATGTGATGCCGTTGTTGAGTTCATACTGGATCGGGCGATCGGCTGAATCACGGGAATGAAAGTGAGAATCAAACAGCCCCGGCAACAAAGACTTCCCGCCTGCGTCAAACGTGATGGCGTCATCGGGAATCGTCGCCTCCGTTTGTGCCCCAGCGAACACAATTTTGTCGCCCGAGACGACGACACAGGCGTTTTCGATCGGAGGACCGCCGTTCCCATCGATCAATCGAGCATGCGTGATCACGACCGCACGAGACTCCGCCGCCGGCGTGATTGAATTCATCTCGCGATGTTTCACCGGCGGACCGTGTTCATCGGCCAAGACGACAAGCTTGCCCATTGCCACCATCGCGATCAACGCAGCACATCGAAATATCGGTCTCATCGTCGGTCCTTGAAAAATTTGCGTCGACGAGTCCATGAGTTGCTGCCGTCGTCGGACCGAACACCACTCGCCTTGAAGGTGCAAATTGTAAAACAACTGCGATCCCCGGTTGGCGTCTGCCACTACTTATTTGACTCGGGTTTCGAAATTGGTAGGTTTGGGCACGGGTTGATCGCTCGTTGCTTTAAATCAATCCAGCGAAAACAACAAACCAACCATCACTGACAGTGCTTGAACCCATGACATCCATCCAAGACGCCCTTCGCGTCATCTGCGTTTTCCTGGCCGGCACTGTCATCGCGAGCGTGCAATCGGCAGACGCCAAATCCAGCGATGAAGCCGCGATTTCCGACGGATCCCACTACAGCACCGTGTTTGCGGGACATCGAAACTATCGGATTTTCACTCCGCCTAGCTACGCCACCCAAACCAGCAAACGCTACCCCGTCATCTACTTCTTCCACGGTTGGAATCAACGGTACTTTGGATCGATGGGCAAGGGCTATGCGGACTACGACAAAGGCGATCAGAACGGTGGCGACAATATCCAGAACTTTGTGTCCAAGAACGATGTCATTGTCGTGAAGGTCGATGGCTTGAACACATTTTCAATCGACCCGCAAAATCTAAGCCCCTACAACGTCAGCACCGTCACGACGTTCCGCCAGTTCCCAACGTACTTCAAAGAGTTCGTTCGCTACATCGACAGCCACTATCGCACGATCCCCGATCGCGAGCACCGGGCCGTGTCGGGGCTTTCCATGGGCGGATTCATGACCTTTTGGCTGGCGGCCAAGTATCCGGACATGATCAGCGCGGCCGGCAACTTTTGCGGATCGACCGAATTCATGGCAGGTCCGCTGGAGTTTCCGACGGAGTACGCGCATGCCGAAATGTTCGACAACGTCCGGGGCGTCAGCGTCCGCATGCACAATGGGACTCGTGATCGACTGCGGTTCTATCACCAGGACTTCAACCGGTACTGGTTGAATGTCGTGCCGCAATACGAGTTCCAAGCCTACGACGCGTCTCACACGACCTGTGGCCTGCATGACATGTTCACGTTCATCATGGATGCGTTCGAGTCGCCGTTGCCCGTGCCGTCCCAGTGGGACCACATCGACATCTATCCGAGCTTTGAAGTTTGGGATTATCAGGTCGAAACCAATCGAGCCAGAGCCGGCTTCACGATTCTGGAAAACGTCAATCGTGATGGATTCAAAGTCGCCGTCCAGAACTTTCTGCCTGATGGCCAGCGGATGCCCCATGTCTCCGTGACGATAAAAACGGCGCCGATCTATATGGCAGATCAGCGATATCGAATCACCGACGTCACCGATAACGGAATGACCCATCGCACGTCCAACGTCACCAGCGATGCCGAGGGCAGGCTGACCATCGTCACCGATGGAGGCCTGCATCACATCGCGATTAACGGACAGGATCCACTTCCGAATCTGTGCATTTCCCAGTGGACCATCGACAACATGCCGTGGGCTGAAACAGATAAAGAGATTCATCTATCGATCGACTTGTTGAACAAGGGGACCGCCGACGCCAACGCGATCACGGGAACAATCATTCCAATCAGCGAGGGTCTGGAAGTGCTGCAAGGCACAGGCACGCTTCAGAATCTAAGGTCGCTGAGTGTCGATCAGTTGGAGGGATCGTTGACGGTCAAGAACAACAAACGGGGCATCGAGATTGCCAAATTTGGATTGCAGTTGAAAGACGAAAGTGGACATCAATGGCAAGAGGAATTTGAACTGCGACTGAAGGATCCGGTGCCGGAGATCAACGACTTTGAAATCGCCGATGGTCGGCTGGTGACGGTCGTCCAAGCGGCGGTGGAATCCGTGTCGGGCATCGTGGGCGTGGGCAATGGCGATGGGATTGCGAACCCTGGGGAAGCCATCGTGATTTTAGTGAAGGATGACGGCAAGTACCTGCGAACCAATGCGTCTACCCTGCATCCAAAGATCAACGCCGACAACAACCATATCCGAGTTTCCGATAGCTGGCAGGAGTTCGACCATATCGGCGGTTCGTCCAAGTACACGCAGCCCGTGATCGCATCGAAAGAAAGTGCGGGGAAGTCCGCTTGGTTCTACGTGGAATATTGGTTACCGGGCAAAATCAGCGGCCAGCATTTGATCAAGAAAGGCAAGGTTCGGATCGACATCACAGGCCAGGACAAGACTCCGCCACAGTTGCAATGGATCCAGATGTCGACGGACGATCGCATCGAGGCAAGAGTCTATGACGGCGCAGGGGTCGACAAAGTGACTCTAACGCTTGTCCCCAATACGGAGAAATCGACGATCCCACACGTCCAGTGGGATGCAGCCCCAGAGACATTTGAGGTAGAGCTGGTCGACACGGGAACCGACGGCGATGCCGCCAAGGGAGACGGCGTGTTTAGTCGCAAGATCAAGAATCGTCCGTCCTACTTCTTTGATCTGAAGGTGAAGATGGTCGACGAACGGGGCAACAGCCAGTCGGATGACTCACTAGGAACGATCTTCTTAAAGAACACACAGTGACGATCGAGCAGCCTCTCTTCGCCGGCTGATTTTCGCACCGCGTTCTGGGGAAGCACCGTTGTCGTCGTGAACGAGGCGAGCGAAATCGACGTACGATCCATGGGTGACGGGATCGCAGTCGTGGGATTCGCCAGAATTCGCTCCCCAACTCGATGGTCGGGAATTCTGGCGAATCCATCGGCGACAACCATTTTGGGTGCGTTGCTAAGAGCGTTGATACGACTGCCCGCTTACGCGATCAAATCATGCACGACTTGTGCGGGCCGATTGGCCGTGATGATTTGTTCTTGGTTGCCGTGGGGATAGATGACTTCGTCGTGGTTCAGCCCGAACAGATGCATCACGGTGGCTTGGAAGTCGTTGGGGGTGACTTTGTTTTCGATGACGTGATGTCCAAAGTCATCTGTTTTTCCGTAGGTCAAACCGCCGCGAACGCCGCCTCCGGCCATCCAAATGCTAAATCCCTGACCATTGTGATCGCGTCCTGCTTTCTCTGGCGATCCATGCTCTTGAGTCACCGGCAGCCGACCGATTTCGCCGCCCCAGTGCACCAAGGTCGAATCCAACATTCCTCGCTGACGAAGATCGGCTACCAATGCCGCCGTGGGCTGGTCGGTCTTTTGACAGATCGACGTCAATCCGGTTTTGATGCTGCTGTGATTGTCCCAAGGTTGGTTGCTGTGGAACAGCTGCACGAACCGAACACCGCGTTCGACCAACCGCCGAGCTAACAAACAACGCGTGCCATATTCACGCGTCTCTGGACGATCCAAGCCGTACATGGTGTGGGTAGCCGCGGTTTCTTGGGAAATGTCCAAGGCATCGGTCGCCGCGGTTTGCATGCGAGCGGCGAGTTCATAGCTGGCGATACGAGCCTCCAGATCCGATTCGCCTGGGTGGGACTCCAGATGTCGCTGATTCAGTTCCTGTAAGAAATCCAGATTTTGACGTTGAAATTTGCCTGCCAAATGCGGCGGCGGTTGCAGGTTAAAGATCCGTGGCTCTTTGGGCCGCAGCACGGTTCCTTGAAACATCGATGGCATGAACCCATTGCTCCAGTTGGTCGTGCCGTCGACGGGCGGGCCGCCTGGATCCGCCAAGACCATGAACGCGGGCAGGTCTTGAGACTCACTGCCAAGCGCGTACGTCAACCATGAACCAAACGTCGGCCGCCCCAACACCGCCGGGATGCCACCATGAAAGTAACGGATCGAAACCTCGTGACCGTTCGCTCCGGTGTGCATGCTGCGAATCATGCAGATGTCATCGACGACGCCCGCGGTGTGAGGCAACAGCTCTGACAGATCCATTCCACACTGGCCGTGTTTCTGGAATTGAAAGGGGCTGCCAAGTAGCTTTTTGCTGGCTTCATTGACGAACGAAAACTGGATGTCGCCGGTGTAATCCGTTCCATCGTATTTCGTCAGTTCCGGTTTCGGATCGGTCAGGTCCATGTGCGATGGACCACCGTGTTGGAACAACGAGATCATCGCCTTCGCACGAGGCTCGAAGTGCGGCTTTCGTGGCAGCAGATCACTGGGAGGCAGCGTTTTGAGAACAGGCGGCTTTGCCGACGCGGACTCTTGATCCAACATCCATTGCAACGCCAACGCCCCCACACCCATTCCGGTTTGTTGCAGGAATTGGCGGCGGGTATGGGGGACCTGAGGGGAATCCATCGTCAGTCGCTCCGAAGTCATTCGATGTACAGAAATTCGTTGGAATTGAGCAGCATCTGGCAGAGATTGGCCAGAACTTGCTCGCCGCGAGATCGGCCTTCCGATGTGCCTTGGCGATCTCGAGTCATCAGCACCAATTGATCACGAGCAAACCGCAGCGACATTTCCAGTTCCGCTTCGCTGGCAGCGCGGGACAAAACAATTTCCCATGCCGCATTGATTTGGCCCGGAAGCAACTTCAGATCCGATTCAGGCCCATGAAAATCAACCACCGAATCGTGAATGGCCGGCGTTGCATCGGATTCTGTGAACGTCAACTTGAGTGGCCAACTGAATGAGTCGGATGTTTCGTTGGCGATACAGTCGGTTACAAAGTCGATCGTTTCGCCAGCCCGAACGGCGAACGCAGCCACTGCGGTTTCCACGGTGCCATTTTGGATCCGCCAATCTCCCATCAAGCCGCTGGCAGAAACGACTCGGGATCGGACGCCATCGCCGTTGCCACTACCATGCTGCAGCGTTCCGGTGATGCTAAGCTGTCCGTCACCCGGTGCTGTCCAACGCCGGATCGCTGGGTGAGCGGGGTTTCCGGGATGCCCACCGCTAGCGCTTAAAATGGTCCAGCCGAACTCAGCGTCCGGCGCAGTCGCACTCCCTTGCCATGATGTGCCCGTAAAGTGGGGCAGGTCGACGAAGTCGCGAATCACACCCGCCGCGTCGTCCACCGTGCCGGATCCGTAACGCCACGCGAGCGGTGGAATTTTGGGGAACCACGGTGCGAGAACCTCGTCACCCGTCGGATCCACTTGGGCAGCCCGCTTGATCGCCTGATCCGCGACGAGAGCAGCTTGTTCGAGAACGAAGGCCCCGTTCAGCATCATCAACGACTGGGGCGCGACGGTCGTCACGGATCGCACATCACAGTTGACGCCCATCACGGGTGCGTCGAACGTCTGCAATATGCCGACCGGTTGGCTCCGTCGGACTCGCGCGTAGATGCTGCGACGCGGTTGACTGGCATCCACGCGAACCTGTCCGGTTTCGTCTTCGGCCACAGCGACCGGAGCCCCGTATAGCGTCAGGTCAAGAGTTCCGGAAACGGCCAACATCGAATCGCGTAGGATCTCTGCATCAACGCGTTGCAGCGACTTTCGCCAATAGGTTCGGTTCTCGGCATCGATCGCTTCCCCATCAGGTCGACGCACAGAACTTTGCCGCCATGTCGTCGAGGTCAATATTTGTCGGTGCAGTCGTTTCAAGCTCCATCCATGATGGACGAAATCGCTGGCCAACCAATCGAGCAATTCGGGATGCGAGGGTTGATCCCCCAACCGCCCAAATTCGCCCGGGGTCGCAACAATCCCGTGTCCGAAGTGGTGCATCCAAATCCGATTGACGATGGCCCTAGCGGTCAACGGGTTGCTTTCCTGTGTCAACCATTTTGCGAATGCCAACCGTCGGCCCGTCGTCGGCAGTTGGGGATCATTGATCGGAAACGTCACCCGAGCTCCCGCGGTCGAAGCGACGGTTAGGGCGCCCGGTTCGATGACTTGTTTAGGTTGATTGAAATCACCGCGATGAAACAAATGGCTGATCGGGACATGGTTCGCAGGTTCTACGAACGCTTGGATGAACTGCTCGACAGGCTTTTGAGCTCGCAAATCTGCAATCTCAGCGTCGATCTTTTTCAATTCGGCTGCGGCATCGGGGCGATATTGGTACAGAACGCCCGGCGTGATGTTGATGCTGGGGTGATTGGCCAACAACTTGATTTGTTCAGCATCGCGTTTGTCCTTTGCCGTTTCATAAGCCGTCCGCAATTGAGAACGGAGTGGTTCTTCAAACTTCAACAGTTCTTGCTCAAACACCTCTTGGATAAACGCACTTTGCTGACTGGCACGCTCGGCCGCCACGTTGCTAACTTCGCTTTCGATTTTTGCTGACGCCGCGCGATCCTGTTCGGTGGCTAAAGAAACCAGTCTCGCAGCCGGCGGCTTCCAGGCCTGCCAATCCAAGGCGGGTTCAAAAACGGCTCGCAAGGAGAAATAGTCGGCGTGTGAGATAGGGTCGTAGCGGTGGTCGTGGCACTGGGCACAATGAACGCTAGAACCAAGCAAAGTCGAGCAGACGATTTGCAGTGTGTCGGCGATCACTTTGTTGCGGGCTTCGGGACTGTTGTCACCACTGCCGGTGCCGTCGGCTGCCATTCGCAAAAAACCTGTGGCGGTCAACAGTTCAATCTGGCGTGGCGTCCAATCGTCCTGTTTAGGTCCGGCCAGTTCATCACCCGCAATCTGCTGGTGAATGAATTCGTCGAACGGTTTGTCTTCATTGAACGCTTTGGTCACATAATCGCGATAACGCCACGCCCACGCGCGGTTGCGGTCGGCTACCGTGTAGCCGTCGCTATCGGCATACCCCGCCGCGTCCAACCAGTGCCTGCCCCAACGTTCGCCATAGTGTGGCGAACGAAGCAATTGATCCACCAAGTTTTCAAACCATCGCGGGTCCGCGGTATGCAGCCAGGGTTCAATTTCCTGCTTTGTCGGTGGCAGTCCAACCAAGTCGTTGTAGGCGCGTTGGACCAGCGTGAATCGATCTGCATCGTCCGAGAAAGTCAAACCAGCGGGCATCGCCGCAGCGATGAACGCATCGATCGGCGAGCGAATCGACGGACTGTTCACGTTGGCCGGAATGGACACGTCCGCGATCGGTTGGTAAGCCCAGTAGTTGCGTTCTTCCTCGGTGATCGGAATGCCTGGTTCCAGTTGTTCGGGTTCGTCGCGCAGCGTTGCTGCCCCAGACCGAATCCACGCTTCCAAAACGGCGATCTTTTCATCCGCAACTCGCGCGTCGCCCGGTGGCATATCCCCGTCACGAACACGCTGGATCAACAGACTAGCGTCAGGGTCGCCCGGAACCACTGTAGGTCCCGAATCGCCACCCGAAATCATGAAATGGACGAGGCGCAGGTCCAAGCCGCCCTCGAGTTCTTCCACCGCACCGTGGCAATCGAAGCAGTATTCACGAAGGATCGGGCGGATCTCGGTCTCGAAGTACCGTGAATCTGCCGCCCACCCCGATTCGCAGATCAGCACCAGCAGAACGCTGACGAGTGCAAAGCGATGCGGGCAGCGTGAAGCCAACCAAAGGTGCATGGCATCTAACCGATTCGTCGAGGCGGGATTTACGAGGCAGGTCGTTGAAGGCGGGGCTAATTCGGCAAGCGAACCAGATCGCATAGTATGACCTTCGCCGGCGCCAACATCAACGACTTTGCAACGAGCGATCAATCAGTGTCGTTTCTTTCTTCCCCCTCTCTCTAACTCTCACCCCCGCAAACCGCTGCGCGACGGAGGCGAGATGACTTGAATCGCGACACTGATTGATCGCTCGTTGCTTGGGCCAGTGCGGGAAACATTTGTCGTGGGTGGACGAGGGCGCGGATCCCGTTCGGATGCTTGGTGTGTGGCACAAACGGATGCAGCCGTGGCGGGTCACAGCGTCAGTGACCATTTGCCTGCTGGCGCGTCGACACTGATGATCAGGGCGTCGTCATCCTGGGTGAAGGTGTTGTCGCTTAGCTGCGTCGCGGTTGCGACCTGCCGCAACACTCGTTTGTCGTCCTTGTGGTGCAGCACCGGAGGCGACTTGATTGCCGCGGCATCCAATTCCAACGTGAATCGCGGGCAACTGAGCGGCGTTTCAATTTCCAATCGGTCAGGGCTGGGCCGCGCGATCGTGGCCATTTCCTTGACGGCCCAATAGCGAGCGATCTCGCTGACTTTCATCCACAACGTTTGGTCACGGTAGCGGTCGGCAAGCGATACCACGATTCTCTTGAAAGTTTCGAAGCCCGACTTTTGACCGTTGCAGTACATGCCGGGCCAATGGCACAACATCACCGCTGGTTCGCCGCGCTGAATCATTTCCACCATCCGACCCTGTGTGGCGTCGGCGTTGCAGTAGCGGTCCCCTTCGCTGTCCATGATCCCCTGCCAACCGCCGAACCAGTCCCCCGTGCCGGCCGGAACACTGACGGTAAGATTGTCGATCGTCTTGCTCGCTCCCACAAATTCCAACCGCGGTGCCGTCGATTCGGGGCCGCTGACCACGTATTTGAAGTAGTGCGGCAGTTCGACCGGGAACACGTCGCGGACCGCTTGGTGAACCGCCAAGGGCAGCGAATCCTTGACTCGATTCCCAAAACCACCCGGCGTGGTAACGCCTTCGCAGGGCAAGCCACAGTTCTTTAAGATCTTCAGCGCGTAGGCCAGATAGCTTGCCAATTCGTCGACACTCTGGTCGATCTGCGGATACGAGTTCTCCATCGTGGCGGAGGAAGCCGTTGCCTTGGGACGCCCCGTTTTCAGGTCAATGACACGCGTGTGCGTAATCATTTCCGGATGAATGTCCCAGTTGGGCAACATCAAATCGCGGACCAGTCCTAGGCTGGCGTCCAGCTGTTGCTTGGACCAGCCGGGGAGACCGCGATCCAGCCATCCGACACAAGCCGGATAGGGCACGATGCTGTACTTGCCTTTGACCCCCTGTTGGGCGCACCATTCGCCAAACTCGCGGACAAAGTCGTCGGGAATTTCTCGCGGCCAATCTTTCCACGGTTGCTTGTATTCGTCGCGGTCGGGCCAAGCTTCGGCGAACTGAGGCGTACAGAAGTGGCCCATGTTCACCAAGCACGTCGAGTCGTCGATGATGAACGACAGCGGCACCCGCCCGAGCGGATTGACGATCCGCACACCGCTGGCCAGTGATTGCTGGGCGTGCAACGTGTTAACGCACGCACCGGCGATGGTCGCGCCGGTAGCCTGCATGAAAGTTCGGCGAGGCAGGTCAAAGGAGTTCATGATCAGAGAAACCTGTGAATGGGGAGGGGTTTCCTCATCTTAGCAACGAGCGATCATGGCAGGGGCATCTTTAGAATTCGGTGATGGTAACTATCAGCAATGAATAGCTCGCCACCGCGAACGGTGACTCCGTGAGGCCGCTGAAGTTTGAAGTCACCACGACCAAGCACCGTTGTCAAAGTCTTTGCTTGCGGATCGTATTTTCGAATCATGTGATTCCTATCATCGGCGATGTAAACATGGCCCGCTTTGTCGATGGCTAAGTGCTTCGGTTCCGCCAACTGGGCTTCCAACGCGATGCCGTCTTTCCAGCCGGACTTTCCCGTCCCTGCGACCGTTTCGATGATGCCCGACGGGCGGACGACTCGCAGGGCATTCCCATTGCGTTCGACAATGTACAGGTTGCCCGCATCGTCCATCGCTGCCGCGCGCGGATCAACGAGCGGCGATTCGATCGCCAACTGCCCGTCTTGGGGAACCCCGACCTTTCCGTTCCCCGCGACCGTCGTGACGGTGTTGGATCGCAAATCGATCAACCGAATGCGATGGTTCGCTAAATCGGCGACCAACAGTGCCGTGCCATCGGGAGTCAGCGCGACACTCATGACGACATTGAATTGTGCTTGGTCCGCCGCCCCACCATCTCCCGAAAACCCACGGGTACCCGAACCCGCAAAGGTAGACACATTGCCGCTAGACGCATCAATCCGCCGCACGACGTGATTGTTGTGATCCGACAGCAGGACATCACCGGCCGACGTGACCGCCAGGTTATGAATGTCGTTGAAGGTAGCCTGTGTTGCCGGGCCACCATCGCCTTCGTACCCGTTCTTGCCCAAACCGGCGACCAATTGCAGGTTGCCGGAGCCCTGCAAACGCAGCACACGGCCACCGACATACTCGGCGATCAGCATGTTCCCCTGCGGATCAAAGTCGACCCCAAAAGGAATATTCAACGGCCCACTGGTTACGTCATGAGGCGACGGCGTAGGGTCCCCAACCAGCACCGTCACATCCTGGGCAGCCAACGATGCGACCGACACGAAAACCAACACCAGCGACGGAACAACATTGCGCACAGAATAGCCCTTTCGAAATACCAGTCGTCTCATTCCAATTCTTCTCGTTCGATACCAGTTCGGTTATCCAGCACTATCGAAGAGCGCGGCAATCGGCTGGCCTTGGTCAATGATAGGAACCGGGCGATCGCCGGCAAAAAGGTTCTTGCGGTAGTCCACTCCCGTCGCCGCACAAATCGTCGCGAAGAAATCGGGAACGCTGACCGGATCCGCAACAATCTTCTTGGCGGCTTCATCCGTTTGGCCCCACGCGCCGCGATGCGACAAGCCGCCACCGGCCAGCACACAACTGAAGGTCGATCCCTGGTGGCCACGTCCGCCGCCGCTATCGAACCCGGCCGGTCGTCCGAATTCCGTTGTGATCACGATCAGCGTCTTGTCTAGCAACTTTTTCTGTTCCAGGTCGCTGATCAGCGTAGCCACCGCGGTATCCATTTCCTGGATCAGTTTGTGTTGATTGACGATCCCGCTGTTATGAACGTCCCAACCCGCTCCGTTTAGAAAATTCAGGTTGTGACTGACTTCGATAAACCGCACACCACGCTCGACCAGTCGACGGCTCAGCAAACAGCGTTGACCAAACTCGCCACCGTAGCGATTCCGCAAATCATCCGATTCACCGTCAAGGTGAAAGACGCGGTTGAAGTCGGGGCCGCTGAGTTTCAAACTTTGTTCGATCGCAGCATCGTAGTCCAACAATTCGGCAACCTTCGTCGGCGGGGCATTCTTCCGCAGTGTCGCAAGGAATTGCTCGCGGCGGCTTTGACGCTGCGGCAAAATCCCATCGGGCCGCGATAGCCCCGCCGGACCTCGTCCCGTTTCGGTCAAATACAGATACCCATGCTTGGCTCCCAAAAAACCGGGACCGCGCGTCACGTTGGGATAGCCAATCAGAACATAGGGCGGAGCCGTATCATTCATGGGGCCACGTTGGTGGGCGATCAACGACCCCAGCGACGGATACGTCACCGTCCCACTGATCGCGCGGCCGGTGTGCATGCGGTTGGTCGCCGCAGCATGTTCGTCGATCACATTGTGGTTCACCGATCGCACCGCAGTGACGCGGTCCATCACCTTGGCCATCTGGCCCAGATGCTCGCAGACCTGCACTCCGTCGACAGCTGTATCGATCGCATCGTAATAGGATCCCGGCTTCTTCGTTTTGGGATCGCCTTTGGCTTTCGGGTCAAACGTATCGATCTGTCCCATCCCGCCGCCCAACCAGATCGAAATGACGTGCTCGGCTTTTCCCTGAACGAACGGCCCGCTAGACGATGCTGATGCAGGGTTGGTTAGCAAACAGCCGGCCGCCGCCGAGATCCCCATCAAACTTTCGCGACGGGTGAATCGACCACGTGTATTTTGAATGTTCATAGGAAGGGTTTTCCAAAGTCAAGGATTGTGTTTCGGGGGAACGATGAAAGCGAAGCGTCGGTGAGGGGGCAGCCTTTTGAAAGCAGGCTCGAACGCCTTCTTTCCCCCCACGCGCACCGCATGGCTTGCCGACACTAAGGCACAAACACAAAGTCGCGATCGTTGACCAAGCTCCAGATCACATCTTCGTACACTTCACGCCAATCAGGTTGCAGACGCGGATCGACAGCGGGCCCGCGTCGAACTCGCCGCTGCCATTCCTCTTGGATCTCGTTCGCTTCGGGCACCAAGTGGTTCGACCACGTCGATTGCGGCAAACGCGGTTCCGGGACCGGCCGTTTTACCAGTCCGTCCGGCAGCCGACGTTCTTTGAAACCGGCGGCCAACGCGGGAACAAAAGCAGCCTGTTCCTGGTGACTGGGATATCGCGTCAGAAACCGCAAGAACAATGATTCCAGCAGTGTTTCAGGCGACGCTGCGTCGATCGCAAGCTGCGCCAGGGCAGATTGGTCGGCCGCCCGCGTCAACGACATCGACAGGGTGCCATTGGCCAGAATCCCAGGCTGCAACAGGTTCGGATCGGTTTCACGCTGGGCGATCGGTTGCTGACGGGTTCCAGTCCAACCAAACGCTTCTAGCACATCAGCGATCGGCTGGGCACGCGGCATCGACAAACTGGGACGGTCACGTTCGTTATTCAATCCGGCAAACATCCAGGCGTGGCTTGGCGATCCAAGTGTCAGCCGATGGGTCATGGGTTCGGCACCATCGTGCACGAACGTCAAGGTTTCGGTATCCATCGGACGCTGGGCAGCGGCGAACAGCGAATCAACCACTTGTTCAGCGGCCAATCGTCGTGGATCGGGTGCCGCAAAGAACCTCTGCTGGGCGGATGCGGTTTCGTTCTGGCCGACCGACTTACGTTGGTACGTTTGCGACGTCATGATCTGCTGCAGGACATGCCGCAGATCGTAATCGTGTGATATCAGTTCATCGGCCAACCACTGCAACATTTCCGGATGGCTGGCGGTTGCCCCTTCCCAGTCGTTGACCGGCTGGACGATGCCAGCACCGATCAATCGATTCCACAGATGGTTCACGACGACCTTAGGAAAGCGATCGTTTTGGGCAGCGGTAATCAACGCCGCCAAACGTTCGCGCGGATCATCGGGGCTTTGCATCAGCTTGTCGATGTGCGGACCATCCTCCACGGCGGTGAACGATGCGAACGGCCATTTCGGCTGAACTTGCACGCCCGGTTTCAGCGTGACCTTGATCAACGATTCGCGTCCAATGTTCTCGAAGAACGCATCGGGAACGCGGCTGGTTTTCGGCGGGGTCAGCTGTTTGCGATTCAGCATCGCGGCTAACGAATACAGGTCTTCTTGGGATGTGCTGTGGTAGGGCGAATCGTGACAACGGGCACATTGCAGTTCGATTCCCAGAAACGCCGAGGCCAGGATGTGCCCTTTGGCTGCCAGCGGAGAATCATTTTCACCGGCCATCCCAAAGCCAGCACTGCCACCTTCGTGCGGACTGCCACGCATCAAAACCAGTTCGGTCACCATCCGGTCCAACGGTTTCCCATCCCGCAACGATTCGTACAGGAACCAACGGAACGGTCCCGTCGAATTCAGCGATTGATTCAACAGCGTCGGATTCTCGGCCAATAGGTCCATCCAAAAACTGACCCAATGATCGGCGTAACGTTCGTCCTGCAATAGCCGCTGAATCAACTTGCTTCGTTTCGCCGCATCACGATCGGCCAGAAACGCCCGTGCCTCGTCTTCGGTCGGGCCTACGCCAACCGTGTCCAGATACGCACGGCGAAGGAAAGACGCGTCATCGACCAGCGGTGCGATCGCGACCGACTGCGGAGCCAGCGGCGGGTTCGGCCAGAGAGCGCCATCATTGACCCAGTCTTCCAAGGTTGCGATCTGCGATTCAGTCAGCCCTTCGTCGGTCGGCGGCATATCATGGTCACGGATGCGAACGATCATCTCGCTGGCGTCCGCATTGCCGGGCACGACGGCCGCCAATTCCGATTCACCCATCGAAAGAGCGTGTTCTCGCGAGTTCAGCCTCAGCCCACCCTGCTGTTTCTCGCCATGGCATCGGAAGCATTGTTCCTGCAAGATCGGCAACACATTCTGGTGGAAATGCTGAGTCGTTTTCTCGTCCGATTCTGCCGCTTGGCTGACTGCAAGATCGATTTTGTCGGCGACGAATCGGTCGATCGGATGGACGTTCCCGTGTTCCACAGATGAAGTCGGCTGCGCGACCGAAGCACGTGCGACCGCGTGCCGCTGCTGCCAAAACGCGTCTTGCGAAGCGGCGGCTTCTCGGCGTGTGGAGTCTTCGAACGTCACCATCGACGATTCGAACTTCTGCAATTCTCTTTCGATTGCAGCGTCGGTCAGCATCAACGGCGACGACGAATCGGCTTTCAACACGAACAGCGGGCCATCTCCCTCGGGTTGCACCGCGACACAAACCTCCCCCGATTCCGTCCGGTCACCGTTGCCACCGACCATCACTTCCAAGACGACTCGCAACCGCCGCGGTTCGTCCTGTGGACTTGATGGGATTTCGTATTCCGTCAGCGCTTCCTGTTGTGGGAACGGCAGCAATCGAGCACCGGGAACCAACGGTTCAGGGACCGGCACAATCGGCTCTAGATTCCCACCTCGATTGCGCACGGTTTTGGTGCTCGTCACCAGTTCGCCATCCACCCACAACCGACTCAGCGAGCGGGCCCGGACAAGAAAGCGATGTTTGCCGCTTGGCAATTCGATGTCCCCGGCAATCCGCAGCAACAGCGGAGCCTTCCAGTCGGAACGGATCCCCCACGCGTCATACCGCACCGGAATCCGCGGCAGCAAAAACGAATCGCCAATCCAGCGAGTCGATTCTGCGGGCATGGGTTCGCCTTCATACAACCAACGGTTCCCCGCAGGCATACTTTCGCTTAGCTGAAACAACACACGACCGCTGGGAACGTCGTCCAGTTCGGGCATCACTGCCGGTGCGATTTTCACCACCCGTTCTTTTCCTACGCGGCGGAAACGAGCGGCGATGGCTTCGTCATCTAGCAGCGAACGATGGATCGCGATGCCGTCCAACAGTCCATCAAAACCGTTGCCGATACGAACTTCGTCGTCATCAACGACCGGCTTCTCTTTGGTCGGGCCGGCATAGCTCCATACGCCTTCGATCGGTTTGCCGTTGATCCAACCACGTATCGATTCCAGATCGCCGAAACGGTGCGACACAGCAATGTGGTGCCAACCGGTGCCGAGGGGGAAACCCGTCTTGGAGTCCCATCGATGCCAGTGTTTACCGTCGCCCGTCACCTTGGTAGCGAACAGAAAACTCAGCCGGGATTCGCCCTTGACCCCAACGATCCGCAGGGCCCAGTTCTGGTTGTCTCGCGTGAAGTTTGGATTTCCCGTCCTCCCTTTTCCAATCACGTACAGAGGCTGTCCGTCGCGAACGTCCGACGGGTTGACCCAGGATTCGATCGTGATTTCATCGTCGTTGGTAAAGTCAAAACGGCTGTCTTCGCCGGGATCCTGAACGGAAAAGAACGCTCCCGCATCGACTCGCACGGCCATGTTCTCCGGCGACATATCGGGGAATTCAGGGGGTCGAGGACCGACTTGATCTTGTTGAACTTGTCCATGAGGAACCAGAGTGGTTTCATCATCGGATCCGAATTCCCAACGTGCGACTTCCTGAGCCAATCCAAGATTGGCGACTAGCAGGACGATGGCGATCGACTGACAGGTTTTGTTCCACATCGGGATGGTCTTCTTTTTTACCAATGAAGTTTGGACAAACCGCTTGCTTGCGAAATTACTGTCCAGCTATCGAATGCATTCGAAGGATTCAGCGCGGCACTATGAAGTGATGTCTTGATAGAAGTGACCTTCATTCAGATCAACTCGTTCAGGCCGCCCCTTGTGCATGTAGACGACTTTGGTGTGGTCCATGCCAAGCAAGCCCATCACGGTTGCGTGAATGTCATGGACGTGCAGTCGGTCTTCGACCGCGTACAGCCCTAGTTCATCCGTGGCTCCGATCGTCTGGCCTGCTTTGACGCCGCCGCCGGCCATCCACATGGTAAACCCAGTCGGGTTGTGGTCGCGTCCGTTTCCCTTTTCGCTCATCGGCGTTCGGCCGAATTCGCCACCCCAAATCACAAGTGTATCGTCCAGCATGCCACGCTGCTTTAGGTCAGCGATCAGTCCGGCGATCGGCTTGTCGACACCTTTGCACAGCCGGCCGTGGTTGGATTCGATATTGCTGTGACTGTCCCATTTGCTGCCGGCACCGGAATACAGCTGAATGAATCGCACGCCCCGTTCCACCAATCGACGTGCCAACAGACATTGCCGACCGTAGACTTGTGTTTCTTTCTGATCCATGCCGTACAGTTCTTTGATGTGGGCAGGTTCTTGGTCCACATCAATCGCCTCGGGGGCATCGGCTTGCATTCGCGCGGCCAATTCATAGCTATGAATGCGAGCTTCCAATTCGGAATTCGATTCGCGCCCGGCAAAGTGCCGTTGGTTCAATTGGTTGATGAAGTCGATCTTGTTCTTCTGTCCCCCGCCTGAGATCCCCGCGGGGTTGTTCAAATTACGCAGCGGTTCGGCGCCGGTTTCAAACAGCACGCCTTGGTGTCCCGAAGGCATGAATCCGGAACCCCACGCACGAGCGCCATTGACGACCATGGACGCGCTATCCTTCATCACGACAAACGTCGGCAGACTTTCGGTAACCGTCCCCAGACCGTACGACACCCAGGCCCCCAGCGAAGGGCGGCCTCCGAACACGGCCCCCGTGTTCATTTGACAGACTCCGCCGGCATGGTTGATGCCGTCGGATACGCACGAACGAATCACGCACAGTTCGTCCGCCACGTCATGATGATGCGGCAACCAATCCGAGATCCAAAGCCCGCTTTCGCCACATTGTTTCCATTTGCGTTTGACCTCTAGGATCGGCGAATTGGCTTCGCCCATCGCGGTAACCGGACGAGCAAAGCTGTCCGGCAAACTCTGCCCAGCCAACTCGTTGACGGCTGGTTTTGGGTCAAACAGATCCAAGTGGCTGGGGCCGCCTTCCATGAACAACCAGATGACGTTCTTCGCCTTGCCAAATCGATTCGCGATCTTTGTCGCAGCAGGATTTTCAGTCGTCGACGCCATCAACGAATCGCCGGTCAAAGCGGCATAAGCCAGCGCACCAAATCCGCCTCCTGCTTTGCACAGGAATTCGCGTCGTGAATCTGGAATATCGAATTGGTTACATCTCATGGGATCAATCCCTTCCTTATCGCAGTCAGGTTTGCATCAATGCAGATACAGAAACTCGTTCGAATTGAACAGTGCGTGACAGAAATCCGTGACGGCGGAAATCATCGGATCATTTTCGCTAGTCGCATCAGGTTTGGTTTCGCGGCGCAGCCATGCTGTCGATGGCGCCGGCTGTTCACCGTCGCTGCCGTCAAACGTCCAGTCGATGATGGCATCGGACTTGTCGGAATCATTGCCGGTCAGCAGTTGATCGCTGGCCAATGCACCCCGGCTGATTTTCAGTCGGGCAAGCTGGCCATCCCACAGGTGTCCCTTGCTGTCACGACCGCCCGCAATGATCTTCATCGCCGGATTCTGAGCCTGGCCAACCACCGCTGTCTCGACCGTTGCGGTTTGCAATTTCGATTTTGGATCCGATAGATCTTTCATGGTGAACGTGACGTAGCCGCTGGTTGGGTTGTCATCTGAAACGCTGGCCGAAATCGATGCCGCCAAGTAGACCGGTTTGCCAATCGGGAAAGTCAGTCCCGATGCAACCACCTCGTACGTCGGTTCGTCCTGAAAATTACGTCCCACCAGTTGGACGATAAAGTTCTGTGGATGGTATCCGGACTTTGCACTGGTAACACCAAAGTTCCAGCCATTGGTTTTGGTGCTGCTATTCCAACGCGACAGCAATGTATTGACACTGGCATCGGGATAGATCCGATCCAAGATTGTAATTGCTTCGATGGTGAACTGATCACCAAGATCGTCCGTCTTTTTCAAGTGCAGTCTTTCAAAGCGGCTATCCGGTTGGAACCAAAGCGTCTTTTGGCCGAGACCGAATGAGGATGCCGATGCAAAATGCTGCGACGCAGGGCGCAATCCATTTTCGTTTGGAAATGGCACGTCGGGTTGCGGACGCGACGTTTCGTGCAATTCATATTGTTTGGTCTGCTGATCGATGAAGCGCAGTGCGCCCTGAATTTCTTCGCTGGTGACCTCTCGCCCATACGCCAAACGATAGGCCTCGCGAATGGAATCGTCGGTCACTTTGTGATTGCCCGCGATCAACCGTTTGGCAAACGAGCGTGATCGATCCAACGTCCACTTTCCGTTGACCAGCAGCAGAGACTGGACAGGCGTGGTGGTCGCAATCCGTTCGGCCGCCGACTCGAACCCGAGCGGCGAGTCGAAACCGCTGAGCATTTCGTCAGGTCGATTTCGCATCTTTTTCACAAAGACGCTACGATTGGGCGAAGTGCCGCTGACCGAGGCACCTCCGTCACGGTGCTTCAGTTCACCGGAGACAGCGAACATCGCATCCCGCACCTGTTCGGCATCGAGTCGCTGCGGTGGAAAACGCCATAGCAACCGATTGGTCGGATCCACGGTGTCTTCTTTCTTCGTCGGCTCGCGGCGTGCCGTTTGACGATAGGTAGCGCTGTTCATGACCATCGCGTGCAGCGGCTTGATTTTCCAGCCCTTTTCCAGGAACCGTTTGGTCAACCAATCCAGCAACTGCGGGTGACTCGGCAATTCGCCCAAGGTGCCAAAGTCATTGGCCGTGGGCACGATCCCTTCGCCAAAGTGACGTTGCCAGACACGATTGACGATCACGCGAGTCGATAGCGGGTTGTCATCTCGCGCGATCCAATCGGCCAGTACCGTTCGTCGGCCCGTGGTCGTCGCCGTTGGTTGGATTTCAGGCGTCGGGTCTCCCAACAATGCTAGAAACGACGGTTCGACCGTTTCCTGTGTCGTGCGAGTCATCAGCAACGTTGGGGCAGGATCGGGCCCAACGTCAGTTGCGACGAACGCCGTCGGCAATGGCTTCGGTTTCACCGCGTCGAACTTTTCCAATTCGACCTTTAGCTGGTGGTAACGTGCAAGCTTGTCCGGTTTCTTGGCCAGACTTTTTTCATAGTTGAACTTCGAAGCCGCACGTTCGGCCTGACGCCGAACGAGGTACGACAATTGTTTCTCGTAGGTTGTCTTCTGCGATTCGGGCTTGCTGTAGATTTCCTTGACATCGTCGGGGAACTGGCCAACGGTGTACTGTTGATCTTTGTCGAATGCTTCCTTCGCCAGGTCATGCATTTCGTCGCGGATAGCTTTCGTGGCGTCTTCCCACGCCTGTTGCTGTTCACGGTATTCAGCGATTTCTGCGGGCGTTGCCAATGGTCGGTCCATGGGCCAAGCCACCGACGAAAGAAACGCCTGCAGTCCGAAATAGTCCTTCTGCAGGATGGGATCGAATTTGTGGTCGTGGCACTGGGCGCATCCAATCCCGATCCCCAAGAACGCTTCGCCGGTCACGCGAGTCATTTCGTTGATGATCAGGTCCCAATGCATCCGCGCGTTCCGTTGATTCCATTCGTAGACACCATGACGAAGATAGGCGGTGCCAATGAATACGTTGGGATCATCCGGTGCGATCTCGTCACCGGCCAAATGCTCTCGGACGAATTGGTTGTACGGTTTGTCGTCGTTGAATGATGCGATGACGTAGTCACGAAAGACACTGGCATCGGGACGGAAGGCGTCTTCGTTGTACCCGTCGCTTTCCGCGAACCGCACCACATCCAACCAATGTTGTGCCCAACGTTCACCGTATCGCGGACTATCCAACAATTCGTCGATCAAACGCTGCCACGCATCGGGCCGGTCATCGTTGACGAAGGCATCCACCTGCTGAGGCGTGGGCGGCAAACCGTGCAGGTCAAAGTAGGCGCGCCGCACGAGTTCAAAACGACTGGCCGGTTGGGCGGGTTCCAGCCCCGCATCATCCAATTGCCTAGCGACGAAACGATCGATGGGATTGCGCGCCCAGCCCTCACCATCCGCAGGCGGCGTGGGATCTTGCACCGGTTGGACGGCCCACCAATTTCGGTCTTCTTCGGTGAACGTTTTTTCGGAAGTTCGAATCGGATTGGAATCCGATTCTGGCCAGGGTGCCCCCATTTCGACCCAACGTGTCAGCACGTCAATCGACTTTTCGCTCAACTGCTTCTCCGGCGGCATTTCGAACGACTCGTAATTGATCGCCTCGATCAGCAAGCTTTCCTCTGGCCTGTGTGGAGTGACCGCCGCGCCACTGTCGCCTCCTTGGATCAATGCCGCCAATGAATCCAAGCGAAGTTCGCCTTCCTGCTTTTCAGCACCGTGGCACTGGACGCATTTAGAAGCCAACAAAGGGCGCACTTCGGTTTCAAAGAACTTCAAATGCTGGACATCGTCCGCGTCGTTTGCGGTTACCAAGGTTGGCAACGACAACAGGGCCAGTAGTGCAAAAAACTTGGGAAACATGAAGAACCTAAATTCGTGTGTTCACAGCAAAGGTTGGTGGCGTTGTCGGATCAAATCAGCGGAGGAAGACCGCCGATAAACACGGGATCAACAATATGCTTGTCATCGAGTGCGTCTTGGATGAACAATTCATCCACCGTTTCGCCGTCGCCGTATCCGAGGTCCGACAAGTCAATTCCGACGGTCAATCCACGAAATCGGATGCCGTGACGGCTAGGGGAAGTGTCCAGTGTTCGAAGCGTTTCCAGCGAACTTGCTCGTTCGCGAAACATATGCACGTAAAAGCCTGCCAATTCGTGCGATCCGGGTGATTCCATGGTCAGGTCATAGATGCGGATCGTGTGCGATTTCAGGCCAGGCCGGAAACGGACGGGGCTGATGTGAAACGCATCCCCATCGGGCGGATTGCCAAACGTTTGCAAATCAAAGAACACCACGTCATCGCCGGGGCCGTTGATGACCGGTTGGCGAAAGCGGATCGCCATGCCCGGAGTCGCCGATTCACCCAACAGCACAGGATCGGCAGATAGCGGTTCTTCGCTACCACCGGGGTTGATCACCCCCGCGTTCAAACTGCGATTGGAGGCGGTTTCCAGCAGTTCAACCGGGTACGTCGAATCGCCGCAGATGAACGCGCCTGGCAGGGTGGTCGTGAACGCGGTGATCTGTGCAGGGATGATGTCACCCACCAAGATCGTCTCGGTGCGGCCGCCACGTTGGATCGTGACACTGGTCAATGTTGTGGAACCGCCTTCTTCATCCACGTTTGCCTGATAGGAAATCACACGATCGGGCAACTGGCGATGGTAGGCCGCGGGGTCATAGGGAATGCTGTCTGCGGCAAACTCTCGGCCTCTTGCAAACTTACTCGCTTCGCCAACGGTCAGACGAACTTCCGTTTGTGTTGCCCTCTGTTGGGCCGCTGCGTCTGCATTGGAAAGAGCTTGCGAACCATGCTCGTAGATGTCTGCTGCGCCTTCGATGACTTGGACTTCCGTTTCGCTTGTTTCCGCGACACTGACATTGAACCGGGTGCCGCGATCCACCACACGCGTGACGGGAGTGACGACGTGGAAACCTTCTGCACCGTCGGGAGCGTGAACGCTGCAGCTTCCCACGTCCAAGGCAAGGCTGTCTTCCGAGAGAACACGGAAGACGGCGGGGCCTTCGACAATCGCCGACGCTCCTGCTGGAAAGCTAAGTTCAACCAAACCGCTCATCAACACGTAGTCGCGGCGCGGCGCCAACGCAGAATCCACCGGCGGCAGCAATTCGCCAAAGAACTTCGCGTGGGCCAAACTGGTAAACCGAACGTCACGGATCTGGTGTGACGCATCCGTTGGTTCCGAAACCACCGTGGCGACTTCAGGAGGACTTGATCGCCATGACGCAAATCCAATAACGGCGATCAACAAGGATGCAACCAGTGCCAACATCCAGCGTTGATCCCGTACTGCCGAATCACCATCGGCGGCTGGGGTCATTGGTTGCTTGGGTTCCACCTGCACACGGCGTTCGGACAATTGTTCGACATCTGCCATGACATCGCTGACAAACTGGTCCGATTTCTCAGGCAAACGGGCGATCACTCCATCGACAAACGCATTGCGATGCATCGATGTGTCGTCGGCCACAAGCCCCAGCAAGCGGTGAGTCTGGTACAGATCAGCAGCGGTCCTGACCAAGTCAGCATCGGCGGCCAACAGTGCACGCAGTTGGTCGATGCCATTTTCATCAAGCTCGCCCTCGAGATAGTCCGTCCAAAGCTCAGCAAATCGATCGTCAGGATTCATCCATTCGTCCTCTCGGAGGTTGCCATTCGCGATTCAACGCAGGCTTGAAGTTGCTGCCGGATCAACCACAACTGTTTTTTCATTGCCGCAACCGAACGATTGCTGCGGCTCGCCATCTCTTCCAGAGAGATTTCTTCGTCGTATCGCCAACGGACATAACGGCACAGATGATCGCCTAAGCCATCCAGGCATTGCTTCAGATGATCCAGCCGCGTCGACAGTATTTCGGGCGGCTGGGAGCTTCGTCGCTGCAATTCACGCTTCAAAAGATCCGGAGCGTAGCGGGCGTGGTAATCGGCAACGCGGCGCAGACGCGTCAGTTCCGTTTTCATCTGATAACGTGCGATGGTGAACAACCATGCGCCAAAGCGAGTTTCGGGCGTGTATTCGTCGAGCCGTGAAAAAGCCGCGACAAATGTCCGCTGGGCTACTTCGTCGACATCGATCCCGGGCGGCAAATGACCGGCCAGCCAGATACGCAGCGGCGTCTCGAACCGTCGCACCACCACCTCAAAGGCTGCGGTTTGACCGTCTTGGGTGAGCTGAATCGCCTGTTCAAGCTCGGCGTCGTTGGTGTCTTGGGGAGCTGTCATCACCTAAATATGGCAGCTCGCGGCGGAAGGTTACCCCTTCCCGCAGCAATTTCGGCAAAAAGCCCCCCCGACGCTGCCATCACAGCGTGCTACCCCCCGGTCTGCAATTGCATCCGGTCTGCAAAATCACTGAGGCGAATCAGCCAGACCGCCCCCCCGGATAGAAGATGCCGTCAACGAACGACACTGCTTAGGTCGATGGATCGCTCAGACACTGCCCAGCAGTGCATTGGGTTGAGTTGAACTGGGTTTGCGAACGGCGGATCTACCGACCGACTTTGCGCATCGCCTTTTGAAGCCCGTCGGATTCGCCGTACAGCGGCGAATCGCTGCCGCGGCTGCCGGGAACCATCGCTGCATCCGTGGCAGGGATCCAACGGCGATGTTCCGCGATGACGGCATCCAACGTCTGGTCCCCAGCAAGGTTGTGATACTCGTCACCGTCGGTTCGGTGATCGTACAGTTCCTCGGCCCCATCGCGATAACGAATGTAGTGATAGTCGCGTGACTGGATCGAATGGTTTCCAGGCCCGAACGTACAGATAGCAGGGTGCGGCCAAGGCGCGGTGACATCTGACAACAGTGGGGCCAGCCCATGACCATCTAGACCTTCCGGTCGCGGCAGCCCACACGCATCGGTCAACGTCGGGTAAACATCGATCAGCCCAACCGGTGCGTTGCACTGTTTGCCCACGGCAACATTGGGACCAGCGATGATCATGGGGACACGAGTGGTCCGCCGCCAAAGACTTCGCTTGGCCCATTTGTTCTTTTCGCCCATGTGGAATCCATGGTCGCTGAACAGCACGACGATCGTGTTGTCGCCGGCGCCGGACGCCTGAACGCTGTCCATCACCATCCCGACCAAATGATCGACGAACGAGATCGATGCCAAATAGGCTTGCACGGCATGCCGGTCTTCCCCGGACTGTTTCATCCATCCATCGCGAGGCGCGGTCGGGTTCAGACTTAGCTGCACTGCGATTGGCGGCACATCATCCAGATCGTCGGCGGGCACCTCCGGCATCTGGAGATTATCCAGCGGATAAAGATCCAACCATTTCTTCGTCGCGTAGATCGGGACGTGCGGAAGGTGGAAACCGATCGCCATCAAAAATGGTTGGTCTTGTTGGGACAGTTCGGGGATCCGATCCGCCGCCCACGCCGCGGTAAAGTAGTCACGCTGGTCTTCATCGGCCATTTGGAACTGCCCCCAGTCCCAGGACGGGTGAGAGCCGGGGACTCGGTAACGCAGTTTCTCGGTTTGCCCCTTCATGCGTCGGTAGCCACGCGACGGTTGGACATGGTCGAACGATGCCTTATCGGAACCACCATGAAACACTTTGCCCATCGACTCGGTTCGATAACCGCGGGAACGAAAGTACTGGAACATCGTCACTGCGTCGCGAGTGACATCGACATCACGAAACCCAGGAACCAAAAAATAGTGACCTGTCGTCGAAGGCAGTTTGCCTAGCAACATGCTGATCCGCGACGGATTGCAAATGGGCGCCTGACAATGGGCATTGGTAAAGTTCACCCCTCGTGCCGCCAACTGGTCAATATGAGGCGTCTGCACCTGAGGGTGACCGTCTAGGCAGCCAACCCAATCGTTCAAATCGTCGATCGCGACGAACACAACGTTGGGACGGTCGGCCGCCGCTGCCCAGGGGATCGCCACAAGCATCCCCAGCAAGAAAAAGAGTGGTCGCATTCCCATGTCAGCCCTGTGTTCCCGTTGGTTTCTGTTACCGCTAGTCTCCGATCGTCACCCCAGCAATGGTAGCGGAGTTGGTGATCGTCAACCACGATTGCAAGAAACGCGGTACTATCGCCGCCACAGACGCACATGGGAAACGTGGTGGGAACCGGCTTTGGCAAACAAGCCAACGTTGGGATGTTGGCGACGTTCTACCGTGCTGTGAATACGCGAAGCACTGGCGAGGCCTGCCGAGGATAGGATGGCGACCAGCGATGCGATGGCGACCGCGCTGCGTAGGAAGCGAGACATGATGGAACTTCTTCTGTGCAGAGCCTGCAAAAAACTGCGGGCGGTGGCCCCACGGATTCTGGAAGAATCGGCGCCGGGATACCGCGTCCCAACGGCTTGTACCGCGGCAGCATCAATGCAACGAATAGCGTCCCATCTTGTAGTGCAATGTGCGGACGCTGATGCCCAGCGTTTTGGCCGTCCGTTCGCGGTGCAGATTGCATGCTTGCAGAGCAAGTTCGATGGTTTCTCGCTCGCAGCCTTCGACGGCTTCGGCCAACGAATGCGGTAGTGTCCGACTGGACCGTGGCCGGGGTGCAAAATCGGTGGGCAGTTCGTCGACCTGGATCACGTCATCGGGGTGCGTCACCACGATCCGTTCGACCAAGTTACGAAGCTGTCGAACGTTGCCAGGCCAATGTGCCGAGGCCAGTGTCTGCATCGCTTCGGGGGACACTCGTTTGCTGGGCCGCTGATGACGCAAACAGAAATCGGCAAGGAAGTGTTCGACCAACAACGGTATGTCCTCGCGTCGCCCACGAAGAGGTGGTACATCGATGGGGATCACGTTCAGACGATAGTACAAGTCTTCGCGAAAACTGCCATCGGCGATCAGTTCATCGACGCTGCGGTTGGTGGCTGAAACAACGCGTGCGTCGGTATGCAAAAGAGACTCGCCACCGACACGCCGAAACTGCCGTGATTCCAACACGCGCAGCAAGTCCACCTGACTCTTGGCCGACATCTCGGTGACTTCGTCCAAGAACAACGTGCCGCCGGACGCCTGTTCAAAGCAACCGGGTTTCTGTCGCGAAGCGCCGCTGAAGGACCCTTTCTCGTGACCAAACAACTCGCTTTCCAGCAAGGATTCTGGCATCGCGCCAAGGTTGACGGCTATGAATGGGCCACCACTACGATCGCTGAGGTCATGCAACGCTCGGGCGACAAGCTCCTTGCCCGTACCGCTTTCCCCTTGGATCATCACCGTGGCTTCGGTTGCCGCGACCTGACGAATCTGTTGGAACACGGACTGCATCGCAGCGCCACCGCCGATGATGTTCGAAACATCCCCGGCGCCCGCCAACCGCTTCCGCAGTTGTTGGTTTTCGATGCGAAGCCGGTAGTATTCGCGGGCCTTGCGGACCTGCTGGCGAATCAAATCCAGGTCTAGCGGTTTCAGGATGAAGTCAAACGCACCGGCGTGCATCGCTTCCACCGCCATCTCGACCGTTCCATGCGCGGTGATCACGATCACGGCGGTCTGGGGATGAGAATCCTGCAAACGTTTTAGTAGGTCGATGCCGGTCATGCCACAGTTGAGTCGAACGTCGGCGATCACCAGTTGATAGTGAGACCGATCGACTTTGTACAACGCATCCCTGGCTTCCCCGGTGGTGTGCACGGTGTCCGCTTCGCGTGCCAAGCCCTTGGCTAGCCCGCTGCGGATGTTCGGTTCATCGTCGACGACCAGCACACGAAAGGCGTCAGAATTCATCAGGTCCCTTTCCATTAGCAATCGAACAGAGAACTCGCAGCCCGCTGGGGCCGGAACAGAATCGATGCGATCGCAGTTGTCGACGAATCACTGTGTCGCGAAGCTGCACACCATGCCGGCAGCCGCGCCAAACAGGCTAGTAGGCAATTGCTGTGCCAAGGGGATGGGATTCCATCAAGATGACGCGTCACCGCCACCAGATTTAGGGTCACTAGCAGCGAACGAGACGCACCAGCGGTTGCAGTTAACGTGCCGCCGTATGCGGCCTGCTGACTTCGGCTTTGTCAAAAAAGCAGCGTTGGAATCACAACCCGAAGCGCCGGCGAGTGGCGGAATCGAATCACTCGCTTTCGCGTCGGGTTACTAAGCAACGAGCGATGTTCCGAGGACAAACGATGTGCAATCGATTGCACGTCGCCTGCAGTGGATTGCAGAGCGACGTGGATCAGGCCTGCTTTGGGCCGCTGGTTCGATATCGCGTCGTCGATTTCGCAGAAGTGCTTGTGGGCGGGGGAGGGAATTCCGGCGAATCCCACTACGGGATCGGGATGCATGGGCCTTGGGTGATGATCTACTTGGGTGATGATCTAGTCGATCACGCCTGCGTACTTTCGAAAGACGCGGATCAGTTCCGATAGTTTCTCGTCACGATCACTTGCATCGCCGCTTTGGATCGCATCGCTGACGCAAGTCTTCAGGTGCTGTTCCAAGACGATTTGGCCTACCTTGTTCAACGCTCCCGTGGCGGCGGACAACTGCATCAGAATATCGACGCAATAGTCGTCGTTGTCGATCATTCGGCCAACCGCCTCGACTTGTCCAACGACACGCCGAAGTCGATTGTTGAGTTTCTTTTTCTCGTCGTCTGAGCGCATTTCATTCCAGCAAAGCAAGTCCCACGAACCGAGGGCATTTAACAACCGACCCATTGTAGCTGGAATCCCGATCACCCGGCATCCCACGGTCAGATGGCGATCGAACACCGCGATCGATTCGCCCATCCAGCCGACGGACGTCCGCAGTCCGAATCAGTTCAGATCGGCCGATCGCAGCCGCAGCGCGTTGGCAATCACCGACACGCTACTAAGACTCATGGCCGCCGCAGCAATCATCGGACTCAACAGAACACCGAAAAACGGATACAGCAGTCCCGCTGCCAACGGGATCCCCAGCGCGTTGTAGATAAACGCAAAGAACAGGTTCTGACGAATGTTGCTCATCGTTTTGCGGCTCAGCGTAACGGCCGCGGCGACACCGCGAAGATCACCGCCAACGAGCGTCACGTCGCCGGACTCCATCGCGACGCCCGCGCCCGTCCCCATGGCGATGCCCACTTGGGCTTCGGCCAGCGCCGGTGCATCGTTGATTCCATCGCCGCACATTGCAACGATCTTGCCAGCGCTTTTCAGAGACCGAACGAAGTCATGTTTGTCCTTGGGAGAAACGCCCGCGTGAAATTCACCGATGCCAAGTTCGGTCGCCACTGCTCGGGCTGTGGGTTCGGCGTCACCGGTTAACATCACAACTTTCAACCCCAGTTCATTCAGGGTCTTAAGCGCCGCTGGCGTGCTGCCTTTGATCGGGTCGGTGATCGCCATGATCGCCGCCAACTGTCGATCGATTGCGACGAAGACCACGGTGGCCCCATCGGCCTGATAAGCTCCCGCCAAGGATCGCCCATCGTCGACGTTGCCAATCCCCTGCTGGTCCAACAATTCTGCTTTGCCGATCAGCAGTTCGTGGTCGCCAACCCGCCCGCTGGCTCCTCCGCCGGTGACACTTTGGAAATCCGATGCCTGTGCGACGGACAGCTTGTCGGCTTTCGCACGCCGCGTAATCGCCTGGGCCAAGGGGTGTTCGCTGGACGCTTCGACGGCGGCGGTCAGTGCCAGCACATCACGGTCATTCCACTGGCCAAATGTCTTGATATCGGTCAGTTCCGGCTTCCCCTGCGTCAGTGTGCCGGTCTTGTCGACCACGATCGTGTCGACCTTTTCCATCACTTCCAGAACCTCGGCATTCTTGATCAACACACCTGCTTTGGCACCACGTCCGACGCCCACCATGACCGACATCGGAGTCGCCAACCCGAGGGCGCATGGGCATGCAATGATCAGCACCGCCACGGCGGCCACCAACGCGTGTGTCAACTGCGGTTCCGGGCCGAACATCCACCATCCGACGAATGCTAGGACCGAAGATGCGATCACGGCCGGCACAAAGTATCTGGCCACCACGTCGGCTAGCCGTTGAATCGGAGCACGACTTCGCTGCGCCTCTGCGACCATCTGGACGATTCGGTTCAGCACCGTGTCGCCCCCCACACCCACCGCCTCCATCACCAAGCCGCCGGTTTGGTTCAGCGTGCCACCGGTGACGTCGTCGCCTTCGCCCTTGGATACCGGAATCGGTTCGCCCGTCAGCATCGATTCATCCACACTGCTAGCTCCGCTGATCACGCGACCATCGACTGGCACCTTTTCGCCGGGACGAATTCGCAGGCGATCGCCTCGCTGAACCGATTCCAACGCGACGTCCTCTTCACCCTGGTCGCTGATTCGATGAGCGATCGAGGGCGCCAGTTGCATCAATTCGCGAATGGCCCCGCCGGTTTGCTGACGAGCCCGCAATTCCAAAACTTGCCCCAACAACACCAGCGTGATGATCACAGCGGCCGCCTCGAAGTACAGTGGCGGTGCCCCGTTTTCGAACATCGATTCCGGAATCGCACCTGGCAACAAGACAACGATCAAACTGAATCCATAGGCTGCAAGTGCCCCCACCGCGATCAACGAGAACATGTTTAGGTTCAGGCTGCGAAAGGACTTCACCCCGCGAACCAGCAACGGCCACCCGCACCAAAACACCACCGGGGTCGCAAGCGCCAACTGCAATCGGCCAAAGGAAACTTGCCCGATCCAATCCGAGACGTTCACGCCCACCATCGGCCCCATCGCGATCAATAGCAGCGGCAGCGACAACGCAGCACCCATCCAAAAGCGCCGCTTCATGTCGCTGTACTGTTTGTCATCGCCATCGGACGACATGTCAACGAACTTGGGCTCTAGATCCATCCCGCAGATCGGACAATCGCCAGGACCGACTTGTTCGATCTCGGGGTGCATCGGGCAGGTGTACACGGCTTCGGAATCGCCATCCGCCGGATTCCGTTTCGCCAAACCGGTGGATGATCCACCATTCCCGCCACAGCATGAATGTTGTTCGCCGGGATCCGCCGTCGCCTTCGCAGCATCCTTTGCCGCCCGCTTGGCTAAGACGCCAACCGGATCGCTATCGAACTTCTTCTGGCACCCGGCACTGCAAAAGAAATACGCCTTCCCCTTGTACTCGCTGCGCAGCGAATCACCGGGGGCAACGGTCATCCCGCATACAGGGTCGATTGCTGAAATATTGATCGCGACCATCGGTCATCCTTCGGTGTCATACTGGCATCAGGCAATATACCCTGCATAGGTATGCAACTTGTGTTCCGAAATCGCTGTATTCCCAGGTTATTCGCTGCACAGTGTGCAAGAAGGGACAGTGTGCAAGAAGGGATCGCCCGGCTGAACAACGGTGCGATCGCAGCCGCGGGGGTTCGAAGAATGGGCGGCAAACGCCCAGCAAACGTCCGGCAATTTGCGGCAACCGGCCCATCGTGCCTCCATCGTGAATGCCACGATGCTGGACGCCGGCCATCATTCACCCGTCGTCGGCGGATCCAGATTCGATTGTCGCGTTGTCGGCGCCGTCGCCAATCAGGGGCAGCCGACAGTGCGTTCGATCTGGGCCATCGTACTGGCCAAGGCGGCTTTGCTGCGTGCGACTTGGACCTGCAGAGCCAACAGTTCGTGATAGGTGGCGATCAGGTCTGTGAAATCGGCTCGCTTGCCTTGGTAGTCCGCGATCACGATTTCCAGAGTCTGCTCGGTGCGCGGGATCAAGCGATTGCGAAAGAGTTCCAGCTGCTCGACCGCAGCATCCGCGGCGGCGACTTGACGCCGCAATGTCCCACGCAGTTTGTCCTGTTCCGCTTCGCGGCGAAGCGTGGTGCTGGAACGGTTGTGCGCCGCTTCGCGAATCCCTGCGTTGATTTTGTCTCGCCAGACTGGCAACGTGATGCCAACGGTAAAATTGATGTTGTCGTGGCCGTTGGCGACGGGACTGATCACATTGGTATCGTCGTCAACAATCGAATAGCCCAGGCCAAGTTGAAAGTCCGGGTACTGCTGCAAACACGCCAGCGATTCCTTGGCTCGATCCCGAGCGATCTCGGCGGCCAAGCCCTGCAGCGTTGGATTGCACGCTTCGGCTTGGGCAACCAATTCATCCAGCCTCGGTGAGGCCTCGGTGAGGATCAGTTCGTCGACAGCGATCGACATCCAATCCAGCGGCTGACGAACGAGCGCACCAAGATCCGCTCGCGCTTGCTCTTTCTGAAGTCTCAGCGAGATCATCTGCTCGGCAAGACGGTCGCCTTCTAGCTGCGCACGCAGAATGTCTTGCTGGCTGCCACCGGTTCGATATCGAGCCTCGGCGACTTCAATCAAATCGTCGACAAGCGCGCCATTTTCATCCACGATCTGAACCAATTCTTCGGCTAGCCACAACTGATAGTAGGCCAAGCGAACCGCTTCGGTGATCTCCAGTTCCGCACGCGCGCTTTCCGCGATGGCAACCTGCACCTCTCGCGATGCCACGCTTCCTCTTGCATTCAGTTTGGCGGGCCAGGGAACTTTTTGAGTCAAAGCGAACTGGTGACCGATCCGGCCTCCGGCGGTTTGCAAGGCTTGGTCTTGGATCGGCCAAAACGTATTGCCCAAGGTAGGATCGTCCAGCGCCGTCACTTGCGGGATGCGATGCTGGGCGGCGGCGACTCTTTGACGCGCTGCGGCGACCGTGGGGTGCGTGGCCAACGCACGAGCCACCAGATCGGAAAGCGAGACCGGGACTGGCGTCGAACGCGAGTCCACCAAGACGGGAGCGATCGATTCTTCGTCAACGCCTGGGATGACTTGGATCGCTTGGTCGTTTGCCGCGGGTAAGTCGGTTGCTGCCGCGATCTCGTTAGGATTC
Organism: Rubripirellula lacrimiformis; assembly: GCF_007741535.1. Taxonomy (NCBI): domain Bacteria; kingdom Pseudomonadati; phylum Planctomycetota; class Planctomycetia; order Pirellulales; family Pirellulaceae; genus Rubripirellula; species Rubripirellula lacrimiformis. Next base: position 7,291,483 of record NZ_CP036525.1, read on the forward strand.
TTGGCGACTTGCTCGGCATTCCCGTTCTGGGCAATCTGGAAACTGGCCAGCGCAGTTTGCGAATCCGGGGACGACGCAGCGGCGATGCTTGCGGATCCCGCGGGCGTTGCGGCCGCTGGTCTGCCGACGTCCGCGACGCGAAGGCCGCTCGATTGGCAGCCCGGCAAAGCGAAAACGCAGCCCAGCAACAAATGTCGTTGCCAGCGTCGTCTTCGATTCGGATTGATTCTTCCGAATTTGTCCATGCGATCTGCGCCCGTTGTATCGACCGTTACGAAAGTTCCTCTAAGGCACTTTTCGGCATGCGGCGATACGATGGATACCTCAAAGGGGTATCTTTCACCCTGCTTCCCCCATCGAACTTCCGAACAATCCGCATCGCCGTCAAATCTTGACTGATCGATACCGACGCATCGGGAGTGTTGAACGCGGCTCAAGGGGGGGGGGCAGAGAGATGATGAACACGCGGCCGGACAGCGGCGTAGCGATGATCCAGCGCAGGGAAACGCTACTTCGACGCCTTCAGCGCAACCGCCTCGGCCTCTAGTTTCGCTATTTCGTCCTCCAACTGCTTCAGTTCATCCAGGTCATCGGCCTGTTCGCGGGATCCGGCTAGCCGCGGTCGCAGGGTTTGCAGTTTCTTGTTAATAACGTCAAGTCGTTTCTTAGCTTTCTTGTCCACGGATCAGCGAGGCCTTTGGGGGAAATCGAACGGTTGGGCAACCTAGAACTCGAACAACGCGATGATGAAATGAACGACCAACACAAACAGGGTCGTCCAAAGCACGGTTGATGTGATCGCGTTGCTGACATCACCAGCGGAATGCTTCGGTGACGCCCCACGATAGTAACCGATCGTACCGGTTCCTACACCGCAGGTAAGGTTCTTCAACATCACCCACCCCCAACCTTTCGGCCAGGTGGAATCACCAAGGTGGCGAAAAAAGTGTTGCTCCCAGAAATGCGACCCGATATCGGGATGCGTGTTCACGAAGGTCGCCAACGAAATCCACTGGGCCGCGGTGAACGCCAACCATTCCAATACCGGTGTCGCGACCAGGAACGCCATCACGACGCAGGCCAGCAAATAGACCTGGGGCCTGACCCCCAACGTCCGCAGCGCATCGATCTGTCCGCCATACTGTTTAACGCCAACATCGGCTGCGACCGCCGCACCGCAGCGAGCGGCGATCAGCGTCGTCGCCAAAATCGGAACCAACACGCGGTACAGCGCAAATCCAATCGACGACAACAGTTCGTCGATCAGCAGCGGTTGGGTGTATAGCCGAAAGGGCAGAAAGCGAAATGTAAAATAGGTGGTTGTGAATCCCACAATCAGCCCGGCCAAAATCAAATAGGCCCATGCCGACGGGCCACCCACCAAACGCAAGTAGTGCAAAAAGAAACGGATACCCCAACGCGGACGAGGAAACAACGGCAACCCATCAAAGGGCAACCGCACCGCTGCGATCAAGGCGGATCCAGTCGCGGTCACAAACCGGTCAATCCCGGCCAATGACGACGCGGCGATCGTTGTATCCGGTGTCGTGATCGGCTCGGTTGCCACCGGTTTCATCCGATCCGGAATCTGAGACCAATCTTCCCGTGCAATCGAAACCAAACGTTTTTCGGCACTGTCCAACAACAGCACTTCGTCGGCGATCGGCAGCAGCGTTTCATAGTCGTGTGTGACGACAACACTGGTGCGTTGGTGACGTTGTTGTGTTTGCCGAATCAGTTCGGCAACCTTCCGGCCGCTGGCGGCATCCAACCCTGACGTCGGTTCGTCATACAGAAGGATGTCAGGATCCGATGCCAACGTCCGCGCGATCGCCAATCGTTGCTTCTGTCCCCCGCTTAGCTGAGCAACATGCCGATTGCTGGGCACCCCCAACTCTTCCAGCCATTGCCGGGCATCTTGCGATACCGGCGCCCCTGGATCGCTTCGGTGGTCGATCCCAAACTGAACATTCGCCAGCGGCGACAGTTCGTCGAACAACGCGAACTGCTGAAAAACGATCCCGACACGGGGGACACGGCCTGGTTCACTTTTCGATTGTCCGAGCTGGATTTGGCCCTGCCAAGACAACGTTTCACCATCGCGAGGAATCAACCCCGCCAACACTCGCAACAACACCGACTTGCCCGCGCCGCTGCCGCCGACAATCACGGTGATTTTCCCACCGGGGATGGTGACCGTCGTGTCGCCCAACAACGATTGACGACCGGCCTGAATATTCAGGTCGGTCAACTGCAACGGAGATTGATCCGATGAAACAATGGGTTCAGCGTTTGGCATCGTGCGTCAGTTCTTGGGGTCGGCCAAATGGACAATCGGGTACGGCATCGTTTCCGTAGCCATCGTGATCCGCGGCGGGTCGGTCGTCGCGTCAGCGTCCGATGGTGAAACCGCGCGGGCCACGATCCAACGGCGATCTTTTCCCAAGATTTGGTTTCGCAAGACGCGAGCAAAATTGGGATTGATTCCGCCTTCGCGAGTCCCGAACAAATCGTCACCGATCTGGCGTGCGACAGGTTCCAATCGATCGCTGGTCAAATCGAATGCGGATCGCGCTTCGTCGCCCGTCCAGATTTCAGTCCACACCATTCGCAGTTGCTGGTTTTCAACAAACGTTTCCTTCAGGATCGTTCGCACCAGATCACGGGTTTCGGGATCGGCCGCGATCTGGCCAGCCACTTCGGACAGTTCGGAACGGATGTTGGGATTCCCCGCCACGTCGATCACGATCTGTTGCACCGCGTCCGCGATTTCGTCCATGTGAGATTCGAATACCGGGACCGCCTGTTCTTGGACGAATCGATCCCACTCTTCTTGCAACAGATCTTTTTTCGGTAGCGGCGACCGATCATAAACCGCTCTCCAACCGAAACGCCACAACGATGCTTTGTCCCACAGTTCGCGACCGATTGCTTCGGCCTGCGGTTCGCCATGCTTTCGCACGATGGGTAAAATTTCGCGTCGCGCCATCGGGATCAAACGATCTTCCAGGACCTGATCATTCCACCGTCCTAGCAGCGAATCGACCTCGTCGCGATGGCGCCCGACCGACAACCGAAACTCGTCCTCGATGACCGGCAACGAGGCTTGCAGGCTGCGCTGCACCAACGGCAGGTACGCTGCCGTCAATTGGTCGCCATGCTGGGCCATCGCCACCTTGATTCGGTCGATCATTTTTTGACGTTGCTGATCGGGCAACATCACCGCAATCACATCCTCTAGCCGGCCGCTGCTGCGATACAGTTCCAACCGACAAGCCGATGGCGGGATGTCACGAGAATTCCAAGCGATGGCGACGGTCGCCGCCGAATCGGCAGACGTTCCGGTATCGCCAGCCACGGAATCCGATTCGACGTATCCGATTTGCGACCATCCGCCTTCCGCGTCCTGATAGAAAACGGGGTCATGAACCTTCAATTGGCCGGTTGGATCTGCCGCGATCACGTGATCCTGCGCCCCCAACCAGTGCATTGCCATGGTCTTTGCGATCGGCGCAGACGACGACCCTTGGTCGGATTTCAATCCCCAACCGGCCATTGCCAAGACGGCTGCCCAAAACAGCGTCCCCGTTCCGCGGGCGATATTGCGACGCATTCCTGGTTTCATCGTTGCTTTCGTAAAAAGTAGATTGATGCCGCCGTCCTGGTGGCTCCGCGATTGGGTCGTCCCGAGTATTCTACGCAGGAAGACAGACTGATCGGGCAAAACCCGTTCGCCGCTGGTGCGCTTGCACCGATTGAACTTGCGACCCGCGGCGAATGCCCAAACGGCCGACACGCCGAATGGATCCTGACGACCTGCTTCACCCCACTTTTGACACGGCACCGATGCCGTGCGATTTGCCTTTCCCCGAGGATCCGCCTCTATGAAACCCTATTTCCTGGGCATTCTAACGCTCGTTTCGATTTGCCAGTACCAGTTTGCCCATGCCCAAACCGAGGTCCAACCCGTTCGCATGGGATGCGGGATCATGACGTTTGATACCGTGCCGGGATGGGGACTTCGTCCCGACGGAAACTCCGCAGTCGGGTCGACTCACGGCGGCGTCGTGATCGACAAAGCGGGCAATATTTTCTTCAGTGCCAAAGAAGGCGTGTTCGTATTTTCGCCCGACGGAAAGGTGATTCAGTCGTACTTGGGCAAAGAATATGCCAACATGCACGACATTGAAATTCGATCCGAAGAGGACGGTGAATTCATCTACGGCGCCCGCAATGTCGATGCCGAGGGAGTCAAATTCAATGCTCATTCGGGCGAGATCGTGTTGCACCTGGGCGTCCCCGAAGAATCCGGACTGAAGGGAAAGATCCAACTGAAACCGACCGCCATCACCGTAGCCCCCAATGGCGACATTTTCTTGTCCAACGGATACGCCAGCAACCATATTTTCAAATACGACAAGACGGGAAAGTATTTGATGCACTTTGGCGAAAAGGGCAACGGCATGAAGCAGTTCAATACTGCGCACGGGATGACAGTGGACACCCGTTATGACCCGCCACGACTGCTGATCTGTGACCGCAACCACGAACCCAAAGGTCGATTGCTGCACTACACACTGGACGGCGAATTCATCGAAGAAATCATCACCGGATTGGGCATGCCGACGTCCGCATCCATCCAAGGTGACTACGTCTCGGTTCCCGATCTCCGTGGTCGTCTGGTGATCTTGGACAAGACCAACACGATCATGTCGGTGCTTGGTTACAACCCGGACATCGCACGCGGACGCCAATTCAACATTCCACAATCGGAATGGGTCGAGGGCATTTTCAACGGCACTCACGGATCCTTCTGGGACGCCGATGGCAACCTTTACGTCCAGGACTGGAACGTCGACGGACGCATCAGGAAATTGGTGCGGGTGAAACCGTAGCCTTTACTGGACCAGCGATTTCAGCGCCGAGGAAATTTCCGACGACTCCATGTGCGGGTCGGTGGAAGCTTGGGCATAGGCCACCATCGCTTGGGCCAACCGTTGCAGGTCTGCGGCATGCTCTGGATCGCCGGCATGGTTGATCAATTCGTCTGGGTCCGATTTCAAATCGAACAGCCAGGGCACATCGGCAACCGAGACCACTAGTTTGTATTGGTCACTGACCGCCGCCAACCAACCGGGCTTGCTGCCAGCGGATCGAAGAAAGGTGACGTCATCCCAGGATGGTTGGTCCGCATTGCCCACCAACAATGCCGATGCGTCCCGCCCTTCGATTCCATCGGGCGAATCCATTTCCATCAACGACAAGATGGTGGGTGCAAAGTCGACCGTGCCCAGTGCTTGGTCGATACGCTTGCCAGCGGGAATTTTCCCTGGGGCCGCGATGATCATCGGAATCTTCGCACTGCCTTCGTATGGGTTCCCCTTGTTCAGCCGTCCGTGTTCATAACACAGGTCGCCGTGATCGGAAGTGAACACCACGATCGTGCGATCCGTCAGATTCAATTCGTCGATCAGCGCCAAGATCCGTCCCACGTTGTCGTCGATGCATCGCACCATGCCGAAATACAGTGACATCTGGTCGGCGCGAAACGAAAGCTTCGCGTTCTTGGCCCCCGACCCGATGTACTTGGGAAGCGGGTATTCGGTCTGGAACGTTGCCGGTGGTCGAATGGGAGTGTTTTCGAACATCTGGTCATAGGGAGCCCTGACCGCATTGGGCCCGTGCGGATCCGGCAAACTGAGGTGATAACAGAATGGTTCACCGGCGTGCTTGCGGATAAAATCCATCGCCCGGTTCGACAACCAATCGGTAGAGAACGATTCTTGGTCGGCGCCGGCCAGTGAATAACTGGGGTCGCCCTGTTTGCTGCGGGCGGCAACGCGGGGCCCATCGGCGGTCAGTTCGAACTTCTTCCAGTGACCGCGATTGAACATGAATCGGTTGTCAGTGAACCCAAACTTTCGTTTCGGCTGCCACTGTGGTTTCCCCGCACCGTCCAGGTGCCATTTGCCCGCGTAGCCGGTTGAATATCCCTGCCGACGAAGCACTTCGGCGAAGGTGACGATATCGCCCGAAAGCGGACGGTCGTTTTGCCAACTGCCCGTGTTCTGTGGATAGCGTCCCGAGAAAAACGCGGCTCTTGATGGCGTGCATACAGGACTGGTTGCGTAGTACGAGGTGCAGATCGCACCGCGTTGGGCAATCGAATCGATCGCCGGCGTTTCAACCACCGCGTCTTTGCCCCAGACGAACGCTTGCTGGTCCGCCAAGGTCTGGCGATAGCAACCCAGCGTTCGAAAATTATGCTCGTCCGTCTGGATAATCAAAAGGTTCGGCGGGGGAGTCCCGGCGGCGCCCGCGGTCACCGAAACCACCAACAGAAACGCAGTGGAAAGAATCTTGGTCATGGGACATCCATCAATGCACGAGAGAAAAACGAAACCTTCTGTCACGGTCAACCACATTGGCGGCACGACCCCTTGCCGAACATCACGTCCAACATCAGGCCAACCAACCGCGATTACTTACCACCGGCGGATTCCAGCAGAGCCATCACCTTTTTCCACCCCAACGACTTTGCCAAACGCATCGCCGTCATGCCGTTGCCAGCAACCGCATTCGGATCGGCGCCGTGTTTCAGCATCACAGCCACTCCTTTGGCGCTGCCAGCCAACGCCAACTGATGCAAAAACGTGAATCCACGATCATCGGTCGCGGTCAGAAAGCTGGGATCTTCCTTCAACGATCCAGCCAGCGAATCGCCCATGTTCTCTGACATCGGGTGTTCGAACTTACTGACTTCGGAAACCGTTTGGGGGATCTGCTTGGCTGGGAAGAATCGACTTAACATCCCAGATTTAACGGGAGCTGCACCGATGGAATCCGGCGGCACCAATCGCACCATGGTGGGGTCACCAAAATCCAGTCCCCACGCGGCATCATGCTGTTTGCGTTCTTTGCCGCCCATTCGCGACCGCAACAACTGGACGGTATAGCCGCCGTAGACTTGGTTGGCGATCGCGTACATCCAATCGGAAACTTGTCCGGGTTTGACTTTCACATCGTCCCCTTCCGAAACGGACTGCAGCCAACCGGGCGAATTGATCAAGGTTCCAGTCACATGCTGGCCATCAAACTGCACATCACTGATCCACATGTGTTCGACCGACGGATCGTCGCCGTGATCGATCTCCGGCGGATCACGAAACATGACTTTCACGCAAGCCATGTCCAAGCCAGGAATGATGCGGCGATACTCCCAAGCCAGCTCACGCCAAAAATACCGAAATGTCTGGCGTGCCCGCTTCCAGGCGGCTTCCATTTCAGCATCGTCATCGGGATTCAGAAAAATGGGCGGGTCGTTGGATTCAGCATTCATGGCTTCATATTAATGGGCCGAAGGCGTGCCGGGGGACCGCTAGCCCCACCATTTGAATAGATTTCGCACGCCCAACTGAAATGAACTAAACTGGGCCTCAAATTCCTGTGCCCGACAATGACGACATTGGCGGGGTTGATTGGCCCCTCGGGGTCGTGTCCATCGATGATGGGACGCGGCCAAACTCTTTCTGCACTGAGCTCATGAAACGAATCTTCCGCTTGCGTTTCGCATCCGCACTCTTGATTGGGTTGATCTCGTGCGGCCACTTAGGAACCGCCGCCGCAGCCGATACGACGCTGCCCGAGCCGCCATCGACGAGTGATAAACCCGCCAGCGAAAAACCCGCTGGCGATAAGTCGACCAGTGACAAGTCGACAGGCGATGAAACGATTGACAAACCCAATCGCGATCCTGCGGCCAAGGAAGATGCGTCCCCCGCGAAGGCCGAAAAGAAACCGGATCCGATTCGGATTGCAGGCGTCTTCGAATCCATCCAACCATTCGAAATCAAACCTGACACCGAACGGACCAAGTCCTGGGAAATCAAAAAGATCGTCAAGCATGGCGCGACGATCACTCGCGGCCAGAACGTCGTCGTGTTCGATTCCAAAGACATTGACGAAACCATCCAGCGATCGGAAGTGGACCTACGATTGGCCAAGCTTTCGCTGGATGACGCAGAGTTCGACTTTGGCCAGTTCCAGAAAACCCAAGAATTGGATCGCCAAGCCGCCAAACGAGATCGCGACAGCGCCAAGCAAGCGCACGACAACTTCGTACAGGTCGATCGAGATCGCCAAGTATTGACTGCCCAGTTCAGTCTGAAGTCGTCGCAAGCATCGCTTGAAAACGCTCAGGAAGAACTGAACCAATTGCAACAAATGTATTTGGAAGACGATCTGACCGAAGAGTCCGAAGAGATCGTCCTTAAGCGAGCCAAGCAAGCTGTCGAATCGGCTCAGTTCCGACTCGATGGAACCAAAATCAGTTCCGACCGCAGCCTATCGCAAAGCATTCCCCGCGCAATCGAAACGCAAGAGTATGCGTTGGCGAAATCGGAACTGGCCTACCAGAAAGCCATCCGCAACCTGAACTCAGAACGTCAACGTCGAGAAATCGAAATCCAACGCAAACGCGACGATTTCCGGAAGCAACAAGACAAGCACGACGAACTGAAACAAGAACGCAAACGCGTCGCGATCACCTCGCCGATCGATGGCGTGGTCGTGCACGGGGCACTGACCCGCGGCAAGGTAAGCGACAAGCCAAGTCTGTTGGAAACGGGAACCAAAGTAACGGGGCAGCAAGTGGTTGCCACCATCGTCAACCCTGACAAGCTGCAGATCCGTGTATCGCTGGACGAAGATAAGCTTGACGTTGCGAAGGTTGGTCAACCGTGCAAAATCACCAGCGATGCCTACCCCGGTTTCAAAGCAAGCGGGAAGGTCCGATCGGTTTCGTTGGTCCCGTACGCGGGCAGCAAATTTGATGCGGTCGTTCAATTCAAGATGCCAGCCGATGCGCCGGCAATCATGCCCACCATGACCTGTCATCTGGATTTCGAAGCCAAGACCAAGGACACCGACAAGGATGAATGATGTGGCTAACCCAAGACGCAGGGAAGTGGATCGCGGGCTAGGATTGCTGGGTCGATGCCTGTTCCTAACGCTGTTTGTCATGGTTCCGGTACCGGGGGACGTCATCGGCGACGACAACCCGGTGGTCTTGGACCGTGTCGCCGACGATCACGTTGCAGATGATTCGGTCACAGCCGAAGCATCCGATCACGCCACGTCAGCCGCAATCGATTTCAGTGCCCCACCCGTGTTGCCCGAAATCGATGCCGCGAACGCATCCGAGATTCGGTCGTCGATCGATCGTGGGATTGCATTCCTGCTTGCCGATCAAAACCCCGATGGATCATGGGGATCTGCGACGCGCACGAAAAGCTTGAACATCTACGCGCCCGTCCCAGGCGCTCACCATGCATTCCGCACGGCGACCACATCATTGTGCATTGCCGCGTTGATCGAATTGGAAACCGAATCGGTTGCCGACAAAGCGAAAGTTTCCGCTTCGATCGACCGGGCGGAAACTTGGTTGATTGAACGGTTGCCGCGGCTGCGACGCGCCACAGCCAATGCGATCTACAACGTTTGGGGGCATGCCTATTCCATCCAAGCGCTCGTGCGAATGCATGGCCGCCATGCTGGGGACGAAGCGGCGCAGGCCGGAATCGTCGCTTTGATCCAATCGCAGTTCGACATGTTGACTCGTTATGAATCGGTCGATGGCGGATGGGGGTACTACGATTTTCGGTATGGCGGCAACCAACCAACTTCGTCCTCGATCAGCTTTGTCGGCGGAACGGTACTGATCGCGTTGGCCGAGGCTCGTGATATCGGTGTCCAGCCGCCTCAGCGCATCGTTGACCGCGCGATCGATGCACTCAACCGCCAAAAGAAACCCGACTTCAGTTACCTGTATGGCGAGTATCTTCAATACCAGCCGATGCGTGGAATCAATCGGCCGGGTGGAAGTCTAGGGCGGACGCAGTGTTGCAATACCGCACTGCGTGCCTGGGGCGACACCACCGTCACCGACAATGTGGCCATGCATTGGCTGTACCGTTTGTACGTACGCAATGGCTGGCTGGATATCGGACGCAAACGCCCGGTTCCTCACGAGTCGTGGATGCAGGTCGCTGGGTACTTCTATTACTACGGCCACTACTACGCGGCCCTTAGCATGGACCAGTTACCGGCATTCGAGCGTCCGCCGTATCGCGAACTGCTGGCACGGCTGATGCTAGATCGACAAGAAAAGGACGGTTCATGGTGGGACTATCCGCTGTACGACTACCATCAGCCCTACGGCACCGCATTCGCGCTGATGACGTTGCGGCGTTGTCTGCCAACGCCCTAACCGGCGCGTCAGGGTCCAGATTACAACAGCCTCGGAGAGGCGAAAGCGTCATGCCGGTGGCCTCGGGCCACCGGATATGGCATCCCCCCATGATCGTCTCGGCCATCACTAACCGTGGGCCAGCCACACGGCAAAAAGCTGCCGCCGCACAGCGGCTATGCGGAACGCTCTCGTCCGCCGGAACTGCTTCGCTCAGTCAGGCCCGATACCCAGGCCCGATTCCGCCTAAAGGCGGTACTACGAACGGCGCCCATTCTGTTGCCTACGCGTTAAAACCCTCACGATCATCAATCTCACCGCCTTGGCACCTCTGCTTCTGGCAGCGTAGGGAGACGAGTCGAGCACCGGCGTTCTCTGCAACCTAGGGTTTCAAGCCTTCCTATTTCTTGCAGTGTCATCGGAAGACGCCATTTTGCCAACCGTCAAGGGCGTCCGCGCGGGCATGCTAGATCAAAGAACGAATACGAGTACCGTCGTGCCATACACATCCGATCGCCAAACGCTGAACAGCACGACGGATAACACATCGACGACCAGCGGCTACACGTCGCCAGAATTTTCTATCCAGTGTGACCAATCGAACACCGCAGTCCTTGCGGATGCCGAACGAAAGACCACCGAAGAAATCGTCAAGCAGCAATTGACCGCTTTTCGCCGCGCCGTCAGTGCAGCGGGGATCTTGGCAGTCACTGACGTCACCGGAAAGATCATTGAAGTCAACGACAACTTTTGTGAAGTGTCGGGGTACGCCCGCGAGGAACTGATTGGTCAGGACCATCGCATTCTGCAATCGGGACAACACAACGTCCAGTTCCTTCGCGAAATGTACTCGACGATTGGACGTGGCAAGATTTGGCGAGGCGAAATCTGCGATCGCGCCAAAGATGGTTCGCTGTATTGGATGGACACCACCATCGCGCCGATGCTGAACGAATCGGGCAAACCGCACAGCTACTTTGCTCTTCGCGTTGACATCAGCGACCGGAAACGGTTGGAGGGATGTCTGCATGAACTGGCCTATCACGACACGCTTACCGGATTGGCGAATCGCGACGCCATTTTACAATCGATCCAAGCGTCCATCGGACGCAGTAGCCAACACCAGTCAGCACTGCTGTTCTTGGATTTCGATCGTTTCAAACTGGTCAACGACAGCCTAGGCCATGACGTCGGCGACCAACTTCTGATCGCCATCGCAAAACGGTTAAGCACAACCTTGGACCATGCGGTACCGCTTGCAAACAGTGTGATTCCCGCCCGCTTGGGAGGCGACGAGTTTGTCGTCTTGCTAGAGGGATTGAAGCGAGCCGAAGATGCGACGATCGTGGCCGAGCGGTTGCTGCGAGTGTTCAGCAAAAGTTACAAGCTGGGGAACCACACGGTTTATTCCTCTGCCAGTATCGGCATCGTGACCAGCACGCAAGAGTACACACTGGCACGCGAAATGTTGCGTGATGCTGACCTCGCGATGTACGAAGCCAAAGCAACAGGAAAAGCAAACTACGTGGTCTTCGACTGCGCCCTGCGTGACAAAGCCAAAGCCCGGCTAAAAATCGAAAACGAAATCCGATTAGCGATCGAACGCGAAGAGTTTTCGCTGTTGTACCAGCCCATCGTTTCGCTGGAATCGGGACGAACCGAATCGGTCGAGGCACTGATCCGCTGGAAGAACGAAGATGGCGAACTGATCGAACCCGAGGAATTCATTTCGATCGCAGAAGAAACCGGAATGATCGTCCCGATCGGCAATTGGGTGCTTCGCGAAGCCTGTCGCCAGATCGCCCAATGGGAAGAAACTCTTGGCCCGTTGGCACCCGTATGCGTTCATGTCAACGTATCACGTCGCCAGTTGGCATTGCCGAACTTTGCATCCTTCATTCTTGAAACCACTCAGCACTACGGTGTCGAACCGGGGCGACTCCATATCGAAGTCACCGAAAGCATGATCATGCATGATCGCGAAGCGTCGATCGCGATCTTGTGCGACCTGAAGGAACTTGGATTCAAAATCGATATCGATGACTTTGGAACGGGCTATTCGTCCCTGTCATGTTTGCACGCGTTCCCCATCGATGTGCTGAAGATCGACCGCGAATTCGTTTCGAACCTGAATCATGGTCAAGACTTTGGTGCTCTGCTGCATACGATCGTCGCATTAGCCGACAACCTTAATCTGAAGGTGGTCGCCGAAGGAATCGAGAACACCAACCAACTGACCCTGATCCAGGCGTTGGGTTGCGAGTTTGGTCAGGGGTATCTGTTTTCCAAGCCGCTGCTGCCCGAGGATCTGGAACAGTTCCTGCGCAACGACGCGGCACGCCCGCCGTGCCACTGGGACGTGTCCCCAATCCAAACGTTCCATTTATCCGATTCAGATCCCACCGACCCTCCACACCGCCAACCAATGTCGGTTGCCGCAAGCTCTTGCGGCTCAGGTTCCCAAAGCCTGAAAATCAACCGATCGAGATCCACCCTATGAACGCTGTGCTCGACTGCCAAGACGTGACCAACGACCTACCGTTGGCGGTAGATATCGCCATCGAAAAAATCCGCAATCTTGCCACGTTGCCGACGGTGGCCACCCAGATCATCGAAATGGCGGCATGCCCTGATACCGGGCTGAACGAACTGCACGCGATCATCAACGGCGACCCCGCATTGGGCACCCGAATTCTAAAGCTGGCCAACTCGGCATTCTATGGCGTCCCAAGACAGATCGATTCGCTCGATCGTGCCGTCGTGATGTTAGGAATGAACGCGATCAAAAACACCGCGATTGCGGCTAGTTTGCACAAGGTCTTTCGATCAAGTTCCACCCCGTCGGCTTTGAATCCACGCGATCTTTGGTTGCACAGTGTCGCCGTTGCGGTTGCCGCAAAACAGCTAGCCATCACCACGAGGACGCTAAAATCGGACGTCGCTTTCCTTGCCGGACTGATCCATGACATTGGCATCATGGTTGAAATGCAGGCGTACAGCATCCGGTTTGGCGAATGGGCAAAGTCGATTGCGACGCCTCATGAAAACGGATTCCTGGCCGCTGAACAAGAATTCTGGGGGGCCACGCACCAAGACTTTGGTGCTGGCCTATGCCGAAAATGGAACTTTCCCTTCCACCTAGAACTTGCCACCCGGTACCACCATTGTCCGGACTTGTTGCCCGAAGACCAACGATTGTTGCCGACGATCATTCACGTTGCCGACATCATCGCAGTTCGAATGGACGCTGGATTCACAGGGACGGTCGACCACGCATCGGTGCATCCGAGTGCTTTGAAAATGCTGGGGCTTAGCGACCAGGACGTCGACGACCTGGCCGCGACTTTGCCCGAGGAACTTTCCCAGGCCATAACGCTGCTGGGTTCATGACCGCTTGCTGCGGATACTCTTCTTTGCCCAGGCGTCCGAAGCATAGACGGGTCTTCCACAGCCCAGTCAATGAACGATCACGGTGGTCATCGCAGGCCCCAAACAAAGACCATTCGAATTGGTTCTTGATCTATTCATCGGCTCTGGTTCGGCCTAGGATGATGACGTTGATCCCTCTGACGAGAAACGAATGAACCGCCTGATTGCGATCCTGCTGATTCCCATGTTCATGCTGGGGCACACTCTGCCTCACACGCATGCGGATGGCGGCGCATCGAGTTCAGGCGACCATGCAGTGCGACCGCACCTGCATTTGGGTCATTCGAATCCACAGCACGCTGCACCGCATGGACATCACGGTGACCACGGTCACGCACATCGTCCGACGCAGCATGAATCAACGTCGATTGATTCGAATTTGCCAACGGGAACCGGATGGGTTCAGCAAGGCAGCGACCACGACAGTGACGCGGTGTACTTGTCGAGTTTGCCCGCCATCCGAGCAATCGCAGCGGATGCAACCAGCACGGCTTGCCCGATCGCCCGTTCGACCGACCCACATTGTCCGTCCCCACGACGGTCCAATCAACGCGTCCAGCAGGCCCCGCCCCAGCGGTCTGCTTCGCTGCCGATCTATCTTTTGACGTTATCCATTCGGCTATAGCGGATGCGTGCGCGATCGCGCTGATCGCCTTCTTTTTTGAACCCCGGCAGTCGCACGAAACGAGTGCCGCTGACCGCTTCCCAGCTTGCCAAAAGGTTGTCGCATGTGCTGCGATCCCCTTGGGTTGTCTGCTGCACTTCCAACGAAGGATCCGTTCCGATGAAACCCAACCGGTTCCGTTTCAACACTTTCATAGGACCGACAATCCTGATCGTGGCCGCCGCTGCGCTGTGGTCTTTCCGCGCGGAACTTTTTCCGGTCCGACCGGCAGCTGAAGCCCAGTCCAATCGTCCACCGGCACAACCAGACGAAGACCAGACGGTGCTAGAGATCAGCGTCCAAGCGAGAAAGAACCTGGGCTTGGTATCGGCTCCGGCAAGACCGCAAACGTATTGGCGTTCGGTGACGATCCCAGGCGTCATCGCCGATCGTCCCGGCCAGTCCGATCGCGGCGTGACCTCACCCGCCGTGGGGATTGTCACCGCAGTCCATGCGTTCCCCGGGGACACGATCCGGCCTGGCGATGGCTTGTTCACGCTGCGACTGTTCAGCGAGTATCTGCAACACACGCAGACGCAACTGTTCAAGGCGAACCAAGAAACTCGCATCATCCAAGAACAGATCGATCGTTTGTCCGCGGCCGCCACAACCGGTGCCGTTTCCAAAGCCAAAATGATTGAATTGGCGGCCAACATGACTCGCCAGCGAGCCGTCATCCAATCGTCGCGGCAAGACCTGCTGACTCGCGGGCTGCAGCCCCAGCAGATCGATCGTGTGGAACAGCAGGGTCAATTTGTATCGACCATCGATGTCACCGCCCCACCACCGCTAGCGACAGATTCATCGGCCGACACCCCGGCCAGCGACACTACGACCAGCGACACTACGACCGGCGCCCCAACAGCGGCATCGGACAAGACCGAGGACCGTTCCGCGGCAAACCAGGTTGCCTACGAAGTGCAGGAACTGAGCGTTGAAATGGGACAACAAGTCCAAGCCGGCCAGTTGCTCGCCAAATTATCGAACCACCAATTACTGTATGTGGTCGGGCACGCTTTCAAACGCGAAGCAACGTTCCTGGAACAGGCAACCCAGGAAGGTCGACCGGTCACGATTGATTTTACTGACGATCGCGGTGACGAATGGGAAACCATCCAACCATCGTTCCAGATCCGCCATCTGTCGAATTCAATAGACACCAACAGTCGAACCTTCGACTTCTTTGTGCCGCTGATGAATCAATCGCGATCCTACCAAAAGTCGGGCAACGAATTCCTGGTGTGGCGGTTTCGTCCCGGCCAACGTGTTCGCATCCAGATCCCGGTTGAATCGTTCCTTGACGTGATCGTGCTGCCTGCGGCGGCGGTCGTCCGTGATGGGCCCGAAGCGTACGTGTTCCGCCAGAACGGTGATCTTTTCAAACGGCTTTCCGTGCACGTGCAGCGCGAAGACCGGTTGTGGACAGTGGTCGCCAACGACGGCAGCATTCCGCCGGGATCCTATCTAGCACAAAGTTCTGCGGCCTCACTGAACCGCGTGCTACGGGCACAAACAGCCAGTGGTGCACAACCGGGTCTGCATGTGCATCCCGATGGAACCACTCACGCCGCTCACTAGGACAAATGCATGCTTGATTCCATCATTCGATTTTCGCTTCGCTATCGATTTCTGGTCCTTGTGATCAGCATCGTCGTGTTGGTGTATGGATCGTTCCTGGCCACGCAGATGCCGATCGATGTCTTTCCGGACCTTGACCGCCCCCGCGTCGTCATCATCACCGAGGCCCCCGGTTTGGCGACCGAGGAAGTCGAAACGCTGGTGACGCAGCCGATCGAGATTGCGTTGATGGGCGCAAGCGGCGTCCAGGCCGTACGCAGCCAATCCACCGCTGGGCTGAACGTCATCTACATCGAATTCGATTGGTCGACCGAGATTCGATCGGCCCGGCAAACCGTTCAAGAACGTCTAGCGACCCTAGAAGGCATCCTGCCCGATGGCATTCGCCCCCAGATGACCCCGCCGTCGTCGATCATGGGACAGATTGTGGTCGCGGGGCTGTATCGCCAAAACGGGCCCAACGGCGGTCGACTTTCGCAGATCGGCAAGACCCGAATGATCGCCGAATGGGTCGATCCAGGCGAAGGCCAACCCGACATCGAAGTATGGAACCCGATCGATCGGCATGACGTTTCAAGCTGGCAAAAAGTCCAACCGGTCAGCATTCATTGGACCGAAGACCCGCGTCAGGAAAGTCCTGATGAACGCCTCGTCGACAACGGATCCAATCCAACATCATTCGCGGGCACCCCACCGGAACCACCGCAACGAATCGGCACGGCGACGATCAAAATTGATCAAACAACGCATCAAGCCCACTTCCATACCGATGCCAAACAGCAACTAGAACTGCGCACCATCGCCGATTGGATCATTCGGCCGCGACTGCTGAAAGTGACCGGCGTCGCGGAAGTGTTCATGTTGGGTGGCGACCGCAAGCAGTACCAAATTCTGATCGATCCAACCGCGTTGTTGCAGTACGACGTGACGGTCCAAGACGTCGAACTCGCTCTGCGTCAAAGCAACATCAACACCAGCGGTGGATTCGCCGTCACGGGCGAAACCGAACGCCCCATCCGAATTCTTGGACGACTGGGATCGCTGTCGCAATCCGTCATCGACGATCTAAAGAAGGTCCCGGTCGGCAACAACCCCAAGCGATCGGTGCTGCTTGAACAGGTGGCTCGCGTTACCGAAGGGCCACAATTCAAACGCGGGGATGGCAGCGTTGATGGGCGGCCGGGCATCGTGTTTACCATCGTCAAGCAACCGCACGTTGATACTCGCAAACTGACCGACAACATCGCAGAGGCATTTCGCGAGGTCGAAACCTCGTTGCCGGCCGACGTGATCGTCAACAGCGAACTGTTCCGATTGAAGAACTTTATCGACCGTGGCATTTTCAATGTTGCCGAGGCGCTGGCGATCGGTGCCACGCTGGTCATCATCGTACTGTTTCTATTCCTGTTGAACTTTCGGACAACGTTCATCACCCTGACCGCCATCCCCTTGTCACTGGTGTTGACGACGTTGGTGTTCCGCGTGATTGGGTTCATCAGCGGGAACGAATTGTCAATCAATGTGATGACGTTGGGCGGCATTGCGGTGGCGATGGGCGAATTGGTCGACGACGCGATCGTCGATGTCGAGAACATTTTTCGCCGGCTTCGACAGAATCACAACTTGCCCATCGAGGACCAAAAATCATCGATCGTCATTGTCTTCGAAGCGAGCCGAGAAGTTCGCAGTTCCATCGTGTTCGGCACCGGCGTCGTGATTTTGTCTTTCTTGCCATTGTTCGCATTGTCGGGTGTGGAGGGGCGACTGTTCACGCCACTGGGTTTTGCATACATCGTTTCCATCCTGGCATCGTTCGTTGTATCCATGACCGTCACGCCGGTGTTGTCGTACTATTTGTTGCCGACCTCTGGCGCGACTCACCGCCAAGGCGATGGGTTCTTGCTTGGCGGAATGAAACGTCTCGCGACACCGTTGATCCGAACCAGCATGGCGATTCCCCGCACACTGTTGATCCTGACTTGGATTGCCGTGGCCGTGTCCGCGTGGCAGATGTCGCAGCTTGGCAAGAACTTTCTTCCCCCCTTTGACGAGGGCAGCATTCAAGTCAACGTGACCCTACCACCAGGGTCGTCGCTGCAGGCGTCCAATCAGGTATCCCGAGCGATCGATTCGGTATTTCGATCGATGCAGAAGAGCAACGATCAACCCGACGGCGAGATCCTGCACTTCGTTCGTCGAACCGGTCGCGCTGAAATGGACGAACACGCATCGCCAGTCCATTTTGGCGAATACATCCTAAGCATGAATCCGGCGTCATCGACCGATCGCGAGGAAGTTCTATCGCGGCTACGGCAACGGATCAGCATCGAAGCCCCAGGCGTTGACATCGAAGTCGAACAACCGCTGGCCCATTTGATCAGCCATATGATTTCGGGCGTCTATGCCCAGATCGCGATCAAAATTCACGGCGACGATCTCGATACCCTGCAACAGATCGCCGAACAGGTGAAGGGTTCGATCCAAGACGTCCCTGGGATCACGCCGCCGATCGTTGAACCCATCCGCGAAACACCAGAGTTGCATATTGAACTGCGTGGCGATGATCTGGCACTTCACGGGCTGACCCGCAAATACGTTGCCGACGTGCTGCAAACTGCATTGCAAGGCGAAGTGGTTTCGCAAGTGCTGGAAGGGCAACGCCGATTTGACCTGATGGTGCGACTCGAAGAGGAGTATCGGACCGACTATGCCAATTTGGATCGGATCCGCATTGACCTGCCACATATCCCAGGTCAGACCGAGCGTGGGCAGATCGAACTGCGTGAAGTCGCCGATGTCACCCAGGGCACAGGCCCCAATTCAATCAACCGCGAAAATGCACGCCGTCGCATCGTCATCCGATGCAATACCGAAGGACGTGATTTGGCCGGTTCCGTCAACGAAATCAAACAACGCATCGCTAACCAGATTGATTTGCCGATCGGCTACTTCATCGAATACGGAGGCCAGTTCGAAAGCCAACAACGAGCGACGAAGCTGATCTTCTTGTTGGCGGGTCTGTCCGTCGCAGGCATGTTTGTGGTGCTGTTGATCCTGTTTCCGTCCGTGCGGATCGTGTTGCAAATCCTGAACGCGTTACCGACCGCTTTTGTCGGCGGCGTAGCCGCCTTGGTCATCACTCAGCAAAGCCTGACGGTGGCCAGTCTGGTCGGATTCATTTCGTTGGGAGGGATCGCGGTTCGCAATGGCATTCTACTAGTGACCCACTACTTCCATTTGATGAATCAAGAAGGCGAGGACTTCACACCCGGCATGGTGGTGCGTGGTAGCCTGGAACGGCTTGCACCCGTGTTGATGACAGCCCTAACGGCCGGGATTGGATTGATCCCGCTGGTCGTGGGCGGGCAAGAACCTGGGCGTGAGATCCTGTATCCGGTGGCGACCGTCATCTTGGGCGGCTTAACCACGTCGACGTTTTGTGAATTCTTGATCCACCCCGGACTGTTCTGGAAATTCAGCGGCAAAGACGCCGCACGACTTGCCAAGCAACCGTCCAAGGAGGACGAACTAGCCATGCCTTGATGTATGCCGACATTTGCCGAACGAAGAATCCAACGAAGTCCCTTTTCGAACCCCAAGGCCCAATTCGATGAAGATCAATCCGATGCAGATCAATCCAATGACCACCACCCGATCGTTTTTCTTACTGCTGATGCTCGCTGGTTCTGTTGGCCTAACGGGCTGCAAACAAAACGCGACGGATGCTGTCACGACCGACCAACATGAACACGATCATGCCGACGACGGCTCGCACGATCATGACGTGGCCGGCCACGCTCATGGAATCGGGCCTCACCAGGGTGTGATCGCCGACTGGGGCGGCGGCAAGTATCACGTCGAGTTCACCGTCGATCACGACCAGCAACAGGCAACCGTCTATGTATTGGGCGGCGACGAATCCACGGCCACGCCGATCGACGCCGAATCGATCGAACTGCGAATCAAGGATCCCGAAATGACGGTAACGTTAGCCCCATCGCCACAGGAACAAGATCCCGCTGGCACAGCATCGCGTTTCGTTGGCACCCACGAAAAACTTGGCGTGGTGCAGGAATACGAAGGGACGATGACAGGTCTGATCGACGGAACTCCGTACTCCGGAGACTTCAAAGAAGAAGCCCACGACCACTAGCCGCCACGATGTTTCCGGGCGCTGGCTCGATTCAACTTTAGGAACGTGCAGCACGGGCTCTCGCCCACGCCCCCCAACATCGATCGGATCATTGACAATGCTGGCCGATTGGCAATGATCGCCAGCCGATGGGCAACGTGGACGCCGGATCCGAAACCAACACCCGGTTCAATTCTGATGAAACGATTCCGATACGAACTGCAACACGTTCGGCAGCGCCGATCGCCAATAGCTCCACCGGTGTCCACCGTCTCGGATTCGAAACTCGTGAGGAACGTCACGTTTTCGCAGTGCGATGTGGACCAGTGAGTTTCCTTCGTAAAGGAAATCGTCGTCACCACAGTCGATGTACCAGCGAACGCTTTTCAAATCGTCCACCGGCATGTTTTCAGCCAACAGAAGTGCGCTGTGCCGTTCAACGTAGGCTTTGATAGTTTCGTCACTGACCGGTTCTAGCTCGGCATCCGATTCATCACGGCGCGGTCGGTTGTAGCGTGCTTTGGCGTCATCCAAATTCTTCGACCCCGTGCTGGCACTTAACGGGCACGCCGAGGAAAACAATTCGGGATGGTGCATCGCATACATGAAGGCGCCTCCGCCTCCCATCGAAAGCCCCGCAACGGCGCGATAGCGTTTGTCCGCTTTGACTCGGTAGGTCGATTCGATATGCGGGATCAATTCGTCGAAAAAGAAATCCTCGTAATTCCATTCGCCGCGAATGTCATTGAAATACCCACGTTTGCCGGTATCCGCATCGGGCATCACGATCACCATCTGCGTTGCCACCCCATCGGCGATCGCTTTGTCGGCAATGTGCTGAACCTCACCAAACTGAATCCATCCGGTTTGATCGTCCCCGGCACCATGCAGCAGATACAAAACCGGATAACTGCGTTGGGACGTTTCATAGCCCGGGGGCAGATAGATCGCATAATTCCGCTCGCCCCCCAGAATCTGACTCGTCATGGTGCAGACGTCTTTCACGACGCTGTGGTGACTGGTTTGGGCCGAGGCAACGCTAGAGGCAAGCAACATCAGTGATGCCAAGATCTGGATAGCGAAAGTCTTCATATTGTTTCCGTGGTGCCAAAGAGATTCGTCGAGGTGTTTTGGGAGCGAAGCGTTTTCAGAGCAGGTGTTTGGGGGCCCGGTGTTGTGGGGGCCCGGTGTTTGGGGAGCCCAGTGTTTCGGGAGCCCGGTGTTTCGGGAGCCCGGTGTTTGGGGAGCTAGGCGGAGAAGGGCGGGTAGCAGTATACCCAAATCCCAAACCGCCCACGCCGTTCAGCGTTTCGTCATCGATCCCGCCGTCATCGATCCCGCCGTCACCTATCCCGCCGTTGCACCGGAGCCAGGCACAGGGATACCAGATTCCGGCCTGGGTCATGTCCCCATGGGATTCCGGTCTGCTGTTCTTTGCCGGCCGGGGCTCGACCGCAGGAGAACCATTTCGAATGCCAGCAAAAACCGGACGGCCGCAACCAATCGATCGATGCCCGGGCACTTCGAAGCCCGGGTCGCACCGTGGTTGATCGGACCGATACGCAGGCCAGCGAAACGTCCAACGACAAAGAGGATTCGGATCGATACAATTTTGGAAGACAGCGCTCCATTGCGATCTGCGATTCAGTGTGCTGGGCGGACGGAATCGGTCGCAATGGTGTACCCATCGGCACTAGGTCGTGGAGGGAGGACGCGGGGGCAAAAGATTTCCTCCTAAATTCATGAACGGAAATTTCCGCGCTCTCGTGGTGACGGTTTGACAGGCCAGGAGGCCTTTGGGGGTGCGAGAATGGAAGAAACACAGTCACTCGGACACATCTTGCCGACGGCCACTGCGTCCAAACTTCGTTCTGGGAATCGAGTCATTCATGTTGACCGGGCCCCCCCGCAGGTTGATAAAGGGGAATGCTGTCGCTGAATCAGCTTGTCGCCCGCGTCCCAGAATGACAGATCGTTGTGCCAAACTTGCGTGAATTGTTCTCCATTTCCCCAGCGTCGGCAGAGTTATTAATCATGGGACTCATCGGTATGTCGCGTCGACAAGCCAAGCTTGGGTTTCGATCCATGCATGTGGGCATTCCACTGGTGTACCAATTCCGCCGCCGAACCGTCGCGATCGCAGCTTTGATTCTGTTGTCAGGTTTCGCATTTCCTGGCTCGGTGCTGGGACACGACGTGGACGATACGCTTGCGGAAACGTTGAACGAGCTGACCCAGACTCGCAACGCCCATCCAGACCGATCACACGCGTTTGACATTGAAGCGCAGCTGGTTTTCGAAACCCGTGAATGGAACCGATTTCGGGTCATTGAAGGACTTCGCAGCGATTGGTGCGTAGCGCCGACAGAGTATCGCCAGCGATTGATGGGTGCGCGACTGGGGGACCGCCTGCGGATTCGCGGAACCAGTTCACCGAACACGACGATTCTGAATTGCACCTATGTGGAGTTGCTGGGTCGCGGCGATGTGGATTCATTGATGACCGTTCCGGCGATTGACGGCGGCGTAGCGAACCTAAGCCGCTACGTCGTCCACACGGGAGTCGTCAAGAACGTCTTCGTTAGCCCGCGATTGATTCGCCTAGACCTGAAGGACCCTCAGCGTCTGCTATCGATCTACGTTGGCTTCGCGATGCCGATCGAGGAACTTCGGACGTTGTTGGGGGCGACGGTGACCGTTACCGGCGTGATGGAAACGAATCCGCAGGCTTCGCCGCTAAGCGAGTCTCCGGTGCGCATCCTGTCGATGTCGCCCGAACAGTTACAGATCCAAGAACCAGCCGACCCAGCATCGATCCAACAGCGGAAGTACGAAACCGGTCAGATCACATACATCGGCGAAGACTACGTGTTGACGGACGGATCTCGAATCCAAACCATCGACAGTCCCAGGCTTCAAGTCGGCGGCAGGATTGAGTATTCGGTCACCCCCACCGATTCCAACGAACCGGGTGGCGAAGCAAAATGGATCTCGACGGGGCTAGCGTCAACTTTCCCTGCCGCCGTCGCGACTCGTGCTTCGGACATCATCGACCGCGAATTGATGTTCCACCGCGTCCGCACCCAAGGACGGGTACGATCGATCGATTTCAGCGACCATGCCGCTCAGCTAAAACTGGACGACGAAGGCACCAATTTTTCGGCTTGGATCACGCCTCGCAATCTGGCAGTTCCGATTCGGGAACAATTCTCCGGGATCGAAGCTGGCGATTGGGTTCAACTGACCGGAACGGTCGACTCCCCAACAGCCCTGCAAACCGGCGAACCCTTCCTGCTGCGGATTGATCGTACCAGCGACATCGTGGTCGCGTCCCGCTTGGTCCAACTGGAATCCAGGACCGTTGCCTTGATGCTGCTGGGATTCGGCGCATTGGCGTCGACGGCGTTTTTCTGGCAACGAAGCCTGCGACATCAAGTTCGGATGGCGACCGAAGAACTACGTTCCCTGAACGCTCGCATCATGGCGGCCACACGGGCGGTGCGGGACGGCATATTGGTGCTGGACCTGGACAACCGTGTCGCCCAGGTGGACGAAGACATCCAAGCAATCTTTGGCAACCAGATCGCAGTGGGTGACGGCGCCGACCGGACCCTTCGCTGTGTGTTGTTGAGCCGATTCGCGGACTCGCAGGATTTCCATGAATTCTGGGACCAGTCATTTCGCGACCCGACACTGACCGCCGCACGCGAATTCCAGTCGGTCCATCCCACCGGATGGCTATCGGTCTATACCGCCCCGGTCGTGGACACCAACGACCGACACCTGGGACGCATTGTGACTTTCGAAGACATTTCGAAAAAGAAACAGATCGAAGAAGAGTACCTGCAATCCCAAAAGATCAGCGCCATCGGACGGCTAGCCGGTGGCGTTGCGCATGATTTCAACAACGCGTTGCAGGTCATCGGTGCCCGGTTGGAACTGCTATCTTCGCTTGGCGCCGACGACGATCGGATTCGCGAACACTCTCAAGCAGCAACCATGGCGGTCGACAAGGCCAGCGAGATGAATCGTCAACTCTTGACGTTTTCGCGGCGAACGACGATCGAATCCAAGACACTTTGCACGGCGAATTTGATCCAAGAGACGGCCGAGATGCTTCGCAATACGTTCCAAGCGAACATCAACTTTCGCGTTTCCATTGCACCCGATCTGTGGCCGGTCGAATCCAATGCGGCTCAACTGCAACAGGTGCTGATCAACCTTTGCTTCAACGCTCGCGATGCAGCCAAACACGCGGTGGGGACGATTGAGTTGAGCGCTATCAACACTGTCCGCGAGGGGATTGGTGAATGCGTGCAGATTTCGGTGACCGACGACGGTGTCGGCATCGCGGCGGAAACCCTTCGCCATGTCTTCGAACCATTCTTCACGACCAAGGCGGTCGGTGAAGGAACCGGGCTGGGCCTTTCGACATCGCTAAGTGTTGTGGAACAACTGGGTGGCCGGATGACGTGCCAGTCCGATCTTGGCAAGGGCACGCGGATGGATGTCCATTTGCCAAGGTCCAAACGCAGCGTCGAAGAAGTCCCCATCGAATCAGCCAAGCCGCAACCCACGGCCGCCCGAAGTCAACGCATTCTGTTGGTCGACGACGACGAAGCGGTCCGCAAGTCGACATCCTTGCTGCTGACGAACCTTGGACACGAAGCCCATGTCGCCAATGGCGGCAAGCAGACGCTGTCCATCTTAGAAGACGATTCCAACTTTGATTTCATCCTGCTAGACCTGACCATGCCGGACATGTCAGGCCGCGAAACCCTGATCGAAATTCGCCGCCGATTGCCCGACATGCGAGTGATCATATGCAGCGGCTTTTCGGATGATGCATCCCACATCATGGAAACGGACGCCCTGCGCGCCGACGCGTTCCTCAGCAAGCCGTTCCGGATTCGCGACTTTCAAAAACTGATCGACTCGCTGGCGTCGCTGGACCAGTCCATCGCATAACGACCGCCCAGGCGGGTTAAGCGATGATTTCATGAATCGGTTCGACCTCTTCCACACCGACCAGTTTCTGATCCAGCCCGCTGTAGAAGTACGACAAGTGATTTGGGTCGAGCCCCAATTGATGCAGAATGGTGGCGTGCAGATTCTTGACATGCAGCGGATTTTCGACCGCCGCGGCGCCCAATTCGTCCGTCGTCCCATGACTGACACCGCCTTTGATTCCACCGCCGGCCATCCACATCGTGAAACCGTACGCGTTGTGGTCACGCCCGCTGCCGTTGGCGTATTCGGCGGTCGGCTGACGACCGAATTCTCCACCCCATACGACAAGCGTTTCATCCAGCATGCCGGTGCGTTTTAGGTCAGCCAACAAGGCCGCAATCGGTTGATCGGTATGACCGGCGTGCTTGTTGTGGTTGGTTTCCAAATCGCCGTGCGCATCCCAGTTGTCATCGTTGTGGGCACCGCCACTGTACAGTTGGACAAATCGCACCCCACGTTGGACCAAGCGACGGGCCATCAAACAGCGTGTACCGAAGTCTCGCGTCCCCTCTTTATCGATTCCGTACATGGCCAGCGTTTGGGCGTCTTCACCCGCTAGGTCGACGGCTTCGGGAGCGGTCGACTGCATGTTGTAGGCGAGTTCATAGCTTGCGATTCGAGATGCCAAATCGTCATTCCCCGGATGCATCGCCATGTGCTGCGTGTTCGCGTTCTGAATCGAATCGATCAGAGTTCGCTGGACGCCTTCGGGGAAATCAGCAGGGGCAGCCAGGTCTAGAATCGGCGCCCCTTTGCTGCGAAAGACGGTACCGGCATAGGTCGCCGGCATGTATCCGCTGCTCCAGTTTTTGGCACCGCTGATGGGACCGCCGGTGGGGTCCAACATCACCACAAATCCAGGCATGTTTTCGTTGACGCTGCCCAAGCCATAGTTGACCCAAGACCCGATCGCCGGATTGCCCGACAAAATCTTGCCACTGTTCATCATCAACATCGCCGAACCGTGGATCGGCGAATCGGCGGTCATCGAATGCAAGAACGCGATATCATCGACATGCTTGGCAACGTTCGGAAATAGCGAACTGACCCACTTGCCACATTGTCCATGCTGTTTGAACTTCCAACGGGGTTCGACGATCCGACCGCCCGCCTTGTGACCACCACGACCAAAGGTTTTGACGTCGACGGTCTTGCCGTCCATCCCGTTCATCTTTGGTTTGTAGTCGAACGTATCGATATGGCTGGGTCCGCCATACATGAACAAAAAGATCACCGACTTTGCTTTGGGTGCAAAGTGCGGGGGCTTGGCGGCCAGTGGATTGCGAAACGCCGACTCCGACGCACCCGCAGAGGCGCCAAAGAATCCGTCACGCGACAGCATCGATGACATTGCCGCAGCACCGAAACCGGCGCCGGATTGCCATAGAAATTCGCGGCGAGTCCGTCCGCAGAAACCAGTTCGTTTTCGGTTGATGGTCATAAGATTCGGGAAGGCTTGAAGGGCGGGTGTGATGAAGGACGCCGTCGCTGTGTTCGTGGCCACGACGGCGACGTCCGTGGTGCGTTGAAACGCTGTATCGATGCTGCGCCGCAGCGTCGTTGCGATGGAAAGTCGTCGCGATGGGACGCCGGGTCCATGTTGCGACCAAGCGCCGGGTCCATGGACCGACCAAGCGCCAGGCGGATTAATCAACAAACATGAATTCGTTCCAGTTCAGAACCGACAAACAGAACATCTGTACCGCGCGGCCGCGAGGCAATTTGAATTCGTTCTGCAGATCTTGGATCAATTGGTCACCGGCGCGAACTTCGTCCTCGCTGGCTTCCCGCTGCAGCACCGACCGAATGGTGCGTCGCACAATCCGAGGGTTGTCCGACGGTTCGGTCAATTGATCGCTGCCCACCGAAACGGCCAAAGCCGTGGCCTGCTGGTGCACAAAATCGCTGTTCAACAACGACAACGCTTGGCCGGGCTGCAGCGTCGCAAACCGTTCTTCGCAAGTCAGGTCGGGATCGGGAAAATCGAACGCGGTCAACAGCGGCGACAACAACGATCGCTTGACGTGAATGTAGGCGCTGCGGCGGTTGCGTTGATCTTGAGTCGACTGTCCCCAACCGTCCCCCGGACGCGATTGGCCCGCAAGTACTTCGGCCGACATTTGGGGATAGAAACTGGGACCGCCGACCTGCCGATTCAACGTCCCGTTGACCGCCAGGATCGAATCGCGAACCTCCTCGGCGCTCAGACGACGTGGATCGAATCGCCAAAACAGTTGATTGTCGGGGTCGACCGATTCGCCTTGCGCGTTGCTGGACGACGACATCTGGTAGGCGCGGCTGGACATGATCAGCCGGTGCATCGATTTCAGTTTCCAATCGCCTTCGATCAGACGCTGGGCCAACCAATCCAACAACAACGGATGGGTGGGTGGGGTTCCCAGTTGCCCAAAATTGTTGCTGCTGCGAACGATGCCGCGACCAAAGTGGAACTGCCACAATCGGTTCGCCATCACCCGCGCGGTCAAGCGATTCTCGGGCTGGGTCATCCACTGGGCCAACACACGTCGACGTCCGGCCGATGTGGCATCGGGCCCCGGTTCAGGAAAGCTAGGTGGTTGTTCGCCAAAGATCTTGGGAAAGTCCGGCTGAACCGGATCCGCCGGTGAATGCGGATTGCCACGGAACAGCACGAAGGTTTGCTCTGGCTTGGCCTCGCATTTGGCTAGTCCCATCACGGTTTCCCGTCGGGGCAAAGCACCGCGTCGTTTCCGGATGGCTTTGGCCTCGATCACCAACCCTTGGTAGGTTTCCCACTGTTGGGCGTCCAGGTTTTCTTCTAGCCGGGCATTCAGAACCCGTTGGCGAGCCTTGGGTTTGCCTTCGGTGGCCCGTTGATCGGGCGCCGACATCTTCGCGATGCCCGCCTGTTCGATCGCGTGCATTGCCGATTCGACACGTTTTTGGTCGGCATCACACTGTTGATGTTGGGCCGCGACATCGGGTGGCGTCACGTCGATCTGGTTGTTGGTGGCGCCGTCGCCGCGAGTCGCGAAGGACGTCACGTCGGCTAGGAAGGCGACCATGCTGTAATAATCCGCTTGTGGGATCGGATCAATCTTGTGGTCGTGGCAGCGAGCACAGTTGATTGTCAGACCCAAAAACGCCTGGCCGGTCGTCGTGATGATGTCGTCGATCTCGTCGAAACGAGCCTGCAGCGGGTCGGCCGGTTCATCGTCCCAGATCCCCAACCGATAGTATCCGGTTGCGATCAACGATTCGGTCGTGACCTTGTCCAGTTCATCACCGGCTAGTTGTTCATGAACGAACTGGTCATAGGGTTTGTCGTTGTTGAATGCATCGATAACGTAATCGCGATACTTCCACGCATTGGTTTTGACGCTATCACGTTCGAACGAATTTGTTTCGGCATAGCGAACCAAGTCCAACCAATGCCGTCCCCAACGAACGCCGTACTGATCGGAATCCAACAACTGGTCGATGATCTTTTCGAAAGCCAATGGGTCCTGATCATCGACAAACGCCTTGACCTGTTGAATCGTCGGTGGCAAGCCGGTCAGGTCGTAGTAGGCGCGACGAATCAGTTCGCTTCGTTTCGCTGGTGAATTGGGGGACAGCCCCGCGGCGGCCAAATCGTCATAGATAAACGCATCCACGGGATGCTGGTTCCAATTTGGATCACTGACCACCGGTGGCTTGGGGTTGTCCATCGGTTCAAAGGCCCAGTGGTCGCTCCATGGCGCTCCGGCGGCGATCCAGGCCTTCAGGATTTCGATTTCTTCGGGCGTGACCGGGTCACCTTCGGGCGGCATCCGTTCATACTGGTCGTCGGACATGATCCGCGTGATCAATGCGCTGGCATCCACATCGCCTGGCACGATCGCGAATTCGCCCGAATCCGTCTCGGCGTACGCGGACTCTTTATCGACAAACTTCAGTCCGCCTTCGGCTTCGTCCGGGCCGTGACAGGCATAGCACCGCTTAGCAAGAATGGGCTGCACCTGACGTGCAAAATCGACCTTGGCGACGGGTTCAACTTGATCCGTTTCCGAGCGGCCGGTTTCGGACGGTTCATCGGCCGTCGCGGTCGCAGGGATTCCCAGCGGCAACGCGAACACCACCGCCGCGGCGACTGCGAACCAGGACTGGCCGATCGTCGTGATTCCGAACCTAGATATTCCGAACTGGGGCAAGCGGGTCGCCGAACAGCGACGATCGGCTGCCGACAGGCCAGCACGCGTGAACGTGTTGCTAGCAGATCGTCGCGAACACTTCGTCATGAGAGAACCGAGGTGGGTCATGAGAGAACCGGAGAGGACAGGCGGGATCAGAACAGGTGGGGACTTGGGGAATGGAAACCCCCGTCAAACGGCCTTTGCGGGACGCTTCCAGGCTACTCATCCTAGCCGTTCAGCGAGGCCTGCCAATGAGAATCAAGGTTCTGCGAATGAGACTCTTATCACATATTTTACTAGAAAACGGCGTCTAAGAATCGATTGGCCCCCTGATTTACGATACGATCGAGCGTAGTGTCGGTTACGGCGGAACCTGGCAAAATGTCTCAAACTTGGCAACAATCGTTATCCAGCGTGCGATCAACGTTTTGTGAAGACCATTCTGCACCCCTGATCTCCATGACTTGCGGCGACACTCGGCTAGAAACCCTATGAAAGAAACGATTCGCGGTAAATCGACCGGTCTTCCACGCGAAGGCGATCGCCCGAATGTGTTGCTGATCGTTGAGACAGCGATGTCGTTCGGTCGCGGTGTGTTGGAAGGGATCAGCCGTTACATGGTCGAAGCGCCATCATGGTCGGTACAGCTGGACCTGCGAGAGCTGTTGGTTTCACCGCCGGCATGGCTACGACGCTGGGACGGCGACGGGATCATCACACGATCGACGACGCCGGAGATGGCGGACATCATTTTGAAGTGGGGCATTCCCACCGTCAATTTGACCGACATCTATGGCGATCAAGGAATTCCGGCGATCTGGAACGACCATGCAGCGATCGGACGGATGGCAGCGGAGCACTTGATCGAACGCGGTTTGACGAACTTTGCGTTTTGCGGGTTCAGCGATCATCACTGGTCGACCGAGCGGCGGATCGGTTTTTCGGCAGCCGTCGGTGAACGCGGCCACCAGGCACATTGCCATGCATCGGATTGGTCCCAGGCGCGTCGCAGCGGCTGGGAAAAACAGCAAGCGAAGATTGTCGAATGGCTGCAAAGTTTGCCGAAACCGATCGGGATCATGGCCTGCAACGACTTTCGCGGCCAACATGTGCTGGAGGCCTGTCGATCGGCCCGACTTTCGATTCCCGATCAGGTGGCGGTCATCGGCGTCGATAACGACCAAGTCATTTGCGACTTCTGCCAACCGCAGCTTTCGAGCGTGGTGCCGGCTGCCGAACGCATTGGTTACGAAGCCGCCGCGTTGCTGGATCGTTTGATGCATGGCGAAAAACCGGCTCGCACGATCCGCCTGGTCCAACCACTGGGCGTTGCATCGCGGCACTCGACCGATGTGATGGCGATCGAAGACAAGGAAGTCGTGATGGCGTTGAAGATCATCCGCGAACGAGCCTGTTTGGGTTTGACCGTGCAAGAAATTC